>DGAG01000010.1:0-262674 GCA_002382325.1 Epsilonproteobacteria bacterium UBA4036
TACTTAACAAAAGGGGTTTATTATGGAAATAAAAGGTGATGAGTTTTTAAAAAATGTAAAAGTGAAACAAGAAGAAGAGACACTCAAACAAAAGTTAAATGAGTTTGAGAATTTACGACAACAAAACAGTGCATCGAACCCATATAAAGAGTATGTCAATAACGAACAACCTTATGATGATAATGAATTAGGGGATATATTATTGCAAAACTCAGCAAAAAATGATTCAAAAGAGAATAAGAAAAAATACATTATTTTAGGTGTTGCATTGGTTTTACTTTTTGTGATTACCATTGTTATTATTCGATTAATTACCAGTGATGGAGCCAATGACGTTAAATTTCAAGAGCAATCAACCTTGGAACAAGATAAAGCCTTAAACGATGAAAAAATCCAACAAGAGTATCAACAAATTCTTAACGATAAACTCAAAAAAGTCAATGAAAACAGTGTTGTAGAAGTTCCCAAAGAGACGCAAGAAGATTTAAAACAACTTCAAGAACAAGAAGAAGCCTTACCTGCTCAAGAAGAACAACAACCTAACCCTTTAAATATTGTCAAAGAAGAGCCTGTGGTTGAACCCGTAAAAACAGAAACTCCTATGGCGAAACCTGTGGTCAAAAAAGAACCTGTACCTGTTAAAACTTCTCCTTCAACAGCCACAACCAAAGGGGTTTATATCCAAATAGGTGCTTTTTCAAAAACACCTTCAGATAAATACCTCTCTGAGATAACCTCAAAAGGGTACAATTTTAAACTTCATAAAATGAACGTACAAGGCAAAGAGTTGATTAAAGTTTTAGTAGGACCTTACAGCAGTCGAACTCAAGCTCAAGAAAATTTAAACAGTGTTCGAACTACACTGGGTGCCTCTGGTGCTTATATTTTAGAAATTTAATAAGGTTTTCAATGACAATTTATTCTGAAGAACTGTTTTTAGACCAGTTTACGCCCGTATCCATTTACGCCAAAATTAAAGAGTTGTTTTCTTCTGAAATCACTTTTTTGTTTGAAAGTACCATCAACTCAAGCGATGGGAACTACTCTTATATTTTAATTGGCGATAAAGAGCGAGTGTGGCACGAAAAAGGAAAAACATTTTTCAGAAATGAACACAACCAAACTCAAGAAGTCGATGCCAATCCCTTGAAATTTTTGCAAAAATATTACAAAAATTTTGACAAAGCCTTTTACAAACAAAAAGCTTTGGAGTTGGGCATTGGGCTGATTGATGGTTTTATTGGAAACGTGGGATACGATATAGGAAAAGAGTTTGAACCCAGTTTAAAACCGTATATGAATCTCCTTCAAGATGATTTAAATATTCCTGATTTGGATTTAATTCGCCCCAAAATGATTTTGGGATTTTCACACAAAACATCAAAACTGGTTATGGTCACCACTCTTAAAGAGTTTAACGAAAAAATTCCTACCATTAAAAAAAGTTTGATGTCTTGTTATGAGTTTATTCCATTAAAAAAAGCTGAACTTTTAGACGAAGGAAAATTCAACTACACCAAAGAACAATTCTTTGAAATGGTCGCAAAATCCAAAGAGATGATTAAAAGCGGTGATGTTTTTCAAATTTTAATGTCCAATCGATTTACGCAAAAAGCCATTGTGGATCATTTTAGTTTTTACCGAGCTTTACGAAGTAAAAATCCCAGTCCGTATCTTTTTTTATTGGAGTTTGAAGATTTTTCCATTGCAGGCAGTTCACCTGAGGTTATGGTTCGATTAGTTGATGGTCATATTTTACTTCGACCCATTGCAGGGACAAGAAAACGAGGAAAAACCCTTGATAAAGATTTGGAAATGGAAGAAGAGCTTATCAATGACCCCAAAGAGAGAGCCGAACACATTATGCTTATTGATTTAGGACGCAATGATGTAGGAAGAGTAGCTCATGCAGGAACCGTAAAAGTAACGGACTTAATGCGAATTGAAAGATATTCTCACGTCATGCACATTGTTTCAGATGTGGAAGCCATCATTGATGAAAAGTACGATATGTTTGATTTGTTTGCTGCAACTTTTACAGCAGGAACCATGACAGGTGCGCCCAAAATCAGAGCCATGCAACTCATTGCCCAATTTGAAGGCATCAAACGAAACTTTTACTCTGGAAGCATTGCGTACTTTGGATTTGATGGCAATATGGACAGTGCCATTACCATTCGTACCACCATGCTAACCAAAGATAAAGTCATCTTCCAAGCAGGAGCAGGTGTGGTTGCGGATTCCATTCCTGAATTGGAATATTTAGAAGTTCACAATAAACTTGCAGCCAATATTGCTACGCTCAACGATTTAGTGTAAGAGAAACTCTTACACTCAATTCTCTTTGAATACTCTTTTTAAGAATAAAAAAACTCTGTTAATTATTTTTTTAACAAAAATATGTCACAATGACACAACTCTTTAAAAACACTTAAAATACTAGGAAAAATATGTGTAAGAAAATTCTTCTACTGAGCTTGTTGCTCTTAAATGTTTATGCCAATAATTTAGATGAAAAGTCCTCTTTAGAGGAGACCTTTTCAAATAGCCCCACGTCTGTTTTAACCTCCAATGATTATATTCTTGCTCTTTCACAATATAAGCTTGGCAATTACACCACCTCATATAATCAGTTTAAAAAACTCTTTTTGCAATACAGTGATAATGTTGAAATCAATTATTACTTGGCAATGAGTGCGATGTCGCTTAAATTGTATGACGATGCGACTGCTGCATTTGAGAGAGTGTTAATTGTCAAACCTGAATTTCATCGAGCACGACTGGAGTATGCGCGAGTACTTTTTCTTTTGGGATTTAAAGAAGAGGCTAAAAAAGAGTTTCTCAAAGTAGCTCAATACCCTATTCCTGAAAATGTGCGTGCCAATATCAACAAATATCTTGAACAAATAGATAATGCCAATACCATCGGGTCAACCTTTTTGGCGTTGAGTTTTGGGTATATCTATGATGATAATATCAACAGCGGAATTGATTCAAGCACCTATAACTTACCGGGCTTTTTTAACTTAGCGGTTAATGGGGAAAAACCGCAATCCAGTACAGCCTATTTCACGTCATTGCAACTCAATCATATTCATACTTTACACAAAGATTCTCCTTTTATAGTCAAACACACGGGATTTATCTATTATAAAAATCAAACCGAAAACAACAAATACAATTTTAATTTTTACTCGTATAAACCAACACTGTATTACAACAATGTCAAAAATAAAGAGGAGTACTCGTTGCAACTGGGCATTGACAAAATTTTACCCGGAGATCACAATGACTTTATGGCATACTCTTTGATGCCCATGTACAAAAAACTTATCGACAAAGATACGATTTTTAGTGCCTTTGCCAACTATAAACAAGTTATTCACGATGATAATGTTAATGAATACAAAGATTACATCAAAAAAGGGGGTGGATTTTCTTTGGAGTACAAAAAATTCACCTATACAATTAATTTTGAAGAAGATGACAAGAAAAGAGGTACACGTACCGATGTGGACAAACACATTATCGAAAACAGTTTTTCATACCGTTATGACATAGAGTCAACTCTTATTTTAAATGCCCAATATCAATATCGACAAATTGATTATGTCGATGATGACCTCTTTTTTAACAATACAAGAGAAGACATTAATCGTAATCTTTATTTGGGTTTGACCAAAATCATCAACAAAAAAGATTTTGTAACCCTCTCTTACACACATACGGATAATGATTCCAATCAAGCGGCCTATGAATATGACAAAAACAGCGTGATGCTTAATTATACTTGGAGATTTAAATTATGAAAAAAATCGTTCTACTCTTACTGACTTTCAATCTTTTACTTTTTGCCAACGTTGCAAAAATTGTTGCAATGAATGGCGAAGCAACCGTTTTAAGAGACAATAATACCATCACTTTGACTGTGGGAAATGAACTTTTAAAAGATGATGTTATCCAAACCAAAAACAATACCAAAATTCAAATTATTTTCAAAGATGAAACCATTGTAACCATTGGGAAAAATTCTGAATTTAAAATCAATGACTATATTTTTGATGAAGCCAACCAACAATACAGCGCCAACTTAGGTTTAGTACAAGGTACGTTTAGAACCATCACCGGCAAAATTGGGAAAGTGGCTCCTGAAAAATTTAAATTGAATTCAAAATCCTCTTCAATTGGGATTCGTGGTACTCAAATTTTAAGCAACGTTCAAATACAAGGCGACACCATTTTTTGTACCGAAGGAGAAATTGAAATTGTTTCATTATTAACAGGTGAAACCATTACGCTACAAGCCGGACAATTTGTACAAATACGAGAAGGTGAACCTGCTGTTGTTCAAGAGTTTGACGCGCAAACCATTAATACAACCGATACCAACACCAAATTTTTAAATGATGAAGAAAAAGAAGAAGCCCTAGAAAATTTTGGTGTGACTATAAACCAAGTTGACTTCCTGCAACCTATTGAAAATGAAGAAGATTTTTTTATCGAAATAGTAAATATAAATAAACTTCACGCAACACTCAACGACACATCAACATATGACAAAATAGAAGATGCAAAGCAAGACAATTCTTCGTCAACTACTATGAAAACATATTCTGTTCTTATGGGAGAATCTGGCAGTGATATTTTTAGTTCAAGTATTTTAAACTCAGGAACTAATGGAGAAATGCTTTTTGAAAGCGGTACGAGTCGTCGCTTAAACTTCCAATTAGATAATATTCTTTCAAACTATTCTAATGATGGCTCATATTCAGGAACTTTATCTACTATTGGTACTCAAAATTTGGGAAATTTTTTAGATAGTTTTATTTCAAAAGAGTATTCCTCAGTCGAAGACAGTAAAGATGGACAAATGAACTTAGTTTTTGATACCAATGATGATATTCAATGGGGAAATTGGAATGTCTCTTTTACAGATATTAATTATGAAGAACACTCTTTAGAAGGATATTGGCTTATAGGAAATCAAACAGCTGCTTCTGAGGTTCAGAAATTAATTTCTGAAGAAGCTACGGCAGAATATAGTGGTTATGCTCTTGGAAAATCAAGCATGGGAACATTTGACGCATCTGACTCTTCTGTTACTTTTGATATCAATTTTGGAGCACAATCGTTGACAGGAAACTTTAATTTAGCCAATGGAAGCTATGATGAAGATGTTTCAGGGACTCTTACTTCCAGCGGATTTACCTTTACTCCTGATGCAGGAAGTGGAAGTGGAAATGGAAGTTTTTATGGAAGCAATGCCAACTCAGTAGGAGGAAACTTTAACTTAAATGATGGAAATTATACCTATTCAGGTGTCTTCAAAGCTAAAAAACAATAAGTTTTTTAGCTTCTTCCCATCAACCATCAACTAATCACCATTCACCACTCACTTCTTACTTTTCACCCCAAACTATCCTTTACTCGTATGCTCAAACACCCCATCAAAATCAAATGGTGGAGTTTGAATATAGTGTTCGCACCTTTGAATATACATCTTATAAATATTTTTATTGGTTTTTAAAGGATTACTCTCAAGACGTTTAAACGCTTCCAACGCTTTTTCAAAGTGTGAAGTTTTATACCATTCAATGGCATGATGATAAGCATCTAACTCCTCTTTTAATTGGGCTTCTGCCGTTCCAAAACCCAACACTTGCCAAATCTCCACAGGTTCTGTTTTGCCTTTGACTTTAACTAAATCCAAAAATCGAAAAATATACGTCTCTTTTAAATTCTCTTTCATAAAGTTTGAGATATTGAGTTTAGAGTCATAAAACTTACACAACGATTCCAATCGTGCCCCTAAGTTAATGGGGTCACCAATAACCGTATAATCGCTTCGTCCACTGCTTCCCATTTCACCCACAACTGCCACACCACAATTTAACCCAATGCCAATATCAATAAGCGGTTTGTTCTCTTTTTGAAGTTTTTCATTAAGGATTTTTAAATAGCTGATTTGTTCCAATGAAGCTTTTACGGCCTTATCTTGATGATTTTTTACATCACTTGGGGCGTTCCAGTACGCCATAATGGCATCGCCGATAAACTTATCAATCGTACCTTCATTTTGCATGATAATATCACTCATGGGTTCCATATACTCATTTAAATACTCAATTAACGCTTTGGCATTAGGCATGGCTTCTGAAATATTGGTAAAGCCTCTGACATCAGAGAAAAACACGGTCACCTCTTTGGATTGCCCATGTAAAGTGTTATCTTCATTTTTAAGTAAATCTTCCATAACTTTTGCAGAGACTTTAGAAGCAAACTTATTTTTAATCACATTACTTTGTCGTATTTCAAAAAAGTAATTGACTAAAATTGCCACAGCTCCTATGACCACAATAGTCAATAGAGGGAAAAATATATTTAAAATTATGCCATCACTAAAGAGCAAATAATAAATCAAGTAAACATCTGCAAACAAAAATGCCCCAAAAGCCAAAGGAAGCAGATAGATATTCAAATAAATCATAATAAAAAAGACCACAATAGCCAACAACACCATATGCACCACATTCGCACCATCTGCCCAAGAGGGTTTGTACAAAAAATCCCCTTGTAAAATATTGTCAATGACATTGGCGTGTACTTCTACTCCTGGAAAAACCGATTCAAAAGGCGTTGCACGTAAATCAAACAATCCTGCCGCACTCGTACCAATTAAAACCACTTTTCCCTCAACCTCACTGGCTTCAAACTCATTATTTATAACAGTAGAAGCCGAAAGGTACTTAAAGGTTCTCTCTTTGCCTCGATAATTGACAATGACTCTTCCGTATCGATCGGTGGGAATGGTAATATCCCCCAAAGAGACATCTTGTACACCCAAATCATTGTAATTGACCACCACTTTTTTCACTCCCAAGGCGGCTCTTAAAAGTTCAAATGCCAAAGAAGGATAGAGTTGTTCATTGTAACGAATGATTAAAGGTACGGAACGAATAATACCCGATTCATCCGGGACGTTATTAAAAAAGCCACTCGAATAAGAGTTCTCTTGTACCAAAGGAATATTTAAGATGGTTCCTTTGGCATTGATGACATAATCTTGATTTAAATTGCGATTTTTTTCAACAAATATGGCAGGAATTTGAGGTGTTCTGTTCTCTAAAAATTCGGTCTCATTTAATTGAAATTGATAGCCCAAAATCGTAGGAGTATGGGCAATGGTTTGGGCAAATTGTTCATCGTAATTGGGTATATTCTTTTTTTGAATATCAAATTGATTTAAAATTTTATGAGGTGAAGTTCTGTCCTCTTCGGCAAACACAATGTCAAATCCAATAATGCCCACACCGGCTTTGGTTAAATTCTCTAAAAGAGTCGATAACACATCTCGACTCCAAGGCCACTGCCCTATTTGTTTTAAAGATTTTTCATCAATATCGACAATTACCACTTGGTTATTTTGAGGAATTTCTCCTCTTAAAATAAACATATAATCTCGAAATCGATTATCAATACTCTCCAAAGATTTTGGGAAAAAAACATAAAGCATCACGAGTGCAGCAATACTTGCTAATAATGTCAATGTATAGACAAGGATTTTTTTGGTTTTTGTTTTCAAAGAGAACTCTTCTTTATTTATTTTATAAAACTTTGGATATTATAACGAAAAGAGTTTTAAAGGATTTTGTATGTTATTAGGTGTAAATATTGACCATATTGCGGTGTTAAGAGAAGCTCGTAAAATTAATGACCCCAATCCCATAGACGCGTTGGGCATTTGTAAACTTTCTGGTGCGGATCAAATTACGATTCACTTACGAGAAGACCGACGACACATCAATGACACTGATGCCAAAAACATTATTCAATTAAGTCCTTTACCTGTCAATTTAGAGTGTTCAATTAACGATGATATTATTGATATTGTGTGCCAACTAAAACCTATGCGAGCAACCCTTGTACCTGAAAACAGAGATGAAGTGACCACCGAAGGTGGATTGGATGTAAAAAATAATTTTGATAAAATCAAAAAAGTGGTTCAAAAATTGCACGACCATGAAATCGAAGTCTCTTTATTTATTGACCCGTATAAAGAAGCCATTGGCTTATCTAAAGAGTTAGAGGTTGAGTGGATTGAGCTACACACAGGCAGTTATGCCAATATTTACGCCATGTTAAACTTAAATTTAAACAACAGTGCTCACAGCATTAAAGAACTTGAGTTAAGTAAAGCAGAACTTAAAGAGTTACTTAAAATCAGTCTTAATACTCTTAAAACCTCTTCAAAAGAGGCAAAAAAATTGGGCTTAAAGGTTGCAGCAGGACATGGGTTAAATTATCAAAACGTAAAACCCATTGCCTCCATTAAAGCCATCAGTGAGCTTAATATTGGGCAAAGCATTATTGCACGTTCGGTCTTTACAGGGTTAAAAGAAGCCATTGTTAGTATGAAAACCTTGGTACAAGAAAAATAATGAAACCCAACCTACCAAGCAAACCTACTATTGCAATTAGTATAGGTGATTTAAATGGTGTGGGCATTGAATTAGCCTTACTCAATCATGAAAAAATCAAAAAATGGGCTAATCCTTTGTATTGTATCAACGCTTCGTTACTTCAACAAGCTGCCAATTTACTTAATGTTAAAATTCCCCATGATTTTAAACTGCATGAAACACAAGGGATTTTTAGAGTTCGTCCCAGCAAAGTGTGTGCCAAAAGTGGAGAGTATTCGTTTAACTCATTTTTAGATGCCATTAAACTCACCCAAGAAAAAAAAGCAAAAGCCGTTGTAACTTTACCCATTAACAAAGAGTCTTGGAGTAAAGCCAATATCAAGTACAAAGGACACACCGAGCTTTTGCGAGAATATTTTAAAAAAGATGCCATTATGATGTTGGGATGTAAAGAGATGTTTGTGGCACTGTTTACAGAGCATACGGCATTAAAAAATGTGCCCAAACTGGTTAAAACTGAAAAACTTATCACTTTTTTGTTGGACTTTTACTCTTGTGTCAAACCCAAAAAAACGGTTGCCGTTTTAGGGCTAAATCCCCATGCCAGTGATAATGGGGTTTTAGGCAATGAAGAAAAAAAAATCAAAAAAGCCATTAAAGCAGTCAACGCCAAACTCAATAAAGAGATATTTACCCAACCTTTGGTTCCGGATACTGCGTTTACACCACATTCAAGAAAAAATTACAAATATTTTATTGCGATGTACCATGACCAAGGATTAATTCCTCTAAAAACAATCTACTTTGAGGAAAGCATTAATATCAGTTTGAATTTGCCTATTATTCGCACCTCGGTAGATCATGGTACCGCATTTGATATTGCGTATAAACACAAAGCCCATGCAAAAAGTTATTTAAATGCTGTCAAAGAAGCCGTAAAATTAGCCAAAAACAGATGAAAACATTAGAAGCGTGTTATGAAATTGAATTTAATAAGATAAACTTTTTAGAGCGAAAAACTCGAATCACTCATCCCAAAACCATTTTAAGTGGTCCTTTAAGAAGTGGGAAAAGTTATCTGATTTACGATTATTTATCCAACTTTAAAAGTGAACACTATTTGTATTTGGATTTAAATGATTTGCGTAACAACAAAGAAGAGATTGCAAAAAACTTAAAGGTCTTTATCAAACAACATCCCATCAAAGTTTTGGTCTTGGAAAATTATGAATTTGATTTTGAGTTTCCATTAATTGATTCGGTGATTATTACCACTTCTGTTATTAAAAATTTAAAGGGCTTTAAAAACGTATGGCTCAATGCGTTAGATTTTGAAGAATTTTTACTGCATGATAATAAACACCAAAATATCATCCACTCATTTAACCATTTTTTTAAATACGGCAATTTGCCTGAAATCTTATCCATTGATGAAAGCAAAAAAATCAAACATCTTCAAGATATTTTAAAAACATTTGCTTGTAACGCTTCTCATTTGGAGATTTTACGCATTTTGTTTGATGCCATTGATGAAAAAAAATCACTCAATCAACTCTTTCTTGTACTCAAAAACAGCATCAAAATCTCCAAAGACAGTTTTTATGCTTTATGCAAAACCTATGAAGAGAATCGATTGATTTATTTTATTGAAAAATACAATCAACCCAAAGCGGTCAAAAAATTGTATTGTTACAATCATGGATTTTTGGGTGCCATTTCTCACACCAAAAAATTTAAACATGAGTTTACCAATATGGTTTTTTTAGAGCTGTGTCATAAGTACAAAGAGATTTATTATTTGGATTTTATTGATTTTTACATAAAATCTAAAAAAAGTGCTATTTTTTCAATTCCTTTTTTTAATGACATACAAATTGATGCGATTAAAAAACGCGTAAGACTGCATGCCAAAGAGAGTGAAATCAAA
Organism: Epsilonproteobacteria bacterium UBA4036; assembly: GCA_002382325.1. Lineage (GTDB taxonomy): Bacteria > Campylobacterota > Campylobacteria > Campylobacterales > Arcobacteraceae > Marinarcus. Next base: position 10,348 of record DGAG01000010.1, read on the forward strand.
GAGGTTTTTATTGTTACGATTGCCAACACTCAAACCTTTTTTGTTGATTCTATTAAAGTTGAAGTACGTCCTTTTTATGAATGGGCTTTAAGTTAGTTATTTCTGTAAGTATTTGTTAATCAATATTTAGATAAAATCGCACAATATATACCAAATAGACCAAAGGATATCAATGAACAAAAGAGTACTTGTTAAATTTTCTGGTGAGGCATTAGCGGGCGAAGAAGGTTATGGTATTGATACTCAAATTTTAGACTACATCGCTGAGGAGATTAAAGAACTGGTCGATAACAATATTGAAGTAGGCATTGTTATTGGTGGTGGAAACATTATTCGAGGCGTAACAGCCGCAGCTGATGGCGTAATAAAAAGAACAAGTGCTGATTATATGGGAATGTTAGCAACCGTTGTTAATGGTATTGCTATGCAAGAGGCATTGGAACACAAAGGCTTAAATGCACGATTGCAAACGGCGATTAAAATGGAGCAAATTGCTGAACCCTTTATTGTAAAAAAAGCACGACGACACCTTGAAAAGGGACGAGTGGTAATTTTCAGTGCAGGGACAGGGAACCCTTATTTTACAACCGACACAGCCGCAACATTGCGTGCAACTGAAATTGATGCAGCGATGTTAATTAAAGCCACTAAAGTGGATGGCATTTACGATAAAGACCCAATGAAATATGATGATGCCATCAAATTAGAAACCATTACGTATGATCAAGCATTAGAAGATCATATTAAAGTCATGGACGATACGGCTATTGCCTTGGCAAAAGACAACAAGTTGCCAATCGTAGTTGCCAATATGAATGAAAAAGGCAATTTATTAAAAATCATTAACGGTGATTTCAGTAAATGCTCAATTGTTAAATAAATTAGTAAAGAGGAACACATGAGATTAGAAGAAAGAATGTCAAAAGCGTTAGAAAAAGTGAATAATGATCGTTATATTTTATCTGTAGCAGTAGGTCAAAGAGCCGATGAACTAAGCAAAGGTGCCAAACCTTTGTTAGAAAAAAATACACAAAATATGAAATACACCGATATTGCGATTGATGAAATTGCAAGTGGATTACTTGTTATTGAAAGTATCGTAAACAAAAAATAAAAAAGGAGGCACTGCCTTCTTTTTTATGACTTCGTTGACACCCTATGGATCCATTTTTAAAAAAACTGCAATCAATTACAACAATTGAAAGAGCTTTAGAAGAGTTACAGTCCCAAATAACCTTAACCCCAAAACTGTATGAAATCATTGATTTTTGTATTAAAGCCCATGAAGGACAACACAGAAAAAGTGGAGAACCGTATATTGTTCACCCTCTTTTAGTTGCTACCATTACAGCCCATTTTAGTCAAGATGAAGCCGTTGTAGCAACAGCCTTGTTACACGATGTGGTTGAAGACACTCCTTATACCTTAGGATTTGTCAAAGAGACTTGGGGTGAAGATATTGCTCATATGGTCGATGGTTTAACTAAAATTGTGGAAATCAGAGAACATGAACTCGCCCCTGCAAACAGCAATAACACCAAACTGATCTCTTCTGCATTAACTTTTAGAAAAATGTTAATTGCCTCCATTGATGATGTACGAGTATTAATTGTTAAATTGTGTGATAGATTGCACAATATGCTTACACTCAATGCTCTTCCTAAAGAAAAACAAGTACGCATCGCCGAAGAAACTTTGGTTGTATATGTTCCTATAGCTCATCGACTGGGAATTTCAGCCCTTAAAAATGCGTTAGAAGATTTATCCTTTTTTTATGTATATCCCAAAGAGTATGAAAAGATTGACACTTTTATTAAAGAGCATCAACATAAAATTCAACTCACTTTTAACAAATTTATCTCCAATACAACAAGCTTGTTGGAAAAAAATGGCTTTGACCCCAGCAAAATAAAAATCATCTCTCGAGTCAAACACTATTACTCAATTTATATGAAAATGCAACGTAAAGGAGTCAATATTGATGAAGTATTGGATCTTTTAGCCATTCGTATTTTAGTGGACGATGATATTGATTGCTATAAAGTTTTAGGAGTTATGCATTTAGAATATAAACCCTTAATCGCACGTTTTAAAGACTATATTGCCACACCTAAGGAAAATGGTTACCAAACGATACATACCACGGTATTTTACAATTCAAAAATTTATGAAGTGCAAATACGTACGTTTAATATGCACAAAGTGGCAGAATTTGGTATTGCTGCCCATTGGAAATACAAAAATGGCGTGGGGCAATCTCCCAATTTAAATTGGCTGAAATCATTGGAATTTTCCAATCAAAACATTGAAGAGTTTTACAACGATACCAAACAAGACTTATACTCAGAGGATATTGTTGTTTACTCTCCCAAAGGTGATATATATACTCTTCCAAGAGGAGCAACGGCATACGATTTTGCTTTTGCGATACACTCTGATGTGGGAAGCAATGCCATTGAATGTTTTATTAATAAAGTCAAAAAACCTCTTTTGACTGAATTAAAAAGCTCCGATATTGTCAGTATTAAAACCGCTCCTTATGCGATTGCTCGTTGTTCTTGGTTGGATATGGTCAAAACCAGTCGAGCCAAAAAACACATCAAACTTTTATGCTCTCATCGACAAAAAGAGATCAATGAATTGTACGGTAAAAATATTATAGATACCCTTTTTTCACGATACGCCAAACATATTACAGAAGAGTTTCCACAAAAATCGTTGCATAAAGTTCCTTCAACGATTGATTATTTAAAACACATTAAAAAACGTATTGAAACGAATATCTCAAAAACCAAAAGTTTTGTTGCACGATTGACGTTAATTAACCGTAAACTCAAAGAGTATAAATTTGACAATATCTTAATATATTCAAATTTTAGTATAAATTCAGTATTATTTGACCATTGTTGTCACCCAAAATTTGGTGATGATATTGTGGCGTTTAAAGAGGGCAATAAAGCCATAATTCACCATCAGATGTGTGATAAAGCTTACGCAAAAATTAAAACAGATCATCCTATGCTGTTTTGTTCTTGGATTAAAGATACCATTTATCAATATAAAATGGTGGTCAGTTTACCCAATACACGAGGCGAATTAGCAAAACTGCTTTCATATATGGCACAATATGAGATTTACATATTGGGCGTAGAGTATGGAAGAGAAAAACACTCCTATGTACAATATTGTGATATAGAGTTTGAAATCAATAACGGCAATCTTGAAGAGGTCAAAAAACTCATTCAAAAGAAAGTTAAAGTCATTGACTTTTTTTCAAAAAAAGATGCCTATAAATAATATTTTTTGAGGATTATATGGAAAAACAAATCAACACTGCTTTAGCAGAAATAAAACGAGGAAGCTTTGAAATCATTGATGAAGAAGCCATAATTAAACTACTAAAAGATTTTTATGAACATGGCACTCATTACTATATCAAAGCAGGGTTTGACCCAACAGCTCCCGATTTACACTTAGGACACACCGTTCTTTTACAAAAACTGGCAACCTTTCAAAAATTTGGAGGCATTGTTCAATTTTTAATTGGTGATTTTACCGCCAGTATTGGTGACCCCACAGGAAAAAGTGAAACCAGAAAAATTTTGACCAAAAAACAAGTGCTTCAAAATGCCCAAAGCTATAAAGAGCAAGTCTTTAAAATTTTGGATGAAAATAAAACAGAAGTGGTATTTAATTCACAATGGCTCAATGAATTAGGTGCAGGTGGCTTAATTGCCTTAGCATCAAACTTAACCGTAGCCCGAATGCTAGAACGAGACGATTTTGCCAAACGATATGCGGCGAATACTCCTATTGCCGTCAGTGAATTTACTTATCCTTTGCTTCAAGGGTATGACTCGGTGCATTTAAAATCGGACATTGAAATTGGCGGAACGGACCAAAAATTTAACTTGCTTATGGGACGAACTTTGCAAAAAGCATATAACTGTAACAAACAACAAGCGGTTTTAATGATGCCTATTTTAGAAGGGCTTGATGGCGTTCAAAAAATGAGCAAATCTTTGGGAAATTATATTGGTGTTACAGATAATGCTAATGATATGTTTGGTAAAGTGTTATCCATCAGTGATGATTTGATGTGGCGATATTATGAACTGCTTTCAACTCGAACACTGCAAGAGATTGAGAACCTAAAACAAGGGGTACAAAACGGTACCATTCATCCCAAACACGTTAAAGACGACTTGGCGATAGAATTAGTAGACAGATACCATGGAAAAGGTGCAGGACAAACCGCTTGTGAAGAGTTTAAAAAGATTTTTGCCCATAAAGAGATACCCAGCAACATCGAAGCTTACGAAGTTGAAAACAACAGTTGGATATGTCAAGTTCTTGTGGATACAGGAATTGAGAGCTCAACATCGCAAGCCAGAAGAGATATCTTAGCAGGGGCAGTAAAAATCAATCAAGAAAAAATAACCGATGAAAAAATGAATTTAACGCAAGGTGAATATATTTTACAAAAAGGTAAAAAAAGTTTTGCAAAAGTTATTGTAAAGGGCAACAATTGAAAATAGGTAAATATGAAATTAAACATCCCATTATTCAAGGTGGAATGGGTGTTGGTATTAGTTGGGACAAACTCGCAGGCAGTGTCAGCTTAGAGGGTGGTTTAGGCGTAATCAGTGCTGTGGGTACAGGTTATTATCAAAACAAAGAGTTTGCTAAAAAACTCGCCCGAGACAAGCCTGTAGATGCGATTAATTTTTACTCCAGAGACGCCCTTTTTGAAATTGTGAAAAATGCACGAAAGATTTGTGGTGAAGCGCCATTGGCTGCCAATATTTTGTATGCCTGTAATGATTATGGTCGAATTGTTCAAGATGCATGTGAAGCGGGTATTAATATCATTATTACAGGGGCGGGTATTCCTACGAATATGCCAGAATTTACCAAAGAGTATCCTGATGTTGCACTTATTCCTATTGTATCAAGTGCCAGAGCGCTTAAACTTATTTGTAAAAAATGGAAACGTTATAACAAACTGCCTGATGCTATTATCGTTGAAGGTCCGTTAAGTGGTGGACACCAAGGTTTTTCGTATGACGATTGTTTTAAAGAAGAGTTTCAATTGGAAAATATCGTTCCTCCTGTTCTTGAAGAAGTTAAACAATGGGGTAATATCCCTGTGATTGCCGCAGGAGGTATTTGGGATAAAAAAGATATCGATAAGTTTTTGGCCATGGGATGCGCAGGTGTTCAAATGGCAACACGCTTTATAGGAACTTTTGAGTGTGATGCTCATGCCAATTTAAAAAAAGTATTGCTTGATGCTAAAGAAGAAGATATTAAATTGCTTAAATCACCCGTTGGGTTACCTGCACGGGGTGTTCATACCAATTTACAAGATTTAATTGAAAAAAATGAAGCTCCCAAAGTGGCATGTATCTCTAATTGTGTTGCGCCTTGTAACAAGGGAGAAGAGGCAAAGTTAGTTGGATATTGTATTGCGGATCGATTAAGTGCAGCATACGAAGGAGATGTTGAAACAGGTCTTTTCTTTACAGGGGCTACAGGTTATCGTTTAAATAAGATTATCAGCGTCAAAGAGTTAATGGAAAAACTCACTCAAGGAGAGTAAAATTATTGTTTCAAGAGTTTTCGTTCTTATTTTTTTAATCTTTTTTTCTTTGAATGCGGCTACAATCAGTGAATTGAAATCTCACTACGGCAATTTAAAGATTGAGTATTTAAAAGCCGTATTAAAAAGCGATAAAGAAGAAGAGATTAAACACTTAGAAGAGCTTATTGCAACCGGCTCTAAAATTGGCGAAAATACAAAAAAGTATAAAGAAGAGTTAGCCAAACTCAAACAAGAAAAAAACAAAAAAGCAGTCACGTCAAACGCTGTTGCTGTTGAAAAAAAATCGTCTCCTGCTTCTTTGAAACATTCTCAAAACACCGCTTCTTCCTCTATTGCCTCTGTTCGAACCGATGAAAATTCTATTATTATTGATTTTAACAAAAATATTACCCAAAAGGACATTAAGTTTTTTGAGTTGCATTCTGGCAACTTATATAAAGATGTTTTTGATATTGATGGAGCATTTGAACATGCGTATGAAACAAAACTTCACATAGATAAAATTAAAAAAATCACCGTAGGACAGTTTAAACCCAATATTTTACGAATCAGCATTGCACATGATTTTAATTTAAAAACCATTTATATCATCAACAAACGACAAATTATTATCAAAATATTGGATTTGGATTTAAAAGAGAAACTCTCCAGCAGTTTAGAAAAAAACTTTTTCCAAAAGAAAAAACGAACCATAGTCATTGACCCCGGCCACGGTGGAAAAGATGCTGGTGCAGTAGGAAAAAACAAGCGTTATGAAAAAGTCGTTGTCTTTAAAGTCAGTAAATATTTGCACGACATACTCAAAGAAAGAGGCTATGAAGTTCATTTAACAAGAAAGAGTGATAAGTTTGTTGAATTAAAAGACCGAACCAAACTCAGTAACGATAAAAATGCCGATATTTTTGTCTCCATTCATGTCAATGCCATTGGAAAAGCAAAAGCCCATACCCTACAAGGCATTGAAACTTTTTTCTTAAGCCCTGCACGAAGTGAACGTGCTAAAAGAGTAGCTGCTTTAGAGAACAAAGCCGATATGAATTCAATGAATAACAACTCTCAAATGACTTTTTTAACCGTACTTAATCAAAGTAAAATCACGGCTTCCAATAAACTTGCTATTGATATTCAGCAAAACTTACTCTATGAAGCTCGACAACTCTATAAAGATGTGGTTGATGGTGGGGTAAGAGAAGGTCCTTTTTGGGTACTCGTAGGAGCACAAATGCCTTCTGTTTTAGTGGAACTGGGCTACATATCTCATCCTAAAGAGGTTCAACGTCTTTTTACAACACGCTATCAAAAGCAGTTGGCAAAAGGATTAGCCAATGGGATTGAAACTTATTTTGCAAAAAATAATTATTGAATTAGTGAAAGGTAAGAAGTAACGAGTAACAAGTGACGAGTTTTAGTACACTTTCTTGTTACTCGTTACTTTTCACTTTTCACTTTTTTTTCTCAAAAAAGCCCTAATCTCTTTTACAATTTTTTCTTGTTTAGCTCGAATTTTGGGTAAATTATCGATGTCAAAAAACTTCACTTTGCTGTTCTCTTTGGATAAGAAATTACTGCCTAAGACATCATCAAAAAAGTAATCTTCTATCTCTTCGACATTATTATAGTTGACCAACCAAATGCCGACATCTTTAGTGGGATTAATCTGTTCAAAATACTCTTCATACGCATCAAGATGAATAAAAATACTCGACTCTTCAAAAAACTCTCTTTGGGCACACCGCTTATGTTGTTCATATTTAAAAGCAATCCCTTTTAAAAAACCCCATTTTTCTTTACTGTTAATGGATTTACACAATAAAATTTTTATGCTTTTATTTTTAATTTTATAAATACAAAGTCCATACGCTTTTTCTTTGCTCATACCTTACAATTCCTAATAATGATTAATTCGATTTTTAAAGATAAAATAACCCACAATAAACCATAAGCCCAAAGGAATCAAAATAGCAATTTCAGGCATTACAACCCCACCTTTTGAAAATTTATGCAACATAAAAAATATTCCCCAAAAAATAAGTGTAAAAAATATGGTCAATGATGAAAATTGTGCGATATTAAAAAAACGACTGTTGATTGATGTTGAGACAAAAATAATCAATATAATGGGGAAAATAAAAAAAGGAACAAATACTTGGTAATACAATGAAGCTCTGATACTCTCAGTATTAATGTTTTGCGCTTTTAAAAGAACCAAGGCATACACAGCATCAATAATTGAAAAATTGGATTTGGTTTCATAAACATTGTCAAGAATTTTAGGTTTGAACCCCTCAAGTGTGTGTAAAAATCGTTCTTGTTTTACGCTTACTTTTGAGACTTCCCAATCAATCAATTTGGGTTTACTCGTAATTTTAGCATCCAAAACATACCAACGATTGTTTTGGAAATAGGCTTTTGAAGCCACAATACTCTCCACCACATCGTAGCCATCAATTTTAAAAATATGTATCTCTTCCGCTCGTTTTTCTAAAGGAAAAAATCGTTTAAAATAGACAAAATGATTGTTGTATTTAAGAAAAATATCGGATTTGGTATTGGTAAAATACTCCCCATCCATAATTTTACTTTTTTGTTCGTAAGAATACGCCAACGGAGTAGCTTGCAGTGCGATTAAGCATAATAACATAATTAATGCACTAAGAGTAACAGGAATATAAATATTTTTAGGACGAACTCCAACACTTAAAAAAGCAACAAATTCATTGTTTTTTATAAGCAAAATCAATGTTAAAATCCATCCAAATACCAAAGATAAAGGTAAAGTAAGTGTTAATGTAAAAAATGAGTTATAAAATAAATAAAGCAATTGTAAGTTTGCAGAAGCAGGGATCTCTTTGAAGTTTTGTAAAAAATCAATTCCTACAAAAAAAAGTTCTAAGGAGACTAAAACAATAATAAAATTTCTTAAATATTTAATTAATATATATTTGGTCAGTAAATTCAATGGCTTACTTTAGGGTAAATTTTGATTTAACTTCATCTATGCACATGCCATTTTCAATGGCTTTGATTGCATTTAAAGTATGGGTTATTATATCTTCAAGTTGTTTTAATTCTTCTTTTGAAAAGTTCGATAAGACATAATTTGCCACCTCATCTTTAACAGCAGGTTTTCCTATGCCAATTCGCACACGAATGTAGTTATTTCCTATATGTGCATCAATAGAGCGTAATCCATTGTGTCCACCGTGTCCACCACCGATTTTAAATTTTACACAACCAAAAGGCAAATCCAAATCATCATGAATGACAATGATATTTTTATTTTCAATTTTATAATACTCTTTAATTGCTCGAACAGCAATTCCTGAGTTGTTCATATATGTTTTGGGCTTAGCAAAAAGGGTTTGGTCTGTTTTTATGACATCAGAATTAAAGTTGGCTTTACTAATAGAAGAAGAGTGTTGTTGAGTTTTAGTTGCCCCATCGACAACCATAAACCCAACATTATGTCGTGTCAGTGAATATTTTTCACCAATATTACCTAATCCGGCAATCAAAAACATTATTTTGCTTTAATTACACCTGCAATTGGTACTCTTGGGTCTAAGAAACACTCAACACCAGCAGGCATTTCTAAATCTCTTACAAGAATATTATCCCCTGTATCTAAATCATCAACAACTAAGTGGAAAGATTTTGGTAAATTTTCAATGGTACATTTTACTGCAACTCTTGGAGTATGGTAGATAAATAAACCTTTGTTTTTTAACCCTTTTGGAGTTCCTTCTGTTGTAACAGGCACTTTATATGTAGCTCGTACACCTGGTTGTGCAATCATTAAATCAACGTGCAATAAATCCGATGTTACTGGATGTTTTTGGTACTCTTGAACAACCACTTTTAACACATTTCCATCTACTTTTACATCAAAAGCAACTTCTTCTTTGTTTTTAACCGTTCGAATAAAATCATTTCTTTTGAATGCAGCGTGAATATTTTCTACACCTTTTCCATAGATGTTAGCAATTAAGTAACCCTCTTTTCTTAAGCTTTTAGAAGCTTGTTTTGTCATACTATCTCTTACGATACCCTCTAACATATGTTTTCCTTATTTTAGTTTTAAGTCGCGAATTTTACTCAAATTTACTTTAAAGATAGTTTAAGAATTTTCAGCTTTAGAGGCAAAGATATACTCAAACTTTGTTCCTTTATTCAGTTGCGAATAGACATTGACTTTAATATTTTCATCGTGAATAATTTTATTGACAATACTAAGCCCAATACCAAACCCTCCTTTGGTTTCATCTTCTCTATAATAGCGTGAAAATATCTTATTGGGTTCTTTAATTCCAATACCAAAATCTTCAATGCTTAAAATAATATTTTCTTCTACTGTTTCTAAAACCACAATCACTTCACGCTCTTCTTTTCCATATTTAATCGCATTAGACAAGGTATTGTCCACAATTTTTTGCAGTTTTGCAGGGATAAAATCAATTACGATATCGTCTTGAATATATTGCATAATTGTGATGCCTTTAAGTTCAGCAATGTCTTTAAAATAATCAACCGATTTACGTACAAACGATGAAAAATCAATTGCTCTTCGTTGTGCTTTTCGGTTGATGGTTTGCTCTTTAATTAAGTAGTTCATATCGTTATAGAGTTTTGATAGAATTTTTGAAGCCGATTTAATCCGTGAAAAATAGCGATTGGCTCCAAATTTTTCTTGGTACATATCTACATTGATATTAATAATGGATAAAGGCGTATTTATCTCGTGCATGGAGTCTTTAATAAAGTTATCCAAAGCATCATTCATTTGTTGAAAAGGTTTTGCAAAGTTTTTTAAAATAATAAAAGACAATAAAAAGGTGATACTAACAATACACAACATCACTATAATCATATTTTTAAACATTGAAAAGGTATCAAATTGGGTTAAAACCACCAAATATTTTGCTCCAAAATAACGACTGTTTTTAAATTCAAATACATAAACTCGGTCATTATTGAGTGTATGATACCCTTCATTCATATAGGTAATGGACTTTTTTTGGGCATTAATGAGTGTAAAAATAGGATTATAATTGACATCATAAAGACCTGCATTAAATTTTTTAAATCGAGGAAAACTAAAATATTCACTGGTCGTCTCATCATACTTTTCCATTTCATTAATGATTTGAATCCCAATTTTTTTTAACGCAATCTCTGTTTTGGCCTCTTCTAAAGAGTACATATAGTTTGCATAAATTAAAAAAGGAAAGAGTAAAATAGCAAATACAACAGCCGTATAAAATACGGCATATTTAATCGCAAATTTCTGTTCATTGATTTTAAGAGTCAAGTTTATATCCTAAGCCTCGAATATTGACAATCAGTTCTTTGTCCACCTTTTTACGCAAATTATTAATTTGAACTCGTACATTCGCCGGATCCACATAATCATCCCAAACATATTGTGTAATCATTTCAGGGGTAACGATTTGATTCTTATTTTTAATAAAAAGCTCCAAAATCATCTTCTCGGTTTTACTTAGTTGCACCTCTTCGTTCTCTTTTTTAAGCTTAAAATTCTTTGTATCGTACTCATATCCAAATTTAAGTTGCAACGTGTGTTGTACAGAGTTTAACGTTGATGTTCGTAATGCCGTTGAAACTCGAAGGCGTAACTCACTTAAATCAAAAGGTTTTTTAACATAATCGCAACACCCTCTTTCATATCCTTGTTCTAAATTATCAATCTCTGTTAATGAAGTCATAAAAATAATGGGTACCACAATATTGTTTTTTTGTACGTGTTGCGCCAATTCAAATCCGTTCATTCCAGGAACATTCACATCCAATAACAACAAATCGTAACTGTTGGCATAAATGGCATCGAGGGCCTCTTTTCCATTGGAAAAATCATACACCAAGTATTCACAATCTTCAAGTAACTCTTTGACCGATTTTCTCAAACTATACTCATCTTCAAGTAATAAAATTTTCATCGAATTTGCCCTTTAATTTCACTGTGTTTGGATTGCTGTAAAATAAAATCCACCAACTCTTCTTTGGAAAGATTCAGCAGCTTTTGTCGGGCAACCTCTTCAAACTCCAACTTATCTTTTTCATCAATCACATCTTTTAAATTTTTGATGTACCCTTTTTCAATATTTAAAAACATATTCTCATCTTTATGTTTTACAAAATTATAAAAATCTTCCGAGGTGTTGTTAATCGTGACAATATTTTTCAAAAAAGAGTCTTGTTTGTTATTAATTTCATCGAAAATCTCCTCTTTTACAATGGCCACAAACTTACTTTTTGTGTTGGTTTTACTGTTTTTAATATCATACAAAGCATAAAATAAACCATTTTTATACAAATACTCATGCGTAAAAAGCTCGTTTAATGCATTGGGCAAAAGAGTTGTCAATTGGTTAAGCAATGTTTGATTGTAATTGTTATTGCCAATAACATACGCATCATTAAAGGTTATGGGGTGTTGGTTTGGTACATTGGGCACTTCGTGTTTATCCAATAACGTGATAATCTCAATTTTGTGTTTTCGCATATTTTGTACCAAAACATCGTATAAAATACGAATATCAAAAAAAGCAATAATTTCCCCTTTTTCCACAATGGCCGTAGTGATTTTTATGCTGTTATGGGTTTGAACAATGGAGCTTTTATTGTGTTCAAGCTCTTTATAAATGGTATTAAAATAGTGTTGATAGGACTCAAAAGAGAAGTGTTCTTTTTGATGGGTACAATAGAGTTGTTCTTTTGTTAAAATCTGTATTTGTATATTGTTATTTTTAAAACTTTTATTCAAATTATCATTAAGCTCACTTAAAATTTCCATCACTGCTTTTTGATTTTTTGAAACAATGGCTTCTTTAAGCGTTGGAAAAGCCGTTGCAGCCAAACTGAACGACAACGCATCTTGCTTAATGCTGTTAAGCGTTGATTGCACCATTTTATTTATGTTGTCATACACTGATTTTTGTTCATCCAAAAAAATGGTATGATTCACACGAATTAAAATAATCGTACCTAAACCTATGAATAAAAAAGTGATAAATAAGAGTCGTTTTTTCATAATGAATTTTATCATTCTTTTATAAAAGTTTGAGTAAATTACCCATATTTTACAAAGGAAATTAAATGTTTAAACTCTTCTTCACACTGATTGGTTTTTCTTATTTTGTCTTGGCTCAAAATTTAATCACGTACACCAATTACGACCAAGCCCTTGCCGTAGCCAAAAAAGAGAACAAACCTCTTTTGATGTTTGTTTATACTGATTATTGTCCTTGGTGTGATAAAATGAAGAAAAATACATTAAGCCACAAAAAAACCATTGAATTTATTCAAAAAAATTATATTTTTTTGAGTGTCAATAAAGACAACAGCGTTTATCCTGAAAAGTTTATTCCACGATATATTCCAACAACGTATTTAATTGATGCAACAAATGAAGAAGAACTCTACGCGTTGTATGGTTATAAAACCACCACTGAATTGATTGAAGAACTCGATGACGATGAACTGTAAGTTAAACTATTTTTTCAAATTCGTAATATAAAAATGAATGGATATCAACTCATCGTTGGTTAAAAAATAGGTTGGCATAACAGACGATTTATTCTCTTTAGCACTTAAAACCGTTTTGAATCTTTCCCAAGATACGTCACTGATTTTGGGAGCAAATATGCGTTTTTCTTCCCCTTTGGAAGTTTTATACGAAGCAATCAACGAACCTTGAGCATTGTTACCATGGCATTTACTGCATCCAATTCCACGAGGATTTTCATACAACATTTGCCCATATTCATATTTGGTAATAAATGAATAATCAATAACCGAATAGGCATGGATAAAAGAGGTGTACGCTATGAGTAAAAGCAGTTTGAATAACATGAAAGCCTTTGGTATCTTTTGTAATGTGTTATTATAACTTCTAAAAAATTTAATTAACCTTTTCATAACTTCTTTTTGGCTAACATATCCGTCTTAAAAAACATTATAAGGTTTAAACTGCTATGAACATACTTGATGGAAAAGCATTATCACAAAAAATCAAAGAAGAGGTCAAACTTGAAGCCAAAAAACTTCAAGATGATAAAAAAATCACTCCGGGCTTAGCCGTAATTTTAGTGGGAAATGACCCTGCAAGTGCTGCGTATGTGGGCATGAAAAGTAAAGCGTGTAAAGAAGCAGGGATTTACTCTATTGTCCATGAAATGCCAGAGACCATCTCTCAAGATGCCATTTTAGAAATTTTATCCATGATGAACAAAAACCCTAATATTGATGGAATTTTAGTACAACTTCCTTTGCCTAAACACATTGACACCACTGCTATTTTAGAAGCGATTGAACCCTCAAAAGATGTGGACGGTTTTCATGCGTACAACGTGGGTCGATTGGTGAGTGGTTTGGATTGTTTTATTCCTGCCACACCTTATGGCGTCATGGAGCTGTTAAAAGAGTATAACATTGATCCAAAAGGTAAAAATGTCTGTGTCGTAGGGGCTTCAAATATTGTAGGAAAACCTATGGGAACCCTACTTTTAAATGCCAATGCCACCGTTACGACTTGTCATATTTACACCAAAGATTTAAAAGCACATACGCTTCAAGCCGATATTATTTGTGTGGGTGCGGGTGTGGTTAATTTAATCAAAGAAGATATGGTAAAAAAAGATGCCATCGTGGTTGATATTGGTATTAATCGACTTGACAATGGCAAACTTGTAGGTGACGTTGATTATGAAAATGTGGCACCCAAATGCTCTTATATTACTCCAGTTCCTGGTGGAGTGGGTCCGATGACCATTGCCATGTTGTTAAAAAACACCATTAAAGCCGCCAAAATGAGAGAAAGTCGAGAAAAAAAATAGATGATTAAAAAAATCTTCAACTGGTCCTCTTCATGGACAGGTACAATTGTCATTGTTTTAACCATTATTTTTTTTGTCGCACAGGCATTTGTCATACCCAGCGGAAGTATGAAAAATACTCTTTTAATCGGAGATATGCTGTTTGTTAAAAAATTTGCATACGGGATTCCAACGCCACGTATTCCTTGGTTGGAAGTGCAAGTCTTACCTGATTTTAATGACAACGGGCATTTAATCGAAGGCAATAGACCCCAACGTGGAGATATTGTGGTTTTCAGATACCCACATAATGAAGCCATTCATTATGTCAAGCGATGTGTTGCCACAGGGGGCGATTTGGTTGCGTTAAAAGACAAACACTTATTGCTTCATCCTAAAGAGGGAAATGAGTATGTGCTTAAAAATTATGACCAAAAAAGTGTAGTTTCAATTATGGGAAAAATGTGGGTTGTAGATCCTTATAAAAAAGATCACCCCGGCATTCACAACGATGAAACGGTACAAAACAATGGTTACAACCCACAACAACTCTTTGATATGATGCCCATACAAATCCCTGAAGATGAATTTTTTATGATGGGAGATAATCGTGACCACTCCAACGATTCACGATTTTGGGGAACTGTTCCGTATAAATTTATTGTAGGAAAACCTTGGTTTGTCTACTTTTCTTGGGATGACAATAAAGAGATACGTTGGGAAAGAGTTTTTAGAACCGTGGAGAGTTTAGAGCAAGATATGATAGGAAAAGAGTTTGAGATTCAACATGAAAAAGGAATTTATTGATGAAATATTTTATTGGTGCTGACCACGCGGGAATTGATATTAAACAATACGTCAAAGAGTTATTTGAAGCCAAAGGACACGAAGTCATTGATTTAGGTCCTTTTTCTAAAGAGCGAGTGGATTATCCTGATTATGCCCAAAAAGTATGTCAAGAAGTACTTAAAAATGAAGGAAGCAAAGGGATTTTAATTTGTGGTTCTGGCATTGGAATGTCCATGGCTGCCAATAAATTTGACGGTATTCGAGCCGCACTTTGCCACAATGAATACAGTGCAAAAATGGCACGAGAACACAACGATGCCAATGTCATTTGCTTAGGGGAGAGAGTCAGCGGTTATGGCATGATTGAAGCCATCGTTGAAGCTTGGTTAAGTGCTTCATTTGAAGGGGGACGACACACAAATCGAGTTGAGAAGATTAATGCGTTGTTTGGAAGCTGTAGGAGTTGAGTTACAAGTGACGAGTAACGAGTTTTTTTCTTGTCACTCGTCACTGTTTACTCGTTACTTCTTTTCCATCAAATACCCATCTTCATTTTCATAATAATTTTGCAACACTTTTTTTATTTTGAAACCAAATTTTTCATACAATTTAATGGCACCTGTGTTGGAAACTTTGACTTCCAGAGAGAAAGATTTCTCTTTTAAATGTTCAAAACTGTAATCCAAAAGTCGTTTAGCTAACCCTTGGTTTTGAAACTTTTTTGAAATTGCCAATGAATACAATCTAAAATATTTTTTTCGATTTAACCATAAAATATACCCAGCTAAAGATTCATTGATTTCAATTTTATAGATTAAATTTCGTTCCAAATGATATTTAATAGACTCTTTTTTCAAAGCAAACGCATCGTTTTTGAAAATCTCTTTTTCTAAATCATGCAAACGATTCAAATCTTCTAAGGTAGCTTGGCTTATCATTTTTGATAAATGGTGTACTTTGGTACCAGTTTATTGGGTCGATAAGACATTTTAACTTTTTTTAGGTTTTCAAATCCCATGTCATCGCCTACAT
The DNA here is from genome assembly GCA_002382325.1 of Epsilonproteobacteria bacterium UBA4036. GTDB lineage: Bacteria > Campylobacterota > Campylobacteria > Campylobacterales > Arcobacteraceae > Marinarcus. The sequence goes on from DGAG01000010.1 coordinate 26,605, forward strand.
TGATGTACTCAATACCGTATTTGTCTTTTAACATCTTAGTGAACTCTCTGAAAATAAATTGAGCACATCCCAATATTTCAAAATCGGTTTTTTCGATAATTACACTGGCAGTGTGTTCATTGATTCGCTCACCTACGGTAAACCCTTTAATTTCATCATTAATGTAAATGACCAAGCCTAAAATATCTAAATTATCGTAATCATTAATCAATCGTTTTATGGCAAATCGCTCAAAATAGATTCCATCTAAAAAGATTTCAACTTCCTCTTTTGGCATATAGGTGGTTCTGTCTTTAACCCATTTATTAAACAGATGTAAAACGGCTTGACCATGTTTTTCTTTATCCATAATCTCAATTCGATGTTCGGGATAGATTTTTTTAAACTTATTGATTTCATTACGTTTGGATTTATAAGAATCCCCTTTTAACTCAATTAAATCATCGGTTTTATAAATATAATCCACCAGTTTTTTTTCAATAATAAAATCTTTGAGCATCTCATACACCAAAGTGCCCTCTTCTAAATAATCAACAAAGCCTTCAAGCAACTCTTCATGAACATACTCAATTTTAGAATAATTTCGGCTGCTGTTATGTGAATTCATAATATCAAAGCATTGAAGCATGGCATCATACGTGTTCTCTTTTTTTCCAATAGGAGGTAACAGCATGGAGAGTTCCCCTGAGTTTAATATAAACAGACAAAAGGTATTATTTACAATCGTATAAAACCCCGTTGCCGTTGAAAGCCATATATAATTACCCGCAAATGTGTAATCGCTTACATCAACATTAATCAGTGTTAAATACTCATTCATAATCTCTTTTGCTCTTAAATCAAAGTGCTTTAAGTTGTGATTGTTGATTGTCAAAGTTGACATTTTTTTTCTTATCCTTATGATAAATTTTCGAAATTATACATCTTTTTTTTCTTTTTGCAACAAAAATAAAAAAAAATTCTGTAAGTGGCTATTTATCAATATTATGGAATAATCAAAACAAAAAAAAGGCGTAAAATGCGTGAAGATTGGGTAGCTTATGTGGTCGTTTTTAGTGTCGTTGCACTCATGCTTTTGGGTAAAAAAATGATTTTCTTTGAATCAAAAGATAAAAAGGATACCCATGATAAATCCTAAAATTGTTGATTATATTTTTACCTCAGCTTCTATTCAACGTTGGAACGATTATCCACGAATGGTGGAACTCGTAGAACTGGACAAACAAGCTCATAAATTTATTATTGCTTATTTTATTGCCAAACTTGAAGACGATGTCAATATGATGCACCTCATTGAAGCAGGAATTTTTGAATTTTTAAGACGTGTGGTAGTTACCGATATTCGCCCCGATGTTTTCAGAAAAGCTTTACAAAAAAAAGCCCCCGAAATTAATTCTTGGGTGATTTCTAAACTCAAAGATTGCATTGAAGATATTGATAATGGCAACTTTTTAAAAAAATTTGAAGAGTATTTAAACGACGCTAACATGTACAAAAAAGAGCGATTTATTTTAAAAGCAGCTTCATACCTCTCTACGAAATGGGAGTTTTCAATCGTTTATCAAACGAGTGCTTTTTTAAGTGATATAGACGATGTCAAAAAAAGTGTGGATGAAGAGATTGAAGATTATTATGAGTTAATTGGTGTGCGAAAAATTGCCTTAAACAAAAAACTTTCTAAACTGGTGGATTTAAGTGGACGATTGCGTTTTCAAAAACGATGGGCACAAACACCAAGAATCCCAGAAACCTCAGTTTTAGGGCATATGCTCACGGTTGCACTTTTTGGATATTTTTACTCTTTAAAAGTTAATGCGTGTAATAAACGCATCCAAAATAACTTTTTTACAGCACTTTTCCATGATTTACCCGAAGCACTTACTCGAGATATTGTTTCGCCTGTTAAATACAGTGTCGATGAGCTTTCAGAAATCATCAGTGAATATGAAATTTTAAAAATTGAGGACGACATCATGCCTTGTGTACCGGAAGTTCTAAAAGAAGAATTTTCGTATTATCTGGGATTGTATGACGGAGTCAAAGATGAGTTTTTGGATAAAATCAATGAGAAAAAAATAGAAGTCGTAAAAGAGGGATTAAGTGCCTATAACTACGATAAGTTTAATGCCATCGATGGAAAAGCCTTAAAACAGTGCGATAAACTCTCCGCTTTTATAGAAGCCAGTCTTTCCATTTCACACGGGATTAAATCCAAAGAACTGCTTAATGGAAAAAAACAAATCATAAAAACACTCAAAACCATCGAGGGTGTTGATTTTCAAGAAATTGCCACACATATTGATGAATTTTTTGGTACGACAGGACAAACTCAAACGACAATTGAGTTTTAAAAAGGAACAAGTGACGAGTTAAAATCTCAACTTGTCACTTGTCACTGGTTTCTCGTTACTAAAATTTATATCTTAAATTAATAAACGCATATCGTCCCATGTCGTTAAACACAACCGGTTCTCCCCCTAATTCAACATACCGAATATCTTGGTACGTATTAGTAGAAGCATAGGTTTTATCAAATACATTATCCACACCTACGGTTACATCAAACCCTTTAGGTAACGTATGATTGTATTTTAAGTTCAATAAAGCATATCCGCTTAGCTCTTGCTCTTTAGCACTGCTGTCATAACTGTCCCAACGATCCACTGCAATAACTTGAGCACTTAACTTACTGTTTTGAATCTCATAATTCATCCCTAAAGTTGCTTTTAAAGGAGCAATCTCTCCTAAATCTTTATCGGCATAATTTCCATCTTTTTTACCTCTTTGGTAAGCAAGACCATAATCCAATGAAATCTCATCGGTTGCAAAATATGCCCCACTGATATCAATACCATATATTTTTGCATCAATATTTTCAAACGTTAATCCAGCTGCTCCTGTATTATAAATATAATCTTTTAATTCAGAGTAAAAAAGTTTTGTTTTAATACTAAAATCACCTATTGTTTTTTGGAATCCTAAATCCACTTCATAATTTTTGGTATCTTCTAAATCAGGATTACCCATATAAAGTTCTCTGGCATCAGGAACTCGTGCAGATTTCCCAATTCCCGCAAAATAATTGGTATTTTCATCGACATTATAAACAGCAAAGATATTGGCATTTAATGCGGTAAACGTTCTATCTTTTTGTGCAGAATCAGTGATATCAATATCGGTATAATCGTATCTTGCCCCCAATGCAATATCCAGTTTACCTAATGATTTTTCAACTTTAGTAAAAATTGCTTTGTTGGTAGTATCTGTTGAACTTAAACTAATTGCTCCTGGAGTTGTCACTCCTGTTGAAACATTGGTAGTACTTCTTTGACCACGCCAATTTCTTACACTTGTATCCAACCCAAGTGTAAATAAACTCTGTGCAACTTCCATGGAGTTTTTGACTTTCGCACCCCAAACTGAACTTTTCATATGGTTTGTACTGTAGTTGGTGGCTCCATTATTTCTTAATTTGGTACTCATAGGGTGATCCACTTTTGAGTAGTAGTAATCAACGTTTAATTCTTTTGAAAAATCACCTAAATTTCTTGCCGTATACCCGATAGTATAAATATCTGAATCATCATAATCTGCATCCATTGGTCCTGCTGGATATAAAATATTATCACTTCTATTGGCTGTATATGAAAGTTTTAAGTCTTGATTATCAGTAAGATTAAAATAAAGTTTAGTCAAAAGTGTTTTCTTTTCAAATGCTTCTTCATCACTTTTTATATATTGATTCATAGGCAACATTCCTGCTTTTTTTTGTTGAGCTAAAAAATCATCGCCATTGCCATCTTTATATTGGTCCCCTTTTTCTGTTGAAGCAGACAGAAGAAATTTGACAAAATCTGTACCACCGCTTACTGTACCACTGGCTTTTTTGTAACCAAAACTTCCTGCATTCAGATTAACTTCACCTTCAATCTCTTTTGAAGGTTCTTTTGTTTTTACTTGAACCAATCCACTTAATGTTCCAAAGTTTTCTACATCATAAGGTCCTTCAACAACGGTTACACTCTCAATATTGTTACTTAGGACATGTGAAGTAGGAGGATCCATTCTATTGGGACACGCTCCATAAATTTTAGCCTCATCAATTAAGATATTAATATTATCTTTTTTTTGTCCTCGCAAAATAATATCATTGGCAATCCCACTTCTTCTGACCATTGAAATGGATGGAATATTTTTCATTAAAGCTTCGGCTAAATCGGCACTTTTAATTTGCTCACTGCTGACATTTTGTACGACTTTAGTATTGACACTTTCTTGAACACTCAAAGTATCGGTTGTTATTGTTTCATTTGCATATAAAACAGATGCACATAACATGGATAAACAAACTCTTTTTTTCATCTTCTTCCCTTTAAAAAAATTTTATGAATTATTGCCAAGTTGTGTTAAATAAGTGTTAATCATTTTTCTTCAACCATTAATATGCTATAATTGCCTAATTTAATTCAAGGTTTATCATGAGTAAAATCACACTGGAAGTCAATGACAACCATTTATCTGACGTATTGACGATTTTAAAAAGTTTGAAAAATGGCATGGTGAATAAAATAGACGTAGAAGGTAAAACAAAAGCAGAAAATAGCTTAGGTGAAAAATACATCAACAAACAAACCTATAAAGATAAATACAAATTGCCTAAAAGCAGTGAAGCCACTTCATCACGCTATTTATCCCCTGAACAATTTAAACAAAAACTCAAAGAGAAATCATGAAAATCACGGTTATTAACACAGGGGGTACGTTTAATAAAGTCTATAATCCCCTCACTGGCAATTTGGATGTACCAACGGGGGCAAAAGCTTTAGAAACCATCTTACAAAATACCCATAATGCAGACATTGAAGTCATTAATATTTTGGCAAAAGACAGTTTAGATTTAACCAAAGAAAATCGACAAACCATCGTTGATACGATTAAACAGTCTCAAAATGAAAATATCATTATTATTCATGGTACGGATACGATGGATATCAGTGCAAATTTTATTGCATACCATACCTTAAATAAAAAAATTATTTTAACAGGAGCTATGATTCCTATGAGTATTAACCCTGTTGAAGCCACCATGAATTTTTCTTTGGCATTGGGCTTTTTAAATGCCCCAATTCAAAATGGTGTCTACATTGCCATGCACGGTATTGTAGTTAGTTATGAGAAAATACGAAAAGATAAAATTCAAGGAAAGTTTTTACTTAATGATTAACACTGATTATTATGCTATACTCCCTATAAATACAAAAGGATTTTTATGCAAATTATGTTAGGTTTTATCGCCCTTTTCGCTTTGGTCGTTTATATTATTTATAAAGTCAATAAGAAATTCGAAAAAAAAGAGTTTATGATTCTCTTAGGTATTGTTGTTCTTATGATTATAGGATATATTCTATATGAAAAAAAGCAAGAGACATTTTTCCCCAATTTATTTCAAGAAAAATATTTAACCGATAAAAATATTGCCATTGAAAAACTCTCTTATGAGTTACTCAACAATAAAAATATCAGTTCACGGACACAATTTATCTATAAATTTGTGTACATCATCCAAAAAGATGAAAAAGAGTATTTATGTACCGCACCCAAAGTAGAAATCAACAAAATTGGCGATGAATTTGTTTTTAGCAATTTTAATACTTTACAAGAAGAGTGTGTTGAGAAGTGACGAGTAACAAGTGACAAGTAACGAGTCTATTTTCTTGTCACTCGTCACTCGTTATTTGTTACTTATTGGGGTTTAAACGATTGAGTGGTTTTACACACGTGTGGAAATAAACACTTTTCGCACTCGGGTTTCACTGCTTTACAAGTATATCGCCCAAACAACACCATGGCTTGATGAAAGATGTGTAAATCGTCTTTAAGTTTTTTCACCAATTCTGCTTCTGTTTTTTCAACCGTTTTTTCATAACTTAATCCCAAACGATGTGAAACTCTAAATACATGCGTATCCACAGCCATCAAATTGGCACCTTCAAACTCTATCATAAAGACATTGGCGGTTTTATTTCCTACACCGGCAAGTTTCATCAACTCTTTTTGATTGTGAGGTATTTCACCATTGTATTGCGAGACTACACTTTGTGCCATTTTAATAATATTTTGTGATTTGTTGTTAAAAAAAGAACACGACTTTAAAAACTCTTTAACTTCATCCAAATTAGCAACAGCCAACTTATGAACGCTTGGATATTTTTCAAAAAGAGCAGGAGTGATAATATTGACTCGTTTATCCGTACATTGAGCCGATAAAATAATGGCAATCAAAAGTTCGTAGTCATTACGATAATTCAGTTCAGTGACAGCTTGACTAAAATGTTTTTGAAACTGTTCTTTAATAATTTGTATTTCTGCTTTAGTGGCTTTTTTCATCTTGAAATTGTATTGTATTTTTTTAAATATTGTATTAAACGCTCTTAATAAAGCTGCCTCTTTTATATAATTTTGATATAATTAATCTTCAGCAGTATATGAGTATATTTGCTTTAGTATTAAAAAAAACAGGGAGCATATACTCCCTTAAAAGAGGTCTTTATGAATGAGTTATTGTATGAAAAAATAGATGCATTACCTCCCCTTCCTCGAACCCTATTAGAATTAGAAGAGTTCAAAAGAAGTTCAGATAAAGAGCCTGAAACTTTATTAGAAATTATCAATCATGACCCTCTTATTGTTGCCACCATTCTAAAAATTGCCAACTCAGCAATGTTTGGTTTTAAAAGCCATGTTGAAACCGTAAGCCGTGCCATTCATCTTCTTGGAATTAATTTTACGTTATCCATTGCTTTTAGTACCAGCATTAAAAACACTATCAAAACCGATTTGGTGGCTTATGATGTCAACAGTGATGCTTTTTTTGAGATAACCTCGATGAGTTCGGCTTTGCTTTTAAATTGGGTTTCACAATTTGATACCGAGTTAAAAGATGAGTTATTGTTGCCTGCTTTTTTACAAGAGACAGGGAAATTTCTTATTTCAGAAATTATTATGGAACAAAATAAAAAAGAGAGTTTTTCTCACGATTTACATACAAATGATGATATTGCTAATGTTGAAAAAAAATATGTTAATACCACCACGTCTGAAATTACGGCTTCCATTTTTAAAAAATGGAATCTGCATGAAAAACTCATCAATTCGATTGAGTATGTTGATAAAATAGAGTCATGTCCCAACAACTATCTTGTATCTACTCAAATATTAAACATTGTTAAAACCATATGCAACATAGAAAATCCACTCAGTCCAAAAAGTATCCAACAAGGTTTAGAAAAAGCAAAGAGTTTTGGATTTAATACACTACATTTAGAAAATGCCATTCAAGAGATCCAAAAAAAATTAGCACTTCACAAGAGTACATAAAAGAGTACCATGAAAATAAAATGTATCAAAAAAAGGTTTTATCCGTGTCAAAAAAAATAGATGCCATCAAAGAATTTTCAAATAATTTTACCGTTTTATATGTACAAAACAAACCCGATAAAACCATTTTAGATAAGTTGGAAACATTATTTGCTCATATTGTTGTAGCAGAAAATGAAAAAGATGCCATAAAAGAGTTTTTGAAACACGATATTTCAATTATGATTGTCAATCTTCCCAATGAAGCATCAAACGCATTTTCAACGATTAAAAAACTTAAAAGCTTAAAACACAATCTATTTATTTTGGTATTATCTTCTCAAGAGGATACCAATATTTTATTACACTGTATCGAACACAACATTGATGGCTATATTCACACCCCTTTTACATTGGAAGTATTGACAAAAGAGATACTTAAAATCATCAACAAATATAAACTTGAACTCAAAAAGTATCAATCCTATGCAAATCAATATCTCAAATTATTTGAAAAAAGAAATATGATTTCTAAAACCGATTTAAACGGGACTATCACGTATGTCAATGATATTTTTTGTAAAATTAGTGGCTATTCAAAAAAAGAGATTTTGGGGAAAAATCATAATATATTAAAGCACGATGATAATCCAATAGAACTTTACAAAAATTTGTGGGATACCATTAAAGTTAAAAAAAAGCCATGGAAAGGTTTGGTTAAAAACCGATCCAAATTTGACACAACCTATGCGGTGGAAACCATTATTACTCCCATTAAAAATCTTGATGGTGAGATTATCGATTTTGTTGCCATGCGCGACAGTTTGGATACTTCCATTGATGATAAAAGATATTTACTCGATCGAATTGAAAAAAATGATTTTTCTATTTTGGTTATGATGCAAATTGATGAATTTGAACTTTTGGATAAATTTTACAATCCTCTTACGGTTAATCAAGTAGAAAGAAATTTTGCCTATAACCTTATCTCTTATTTACCCACTACGTATACTTTTGATTATATTTATACTTTGGGCGATGGGAAGTTTGCTTTATTAACCGATTTTCAATCGTTTGAAGCAACCCAATTAAATATTGAAACCTATTTAAATGAGTTTGTAAACAATGTCAAAAATTCAACACTGCGTTTTGATGATTTGGAGTTTGATTTAAATATTTCAGTCAGTTATGCCATTGGTCATTATATGTTATATGAAGATGCAAAAGCAGGGCTTGAACACACCATGGAGAAAAAAAATCAACTGAGCTTTTCAAATGATTTATCCATTTCAGTCTCTCAAGAAGCCAAAAACAACCTCAATATGATTAAAACCGTTAAGATTGCTTTAGAGAACTATAACATCGTTTCTTATTTTCAACCCATTTTTAATAATCAGTCCCAAATGATAGAAAAATATGAATCTCTTGTCAGACTGATTGATGAAAAGGGAGATATTATCTCCCCTTTTGAGTTCTTACATATTTCCAAAAAAGGGAATTATTATACCAAAATCACTGAGCGAGTTTTAGAAAACTCCTTTAAAATACTTCATAAAATCAACACCGAACTTTCAATCAATATTTCAGTCACGGACATAGAAAAAACACATACCCGAGAGAAAATATATTGGCTTTTAGAAGAGTATAAAAAAGATTCTCATCGAATTGTATTTGAACTTTTGGAAGATGAAAATGTCAATGATTTTACTGTTATCAAAGATTTTATTCGACATGTAAAACAACGTGGTGTCAAAATAGCCATTGATGATTTTGGTTCAGGGTATTCCAACTTTGAACGATTGCTTGAATTTGAACCCGATATTCTCAAAATTGATGGCTCATTGATTCGAAATATTGTTCACGATGCATACAGTAAAAGTATTGTAGAAACGATTGTACTGTTTGCCAAAACACAAAATATCAAAACCATTGCTGAATATGTGGAAAATGAACACATCTTTAATATTTTAAATGAACTGGGAGTCGATTATTCTCAAGGGTACTATTTCGGAAAGCCAGAGGCACTCTGAAATAACCCACTTTCAAATTATAAATTGTATTTGTTGTAACAAAAAAAATTAACTCAAAGCTTCTTTATCTTCTCTATTTCATCCCTAAGGCGAATGGCTTCTTCAAAGTTTAAATCATGCGCTGCTTTTTTCATCTGTTTATTTAATTCAACTAACATTTTTTTACGTTCAGCTGCTGGCATTTTATTGAGTTTATCCAATTTATTGGCAACCGTATCGTACTCTTCCATTTTCAGATTTTCATCCAGTGTTCGTATGGTACTTTTAGGGGTTATGCCGTATTTTTTATTGTGTGCTTCTTGAATAGCACGTCGTTCATTGGTTACATCAATGGCATACTGCATGGAGTCTGTAATTTTTTTAGCATACAATATGACTCGACCATTTTGGTTTCGTGCAGCTCTTCCAATGGTTTGAATCAAAGATGTACGACTACGTAAAAAGCCTTCCTTATCGGCATCTAAAATTGCCACCAAAGAAGTTTCAGGAATATCCAAACCTTCTCTTAAAAGATTGATTCCCACAAGCACATCAAACTCTCCTTTTCGTAAAGCTCGTATGATTTGATTTCGTTCAATGGCATCAATTTCAGAGTGCATGTATTTGACTTTTAACCCCAAATCACTGTAATAAGAGCTTAACTCTTCTGCCATTTTTTTGGTTAGTACGGTAACCAATACTCGTTCATTGCGTGCTACGACTTTTTTAATTTCATCGTGTAAATCTTCCACTTGAAATTCGCTGTTTTTAATATCAATCACGGGATCTAAAAGTCCTGTTGGACGAATAACTTGATGTGCAACTACAGAACTCATAGAAGTTTCCAATTCATTGGGGGTTGCACTCACAAATAAATAGTAAGGCGCTTTATGAATAAACTCATCAAACATCAATGGTCGGTTGTCTAACGCACTGGGAAGTCTAAAACCATATTCAACTAAGACCTCTTTTCGGCTTCTATCGGCGGCATGCATTCCACGAAATTGGGGCAATGAAACGTGAGATTCATCGACAATAAGTAAAAAATCTTCATCGAGTTGTTCAAAATAATCTAAAAGTGAATACGGTGTTTCTCCCGGTTTTTTATCCGTTAGAAGTCGGGCATAATTTTCAATCCCTTTACACATTCCTGTGCCTTCAATCATCTCTAAGTCAAACTCAACTCGCTGTTTAAGTCGTTGATATTCGACCAATTTATCTTGGGCTTTAAAAAATGCCAAGCGTTCATCAAGTTCTCGTTCGATTTCTTTAACGGCTTTAGCTAATCGGTCTTGAGAAACCACAAAGGGATTCACCGAATAAATCGTAACATCTTTTAAATCTTTTTGTTTGTTGTTGGTTAAATACTCATGCACACTGATACTTTCAACCTCATCGCCAAAAAATTCAATTCGTATAAACTCATCTTCCCAGTACGCAGGAAAAACATCGATGACATCTCCGTTGACTCTAAAATCGGCTCGGTCAAAGAACTTATCATTTCGTTTGTATCCCATTTCTACCAGTTTAAGCAACATTTGTCGTTGTGAATACTCAAATCCCACTTGCAGTTTTTGTACATTGGCTTTATACTCACTGGGGTTTCCTAAACCATAGTTTGCTGAAACAGAAGCGATAACGATCACATCATTAAACGATAACAAAGATGAAGTGGCACTCAATCTCAGACGTTCTAACTCTTCATTGATAGAACTGTCTTTTTCAATAAACAAATCACTTCTTGGAATATAGGCTTCAGGTTGATAATAATCATAGTATGAGATAAAATATTCCACATGATTGTGAGGGAAAAACTGTTTGAACTCACTGTAAAGTTGTGCCGCAAGCGTTTTGTTGTGTGTCATAATCAGTGTAGGCTTTTGAGTTTTCTCAATCACTTTTGCCATGGTATAGGTTTTTCCTGAACCCGTCACTCCCAATAAGGTGTTATATTGATTTCCACTTAAAATGGATTGACTGAGTTCTTCGATGGCTTGAGGTTGGTCACCTGCGGGTTCATATTGGCTAACGACTTGAAACTTTGCGATATCAGATTCCTTTTTTAATAAATTGATTGTTGTGCAACACCACATACTCTTTTGAACAAAACAAGGAGGGAATATTCATGTATCTTTTTTGAGCAAATACAAACTCTTTGCCTTGGTGAAAATGCCCTTCAATAATCAAGTCAGCATCATAATGTTCCAAACGTTTTTCAACCCATTTTTCAAAGTGTGTAAAGGTATGGCAAATGTTTTTAGCACTTAAGGCTTTATCAATTCTTTTAGAAAGCCAATGGTTAAAATCAATGGCATTTAAAAAGAGCAACAAAGGTTTATTTCGAATAATTGCACAATACAAATTGTAAAAAAATGGGGTGAAGTTATCGCCGTGAGAGAGTGCGACTGTTTGCTGTTGGTATTGTGCCATCAAAGGCTGATTTTTTCTTGCTATTACTGCTATCTTGGGGAAAAGTTTTTCTAAATTATAATCGTGATTGCCTTCTAAATAGATAATCTCCATACGTAATGAGAGTTCATTTAAAAGGGTGATGACTTTTCTATTTTGTTCAACAAAATAGTGTGATTCTTGAGTGATAAACTCAAACATATCGCCCATCAAAAAAAGCTGTGTTGTCGTGATTGTATTGTTATTGAGTTGTTCTAAAAAAAGATAAAAGGCATCACGCTGTTGATTAAAGTGAGAGTCCGCAACAAAAATTGCAGACTCTTGGATAGGTAAAGAATTAAGGCACATAGGCAATATTGGGAATTCCTAAAGCTTCATCAAATCCACTCATGATATTGGCATTAGCAACCGCTGCACTGGAAGCCCCTTTGAGTAAATTATCAATGGAAGAGTTAATAAAGAGCGCATTACCATTTTTAGCCACAAAAATATCGCAAAAATTTGTTCCTGCCGTTGATTTAATATCAACAGGTTTATCTTTGATTCTTACAAAGGGAGCATTGTCATACGCTTTTTGTAAAATCTCTTGTGGGTTGATATCTTTTTTAAGTGTTACATACGTACTGACCAACATCCCTCGTGTTGCATTGATTAAATGTGGTACAAAATTGATGCTGAGTTCTTTGTGCTTTAGCTTTAACACTTTTTCTTGAATCTCTGGCATGTGTCGATGTTTAAAAGGATTGTAAGCAAAAATATTTTCATTGACCGTACAAAAAGCGGTGGTTTCTGAAAGTTTTTTCCCTGCGCCACTCACACCAGATTTGGCATCAACAAATACAGGAACCTTTTCATCAATATACTCTACAAACGGTAAAAGTCCTAAAAGTGTCGCCGTTGGATAACACCCTGGATTTGCCACCAATTTTGTTGTTTTAATTTGCTCTTTGTAGTATTCAGGCAAACCATAGACCGCATGAGGTAAATTCTCTTTATCTTCATGTGGGCAATAATTTTTCTCATAGGTTTCCAATTCCAAACGATAATCGGCACTTAAATCCACCACTTTAACACCCAACGTTAATAACTCTTTGGCAAAACTCATTGAAGTTTGATGAGGAAGGGCTAAAAAAGCCAGTTGAGCATTAACCGCAACTTCTACGGCACTGGCTTTAGACACAGGCAGTGAGAGTACATTTTGTAAACATGGGTGCAATTCATTGACATTTTGCTCTCCCGTTGAGTTAGCAATATACGTAATATTAAACTTAGGATGGTTGATTAAGATTTTTATCAGTTCAAGCCCTGTATATCCAGAAGCTCCAATAATCGCAACATTCATTATAGTTTTAACTCCTTATAAAATACTTCTAAAACTTCAAACTCTTTTGCACCACCGGGCAGTTGTGCTGTAAATTCATCGCCCTCTTCTTTACCTAAAAGCTGTTTTGCTAAAGGAGAATTAAACGAAATCAATCCTTTTTCTGGGTTACTTTCAACACCACCCACAATAGAGTATTCAAACTCTTCTTCACTTTTTGTATCAATCAGTTTGACCGTTGAGCCAAAACTGACACGGTCATGAGGTAAACTTTCTGGGTCAATAATAATGGCTTTAGAAATCACTCCGCCTAATTCAGCAATATGAATATCAATTAATTTTAATTTCTCTTTTGCAGCATGATACTCAGCATTCTCTTTTAAATCACCCAATTGTCTGGCTTCATCTAAAGCAATTACGGTTTGAGGTCGCTCTTTATTTTTTAAAAATTCTAATTCGTTTGTAATTTTTTCATATCCGACTCTCGTCATTGGTTCTTTATCCATCTGATTCTCCAAAAGTATTTATGATATAATACCCAAAAATTTATAAAAGAGAAAACAGCCGTGTCAAGATACGATAGAACCATTAAACTTTTTGGAGAAAATAGTTTTGAACATTTTTCACAGACAAAACTTATTCTTTTAGGCGTTGGTGGCGTTGGAAGTTTTGCCTTAGATGCTTTGTATAATACAGGAATTACAGATATTACAATCGTTGATTTTGATACCTATGAGGAATCAAACTTAAACCGACAATTAGGAAGTGTCGGAAATGTTGGTCGAATTAAAGTAGAAGCATTAAAAGAGAAGTATCCCAACGTAACAGCCATTCATGCAAAAATCACCCCAGAATGGATTGATGAACATGATTTTAACCAATATGACTTTATTTTAGATGCCATTGATGATATCAAACCCAAAGTGCATTTAATCAAAAAATATTACCACAAAACCATCAGCACCAGTGGTGGAGCAAAACGAATTGACCCTTCAAAAATTGAATATATTTCGATTTGGGACACCTACAATGACCCCTTTATACGAAAAATCCGAACGGAGCTTAAACAAGCGGGATTTAAAAAGAAGTTTAAGGTAATATTTTCAAGTGAAAATCCTATATGCCTAGAAAAAGGAAGCTTTGAAGGGGTTACGGGTTCATTTGGATTAATGATGGCATCGGTGACGGTGCAAAAGATTTTAGCAAAAAAATGATAGAATAAGTTTGTAACTTTCAATTCTCTAAAATCAAAAGTAATTTATAAGATAAAAAGATATATAATTTACAAATATCTCAAAAGGAATCATATGAGTATAGGAAAAGATGTAGAACAAATGACACAAGCGCATTTGCGTAACGTTCAACAACTCGCGGTATTTTATACAGGTGCTGGAAATGTCTATGCAATTAATATTGCAAAAATTAAAGCCTTTATCATAACAGAAGAAGTCACCATTACTGAAACACCTACTGATACTGATGTTATTGCGGGTATTGCAACCATTCGTGGGGAGCCTGTTACCTTAATCAATTTAGATATTTGGTTGGGAAATAAAGTTAAACGAGATATTACGGATTATAAATTAATCATCTACTGTGAATTTAATCACAAAAAAGTAGGATTTTTGATTAAAGATATGCTTAATATTGTTGAAAAAACAACTGAAGAGTTACGAAACTCAGAAGAACAAAATTCAAAAATCACTTACACAACGTATGTAAAAGTTAATAATGAAAACAAACTGTGTACCGTTTTTAATGCCGAACAACTCTTACGAGATATTGGCTGGACAAGCAGTGGAGACGAAGAAGTTAATAAATATGTTAATGAACCTATTCATACCAATAAAGTTGTCCTAGTGGCAGAAGACTCAGCTGTTGCACGAGAAATTCTTAAAAAATTCCTACAAAAAATTGAAGTGCATTATGAGATTTTTAATAATGGGCAAGAACTGATTAATCGACTCAATCAAATTGACCCCAAAGAGGTTGGTTTAATTATTACTGATATTGAAATGCCTGAAAAAGACGGTTACCAAGTTGCCTCATTTGTTAAAGAAAACAGCCGATTCAATAACATTCCTTTGGTTGTAAACTCTTCAATGACCACCGACGCTGTTGTAGGTAAAATGAAAAATATTGGGGTAGATGGATTTATTGGGAAAACCGATATTCCAAGAATGTACGCCATTTGTAAAAAATTCTTAGAACGACAATATTAAGCAACCAGTGAAGAGTGACAAGTGACAAGTATTTCTCGTCACTTGTCACTTGTTACTATTTCTCCAGCCACTTTTGGAAATACTCAATTTGCATTTTTGTTTGAACGGTTGACGTTCCTCCATAAGAATTTCTGGCATTCATTGAGTTTTCTAAATTCAAATAATTCAAAATCTCTGCATCGATATTGGCAATTTCACTGTCGCAACTTTGGATTTCGTCTAAAGATAATTCACTCATATCTTTGCCCAGTTCATTAGCTCGGGCTACCACTGATTTGGTAATATAATACGCTGTTCGAAAAGGCATATTTTGTTTTTGCACCAAATAATCTGCCAAATCGGTTGCACTTAAATGTCCGATTTTACACGCTTGAAGCATTTTATCAGAGTTTACTGTCATCGTTTTAATGACTTCATTTAAGATAGACATTGAAATCTCAATTGTTTTAACCGAATCAAAAACTCCCTCTTTATCTTCTTGGGTATCTTTATTATACGCCAATGGCAAGCCTTTCATTACTGTTAAAAGTGAGATAAGATTACCATAAACTCGTCCTGTTTTCCCTCGTAAGAGTTCAGGTACATCTGGATTTTTCTTTTGTGGCATAATCGAAGACGTTGTTGCATATTCATCGCTCATTTTAACAAACTGAAACTCATACGATGACCATAAAATCAACTCTTCAGAAATACGGCTGATGTGCATCATAGCCGTACTGATATTAAACAAAATTTCTAACGCAAAATCACGGTCACTTACTGTGTCCAAGGCACTAATGGTAGGTTCTTTAAAGCCCAAAAATTCACACGTTTTAAATCGGTCTATATTATGAGGAGTTCCTGCTAAAGCAGCGCTTCCAAGCGGTGAATAATCATTGCGTTCATACGAACTCTCAAATCGTTCATAATCTCGCTTAAACATATTAGCATATGCCAATAAATGATACCCAAAATTAATGGGTTGGGCATGTTGCAAATGGGTCATGCCTGGTATAAGTGTTGTTGTATGTTTTGAAGCTAACGTAACAAAGGTTTCAACCAATGTTTTTAGTCCACTCATTATGGCAATATTTTTCTCTTTTACATACAATCTAAAATCCGTTGCCACTTGGTCATTTCGACTTCGCGCAGTATGCAGTCGCTTTCCTGCTTCTCCAATAATTTCAGTGAGTCTGCTTTCCACTGCCATATGAATATCTTCATGTGCAATTTTAAATTCAAATTGTCCCGATTCTATCTCTTCTTTAACTTGCCATAACCCTTTTTCAATCGATTCTTGGTCTTCTTGGCTTAAAATCCCTTGCAAGCATAACATTTTAGAGTGAGCAATTGAACCTCTTATATCCTGGTCATATAGCTCTTTATCAAACATCACTGATGCATTGAATTCATCCAAAATTTGAGCATTGGTATTTTTTAAGATTTGTTCTTGGTTTGTTGCCATTAATGCTATTCCTCAATCTCATTAATGGCTTGTTTAATAATAGAAACGATTCGTCGTTTGGCTTCTTGTTCATCATTTTCAGGAATATCCAGACTCGTAATATTCAAATATTTATCCACCAAATTATATACATCTGAATAGATGTCACTTTGAAGTTGTTCTAACTCTTTATCTAATGCTGTCATGGTAACGCCTTTAGGTATAAATTTGGCGTATTATAACATATTACACTTGAGTAAAAGCGTCTAGGGGATTGGTTTTAGCAATTTGTGTATATTTATTGGCTGCCATAATACAGTTCATTAGAAACAAAATATTAGAGATAATAAACAACAATGCAGCAATAATCACAAAGAAATTACTTAAAAAAGGAGAAATCATAAAGAAAAAAACCGATGCCGTATAGATAAAAAAATGCAATTTAATCATATCTTCATTGATCATCTCTCGCATGGTGGGAATAATCATATGCCCTTTGGAATTAAGATGAAACCATGCCAAAAAAGGAATAATTTTATAAATCATTCCTTGAAGCAAAGAGTATAAAAATCCCAAGCCAAACATAATTGCCAACAAGAAGTAAGAGTCTTGAGGAACAAAAAGCCAATTGAGCATAGAAAGCAATAAAAAAGTTAAAGAGAGTTTCCAATACCATAACGTTACATCAAAAACGGGTCGTCGTCTTTTATTTAAACTGTTCAGTCCATGAACACAAAAAAGAACAAAGAAAACTGAAAACAGAACCTTTAAGACATAGGTATCAAGTTCTAAAAAAAGAAACATTCCAAATACTACCAATACGGTTAAGACAAAAAGAGGAATCTTGTTTTGTATAAATTTAGGAAAATCCAATGCCACATAAAACATGGGAATAACCTGAAAGGAAACTCCCATAATTAAAATAGTGGCAAACCCAAAAAGTCCAAACAAGATATGTAAATACATAAAGTTATAGTGTAAACTTCCGATTTCATTTGAGATATGAGAATAGGCTAAATAAAGTCCTAACATTGATGTAATAATTCCTGCAACAGTAAAGAGTTTCATGGCATTAACCGTAGAAGTTAAGAATTTTACTTTAAAAATTAAATACGCTAACACGGCAAAAAAAGTCAAAAAAGCAATGGCTAACAAACTTGCGCCCACATGCAATAAGGCTTTAATTTCAAAAATAAAACTGGCACTAAAAAACAGCGTTCCCAACGTTAAAGACGTATGAACCACATTGGCAAATAGCACAGGTTTTTTTATCACTGCTCCTGCTAAAACAGGCATCATTTGTTGCATGGCACCAAAAATTATCATACTTAATATTCCTAAAGTAAACAGATGAATTCCTCCAATAGCAACCGATGAATATCGGTTAATGAGTAAATCTGTAGGAAAAAAGAAAAAAAGTAAGCCCAAAGCAATACCAAATAAAGGTGCCGTGATAAAAAATCGAAACGGCACACTAATAGGCGGTGCTTGGTCTAATGACAATCCTTGGTTAAACATACTTATCTTTCTAGCTCTTTCATTTTTTGAACCACTTGTGCACTTGAAGCACCTAAATGATTATCTGCCATGGCATATAACATTTGTTCTTCTTTCATGTTGTGTTGTTGAATAATCATCATTAATGATTCAGATAAACCAAAAAAATGATTCTTATTTTTCTCATCCAAATCTTTTTTCATTTGCTCAACAACATTTCTCATTTGTTCGTGTTCCATTCGCATCATTGCAGTTGGACCCCCCATCATCCCTGTTTGTTGCTCAAAAGCAGGGAACATCACTTGTTCTTCCATATTAAAGTGGTGTTCTAAATCCCCACGGAACTCTTCAAACTTTTTATTGGCATTTGCCCAGTTTTCAGACGCCACTTCATTTTCCATTTGTGCAAAAACTTCATCACAGGCTCTGTGATCTTTTGTCAAAAATGAACTAATTGTTTCAGCCATAACATTTCCTTACAATAATTTCTTGATTTCAAAAAATTATACAAAAAATATTTTCTGATTTTCTAGATTCAAATCAATAAAAAAGGGAGAATTTTCCAATTCTCCCTTTTCGTTTTATACCCCTTACTTAAATGGGTAAAATACGAATGTTTTCATCCACTTTTTGTTTTAAAATGGACTCCATGGCATACAATGTTCCTGTACTTCCTGAAGCACATCCTGAACACGCACCTAAATATCGAATGTAGACATCATAGTGTGGCATATTTTCTTTAATATCAATAATTTCCATATTTCCACCGTCCATAATTAACATAGGTCGGATATCCGTATCAAGAACCTCATCTAAAGCTTTAATTCTTTGCACAATGGTCATTTTGTCAAAAGATGAACGACCCTCAGCACTCGCATCGGCTGCCTCTTTTAATCTCTCTTGCTCCATTTGGGCTCTGGTATCGGCTAAAATATCAACCAAATAGATGTCTTTCTCTTCATGTCCACCCGGTCGGATACACGATTTACAAAATGCCCCTGCTTTGGTGTAGTCTGTAATTTGCTCTACTGTTTTTAAGTCATTTAATCGTATGACTTCTTGAATGGTAGCCAATGAAACTCGGGCACATTCACACACAATTTTTTCTGTTTCAAAGCTTTCCATATCAACCCCTTTGTACTGGGCTGCTGCTTTTTTAATTACATCATATGCCATAACAGAACAGTGCATTTTTTGAGGAGGAACGGCTGGGATATCAGGATGGTCTCGTAAGGCATGTTCCACATCAATATTGGTAATTTTAACCGCTTCATCCACGGTTTTGCCAATACATAACTCCGCCATAACATCCGAAGAAGCAATGGCTGTACCACAACCAAATGATTTGAATTTTGAGTCTAAAATCAGATCGGTTTTTTCATCAACCACCCAATAAAGTCTTACGGCATCGCCACATGACTCTGCACCAAAATCTGCCACAATAAGTTTCCCACCTGCACGTGCTGCCATCTCTTCTGTAATTTCACCTTGATGAGTGGGATCATCCATTCTTCTTATAACTTGATTTGAGTATTCATCCCAAATTGAACCGCTAATTAAATCACCTTTAGCCATAATAATTCCTTTTTTCTTTTTTTCTTATAATTGTGATTTGTGATCTTTAGGCGTATACGCATAAGAACTTGAAATGGTTCTTAATCGTTTTACTGCATTTTTAATCACTTCGATTGCATAATCTATTTGTTCTTCTGTATTAAACCTGCTTAAACTAAATCTTACCCCTGTATGGGCTAATTCACTGTCACTTCCAAATGCATTCATAACCGGATTGGCTTCCAAATCTTCACTGGCACAGGCACTTCCTGTACTTGCTCCAATGGTTTTTTGGTTCATATCCCAAAGCATTGATTCTCCTTCAACACCTCGAATTGAAATCAACGTGGTATTGGGTGTTCGATTTTCTTTACCACCAATAACAATGGTTTCAGGCAGTTCTAAAATAGCATCTTCAAGCTTATCTCGCAGTCGTTTTACTTCGGTATTTTCAAACTCTAAATGTTCAACAGCTAATTTCATAGCAACGCCCATTCCTACCATTGAAGCCACATCAACTGTACCTGCTCGATGTCCGCCCATTTGTTCACCGCCATGCAATAAAGGGGTCAATTCATACCCTTTTTTTACATACAAACCACCTACACCTTTAGGTCCATGAAATTTATGGGCTGAAAAAGAGAGATACGTTACATTACACGCTTGGACATCCACTGCAATTTTTCCAATGGCTTGTGTGGCGTCGGTGTGAAAAGGAACCCCTTTTTCTTTACAAATAGCACCAATTTCTTTAATGGGGAAAATTTTTCCTGTTTCATTGTTTGCCCACATAATCGAAACCAATGCCGTATCATCACTGATAAAATCTCTTACGGTATGAGCTTCAATAATACCCTCTTCATTAACAGGTAAATACGTTACACTTACCCCTTGAGCTTCCAAAAATTTGCACACAGCTGTAATTGAAGGGTGTTCTACTTCACTGGTGATAATATGATTTTTACTGCCATTAAGAATTTGATCAATCCAAATACCTTTTAAAACAGTGTTATTACTCTCTGTGGCATTAGCAGTAATAATAATATCATCTTCGTCTGCTGCATTAATACCTTCATACAAATAGTTTAAGGCTTCAACCATTTTTGGGTGAGTTCCTGCACCAAACTTGTGCAACGAGTTGGGATTTCCATAAAGTGTACAAAAAAACGGTTCCATGGCTTTAAAAACTTTTGGATCGACCATTGTTGTTGCATTGTTGTCTAAATATACTTCCATTTTGTTTCCTATTTTAAAGTGTAAATTTTTACATTTACATCAATTTTAGTAATTTATTTTGACATTTTAGTGCAAATAGGATAAAAATTGTCTTAATTAGAATCTTTAATTAAAAAATTCTAAAAAAAGAGCCGAATTATCATCCCAAGAGCAAATAAACAAAAAACCACTGCTGAAATTAATGCAATTTTTGAATACATGTGTTGCGAAATGAGATGCTTTGTTCTATATATAAAATAGGGCATCAGCGTTATCCAAAGAAATATTGCAAAAAGCATTCCACTGATAATATACATTGGATTACTTTTGCTCAGACTTAATGTCGCCACACTCAACCAAAAAACTACCGTATATGGGCTTAATAACGTTAAAGCATACCCTTTTAAATAGTGTTTAAGTAAAGAGCTTTTAACATGGGCATCCATCTTTTTAATTTTCTCATTACGATTTTTATAAATGATATATGCCATATAAAATAAAAACATCGAACCCAATAAAGATAAGCCATTTAAAAGAGCTTGATGATTAAAATAGGTACTTAATCCAAACAATATAAGCAACAAATAAGTGGCATCGGCACTCATCGCACCAAATCCCACACTCACACCATTTTTATACACTTTAAGTGCTTCATTCATAATAAGCAAATTAATGGGTCCAAGAGGAACAGCTGCCGTTAAACCCAATAACATACCTTGCAAAAAATCCATCATACAGTTTTTATTCCTTAAAAAAATATTATACTCAAATTTCTCTAAAAAACAGGCTTCAAAGGATTACTTCAAAGGCTTAACCTTGCTTTAAATAAAATAATGCAACAATAAAATAATTTAGCAAGACCCCTTAAGGAGGTTTGTAGTGAAAAAAGATAATTATAAATATGTGGGTTATGCCATTATAGGGATTGTTTTAATTGTGGGTGCAGTCATTGCTCCTAACAGTAATATTTTTTCAAAACAAAAAATGGAAAGCAGTGCATTTGGTGGGTATAAGTTGCCTGATAAAGATTCACAAACATCTTCTTTACCGCCGAGTGTTGAGTGGCATGAGCCTAATTTTATGGAAAAAAAGAAATAATATTTTAAAGAGAACTCTATGGACTTTTTAATTTTTGTTTTTCAACTGTTTATTGCAGCGATTGTGATTGTTTTAATCTATCAAACACTTAAATATACGCATACTATGTGGCGTTTTAAAAACAGAAAAAAAGACGGAAGTGAAGATAAAGATTTTAAATATTTTGATTAAAAATTATAAAGAGGAAATTCCTCTTTATAATTAAATGGTTCTCCATTTTGCAGGCCCTGTTGTATGAATAGAATTTCCTTGGGTATCAACAGCCACAGTTACTGGCATATCTTCTACTTCAAATTCGTAAATCGCTTCCATACCAATCTCTTCAAATGCTAAAACTTTTGCAGACTTAATTGATTGAGAAATCAAATATGCAGCCCCACCTGTAGCAATTAAGTAAATAGATTTGTACTCTTTAATTAAATCAATCGTAGGTTGTTTTCTTTCAGCTTTACCAATCATTCCCATGATTCCAATTTCCATCATGTCTTTAGTAAATTTATCCATTCTTGTAGATGTTGTTGGTCCCGCAGGTCCTACTGCTTCATCTCTTACAGGATCAACTGGTCCGACATAATAAATAAATCGGTCTTTTAAGTCCACTCCATTTGGAAGTGGTTTACCTGCATTTTTGTATTCAACAATTTTTTTATGAGCAGCATCACGTGCAGTTAAAATTTTTCCAGAAATTAATAATGTATCTCCTGATTTAAATTGAGATAAATTCTC
The DNA here is from genome assembly GCA_002382325.1 of Epsilonproteobacteria bacterium UBA4036. Classification (GTDB taxonomy): domain Bacteria; phylum Campylobacterota; class Campylobacteria; order Campylobacterales; family Arcobacteraceae; genus Marinarcus. Next base: position 49,435 of record DGAG01000010.1, read on the forward strand.
TTTGGTTAAATCTTCAATTTTTACTCTTTTAATGGTATCCATTGGTAATTCAATATTTGGCCAAATGTCTAAAGATGGTTTTTTAAATACAGCTGGTCCATTGCCTTTTAATTTAAAGTGAATGTGTCGTGTTGCTGCACAGTTTGGAATCATAGCAACAGGAAGTGATGCTGCATGACAAGGATAATCTAAAATTTTAACATCTAAAACCGTTGTTAACCCCCCAAGACCTTGTGCTCCAATTCCAATTTTATTGATGTCTTCATACAATTTAAGTCTTAACTCTTCAATGGCATTTTGAGGACCTCGCAGCTTTAATTCATGGATATCAACATGCCCCATTAAAGACTCTTTGGCAAGCAACATTGCTTTTTCTGGGTTTCCACCAATACCAATCCCTAAAATTCCAGGAGGACACCAACCAGCACCCATCTCTCTGGCATTTGCCATAACCCAGTCATAAATCGAATCACTTGGATTTAATACTGCAAATTTTGATTTATTTTCACTTCCGCCCCCTTTGGCAGCGACAGTAATATCTAATTCATCAGAGTTATCAACGGTTACATGAATAACAGCCGGTGTGTTGTTTTTTGTATTGATTCGCTTACCTGCAGGATCGGCAACAACTGAATATCTTAATGTGTTATCTGGATCCGTATATCCTTTTGCAACCCCTTCATTGAGTAAATCAACCAACTCTTTTTTAATGTCTAAATTGGCATTGAGCCCTACTTTAACAAAAATATTAACACTTCCTGTATCTTGGCATAAAGGTCTGTGACCCATTGCACACATTTTAGAGTTAATTAAAATTTGTCCAATGGCATTTTTAGCCGCTTCTGATTTTTCACTTTCATACGCTTCAACCATTCCTTTGACAAAATCTTCTGGATGGTAAAATGAAATATATTGACAGGCATCAGCGATGCTGTCTATAATATCTTGTTCTGTAATTTTTCCCATTTGATACCTTTTATGTTTAATTTTTATACGCAAGATTATAGCAAAAACTTTATTAGGAAAGAAAAAGCCGTACGCTTTATTTGAGTAAGAAAGTCCAAAAGGTAACAACTGTTAAACGTGAGAAGTAAGAAGTAAGTAGTAAGTGGTCATATTTTTCATTCACCACTTACTGCTCACTTCTTACTATTTACTTCTTAAGAAACCAACTTCAGCCCAATAATGGAGGCAATTAATGTCATAAGAAAAAATAATCGTAACAATGAAGCAGGTTCACTGTAAAAAAATATGCCTACGATAATCGTGCCAAAAGCACCAATACCTGTCCAAATGGCATAAGCGGTTCCTACAGGAATAGTTTGTGCCGCTTTATTTAAAAAATAGAAACTAAAAATGGCAAAAAAAACAAAGACTGCAGTAGGGGCAATTTTGGTAAAACCTTCAGTGAGTTTGAGCGTGGAGGCAAAGCCAATTTCTAAAACCCCTGCAATGATTAAATAAACCCAACCCGACATTATTGATTGCTTTCAAGCACTCTTTGAAGAGTGGCTATGGCTAAAAATTTGTCGTAATATGCTGTATAAAAGTTTTGTTTGGCTTGGCTGAGTAAAAAATTGGCATCGATTAAATCTGAACTTTTTGAAATCCCTTGTATAAATCGATTGTTGACAATTTCATAATTGATATTGGCTTGTTGCAGTGCTTTAGAAGCACTTTCATAGTTTAATTTTGCCACATCCAACTCTTCTAACGCTTGTTCATACTGCAGTTGAATTTGCAATTTTATATTTTCAAGTTGTGCATAAACTTGTTTTTTCTTTTGGGTATAGACAATAACTTCATTGACATCTTTTCCCCCTGCAAACAAATTCCATTTGGCTGTAACTTTAATCACTTCTTGGTCATCGGGATAACCTGTTTTTCCATCGAGTTTTTCACTTTCGCCATATTCAATACGACTCAATGAAGCATCAATACTGGGTAAAAAATTTCCCAATGCACTGTTTTTTTGTGCATTGTAGCTTTGCAATACCATTTTTAATGCTTGAACTTCACTGCGTTTTTCCAAAAAGTTATTTTCATGAAAATTAAAAGAGGCTTCTTCATACGATAACTCTTCAAGAACTTCATCAAAAGGCAAATGATTGCTTAAAATATTGTTTAAACTCAATCGTGCTACTTTCAAATCTTTTTGGGCACTTAATAACCTCTGTCTGGCTTGAAGCATTTGAACTTCCACTTCCAATAAATCATTTCTGGCAATTAATCCTTGTTCAAATTTATGATACGCATCTTCGTATTGTTTATCAAAAAGCGCTAACGCATCTTTTTGAGTTTGAACATTTTTTTGCTCTTTTAAAATCGTCAAATATGCCACTTTGGTATTTAAAATAATGTCTTGTTTACTCGCCTCATAATTGTAAATTGAGGCTTTATAGTCATAATTTGTACCCAATAAAGAAGCCACATCAGAAAATCCATTAAATAAATTATACGAAACCGTAGCACTGCCAATGGAGTCATCATTGTTTTGATTGACAATCGTTTTATCGCGTCTTTCATACGAATATTCCAAATCAACACTGGGCAAAAAAGCGGAATAACTTGAATTATCTAAGGCATTTTTTTCCTCTTTGATATACTCTTTTTCTTTGATTTCAAAATTATGCAACAAGGCCAACTCAATGCTTTGTTGCAAATTTATGGCATGGGCTTGAATCAAACATCCCATCAAACCGATTATGCCTATGCTCTGTTTTATCATCAATTATCCTTCTAGGCTTTATTTAATGCTCTGGCATCAAAATCATTTTGTTTTTTTCCTACTCTTTGTTCAAGTTTGATAAAAAACATCAATAACGCAGGCGTTACAAAAATAGTAAAAATGGTTGAAAAGGCTAAGCCTCCTGTAATAACGGAACCCAATCCACGATAAAATTCACTTCCTGGTCCTGGAATAAGCACCAACGGTAACATACCAAAAATAGATGTTAATGAACTCATATAAATGGGACGAATCCGTGTTTTAGTCGCTTCAATAACCGCTTTTTTATGCTCCATGCCTTCATTTTGAATATAATTCAAACTTTGATGCACAATTAAAATGGCATTGTTTACCACAATTCCTACTAAAATAATAAAGCCTAACATGGTTAAGACATCCAAAGGCTGTGGTGAAATAAAAGCATTGGTAAGCCACAACCCAATAAACCCTCCCGCTGTTGCTAAAGGGACGGTAAACATAATGACAATAGGATACAAAAAATTTCCAAAAAGTGCTGCCATAAGTAAATAAACAATAATCAACGCCAAAATAAAATTATTGGTCAACATCCCAATGGTTTCACTGAGCTTATCTGCCGTTCCTGAAATTCCAATTTCAACACTAGGAGGAATCATATTTTGTGCTTTCATACCTTGCAGCATACCACCAATCATTTTCATGGCTTCATCAATGGTCATACCTACAGGAGGGGTCACTTGTAAGGTAATGGTTCGTTTCCCATTGTAGTGTCTGATTTCTGAAATTCCCGTTGTACTTTCATAATTCGATAACGACGATACGGGAACAACTCTTGAATTGCTTAATGCAATTTGTGCTTCCATAATATCTTGAGGTGTTTTAATTAAATTGTCATTGCCTTTTAAAACCAAATCAATCTTTTTCTTTCCATCTTCTTCAAATTCACCAATTTTTGCACCACTCATTAACACATCAATATTTACCCCAAACTCTTGGGAACTCATATTCAATGATTTTAAGGCATCAGCATTAGGATAAATTCGAATTTCGGGATATAACAATTCGACTGAGGGCACAGGTCTTACTTGGCTTCCTTGAATGGTTTGCATGGTGGCACCAAAAAGTTGTGCCCCAACATTAGCAATATCTTTAATACTCTCTCCACTGATATCAATATCAACTGTATTGCCCTCACCTACTCCATCTTCAAATACTCCTGATTGAATCGATACCCCAAAAATAGAGGGCATAGAGTTAATAATAGGTTGAAACATAGGAATTAATTCTTTGGCTCTGTCTTCATGCATGGAAGTACCTCCAAAAAGATTAAAATCACCAAAGGAGACAAAAAAAGCTCGACTTAAACCAGGAACCTCTCCTACATCGGTATTGACATAAGGTTCAACTTGTTGCATTAAATATGCCCCCATATCATAACGCTCTTGATACGAAAGGCCCGGTGGTGTAATTAAAATATTAAAAATCAAATTTTTATTGCCTTGAGGTAAATAGTCCAATTTAGGAAATAAAAGAAAAATGGTTCCCGCTGAAAAAATTGCCAAAGAGAGAATGGTTACTATTTTTGTTTGGGTATTTTTGAGTGAAACTTCTACAATTGACATAATCAGTTCCACTATTTTATGACCAAATTGAGCAATCTTTCCTGCATCTTTAGGCTCTTTTTTTGAAAAGGATGCAAATTTTTTCCATAACATTGGAATCACTGCAATAGAGACAAAAAGAGAAAAACTTACTGCTGCCGTTACAGCAATAGCAATATCTTTAAAAAGCTGTCCTGCTTCATCTTGCAAAAAGACAATGGGTAAAAACACCGCAATGGTCGTTGACGCACTGGCAATTAATGCTCCCCACACTTCACTTGTTCCTTTATAGGCCGCTTCAGAAATAGAGTCTCCATTTTTTCGATGTCGGTCAATATTTTCTAACACCACAATGGCACTGTCCACAAGCATCCCCACAGCAAATGAAATCCCAGCTAAAGAGATGGTATTTAAACTTCGTCCCAAAATTTCAAGCACAATAAATGTTCCTATAACCGAAATGGGAATAGCAACAGAAACCACCGCCGTAGGAGAGACTGAACGTAAAAATGTGATTAAAATAATAATGGCTAAAATTCCACCAATCATAATATTTTGTTGAACCAAATCAACAGAACCCACAATATAAGGTCGTTGGTCATACAACCAATGAATTTTTAACTCTTTGTTCAAAAGTTCTTTTTCATTGAGTTCATTGACGGCTGATTCAACGTCATTGGTCAACTGCACAATATTGGCTTCACTACTGGGTTGTATCCCTAAAAAAATACCATCTTTGCCCAAAAACATTGCCACGGTACTGGGTGTTTCATAACCAAATCCTACCGTAGCGACATCTTTAAGCACAATACGTTGTTCTCGGTTTGAAACCAAAATCACCTCTTCAATCTCTTTAATCGTTTTAAATTTATGTACCGTTCGTATTCGATAAGATCGTCGTTCCAAATTTAAAATCCCTGCTGAAACATCGACATTCTCACTTTGAAGTGTTTGAATAACTTGTGAAATGGTCAAGTTATAAGAAGCGAGTTTATTGCTGTCAAAGACCACTTCCATTTGTTGTTCACGGCCTCCTCCGCCCATGGTTCCAGCAACCCCATCCACACGTTTAAGCACAGGAACAATTTCATCATCAAAGTAAGTTTTGTACTCATCAATATGACGAGGATTATTGTCCAAAGTTTGAAGCATCAACCAAATAACCGGACTGGCGGTTGCTGTTTCAATAATGGGCTCTTCTGCATCATCGGGATATGAGCTGACTTCATTAAGTTTATTCGAAACATCTTGTAAGGAAGCTCGTAAATCAGTTCCCAATTTAAACGTCAGAGTAATTTCACCTAAATTATCTTGAGATGAAGATTCATAGGTTAAAAGATTGTTTAAACTTTTAAGCACATCTTCTTGTTCTTCTATGATTTCTCTTTCAATTTCATACGGAGTTGCACCGGGCCAAACGGTAGTAATTTTAATTTCAGGTTTGGTGACACTGGGTGTTAATTGATAAGGCAATTTGGTTAAAGATAATAAACCAAATATAATGACAATTAAAACCGAAACGATGATCGTAACAGGATTTTTAATTGAAAATTTAATTAAATCCATTGTTTTTCCTATTTATTGTTGATGATTTGCAACGGTGAATTAGGGAATATTCGCTCATTCCCTTTAAACACCACACGCATATTTTCATTGATTCCTTGAGCATCAATCGCCACATTAGAACCCAAATATCCCACAATTCGTACAGGTATCATCACCGCTTGTAACTCTTCATTGACCACAAAAATAACCGTTTGTTCAAATCGTTTAATCACCGCATCTCGAGGGACAACAAATGCTTCGATTTCTCCTTTTTTTGATAGTGCTATTTTGGCTTCTTGACCATCATAAAAAAAGCCCTTCTCTAAAGTGGCTTTAAATTTAATGGGAAAGGTACGAGTTAAACTATCTCCATTGGGAATGGCTGCTAATAGTTTTGCTTGAATTATTTGATTATTGACCACTATTTCATAAGTTTGGTTCTGTTTTAATCCTTCTATGATGTATAAAGGTACACTAAAATTAAACTCTGCCACTTGGGTATTAACCATTTTAACTAGGGCTTTTCCGCTGCTTGCCCACTCACCTAAATTAATCATTTTTTCAACAATAATACCATCATAAGGTGCTTTGATGCTTTTTTGTTCTTTTTGAATGTACAACTCATTGAGTCTGGCCTTTAACGCTTCGACTTGATTCAGTGCAGAAGTTGATTGCAATAGTGCATCGTCATACTCTTTTTGTGTAATGGATTTACTCTCCAATAACTTTTCGTATCGTTCATAATCTTTCAAGGCATTGTTGTTTTGACTTTTTGCACTCTCTAAATTGGCTTGAGCTGCTTTAATTTGAGCTTCTAAAAGCTGGGAATCAATTTGTACCAACACTTGGTTTTTTTTCACAAAATCTCCAACTTCAAAATGGATAGCTCTAACAATACCCTCATTTTGTGCTGCTAAAACAGAGTTTTTATCAAATCGCAGTGTCCCAACAAACTCTTGCAAAGGATTGACGTGTGCTTTTTGAATTTGAACCACTTCAACCAGTGAAGGGTTAGCATAAACATTTAGGGCAATGAATAACACCCATAGACTTTTTCGTATCATTTAAATTCCTTAATCTTTTTTTATACATTTAAGTGAAATTTTGTGAGCAATGGGTGCAAAAATAAACACCAAAGGAAATGCACACACAAAGGCTTTTGCAAACGCTTCAAGCCACATAGCAATAAAATTTTCAATAAACCCCATGTTAATATAAGTAATAATAAAACTCATAATAAAGCTCATGAACATTGACATAAAAAAAGAGAAGACCACTCTTTGATATTTCTTATCCAACATTTTTTTTCTCCAATACATCAAATAAAGTATGAATCATATGCAACATCTGCTCTTTTAAATTAAAATCCAATTGCGTTGCGTGAGAAAGAATCATTCCTCTTTCACTCAATAAAAATATAGGAACAAACTTTATAGCATTTGAGTTTAGCTCTTTTTTTTCAATCCCTTCTTGGATAATTTGTTCAAAAATAATTTCAAATTGTTGTGAACATTGGGTGTTGTAACAACTCATTGCCTCATTTTTTGAAGAGAGATTAATGCCTAAATACTCTTGATAGACTTTTAACGCATCTTTGTTTTTTTGAGAATCATTCATAAAAAAATCAAAAAATATCAGTACTTTTTCTCGGCACGTTGCTGCTTTTTGTAATGAATCATTCAATTCTAAAATGACTTCACTGGTATAAGCATTGATAATTTCAAAAACGATATCTTCTTTACTTTGAAAATATTGATAAATCGTACCTTTTCCTATATTGGCTTTTTGGGCAACTTCCAAAACCGTTAAATTTCTTATCCCTTTTTCTAACAACAATTCAATACTTGATTGAGCGATTCTTTTTCTTTTTTCTTCTTTATTCACAATCTTTGGCAAAATTCACCTCTTTTTTATTGACCGTAAGTCAATGAAATAATATTGCTTAAGAACTTAATTGCTTATTAAAATTGACTCGAAGTCAACAAAAAAATTCTTTTTTTGTGTTACTCTTCGTAAAAAAACAAAAAAAGATTCATTGTTTTTTATTATTCATACCATAAGCTGAACTTATTTATTCTTTTTACACTCATTTTACAATGAAAATCAAGAAGATTTAAGCCTAAAAAAGAATTGATTTTTTTAAACACTTATTTGTATTTTTAAAAATGAGCATACTTTTTATAAAAGAAAAAAATCTAAAAACCCCAGATGCTTTTATAGCGTTCATATGGAATAATTACCATAATAAAAACTTATACTTTAACCTTAAAAGAATTTACAAAAATCATTATATTTTTATATTAAAGTCACTTTGTGTCATTTATATTTTTGCTATTTTATTGCTATACTCCTTATTTTAAGGGCTTTTAAATACTTGCTTTCATAAAGCAAATTTATAAATATTAGTTATTTTATTTAAGTTTTGTAAAATAATCATTGTTGATATAATTACTCAACTTAAGCAAAAATTGGAGGAGAAACAACGTGGAAAGAAGAGATTTATTTAAACTAGCAGGTGTCAGTATTGCAGCTGCTGCTATAACCGGATGCAGTTCAAGTACGGCTTCAGTAGAAGCTGCAAAACCTATAAAAGCCAAATCAAATGGTAAACGAGTGGTTGTTGTAGGGGCAGGATTTGGTGGATTAACGGTTGCTAAACAGTTACGACAAAAAGAGAGTTCACTTGAGGTTATTGTATTAGAGAAAAAAGACATTTTTATGGCGTGTCCTTATTCAAATGCTTATTTAGGTGGAATTGAAGGCGTAACCCTTGAAACACTTACTCACGATTTTTATGCTCCCGCACAAGCTCATGGGTATGAATTTATTCAAACGGAAGTGACTGCCATTGATAAAGCCAATAAAATCGTTACGACGACAAGTGGTACGATTTCATACGATATTTTAGTACTCTCACCGGGAATTGTCTATGATTATGAATCGCAATTTCCTACATGGAATAAAGAGAAAATTGCTCAAGTTTCACGTGCGTGTCCTGCTGCATTAATGCCAGGAAGTGAACACTTAGCGCTTAAACGACAACTTGAAAATATGGACGATGGCAATGTTGTCATTATTCCACCTGCTTCTGGAAAATATCGATGCCCACCTGCTCCTTATGAGCGAACATCCATGGTTGCACAATACATGAAAAGTGAAGATATCCAAGGCAAAGTAATTGTTTTGGATACCAGAGGGGGTGCATTTGCCAAAGGAGCAGCCTTTAAAGAATCATGGCAGGACCTTTTTGCTGATACCATAGAATACAAAGGCAACACAAAAATTGTTGATATTGACACCCAAAAGAAAATCGTAACCTATAAAGAGTTTAAAGATGTAGAAGATGAAATAGGTGTTGAAAAAACTGTTAGTTATGAAGTGTGTAATTTTATTCCTATTAACAAAGCTTCTCCTGTAATTGCCATGGCAGGGATTAAAACCAATGCCGCAGGGTTTGCCATGATGGAGGGTACAAGTTTTCGATCAATCAGTGATAAAAACATCTATGTTTTAGGTGATTGTGTAACACATGGTGTTCCACCAAGTGGTCAAACCGCTATTTGGGGAGCCAAAAGAGCGGCAAGCGAAATCGTTGCTCAATTGGGAGGGAAAGCCTTTGATTCTAAATCAAATCTTCCTGCACAAAGTGCCAACGTATGTTACTCAATGGTCAATGGAAATCCCAATGAAGCGATTATGGTCACACACGATTTTGATATCAATCCAACAACAGGTAATCTAAAAAGCAAAGGAAATGTTCCAAAACCCAATGATGGTAACGGAAAATTTCGTTCTAAAGGTGTGGGAAAACTCACAACTGAATGGTTTAACGGTGTTAAACGAGATTTATTCTTATAAAAAATATAACTGCAAAGGAGGATTCTCCTTTTGCAGTAGACTAATTTATTAAGGTTTTCAATGCAAAGAAGAAATTTTTTAAAGATTTTAGGTACAGGTGCAATTATTGCCATTAACCCTTCACTTATTAATGGTGTATTACGAGCCGATGATGGGAACTTATTTATTGCTTATAATAAGGTCAAACTCTTAGACGCACAAGGCAACGCTCTTAAAGCATCCTCTTTAAAAAAAGAGGTGACGTATGTTTTTTTATATCCACATGTTTCAACACCTTGTTTACTCATTGATTTAGAAAAACCTACCCATAAAAATATAGCCTTAAAAAGTGAAACATCCGAAGAATACCTTTGGAGAGGAGGCGTGGGCAAAAACAGTTCTATTGTGGCTTATTCAGGAATCTGTTCCCATCAATTAACTCACCCTACTCCCGATGACAGTTTTATTAAATATGTTCCCGTAGCGGAAAAAAGTATTGCCTGTCAAGAGCGTGGTGTGATTGTATGTTCTTCTCATTTAAGTGCCTTTGATGCAGCAAAAGGGTGCAAAAATATTGCAGGAGAAGCCAGACAACCTTTGGCATCTGTTGTGCTTGAATACGATGAAATCAATGATGAACTCTATGCAGTTGCTGTTTTAGGTTCGGATAAATTTCAAGACTATTTTAAATCCTTTAAAGATGAATTGGATCAATACTATGGAGGGAAAAGAAAAGGTAAAAAACTTGCCGAAGAGAGTGCCAAAGTGGTTGAACTAACTCAATTCTCAAAAGAAGTTATCTCATATTAAAAGGTTAAACATGAAAAAAATACTGATCTGTATCGTACTGTTTGCAACATTGTTGTATGCCAATGAACAAGAAAACAAACAACATCGACTTGAAAACATGCAAATACTTGCCAAAGCCATGGACGACATACAAAATGGTTTTTTATACAACAATAAAGAGATGATACAACAAGGAGCTCAAGCGATTTTAGAAACATCCTCTTCTATTGCTACTAAAGATTTAAAGAGTGCTTTACCCGAAGAAACAGCCTATGCACATAAATTTGCTCAAAAAATGGCCAACCGAACACAAGCGCATGCACAAGGTATTTTAGACGCCCTTCAAGCCAATGACCCACTAACGGCAATGGACGAATATTTGTATGTGTTACGACAATGTACGTCATGTCATTTACGCATTAGAACATGGTAATTTTAATTGAATTAAAAAATACTATTGCTTATAGGGTATAATACCTCTTACTCATTTTAAGCAGGAGAAGAAGCCATGAATACTCTCATTGATAATCTAAGCGTTTACACCAAAGGAGATCCAAGCAACCCCGCTATTGTTTTTATTCATGGATTTCCTTTTGACCACACACTGTGGGATACCATCATTGAACAACTGCATCAAACCTACTATTGCATCTCTTATGATTTAAGAGGATTGGGCAACTCTGAGGTTGGTCATGGGCAATACACCATGGAGAGCTATGTGGATGACCTTGAACAAATCATTGTACAACTCAATCTTACTCACGTTATTTTGTGTGGTTTTTCTATGGGTGGATATATTGCACTCAGAGCCAGTCAACGACTTGAAAATATACGTGCCCTTATTTTAGCCAATACCACCACAACCAGTGACAGTGATGAAGCCAAACTCAAACGTGCCAATGCCATTCGTACGATTAAGCAAAAGGGTTTGAGCCCTTTTTTAGAGACTTTTTTAAGTCTTGCCTTTTCTCAAAACTATCAAAACAAACACCCCAATGTCATTAACCATTACAAAGAAAAAATTGAACACTTTAATCCCATTGGTGTAATAGGTGGACTCTTTGCCATGCTCAGTCGTACCGATACAACAGAGTATTTAACGAAACAAACCAAGCCCACGTTATTTATAGAATCAAGCAATGATGCTATTATTCCAACGGATACGATGAAAAAACTGGCATCAAAAACAAACAACAGTCATTATGTTCAACTGCAAAACAGCGGACATTTAAGTATGATCGAACAACCTCAAGCGTTTGTAAGTGCCATAAATAAATTTTTAATTTCATATTCTAAGGGTGAATTATCCAGATAATTATCTCAAAAACATCATACTCTTTAGCGTAACCTTAACAAAATTAAGATAGGATTTTTGTTTAATTCAACTCATACTAAGGACTTAAAAATGACAGGCAGTTCTGATTTTGGTAAACTTTTACTTCGATTGATGGTTGGTGGGCTTATGCTTTTTCACGGTATTGCAAAAATCAATGGGGGCATTGATTTTATTATCACTAAAGTTACACAAGAGGGCTTTCCTGAATTTTTAGCGTATGGTGTTTACATAGGAGAAGTGGTTGCTCCTTTATTGATTATTTTAGGACTTAAAACTCGATTTGCCAGTTTTGTTGTCGTATTAACCATGGCATTTGCCATTTATTTGGTTCACGCAAACGATTTATTAGAAATTACAAAAACAGGAGCTTGGGCAATTGAGCTTCAAATGATGTATCTTTTAAGTGCCTTAGCCTTAATGTTTTTAGGAGCAGGGAAACTTTCGTTTGATAAAGAGTAAATCAGGTAAGTAGTAAGTGGTGAGAAGTGAGTGGTAAAATTTCTATTCACTTCTTACTTCTTACTTCTCACTTATTTAAGAAGAACAACTCAACTGTAAATTGGCAAACTGCATGGGTGTTGGTTTGGCATAGTGTTCAAAGGCTTTGTGTTCATTAAAAGGGTTTTGAGCGATATATAATAAATCATTCACCAAACTAAAATCTCCTGCTGTGGCTTTTTCAATGGCTTCTTGAAGCATATAATTTTTAATCATATACTTAGGGTTAATTTTTATCATAATCGCTTTGGCTTCATCAAATGTTTTATTCTCATTTTTAAGTGCCTTTTGATACTCTAAAAACCACTCTTGCACACTTTGTCTATAAACACAAATATCTAAAATAGGCGTAATATCTTCAAGTGATTCTAACGTTGATAGCGTATAAAAAAAGAGATTGTAATCAACTTTTGCTGACTCCATTGCACCTAAGAGTTGTTTGATTAAAGAAGAGTATGAATTTGAACTGCTATTAACATCAAGTCCTAAACGCTTTGACATCAAAGCCCAATACTTTTTTTTATACGTAAACATAAAGGTGTTCAAATATTCCATCAAATTGCCATAACGACAAATTTTTCCCATACAATTTGCCAAGACTTCTAAGTTCCATCGTGCCACATAAGGCTGATTGGAAAAGCTGTATCGCCCTTCATGATCGGTGTGATTACAAATACAATCGGCTTGGAAATAATCCATAAACGAAAACGGTCCATAATCTATGGTCAATCCTGCTATGCTCATATTATCGGTGTTCATCACACCGTGCATGAAACCATACGTTTGCCAATATGCCATCAAATGTGCTGTGTTATCCACCACTTCAAAAAACATTTTTTCATACTTGGCTTTGTCTTTTTCCAAATGAGAATACGATTGTTTAATCACATAATTAGACAGTTGAATCAAATGTTCTTTAGCATCGTTTTGTCGTGCAAAAAATTCAAACGTACCAAAACGAATCCATGAAGGGGACATCCGCATCACCACAGCACCCGTTTCAACCTCTTCAAAACTTCGATACACACCATGCGTTGAGCCAATCAGTGCTAAGGCTCTGGTCGTGGGAATACCCAATGCGTGGATGGCTTCACTCATAATATACTCTCGAATACTTGAACGTAACACCGCTCGTCCATCGCCTTGTCTGGAATAACGAGTTAAACCTGAGCCTTTGGTTTGCAAATGCCATCCATGGGTTTGCCCCAAATTAATGGCACGTCCATCCCCTAATTGGGGAACAAAATAACCAAACTGATGCCCTGCATACGCCATGGCATAAGGTGTGCTTCCTTTTAGAATTTTTTCTCCATTAATAAATGATACAAAAGCCTCTTTGGTCGCTTCATCATAATCCAGTTCAATTAAATCAAAGGCTTTTTTGTTGTATGAAATAAGAAAAGGATTATTCAAGGGCGTGGCGTTTAATTGTTGATAAAATTGCTTATCAAATTCAAAATAATCTACGGTAAGTTCTAATTGTTCGAGTGTCATAAAAATTCTCTTTATATTTTTTTCAATTATACTGCGTAGATTTTAAGCACATTTTATTTTGTTGAGTTAATCTTTTAAATTAATCCTCTTTGTTTTTTGATACAATATCAATAAAAAGGAAAAAACACGTTGAAAGCATATTCCAAAGTTACCCTTCTTACGTTAAAACAAGACAAAGAAAAACTTCAAAAAGTGCTTCAGTATTGTGAAGAGCAGTATGCCCTTACCCCACATATTCTTTTTTTTGATGAAAGCTCAGTGACGTTAAAAGAGAGTAAAAACAGCATTGTTTTTCTTTTTTTGAGTGAAAAAAACATTAAGCACTTTTTAAAATACCATGCCCATAAAAAAATCAATGTGGCGTTACTTCCTCATGAAGAGTCCCATAATGCACTTAAGCGTTATGGGATTCAAAAGAACATCACCAAAGCATTTGATGATGGTATGAATAAAAGTTTACGCATAGAAGATGAACTGCTGTTATGCAACGATGAAGTCTCATTCAAAAAAATTTCCATTGGCAATGTTCAAAATTTAAATCAAAATCTTGAACTCTCTTTTTTTAAAAGTATTCTAAACTTTTTTAGCAATATACGACAACTCACCTACCAAACGATTGAGCTTAAAACCCAAACAAAAAGCTTTAAAAAAGCTCTCAGCGGTATTTTAATTTTAGAAGATTATACGATTTATTCCACCTTAAATACACAAGAAAACAGTTCCTTTCATGATGGCAAACTCAACGCTTTTTTAATTGCCCCGTACAGTTTAATCTCCTATAGTTATTATTTAATCGTTATTTTTTTATATCACAGATTTTCCATTGGAACACTTCCTAAGAATATTGGTTTTATTTCAACTCAACAATTGGAAATATCAAGCAATGTCTCTTTTGATTTTACCATTGATGATACCGCATTAAGTTCAAAACACATTCACATAACCGTAACGCAAAGTCAACTGAAAATCCATTATGGAGAGAGCTTTAAAACCATACTTGAAGAAAAAGCCGTTCCTTCTTCCAAAGAAGAAGTCATTGATATCAAATCACTTCCTCAAGGCGACATAGAAGAGCTTTTGGTTGATGGAAACATTCCTTTATTTAAAAAAGTCAGTGATGACGATATTAAAGAGACGCTTATTAGTTTAAAAGAAGGGGCAAAAACCACCTCTGTTTTTATTGTTTTAATGATTTTAAGCACCCTTCTTGCAACCATTGGTCTTTTTCAAGATTCAACGCCTACGGTTATAGGAGCGATGATTTTAGCCCCACTGATGACTCCTATTATCTCATTGGCAATGGGCTTCACGCGAAATCATCAACACATAATTAAAAACAGTTTAAAAACACTCGCTGTGGGTATTATAAGTGCGTTAATCTGTTCAGCTTTTTTGACTCTTTTTTTACCCTTAGAAGTTATGACCTCTCAAATAAGTTCACGAATCAATCCCAATTTACTTGATTTGTTTGTGGCAATCTTTTCAGGCATTGCAGGTGCTTATGCCAGTTCCAAAGAAGAAGTTGCCAAATCACTTGCAGGAGTGGCAATTGCCGTTGCTCTTGTACCGCCACTTGCTGTTACAGGTATTGGCATTGGTTGGGGAGACTTAAGCATCATATACGGCTCATTTTTACTTTTTTTAACCAACTTTTTTGGCATGATTTTAGCGGCTTCTTTGACTTTTATTGTATTGGGATTTGCTCCTATATTAAAAGCCAAAAAAGGCTTGACCTATTCAACGATTTTATTGTTAATCGTTTCCATTCCATTGGCAATATCTTTTTACTCATTGGTTCTTCAAAGCAATGATTATAAAAAACTCTTAACGCTTAAAACCCTTGTTATTAATCAAAAAGATGTTCAAATAAATATTCTAAAAATCAATCAGTCCAAAACCCATAGTGCCAACATCGATATTGAAGTGATTTCAAAAGAAAGATTAAGCACAAAAGAGTATGAAGAGATACAAACGCATTTTAAATCCGTACTTCACAAAGAAGTTGAACTGAATATTCTTCCTAAAATTATGATTAAATAGTGCCACAATGGCACTATTGTTGTTTAAATTTTATCTCGTAAATGTCTTCTCTTCTATCTTTTAAATTGGTAACACTTCCAAAACTGTGTAGCTCTTTTAGCAGTTCTAAATCAACATCCGCGATTAAAATCATTTCTGTGTTAGGCGTAGATTCTGCTTTGATTCCATTGGCAGGAAAAGCAAAATCGCAAGGGGTAAAAACTGCACTTTGAGCGTATTGAATATCCATATTACGTACTTTAGGTAAATTGCCCACACACCCTGCAATGGCAACATAACACTCATTTTCAATCGCTCTTGCTTGGGCACACAGTTTAACTCGAGAATATCCATTTTGGGTATCGGTTAAAAAAGGAACAAATAAAATTTGCATCCCCTCTTTTGCCAGTAATCGACTTAACTCCGGAAATTCACTGTCATAACAAATTAAAACGCCTATTTTTCCACAATCCGTATCAAATGTTTTGATTTTATGTGAGCCTTTTAATCCCCATACTTTTTCTTCATCGGGTGTTACATGAATTTTGGCATACTCTTCAATGGTACCGTCTCGTTTACATAAAAATCCGACATTATACAGCTCACCCTCTTTAAGTTTTGGCATACTGCCTGTGATAATATTGATGTTGTATTTAATGGCTAAAGAAGAGAAGGCTTCTTTGAATTGTTCGGTATAATTTGCCAATTCACGAATGGCATCGGCTTCACCTAAGTGATTATATTTTGCCATTAATGGCGCATTAAAAAATTCAGGAAACAAAGCAAAATCACTGCGATAATTCGAAACCGCATTGACAAAATATTCAGCTTGTTCAAGTACCTCTTCAATGGTTTTATACGGTCGTACTTGCCATTGAATTAACCCCAAACGAATAACGGTTTTTTGAGAGGTAGGTGTTTTATTGGGTTTAGCATAATAGATGTTGTCCCATGCCAATAACACAGCAAACTCACCACTTTGAATATCGCCTTCCAAATAGTTTTTAATAACTCGTTTAACATAAAAATCATTAGAGAGCTGAAAATTTAATACCGGATCGTGTATCTCTTTGTCTTTGACTTTTTGAATATACTCTTTAGGCGACATCTCTTTTGAGTAATTCCCATAATTTGGAATACGTCCACCAAAAATTATTCCTTTTAAGTTCAACTCTTCGCACAACTCTTTTCGAAAATCATAAAGTCGTCTTCCCAATCGTAAACCTCGAAATTTTTTACTGATAAACACATCAATACCATAAAGCATATCACCATTATCATCATGGGTATCAAAGGTATAATTGGCCGTGATTTCTTTATACGAGTGGGTATCTTCAAAATGAGTGTAATCAACGACAATACTTAAAGCAAATCCAGCAAACTCACCATCAATTTTAATGCCTACTTGTCCTTTAGGAAATTTGGTAATAATATCACTAAACTCTTTATGTGTCCATGCTGAATCGTCTAAATGTCGATACTCATGGTGCATCATTTCGGCAATATTGTTATGATCTTCTATTTTCAAATACTCTAACTCAATTTTTTCAATGTTTGCAATATTCATAAAAAGCCTTTACACGTTTATTATTTTCATTGGATATAATACTCATAAAATGATTAAAAAAGGTTAACAATGTATTTAAAACTTGTTTCATGGAATGTCAATGGTATTCGAGCAGTCGATAAAAAAGAGGCTTTAAAATGGGTCGATAAACACGCCATTGATATTTTAGCTCTTCAAGAAATTAAAGCATTAAAAGAGCAAATCCCAAACACTCTTTTTGAGACAAAATTTTCCCATTTACAAGTGAGTTCTTCTTTAAAAAAAGGACAATCAGGTACTGCTTTGTTTTCTCATTTAACTCCCATTTACAGCAGTGATACGTTAGAAGTTGATATTTTAAATGAAGGACGAATCAATGAGTTTCATTTTGAGAACATCGCTTTTTTTAATGTCTATTTCCCCAATGGTCAAAGCAGCCCTGAACGCTTAGAGTATAAACTGGCGTTTTATGAGCGTTTTTTAGATTATATTAATGAGTTAAGAAAGCAAGGAAAATCGATCATTGTGTGTGGAGATGTCAACACGGCACATAAAGAAATTGACTTAGCACGCCCCAAAGCCAATGAAGAGACTTCGGGGTTTTTACCCATTGAGAGAGCTTGGATGGATAAACTCATTAAGCATAACTACATTGATACTTTTCGTCATATAAAAGGAAATGAACCACATCATTACAGTTGGTGGAGTTATCGAGCCAATGCCAGAGCCAATAATGTAGGCTGGAGAATCGATTATTTTTTTGTCAGTGATGATTTAAAACATAAAATTAAAGATGCCTACATTATGCCAGACATTCACGGAAGTGATCACTGCCCTGTGGTCTTAGAGTTAATGCTCTAAGCCATTGCGGACACTAGAAGTAATGCCCCTAAAATAAACATCACAATGGGTGAACCAATCTCTAAGATTCGAGTGTATTGATGAGATTTTTGACTTAATCGTTGCACTCCTATTCCTAAAAAAGAAGACCCCACTATGACAACAGCCATTCCTAACGCAATAAAAATTGCAGCTAAAAAAACAGCCAAATAGGTTTTTAGAACAAAGGCATAGATAAACAAAACAACCGTCCCAGGACAAGGTATAAGTCCTGCTGTAAGAACAAAATATAGATCTTTTTTAAGAAATTTTGATTTAATACGAGGAGAGGTTGGTTTTGTGGCACTCCATGTTACAGTGCTATTTTGGCAGGATTGACACGCGCATTTTTTGTTGGCAAGTGTATTAAACAACAAATACGCAGCTAATGCCATAATCATTCCTGCTGATATTTGAGTTAATAAAGTCACAGAATCTTGAACAAAGCGATTAAAAAATGACTCTAAAATCAACAAAGAGACCAAAACCAAAATCAACGCACCAATGATATGAATCAATGAGCTTCCCAATGAGATAAAAAAGGCCTTAGAAAAACTGCTTTTATGTGAAGAAAAATAAGAAAAAGCCAATGCCTTTCCATGACCCGGTCCCAAAGCATGAACGATTCCATACCCAAATGAAATAAACAAAAGCACCAGCAATGCCACGATATCACCTTGTTGAACTTTTTGAAGTTGTGCTTTTAATTTAGGAGTAAACCACTCAAGAAAGCTTTGTTTGTTTGCAGAGGGTTCATCGCCTTTTTTTTCATCTTGAGTTAAAGTGTTTTCTACAAAAACAGGTTTTTCTTCTTTTTTTGTATCCTCAAGCGGTTTTTCAATGCCTTCATTGTAACTTGCATCAATGGTAAACATCACCACTTGTTTGTCTATAATTTTTTTATGTATGGGCACTTTGTTGTTAAACACCAAAAGTTGTTGATTCAGTTGCATAAAAAAATAATCTTCTTCATCATTGACGTAAATGTATAACTTGTAATTGGGTTGTAAGGGTACGTTTATCTCTGCAGTAAAATAAAAAATAAGTTTATCTTGCTCAATTTTGGTTTTATATTTTGATGTTTGAAGTTTTAAAAATTGATTGCGTGATGCCTCTTTACCATAAGAGATATGGGTCATAAAATTTTTAGGTTTCCCATAATCAACCAACGCCGTTTCAATAAGTTCCAACTCATTCTCATCGAGTTTCCCATTTAAATTGGTATCGTATATATCAAAAAGTTGCTGCGTAAATTCACTGGCAATTTCCCACTTAAAATCAATGGTTTTAATGGTGTGATGAGAAGAGTGAACCTTAAAAGAGACGTTGGTTAAAGGAGAAGAGTAAACACACAAAGCACAAGAGAAAAGAAGGCTTTGTGTGAGTAAAAAAGCACAAACATATCGAAACATTATCGGTGAGAATCTACAATACTGTGTGCGGCAAAAATAAGGTTTTCTTTCCATTGTAACGATAAAGAGGTAATCGACACCACTTTGCCTCCAATACTAGAAGCAATCACTTTAGCACTCTTTTGTGAAAACTCAGGTGACACAAAAACTGTTTTGATGTTATGCTCTTTGGCCTCTTCTATGAGTGCAATTAACTGATTGGGCTTAGGCTCTTTTCCCAAAACTTCAACCGCTATTTGTTCTAAATTAAATCGTGTTGCAAAATATCCCCAAGAGGGGTGAAACACCATAAAAGCTTTATTTTTAATAGGAGCCAGAATGGTTTTAAGTTCTAAATACAACGCATCTAACTCTTTTAAAAAGTTTTCATAATTGGCTTGATAAAAAGCAGCATGACGCTTATCCAATGCCACTAATGTTTCATAGATTGTTTTAGCTTGTTGTTTAACCAATAAAGGATCAACCCAAATATGTGGGTCTAAGCCATTATGAGCATGTTCGTCATGTTCATCTTTTTTTTCGTTATCATGTTCATGGTGTTGGTGTTCTTCATGGTCATGTTTATGCTCTTCTTCATGCTCTTCTTCATGATGATGTTCTTGCATTAAAGCTTTGGTAATGCCTCTTGAAGTATCGACAATATTAAGCGATTTATTGGCACTTTTAAATCGTTCCAACCAAACATTCTCAAAAGGAACTCCAATAGAAAAATAGACACTTGATTGGGCTAAACTTTTCATTTGTGAGGTTTTAGGCTCATACGTTGCAGGTGAAAATCCAGGCAGTACCATAACATTAACATTGACCTTATCTTGTGCAATCTTTTCCACAAAATATTTTTGAGGAACAATACTTACTGTAACTTCTAATTTATTGGCAAATAACGTAATCAATGACACGCAGACCATGAAAATAATTTTCATACCATCTCCTTGCAACTTGGTTGCATATTTTTTGAAATCTTAATACAATAAAACTTTAATGCAACTTAGTTGCTTTTTATTGTTTTTACGTTATACTCGCCTCATGAGTAAAATTGAAAATCTGATCAACCAAAGCAACCTTAAATTAACCACCGCACGAGTGGCAATTTTAGAACTGTTTGCACAAGCTAAAAAGCCGTTATGTTATGAGGATATTAAAAACCAACTTCAAATGGATAAAGCAACGTTTTATCGAAATATTGCCAAATTTGAAGAAGAGAATATTTTAAATTCGTTTGAATCCAATGACAAAAAACGTTACTACGAAATCCAAAAAAATCCTCATGCGCATTTTATTTGTTCAAGCTGTTCAAAAATAGAGTGTATCAAAGAGCAAAATATCCATCTTGAGGGATATAAAATTGAAAATATTATTATCAAAGGAATATGCCCAAGTTGTTTATAGAAAACGTGTTCAGAATTAAGTAGTCAGTGTTCAGTATTCAGTTTTTAGTGTTAGTCACTTTAAAGTAACTCAACAATAAACCAATAACCAATAACTAATAACCAACGACCAATTTAACACTTACTTAACACAACTGTATTATACTGTTGCAAATTTTTTTAAAGGAACTTCTATGAGAAAACTTCTCTTTGCTTCACTTTTATTGGTCTCTTCTTTGTTTGCTTCAAGTATTAAAGTTGAGAATGGTTATGTACGGGCAACGCCTCCTAATTTACCTAACAGTGCTGCGTTTATGGAACTTAAAAACGAAACTTCTGAAGATATCTCACTGCTTTGGGCAAAATCAACCGCTTCAAATGTGGTAGAACTTCATACACACGACATGAAAGATGGTGTTATGATGATGTATCAAGTACCTAAAATTGATATTGCTGCTAACAGTACGACCACATTAAAACCAGGTGGTTTTCATATTATGTTAATTGATTTAGTACAAAAACCACTTAAACCCAATGATCCTGTTACGTTAACATTAGGTTTTTCAAATGGAGAAGAACAAACCATCACGGTACCTGTTAAAACCGTTATGGGTGGAATGATGAAACAAAATGGAAATATGAACCACAAATGCAACTGATATTTCAAGCACTGATTGTCATAGCTATTGTTGTTGGCTATTTTGTCATTGACTTTAATGCTTTGTATCAAAAATTTCAAGGGGAAGGCTCTTTTGTCGTTCAAAATCAAGAGTGCAACTTAAAAGAGTCTTCGTGCGTGGTTACCATTGAAGATGGCACAGTATTGGAGTTTGAAATTGTTCAAAAAGATATTCCTCTTATGAAGCCTTTGACCTTCACACTTAAAAGTTCCAATCCATCTTTGGAGAATATTACGCTTAAAATTTATGCCACCAATATGATGATGGGAACGTATGAATTAGAGTTTAAAAATAATGGCAACGGCAATTATACCGCCGTAGGCACTCTTCCTACGTGTCCTGTGGGCGGTATGAAATGGAATGCCGATGTTCAAATCAGCAAATTCAGTAAAATAATTGGAGCTCGTTTCCAATTTGAAACGGACATATAGATGAAACCTTTTTTTAAATATATTCTTCCTGTTGCCATAGCCATAGTTGCGATTATTTTTATCGAACCCATAATCAACGCTCAAAAAGAGACACAAAAGTACAATTTCGAAGTCACTTCACTCAGTGGTGTTATTAAAAAAGAGGATTTTAAAGGCAAAGTACTCGCTGTTTATTTTGGCTATATGTACTGCCCTGATGTATGCCCTACAAGTTTAAGTTCTTTGGCTTTTGCATTGCAAAATTTTTCACCAGAACAACTTAAAAATTTTAGAGGTCTGTTTATCAGTGTTGACCCTGAACGTGATGGCTTGGAACAACTTGATGAATATGCCAAATATTTCCATAAAAACTTTATAGGTGCCACCAGCCATAAAGAAAACATCGATGATATTACCAAACGTTATGAATCATTTTATGAGAAAATATATTTAGAGGGGTCAAAAATGGATTATTCTGTTTCTCATACTTCCTATATTTATCTTTTTAACAAAAAAGGTGATTTTGTTAAAAAAGTCGATCACTTCACTCATCCTGAAGAACTTAAAGAAGTTTTATCACAACTTCTTTAAGAATCACGTTTTAGTCATTTTAAAATATAAATAAATATTATTTTTATTATTTCATAATAACATAATATATTTTTGGATAGCATATCACACTTAATTACAAGATGTAATTGTTAAAATAATTCAAATTATATTTTAAAAGGGCAGAAATGCAAAAAGATACAAGTATACGTCGTAAGCTCTATTCACTTGCAAGTATAATTGGAACTACGTATATTATTTTTCATATTATTTTATTTATATTTGCAACTGATATCAAAACCAAATGGGATATTTACAATCAAGATATCCAAGCAAAAAATATTATTGTTTCAAAAATAATGTCAGATTTGGGTTACAATGGGTTGATTCACCACTACAAAAATTATCTTCTCACTCAAGACAACACTCATCGTAATGCCTTTAATCAAAGTTATGAAAATTTTTTAACTCATTGCAATGCTTATCTCTCTTTTAAAAATATTACGAAACTTGAAAGTGAACAAATCAAAAAACTTACTCAAACGGTTTCTTTGTATAAAACCAATTTGGATAATAACAGATTAAATCAAGCGATTGATGATTCTTTAGCAATTGATGCACTCTCTACGCTAACCATTTATTTTGAAAAAAAGCGTCTTGAAACTTCTCAAAAAATCAACTCTACAATTGAGTATGTCTACTATTTGTCCATTATGGTTGTACTTTCGATTTTACTCTTTACGGCTTATTTTAAGCGATTTTTAGAAAATACGGTTATCGAACCGTTGATTAAAATTGAAAAAGGCTTAATCTCTTTTTTCAAATTCTTATCCAACCGCAAATATACCATTGAGCCCATTGTTTTAAATACCAACGATGAATTTGGTATTATGGCAAAATCCATCAATAAAAATATTGAATTAACCAGCAAACTGCACAATGAACTCACCAGAAAAAATGAGGAGTTTGAGTCTTTAATTCAATCGTACAGCAAAAATGTTATTGCTTCAAAAACAGACACTAAAGGAATTATTACTTATACCAGTGAAGCCTTTGAAGAGATTTCAGGCTATACACAAGAAGAGCTTATCGGTCAGCCGCACAGCATAGTAAGACATCCCGATATGACACAAGAAGATTTTAAACATATGTGGAAAACGATTCAAAAAGGCGAGTCTTGGCAAGGTGAAATTAAAAACAGAAAGAAAAATGGAGATTATTATTACGTTAAAGCCACCATTTCCCCCATTTTAAATAAAGACAATGAAATCACAGGTTACAGTGCCATACGAGAAGATATTACCCAACAAAAAGAGATTGTGGAACTCAATAAACAACTTGATGTCTATAAAAAGCATCTCGAAACCAAAGTCAAAAAAGCCACTTCACATATTGAAGAGTTAATGAGTGAAATTGAAGATACTCAAAAAGAAGTTGTTTTTACCATGGGAGCCATTGGTGAACGACGAAGTGAAGAGACGGGCTTTCATGTTAAACGAGTGGCAGAATACTCAAAATTGTTTGCTTTGTATTATGGTTTGGATGCAAAAGAAGCTGAAATGCTCAGACAAGCCAGTCCCATGCATGATATTGGAAAAGTAGGAATTCCGGATTCGATTTTAAATAAGCCCGGACTCTTCACGCCAGAAGAACATGCCAAAATGCAAGAACATACCACACTGGGGTACAATATGCTTAAATCATCCAAACGACCACTGCTTCAAACCGCAGCCATTGTTGCCAATGAACACCATGAGCGTTGGGATGGAAAAGGCTATCCTCATGGTTTAAAAGGGGAAGAGATTCATATTTACGGAAGAATCACTGCGATTGCGGATGTTTTTGATGCCTTAGGAAGTGACCGAATTTATAAAAAAGCATGGGAAGATGAAAAGATTTTTAAGCTTTTTAAAGAAGAAAAAGGCAAACAATTTGACCCAAAACTCGTGGATATTTTCTTTGAACACCTTGACGAATTTTTAGCCATTCGAGATAAATTTCAAGACAAAATTGCTGAAGAGTGACGAGTGAAAAGTGAAAAGTGACGAGTGACGAGAATATAAGTTGTATTACTCGTTACTTGTTACTCATTACTCGTTACTTTAAACTATCTCGGATACGACCCATTATTAATATCAATACACGTACCATTAATATACTCAGGACTTCCAACGGCTAGCCATACAATCGTACGTGCTACTTCATTGGGTGTAGCAAATCGTCCGGTGATGACACTTTTTTTAAAACTTTCTATTCGCTCTTTAGAATTACTGCTTTGCATATTAGTTTCCACAGGACTTGGGGCAATACAATTGACCACAATTCCCTCACCTCCTAAGAGTTTAGCATAAATTTTTGTCGCATTAATCAGCCCTGCTTTAGCAATCCCATACCACACATCAGGGTGTCCGACTTGTCCTGCAATCGAAGCCACATTGACAATACGTCCGCACTTGTTTTTTTTCATCCCTACACTAAAGGCATTCATCAGTTCAACGGGAGCGTACAAATTGACGTTCATCATTTTTTCTCGGTCTTGTGCTGTGTATTTATCATACGTTATGTGAGGTTGCATAAAACCTGCATTGTTGATTAATACATCAATATCTCCTACAACTTTTACAATATCATCAATCACACTTAAATCGGATAAATCCGCTTCTATTTCGGTGACATTAGGCAAGCCACCCAATTCAAAATTGCTGAAATCTCTAGCCACAACAAAAACATCGTAATCCATTTTTAAAAATATCTTTGCTGTTTCTAAACCAATTCCTTTATTTCCACCAGTGATTAATACTTTTTTTTGCATATTAACTCCTATGTATTTTAAGTTTAGCGTAAGAATTAATTATATCGAATAATTAAAGCAGATTCAATGATTAAAAAAGAGTTTTCGTAATTTTTGTGGAATAATAAACAGTTAAAACTGTTTATTATTTTTCCAACAGATGTTCGTATTTTTGATCAGTTAATAGTTTCATAAAGGCTACGAGAGCTTCAACTTTTCGGTCATTTTGTTTGTTGGCTTTGAGTTCATCTAAACTGATGGTCTCTTTAACTTCAGGGTTATCCCAGGGTTTACCTGTTTCAGGATTTAAGATTCGTTCAAGGTTGTTGTATTTATCGTAAAACTCTACTACGGTTCTTAGCTCTTTAAAAACCCCGTTGTGCATATAAGGAGCCGTTACAGCAACATTTCTTAGTGTGGGAACTTTGTATTTGCCTTTTTGTGCCACATCATTGACATTGGGGTTGGCTAACAATCCTTCATCTATCGCATTCACACCATTTTTGGCTCGCAACTCATGGTTAATAGGTGTTCCTATATTATGATACTCATAATTCGTAAACGTCTCACCCTCTTGATCTTCTGCTTTTAACAAATGGCATGTGGCACACGAATTGTTTTGATTGGAAAAAAACAGTGACCGCCCCAAATCTTCTAAAGGGGTTAAGTCATACTCTCCTTTTAAATATCGGTCATATTTGGAATCAAATGGCGCAAACTCTTTGGTTTGTTCAAAACTCTCCAAAGCTTTAGTCATGGCATCATATGCCAAATTGGCTTCTTTAAAGATATCTTCTCCATAGAGTTTTTTAAACGTATCCACATAATATTGGTTTTCTTGCAATCGTTGCACCACCTCTTCTTTATCTTTCATATTCATTTCGACAGGATTTAAAGGAGGACCTCCTGCTTGTTGCGCTAATGTGCCTTCTCGTCCGTCCCAAAATTGACCACCGATATATTTTTTCTTTTTTTCATCGTAATGAAATTTTGGGCTAAACATTGCATAAGCTGCACTGGGAGCTTGTCTGTCGCCCAAAGAGTGTCCATCGTCACCCAAAGATGCCATCTTTGAAACACCGTTGTCTCTGTCGTCCACAAATCCATGTTCGGGATTATGACAGGTTGCACAACTTTGTGTTCTGTTTTTTGAGAGATTTTTATCAAAAAACAGAGCTTGTCCTAACGCTATTTTCTCTTTTTGATTGTCATTTTGTGTTGTACTTTTAGCAGAACATCCTACTAAAAGGGTTACTAGCCCTATTACACCCAGATATTTTAAGCTTTTTTTACTGTATTGCACGTTTTTTCCTTTTACCTAAATTATAAAAAGGGACACACAGCAGTTTGATGATACTTGTGTACTCTTTCATTTGCTCTTTTCGTAGCCCAAATCGCAATTTATCTACATCTTTTGAAAGTTCCAATGAACCAAACCAATGATCCCAAATGGCTAAATAGCCCCCATAATTTTTATCAAAATGCTTTGAACTGTGGTGAATTTGGTGCATATAAGGCGAAATAAAGAGTTTCTCTAAAAAAGAGAAATAGGTTATTTTAATATGACTGTGGCGTAAATTTGAACCCAAAAGGTTAAAAACAAAAACAAAAACATTGACTCCTAACACCGAATAAAAATCCAAAACCGCCCCAAAACAGTAAAAAAAGATGCCCGTAACCACACCAATACTCAAAGAGTATCGAAATCCAAACAAAATATTTTCAATGGGATGAACACGATAAAAAGTAAAAGGTGTCAACACTTTTGCACTGTGATGAACCTTATGAAATTCCCATAAAAAGGGAATAGTATGCAAAAATCGATGCAACCAATACCGAGTGAAATCACTGACGATAAAAATTGCTAACGTATAAAAAATCATCACTGCCGTGTACGACAGATGAAAAGGACTTAATCCAAAATAGTAAGTGGCCTGTTCATACATAAAAATCGTAATGGTTTTGGCACTTAGAACAATAGGAAAAATCAGCACCATTTTGATTAACATATTGACAACAAAATAGGTATAATCCAATTTTGCACTGGCGTGCAACCACAACTTTGAACTCAAAATAAGCCGTTTTTGATTTTGATGATACAATAAATAGATCAATGCTATAAGCATTGAACTCAATAAATACCCATAAAACAGTCGTTTATTGGGATCAAAAAGATAATCAAAACCATATAACTCCACAATTAATCTCCGTCAGCATCTAAAATTTTAGCGGTAATTTTCAAATCTTGTATGAGCGTAAAAAAGTAATGATTGTAAATCTCATTGACACTTTCATAAAAGGTTTGTGCCTCTTTTGAACTTAAATCATCTTGTGGAATTTTTTCCAATTTACTCAGTGCATTTTTTAATAATTCTCTTGTTTTTTTAATATCATTGTTTTTTAAATCACGTTCATATTTATCTCCAAAATCAAAAAAAGTTTTAGAATCTAACACTTCTTGATGCGCCAATAAAATCGCTTCTATGGCGTGAGTGGAATTTTGACTTAAAAAATACTCCGCTCTGTTGGGATTAGGATTATTTTTATACTTTAAAGACAAGCCTGCCACATCGGCAACTCTCCACTCTTTAAGTTTATAAATGCTTTGAACCAAGGTGTTCATCATAATTCCATTGGCAAAAACTTCATTGCGGATAAAATCATTGCCTTTGGTTTGATACACCTCTAAAATCTCTTTTAACTGCTTTTGAATATTTTGTACAATGGCTTGAGAAATCTCAACATCACGAGCAACAAAAGTATCAGACGAATAGAGCATATACTCCAACGCATTTATGGTTTTAAAAGAGTGTTTAAACAATGCAACACTCACCTCATCATTTGATTGCCTTACGCGTTGCATTTGTTCGTGTAAATTCTCTTTTAAATTATGAAAAACATCAATGTATCGTGGTGTATCCAAATAATCGTTGTCCAATTCACCTGCAATATACAAGGCTTCAACTTTTTTCCAATCAAAAAGCAGTTGAGTAAACTTTTTTTGAATCTCTTCTTTACTCAAAGGCTTTTTTCCTAAGGATTTTTCCAGTTCTAAACTGCTTTGAATGGCTTTTTGTGTATTTACAATCAATACCTTGTTCAAGATATTTTCTTGGGCATTTTCACTGGCAAACAGTGCGGTTAAAAAGGTCAATAAGACAAAAATAATTTTTTTCATAACTCTCCTAAATATTCAATGAGATTGTTTCGCTCTTCTTTACTTAAATTCATAAACGTATTTCGTGCCTTTAAGGCTTCACCTCCGTGCCAAAGAATTGCCTCTTCTAAACTTCGAGCACGTCCATCATGCAAATATTCAACTTGTGTTCCAACAGTATGTTTATAGCTATTAATTCCCCATAACGGAGTCGTTCTCCAGTGACGTGCTGTTGCATCAAACTCACTTCTTCCATCGCTTAACTCTTCCCCCATATCATGCAATAAAAAATCACTGAACACTTCGATTTTTTGATTGTTTTTAAGCGCAAACGAAGGGATATGACACGAAGCACATCCTATTTGTGAAAATAACACTTTGCCTTTTGGGTTTTTATTTTCACTCACTGGCACTTTAAGATTTTTTAAATAAAAATCAATTGCATCAACTCTTTGGTCAGGTACATCAATGGCATCACGTGCTTTTTTGGCATTTAAACACTCTTGTTGTGTTGATGTGCAATTATCATGGGGGAAATAAGTTGTTGTCAGACTCATGTCATTGTGAAACGCACTGGCAATTTGTTGTTTAAGTGTCGGAGCACTGGCTTTATAGGTATATTTTCCTAAAACCATTTTTTGCTTTTTTATGTCATACACAAAATTGGGTATGCCTCGAATTCCATCGCCATTTTGATCTTTGGCATCTGCGTTGGCTAAAATAGCTGCGTCATCAAGTTGTTCAATCCAACCCAAACCAACCAAAGCAGGAGCTTTTCGTACACTTATACGAATATCTTTAGGCAAATCTCCATAATTTAAATCAATCAACTCATACGAAGGAACTCTCAACACAACCTTATGTCCATCGGGATACACTATCTCTTTAGGAGTATACGTAATATTAAGTTTCCCCTCATAAGGAACATTTTGGGTACCATTAATAGAAAGTTGTGTTCCGTAGACAACATCTGGAACAAATCCCATTGTACGTTCATAGGTTTGATGTTGGACTGAATTATCTGAAGGAATTGAAAGTCGAACAACCATGGCTCGATGAACTTCATTGTTTGAAGTAAAGACATTGGTATACGCATTGTTAGGATGGCAACTTGTACAGGTATTGGCGTTAAACAGTGGTCCTAAACCATCTCGTGCTGTTGTGGCACTGGGCGCTTCAACCCAAGGAATTCTAAAAAAACTTTTTCCTAAAATTGCTTGGTCAAGCTCTTCATCGCCTAAATTTTCAACCAATGTTGAAAAAGCTTTTTTTGAGGGGTGTGTTGTTTGTACATTGGCTAGGACTGTTGCAGCAGTAGCTGCTGCAACAATCATGGCTTTAAAAAGATTCATGGTGTTTCTTTATGTTAAATTTATATTTGTGTCTCTTCTGGGTCAGTTACATCTTCAACATTGAGTTCAATACCATTTGCACGGGCAACATTGACCATTTCATCACCCAATTTTCTCATCTCATTTTTAAGTTTAACAATCACTTTTGACATACTGTCATCGGGTCTGATTTGATAATCAAAGTGTCGTGAAGTTTTTGCCGTTTCATCAACTAAGGCGATTTTCTCTTCAATCGATGCCATTAAGTTCATGATTTTTGTTTTCTCTTCACCTGCTAATGAATCAAGAGGAGCTACTCCATATTTTTTGCCATTATACGTACCTAAAAGAACATTTTTAAATCCTTGATAATTGGTTACAATATCTCGGTGAGTGTTATCTGAAAAGCACGAATGTTCATCCTCTTCACTTGGAGTTAACACTGCAACAGCAATTCTTTCATTGGCAAGTTCTGATTTGATAAAAACACCCATTCCAGCAAGAATTTGTCGCAGTGCTTGCGTTGAATCAATGTTTTTATCGTCTGCTTTGTTTAGTAATGCAGCTTTATACAATCCTGTATTGCCATTAACATCATTGCTCCATGCACCAGAAACAATTTGTAAATCTTCAACCAATTTTGCCGTTACTGCTTTTAAGTACGCCAAACGTCTTGGTGCAAATTCATCCGTAGTAAAATCACTTAAAGGTCGTTGACCCGCTGTTTTAGCACCATTTGTTATGCTGTCTTTCATAAAGTTTGAATAATCTTGGTCTTGTCCCCACAATAAAAACTCAATGGCATGATACCCTGTACTGACATTGGCTTCACCACCATTTTCATTTAACTGGCTTAACGCATCTTTTGTAATGGTTGTCACATCAATAGGTGTGGCTTCTTCTCCTCCTGGATTAAACAGACCCACCGTATCAATAATATTGCCACTGGTTTTCTTTCCTTGTGCATCGATGGTATAATCAATCATATTCTCATCCAATGGCCAAGCATTGATTTGTCCTTCTAAAGCACCATACGCTTCAGCGATCCACCCCTCTTCTGCATCGATTGGACCATTAGAAAGTCTGAAAATCTCAGTTTGCCCATAACTCTCTCTGGCGTCTAGCCATGCTTGTTTGGCATTGTCTAATCCCAATTGTGTTGGATTATTAGCAAACGCATTAACAGCTGCTTCTAATACTTTGGCATCATTTAAAGCATCGCTGTAATTGGCTGTTGCAACATTTGCATAAGTACTTAAAACGGTTTGCTTAGTTGGTGTGGCAACGCTCACCTCATTTTTTGTACACCCTGAGATCAATAGTGCCGCTGCAACACTGATACTTGAAAGAACTAATCGATATTGTTTCATTATATTTCCTTAATTGTGATAGTAATTATCATTGTGATTTGAAATTAAAACATAGATTAACTTTAATTTAACTTAATATTGATAACAATTATTGATTTTTAAAAGGTAGTTTTTATGGGGTGTGTAAAGAATCAAGGGGTCAGAAAAGTGACTTCAACCCTTTGATTAGCTTATTCATATCTTCATCGTCGCCTAATTTTTCTTTGATTTTTTCTTCGAGTTTTTCTTTGGCTTTATTTTCTAAAAGTTTTGACGCATCAATTTTTATATTAGGACTTTTGATGTTTCCAGTGATTTTAGATGCCACTTCAAGTTTTTTAATTTTTAAATTAAGGTCAGCATCAATGGTTTGAGCTTCTAAATCAA
Organism: Epsilonproteobacteria bacterium UBA4036; assembly: GCA_002382325.1. Taxonomy (GTDB): domain Bacteria; phylum Campylobacterota; class Campylobacteria; order Campylobacterales; family Arcobacteraceae; genus Marinarcus. Next base: position 81,119 of record DGAG01000010.1, read on the forward strand.
CCCTACTTTGAGGCACATCAATTGAAGTATATGCACTCTCCATCGCTACAACAGAGTCTATGACTTTTTGATTGATTTGACTTTGAATATCCACGTTTTTATAAATCTCTTTGGTCAAATCAAATCGAGCAAGGGTGTTAACCATCGTAGAAAACTGATTTTTCAAAAATTGTCCATTGGATAAGTTTGCACTTAATACCCCTTTTTGAGTGACTAAATTATAATCCAACACCGCATTGGCTTTTGAATCAAAAAAGGAAGGGTAGAGCATCATTTTTGTTAATTCTACAACATCAATCGCATTAATTTTGGCATTAAAATCATCATTAAACAGGGTAAAATTGACTGTACCATTAAGGGTGTTACTTATCCCCGTAACCTCTAAATCTTTGGCTTTTTTAATTTCACCATTGAGTTTAATATCACCTAAAAGTTTCATTTGAGTTAAATCATACAGATGATTTAAATCCTCAACCACCACTTCATAATCACTTTTAATGGCATTATTCTTTAAATCAATTTTTGCACTGTTTACTGTCAAATTTGCCACAGATGTTTTAAAATCAATGTTGTTATCAATTAAAAAAGGCTTGAGCAGTGTATTGATTTTTCCTTCAAATTTTTTTGGGCTTAACAGTTTAAGTTCAAATGCTTCATTGACTGTGTTATTATGAAGTCCTCCTTCATAAATCGTTGTAACCATTTTTCCTGCAAGGTTTTCAAGCGAAATATCGGTAATATTTCCTTCAATATCTATTTTACCTTTAGCATATAAAGGTTGATTTAAAGTATGCAAAAGTTGTTCAATATGCAGTTGTTTAAATAAAAAGTCAATGTTGGTTACTGCAAAGTTTTTTAGGACAACATCGTATTTGGAACTGCTTCCAAAAAGATCAGTTATTCCATTAATAAGCAGTAAATCTTTGTTGCCTTTAATCTCTCCGTTGGTTGTAAATTTGCCATTAAGTTTTTGATTGACAAACTTCTCTAATTTGGATAAATCGGTGATATTGACAAAATATTTTAAATCCAGTTTTAAAGAAAAAGGGGAAATGTCTCCTGCTATTTGAATGGTTGAAGTCGTGTCAATATTGGCTTTAATACTTAATGTATCCAAAGAGAGAACAAATTCATCAAATTTAAAATTCACCACCCCTTTTTCATTGACTTTTGTTTCAATAAAGGAGGACACTAAACCATTTCCAAACGAAGTGAATAAAAAGAAATATGCCGTTGAAATATTCAAAACAATAAATAGTCCAAGCCCAATAAACAGTTTTTTCATAAATAATCTCCTTACAAAATAAAGCTTAATTATACAAAATAAAGATTAACCAACTCCTAATTTTTACATAAACTTGACAAAGTTTTCAAAAAGCCATAAAATTGTAATTCATTTTATACACAAAGGAGTTACAATGAGATTAAAAATAATCACAGTAGCACTGCTAGCAGCAGTCAGTTTATATGCAGGAAATTATAAAGTTGATACCTCTCATTCCAAAGTCGCTTTTAAAATCAAACATCTAATGATAAGCAATGTTACAGGACATTTTGATGAGTTTAAAGGCACGTTTCAATACGATGAAAAAACGGGTGTTTTAAAAGCATTAAACGGAGAAGTCAGTGTAAAAAGCATTAATACTGCCGTTGAAAAACGAGACAATCACTTAAGAAGTGCCGACTTTTTTGATGTCAGTAAATTTCCAACCATGACGTTAGAGTTAATTCGAGCCAATGACCAAAGTGTTGAAGCCAATTTAACCATAAAAGGTATCAGTAAACATGTACTTTTTGAGTTTGAAAACGGAGGAAGTGCCATTGCCCCCAACGGTGTTAAAAAAGCAGGTTTTTCAATGAGTGCAAAAATCAATCGAGCCGATTTTGGTTTGACATGGAACAAAGCCTTAGAAACAGGTGGTGTGGTTGTTGGTGATACAGTTCGTATTAGCATTGATATAGAAGGCGATGCTTTATAATATGTTACTTTTTGAAATAAATTAAATTTTTTTATTTTTATTGTCAAAAAAACAGTAGCATAAAGCTTTTTTAAAATTTATTGATGTATAATCTCGCCTAACAAAGTGTTAAGTAGGGATACGCAAGCCGAACGGACTTTGGAAAACAAATAATAAGGAATATAGAATGAAAAAAATCGTTCTTTTAATGCTGGCTCTTGCTGGTGCAGTATTCGCTGCTGATGAAGCGGTTGTAAATGAAACGTTAAAAGCTTACTCTGTAGTAGCTGCTGGTATTGGTTTAGGTCTTGCTGCACTTGGTGGTGCTATTGGTATGGGTAATACTGCTGCTGCAACTATTGCTGGTACTGCTAGAAACCCAGGTTTAGGTGGAAAATTAATGACAACAATGTTCATTGCATTAGCGATGATCGAAGCACAAGTTATTTATGCACTTGTTGTTGCAATGATTGCATTATATGCAAACCCATTCCTTTAATAGTTAGTTCTATTACAGATTGATACAAAAAAGGTTAAGATTTTACTCTTAACCTTTTTTATTTTATGCAATTTTAATTTTAATTCGCTATTATTCAATTCTTAAAACGCGGCTGTGGTGGAACGGTAGACACGCTACCTTGAGGTGGTAGTGCCCCACGGGTGTGAGAGTTCAAATCTCTCCAGCCGCACCACACATTTTACCTTATGGGGACGTAGCTCAGCTGGGAGAGCACAACGCTGGCAGCGTTGGGGTCGTCGGTTCGAACCCGATCGTCTCCACCATCAAAATTACTACTAAATACTCTTAAACACGGACTTTATCATTAGCATTTTACTTTTAATTACTTTTGAGATATACTTAAAATATTAAAAATACTGTTAAAATCTTGCGGTAAAATTTGCGGTAAAGTGTGATAATGAGAAAAAACCTAATTAAAACTAAATTTCCTGGTATCTATTATGAACAAGACTCCTTGACAAAAGTTAAAACATATATTGCACGAATTAATATTGCAGGTGTAATTAATACTGAACAAATTGTAGGTTATTCTAATGATGCTATTAAAACAAATCCGTCAATAGCTTATGAAAAACGTACAGAACTTATAAATAAAATTAAAAATGGTGAATCAATAAAAAAAATTGAGAATCCAAGATTAATTGATTTTTTCAAAGAGTATATTGAATATAAAAAATCTCAAATTTCAAATGGTAAGATTTATCTCTATGAAAAGTTTTTTTACAAACATGTTAGTGAAAAACTACAAAAGAAAAAAATCAAGGATCTACAAAAAGATGATTTGCAAAAAATCATCAATACTATGGTTGATGAAGGTTATAAGCCATCAACTATTTTAACTTTAAAAGATGTATTTGGTCCAATGTTAAGTTATGCATTGGAATTAGATTATGTTGAAAAAAATGTAGCAAAAGGTTTGCAGTTTCCTAAGTTTGATAGAAATAGATATTTTACACTTGATGATGATAAAGCAAAGCTTTTATATAAAGAAATATTAAATATTGCGGATAATCAAATTAGAGCAATGTTCTTGTTTTTATTAAGAGGAAGAAGAGCAGGAGAGGTATTGTCTTTAGAATGGCAAAATGTTGATTTAAAGAATAATAAATACACTATTATTGACTCACAAAGCAAAATAAGAAAGACTTTGACATTTGTATTAGATGAAGAGTTAAAAGAAGCATTAGAGTGCTTAGAAGTAAAAACAGAGGGATTAGTATTTCCCTCACCTGTTACTGGTGAAAAATATTACTCATTTCCTAAAAGACAATGGAATAATTTAAAAAAGAAGTGTGGAATTGAAAATATGAAGTTACATGATTTTAGACATCTTCTTGGATATACTCTTATCAATAATAATGTTCCAATTGAGCAAGTATCAAGAGCACTTGGACATAGTAGAATTTCAACGACTCAAATTTACAGTAATCAAAAAGAAAAAATGGCAGCTGCTGCAGTTGATAGTTATTTAAAATTGATGAAGTAGTTCAAAAGAACATAATGAAGTTTTGGGCTGATTGGCTTGATAAATAGTTAAAAATCGATGTGAGGTAGGTTATCTTGATTAATAAATTTAATAAATTTCTTCTTTGGTTAGGTTCTACAATAGGTTTGTTTGTAGTTATAATAACATCATTGTATTACTATTTCAATAATGATATTTCATTGGAATATATAAAACCATTAGAACGTGGATATAAATTTCAATTAGTCAATAATACATTATTTAGTCAAAGGATTGATAGTTTTAGAGTTCTTCCTGATTCTAGCGTCAAACAAAATTTAGTTTTTCAAACTACAGAAGATATTAAGGTAAAAACTACAAAAGACGGAGTTATTATACCAGGAGGAAATCAATCATATATGCCTGCATTAGAATATACTGGACTTGATGGAGTAACAATTGGTTCAGGGGTGTTAAAGTCATTCAGGTTACCGCCATTGAGTTCTAGATATTATTTAAAACCATTATATGCAATATTTAAAATAAAATACACATATTCTTCTACTAATTCAATCTTAGATTTGATTGATAAAATATTTTTCAAACTTGGATATCTAAAAAAAGAAAAAACAATTCGATACTTAGTAACAAAAAATGAATGGACAGAAATTTCAAATGATGATAAAGTAAATATATTTGACATCATTTGTAACGAAGAAGATATGCGTTATGAAGAGCTATGTAAAACTCAAATTTAGTAAGGGTTAATAATGTAATTAAAAAAGGTAGTATAAAAAAAATAATAATAACTGAAAATAAAGAAGAACAAATATATAAATAGAAAAGGATTTAAATGACAAGACAAACTCATTCTACTATACTTAGTTATTCTACAGTTAGAATAGAAACTATAAAAAAAGATGGAACAAAAAGTACTGGAACAGGATATTTCTATGCATTGCGCTATGATCCAAAAACGAATAGGTCAATCAAAGCAATAATTACGAATAAACACGTAGTGAGAGATTCAGAAAAGGGTTTTTTCACTATTAGTACTACAGATGATTATAAAACTGTTAATCACAATCAACATATTAGAATTCCAATTGATGATTTTGAAGAACATTGGCTTGGTCATCCTGATAAGAATGTTGATTTGTGTTTTATGATGATTGCACCTATAGAAGAAATACTTAAAACACAATACGATAAAAAGCTTTTTTTTTACCCAATTAATTCAAGCATGATGCCAACTAAAGAGCAATTAAATAATTTATCTTCCTTGGAAGAAATTTTAATGATTGGTTATCCAAATGGAATATGGGATGAATATAATAATAGACCAATCTTAAGAAAGGGAATAACAGCAACACACCCAAGATATGATTATAACTCAAAAAAGGAATTTTTGATTGATGCAGCATGTTTTCCTGGTTCAAGTGGTTCACCTGTTTTTATAGTAAATGAAAGGGGATATTATGAGAATGGAACATATTTTATGGATAGGAGTAGAGTATTATTTTTAGGAACTTTGTATGCTGGACCACAGCATCCAATTATTGGTGACATTGGAACTATTAAAAGTACTACATCCACAAAATCAGTATCTCTTTCAAGGGTACCTAATAACTTAGGTTATATTATTCGATTTGATAGAGTATTAGAACTTGAACAACTTGAAATTCTTGATAATCCAATAATTCAACTTTCAGAAATTGATAGAACTAAATATCCCATATAATATAATGTTTAATGTTTTGAAAATATAAGTCGAATAAAAAAGGAGCGAAAATGATAATTAATGAAATGTTTATTAACAAATTAAGAGACACTTATGAATGTAAAGGAGTTGAGTCTATTCTTCCTCAAAACTTAGATAATGAGATTATAATTCAATATATCAAAACCTATGAAAAGTTTGACCAAGGAGATGCAAATTTACTCGAAATTTTATTTTTAACTTTATTTGCACTTTGGTTCACAAAAAACAATAAGATAGAAGCCAAAAATATTGATTTAAGTATTTTTTATACATATCGTTACTACTATCAGTGTTTAAAGTTTTCATCGAAAATTTAGTATAAAAAAATCCGAATATAAAGGTAATTATTCAGAAAAAACTGACAAATACGGATTTTTTTATACGTTTATCAGTTTTCTGAATAAACTTTTTGAAGCATTACTTCATAAATATAATTAGCAATTCTAGCTCTATACCATTCATATGGCTTTGGATTATCAACTAATGTATTAATCCCTTCATCATTTTCTTTTTCATAGAACTGTTCTGTAGTCTGAATTTTGTCGTATAAGTGCTCAATAGTATAAGTAATGTTATATTGGATATATTTATTTAGAAAATCTTCTGTTTTACAATAATTCTTTTCAAGAACATAATAGATATCAAAAATATCTCTATATTTTTTCCTATTCCAAAAAGCCATAGTTTTCATATAAATAATAGTTTCTAATGAAGCTACTTTTAAATTAGTATCTTCATAGAATGTATAATTGTCATTATTCCATACTTCAACATCTAATATATTAAAAGGAGGGGTAAAGAATTCTACCTTGACGCCATCTAAATTAAATTTCATGTATGAGTTATTAATATCTTCTCCATCATTTAATGCACATTCTTTCATTGTAATATCAAGATCAACTTGTTCAGCATTATACTTATTCATCATGAGTTTAATTTTTTCAGGTTCTAACGTTAAACATGCGAAATCTAAGTCCTCTGATAATCTATGTTGTATATGATAGCTTAAAGCTGTTCCTCCAACAAAACGAATATCATTTTCTTCAAAGAATTTATCTAGTGAAATTACATCTAAAACTTCTTTTGTTTTGGGTAGCATTTAAAACCTTTTTTTGATGTATTTTATGTGTTGATTGAAAGATTTCAGTAGTTTTATATCTTTTTGCTTGAGAATATACGGCTTTAATCTACTTTCACCAAAATATTTAATTAATAACATTACTCTTCTTTCGGTCCAACTTTTGAGAATAATATTAATAAAAGTCATTACTTCATATGTATGTCCATCTTCTACACTATAAAAAAGCTCATCTCCAAACACTTTTTTGTCAAGTGTAATTTGTTTTTGACTAGGCTTGATAATTGGATCAAGAAATTCATTTTCTATATTGTTTTTATCAGAATGATTGACTCTTCTTTTTTCTTCATTAAATTCAAAACCATCTAAAAATTTATTGAATTGGTCTTGTTTATTAAGCTTAATAAGAATTTGAAGAAAACCTTCAAATGAGATTTTCCCTGATTGTTCGAAGTTTTTATAGGTTGGATATTTGATTTCAACAAATTCTGCAAACTCTTTTTGAGTTAATTCTAATCCAATTCGTTCTGCACGAATTTTTTTACTTGTAGCTAATAAAAGTTTATTGACATTTTTGGAAAATATTTTCAAAGGAAACATTATTAACCTTTTATTATTAATATTTTATTTTAAATGATAAAATAATATCAATTATATAATAATAAAAGTGTTGTGTCAATATAATTGTCATTAAATTAGCAATTACAATTTATTTTTAAAATATTTAATATTATAAATTAAAGTATTTTTTCTTTTAAGCCTTTCATCTCATTTGGATCAAAGAAACCACTAGTAGTTACTCTAAAAATTGAACCATTTTGTAATACATCGTCATTATCAGGTGAAATGTCTATAGATAAAGGTGACCAGTTTGATCTATCTTCTTCTTTATGTTTACTTATAATAAATGAATTATTACCAATACAGTCCTCAACTGCCAAAGCATATAAAAGATTACTTGATCGATCAAGAGTAAACTTAAATTGTACTACTTTAATTCCTACTGTCATAATAATCTTAGGAATATGTACAATTTGTCCTTGATTTAGAACCATTAATATTTCACCTTTTTCTTTAAAAGGCATATCAACATTAATTTGCAGATATCTAGTGCAGTCTTCACCCTTATTTATCAAAAAACTATTATTGTTAACTACAGATTCAAGACCATGTGAAGATGCTTTTTCTAAATATTTTTCAAGTGTTACCCCTTTCTTTTTATGAGTTGATAATATTTGATTTTCAATAGCAACAAATTCATCCATTTGTCCTGTATGTGGATTTTTAAATTTTGTTTTATAAGTTTTAATATTTTTAGAACCAATGTTTAATGGTATGTTTTGTTTAAATTCTTCATTCGAACCTATGATTTTTGAAGCCATTGTATTTTGTAAATCAATAGATAAAATAGTTTTGGAAAACATTTGAATGTAAAATTCTATTACTTTACCTGGTTTACCCCATTCATCCTGACTTAAATCCCTAATAATATAAATATCAATATTTTTAGCTCTTGCATAAGTCTCTGCTCCTGATTGATATCCTAATGTAGTAAAGATAACACCCTTTGATGCATTTAAATCATCCATGCTAGCATACATATTTTCTATTTGCTGGCGCTTTACTTTTTTATTCCAATATTTACATTCTATTAAAGTTGAATATTTATAAGGTCCTTTTGAATGAGTAACATAAACATCGATTTGTCTTGGGGCTCCTGATGAGCCAGTTAGAGTAACATCTCTTTTTACTTCAACGTCATCACTTTCATGAATTTCTTTTACGAACTCTTCAAATCCACCCCAGTTAGATACTATATCTTGTAAATTTGCATTCATTTAATATTACCTTTTATATTTATCAGAAAGAATATTGTAACTCGATTTTTAATTAAATCTTTCTTTTAATGTTTTCTCTAGACTACTCAATGAAGAATAAAATATTACATTGTAATCTTTAATATCAAAATGCAATTTTGTTCCTTCTTTTGCAAGTAATATAACTTCTTTATTATGCCCATGCGCATATCCTAACTCATAATACACATTAGGTCTTTCTTCTGTAATATCACAAATGATATATTTTGAATTTCTTATTCCATTAATTATTAAAGGTGTGATTTTACCTGAATGATTTGTATCATCTACCCTAGTTGCATTTATGTTTTTTTCATTACATGCTCGCTTTATTGCATTTAATATATCATCTTCTTCGGGTTTATTTTTAATTGCCATAATTACAAATGCATTGTTATTGATATCATCAAAAGTTTTCTCATCTCGAGTAATTAAAAATGTTCCTGCTGTGCCGATAGATGATGACCAATTTCCTTCTATTAAATTATCATCTTTAAGAGTACCAACAGTTTTTACAACTCCTAAGGAAACATTTGCAATGGACATATTTGCAGGTAATCCATTAATAAGTACATTTGTGCTTTGCTGCATCTGTTGTGCTTCTGTTAGTGGATGCATTACCATTTCAACTTTATCATTTTGCAATGTTCCTTCGAAATAATAATTTGCGACTCCTAAATCTAAGTCATTTATGTGTAATTTTCCAAAAATTTTGTTTTTATACTGTGCAATTTCAGTATGGATATTCCCTTTGTTTGTTCCTATTATTTTTCCAGACCAGTTTCCTGCTAAATTCATATGTACCCTTTTCGTAGAATATTTTAATTATATCAAATTATATTATTTAAGTAACTTTCTAATTTGTAATTAAATTAACAAAATCATCTTTTCTTTGTAAATAAGTATTATATAAATCTTTAAAAGTTCCACCTACATATGAGATTGAATTTTTAGGACTTTCTACTTCAAAATAATCTAAATGTTTTTTGAGCATTTCTTTAGTGATGTCTTTATAGAAAGGAATAGCCATATCCTGATATATAAATACAAAACTAGGTTTTGTATCTTGAAACATCTTAATTAGTCCGTTATCATCTGTTGCCATAAACGGATAAATATTTAATTTACCATAGATATATTTTTCCAATGATGTTAGTGCAATATCTCTTCCTGTATTATCTAAATCACGCATATATTTTTCTAGCTTACTAATTTCTGGAAAATTTACAACTTTTTCAAAAAAAGGATGACCTGGTTTTTCACAAAAAAGATATAGTATGGCTTTTAATCTATTTTCTATAGGTATATTTGCCTTTCTCATTTCATTATAAACATAATCTTTTATTTTATTAGGCGCTTTTCCAAATTTATATCTAGCTTCTAGCATACTAATTAAAAAAATATGGGCAGAAAAACCTAATGTTCCATAGTATTCAATGAGCGGATTAGTAGCATTAATAATATTATTGATAAATTTTTTATCTAGTTTTTCTTTAAATAGCCCTTCTTTATGTAATATTTTAAGTGTTTCAAAAAAACCAGCCTGTATCTCATTTTTATTTTTTTTATTAAGCTTATAATTTATACCAAAATCTCTTAATCCATGCATTACTGTTTCGAAAATATATGGAGCAATATCAATATTATTTTCATCTGAAATAATTTGTTTATATAAATCTTTGTATTTAGGGTTATTATTGGTAACATATCTTGCAAAAAAAGATGCGGCATTACTATCTAAAGCATAAGTGTAATCTATGTTTTTTAAATATCCTAAAGTATGTTCATTGTTAATTCTACTTAGAGTATACCCATCAATGATTTGGAACTTACTATAATCATAGAAAGGTTGTGTTTCAAAACTATCAACTTTAATACGCGGAATTTCTCCTTCATATGCTAAGTTACATTCAGAATCATATTCTTTAACTATTTGAATTTTATATTTTTTCATAAAATCTGCATAATCTTTTAATGCATTAGCAATATTAGAAGTTGTTATTTCCTCTAGGTTTAGCAACTTATCTTGAATAAAAAAAACACCTTCTTCTTTGGGGTAATCATCACTAATAGGTTCTCGGGCAAAAATCATTTTAGTATCTCCATTTTTCATTTGCTCAGTCACTTCATCTATAAATTGAAAAGGATTTTTTCTAAACTTTTCATAATCATATTGTGTAATTACCATAGTAAGTTCCTTTTTTTATTGTAATCTTATCAGATAATTCTTTTATCACTAAGATTAATTGCAAATTGCAATATTTATTTAAAGAATTGTCGCCTTAGCGAACAACGAGGTGTTAAATTGGGTATAAATTGCGTTAGAAATTTGTGACCACATTTGACAAACTCGCTCCCCCTTATTTTAATCCCCTTTTTTATTCCTCTTATACAACACTAAATTATATACAATAGATATTTATTTGTTTATATAAGATTTTATACAATATTTTATTTGATATTTATAGTTATTAGTGATATAATAAGATATATTAAAATATTAAATCAAAATAAGTAAGATATAAGGTGTATAAATGGATTCTTTAGCATTAGCAAAAAAAAGAGCACAAAAAGAGCAAGGTTTAGGTAGAAGATCTAAACTAGATGAACATATAAAAGCTATTGACTATCTATTAAATGAAGAAAATTTTAGTTTAAAACAAATTCAAACTTTTTTAAAAGAAGATTGTAAGTGTGAAGTTTCTTATTCTAATTTACAAGGTTTTTGTAAAAGAAGATTTTCAAATAAAGATGATAAACAAATTGAAGTTGAAAAAGATATAGTTATTGAAAATAAGTTTGATGACAATAGAAAGAGTAAGCCAAAAGATCCATTTGAAAATTTGAAAAAATAAAAATTTTTAATTGATATGGAAAAGATAGGATTGAGTAAAAGTTAATATTAAATATATAAAGGATTAAAATTGGAAAGCGGATATAGATGCTCATATAATGAAATTAAAGATGAAGAGGTACTTTCTTATAATGGAAGAAAAATAATTACTGGAGAAGGATTTAATTGGGGTTACTCAGGTTCTGGACCACAATATATGGCCGAAGCTATAATAAGTCATTATACTAATAATAATTACAAGGAGCAAGATTGGAAGAATTTGTTAAGAGATGTAATTGATCCTGCAGATAGAGAAAAGGATTTATTTATTAGTGAATATCAAGTCGCAAGACAGGTTAGTAAATCACATAATCTAAGTAAATTCCAAATTATAGAACAATATGTAAATGAATATGCTAATCATAGAAAAGAAATATTAGATTGTCCTTTAGATTTTGCATATTTAGTTAAAAACTATTTAGATGAAAAATTGTATGAGCCAACAAAGTATATAATATTTAAATATTTAGATGAGTATTTTAAAAATGATTATTCTCCTTCAATTCATCAGAAGAAAAACAATACTACTGAAAGACAAGAAGTATTAAATGCAATAAAAATAATGTGTAATCATTTTGATATTAAAAGTAGTGAAGTTTTTTAATCATGAATATTATGTAGTGAAATATTTTATATTATGTTTAACAATAAAAAATGAATATATCAATTTCTAAACATGCAATTAAAAGAAGAAAACATTACACTCCAGTAGATGAAAAAATGTTACTTGATTTAGTAAAACAAATTGATGAAAAGTATCACATCTCAAAAAAAGATAATAACGCATATAAAATAGCTCACAATGGTGCAATTGCAATCATTAAAAAAACTGACGATTCTTTACTTTTAATTACTGCATATGGTTTCAGCAGATATGACTATAAAATTGGTAATGTAAATTTTAAAGTCTCTATAGCTCTATCCATACAAGAACGAAAGAAAATTAGAGAAGACAACAAAGGCATAATTCATAAAATATATAGAGTAAACTTTTTAGGTAAAAAAGTTGAATGTGGTTCAATATCAGATATTTTAAAGAGTAAACTCTCAAAAGATAAAAAACAAATTGATAATTTTAAATATAAAATAGTTTTAGATGGAAAGCTATTCATAAAATTTCAAAATATTCCTATGAAACACTATCATTTGTACTTTAATGATTTTGATGAGATATATAATATTGTACATTTTGAAAATAATGTATTTATATTGAATGACTTTAGAAGAAATAATTAATAAATTGTATAAAATCTTATAAATATTATACTAAAACTTTTAATAACTATTATTATCTTGTTAATAAAAGATAATATCATATAAAAATACTTTGATAATAGAAATATATAGTTTAGTAACTTATTTTTTTAATCAAAAAGGTACTTAAAATAAGGTGGAGCGAGTTTGCCAAACATGGACACAAATTTCTAACGCAATTTATACCAGTTTTACAACTCTTAATCACAAAACAGATTAAAATTATGAGAAAAGTAATTTTTATGTATAATAGTGAAAAAGGTGAAATTATATGAATTTATTTGTTTATAGAATAGCCAAAGGACATGAAGGTGGGATTGTAGAAGATTCATGCCCGACAAACTTTAATGAATTATATCAAACATCATTAAAAGAGGAATTAATTAATACAAAATTAGGACTAATTCCATATGATACAAATAATTATATAGAATTTTTACATCGTGAACTTTGGCAATGTGGTAAATTAAGACAAGGATGGGGGATTGAAGGCTTAGACCTTAGTGGTGTAAATAATGAGAGTGATGATGAAAGAAACCGTTGGATTAAAAGTTATGTAATAGGATTAAAAAAATATTGGAATATTGATCCATTAAGTCCAGAAAGTGGTTATAGTATAAATCATTTACCCTGCCATGAAGCTGCAGGAAGAATGAAAATGCTTTCTTCTGTAATGCTAGATACAAAACCAAAAGATATAATTTTTATTCCTAAACACTCATTTGAAAATCATCATGATGATTTTCAATTTACTGTTTGTGAAGTTGTGGGCCCTTATTATTTTGATTTAAATAAAAATTATGAAGATTTTGGACATGTAATAAGTGTTAGAAACCTTAAAACATTTAAATATTCTGATTGTCTAATAAATGGTAAAGATTTTTTAGGACAACATCAAAAGGCAGTCTCTAAGGTAAAAGATAGTTATGCAGTCCATAATAAACTTTTAAAATTTATCAAGACTGATTACCTTCCTTATATTGATTAAAATACCTAATTATAAAATGATTATAGTCTTCAACAGTTAAATCAAGCTTTGTAGTTCCATTGATATAACCATCAAAATTTAACCTCTTAAATTGAACTTCTGAAACTGGATGCTCTTTAACTGCAGTTTTGATTTTTGATATTCTTATTTTAAAATATAGGTTCTTTTTATACCTGGTATATTCATCATTTAAATGCTCATTTAAAAACTTCATATAAGTAGTATCAGATACACTAAATTTGCCTTGAGTATTTTTATAAATATAGTTTAACTGTTGTGGTATGGTATATAGATTTTTTAATAAATCTTTTATTACTTCTATATTTGAAAGTAATATATCTGCTTTTGTTTTTTTAGAACTCATTTTTACTCCTATTTTTTTATTTCAAAATGCAATCTTTTTTATAAAAAAGAAAGATTGATGTTATAATTTATAAAAATTACAAAGGCTACGATATGGAAGAGTTAGAACCAAACTATGAAGTTCAAGTATTCAAAAAAGGTGAACACCATTGTATAGATAGTTACTATACATATAGTGATAATGAAACTACTGCATTAAGTGAAGGAATTGAGCATTTTAAAAGCTCTTTCTCAACTTCTTCTTATGATTTTGTAGTAGAATATTGCGGAGAACTTCAAAGCGATAGAGCTTATGAAATGTCTCTTGATTCAAATTTTTAAAAGGACCTTTTTATGATTAAAAATTTAGATTTACTAAAAAATATGCCTTGTGATATTAATGCAGATCTTAAATTAGCAAATGAAAAACTTCTTGAGCTTGAAAACTCTAATTTACCAGAACATGAAAAAGAACTTCAAATAAAAGTTTTAAGGGATATTATTAGAAATATAAAAGAGATTTCTTAATATCTCTTTTACCTGGTACTATTTATACCTCAATTTGTCTAATATTAACCCATACACCAAATCCACTTTCATTCGGATATCCAAATGGACTGCAAATACATTTAACATTATGCTCTTCATACTCAAGTTCTTCATGAGTATGGCCAAATATCCAATATTTCATAGAACCATTTTTTAAATACTCTTCTCCTTCAAAAGTAAAGAATGTATTTGTTTGATTATTTTGAAAATTTATATTTATATTTTCATCTTTGCATGATGGATTTATATGAGTTATCATTACATCACAATTTTTATAAATTGCTTCAATTTTAGGTTTCTCAATTTCAAATATATCATTAAAATTTTTTATACCAAATATAAATTTAGAATCATTCACACAGTTATGCCACATTTGATTAGTTGATTTAACTGAAAAATCTTCATTTGGGAATTTTCTCTTTAAATAACCATCGTTATACCAAGAATCACATCCACCAAATTTAATTCCCTCTATTTCTATTACATTTCCATCAAGACAATATAGATTTTCTTCATTATTGATTTTTACTCTCATATCTTCAGCTCTTGCAAATGAATCTTTAAATTGAAGCTTTGAATCTTTATCAACTAAGTAATAATCATGATTTCCAAGAATACAGATTATATATTTATAGTAGTGTTCTTTAAGGTATTTTAATACTTTTATATTTTGATGATCATAATGTCCAATATCTCCTGCAACAATAAGAACATCACCCATTTCTCTATTATTTTTTTTAAAGATAGGATCATATAGTTTTTTTATTTGTTCATCTACTATTTTTTCTTTAGGATTAAAATAAAAATCTATATGAAAATCACTTAATATATCTATTTTCATCTGACTATATTCCTGTTTTATTTATTATAACAATTCTTTCTTTTTACTCTCATACTCTTCTTGAGTAATTGCACCTTTTTCTTTTAACTCATACCAATAGTTCAAGTCATACTTTTTTGAACCATAAGATTTATTTTCAAAATCTGCATTTTTTTGAGCTTCCATATATAATAAATCTCCCATAACATTTTTATATATTGGTAATCCTAACTTTTTTCTATTTTTTCTTATTCTATACTCTGTAATTATAAATGGACTTGCAACTGTTAAAATTAATAGTGAACCATCTATTAATGCTGAACCACTTGAAAAAGGTGGTTGATTTTGTGGATTCATTATTAAAGCTCCAACAATGATTAAATAGAAGAATAAAAAACCAAAAATATAAGCAATTATTCTTATAAAAAAACTAGCTGCAAATAAGCCATTATGATTGTAGTGTGTCATTTTAAAACCTTTAATTTTATTTTTTATATAAAGAGAAAATAGAATCTATTAGATTCTACTTCCCCACCCAGTTGATTCATTTTTCATTGATTCTATTGCATTATCAATTTCTCTACTTCCTTGAACTTCAATCACTTCAAAAAGTGTACTGTGTAAAGTAACTATGATTTTGTAGATAATAATGATACTAAAAACAGCAATTGCAATTTCAATAAAACCATCAAATACATAGATCTTTAATTTAGCTAACCATTCTCCATTTGCTAAACCTAAAGTCCAAGTACTATTTTCAACTCCCTCATATTGTAAATCATTATTCTCAAGCATTCCAATAATGATTTTTTTACCAAAAATATCTCCAATAGTGTGTATTAAAGAACTTGCAGTAATTGCTAACCAAACAGATAATACAAATATTGGAAGCTCTAACATAGTTGCAAATATTTTCATTGTAAATCTTGATATTGCTTGAACATTTTCTCTCGCAAACATAATAGGCATCATGAATAAACTAGCAAAGTGAAAACTAAATATTTTAATTAGGATGATTACAAATCTAAGTAATCCAATAATGATAATTCCTATAATTGGACTTAGTGCAAGAATTGTTTTTGAAGTTTCATAAGCAAACCACATACCAATTGCACTTCCTCCTGCAGTTCCAACAACTCCACCTGCTATAGCTCCAACAATTGCACCGATTCCAGTGGGTGCTGCACCACCACCTCCAATCATTGCTCCAACTTTTCCACCGTTTTCACTAATAACTTGAAATACTGTTCCTGCACCTGGTACAAAAAGATAAGGAATTGAGCTCATAATCATATGAGCACCCATAGAGTCTTTTTTAACTTCTTTGTTAAGTTTTTCTAAAACTTCACTTCGTTTGGTTTTATATAATCCACCTATAAATTCTGTTTGCATTTTACTAACAGGAAGTCCAAGAACTGCTAGATAACCCCAATCTCTATATAATTCATATTGGAATTTAATAATGCCTTCTAACATAGGAATTTTATTAATAGAGTTAGCTCCTTGCATATTTAAATCTTTAAAGCTCTCTTTATAATCTTTATACTTTTCATAGTTAGTTTGATGGTTGTAATAGTTTTTTCCACAAACACTTAAAGAATATTCTGGATAGTAATTATCAAGTGGGTTATTTGTATTAGTCTTACTTAAAATATTACTATTGTATGAACTATTACTCTTAACCTCTCCATCTTTTACTGAATAATAAAGTGTTGAAGTATTTCCTTTTATCTTACTATTTACATATGCCCATTTTTCACTTGTTGGAAATGGTTGATTAGGATCTATTGAGTATTGATGTTTTTGATCACTATCGAATAATCCATTATAATTATAAATATCATCTTTACAAATATCCCAGATTGTATTTGTAAAACCTGCTAACTTTTGATATTGTTCAAAACCTGCTGCAGTTTGAACTATTTGATCACTTGTTCCAATTCCTGCTTTTTCAATAATGGAATTAATTTCAGCATCAATAATAACTTTGGCTGCATCATTCGCCCAATCGGTAAACATGTAATATCCAGTTTTTTCAAATTCCTGATATTGTGTTTTCATAATATCGTATTGAGCTACTGTTTGGCCATTTTCATTTTTTATACTTTCACTAAAGCCTGTTGGAAAAAATAGCAGTATTCCTGCAACAATTCCAAAAGTATAAGGAGATACTTTTTCATGGTTTTGTTTATCTTCAACTTTTGAAGTAAAATGAGCAGCTACTTTATTTCCAATCCCCCAAATTCCAAAAAATGCTACAAGTAAAATCAAATACATCATCGAAATATCACTTAACCCAGTATATACTGAAAATAAATTTTCTGCATCAGTTAAAATGTACTCTCTATTATCAATAAATTGATTTGAACTGTTGTCATAATATTTTGATACAAAGTTCTCTTTTAATTGAAGCTTATTAGTACTACTTGTTGCTTCATAGTCAATAATATCAGTATCAGTTAAAACAGCGGCTGTTAAAAGCTCTGGGATAGTTAAATACTCTTTGTTTTGAGCATACTTAGTCGATTGATAAATATCATTTACTTTGTCTTGTAGGGGCTTAAATTGATTATTAACACTATGAATTAAATCTTTATTTTCTTCTTCCGCTTTTTTTAAATCAAGTGCAAATGCTTTTTGTATGTTTGGATAATATGTATCAAACAATCCTATTGGATTATATAGATCACCTTTTTTAGCAACCATACAAGTAACTATTCCCGATTCTGCATTAATATTATATATAGTTGCGGTCCATTCATCGCCAACAAAAGAACAAGTTAAATGCTCTTTGATATTTGATTTATTGATAGTTTCTGGAATATTTCTTGTTAGTTCATCTTGACTTACAATTATTCCTCTATTAATCAAAGAGGATGTATCAATAGCACTTAAATTATCTTGTTTATACTTCTGCATTTGCCCATTTCTAAGATCTTCTAAAACAATATGAGGATTAATCTCTGTGAATGCAAAAGAAGATGTTAAAAAAACAAGAAAGGGTAAAAATATCTTTTTCATTTTCACTCCTTATGATGTGTTTCCGCAGGAAACTCTTTATTAACTTTTCTATTTTTCCTTACAAAAAAGTCTAAAATCATAATCGTTATAAGATATATACCTGTGAAATATTTGATAGTTAAATCGTAATTAATCAAGAACTTAATATAAATCTCTTTTGTAGGATTATGTCCGTAAATATCAAAAAAAGCACTAATAAGAATATCTTCAATTATTAGATATAAAAAACACCATAAGCCTATATAAGATAAAATTCTAAAAAATATATTCATGTTTCTTAGTCGCCATTCTTGAAGCTTATTTTCTTTTATAAATTGCTTTTTAGTTTTTAATTCTTCCAGGTACTTATCTACATCAAAATCATAAATAGCTTCATAACTTGCAAGAGCTGTTACAAATATGATAGATGCATATTTGATAAACAATCCGCAAAAGATGATTAAAGTTTGGGCAAATACTGGAATTGAATTATATGCTCTAATATCAATTATAGAACCAATTTTTTCAATTAAAAACCATAAAGAAACAGTTATTAATATATAAAAAGAGTATCTGAAAATAAAACTTACAGATTTTAAACTTTTATATAAGAATTGACTTTTATCGAAAGTTGTAAGCCACAATAAGCCTAGTTTTTGTCCTACATTCATCTTAATACTCCTTGATTGTGTTTATATTTCTCAAGTAGAGAATGAGCTTCATTTTTTAATGATAGGTATTTTGCTTTATTCTCTACTAACCAATTTTCTTGATATTCAATTTCATTAGCAATATTTTTATTGATAAAATCAATTGGCATATCAGCACTTGTTATACCAATTGGATTTGTTTTTAACAGTTTCTGGTATTTTTCTTGTGATTGTTTTGTTTTAAGTTCTTGATTCTCTTTGTCTTTTTTTAATCTTTCAAGAGTTTGTAAAGTTTTTTCATACTCAAGAACAAACTCCATTTTAGATATTTCAGATTGAACATTTTTATTTGGATAATTAAAAACTCTAAGTGACTTTAAGCCTTCAAGATGTTGAAAGCTTAAAGTTCCTAAAATACCGATTAGAATAACTACAGGAATCCATTTGTTTAGATTTGGTTTTTTATTCATTTTGGATTTCCTACTTTTAACTTATTTATTTGCAAATACAGTAAAGGAAGTTTCTCAACTAGAGCTAGTCTATTTTTTGCTTTATTATCAAGAAGATAATTCTTCACTTTTACAAAAGTTTCAAGTAACTTTTCTGCATTTATACTTGTAAAATAAGGTGTTTTTTTATTAGCAAGAATATTTGCAACCTTTTCCATATTAGAATCTAAAGTTTCTAATTCCTCTACAATCGCTTGATGTTCATCCTTTGTTAAAACACGCATTACCATTTTTAACTCCTTAGCTAAATAGCCAAATAAGAAGAGAGAAAATAAATCCTCCACCTAAAAAACTTATTCCTGCATAAAGCAATAAGTTTTCATCCTTTAATTTTTTTGCATGAAGAGTAAAAGATTTAAGATTTATAAGTCCTGTTGAAATCGAAGTATTAAGTTCAACAAGTTTTTTAATATTTTTATCCTCAACAATACTGTTATTTATTGATTCGTTAAGGTCTGTAAACTTCTTTTGGATATCTTCTTGGATATCAGTTGTTACTTTGACTAATTCTTTTGATAACTCATCACTTAAAGTTAAAGCTTTTAAATCTAAAGTTCCAAGATAACTTTCAATCTTTTCTTTATTGTTTAATTCAAAATTATTGAATAGTTCAAGTGAGTTTTTAATAGACTCTGATACCTCTTGTAGTAATGCAATATTTTCATCTACTTTATCTTTGTTTTTTTCTATTGTATTTGCAGTACGATAGGCATTTTGATTAAGTAAGCTCATTACTTTCATATGGTTGTGAATCATTTCATTTGTATCGCTTAACTCTTTTATTAATCCACCGTCTTTATCATTTTTTAAACTGGCTAGCACTTGAAGTTGTAAGAATTTTAAAGTATCAATCAGTTCATCTGTTTGAGCTTTATCTATAGCTATATATTTACTATCCATAAAATACTCCTATAAAGATTTTTTAATTACTTGCAAATCTTGAACTAACTGTTCAACTCTTTTTGCAAACCTAAACATATTCATATTTTTTTTGAATACTTCTTCCCCTTTTTGATGCCACTCCATATGATATTTATTTTTATTTTCAATCAACTCTTTTGCGTTGAGATAACTATCAAGCAAGGCAGTTTGATAATGAGATTTTAAAAGTGAAAATATATTAGTATTGGGTACAAAAAATATATTGTCAAATTCTAACTGCTCATATCTTGAAGGAAGTCCAATTTCATGATCACCAAAAATTGAAGAAAATTGTTTTTGAATCTCTCTTTGTTCCATCGAAATACATCTGTTTAGAATAAGGTTTATAGTGGGATTCAAATCAAAACTTTTGATTATCTCAATTGTATTTTTTGCATTTTCAACTTGGTCGAAATCATCATTTAGAGGGATATAATAATTAAGTCCAGTCATATCATTTTGGGCAAGAGAACCTAATACTTTAACTGTATCATTGCCACCACCTGCATCTATCACATTGATTTTATTTTTATCTTGGGAAAAGCTGTCAAAATATACTTGGTCAAGTACATCTTCACTATCTTTTATTTGAATACTTTTAAACTCAATAAAATTAGATGAAATGGTTATCTTGTTATTATCATCAATCTCATATACTGAAATTTGCTTATCCTCTGAATGTAATAGTAGAGGTAAAATCATTGAACCCGTAATAGTTTTTCCAACTCCACCTTTTGTAGAGCATACGACATGGGTGTTACTTTTGACTTTTTTCATTTTAATTTTCCTTGATTTTTGTTGTTTCCTGCGGAAACAGTATTTAAATTGGCCGCTAAGCAGAGTTTCACCTTGTGAAAAAGCTTAGAGGAAACAAACGAAGTGCGTTAGGATAACCCCAATATTTGGAGCTTAATTGTAAGTTGAGAACTTTTTTAGTCTGATTTAAAGTTGTTTCCTGCGGAAACTTTTTATGTTTTTTAGTGTTTCCGCAGGAAACTAGACAATCAATTTCTTGATTTCATCCAGTTGTGCATAAGTACATTTCATTTTCAAGTTTTCTGCAATGATGCAAAAATCTTTTTGATTAATCTCCACATCACTAATCATAAATGATTTATTTTTGTAAACCATTTCTTTAGCTACTAATTCTCTAGCTTCATTTTTGATTTCATCTTTTAAAAAATCTTTGAAGTTTTCTAAAGTCATTTCATCATTTGCTAATAATGAAGCAAAGATTTTTTTCCTATGAAGTCTTTCACTTCTTTTAGGTTTTAATCCATCATCTTTTAACCAGATATAAAATCTATCAAAGAGTTTAATCTTTTGATTATCATCAACAACCATTTTCTTCTTCCTCTTCTTCTTTATTGGATATAGTTATCTATATAGTTATATGTGTCTCATTTTGAGACGGTTTTTGTCTCATTTTGAGACTGAATAATCTTACTTTGAGACTCTTGTCTCATTTTGAGACAACTATCTCAAGCATCTTTTTTTACCAATCTTAGCGATTCAAATTCATTCCACCATAATTGAGTAGTTCTGAGAAAGCCAGTATCATTATTCTTTTCAACTAATTCCTTTTCAATAAGTTTTTCAATTGATCTATATGTAGTGGCTCGACCTAGATTAAATTTTTTCCCTAGTGTTTCAATCTTTCCATAGTACCAACCAGGAAAAAAAGATTGAGGATTATGTGATAGTGTAAAAATTGCACTTGCTATACAATAGTCATTATTTGATAAATCATGCATGACTCTAGGATGATGCTTAATTGTTGTAAAATCTGCCAATTCGGTTTTTTTCATATAAAATACCCTTACTTTTATTTTAATAGTAAGTTAAAAACTAAGCTTCTATGTTGTAGTATTCACTTAGTTAAAGCCTTAAGTCGTTTTAACAACTCTCTCTTATTACTCGTCAAAGTCTTTTAAGAGGGAGTTTTATGCTGTTTCAGTATTTTTTGTCTCAACAATATTGTTGTTTAAATACTCCTCAACCCATTCACGCGTATATAGGCAATTACGCCCACATTTTGTGTATTTCAATTTTCGATGTAATCTTAGATTTCGTTGCGTTGTTTTATTGATTTTCGGAAGTCCATCTACCCCCTGTGCAAGTTCATCACTAGTGTAATATTTTTGCATTTTTGTATCCTTTCTTTAAATTTATTTTATATCTCTTTTAATCTATTTTTTTACGCTTTCCATTTTGTATTAACGACCTCATATGGTAGTTGACTATCAACCATATTTGAGATTTTGAGGATTTGAACAATTCTAAATTAAAAAACCAAGACAATATAATATAGCAATTACTGCTCTTTTATATATATTATATATCTTTATAATGAAATTATTACTACTTAATACTTAAAATTAACTTATTGTAGACGTAATAGTTTTATTTTTATTAAAATTAATGTATACTTATTAGAAATTATTACTATAAATAGGTGTGTTTTATGATTAATACTATTTCATTATTGTTAGGTAATTCAACTAAAAGTGTTTCAAACTGGAAGAAAGAAAAAAGACCTATAATGACTTTTTTGTATAAATATTTTTCAAAAGAGGAACTAGAAGAGTTTTTAAATACTGGTAAAATCAATAAATTTGATAATTTTCAAACAACTTTAGAGTCATCATGTATAGGTTTTTTAACAAAATTAAGATTATTAGATAATCGTGAGTTTTCTGGATATTCGACCTTTATATCTTTTATTGGGTTTTATATTAAAATTAAATTAGGTATTGGAGATAATAAAGATACAATTTATTTTCAAAAATCAGAATTAGTAACACATGAGCAAAAAGATGAACTAACAATATTTCAAAACCTTTTTATAAAGTTTATTCTAGATTTGTATGAAACTTCAAATAAAGAATATACATATGATTTAAACATTGGTACTCTTTCTGAATTAAAATACTTATTTAATTTTATTAATAGTTTTACTGAATCTGAATTAATCTTTTTAAACATGAATATTGATGATGATTTTAGACCACTTTTAAGCTTTAAGAATTCGAATTATTATAATGCTAAAAGGTATGTTGAAAGTTTCGAATACCCTATGTTAGATTATTTTGAAAAAGAGTTAGATAAAAAAGGTAACTTAGAAGATTTAATATCAGACTATAAATCTAAGTGTATAAAAGAATTAGAAGAGAATTAAATCTTACAGTTAAAGAATTTATAGAAATTAATTGCGGTAAATCTTGCGGTAAAGTAAAATAAAATCTTCATAAATACCTTTAAATAGGAGTTTGTGACCTTAATAATGAAACGCTGGCAGCGTTGGGGTCGTCGGTTCGAACCCGATCGTCTCCACCATTTCTTTATTTATATTTCTTAAAAACTCATCAAATCTATTCAAGCCACGTTATCACAGGCATTTACGTGATATAATCAAAAATCAAATCTACTCATATTTCACGAATTCTAAACAGAGTTGTTATCCATTCTTTAAGACATACATTTGCTTCACATTTAGCTATTAATGGAACACCTATAAGAGCTAATGAATCACAAAGATATTGAACAAACGATGAGATATGCAAAACTAAGTCCTGACAGTGGAAAAGAGTTTGTAAGTTGTTTGTATAAGTAGTAGAAGTTTTAGTAATTAGAAAATATACTTTTGAATTTTTATAATAAATTTGTATAAAATTAATTTGACTTTTTAGGTCACTTATGACATAATGAAATTTACAATATAGGTCACTTATGACATAAAATATATTTTAAGGCTTTATTATGACTAGATTACAATTAATAAATAAAATACAAACAAGAAGAAAAGAAGTGGGTATTACATTAGAAAATCTTGCACAAGTATCACATCTTGGATATAAAACATTATCAAGATTTTTTGCAGGTCAAGATGTAAAAATTAGTACCCTTGAAAAAGTAACTCAAGTTTTAGGCTTAGATTTTGCAGGGAATGAATTAATTAATGCCAAATTATTAAAAGAAAAAAGAGCAGAAGAAAAAGCTAAATATATTGTTTCTTTAGTTCAAGATACATCAGCTTTAGAGATGCAAGGACTTGAAAGTGATTCTATTCAAATTTTAATTGAAGAGACAAAAAATGAGTTCTTAATAGGACAATACAAAAAAAATTTATGGGTAAGTTAATTAAAAAATATGAAAGATACAACTAAAATCAAAGGTGCTACATATAACGACGATATATCGGGTTTACTACTTGATACATCTAAACAATATACATTACAAGAGATATATTTTTATGAAGCTAAAAATATCACAAAGGCTGTATTAAAATATTTATCTGCAAAGCCTGACAAAAAAATAGCAACATTTACTTTTGAATGGTTTTTACAACTACATCTTGAAATGTTTGGAGATGTTTGGGATTGGGCTGGAAAATTAAGACAAATAGAACTTAGTATTGGAGTTAAAGCTTATTTAGTCTCAACTGAACTTAAAAAGTTAGTTGATGATTTTGCATTTTGGGATGAACATAAAAGTTTTAGTGTAGTTGAAATAGCATCAAGACTTCATCATAGAGCTGTACAAATACATCCATTTAAAAATGGCAATGGTAGATGGTCTAGAATGTTAGCAAATATTTATTTGAAACAAAATGGATTAAATCCTACAAAGTGGAATGAAAATTTATTATCTAAAGAAAATCCTCATAGAGATGATTATATACAAGCTTTAAAATTTGCAGATAATGGAGATTATTCTAAACTTATCGAGTTACAAAGTAATACAATTTGACTAAAAAATATTATATTTTAACCTATTAATACATAAATATAAACAAACTAAGAACACTTGATACCCTCTTCTTATAAACAAAAGCATAAAAGGTTGTAAAAATTTCAAACAACATCCAAAGCTAAGCATTTTTACATTATTCACTCTTTTAGATACATTTTTTAACAAATTCAATTTTTTTGCCCTTAAATAATTATTTTTAACTGCATGAAGATATAAATGTGACATTTTTTTGATATGATATAATCTAATAATTAATAAAGAGATATATTTGAAAATTTTACATACGTCAGACTGGCATTTAGGTCAAAACTTTATGGGCAAAAGTAGAGTTGAAGAGCATGAAGCTTTTTTATCTTGGCTTTTAAACACCATACATACAAAACAATATGCTTTAAAGCTTTATTATAATTTTTTAAAAGAACTCTCAAATATTAAAACACTCATTACGACTATTATAACTGCTGGAAATCATGACAATGTTTCTACACTAAATCAACTACAAAATTCAGGAAAGATGGTAGGTGTGATTTCCCATGTGGAAGCACTAAAAGAACGAATTCCATTGCAGATAAAGGTTGAACCTAAGGGTAATGGAACGAGTGTTTTGGATATAAATTAAAAGGAATATAATGTGGGCAGATAACGAAACAACAGAAGACTTTTTAAATTATGATGTACATTGTAATCTAATAAAAGAATATGTAACTAATCCAAATTTATTACCTTTAACAATTGGTGTTTTTGGTGACTGGGGAAGTGGTAAGTCAAGTATTATGAAAATGCTTGAACAAAAGTTAAAAGGTGAGGATAAAGTCTTAACGATTTATTTTAATAGTTGGCTTTTTGAAAGTTATGAAGATGCAAAGGTATCTTTACTCGAAAATATATTATTAGAATTGTCAAAAAATGAGACTTTAGATGAAACTGCGAAAAAGAAAGTTTTGAGTTTAATATCAAGAGTTGATTATTTAAAATTAGCAAAAGATGGTATTAAAAAATATGGTAAAAATGTAGTTGATATTATTGCTACCGGAGGAATAGGAACGACTATTGAAGCTAGCTTTAGTATGTTAAATACTGAAAAACTTGATAAACTTAAAACTGCTGATCTTTCTAAATTAAATGAATATATTAAAGAGGAGCAAGAAAATACAACAAAAAATACGATAAAAACTTTTAGAAAAGATTTTGAAGAACTAATAAAAGCAACAAATTATGAAAGTGTAGTTATTTTTGTAGATGATTTAGATAGATGTATGCCAGAAAGAGTTATTGAAACACTTGAGGCAATAAAACTATTCTTATCTGTTCCAAATACAGCTTTTGTAATAGGTGCAGATGAAAGAATAATAAAACATTCTATTTCAATGCATTTACAGATACATACTTTCAATAATAATTCTGACTACCTGCAAGATACGCAACAGATAGTTACTGATTATATTGAAAAACTCATTCAAATACCTTATCGAATACCTAAGTTATCTCCATCTGAAATTGAAACGTATAATAATTTATTATTTAGTATAAGTCTATTAAGTAGAGATGATTTTAGCAAAGTATATGAATCATATTTAGAATTTAGGAAAAGTGATTTTTATAGTCCTTTTTCATTAGGAAATCTTAAAGAAGTTATTTCATTAGATGAAAAAGTTGAGCTAAGTAACTTGCTAAATATTTCACATTTTATGAGTCAAATGATTACTAATGTTTTAAAGGGTAATCCAAGACAAACAAAAAGATTTTTGAATACATTTATTCTAAGAGAGAAATTAGCAAAAGTTGCCAATTTAGATATTGATATTTTTATTTTGATAAAGCTTATGTTATTAGAGTATTTAAATCCTATATTGTTTAAAAAACTTAGTGAATTACAGTCAAGTGAAAATGGGCTTATTAACGAGTTAAAAATGTTAGAGTCGATTTTTATAGAAGGTGAAGAAAATACTTTAGGAGAGTCATTTAAAGAATGGCAAACACCACAAATTCAAAACTGGATTAAAATAACTCCAAAAATAGGTGGAGTTGATTTAAGAAATTATTTTTGGTTAGTTAGAGATAAAACAGAATCTACTTTATCAAATATTCATATGGTTAGTCCAATTATTCAAAAACTTTATACATCAGTAATTGATATAGATAAACATAAACGATCAGCTTCCCTTACTGAACTTTCTAAATTTGATAAAGAAATTATTGAAGAAGTTTTTAACTTATTAAAAACAGAATTTCTTAATAACCCATCACAAACAAGTCATTTAGTTATTGTTTTATTTGATTTTTTAGAGAAAGTTGAAAATAGCCAATTTGCTAATGAAATATTAAATATTTTAACAGATATTAATTTTTCATTGATTAAAGATGAAAGAATTGTACTTGAAGTATTAAAGTATATACAATCAAAATATAAACAACATGCACAACGAGTAAATGAAATACTAAGAGTATATACAGAAAAACCATCTTCAGCATTACAACGAGCCTCAAAAAAACTTATTAAGGAGTGATTAATGGGAACATCAAAAGGATATAGCCCTCCAACTGGAGCAAACTGGACACCTCTAAAAAGTGAAATAACAGATTTAGCAAATCACTTAGATGATTATAATAGTGATAAAAAACTTGAAGTTTCAACACATATTGTAAGTGACTTTATAACTGCTATAGGTGGTAGTGAAGGATTTTCTAGAGCATCGAGAAATGGTAAAAATTCTAGTGGAGGTACTATATTAAGTTCTAAAGCTGGTCGTACAATGGCTTTAAGACTAGGTAATGTATTATCTTCTATTTATGCAAATGGTATTAGAGAAACTCTACAAAATCAAAAAATAGATTATTCTAATTTAACAATCGATGAGTTAGAAAAAAATCTTCTTGAAAGCTTTTCCGATACGGCAAGCAATGAGGATATTGATGCAGCTAATAAAGCTATGTCAGAAGTAGTCATTGAACTATTTCAAAATGTTAATAATCTTGATGAATTAGAAACTAAGATTATGAATATTGTTGAAACAGAAAATATCTTATGCTCTTTTTATGAAAAATATATTTTCAAAAGATTTAAAAGAAAGTTTGAAGAAGAATCAATAAAAAAATATGGTCCTGATAAAGCAGCAAAAACAATGTCAGATATTGAAAGAGCTCTTAGTGTAATGCTTAAAACATATCAATGTGATAAAAAACTTACTGAAATTGATTTTTCAACACAAGATGGAGAAGTATTGGTTCAAGCTATGCTAGAAAATTTAACAGGTTATTTAGAGGATTTTAACGATGAATGAATTAATTGTTGAATATGGAGAAACTAAAAAAAGAGATAAAAATGGCTTACTTAATATGTATATTAAAAAGCTTGATGATAGGCAAGTCGTAAAAGTCAATTTTAAATATCTTAATTTATTTAAAGAAGAACAATTATTTAATCCAACAAACGAAAGTTTAGATTTTTTATATACAACTTTTTATATATATTTAACTGATATATTATTACCTAGAGAAAAAACAGCTATTGATAATTGGTCACGAGATATTAAATTAAAAATACCTGTATCTAATCCATCTTTATGGAATAAAAATAAAGAAATACTCATTGATGCTTTAAATTTCTTAACAGGTGATATTTGGGAATTTGAGTTTTACCAATTAGATACAGATTACTTTAAAGTTGATTCATTGGATTTTAATACATTAGATGTAGAACATATATGTCTTTTATCTGGTGGATTAGATTCTCTCATTGGTGCAATTAATCTTATAAAAAAAGAAAAAAATATTTTATTTATATCTCATTTTGGAAATAAAGCAGCAAGACAGGAATATCAAAGAAAAATCTTTAATGCTTTAAAGGAAAAAAATGAAAATATATATTTATCTCAATTTCATGTAGAGCCACATGCTACTTTATATGATATAAATGATAGTAATCAACGTGCTAGGTCAATATTATTTTTAGGCTTTCAAATTTTTAATGCAATTAATTTTAATTTATCAAAGGTTATTGTTCCTGAAAATGGATTAATAAGTATTAATTTACCTTTGAATGAATCTAGGTCTACATCAAATAGTACTAAAACAACTCACCCCTATTTCTTTGGGAAACTTGAAGAATTTATGAATAGTTTAGGATTTTCAATAAAAATTGATAATCCATATAAGTTTTATACAAAAGGACAAATGTTAGAAAAATGTGAAGATAAAAAGCTAATGGAAACATTGCTAGAAGATACTATTTCTTGTTCTCACAATGCTCATAATACTTGGTGGGCTAGAGGGAATAATAATGAATTAAATTGTGGATATTGCATACCCTGTTTAATCAGAAGGGCATCTATACATTGCTATAATTCATCTTTAGATAATTATAGAAAATATGGAAATAATTTAGATGAAAATGAACTTGACCTAGATAAAAAAACTTCACATAAAGATACAGATTTATTAGCATTAATAAATTTTTTGAATAAAAAGCTATCTAAAAAAGAACTTGAAAGAGAGTTATTATTGATTTCTAAAGTTAATGATAGTGAAAAAATTGCTACAATGTTGGAAAATGGCTATGAAGAAATTAGAAAATTTATTATTGAAAAAGCAGATGATAGAATAAAAGGAATGATAAACTGAATTTAATAGATACACATTGTCACATAAACTTTTTTAAAAATGCAGGAGAGATTGCATTAGAATGTGAAAAAACAAATACTCACGTAATTTATGTGACAACTTTACCCTCTCAATTTATTGAAACATTTGAGTATGTTAAACAACTTAAGTATGTATATCCTTCGTTAGGATTTCATTGTTTAGAAAGTGATTATGATTTAGAAAAAGAAAAAGAAATTTTTTTGAAAAATATAGATAAAACAAAATTTATTGGAGAAGTTGGTTTAGACTTTTCAAAAAGAGCTAGTAAATCAAAAGAAGAACAGATTAATGTCTTTGAATTTATTTTAGAAAATGTAAGAAATCAAAATAAAATTTTAAATTTACATAGTTCTCATGCAGAAGATGAAGTTCTTGATATGTTAATTAAATATGATATTAAAAAAGCTATTTTTCATTGGTATAGTGGAAAAATTGGTACGTTAAATAAAATTTTAGATAATGGATATTATTTTTCAATTAATAGTAATATGTGTAAAACTAAAAAGGGACAAAATATTATTTCAAAACTTCCAAAAAATAAAATATTAGTTGAAACAGATGCCCCTTTTATTAATGTATTGCCTTATAAAAATTTTAATGTTTATTATTATTTAAGTGAATTATGGAATTTATCACTAGATGAAGTAAGAAAAATTATATTAAGAAATTTTTTTAATTTACAAAATTCTTATGACAAATTATTTTAAAACGAACCTATCTAAACCCCTCTACACAAAAGGCATCCAATGCCCCATTAAAAAATGTTTTAACACTACCAGATGAGTAAGCACAGACTATACTAAATCTTTCTCAATTAACAATATTTTTTAAGCGTAGATTGGCTGATGTCCTTGGAATTTAAATTTGGGTGCAATAGGATTTTATCCTATCGGAATTTACTTGACATGGAATTCTAAACGGTCTCAAGTGAGAAATACTAAATATTATCAGCAGTAAAATAGTATTTTGCACAGTATAATCTTTTATACCATAAAAACCAGTAGCTCAATCAACTTTATTTGGTCATCTTACATTTTAAGTCAAAACACTGATTCTTAGCCACTTTATGTCATAATATGTTTTACTTTACATGGGGAATATATTTTGATTGAGATACTTATTTTATCGTTTGCATTGAGTATGGATGCATTTGCTGTTTCGATTGGTTTGGGCGTTAAGAATAAAGAGTTTAATCTTTTATTGGCATTAAAAATTGCTCTTCTTTTTGGTTTTTTTCAAGCATTGATGCCTTTATTTGGTTATTTAGCCAGTATAGGGGTGGGAAGTTATATTGAATCTTTTGATCACTGGATTGCATTTTTGTTGCTTTGTTTGATTGGTGGTAAGATGCTGTATGAAAGTTTTGGTGAAAAAACGGAAGATGAGATTACCCATATTAGCAATAAAATCTTGCTGATTTTAGCTATTGCTACAAGTATTGATGCCATGGCGGCAGGATTTACTTTGGGTTTGATTGATTTTAATCCATTTGCTTCAATGATTATCATTGGGGTTATTACGTTTATTTTTAGTATTTTTGGTGTATTTATAGGCACAAAAGGGGGAAGTTTTTTAGAGGACAAAGCTGAAAAAATTGGTGGTGTGATTTTGATTTTAATCGGATTTAAAATACTTATAGAACATCTCTTTTTTTAACCATATCCTAAATTTTAATTTATTACTAAAATAACACTTTTTTATAGTACAATTCATCAGCTTATTTATAAGGAGCCATCATGACAAAAAATGTAGGAAAAATAGATAGAATTATCCGAATTGTTGCTGGTGTTGTGTTAATTGTTGTGGGTGTATTGATGCAAAACTACCTTATTGGCATTATTGGACTTATTCCGCTTTTAACAGGAGTTTTTAGTTGGTGTCCATTGTATTGCCCTCTAAATATTTCAACGTGTGATGAAAAGTGCAGCAAGTAATTGCTGCACTTTTTTTAAAGCTCAATCCCATTTTTAATAATATCCACCCCAAACTTTTCTCTTAGTTGTTGAAGCGTATTATGAAGTTTATTTCGCTTTAAATCCTCTTCATAATTAAAAATATCATAACTTTTGGGATTGTGTTCATTGAAGTTTGAAACAGCAATATTGAGTTGTATGACCTTGTGTGTTGGGTGTTTGTCGGTTTGGATAAAAAGTTCCATCATGGTTTGTTTGAAATAAGTTTCACTGAACAAGCGATTGGTATTGAAGCTGTTTTTGGATTTGACGTTATACTCATATTTAATTTTGATAAAAAAAGTTTGAGGATTGACTTGTTGTTTTTTGACCAAAAAGCTGATATATCGGCATAAAATTATCACTCGACGTTTTAATTCATCTCGAGAAGCAACCGCATCAAAGGTTCGCCCTATTCCTATGGATTTTCTGCTGTCATACTTTTTATCATAAAAAGAAGCCACTTTTTCCTTGTCCAAACCACAAATTCGATTGTACAACTGTATGCCAGGCTTTTTCCATGAATAAAACAGCTCTTTTTTATGTTTGACTTGTCCTAGCGTGGAGATCCCATAACCGTGTAATCGTTGAGCAAATTGTTTGCCAATACCTGCAAATTTTTCAATGTTGATATTATAAATAAACGCCTCTTCTTCTGTTTTAAATAACACTTTGACTCCATAAGGCTTGGCGTATTCAGTGACTAATTTTGCCATATATTTGGTGTTGGCAACCCCAATGGAAATGGGCAAATCCAATTTGGATTTAATTTCCTCTTTTAATTCAAAAGCAAATTTTTCAATATCCTCATCGTCCACCCATCCTGTGACATCGCCAAAAAATTCATCGATACTGAATTGCTCAACAAACGGCATTTTGTTTGATAACAACAACGCCAATTGATGTGAAAGTTCATGATACAAAGGATAATTGGGTTTCACCATTTTAAGATGAGGACAAATACTCAACGCTTCACTTACACTCATGGCAGTTTTTACCCCATAGGCTCTGGCTTCATACGAAGAGGTCGTAACAATACCTCGAATACGTCCGTATTCATCTTTAAAATATTGCGAATCTTCTTCATCGTTGTAGCTTATAATTGAACTGACAAATGCCCCACTGTTCGAACTTGTCATTCGATTGGCTTTTTGGGTATTAAAAATATTTAAGTTGCTTCTTCCTCCTACGGCAACAGGAATATTGAGTAACTTTTTATTTGTCGTTCGTTCAGCTGACACAAAAAAGCAGTCTAGGTCTAGGTGTAAAATCATAAGGAATTATAGCTAAAAATATTACAATATGAAATTAAATTTCATATTGTAATATTTCTAACAGTAACGAGAGTAAAATTTAAACTCGTCACTCGTTACTTGTCTCTTATCACTCATTCATTTTTAATCCAAAATAATGTACCATTGCTTTTTAAAAAGGATACCTCATCGAAACGTGTAGAAATTGCAAACGAGAAATTGAAAATAAAATTCGACAATGCCCTTATTGTGGTATTTTAAATCCAACGGTTAAAATCAAAGACGTCTGGATTGGTATTTTTGCTGTTTTGGCTTTTATGAGCCTGTATATGATTATTTTTCGATAATCAGCGTTTTATTTTTCCCAAAACAAATCCCAACGCCAATCCTATAAAGTGAGCGTACCACGCAACAGGAAGTCCAAGAAGTACAGGGAAAATTGAGATAACCAACACCCATGTGATGATTCCTTTTCGTTGATATTTATCCACCAACGCCACATACCCCAATAAAACACAAATGGCTCCCGAAGCTCCGACCAAATTGTGATATAAGCCCAAATAATACATAAAGGCAAAACTTCCCAGTGAGGTTAAAATGCCTCCTACAAAATACAAAAACAGCAGTTGAGCTTTTCCTCGGTATGTTTCAATTAAATTTCCAAATTGATACAACACAAACATATTCATCACTAAATGAGCAACGCCTCCGTGGGTAAAAAGGGTGGAAAGTGGTTGGAAATATAAGCCATTTTCTATAAAATTGAGGTTTAATCCTAAAATAATCGAACCGTGTTGAATGTTGGTTTGAAGCACATACATCAACAGTGTTACAATAATAATGATATTTGTAATTGTAAAAACTTTATTGTTGGGCATTTTCTTTAAATGAGTTCATAATACACTCAACCTTTTGTGAGATTTCCTTGTCATTGTTTATGTCAAGATAAGTATACATTCTGAAAACTTCAATTGCACTTATTCTAAAAGAGACCAACAATTCAAAATGTTGTAAAGGATTGACCGATTCATTTTCAATCATTTCATACTTTATATTAAGAAATTTTTGGGCATTTTTCACCGCAACCACTTGAGTGCTGTTTTCAAAAAAAGCATGGATATACTCAAGAGAGAATCTCTTAGGCAAAAGAGAATTTTCGTGTAAAAGTAATCCTCCATCAAACATATAATTGCCTTGTTCAAAAAGTCTCCATGCTTCATCTAAGCGTTTATCGTTGCTGATTTTTTGAGTGATTTGAAATACTGTTTGACAAGGTAAAACAGCAGGAGTAAAGTTTTGTTCTTTTTGAGGGTGAATATATTTGCTGTATAAGGTTATGACCGCTGTCATAATGACAATGGTCGCGAGTGTATAGAAGTTATTGATAATTTGACTGGGATTTCTTCCATAGACTCGCTTTTTCATTATTGGGCTATATGAGTGCCTCTTTTATCACATCTTCAATCGTATCCACAGGTTTAATCTCCAATGCTTCTTTAACTTCCGTTGGTATATCTTCTAAATCTCGTTGGAAGTTTTTTCGTGGAATTAAGACTTTGCTCATTTTGGCTTTAAATGCAGCAATGAGTTTCTCTTTTAATCCCCCAATAGGTAGCACTTTTCCTGTTAAGGTGAGTTCCCCTGTCATAGCCACATTGCTTCGTACTTCTTTTTGAGCCAAAATAGAAGCAATCGTTACTGCCATGGTAATCCCAGCACTGGGACCATCTTTAGGTGTTGCCCCTTCTGGAATATGTAAGTGAATGTCATTGCGTTTGTATATTTCAGAGGCATCGAGTTTGATGTTCTCGTCTTTTTCTTTGAACGATTTTGGAATACTCTCTTGTGGGATTTTGATTTTTCCATTGTCAATAAGCACTTTAACCACACTGTGAGAAATACGCGCAGATTCTTTCATCACATCGCCCATATTTCCAGTCAGTGATAAAACGCCTTTTCCATTGAGTTTAATGGCTTCAATTTTAAGCACATCTCCTCCTACTGCTGTCCAAGCTAAACCATTGGTAATACCAATTGAGTTTTTCTTATCAGCAGGGTCAATTTCAAAAATGGGTTGCTCTAAAAACTCCACAATATTTTTGGTATTGATAGAAACTTTTTTATTTTCAGGATGCGTTAAAAGCTTTTTTGCCACTTTTCTAAAGAGTTTTGAAAAAACCCGTCGCAAGTTTCTTACGCCCGCTTCTCGTGTATATTTTGAAATAATGGTTTCAATAATGGTATCACTTAAAACCACTTCACTTTTTTTAAGTCCGTGTCGTTGCAACTCTTGAGGGATTAAATAATCTTTGGCAATATAAAATTTCTCATTGGGTGTGTACGAAGAAATTTCGATAAACTCCATTCTATCTTTTAGTGCAGGAGGAATTCTTCTGGCATCATTGGCTGTTGCCACAAATATTACTTGCGATAAATCAATGGAGAAATTCAAATATAAATCTCGAAACTCATTGTTTTGTTCAGGATCTAAAATTTCAAGCATTACTGCACTGGGGTCTCCTCGGTGACTTACTCCTAATTTATCGATTTCATCTAACACAATCACAGGATTCATGCTTTTCGCATCTACTAAACCTTTGACCAATCGCCCCGGCATGGCTCCCACATAGGTTCGTCTATGACCTCGTAATTCATTTACATCTTCCATTCCCCCTAAAGCAATTCTTACTAAGGGTCGCTTTAATGCTTGAGAAATTGAGTTGGCTAATGAAGTTTTCCCCACACCAGGAGGTCCTACAAAACACAAAACCGTTCCTTTGGTTTTGTTATCACTAATACCTCGAAGTTCAAGTAACTCTTTAACCGCAAAATATTCTGCAATTCTCTCTTTGGGTTTTTCCAATGAATAATGGTCAAGATTGAGTTGTTCTTCAACATTGGCAACAGATATTTTAGCATCGGCGTATTTTCCAAATGGCAACTCTAAGACTTGTTCAATATAGGTTTGAAGCAGTGAAGCATCGGGTGAATCTTGGTGCATACGAGAGAGTTTTTCAATTTGTTTTTTGGTCTCTTTATATCCATCTTTTGGCATAAAAGGCTTGAGTTTTTTAAGCTTTTTAGTATAAATTTTGATCTCTTGATCTTTTTTATTGTCCGTACCCAACTCTTTTTGTATGGCTTTAATTTGCTCTTTTAAGAAGTAATCTTTATGCGTTTTTTCAATTTTGGAATTGACTTTTTGCGTAATCTCATTTTGGATTCGAAAGCTCTCAATCTCTTTTTTTACTGTTTCAATGATTTTAATGAGTCTTTCTTCTACGTTGGTTTGACTAAATAGTTCATACGCTTCTTCTTTTTTCACACGTAAAACCGAAGAGATTAAATCAGCGATTCTTACAGGGTCATTGTTTTCATCAATGGTTTTGATTAAATCAGCTGGAAATTTTGAGTTGATTTTTGAAAGTTTTTTAATTTGTTCACGCAATACATCAATCAAAGAGATTACTTTTTGCTCTTCATACTCATCGGTTTTAATAATATCAACATAGGCAAAAGCAGGGTTTTCTGGGTCAAATTTCTCGATTTTTCCTTTGGCTAAACCTTGAAAAAGAACCTTGATTTTACCATCAGGAAGGCTGACTTTTCGCATAATATTTCCAATAACACCAACATCGTAAAAACTGTTTTCATCTCGTTTACCTTCATGTGAAGGTTTACTCACAGTAACAATAACCAGTTTATTGGCATCAATCGCTGTTTCTACAGCTTTTACATTTGTGGTTTCACCTAAAAAAAGCGGTGCTATCATAAATGGGTATAAAAAAATATCGTCTTCAATTATTAACGGGATCTCTTGTGGAAAAGAGTCGTAATTGCTTAATTCCATTTATAATTCTCCTTTATAAAATTATTCAAATACACTTCGATACAATGGAACACTCACAGGTTCAACATCGTCTAAATAGGCCCAAGCATTTTGAGCTTTTTTCATATAAAATTCTGCGGCTTGAGGTTTGTCTTTTCTGGTATATAACTCAGAAATTTCTTTGTCAAACGTTGCCTTTGCCATACTGATTCTTGAATTAATATCTTCAACCAAATAAATATAAGGAGAGTTTGAATATTTTTCCATAAACACAGCAATTTCATCTAAGGTATCTAAAATAAGTTGTTGATTTCTAAATTGGCTCTCAAAAGCAAAAAAGTTGGCTTTGATTTTTAAATATCGTACATAATCAATATTACGACTCAAACCAAATCGCTTGATGTATTCATCCAAATAATATTTTGCTAAGTCATACTCTTCTTCGGCAATATGGGCATTGGCAATAATCAGCATCGCCGTAGGAATTAAAGGTGAATTTCGATGTTCACTCTCCAAAGAAATAAACGTATCATCCGCAGCTTCCAAATCGTAAAATGCAATTTGCTTAAGCATTTTGTTGTACCAATAAATGGCAGGTTTATTATACTCTTGTGATTCTGGGTCTTTTGAAGAACACCCAATTAAAAACACAGCAATTACGCTACTGGCTAAAAATACTTTTCCTATTTTTAAAATATTTTTTACGTGAATCATATTCATCCTTTTATTTTCAACTTTCAATAAAGCAAGTATTTTATCCAATACAACCTTATAGACTGACTTCATTCAATCACAATTAATACCCAATATCAAAAATATTTGCTATAATAAAACCATACTTTACAAAGGTTATTATTATGAAACTTACATTAATTGGAAATGGCATGATGGCAGAAGCATTAACTGCTGGATTGGTCAATAAATATGAGATTGAGGTTATTGGAAGAAGTCCTGCAAAACTGCAAAGAATGCAACAAAAATTCCCACAAATCCAAATTCGAGTTATGAGTGATAAAGAAGATATTACCAACAAAAATATTATTTTTTGCGTAAAACCTTATGCACTGCAAAGTGTTTCACTGCGTTTAGATGGTACAGCTAATACCCTTTACTCTATTTTAGCAGGAACCACGTTGGAGTTTTTAAAACGTCAAATCAAAGCCAAACACTATATTCGAACGATGCCCAACGTAGCTGCATCAAAACAAAAATCAATGACCACCATCACAGGGGATAAAGAGGCTCAAAATGAAGCCGTTGAAATTTTTTCTTCCATTGGAAGAACCCTTTGGGTCAACACAGAAAATCAACTCGATATTGCCACGGCTTTAGCCGGAAGTGGTCCTGCTTTTTTAGCTCTTGTCGCCGAAGCATTGGCAGATGGTGCGGTTAAAGCAGGCTTAGAGAGAAGTTACAGTGTGGAGTTGGTGCGTGGTTTATTTGAAGGAACCTCTGCGTTACTCGAAGACAATCATCCTGCTATTATCAAAGACAGTGTGATGAGCCCCGGTGGAACGACGGCACAAGGCATAGCCAAGCTGGAAGAAGGTGCTGTTCGAGACGCTTTTATTAAGGCCATTGAAGCCGCTTATCTCAAAGCACTTGAAGTTGGAAAAAAATAGTTTTTCACTTTTAGAAACAGTTTTATCGCTGATAGTTTTATCAATTTTAGTGAGTGGATTTTCACAATTAACTTACCTTAAAAAAGATACAACTGTTTCTTTAAATTTAATTGCCAATCTTTTCAAAACCAATGCTGCTCATCCACATCTTCACACCACTTCTTTGGGCTATGAAATCAACGCTTCATATATTACTTTTATCCAAGGCAATACACTGATAAAAACCATCTATGATGATGGAATATTTCAGCTTGAACACTATACCCTCAAAGAAAAAAAAGCTCAAACAGTTGAGTTTAAAGTGTTTGAATGAAAAAGTCAATGTTATTATTTGAAACACTGGTCTCTTTTTTTATTTTAAGTGTGGTGATTCTTTTTTCATCGATTTTGTACACACAACTTTTACATACCCATAAGACCAAATTCAACACTATTCTTGTTGAAAATGATTTAACCGCAACCAAACTTTTTATGGCTAAACAGCTTAAAGAGGGAGTTGTTATTGAACTTTTTCCTCAAAAAATAGCTTTTTATGCCTTGGATACTCCTGCTTTTTTGCAAGGTTTTTATTCGGGCATTATCGATTTAAATCAAAGTTCTTCTCAAAAAGTTTTTACGCCATCAAGTCAAACCCAAAAATTGACTTCTTCTTACCTTTTATTTAAAAACACCCTTTTGCATGAACGGTTACCTCAGTGTGAAAACGGATTTTTATGTTTTAAAAATCCGTTGTCTAAAACCATTTATGAACACTACTCCATGGTGAAAAACATCTCCACGTTTTACATCAAAGAAGAGAAACTCTATTTCAATGACACACTATTGCAAGACAATATCACCTCATTTAACGCCCAAAAACTTAATGAGAAAGTCCATGTTGATGTGTGTATTCAAACACGTTGTCAAGAGTGGATTTTTTAAGATGAAAGCCTCTTTTGCCTTATTGCTTACGGTTTTTATCATTGCACTTTTTTCTTTAATGCTTATGCCTATAAGTTCCAATCATACCTTTTCTTCAAACAACACCACTCAAGAGTATT
This sequence comes from Epsilonproteobacteria bacterium UBA4036, assembly GCA_002382325.1. Lineage (GTDB taxonomy): Bacteria > Campylobacterota > Campylobacteria > Campylobacterales > Arcobacteraceae > Marinarcus. The sequence continues at coordinate 120,752 of DGAG01000010.1, forward strand.
TGTACACTCAAGCTTCTTTGCACAAAGATTTTTTTAAAGACCTTCTTTTAACGATGGAAGAAGTGCCTTGCAGTAATAAACTGGAGTTGGAACACCCTACGTTTAAGATGTATGCTCAAATCCAATGTATCCAAACGCATGCGCTTATTGATATCTTTGTGGAAGACAAAACCGACTCTTTTCATATTCGTTTGCATGAACGATTTATCAAGAAACATTAGGACTTTTTTGTCAGCACTTCCAACACTTTTTTTGCCAAATGCAATGCTTGGCTTCGGTGAGAAAATGTTTTTTTAATCTCATTTTCTAATTCACCCAAAGTTTGGGTATATCCATGGGGAATAAACATCGGATCGTAGCCAAAACCGTTTGTTCCTCGCTCATGGTCAATCACCTCTCCGTGCATCCAACCATGTACAGTATAGATTTGACCTTGATACACCATTGCAATACACGCGGTGTAAAAAGCAGGAGTAGAAGAGAGTTTGGCTTCTTTTAATTTTGTCATCAGTTTGGCGTTGTTGGCTTTGTCATTGGCGTTAATGCCTGCATATCTCGCACTGTAAACACCGGGTTCATTGTTTAAAGCTTGAACACTAATCCCACTGTCATCTGAAATCACAATGGCATGATTGTCATTGAGTTTATCGTAAACCGTTTTGGCTTTTAAAATGGCATTTTCTTTAAACGTTGTTCCCGTCTCTTCAATTTCCATTTTTCCCAATAACTCTTCAAAGGCACACACCTCATCGTGTGGCATAAGTTCTTTAAACTCTTTTATTTTACCTTGGTTGCTTGTGGCTAAAACTATTCTCATAAAAATATTCCTTAACGCGTTATTAACAATTTTATTATATAATCAACACCTTATTTTATCTTGTTTAGGATTATATATGATTAAAACCATTTTACCTTTATGTTCCATTATCTCATTACGATTTTTTGGGCTTTTTTTAGTACTTCCTGTTATTTCTGTTTATGCCATGACTTTACATGGTGCTAATACTACTTTAGTAGGGATTGTCATTGGCGGTTACGCTTTAACTCAAATGATTTTTCAACTCCCTTTTGGTATATTAAGTGATAAACTTGGACGAAAAGGCACCATTATTATGGGGCTTTTACTCTTTACCATTGGTTCACTTATTTGTGCTGTTGCAGTGGATATTTTAGCGTTGTTATTGGGACGATTATTGCAAGGAGCTGGGGCTATTGGGGCTGTGGTAACTGCCATGATCAGCGATGTGGTCAAAGAAGAACAACGTCCTAAAGCCATGGGAATTATGGGGGCTTCTATTGCATTTAGTTTTGCTCTTGCCATGCTTTTAGGTCCTGTTATTTCTGCCTTTGCAGGGGTTGAAATACTGTTTTATATCACGGCTTTTTTAGCGCTGTTTTCCATTTATTTAATTGTTAAAAAAGTTCCTAATCCTCCTAAAATCACGCATACGTATAACGATGCTTTACACTTTATGCCCGTACTTAAAGACAGTAATTTGATTCGAATGAATATCACCAATTTTTTACAAAAAGGGTTAATGACCTTTGCGTTTATGATTATTCCTATGGTTTTGCTCAATAACTTCGAGTGGGAGATGAAAGAGCTGTATAAAGTCTATATTCCTGCCATGATTTTAGGGGTACTTGCCATGGCACCTGCGGTGATTTTAGCTGAAAAAAAAGGGATGTTTAAAGAGGTGTTAATCATCGGAATTGTTTTTTTTGGCATTTCTTATTTGACCATTGGTTTAAGTTCTAGCGATATCATTTTTGTTTTGGGTGTGGTGATTTTTTTCATTGGATTTAATATGCACGAACCCATTATGCAATCATTGGCAACCAAGTTCGCCAAAGTACATCAAAGAGGTATGGTCCTAGGTATTTTCAACTCTTTTGGTTATTTTGGTACTTTTTTGGGAGGATTATTGGGAGGGATTTTCTTTAATAAAGCCTCATTATCAGCAATTGTTATAACCATTGCTGTGGTTTGTGTGTTATGGATTATTTTAATTGCGTTTATGCCCAATCCCATGAAAAAGCAAGTGGCGTATATTGGTTTAGACAATATTGATAAAAACAATTGCGCGCGTTTAAATGAGAAAGGCTTTATTGATGAGTGGTACATCAATGAAAATGAAAATTTACTCATTGTAAAATACAATACAAACGATATTAACCAAGAACAATTAGAAGAATTGCTCAAATAATTCATGTGTTTAAAAACTTTGTGCGTTAAAAAACGATTAACATCTTACTGCTATACTTCGATTTTTACTTTGGGGAGTCATAATGTTTGATAAGTTGTTACGTTTTTTTATAGAAAATACAAGAATCAACTACACGCTTTTTATTCTTATTTTTGCCGTGGGAATTTGGTCTTATAGCAAAACTCCCAAAGAGATTTTCCCCAACTTTGAACTCGATATGATTTCAATTAAAGGCTCATACTCAGGAGCAAGTGTTGATATCTTGGATAAAATGGCCGTCACAGAGATTGAAGATAATATCAAAAATATTGACAGCATTGATACCATGTCCACGGTGATTAGTCCGGGGCGTTTTACGATTATTTTGGAACTGAAAAAACATGTCAATAAATATCAAGAAGCCGATAAAATCAAAGATGTTATTACGCTCATTAAAACCAATCTTCCTTCAGATATGGATGAACCCAGCGTCAATGTTTTAGACAGAAGTCGCTCTTTGGTGGATATCTCAATCACCTCCTCCACTAAAAGTTTGGATGAACTCAAACCTTTTGCTGATGATTTAAAAAGTACGTTACTCAACATCAGTGGTATCAATGAAATTACCATTTTTGGGGATTCTGATAAATTTTTTGAAGTTTTACTCGATGAGAGAAAAATCGAAGCCTTGAGTCTGAATAAAAGTGAAGTCTTTGAAGTGGTTTCGCAATTGTCCTATATTTTCCCCATTGGTAAAATTGAAGACCCCAAAAAACATTTTTATATTTCTACACACAATGGCGCCAAAAATGCGGAAGATTTTGCCAATACACTTATTCGAGTTTCCAATAAAACCCTTTATGTCAAAGATATTGCCACCATTGCAAAAAAATATGAAGATGCTTCTACGCTTTACTCTTTTAATGGGAAAAAAGCTCTCTCTTTAGCCATTGAACAACTCGATACAGCCGATGCCATTGACATTGTACAAAACATCAAAAAAATCTTGCCCTCCATACAACAAAAACATCCCGAGATTCATATTCAAATCCTTGATGATGACAGTGAACGAATTAAAGATCGACTCAATGTCGTTGTTTCCAATATTTTATTGGGCATTATTTTAATTACCATTTTAGTTGCGGTTTTAATCAATTATCGAATGTCGTTTATTATTGCTGTGGGGATTCCCACTTCGTTTGTTATTGCTGCTGTGTATATGTATTTATCGGGCTATACCATCAATATGATTTCACTCGTTGGTGTCCTTATTGCCATAGGGATAGTCGTGGATGATGCCATTGTTGTCAGTGAAAACATTCAACAACACATTGAAGAGGGGTATGCTCCCAAAGATGCTGCTTTTATGGGGGCAAGTGAAATGGTCAAACCCGTTACCATCGCTTCATTGACCACATTATTTTCATTTTTACCCATTTTGATGATCAGTGGAACCATGGGTGAAATTATGAAGTTAATCCCCATTGCTTTAAGTGCCTTGGTTGTCGCTTCTCTTATTGAATCATTTATTTTCTTACCCATTCATGCCGCACATACGCTTAAAACAGGCTCAAAAGTAACTTCATGGGAAAAAGCCAATGCCATTTACAATACCATCATTCACTTTTTTATGCACTGGAAAAAGAGTTTTATCGCCATATTTGTTGTTTTAGTTCCTTTGTTGACGTTCTATTTTGTCAGCAATTCCAAATTCCAAATGTTTCCTAAATTTGATGCCAATGATGTCAAAATCACCCTAAAAGCCAACTCCAATACCACACTCGAAGAGGCTTTTGCTATTGTCAGTAGCATTGAAAATGATCTACTCCAACATCAAGAAGAGTTTTATATTCGAGGTATTGATTCGGTTGCAGGATACCGAAAAGATGTGGGGAACAACACCGAAAATTTCCCGTATGCCATGTATATGACTGTTGAATTACAAAAGCTCAAAGCCATCAACTTTTTAGATAAATATGTCACACCTTATTTGAGTTTTCATTACGATGATGAATTTCGAACTCGAGAGATTACCTCCGATGATGTAGCAGCAAAACTCAAACACTTTTTACAACAAAAAGATTATAAAACCAAATTTAATTTGGATGAAATTGAAGTCTTAGAGCGAAAAGTAGGACCCATAAAATCGGACATTAAAATCGGCGTAGTTACCCCTGATAATCAAAAAGCCATTGATGCGGTTTTACTGCTTAATGATGAGATTGCCAAAATAAAAGGGATTAAATCATCGGCAAACTCTTTAAAGTTTGGTATCGATGAAATTAAAGTTAAAGTCAACTCCTATGGAGCCTCTTTGGGTATCACTGAATCATTTATTGGCTCATACTTATCCAATTTATATTTGTTGAAGAAAAAAGCGGTTTCGTTTGATGAAAAAGAGATGTTGGATATTAAAATCAAATCCCAAAGTAAAGACAGTTTTCAAAGTTTAACCAAAACACTCATTCCTTTAGATAATGGTACATTTGTTGCCTTAGATGAGATTGTTGAACTCAATACCATTCGAGCCTTTGAACAACTGCTTAAAGACGATGGCATTAAAAATTTTTATGTTGTTGCTAATGTTAATCCCGATATTATCACTTCCACAGAAGTCATTGAGATATTAAAACCCACGTTAAAACAAATTGAAAACAATGGAGTAAAACTCACCTACAAAGGGGAAGCTGAAAAAAAGGCTGAACTGAAAAGTGATATGCTTTTAGCCACTGCCTTAGCAACGGTTTTAATTATGATTGCCATGTTGTATTTGTTTAACTCTTTTACAGAAACTTTAATTGTCATGAGTGTGATTCCTTTTTCAATTTTAGGGGTTTTATTAGGGCATGAAATCATGGGGTTAAATCTTTCTATGCCCTCTATGATTGGCTCACTAGGACTTGCAGGAGTTGTCATTAACGATGGAATTATTATGATGACCTATTTGAAAAAAGCCAAAACCATGGAAGAGATTTTTGCTCGTGCAACGAAACGATTACGTCCGATTATGATAACCACCATTACCACCATTGTGGGAATGATTTCCTTGATCTTTTTCCCCACAGGAGAAGCGGCAATTTTTCAACCCATTGCGATTGCGTTAGGGTTTGGTTTGGCTTGGGGTACGGTTTTAAATCTTATTTATCTGCCTGTGTTATATACATTAACTCACCGACTTAAACATAAAGAGTTGTATTAGTTTTTGGTTTTTAGTCATTGGTTATTGGTTACTGGTTTGGATTGCCTTTTGAGTCAACAACTAAAAACCAATCACTATCAACTAAAAATATGTTATGATTGTAGTGACATATTTGTCAAAAGGAGAAACGATGAAAAAACTATTTATTTCAATTATAATGGTATGTAGTCTTGGCTTGATTGGTTTAAATGCCACTGCCTTGGATGAGTTTAATGCCCATGCTTCAGCCAAAGTTAAAACCCTTGTGACTCAACACAATTTAACCGTGGTAGATTACCCTTATGTTAAAAAAGCCGTAGGAAAAGGGACACGACAAATGGCAAAATCCATTGTAGTAGATGCAAGACCCACTAAACTCTATGATATGGGTCATATCCCCAGTGCGTTGTCATTGCCTGACAATAAATTTGCACAAATGTATGAAGAAACCTTAGGAAATGTGGCAAAAGATAAAGAGCTTATTATTTATTGTGGTGGATTTGATTGTGCCAAAAGTCCTCAACTTGCACTTATGTTGATGGAAAAAAAGCATACCAATATCAAAATCTATGCCGCAGGAATGCCTCAATGGAGTCAAAAAAGTTACGATGAAATTGAACTTAATGTGGCGTATGCGATGTATGAAAAACGAGCCGCTTTTTTTATCGATGCAAGACCTTATGGTATGTTTGAAAAAGGAACTATCTTAGGGGCCATTTCCATTCCTGATACACAATTTAATCAATTTACGGGATTTTTACCTGCGAATGTCAACACACCTGTGATCACTTTTTGCGGAGGACATGAGTGTGCCAAATCACACATAATTGCTAAAACCATGGTTTCAATGGGGTATCAAAATGTCAAAGTTTTAGCCTCAGGATTTCCTTCATGGAAAGCAGCTTCTTATCCTACAACAGGAGCAGCTGTGGTAAAAAAACAAACGGCAGTAACAACAAAAGAGATTGAAACCTTCCTAAAAAAAGGCGAAGACACAGGTACAGTTGATGGCAAATGGTTTGTTCAAAACTATAAAACTTTTCCAAAAAATGTTATTTTGGTCAACGTTAAAAGTGTCGATGAGTTTAAAACAGGACACATTGAAGGTTCAATCAATGTGAATGCTGAAAAAATGAAACCACAAGAACTCTTAAATGCTCTGCCTAAAGAGGGGGAAATTGTCTTTTATTGTGGAACAGGAACACGAGCAATGGAAGCATGGGGAATGTTAGCTGAAGAGTTAAAATACGAAGACATTCACAGAATCTTCTATTTAGATGCCAACATCAAATGCAATGAAAAAAATGAGTGTACCATTGAACCCAATGAGCCTTTAGGCGTTTAATGAAAGTAAGAGGTGAGAAGTAAGAAGTGAGTGGTAAAAAACAAAGTCACGTTGCTTCACCACTCACCACTCACCACTCACCACTCACCACTCACCACTTACCACTTACCATTCACGATTTACCTCTTTTCAAACATCTTCAAAAAAACTCTTCATGGGTACATTTAATATTTGAGCAATTAAATACAACTGTTTTATGTTGTAATGTTTATTTTCCAATCCTGCCTCAATTTTTCCTATCATACTTGCAGAGGAGTGCCCAATACTCAATGCCAACTCTTCTTGAGAAAAATTCTTCTTTTTTCGTATTTTTTTAACATTTTTAGCTATTTTCAGATGAACTGTATTGACATCAAATTCATCAATATCTAAATATTGTAACATTTATGTTTTATTCCCTATAAGTGAAAGTTTTGTGTAAGTATAAAAAAGTTACAATTTAAACGTTATTCCCTATAGAGAACATTTTCTTTCTTGGAATTTGACAAAAAAGGCATGAAATGAAGTTAAATGATTCCGCAGTTATTTTATTTGTAAAATATTACCCATTGGCAATTTTTATCAGTATTTATCTGTTTTTTATTATGTTTCATAACACCGATTTTATAATTTTTATTGTAATTTTACCTACGTTTTTTCTCTATTTTTACTGCTTAAACATATTAAACAATCGATTGCTTAAATATAAAAGTGATTTAAAACAAGCTCATCTTATTAACCATAAAAAAGAGACTCTTTTATTGCAACAATCCAAACTTGCAACTATGGGAGAGATGATTGGAAATATTGCTCATCAATGGAGACAACCTCTTAGTGCAATTACCTCTGCAACCAGTGGCATAAAACTTCAACAAGAATACAATCTTTTAAAAGAAGAAGATTTAAAAGACGTATTAAACGGTATAATGAGAAATGCCAATTATTTGTCTCAAACCATTGATGACTTTAGAAATTTTTATAACCCGACAAATCATAAAGAAAACTTTGATATTAACCTTTGCATAAATAATGCTTTAAAACTTATTCAAACCCAACTTTTATCTCATAACATTCTCATTTTACATACCTTATCTCAAAAGAACTTCTCATTGTATGGAATACAAAATCAATTAATTCAAGTTATCATCAATATTGTCAACAATGCCAAAGATCAACTCCAGAACAACCCAAATACTCTAAAAATTATCAAAATCTTTACCTTTCAAACTCAACAACACACCATTATTTCAATTAAAGACAATGGAGGTGGCATAAAAGCAGACAATCTTCAAGATATCTTTGAACCCTATTTTACGACAAAACCCATTTCCAAAGGAACAGGGATTGGGTTATATATGTCAAAAAAGATTATACAAACTCACTTCAAAGGGAATATAATTGCCCGAAATTCTGTTTTTACTGCCCACAAAGTAAAATATCTGGGTGCTGTATTTCATATTGTTATTCCGAATAATAATAATTAAAATAATTTAATAAATAATATTTTCGTTATTTATTAATAATATCATAAATTACCTATATAAAAAGCATTTTACTTATCATTTTTTAGTCACTTTTAGTAACTTTAAATAAAAATAATAATAAAATTCTATTTTATAATTTTTATAATTTAAAAATTTAAGTTACAATTTTATTACATTAGCATTTATTTGCGATTTGTTTACGATTTATTTCTTAGAAGGCATCAAATGAATAACGTCAATACGTACACGATTTTTACTCCCATTGTCAAAGAGACATTACAAAAAGGAGAATCTTATCCTTATAATATATACCGACAAGTGGATGAAAAGATTTTTTCAATACTTTTAAAAAAAAATGAAATATTTGATACCAGTCCACAATGTTTTGTTGTGGATGAAAACATATCCAATTTATTTATTAAATCAACGGATAAACACAAATATCAAAGCTATATACAAAAACATATTTCAGATATTTTAGACAATCAAACTATCAGCTTGGATGCCAAAGCCAGTTTAATCAAAGAGATTGCTTCTGTGACGATGTATGACCTTTTTCAAAGTGATGTAAACAGTGAAAATCTTTTGAAAATCAATACCTTGGTCAACAACTCAATTAAATTGATATTAACCGATAAAAATGCAATGTACTCGATGCTTAAAGTAACAACGTATGATTATTATACCTATACTCACTGCATTGATGTCGCAACATATGCTTTAGGATTTGGTTCATATTTGCAATTGGAACTTGATGATTTAAATACCTTAGGAAAAGCGGCTATGCTTCACGATTTGGGTAAAAAGAATATTCCTTATGAAATTATTACTAAAAATGACAAACTCACAACAGATGAATATGAACTGATCAAAGAACACCCTTTGCACAGTGTTGAACTTTTACAACAAACAGGGGAAAGTAATCAAAAACTTTTAACTCTAATTGCTCAACACCATGAAAAATGTGATGGGACAGGTTATCCTTATGGATTAAAAGAAGAACAAATCGATACCTTGGCAAAAATTATTGCTGTTTGTGATGTTTTTAATGCCTTAACCACACAACGAACCTACAAAAATCGTATGAGTTCTTATGATGCTTTTAAAATCATGTGCAATGAAATGAGTCATCATTTGTGTAAAAAAACACTCAAACATTTTATTGGTTTTATGGGCTGTAAAGAGTATGAAAAAAATGCCTTTGGTGCTTTGACATGAGTGTTAACAACCTTTTACCTCATCTTACCATTGTATATATTGAAGACGATGATGCCACACGAGAATCTATGTACTCTATTCTCGTCAAACTGTTTAAACAAGTTTTCATTGGACGAAACGGAGAAGAAGGTCTAAAAATATGCTTGGAGTATCGCCATACAATTGACATTATTGTCAGTGATATAAATATGCCAAAACTTTCAGGCATTGCTTTGGTTAAAGCCATACGAAAAGAGGGTTTGGATACTCCCGTTATATTCTCAAGTGCCTACAAAGAGTCTTCTTTTTTATTGGAAGCCATAAAACTCAATATTTCAGATTATTTGGTCAAACCTTATAATATACGACATTTACTTACGAGAGTTGAACACATTTGTCAAGAAAAGCAAAAACAAAAACTCATTCTTCGACAAAAAAGAGAACTCAAACAATATTTAGAACTGATTGATAAAGTGGCTATTATTTCTAAAACCGATACCAAAGGTAAAATCGTTTTTGTCAATGATATTTTCTGTGAAGTCGCAGGATATGAAAAAAAAGAACTTTTAGGAAAACCTCATAATATTGTACGACATCCTGATATGCCCAAAGAAGCTTTTAAAGGACTTTGGGAAACAATCAGCCAAGGAAATATTTGGAAAGGGAAGGTTAAAAATCGTTCAAAAAACAATAGTCCATATTTTGTCAATGCCACCATAATGCCTATTTTTGACCAATGTGAACACATTATAGGTTATATGGGCATTCGTTTTTTAACAACACAAGAAGAGACGGAAAAAAGAGAATTTAGAAAAAAAGTAATGGATAACATTAAAGAGTGTAAGAAAAAAGAGATTGAGCTCAACAATGAGATAAAACTTTTAAAACAAAAAGCCAAGCAGTTTGCTCATGTCGATTTAATCAGTCAAGCATTGGAAGATGAAAAAAAGAAATCTTCCAAACAATATTCACAAATCATTCATTTTGAAGAACAATTAAAAGAAACCAAAGACTCTTTTGATAAATTTCGACACGACTCTTACAATAAATTTATTGGTCTGAACAGTGAATTGAAACATCTCTCTTCATTAAAAACCATTTTAGAAAACAAATACAAAGAAAAAAGTGTTGATATTAAAATCAGAGACACTGAAATAATCAAGTTAAAAGAACGTATCGAAGAGCAAAATAAAACCATTTTAAACTTAAAAGATGTGGTTGCTTTTAGAGAATCTCAGCTAAGAAAATATCAATAAAATTGTATTATGGTGTCACCAAGTCAATCGCCGAAGTTACGTTGGAAGCTTGTTTGAGATTGATATTATCAAATTCAATTCCCACTTTTTTAAACTTTTGAATAAATCTTGGTTTTAAACCACAAATGATGAGTTTTTTATCTTTGGCTTTAAAATTATCCACAATGGATTTAAATGCAACCAAACCTGTCATATCAATCATGGGTACGTTTTCCATATTTAAAATTACCACATGAATGTTCTCTTTGCTGTCAATAAGTGTTCGCAAAGCACTTTGTGCAGCACCAAAAAACATGGGTCCATTGATGTCATAAATTGCCATATCTTCAGGCACATTAGGATGTAGGGTCTCTCTTTGTGGTGTATTAAGCAATTCAATGGAATACAACTCAATGGTGCGTTTAATAAACAAAATTGAAGCCAATCCCATTCCTACACCCACAGCAATTTGCATATCCAATAACACCGTTAAACTAAAACAGGTCAAAAGAACATACACATCGTGTTTGGGGGCAACTTGCAAAATATTTTTAAAATGCTTGATTTCTGACATATTCCATGCCACCATTAATAATAAAGCCGAAAGAGATGCCATGGGCAAATACGATAAATAAGGGGCAAATAACACAATGGAAGCTAAAATAAATAAAGAGTGTACCACTGAAGAGAGTTTAGAACTTCCTCCTGATTTGACATTGGCAACACTACGTGCAATAGCTGCTGTTGCTGGTATTCCTCCAAAAAATGGCACGGCAATATTGGCTAAACCTTGCCCGATTAACTCTTTATTGGGGTTGGTTCGATTGCCTGTCATACCATCAGAAATAACCGCACACAACAAGGATTCTAAAGCTCCTAAAATGGCTATGGCTACACTGTGAGGTAACAGTTTGTAAAATAAATCTAAGTTGATATCTTCTAAAGACAATTCAGCCCAAGGCAGCGTAAATTGTAAAGGGATAGGTGGGATTCCATTGCCTTTGATGGCACCAATTTCATATGCAAAGGTCGAAGCAATCGTTGAAATATTTTGTCCCCAATAGGCATTTGCAATAAACGCAAAGAAAGTAACGACACTTAAAGCAATCAAAGCAGCAGGAATTTTACTTTTTGTTTTTGTCCAGACGATTAAAATAAACAAAGTTGTAGCACCTACGACAAACTCATTGATTTGAAAGGTTGAAAATGAGCTGAATAACGTATGGACTTTTTCATGAAAGTGTCCGGTAAAATGCTCAATTTGAAGACCAAAAAAATCTTTAATTTGAAATGTTGCAATAACCACCGCAATACCTGTAGTAAATCCAACGGTGACAGGATAAGGAATAAGTTCAATTAAATTGCCCAATTTAAATAAACCCATAAGCAATAAAATCACTCCTGACATTAAGCCACACAGCAATAATCCTTGCAGTCCAAACTCTTGTACAATGGGAATTAAAATCACCACAAACGCAGCCGTAGGACCAGAAATATTGATTTTGCTGCTGCCAAAAACAGCGGCAACAATCCCTGCAATAATGGCCGTATAAAGACCGTTTTGAGGTGGCACACCAATGGCAATGGATAATGCCATGGACAAAGGCAAAGCAATGATTCCAACGGTTAAACCGGCAAAAATATTTTTAATAACCATATCGACTCTTTAAATAATTTCAGCTATTTGACACAAAGATGTAAGTCTATTCCTTTTATTCTTAATTTTGAATTAAGTTCAAATATAAGAATAAAGTTCAAAAAAATTTAATCTTAATAAAAAAATAACTATAATACAAAGAAAAAGTGTTTATCCTTGAAAAAAATAATAGAAGAAGTGAATAAAGTTAAAAAAGAGTTGTATCTACAAGAGAGTGCAAAATATATTGATGAAGTGGGATACAAAAATTTTAAAATCTCCCAACTGGCACAACGCCTAGAGACATCAGTGGGTACGATATATAACCTATTTAACTCCAAAGAAGAGTTGTATTTGGAGTATCTTATTTTAAAACTGCAACTCTTTTCACAACGATTAAAAGAGCAAGAAACTCTTCATGCAAAAGACAATTTAAAACTTTATTTACACTGTAAATATGAGATTTTTATCCAAATTGATAAAAACAATCCCATGACCAGTGATCCTTATTTTTTCCATAAACTCGATATTGCGAACCACCCTATTGTGCTTGAGATTTATGAATTTTTGCAACGACAATTTAAACATCTTGATAACTCAAAAAAAGAGAGTTATTTGCATGAAGCCATTTTATTTAAGAAATTTTCTGATGGTTTTATTGAAAGTTATTTGCTGAAAAAATATGACACACATAATATTGTAGAAAATACCATGGATCACTTCTTTAAAGGTATTGCATTATAAGAAGATAAACATCGTTTTAACAGCTTCAAGTCCGACATCAACGGGTTCAACGCCCAATGTTTCTAAACTGTTTTTAACGTGATACATCATTGAAGATAAGAGAACTTCAAAGGACATATTGGATTGAGAAAAAAGTGTCTCTTTGCCTTCTTTAATATATTTTAAATTTAATATATCCTCATAGGTTTTTATCTCTTTTTGTTTTAATCGTTTTTCCAGTTCTATTTGCCAATTATTTTGCCAAGTTAAGAAAAGATATTCATCTTTGGCATCTTTTGCATGACTGAGTTTCCACTTTAAAATTTGCAAATTTTGGTATAAGTTTTGAAGTTTATTTTTATCATACGTCAACGCAGTGATTTGATGCCCACTTTGAATATCATACGCATCGTAAATCTCTTTGTATAAACCTAAAATCAAATAGTCATTTCTGTTTTTTATTTCAAATTTACTAAAAGCAATTTGCAAATACTCTTTGTAGGTGTTCAGTTGAATATTTTCGTAGGGTAAGTTAAGCGTATTGGTTAAATTGTTAATTTCAGTATACATTTGATTTGAAACTGTTTTATCAAAAGCACTCGGGTTACGTTTATCAAGTTTGTCTTTAAAAACAATCAACTCTTTGGTGATTTGAGTGTAATCTTTTTTCATGCTGTTGGCTGAATTGGTTTGTAACATCTTCTCAACTCGCTCTTGTGTGGCAGAAATACACCCACTAAAAAACACGACTACAACTATCCCAAAAAATATATTTCGAACGCTTACCACATAATTCCTTTGAGCTTTTGTTTCAAATACGTTATTGAATTATACCCTTATGATACTTATTGTTTGTTACATTAACAACAAACAATACTTTTTTAGTGGGTTAATGCTATAATCGCAAAAATATTAAGGAGGTTAAATGCCAATTGTTATTCCCAAACAACTTCCCGCTGTTGAAATTTTAGAAAAAGAAAATATTTTTATTATGAACGACAACAAAGCGTTACAACAAGATATTCGTCCCTTAAAAATTCTTATTTTAAATTTGATGCCCAATAAAGTCGAAACCGAAACACAACTCTTAAGACTGTTAGGAAACACCCCTTTACAAACTGAAATTATCTTGCTTAAAACGGCAACCTATCAGTCAAAACATACATCAGAAGATCACTTAGAGAGTTTTTATCAAACCTTTGATGAAGTCAAAAATCATACCTTTGATGGGTTGATTATCACAGGTGCCCCTATTGAAACCATGCCTTTTGAAGAGGTTTCTTATTGGGATGAATTAAGCCAAATAATGGAGTTTTCTAAAACCAATATTACCTCTACTTTACATATTTGTTGGGGTTCACAAGCAGGGTTGTATTATCACCATGGGATTGAGAAATACGAACAAGACAAAAAAATCTTCGGCGTATTTGAACATGAATTGTTTAATAAAACCAATCCGCTTTTAAGAGGATTTGACGATGAAGCCTATATTCCTCACTCACGGTACACCACCGTTTTAAAAGAAGACATCGATAAAATTCCTGAATTGGAACTCTTATTGTACTCAGAAGATTCAGGGGTGTGTTTGGTGGCATCAAAAGACAGAAAACATGTCTATATGAGTGGTCATGTGGAGTATGATTTTGACTCATTGCAAAAAGAGTATTTCAGAGATGTTCAAAAAGGTTTGGACATACACATTCCCAAAAACTACTTTAAAAATGATGATACCACTAAAAATCCTACCGTAAAATGGCGTTCAACTGCACACTTATTGTTTGCCAATTGGTTGAACTATTTTGTCTATCAAGAGACACCGTTTGAGTTGAAATAGAAAACTATTTCTTCTCAACTAACGTTGTTGGCTCCCCTAAATAATACCCTTGGGCATAATCAATATCCAGTTCTTGAACTTTTGCTAATATACTTTTACTCGAAACAAACTCAGCAATGGTTTTTACACCAATTTTTTTCGCAAAATCAACGATTGTTTTTGTAACTAACTGAGCTTTTTCATCCTTATCAATATTTTTTATCATACTGGCATCGATTTTTAGATAATCAAAATTGAGTTTGAGAAGATACTCAAAGTTTGAATACCCTGTACCAAAGTCATCGATGGAAATGGTTGCTCCATATTTTTTGACAAGTTTGATAAAACGTGTGATTTCATTGTAGTTATTAATCCCCTCAGATTCAAGTATCTCAAACGTAATATTACTGGCAAAATCTGATTGTTTAAATTCCTCTTCTATAAATTGGATAATTTCGTTATTTGCCATATCATCTTTGGTTAAATTGATAGAAAATTTATACTTTGTCTCTTTACAAATCGCAAAAGTTTTTTGAAGCATTATCAATGTAAGTTGAGAATAAATTTTGTTTTCTTTTGAAATATCCAAAAAATGTATAGGAACAATATAGTCATCTTCCCCATTTTTGATTCGCATGAGTGCTTCATATTTAATCACTTCGAGTGTCTTGCAATCAACAATAGGCTGAAACAGAGGTATGATTTTATCCTCATCGATTGCTCTCATCAGTCTTTGTGTCCAGCTTAATCTGTTTTCATACGCTTTTAACGTTCTCATCTCTTCTGTATAGGTTAAATAGTGTTGTTTATTTTTTTTGGCAAGTTTTAGAGCCATATCAGCATTGGGAAGTAAAAGAGTCGATCCATGAGAAATACCAATAGTAAGATTGATAAATATCGTTTTGTCTTCAGATATTCTAAATTCATATTTTCCCAGATGACTGATGATATAAGAAGCAATATTTTCAAACTCTTCTAAATCCATTGAACCGTAGGATATGACACCAAATTCATCGGCGTGCATTTTGTATAAGATGGACGTTTGAGGCAGAAGCTCTTTAAATTTATCTCTGTATTCTAAGAGTATTTTGTCGCCTATTTCATCACCATATAGATTATTAATTTGCTCAAATTTATCGATGTTAATTATCATAAATAACAACTCTTTGCCCTTATCCAAATCTTCCAACAAAGCTCTTCTGTTTTTTAAGCCTGTTAAATGGTCATAATAAAATTGATACTCAATGGAATCAAGCATTTCATTAAAAATAACTTGCATCGATTGTATTTCATTAATGTCATAATCGACGGTTACTCGTTGTTTTATATCACTGCTTTTTTTAATGATGTTTGCTGTTTTGATGAAGTTATTAATGGGTGCGAGTAAATATTTGTTAAAATTTAAAAATAAGAGTATAAAAATAACAAACGAAAAACAAATAATAAAAATCAAAAACAGATTAATCATATCATTAAGAGATATTTTCAAATCCGTTATGGGGTAATTAATATTAATCACACCTAATACATCCCCTGAAACAGCATTAACATGGCAAGATTTGCACTTATCATTGGCAATGACGGGAAAATAGTATTTTATAATATCTGAGTTGACTATATCTAAAGCTTCTTCCCCTTCAAAGGTCGTTTTAACATATTCATTGGTATTTCTTACATGTTTGTCTTTTTCAATGTCTCCAAAAATATCGGCAACTTTTTTACTTCGGTATATATTGATTTCAAGATTTTCATCCACTTTATTCAATCGGTGAATGACCTCTTGAACATCATCTTTATTCCACCCTTTTTGCATGGCAGAATACATGGATTCAAAGACCAACCGACTTGTCTTTTTGGCATCGACTTTTGCAAGATTAATCACCACTTCTCTTTTGATATATTCAGTATAAGCAAAAGCAAGTCCCAAAGTTATTAATAAAATAACAATAATCATTTTTGCAGTAATTTGATTGTAGGTTGTGTTTTTTTTAGACATTATTATTCATCTTTCGTAGTCAACATAAAAGAAATTTTAGGAACAATCCAGTAATAAATTTATTATTATTCCTACCGCGTTGTTCTACTTTTTTTATTTTTATATTCAATTTATATTAATTATTTTATTTTATCATAAAAATCACAATTTTGGTAACATTTTAGAGTTTTTATTTTTAAGAGATTTTTACTATAAGTCAATTAATTTTTTATATTGATGCTACCCTTTTAAGCTATTTTTCTAGGGCTAAATTTCCTAAATAAAAATAATGCAATCACAAAAGTAACTGCTTCTGCCATAGGTATTGCCATAAATATTCCATCTAAATCAAATAAAAATGGCAATATACTTATAAAAAATACAGGAAAAATAAAACTTCTTGACAATGCAATAATCATAGAAGCCAAAGGCTTATGAATGGCTGTAAGATAAGCTGAAATTACCAGATTGAATCCATTAAAAAGAAAAGCTATCCAAATAAATGTAGCAAAATTTAGAACTATTTGTTTTGTTTTATAGTTGTTATCTTCTAAAAAAATATTTGCCAAAGTATCTGGGACAAATAAGAGTAACAACACCATTACAACACCAACTAAGCCTGTAGTGATAAAAGCTATTTTTAAAAACTCTTCTATTCTTTTATTTTCTTTTGCCCCAAAATTTTTACTGATAATGGGTTGTAAAGAGTCACTGATTCCAAAACTTATCATTATTCCAATCATTAAAAGATAATTTATTACAGCAAAAGCAGCTACCCCCTCAACACTAAAAGTTTTTATCATAATATAATTAAAAATTAAAGTTGTTATTCCTACTGAAATTTCATTAACAAATTCTGACGCTCCATTGTAAGAAGCTTTTATGATTTGCATATAACTTCCAATAGGTTTGACAAATTTAAGTGTTGCTTTCTTTGAGAAGAAATGAGGCAAAAGAATGAACAATAACGCAAGTTGAGAAATACCCGTAGCCAAGGCTGCTCCCAAAATACCTTTTTGTAAATATACAATCATAAACCAATCTAATATAACATTTATAACCGCACTTGAAAGTAAAGCAATAAAAGCAAGATTGGGTCTATTATCAACTCTTACGAAATAATCTAAAACAACTCCAATCATCAAAAAAGGAATAAAAATCAATATAACAGACAAATACTCTATTGCAATTTTTGTCAAGTTTTCATCTGCCCCAAAAAAGTGTAAAATGGTTTCAATATTTAAAAATAACACGCTACACATTGTAAAACTAAACAAAGTAATACTCACCATTGTTTTGCTAAAAATAATAGAGGCATTTTTAATATTTCCCTCACCTATTAGCTTCCCAGAAATAACACTGCTTCCAATTGCCAACATAAAAGCAAATCCAAAAAGTAAAGAGAAAATAGGAAAGCTTATATTAATTGCTGCCAGTCCAAAATCGCCTACATAGTTTCCAATAAAAAATCCATCAACAATACTTGCTGATGAAATAGCTAACATTCCTAAAACAGAAGGAATTGAATATTGGAAAAAAATAGATAATATTTTATCTTTTGTTACATTCATAGTATCTCTTTTAATTTGTTTTTGATAACTTTTCAATCTCTAAAAAGTAGTTTGTTAATTGTGTTTTTAAATCATAATTTTCTATCATAACGGACAATAAAAACATTCCATCAGCTGTTGCACATAAAGATTTTGCTAAATTTTTTGAATTAGGACGGAAATTTCCTTTTTGTATCTCATCATCAAAAAGTTGTTCTAAATAGTTAAATATAGTTTTGTATAAATTGGTATTGAATTCTTTTATTTCATCATCATTTGAAGTAATATACATATGTAAAGTGTTGATATATAATTTTCTTAAATCCTTGTAAGATTTCTCTTCATTGAGATATATCTCAAAAATTAAATTGATTTTATGAATATAACTTTCTTCATATTCATATTTTTCTTTTATGTGATTCATTAGCTCAAATGATTTTTTTGACATAACTTGATAGATTAATTGTTCTTTTGTAGAAAAATAGTGATAAAACTGCCCTTTGGACATTTTAATCTCTGAGATAAATTTATTTAACGAAAAATCATCAATCCCAATATCCACAAATACTTTGTAAGCTTTCTCACAAATATAATCAATTTTTTCCTCTTTATTTACAATTTTTGGCATAATTATCCTTTTATAAACTGATGGTCTAATTATACTTATGAATACTTTATTCTAAATAAACCAGTGGTTTGTTTTATAAGATAACGTATTTCTGTTTTGTATTTGAACTCCATGATTAAAAAATATTTTTCTGTCATGATTATGAGTAAATATTTCATCCTGATTTTTTCATTAATAGGTAATTTATATTCACAAAGTACATACAAAATGTATATTAATTTATGCGTTTTGTAACTTTAAAAAAGATAAATAATAGAGAAATCCACAAAAGGCTTTAAATCTTCATTAGTAGCTTCTTGTTACTTTTGGAAACTTTACAGTTTTAGGAGAAGGATAGTGTCAGTATACATTTCCATCAAAGACCATGGGAAGGAGAGAAGAAAAAAGCCCCATCAAAAAGATGAGGCTTACAATTTATTTACTCAAAATCAACTCAACGACTTCAATTCCGCCAAAACTTTCTCCAACTTATCTTCAGCAGCTGCCAACCCTGCTTTATTTTCTTTAATAACACTTGCAGGTGCATTGGCTACAAATCTTTCATTGTTTAACATTCCAGATAGTTTTACTATCTCTTTTTCGAGTTTCTCTTGTTGTTTTGTAAGTTTATTGATAATTGGTGTCATATCAATTTCACCTGTGGGAATATATACTTCTAAATTATCACTTACATCAGTAATTGAGTTCTCTTGTTTGGCATCAACAAACTCGATATTTTCTACTTTAGCCAATTTCTCGATAAACGGTTTTGCTATGTCTTTATCAATACTTTTATCTGTTTTGATATACGCTTTAGCAATTTTAGAATTCCCCATATCGATGATAACTTTCGCTCTTCGAATTGCCACAATCGCTTCTTCAATGATAGCAAACATATCTTCCATCTTTTGATTTTTTGCTATATTTTTTGGGAAATTCATAATCATCAAAGAATCCCCCTCTTCCAAGCTTGTACCACTTAATTTATGATATAAAAAGTCTGAAATAAATGGCATAAATGGAGAGACCATTTTAAGTGTCTCTTTGAAAATTGCTCCCAGTTCCGTTACCGAATCTTTAGAAGCTTTAGCGTATTCAATTCCCCAATCGCAAAATTCATTCCATACAAACTTGTATAAAATACTTGCAGCTTCATTGAATTTATACGTTTCAAGTGCATGTCTTACCTCATCTACTGCATCGCTTAATTTACTTTGCATATAAACTCCAAGCGGTGTTTTGATCTCTATATCTTTTAAATCAGAGAACGTATGCACGTTTAATTGTAAGAAATTACTTGCATTATAAAGCTTATTGGTGAAATTTCTAAATTGCTCTAAGTTTTTAGCACCTAATTTTATGTCTCTTCCTTGAACACAAAGGTAAGCAAGTGTAAATCGGATAATATCGGCTGAATGTTCATTAACCATATCAAGTGGGTCGATGACGTTTCCTTTTGATTTAGACATTTTTGCCCCATGCTCATCACGTACAAGGGCATGCATATAAATATCTTCAAATGGCAACTCTTTTTTGAAGTGTTCCCCCATCATCATCATTCTTGCAACCCAAAAGAACATAATGTCAAACCCTGTAATTAGTAGTGAATTTGGATAAAAATCGGCTTCATCGGTCTCATTGTAAAGCTCTTTTAGTTTTCCGTTATTTCCCCAACCCAATGGCGACATTGCCCAAAGTGCTGAAGAAAACCATGTATCTAAAACATCTGGGTCTTGTGTGTATTTTTTGCTTTTACATTTTGGACAACATTCTGGCTCGTCTGCTTTGTCTGCCCATTGGTGGTTGCACTCTTCACATGTAAATACTGGAATTCGATGTCCCCACCAAAGTTGTCTTGAAATACACCAAGGTCTTAACTCATCCATCCATGCTGTGTATGAATTGATCCAATGTGCAGGGTGAAAAAGTGTTCCGTTGTGTTCACCACTTACAGCTCTTTCTTTTGTAATCTCTTTTGTTTTTCGGATGGATTCTTGCGCCATTTCTGAGCTTAAAAACCATTGTTGAGAAATGTACGGTTCAACAATATTTTTACATCGGTAACAATGCCCTACTTGGTGGATATGCTCATCAATTTTTACAATGTATCCTGAGTTTTCTAATGCTTTAACAATCACAGGTCTTGCTGCTAGTCTTTCAAGTCCAGCAAATTCTCCACAATATTCGTTTAAAATACCTTTTTCATCGAATACTTTGATAAACTCTAAATTGTGTCGTTTTCCTACTTCGTAGTCATTTTGATCGTGAGCAGGAGTAACTTTTACTACCCCTGTTCCAAATTCCATATCCACATGAGAATCCGTAATAACTTTGATTTTTCTATCAGTAAGTGGCAATAATACTTCTTTTCCTACGATGGCTTTATATCGCTCATCGTCAGGATGAACCATGATAGCTGTATCGCCAAAATAGGTTTCAGGTCGTGTGGTTGCCACTTGAAGTTCACCTGAACCATCGGCAAACTTATAAATCATATGATAAAACTTACCATTAACTTCTTCGTGTTCAACTTCGATATCCGATAAAGCCCCATCGTGTGTACACCAGTTGACCATGTAGTTATTTTGTGTAATATGTCCTTCGTTGTATAAAGAGATAAATGCTTCTTTAACGGCTTCTTTTAAGCCCTCATCCATCGTAAATCGTTCACGTTTCCAAGCAGGAGTAACCCCCAGTTTTCTCATTTGGTGAACAATATTTCCACCCGAAGTCTCTTTTTGTTTCCAAGCTCGCTCTAAAAATTTTTCACGTCCAATCTCTTCTTTGGTGGTACCTTCGGCTAACAATTGTTTTTCAACAACGTTTTGAGTTGCAATTCCAGCGTGGTCTGTTCCTGGTTGCCAAAGCGTTTTATACCCATCCATTCGTTTGTATCGTGTAATAATATCTTGTAAGGTAAAAGTTAGCGCGTGTCCAATGTGCAAAGACCCTGTTACATTGGGAGGTGGCATCATAATTGAAAATGTTTTAGGTTTACCGTTGGCATCTTTTTCTTGAATTGAGGCATTCCCGTCAATTTCAAAATATCCTCGGTCTTCCCATATTTTATAAAATGTATCTTCTACTTGTGATGGTTCGTACTTTTCACTCATGTATTGTCCTGTTTGCTTAAATATTCGCGATTATAGCCAAAAGAAGTTTATAGTTAGTTTTGAAAAAAAAGATTACACACCCTTATAAATTAAACAAACTTTCCATATTATAATTAAAAGTGACATTTAATCAAAGTTTTATTATGTTGTTTTTGTTATAATTCTAAGCAACTTTAACGCTTAGGTCAATATGAAAAAGTATATCAATAGCCGAACCATTTTTTTATCATCGCTTATTTGCATTGTACTTTTATTTTACTCGTTAAGCTATAACTTTTTCTTAACTAACTTTATTCATATTGAAAATATCCAAAATGAAAAAAACATCCACAATTTAATCAATCATTTTAATTCAAACTTCGATTCTTTGGTAAATGTTTCCAATACTTTTAAACAAAATGGATTTAATATTCCTCATATTGAAAATTTAAACCAACTGGGATTGGATTTTATCATTTATCAAAACAGTAACAATAAAAATATTTTTTCGCAACACAGCCAAAACACACAATCTTCTCATACTACACGTTTTGAAACAACCCTTTTTGAAACCTATGCTTCTATGCCTGAAGTACGTACAATATTTACTTTTGAAAAAACACTTTTTTATGTGGTAAAAACAAAAATCAATAAAAATCTCAATTTATACGTAGGGAAAGTTTTAAATCATCAAAACTTAAAACAACTCTCCATTGATTTTGAACAACTCTACATTGGAAATCAAAAAGAACCTGGAAATGTAACAATAAAACTCTCTTCAAAATATATTCCAAGCATCTTAATAGAAGTTGTACTTTCCGATACACAAATTCATAACACTTTGTTATTTCAAGATGACACCTCTCACGTTTTGTTTTGTGTTAATACCATTAATCAACGTCAATACGTTAATGAAGGCAAACGAACCATTCATATTGTCAATGTAATTATGGCACTGTTTTTAACCATAATTTTATATGTCGTTTACAAATCTCAAGTCGTTTTTAGACGAATGTTGCAAAAAGATAAAAAAGCGCTTGAAATCAAAGTAGAACAACGCACCAAACAACTTGAAGCAGTGGTCAAAAAAGTTAAAGTTTCCAATCAACAACTCCATGAGTTAGCCTATACCGATTTTTTAACCAAGATACAAAATCGACGAAGTTTTTTTATGAAAACCAGTGAACTACTCAATGAAGCCAAAATCAAACAACAAAGTGTATGTATTTGTATGATTGATATTGATAATTTTAAAAAAATCAACGACGAATATGGGCATGATATTGGGGATAAAGTCCTCATTGCTTTTGCATCTGTTGTAAGCAATGAATTGAGTGGACAGGAAATATTTGGGCGTTTAGGGGGAGAAGAGTTTGCACTTGTTTTCCCTAATACCCTTTTAAAAGATGCTCTTACGAAAATTGAGCATCTGCGTCAATTAATTGAAAATATTATCATTAAAATTGATACCAAAACCAAACTGACATTTACTGCCAGTTTTGGGGTAAGCGATAATTCAATCAGTCATAATATTGACAAAATTCTTCACAGTGCCGATGAACTGCTCTATACGGCTAAACACTCAGGAAAAAACAGCATACGAAGCCGTTTTAGTAACAGTGAGAAGTAAGTAGAAAGAAGTGGAAATTGTACCAATCACTACTCACTTCTCACGATTCACTACTCACCCTTTATAAGTCCTGCCTCTTTTAAAAAAGGAGAATGTATAAAATCCATTTTTTTAATTCGATCATACTTGGCATAACTTAAATACAAAATATCTTTGGCTCGTGTGACGGCTACGTAAAACAGTCGTCTCTCTTCTTCTATACTTCCGCCTTTGCTCATGAGTTTTCGATTGGGAAATCGCCCGTCCATCAAATCGATGACATAGACCTCTTTAAACTCTAAGCCTTTTGAGGCATGCACACTTAAAAGATTGACGCCATCACCTTCACTCATTTCACTGCCACCTAAAATCATAGCATTAATAAACTTGCCTAACTCAGTATAATGGTGTGCCAATGTTTTGAGCAATTGTAATTTTCTATCAATTTTTAAAGCTGCACTGTGTTTCACACTTTCATTGATACTGCCATCTTTTTGAGTGGCTCGTTTGGTACTCAAACTCTCTTTTAAAAGTTTAAAAAGTTCTGATTTGGCAATATGTTCTATAACTGAATTGGGGTTTTTAACTCGTCGTAACTCTTTGATGCTTTTATAAAACTCATACACAAACTCTCCCCCTTCGCGACTGAGTTTGGGGTGTTTTAATAAAGGATTGGCTAAAAATTTCTCTTCAAAACCACTCTCTTTGAACTTTGAAATACTGCCTAATTCAATAAAATCATCAAACAAACCCAACTGAATATTTTTGACTTTATTTGACACATAAGGATTGTTAATTTTCTCATCAGGAGAAAACAATCCTTGAAACAAATTGCCATTGCCCAATTTAATCAACGCATCAAAAATATCTTTAGCGATGGCTTTTCCTATGCCTTTTCCATACTCCAAAATATGAATAACCGCCATCATATCATTGGGATTAATCAACAATGTCATAATATCTAGTGTAAATTTTATCTCCAAAGAATCAAAGAAAGAGTGTCCTCCCTTTCTTTTTGCAGGAATACCATACTCTCTTAAATTAACTTCAATCCCATCCGCACTGGAGTTATTTCTATAAATTATGGCAATCTCATTGTGTGGGGTGATGCTTTGAGAAATTAGTTTAGAAATGTACTCATACTGTTCAAACAGCTCATTAAAGCTCAATAATTTTGGACTGAACTCATTTTCTTGACGTACCACTTCGAGTTTTTTTTCGTAGATACGTTCATTGTGCTCAATCACTTTAGTTGCAAGTTCCAAAATGGGTCGAGTAGAGCGATAATTCTTTTTCAATGTAAAAACATTGGCATTGGTATATCGTTTTGAAAAGGTTGAGATAATTCCAATATCTGAACCATTAAACGCATAAATACTTTGGTCATAATCACCCACACAAAAAAGAGATTGAGGTTTAAATGCTTCAAGCAAACGCCCTTGTAAAGAGTTGGTATCTTGATATTCATCGACTAAAATCTCTTTAAATTCAAAATGATTCTTACTCAACGTATCGAGCATAATGGTTAATAAATCATCAAAATTGGCATAGCCATATTTTTTCTTTAATTCATTAAACTCTTCTACCACGTCTTCATAAATGGGTGTATAGAGTTCATGTGAAGCATTTTTTGATAAAATCCACTCTCCAAATGTTTCATTGTGTGTAGAGTTTAAAAATAAAGAGTATAACTCATATAAATAGCCTCCATCATAAGGATTGGCTTGTTCATCTCTGTTATAAAAAACTCTTTTTTCATAAATGGATTTAAACAATGTTTTGAGTTCATTGGGTTGTTTAAGGGTAATATTAATCTCTTTTTGTTTTAACAACTTATACGAAACACTGTGAAAAGTTCCAGCAGTTATGGACTTGGCAATCTCTTTTCCAAAAAACTTTGCCACTCGTGCAACCATTTCTGCTGCGGCTTTATTGGTAAAGGTTAAAAGTAAAATTTCATTGGGCTGAACCCCTTGGTTGATTAAATTAGCAATTCGACCTACAATCGTAGAGGTTTTCCCTGTACCCGCACTGGCTATAATTAAATTGTATCCGCTTTGGCACGTTGCAGCTTGGAGTTGTTGTTCATTAAGATTTGATAATGGCATTAAAAATTAGTTTTCATGTAGTGGTTTTTCATTTTGCAATGGTAGCAAAAAGTTCATTTAAAGCTGATTGGACTCTTTGATAATTTCAAAACTTTACTCGTTGTTTTAATTTGAAAAAAGCGATTATTGCAATGACGAATAAATAACCATATTGTGCTTGACTGAGCGATTTTTGTGCCATTATAAAATGTATGGTCACCAAAAGTAAAACAACATAGATGGCTTTATGATAAGAATAATATTGCGCGTACCATTTTGGGACAGAGGTTACTGCCATAAAAAGTAAAATAAAAAATGCACTCATACCCAAATAGATAAAGGGCTTGTCCAAACTCTCTTTAATAACAAAATTCATATCAAATTGGGCATCTAAGACAATAAAATTACTCAGATGCAAAAAAGCATAAAAAAAAGCAAATAATCCAATTTGTCTTCGATAGGGCACTAAATTAATTTTTCTTTTTATCAAAGAAATAGTGGTGGTTACAAAAAGTAAAACCATTCCCGCCACACCTGTAAACGTATAGATATATTTTATGGGGTCGATGGCACTTTGAAAATAAAACAGCTCAGCACTTAAATACCCCAAAGGAAGCAATAAAAAAATAAATAACCCTACTCTCATTAGAAATACCTTGTCAAATCCATATCTTTGTACAAATACCCAACTTCTTTTTCATACCCATTAAACAACAAAGTATCTTGTTTTAAAAATTTTCCCAATACTCGCTCTTTTTTTTGGCTCCATCGTGGATGATCCACTTTTGGATTAACATTGGCATAAAATCCATACTCTTTGGGATTCTCTTTTTGCCAAGAATTAAGAGGTTCAACATCAGTAAATGAAATCTTAGCAATGGACTTAATCGATTTAAACCCATATTTCCAAGGCACAACCAAACGAAGTGGGGCTCCATTTTGATTCTCTAAAGTTTTTCCGTATAATCCCACACAAAGAAGCGTTAAGGGATTCATCGCTTCATCAAGACGTAATCCTTCCACATAAGGGTAATCAATGGTTGCAAAAATCCCTCGAGTTTGATCAGGAAACATTGTTTCATCGTATCTGGTTTCAAAACGTATGTATTTGGCTTTTGAAAGCACTTTGGCATCACGAATAAATTGATTTAATTCAAATCCAATCCAAGGCACAACCATTGACCAACCTTCAACGCATCTAAAACGATAAATTCGTTCTTGCAAAGGGTATTTTTTAATCAGTTCTTCAACATCCATCTCAAAGGGTTTTTCCACCAAACCATCAACCACAATACTCCAAGGCTTTGGTTTAAGCGTATGTGCCAAACCTTTAACCCCCTCTTTTGAAGTGGTAAACTCATAAAAATTATTGTATGAAGTGATTTGTTCAAAACTGTTCAGTGTTAAATTATTGGGATTCGTATCTTTGACATAGTTTAAATTAGACATAGGAAGATTTTCTTTGGCAAGTAAGTCAACTAAAGCACTGTTGGCAACTAAACTGGCTACTCCCAGTTTTAAAAACTTTCGACGATTATCAAAAAGCTCTTTAGGGGTAATATCATTGCTTGTTAAACTTTTCATGGTAACTCCTTTACACTTCCAACCTTAAGTATAGTCAAAAAGTGTAAAGAAACACTTTAGTGATTGGGTTTAAATCCTTTTATTAAAATACCCAAATATTTAACACTCCATGCCAAAAGAGCTAAAACTAAAAGTAACGCACTGTGGTTAATCCAAAAAATATAATCCAAATTAAAATTCAAAGAGAAACTGGCAAACAGTCGAACCAATACAATCAGCTGAATAAAAATGAACATCGCAATAGCGATTTTATCGGCATGAGGTGTTCGTCCAGAGTGTCCTAGAACAACGCGTGTGCCAAAACCAATGAGTATCGTTAAAAAGTATCCCAGCGCAAATGTATGTAAAGAGGCTTTTTCAAAAATTATCCCCCAATTAAAAAGTGCACTAAGAGATTCAACGGCTGAAATGAAAAATCCTAATGGAATCCAATATAAAGAGATAAACAGTACCCACATAATGGCACTGGTTTTAAACATAGGCAATTTCCATTTGAACAGTTCATACGTAAAAAATAAAAACAAAGGAATATCTGCCAAAAAGTAAAGTTTGGGTTCACCGATGGTAACTACAAGTAATTTTACAAACAACAAAGCATATACTTTTTCCATTAAATATTTTGATTTATTGATTTTATACCCAGGCACTTTCATGGAAGTAAAAAAAGGAATCATACGTTGAGAAATGGCAAAAATAATAATAAATAAAAAGAGATAAAATCCTGCATGAACAGCAAATTGTTGGAAAAACAGATTGTATTTAAAATCAAATAAAGAAACTAAAAACAACGCATTGGCAATGAGTCCTGTGGCAAATCCTACTAACACCCACTTGGTGTCGTACTTATCTTTGACAATAGAGTTTTGATAAATGGCAAACAAAGTCTTGAAACTCAATATTTGGGCAACAAAAATTAACACTAATCCAACAATATAAATATCCCAAGAGCATAATAATGCAATCAAAAAAAGGTAAGAACCTACAAAATAGAGAAAAAATTGTTGCATATACACTTTAGGATTAATGTTGGCTTGAATCAGAAATCTTGGAAAAACGACAAATAAAAAACCCAAAAAGAATTGAATAAATAAAACAAAAATAAAGGCATACGCATGAAACGTCATCAAAGAAGTATGCACGGTAATGACATTTGAATAGGATAAAAATAGCACTAACATAAATGCCATAAACAAAATAATACCATTGGCAAAAAAAGGTTGATGGGGCTGGGCAGAAAATCTTTCATACCAAGTTTTTAACATAAATTCTCCTCATAAAAAAAGGGCCACCAAATTGCTTTGGTAACCCTTTAGCAATAGCGTAATTATACGGCTATTTTGTCATTAAAACCTTGATTAATGACAAGTTCCACAACAAGAAGTTGAAGTAGCATCTTTAATTGCTGCTAATGCTTCATCATAATTTGGCTCTTCAGTAATTTCTCCACAAATGTCTTTGTATGTTACCACACCACTTGCATTGATAACGAAGATTGCTCTGCACGTTACACCTGCTAATGGTCCATCTGCAATTAAAACTCCGTAAGCATTGGCGAAATCTTTTGCTCTAAAGTCAGATCCAACCGCTAAGTTTTCAATTCCTTCTGTTGTACAAAATCTTCCCATTGCAAAGGGTAAATCCATAGAAACGACTACGACTTCAGCGTTTTCAACTTTTGCAGCTTCTACGTTGAATTTTCTGGTTTCCGCAGCACATACAGGAGTATCTAAAGAAGGTACTACTACAACGATTTGTGCTTTACCTTGTTCTCCACCGATTTGGATTTCCGATAAATCTTTTGCTACAACTTTAACAACCGGTGCTTTATCACCTACGTTAATTTCTGTCCCTGCTAAGTTAACTAAATTACCTTTTAGTTTTGTTGTTGCCATATTATGTCCTTGTATTTAAAATTTAAGTTCCGTATTGTAATAAATTAGGATAAAAGTTATCTTAATTTAAAAATGTACTCAAAAATGACACTATTTTTTAAGCTTAATGCCATTTTGTACGTTTTCAATTTTATCTCGTGAAATAAGTTTTGTCAATACTGCTTTAAAGTTTTTTTTACTTAATCCAAAGATTTTCACAATGACTTCGGCATCGCTTTTTGAGGTGTAGGGTAAAAAGCCTGAGTTTTTTTCTAACAAAGAGAGCACTTTATTGACTGCGTCATCATCCCCTTTTGAACCCACTTTTTGTAAAGCAATATCAAGTTTTCCATCTTCTCTTACTAATTTGATAAACGCTTTTTTCTTATCTCCCACTTTAACTTTTTCAAAAATTTCATTGTGAAAAATCATTCCTTCATAGTTGTTATTGACAATAACTTTAAAGCCCATGGGAGTTTTAGCAAAAAGTAAAATCTCGACCTCATCGTTTTGTTTAAAATGTTGTGTATCTTTTTGTAAAAATGAAGTGATTTTTTCAACGCCTATAAGTCTCCCACTGTTTTCATCTTCAACCACTCGAATCAAACGCTTTTCACCCACCACAAAAGGGGTTTTTTGTTTATTTTTAGGCACCAGCAAATCTTTGGGCAATCCCCAATTCATAAAGGCTCCAAATTTTGAACTGTCAACCACTTCTAAAAATCCAAACTCATCTTTTTTAGCATAGGGAGTCAAAGTCGTTGCAACCAATCTGTCTTCTGAATCGGTATAAATAAACACCTCTATGATATCACCCACTTGCATTGAAGAGGTAATATACGCATTGGGCAAAAGAACGCTCTCTTCTTCATTTTGAGAAACCAAATACAATCCTGGTTCAGTTACTCGATTGATTTGCAGTTGATTGATTGTTCCCAATTCTATTGTTTTATTCATTTTTTTCCTATTTCTTAAATATTTTTACCACGATTAAGCACATAATTGCAACCATAATAATAGAAGCTCCCGAACTGATATTATACACATACGAAACCACCAATCCTAAAAGAGTAAAAGCTGTTGCCAAAAGAGAACTTATTATCATCATGGAAGAGAGTTTATTGCAAAAGCTTTCTGCTAAATACGTGGGGATAGTCAACAGTGCAATCACTAAAATCAAGCCCACAACTTTTATTGCAGCAACCACCGTCAAAGCCGCCATAATTAAAATCAAGGTATAAAAAAATTCGACGTTAATCCCTCTTAATTTGGCAAATTGGGCATCGTAGGAAATCGCCAAAAACTCTCTGTAAAAAAAGACCACTAACGCGATAATAAATCCATCTAAAATCCCCATATACCAAATATCTGCTTGTGGTACAGCAATAATCGAACCAAACAAATAACTCATCAAATCCACATTATATCCGGGGGTTAAATCCACAAAAACAATCCCCAAAGCCATACCAAATGCCCACATAATTCCAATAATTGAGTCAATTCGGCTTTTGTTATAAAGGGTTAAAAAAGAAATAATAATTGCCATAATAACCGCAAAAACCGTTGCTCCCAATAACACAGGAAGACCCAAAAAAATAGCAATACCAATGCCCCCATACGAACTGTGTGCTATGCCTCCTGCTAAAAAGGTGATTTTATTGACCACCACCAATGACCCCATAATTCCTGCGGCTATGGAGATAAAAATACCTGCTAAAATGGCATTTTGTATAAATTCATACTGTAATGCGTCTAACACTTTTTTCCTTTAATGACAACCGCATGAGTTTTTCTCTCCCAATGCGCTCAATAACTCAACTTCACACAAATGAGTATCTTCATTAAGCGAACTGTTGATATGCCCTAATGTGTGATAAACCAATGTTTTATTAATATGTGCCACGTTTTTTGCATAATTAAGCAGTACAGAAATATCATGACTGACCACCACAATAGCAATGGTTTGACTTAACTGCTTAAGTAAATCATACACCTCTTTTTGTCCTTGTACATCAATACTTGCCGTAGGTTCATCCAATAACATAATTTTAGGATTGGCACACAACGCACGAGCAATAAAGACTCGTTGACGTTGTCCTCCTGAAAGATTGCCAATTTTCATATGAGCATAGGCTTCCATACTGACTTGTTGTAACGAATTCATTGCACACGCTATTTCCTCTTTGCTGTATCCAAAAACTTTTTTTTGACCACCAATATGTCCCATAAGTACAACTTCAAGTGCAGTAATAGGAAAATTAATATTTAAATTGGTATTTTGAGGAACATATCCCAATAAACTCTTATCGACATTAACCTTGATATCTCCACTTTTAGGTTTTAACAATCCCAATATCAGTTTTAATAAGGTCGATTTTCCCCCTCCATTGGGTCCTATAATTGCCAGAAAATCATTTTGATTGACAGTTAAATTAATATTTTCTAAAATCATCTGCTCTTTTTCGTAGGCAAAAGAGAGATTGTTGACCTCTATGTACTTCTCCAACTAAATCATTCCTTTAAATGTTTTATAAATATCGTTAAGAAGCGTGTATAAAATCCCCACATATTCGTGAATGGCTTGTTGAGTGTTTAACAGATATTTGGCACTGACTAAATGATAAAAACTCACTTCCTCTTGATACAAAAAATGTGTCGGTGCTGCAATGACATTAACGCCTTCATTTTTAAAAATCAACATAGCCCTTGGCATATGAAGGGCACTGGTTACGAGTAACAAAGGTTTGCTTTGAATAATATTTTTCACTTCAATGGCTTCTTCAACGGTATCTTTAGGTGTGGCTTGTACAATAATATCCTCTTCGTGTACCCCCAATTGAATCAATTTCTCTTTGGTTTCTTGAGCTTCACTGATTTGTTTTGCCCCTTCATATCCCGATGTTATAATTTTAAGATTATTGATTTGTTGGTACAAGCGTAATACTTCATAGGCTCTGTTTTGAAAATCGCCTCCTAAAAGCAAAACATACTCAATGCCTTGAATATCATCACTGATTTTAGGATAAACATCCTCAAGCGGTTTTACTAAGGCATTGGAAAAGGGAGCAAAACTAATAAGAAAAAACCACACTAAAGTAAGCGATAAAAAGAGTTTGGCTTTTTTCATTTTATTGGCAATTAAAAAATACAATGCCAATAAGCATAACATTAATCCAATTGAAATGGGCATAATAAAAAAAGAGATTATTTTTTTTAATGTAAAACTCATATGTTATTTCCCTATTAAAACAGAAGTATATCCTACCACTCGTGAATCATCTCCACTGGCATCATAACTGGTACGATAATCTATAATTTGTGATTTTAAATGGTTTTTTACAGCATATTGGGCAATGGCTTTCACCCCAATCATTCCACACGCTTCACATCCCGAATCGAGTTGTTCCAAATCAAGATTTTGAATGGCTTGTAAAAAAATACCATCTAAATAATTCGCATCTTCTTGAGAATAAAAATGACTCAAATCCGTACTGATAACGACAAAATTTTCGGATTCTAGCATAATATAACTGATAATCTTGCATAAGGTTAAATAATCAATTTTACCGTAAACAATTTCAACCACACTCGCATGAGGAAAATAGTTTTTTATAAAAGGCATTTGTGTTTCTGTGGAGTGTTCACTGTGAGCTAAAGGATTAAAAAAAAGCGTATCAAAGTGTTCTTTGAGTTCATGTGAATAGTCCAAATCCATCGTTAAATTTCCCAAAGGTGTCTCATATTCATCGTACAAAGCAATACTTGCCCCTTGCAAAAAAACACGATGAGAAGGACCTATGACAATAAAGCGTTTGATTTTTTGATTTTCAATACAACGATACACTTCATTGGCAGTTAGTCCACTGTAAACATATCCTGCATGAGGAGAAATAATTGCTTTTGGCTCTTTTATGTTGATCTTTTTTGCTTGTGCTTTTGCATTAACGTGTTCAAAAAAGGCGTGTAACTCTTTAATATTATTGGGATAAAAGGATCCGCTGACAGCATTTTTTCTAATTTTCATCAAAAACTCCTTCTGGTTTTTTGTTGCAAAAAGGACATTTGCCTTGAACCAAATGATTAAATACCACATTAAATTGTTCTCGTTTGATTAATGCCCCATGGCATTGTGTACAATACGTTATATTATCAAAAGAAACATTCCCTACATAAACATAGTTTAATCCCACTTCTTTTCCAATCGCATATGCCTTTTGTAATAAAGCCAAAGAAGTTTTGGGTAAATTTTGTTCTTTAAACTCAGGATGAAATGCACTGATATGCCAAGGAGTATTTTCATCCAATTCATTGCGTATAAAAGAAGCAATGGCGTTAAGTTCTTGCAAAGAATCATTTTTTGTAGGGACAATTAATGTTGTCACTTCCAGCCAAATACCAAGCGCTTTTAATGTTTTTAAATTCTTCAAAATAGGGTCAAGTTTACCCCCTAATTGCTTATAATAATTGGGATTAAAACTCTTTAAGTCAATATTGCACGCATCAATAACCCCTTTCATATCCATAATAACCTCATGGCTTTCATACCCATTGCTGACATAAATATTTTTCAATCCTGCTTTTTTGGCTTCAACTGCAATATCTTTAGCATAAGGATAAAAAATTGTAGGCTCATTGTACGTATAAGAAATTGAGGCACATTTATATTTTAATGCCGATTGTACAATATCCGAAGGAGAATAATAGTGTCTGTTATCGATATGTTTTTCTTGAGAGATACCCCAGTTTTGACAAAAAGGACAATGAAAATTGCACCCAATGGTTCCCAAAGAGAGCGTTTTGGTATTGGGCAAAAAGTGATAAAGCGGTTTTTTTTCTACGGGGTCAATATTTAAAGCAGCCAAATGTCCATACATCAAACACTCAATTGTATTGCCACTGTTTTTATTAACACCACACAGACCTACTTGATTGGGACTTAAATGGCAATAGTGATTACAAAGAAGACAGACTAATTTTTCATCTTTTTGTGTAAAATATTGCATATAACTCCTTTTAACGCTATTTTATTTTATCAACCTTATATGTATATATGATGGCGTTATTCTCTAAACATGCCACACTTACCCCTGCTTTTGCACACAAATGTTCAAAAAAAAGCTCAAAGGTAGGCAGTTGTTCCCAAACTTGAGGTAAAAAAGTTGCTTGATGATTGCCATACTGTAAAATAACGCCATCAATATTGGGATGAATGTTTGCTTTTAAATTTTCAACCGAATCATAAAGCAGTTTTTGTGGTTCACTTAACAAAGAGAGCTCTACTTCAATTGATTCAAACTCCTGTTGACTTAAGGGTTTAAAACGAGGATCTTTAAAAGCAGCGGCTTTGGCATTGCTGATTATATCATCATACAGTGTTCTGTGGGCAATTAAAGATCCTATACATCCTCGTAATTGTCCATGAAGCATCAACGTCACAAAGGTTGCTTTGGCTTGATTGAGTAAAGGGTATTGTTCTAACAGTTTGGTTTTATCAAGCAATGAAGTGTTGAAAAGATTTTCTTCTATTGCCTCTTTGGCAATATGAAGCAACACGGCATTAAACTCTATTTGTTTCATAAAAGCTCTTTGATTGCTTTAATAAATTTTTCACTGTCATTGACACAACTGCAGACTTTATACTCTTTAATCTTTAAATCGTGCGCCACCTCTTTATATTCAATGCCCAATTCATAATGCGTTTCAGAATTATCAATAATAAAAGCAATGGGATAGATGAGTACTTTTTTATTTTCAAACTGTTCCAAAGAGCTTTCCAAAGAGGGTTCTAACCATTTTAAGGGACCCACTTTGGATTGATATGCCAAATTGACAGATTGAAACTGCACATTTAAATCCAACAATTTATTTTTTAAAATCTCAACATGTTCATTGACTTGTTTTTCATAAGGATCACCGGCATTAACAATTTTTTGAGGCAATCCATGGGCAGAAAAAATTAAATTATATTCATGAGGATTATCCACTTTTGAACAAATTTCATCAATAATAGCACTGTTATAGGTATCATTTTTATAAAAGGGGTCAATCACGCGAATCGAAAAAGCCTCTTTAGCTATGGCTTCAAAATCTTCAACACTGGATTTTGTTGTTGTTGTAGAATATTGAGGATACAAAGGTAACAAAATAACCTCTTTGATGCCTTTTTGTTTAATTTGTTCCACACATTTTGCAGCAAAAGGGGGCGTATAACGCATGGCTTGTGTAACATAAATATCGGGTAAGCTTTTTTGCAATTTATCAATGAGTTGTTGGGTTAATTCATTAATAGGTGATTTTCCACCAATAGCAGCATAATTTTCCCATGCCGAATTTTTTCGTGAAAAAACAATTAACGAAGCAATCATAGAACGCAACAAATCACTCTTCATGGTTAAAATGTTTTTATCGTTAAACATATTGCGTAAAAACATCTCCAACTCCTCTTTATTTCGAGGTCCACCCATATTTAATAATACTAAGGCTTTTTTATACTCTTGCATCATTTTTCCTAATCATTGCTTAACGTAATGGTTTTATTGCTGCACCAAGAAGCCAATGCTTCATCGTGCGTTATTAAAAGGATACCACACTTATGCAAAAATTTCATCAATAACTGCATCACTTCAAGGGCAATCACATTGTCCAAAGCCGAGGTGGGTTCATCCACAAGCAACAACTCCGGTTTCATTAATAAACTTCTTAAAATCGAGCAACGTTGCAATTGTCCCCCACTTAACTCGTGTGGCTTTTTTTCTAAAAGCTCTTTTTGTAAGGAGAGTTTTTGGGCATAATCATCCAAATCATCTAATGAATCAACCACATCTTTAATTTGTTCTATAATCGTATACGTTGGATGAAAAGAGCTGTAGGGGTCTTGATAAATTGAGCTTGTCTTCAACGCTTTTATCTCTCCTTGCAATGGCTTTAGGTTATTGCATATGAGTTCAAACAGCGTTGTTTTACCGCAGCCACTGGGTCCAACAATAGCAGTAACTTCTCCTTGATTAAGAGTCAAATCAAAATTGTGATAAATTAAGTGATTCTTTGAATATCCAAAAGATAAATTCCTAATCCTTAATACTTCTTTCATTTAACCCCTTTTTATTTGTTTTTAACATTTACACCATTCCATAAAAAGAGTATATTTAATCCTATTTAAAAGTTTAATTAATATAAAATTAGGTAATATGATGTCGATAAAAAACAGGAGGAGATATAAAATGAAAAAAATCATTTTAGGAACATTAATTGGTGCAGCTTCACTTATGGCTGCTAACTGGGCACCATGTGCAGCATGTCACGGTGCAAATGCTGAAAAACCAGCTTTAGGAAAATCACAAGTCATTAAAGGTTGGCCAGCAGATAAAACTATCGCCGCATTAAAAGGTTATAAAGATGGATCGTATGGTGGGGCTATGAAAGGTCTTATGAAAGGTCAAGTTGCAAAATTAAGTGATGCAGATATTGCTGATTTAGCCGACCAAATTTCTAAATTCTAATCGCTTTTAGTCTTAAAAAACGCGAACACAAAAAAGGGAAAGAGTGACACTCTTTCCCTTTTTTACTTTTAACTTCATCAACTCTTAAGAATCCACTTGATTTCTTGTATAACTAAAAATTATAAGATTAGGAAAAGTTAATCTTGCTAAAATTTTTTTTAAATACAGCTAAGGAGAACGAAATGAAAAAAATCATTTTGGGAACAGTAATCAGCGTAGGTGCTTTAATGGCAGCTTCTTGGGCACCTTGTGCTTCATGTCATGGAGCAACAGCAGAAAAATCTGCTTTGGGAAAATCTCAAATTATCAAAGGATGGGAAGCTTCAAAAGTCGAAGCAGCTTTAAATGGGTATAAAAATGGCACCTATGGCGGAGTTATGAAAGGTGTAATGAAGGGACAAGTATCACGTTTAAGTGATGAAGACATTAAAGATTTGGCTCAACAAATCTCAAAATTCTAAACCAAAAAGAGTGAAAGGATTCACTCTTTTTTGCTCTTTTCTTCTTTCGGTTTCATTGATTCTTTGAGTTTTTTTTCTCGATTAATGGCGTCATTTAAATCTTCTTGAGAATCAAACAACAATCCATCCATCATCTTTTTGGTATCATCAAACTGTCCGCCTTTGGCTCCCCAAATAAAAATCCCTAAAATGGCAAAACTAATAAACAGTCCTACAATCAACATCATGGTTAATACATCATTCATCTTTTATTCTCACTTTTCATTTTTTATTCTCATAGAATTTGCCACGACCAACAATGAACTTAAACTCATCGATAAGGCAGCCACTAATGGTATGACAAAACCCATCATGGCTAAAGGAATGGTAATCACATTATAAACCAGTGAAATTCCCAAGTTTTGCTTAATAAATTTATAGGTTCGTTTTGAGATAACAAAAGCCTCTTTTAAACTTTTTAAACTGTTATTTAATAATACCACATCCGACACACTGATCGAAATATCTGCACCATTGCCCATGGCAATAGAAACATCACTATTGCTCAATGCCACAGCATCGTTCACCCCATCTCCTGCCATAACAACAATTTCACCTTGTGATTTAAGCGTTTTGATATATTGGGCTTTTTGTATGGGATCAATGCCACATACAAATTGAGTTATTCCCAGTTGAGTTGCAATTTTTTGAGCCACTTTTTCATTGTCTCCTGTGAGCATGATTAGTTGCATACCACTGTTTTGAATATACGAAACAAACTCTTTGGCATCGTTTTTAATCTCATCTTCTAACTCAAATGTAGCAACAATGTTTTCATTGATGGCAAATAAATAGACACTGTTATTGGCATTAAACGTATAAGAGACATTAAACTCTTTTAAAAGTTCTTCATTGCCTCCTAATAAAGTGTACTCTTTATTTTCAACATTTTTATAACGGGCAACCACTCCTTTGGCTTGAATATTTTTAACGTCTAAAAGTGTTTTATGTTCTAAGTGTGAATAATGTTCAAGCAAATAGTTTTTAACCGAAACACTAATAGGATGAGTTGAAGATTCAAGCAAGGAGTAGAGTAAATTCAATTTATGAATATTATCATCTACAATATTGGCATGAACCACTTTGAGTTCACCATGGGTTAAGGTACCCGTTTTATCCACAACTACTTTAGTCGCTTTTGCAATGGTTTCTATAAATTTAGCTTCTTTAAAAAGCAATCCTTTACTTGCTAAAAGCGAAATCCCTACTAAACTTGCAATGGGTGTAGCCAATGCTAACGCACACGGACAAGCAATTACGATGACTGAAATTGCCACGATAAACGCTTGTTCAAATGTATTTGCACTTTCATTGATAAATCCCATTTTAAAGCCAAAAAAATACCAAGCCAAAAAGGTCATAAATGAAAGAATTAAAATCGTCGAAGAGAATTTTCGTGAAAGTTGGTTGGCGGTGTACTCTATTTGTGGTTTTGAACTTAAAGAGTCTTCTAGGAGTGTCACAATAGAATTGAGCGTTGAGTTAGCAAAATTTGTTGTGGCTTTATAGTGAATCAACGAGTCAATGTTAATCGTACCACTAAAAATCTTATCGCCTCTGTTTTTATAAATATAATGAGACTCTCCACTCATACTGGATTCATCAAATGTGGCTTTATCTTCTTGTAACTCTCCATCAACACACGCTTTTTCACCGGGTCTTAATTCAACGATATCTCCCACATTAATTTCATCTAAAGCCACCACTTTTTTTTGCTTGTTTTCAATAATAACCGCTTCTAATGGCAATTGACTTTTGATTTTATCTAAGGTATCTACAGCATTTTTTTTACCAATGACTTCTAAATATTTGCCCACTAATACAAAGGTAATAATCATGGTAACCGAATCAAAATAGCTCTCTCCTTTACCTCCAAATAATACATATAATGAGTAAATATAGCTCGATGTTGCCCCTGAACTGACCAACAAATCCATATTGACAATTTTATTTTTTAATCCAAAATAAGCGCCTTTGAAAAATATCCAACCACTAAAAAACAAAACAGGTGTGGTTAAAATAAACTCACCTATATGAATAAGATGTTTGGTTTGTTCATCAATACCGGTAAAAAATCCCGTGTATTTTGCAACCGAAAGCATCATGATATTGAGTGTCGCAAAGACTGCAACCATCATTTTAATAAAATAATCCCGTTGGGCTTTAGTGGCTTTTTCATCGGC
The DNA here is from genome assembly GCA_002382325.1 of Epsilonproteobacteria bacterium UBA4036. GTDB lineage: Bacteria > Campylobacterota > Campylobacteria > Campylobacterales > Arcobacteraceae > Marinarcus. The sequence goes on from DGAG01000010.1 coordinate 160,085, forward strand.
AATTTTAGCATCATACGCGTAAGCGTTATACCCAATACTTCGTATTTTTTCAATTATATGCGAAAGCTTAACCAAAGAGTCATCCCAGACAATTTTAGCTTTATTATTGGTAAAATTAATATTGGCTTCAATCACACCCGCTGTATCGTATAAAATCTTTTCATTAAGCCACACGCATGCCGCACAATGAATGCCTTCAATGATTAAATCCACTTTTTTAAAGCCGTTATCCAATGTTTGAACAAATCGTTTCTCAAAACTTGCTAAATCAAATTTTGTCGTATCTTTATCGCAGTTAATAGGGGGTTCAATTGATTTATTACCCAATTTATCATAAAAAGAGTCCAACCCATCCTCTTTTAACAGGTGATAGACTCCTTGGCAACCATTACAACAAAAATAGAGATTATCCTCTTTAATCATCACCTCTTTTGCAAATGTTCCATGACAATGATTGCACTTGATTGTTTCTGACACTCAATTCCTTCTTTTTGTTCTTTTTATGTAACTTCTTATGAAAAATCAATGCAGTTTGACTAAACTGTTACATCCATAATTTCTCTTTTATTAAATTATGGGTATTATATCTAATAGCAAATAAAAAGACATACTTCGCAACAGCGATATTGACATTTGTTATGATTATTAGGGAGTTACAATTAATGGTCAACAATATTTCTATTTTAAAAAATATTACAATTTTATACGCTGAAGACGAAGATGCTCTGCGAGATATTACGCTCAATATTTTAAAAGGTTTTACCAAAAAACAATACATCGCCAAAGATGGACTTGAAGGATTAAAACTTTTTGAACAGTATCAAGACCAAATAGATTTGATCATCACCGATGTTAATATGCCCAATATGAATGGGCTTGAAATGATCAAAAAAATTAAAGTCATTAATCCCAATATTCCTATTATAGTCACAACGGCTTTTTCCAATACCGAATACCTTCTTGAAGCCATTGATATTGGAGTGGATAAGTACATTTTAAAACCCATTGATATGAAAAAACTTTTGCAGATTATGGGGCAGTCTTTACTCTACCATGAATTAAAAGATTTATACATTGATAAACTCACCAATTTACCCAACCGAAATAAACTCAAAAAAGATTTAGATGAAAATAGCAATACCATTATGGCATTGGTGAATATCGATAAGTTTTCCAACATCAATGACTTATACGGTGAAGAAAATGGGGATGAATTGCTTTTCCAATTTGCACTGAAACTTAAAAATGAGTTCTCCAACAGTACTTATCAGATTTATCGAATCGAATCCGATAAATTTGGAATAGTGACAAAAGACCACTCCATCGAGCTTGAAGAGTTTAAAGAAAAGTGCATTAAACTTGCCCATGAAATTGAAGACAACTCCATTAAAATTGCCGAACACGAAATTGATATTAATGTCACGATAGGAATTGCCACAGGAGCTGATGCGTATAAATTTTCTCAACGGGTTATCTCTTATGCAAAAAATCGTCTTGAGCAAGTTATGGTTTATGATCACTCCTTTAATATTCAAGAAGATATTGAAGAGAACATCAAATGGGTTAAAAAAATCAAAAATGCCCTTAAAGAGAATAAGTTTCGAGCCTATTACCAACCCATCGTTGATTCGCAAACCAAAGAGATTTATAAGTATGAAGCCCTTTTGCGGTATATTGATGAAGATGGATCGGCTGTCTCTCCCATGCTTTTTTTAGATATTGCTAAAAAAGCGAAACTCTATCCCAAAATTATTATTGTTATGCTCAAAGAGGCTTTTGAACTAATTAAACAAAAACAAAAACGCGTTGCAGTCAATATCTCTTTTGATGACATCATCAGTGTCAAAACACGAAAAAAAGTTTTTGAAATTTTAGAAGAGAATAAAGCCCATACTTCTTTGTTGGAATTTGAGATTTTAGAGAGTGAACAAATTAAAGATTTTGATGCGGTCATTGATTTTATCAAAGAAGTTAAAAAAATTGGTTGCAATATTGGAGTAGATGACTTTGGAGCAGGATACTCTAATTTTATTATGCTCACCAATTTAAATATTGATTTTGTAAAAATTGATGGGTCATTAATTAAAGAGATTGATCAACGACAAAATCAACAAGTTATTGTCAGTACCATTGCCAGTTTCTCTGACCAATTTGGATTTAAAACCGTTGCTGAATTTGTATCAAGTGAAGCCATTTATAATAAAGTTAAAGAGATTGGTGTAGATTATTGCCAAGGCTACTACTTTGAAAAACCCATCAGCTTTGAAGAAGTCTAAACCTATTGATTGAATACGTTTATGCTTCTAACCAATCTTGAATAATAGTTAAAGAAGAGAGTTTACTTTTAACTCGTGCTGCATTCGCAATAGATACAAGCTGTTTTGATGCTTCTTGTAAATTGTCATTAATAATCAAATAATCGTATTTCAAAAATGATTTAATCTCTTCTTGCGCATTGATAATTCGCTTTTGAATCACCTCTTTTGAATCAGTTGAACGATTATTGAGTCGAAATTCCAGCTCTTTTAATGAAGGAGTGGTGATAAACACGGAGGTAATAATATCGTTAAGCTTTTTTCGAACAATTTTATGGCCTTGAACATCAATATCAAAAATAACCAATTTGTTCTCGTGTAAGGCTTTCATAATCGGTTTTAAAGAAGTTCCATAGTAGTTCCCATGCACATTGGCATACTCTAAAAAATTTCCCGCTTCAATATCTTTTTCAAACTCTTCTTTAGAGACAAAATAGTAATCAACGCCATGTTTTTCACCCTCTCTGGAAGCACGGGTTGTTGTAGAAATTGAAAAATAGTAATCGCTTATGTCTTTATACACCTCTTTTAACAGAGTGGATTTTCCACATCCACTGGGACCCGATAGAATTAAAATTGCCCCTTTATTTTGTGTAATCACACCTCTTCCTTTAGCTTTAATTCTAAATTAATTGACCCACCTGTTGTCAATTTGTCAATGCTATTTTGATCAAGTTTGAGCAACAAAGGTTTAAGCTCTTCCATAGTAAATTTACTCAACACTAACGTAATTGCACCCGAATCATTTAAATCAAATTCATAATCTTTAACCTCTTCTAAGGCTTTATCTATAATTTCTGACAAATCTAACCAATCCTCCTCATTCATTTCTACTTCATTTAGTGTGGGTTCAATATTGAGCAAACTTTGAATTCGTCCTAACTCTTTTGAATCTAAGACTCCTCCTTTTTTTAAAGAGGCAAATGAAACAATTGATTCATCGTTTTCGTCTTCAATATCTTGAGCAATATACGTAGCAATTGAATCCATATATTCCTCTTCTTCATTGGCAACGTGATGGTGTTTTTGCTGTTGAATTTTTTGTTGATTTAACTCTTGCTCCATTGTTTCAATAACGTCTTGGATAATCTCTTGCAGCTGAGCAGGAAGAAACGGTCGAGGAATAATAAAATCTCTTGATTTATCAAAAGGCAAATCTTCACTGCTAATGGCACCAATTTTTGTACAAAATTGTTTAATAATATTAAATCTATCATCCACAAATTGTGAATCAATAACAATAATATCAAACTTCTCATCCACATTATTGTCTTCTTGTATCTGCAATACAACATTGAGTTTTTTACAAATTAACGTAAAGATTTTTACAATAATTGGTGTTTTACAAATTAATAAAAGCTTCATTTTATAACCCTAAGTTCTAAGTCGTTTAGTTCATATACTTTGTTACACTGCATGGCAATCTCTTTTTCGTGTGTCACAATAATCATTCCGGCATGATTGTTTTTAACATACCTAAAAAGCGTATTAATCACCTCTTGTGCAGTCTTTTTATCTAAATTTCCTGTTGGTTCGTCTGCGAATATTACTTTGGGTTTTTTCGTCAAAACTCGTGCAATTGAGAGTCGTTGTTGCTGTCCACCACTTAATTCACCCACCCCTTGATTCATAACAAAATCAATATTAAGCTCTTTTAAAAGCTCATTATTGATTGTGTTGTTGCTTAATAAACTTGCTACTTGAAGATTTTCATAGGCACTGAAACCTCTGAACAAATAATGTGCTTGAAAAATTATACCAAAATCATCTCTTCTTATCTTTAAAAGTTCATGTTTTTTTAAAGAATAGATTTTTTTATTTTGAAAAACAACCTCTCCGCTTTGAGGTTTTAGCAAAGAACATAAAAGATTTAATAACGTCGATTTTCCTGTTCCACTTGCACCCATTATTGCAATGGTTTCTTGCGGGTAAAGTTCAAGATTAATGTCGTTAAATAAAGGATAATCAAATTCATAAGAAAGTTTTTGTGCTTGCAGTATAGGCTGGTTATTCAAAATCGCTCCAGTCTTTGGTAGAAAATACCGTTTGTTTTAACAACAAGAAGAAAAAGCTTCTTCTTGTTTCATAAGGCAAAAAAGGATTACTTTTTTGCCATTTGTGCAGCAACTTCTGCTGCGAAATCTTCTTCTTTTTTCTCAATACCTTCACCCAATTCAAATCGTACATATTCTACAATTTTAATTGAAGGGTCAACCTCAGCAATGGCTTGTTCAACTGTTTTTTTGTCGTCCATAACATACGCTTGAGATAATAAAGCACATCTGCCATCTAATTGTGTATTGTCTGTAATATATCGTTCAATTTTTCCAGGAATGATATTGGCCCAAATTTTTTCAGGTTTACCTTGCTCTTTTAACTCTGCTTCAAATTTAGCTTTTGCATTGGCAATAGCTTCTTCTGTCAATTGAGATTTAGAAACAAAATCAGGAATATTTTTTAATGGTTTTCCTAATCGTTTTAATTCATCATTTTCTGCTTCAATTTCAGCTTTAATTGCTCGGTTTTCATTTTCAACAAATTCAGGGTCTAAATCAGTGTAGGAAATAACCGTTGGTTTCATAGCACTTGCATGCATTGCAACACTTTTTAATAAAGCAGCTGCTTTATCTTTTACAGCGGCATCACACGTAGCAGCTAAAATAACCCCTACTCTTCCATTTGAGTGAACATAACCGTTTACAACACCTGCATCCGTTGAGATAGTAGCCATTTTTCGTGCAACGATATTTTCACCAATTGTGGCAATTTTTTCATTTAAATACTCTTCAAAAACTTGTCCATTGATGGTTGTTTTCTTTAACTCTTCCGTTTCGCTTACTCCTGTTGCTTGAACATGAGCCGTTACATCTTGAGTCAATTTAATAAAATTGTCATTTTTAGCCACAAAGTCTGTTTGAGAGTTAATCTCAACCATAGTTGCTTTTGAAAAATCATCATTAACTAAAACAGAAACCAAACCTTCAGCAGCAACATTACCAGCTTTTTTAGCTGCTTTTCCAAGACCAGCTTCTCTTAACGCTTGAACGGCTTTTTCTAAATCACCGTCTGTTTCGTTCAGTGCATTTTTGCAATCAAGCATTCCTGCACCCGTCATTTCTCTTAACTCTTTAATTAATTTAGGTGTTGCTCCTGCCATAATTATGCTTCCTCTACTTCGTCTTCTTCTAATGCTTCAATTTCACCTTCAGATAATACTTCTTCTAACACTTCTTGTTGTTCTTCAGCCGTAATTTCTTCGATTTCTTCACCTTTTTCTTCTGCTAATAATGCTTTACCTTCATTCATCGCTTCTGCCATTTCTGTACAGAATAATTGAATTGATCGAATTGCATCATCGTTTCCAGGAATGGGTAAATCTACAACATCAGGGTCACAGTTTGTATCCAATGGTGCAATAACTTTAATTCCTAATCTTCTTGCTTCTTGAATTGCAATTTTCTCTTTAACTGCATCTAAAACAAACATCATATCTGGAATTTTAGTCATGTTTTTAATACCACCAAGGTATAACTCTAACTTCTCTTCTTTTCTTGTAAGCATTAACGCTTCTTTTTTAGTTAAAAGATCTAATTGACCTTCTTCTCTCATTTTTTTAATAATTTCTAATTTTCTGATTGATTTTTTAATTGTTCCGTAGTTAGTTAGCATCCCACCTAACCATCTGTGGTTAACGTAAGGCATTCCACAAGAAATAGCTGCATCTTTAACTGCTTGGCTGGCTTGTTTTTTTGTTCCAACAAACATCATTGTTTGTCCTTGGGCTGCATTGTCTCTAACTACAGTATAGGTATATCTGAAGTATCTTAATGTTTTTTGTAAATCTATAATATAGATATTTTTTCTTACACCAAAAATAAATTTTTTCATTTTTGGGTTCCATCTTCTTGTTTGGTGTCCGAAGTGTACACCACACTCTAATAGGTCTTTCATTGTAACCATTGTTTTTTCCTTGTTTTGTAATATATGTCTTCTTTTTTCACACAAAAATAAATTTTGTTAAAAAGAAGCAAAAACCTAAAGAGAACAACGAGTTGTTCTTATTAGCTATTTTTTTTGGGGTTTAGCCTCTGTGCCCCTTAATGTCAAAAGTTTCTCTTGACACAACCCGTACCAGGATTGACACATGTGAGGTTTCTAATAAAATTAGAACGCTGATTTTATCTAATGTAAGTTTAATTTTACTTTAAGTAAAAAAATTTTACGCCATGCCTTTAAATTTTGCTTGAAGTTCTTCTTTTCCATCAAACTCTTTATTGGCTAACTCCACAATTTTATGCGATATTTCATTTGACTGTAAGGCGATTTCATTGGTATCTCGTGCGACTTTGGCATTTTCTTGCGTATTTTTATCCAATATGGCAATGGAATCATTGATTTGTACAATGGCTTTTTCTTGTTCTTTACTTGAAACAGTTATATCTTTAAGTAAATCCATTGTAAGTTTGATATTGGTATTTAACGTATCATACCCGTTAATCATTTTTGAGGCAATCTCTTTTCCATGATTGGCTTTTGATGTAGCATTTTCAACCAATGTTTTAATCTCTTTTGCTGCTTGGGCACTTCTGGTTGCTAAATTTCGAACTTCTTGTGCAACAACAGCAAACCCTTTTCCTGTTTCTCCTGCGGTTGCTGCTTCAACTGCAGCATTAAGGGAAAGAATATTGGTTTGAAAAGCAATTTGGTCAATGACAGTAATGGCTTCATTAATCGCTTCAACTTCTTCATTAATTTCATCCATGGATACCGTAGTTTCATTAGCCAGTTTTTCTCCATCGTTTGCAGAAGACGTTAATTCTTCTGCATATTGTGCCATTTGATGAGTATTTTGATTACTGTGTTGCATACTTTTAGTGATTTCATCTAAAGCAACCGACGTCTCTTCTAAAGAGGTGGCTTGTAAATTGGCGGCTTTTGTCAATATCGAAACATTTTGTGTCAGTTGAATTGAACCTTTTTTGAGCATCAATCCATTTTCATAATTAATCTTACTGAATTCATTTAACGCTGACCCTAAAGAGTTAATGCCATGTGCCAATTGAACAATATCTTCTTGCATTCCGTCAACATTGATCACAGGTCGATAATCACCTTTGGCATAGGAATCTAACGTAATAATCATTTTTTGAATAAACTCATCTTTACTTTGAGCAACCGCAATCACTTCTAAGGCTTCATTGATTTCATTGGAAACTCTAACAAAATCACCATGTAGACCTGATGGCAACATTTTTCGTGTCATATCTCCTTTGGCAATCCCTTTTAATGATGAGGAGATATCACGACTAAATGCTTCTATTTGATCCAGTAAATTATTGATATTCCAACTAATATGAGCTAAGTTGTTGTTGGTTTTATCAATATGAGTGATACGATGATATAAATTCCCATTGGCCACTTTTTTTAAAACCGTATTGGCTTTGAGTAACTCTTGTTTATAGCCATTCATAAGTATTGATGCAAGAATTAACACCAAAAGTGCTTGAAGAGGCACAAGCACAATTAAAATTTCTACCAACTTCTGCATTTGATTAAAATAGGCTATCGTTAGTAACAAAGATGACGCAACAAAAGTACCTATAATGAATTTGATTTTTCCAAACAGATTCATTGCTTATCCTTGTAATGAGATGATTAGATCATCATAGTTTGTGTTATTTTGAATCAAAAAATCACTTAAAAACTCTTCAGATGTTTTCATACCCGAAGCCATTTCAAGTTCAAGCAGTTTTTTATAAAGAGGAATAATGGTCTCAATCGCGTTTTCATTGGGTTTACGTCGAACAGAGGTGTAGCCTATAATATGTTGATTTTCATCATAATCAGGTGTAATATTGGCAAATACCCAATAAAAGCCGCCATCTTTTTTCATATTTTTAACAAATCCAAAAAACTCTTTCCCATTTTGTATGAGTTCCCATGCCAATTTAAATGCAACTTTAGGCATATCCGGATGACGAATAATATTATGATTTTTGCCCATAAGCTCTTCTTCTTTATACCCAGCAATGGACATAAAGATTTCATTGCAATACGTAATTTTACCTTTACTGTCCGTTTTAGAGACAATAAAGTCATTGGATTCTAACTTTGTTTCTGCATTTGTTGGAGTAATTTGCATAAGGCATCCTTCCAATTTTATACACCCTTGAGTGACAAATAATGACCTATTTAAAACTATCTGTCATCTTAACATAAAAAAATTAAATTTTCTACGAAAAAGAGCGTGATTCCTCTTTTTGGCAAGCAATATCTGTTTTAAATAATAAGTTTTTGTGTTATAATGTAAAATATCTCAAGAGGGTTTTGACATTGGAAAAAATAGAAGATAAAATTATTAAAGCAATAGAAAAAAGAAATATACACAACAAAAACTATTTTTGGATTGTATCAATTTTAATTCTCAGCATTATCATTATTATCTATTCGTATCAGACCGATACTGGTATTATTGCCAAACAAACCATCAATAAAGAGTTGGTTGTTAAAAATCAAGAAAATCTGAAGCAACTTTATAAAGAGAATAAAATAGCAAGCAATACCCTTGCACCAATTGAAGAAAAAATTGCCCCCATTCATAATGAAACAATCAAGCAAAGGGTAACAGAAGAGAACCCTACAAACGCAGTAGAAGAAGTCATCATCCCTCAAGAAAAAAAAATCGTAGTTAAGGAAAATGCTTCTGAACAAACAGTTTCTATTGTAGAAGAAAAAATTACTCCCAGTATTGTTGCCATTAAGAATGAACCTGAACACATACCAACTGTTGTAAAACCCATTGAAACAGTTCAACCCCAAAAAACGCAAGAAGTTGTCCAAGAAAAAATCAGTGTTGAAGAGAAAAAGATTGCTGCTTTAGACAATAAACAAACCACCTTGAAAAAAGTTATTGAACCCAAAACTTCTTTTACGTTAACTCATTGTTATGAGTTTGAACCCGCCAAATATACATTTGTATCAAGCTGTCAAAAAGAGTTGGATACTTTTATTCAAAATAACGCTGAAGCTCTTCGCTATGAAATTATTGGCTTAATTGATGTTGAAGATGTCAAAAACTTAAGCAATAAAGGTGAAATCAATCAAGGAGTCTTAGCAAAGAATAGGATTATTGCGGTGCAAGAGTTTTTAAAAAACAAAACTCAGATTCCTCTTAGTGACCACTTTTACTACTTAAAAAGCGAATTGCCTATGAGAGGATTTGTTTTACGAGCCTATTTTTAATAACGATTCAATCACTTCTTTATCAGAAAATGGCATTTTTTGGTCATAAATAATCTGATACGCTTCATCCCCTTTTCCTAATACCAAAACCACACTTTTGTCGTTACTTAACGCAATGGCTTTTTTAATTGCCTCTTTTCGATTAATTTCAACTTGCACACTTTCATGGCGAGTAATGCCTTGTAAAATATCTTCAATGATTAAATCGGGGTCTTCAAAACGAGGATTATCACTTGTTACAATGATATGTTTACTGTATTGTTGAACCATTTGTCCCATAAGTGGACGTTTTTCTTTGTCTCGATTTCCCCCTGCTCCAAAGACACAAATAATCTCTTTATGTGCAAAACTCTCTAAGACTTTCTTCATGCCATCAGGCGTATGAGCAAAATCAATAATCACCAAAGGATTTTCACTGATGGTTTGCATGCGACCACTGACCCCAGCAAAATTTTCAACCGTATCACAAATCTCTTGCAATGCCCTTTTAGTCATAATATGCACAGCAGCAACTGCAGCAGTGAGATTATAGACATTGAAAATCCCCATCATTGAAGATTCGAAATGCACAGTTTGATCAAAATGTTGAAGCATCACTTGCATACCATTTTTAAAAGAATACGCCTGAACTTTATACGTTGAGGGTTCGTCTAAAGAGTAAGCAAAGCCGTTTTGAATATTGTATTTGACCACTTTATCGTCTTTATTGATCAATTTAGGTCTCGAATCACTGAAAAATGAGTTTTTAACTCGAATATACTCTTCAAGGGTTTTATGATAATCCAAATGATCACGCGTAATGTTGGTATGGATTTTTAATGCAAACGACAATCCCTCAATTCTTTGTTGTTCAATGGCATGAGAACTGACTTCCATAACAAAAAATTGGCATCCTTGTTTGATTGCTTGTTCAATATGGGCAAAATTTCCCAGTTGCATAGGCGTAGTAAGAGAGTACTCTTCTACTCGTTCTTCATTAATAAAAAACCCACGTGTTCCTTGTAATGCCACTTTATAGCCCAAATCCAAAAGAATTGAGTAAATAGCAGCGGCGGTTGTTGTTTTCCCATTTGTACCCGTAATACCTACAATGTTAATGCTTGTAAAATCAACATACGAGAGCAAATCTTTTGAGTGTATTATTCCTTTGCACCCTTTTTTTAGGGCATCTTCTTGAAACTTTTCATTAAAAGAAGAGAGAACAAAATAGGTTTTGTCATTGACTTCATTGGAATTATCGGTAAAATTTTGATTATTTATGGTTACTAGCAAGCTTTTTCTCTTCTAATTTTTTATACAACTCTTCCACTTTTTTATCGTATGAAAAGTATTCATTAAATCCATCTAAATAGCTGTATGCCGTGGTATTAAAATCATTTTCAATAAGTTTAGTCACAAAATCAAAAAAATCTTCTTTTGAATCAATCGCCACTTTTGTTGAAAACATAATATCTTCAAATGCCACTCGAAAAGAGCCTCGACTCTCAACCAATTTAATAAAATCATCGTATTTAATCGCATCCAAAGATTCAATGGTAGAATCAGCCAACTCTTTTAAAATTTTAATCATTTTTTCATTATTGCCATCGTATGCCTCAACAATATTCATTACGTATTCAATGGCTTCATCAATATTTTTATCTTTGACCACGCTAAAATAATCATACAACGACATTGCTTTTTGTTCATCTTCTGTAGCAATATCACAAAAAAGAGCATACATCGGATACTCCTTGTTATGAGGAAATAAAGAGCTTAACTGGGCATACAAAAAAAGTGCTTTGTCGTAATGTTGTTTTGAAAACAGAGCATGAGCATCATTTAACAATCGTGTCTCATTAATCATTTACAACTCCTCAATTTTATCTTCCATTCCTATGGGGACATTGATGATTTTAACGTCTGGATGAATTGCCTCTTTTAACTCTTTTTCTACAATAAACTTCAATGTGCTTCCACTGGCACTGCAGCCAACACAGGCACCTTGCAGTTGAATATACACCGTTGCATTTTTTACCGTTATTAATTGTATTGCTCCTCCGTCACGAGCAAGCATGGGAGAAATTTTTGTTTGAATAATGCTCGTAACAGCAGGAAGTAAATCTTCATCACTAAATGGAAACATAAAAAACCTTTATTTTTTTAATTTAACCAAAGCAATACATACTGCCGTTATGGCAAGAATAATTGCAATGGTTATAACTATAATATCAAGTGTTACGGGTTGGCTAAACATCAATTTTCTACTGTTTTAAGACATCAGAACATCTGCTGCACAACTCATCTTCTTTGTGTGCAGTAAATTTCCAACATCTTGGACATTTGTGTTTTGAAGAGATATAGACTTCAAACTCACTGCCATCAACTTCAAACGACACTTTGCAGTTGTCTTGTTTTTCTTCAACAATTTCGCTGACTAAGAACCAATCAGCCAATTGGGTTTGACACATTTGTTGTAACTCTTGATTTGATGTATATAAAACCAATTCAAGTGTCGTTTTAATGGTTTTATCTTTTTTAAGTGTATCAATTGCTTCACTAAATTTTTCTTTAGCATTTATTAAAAGTTCTTCGTTAAGCTTACTTTCAACTTCTGGCAATTCATAGTAATTTAAATCAAATACATCTTGCGCATTGTCTTTAATGATTGCGGGTGCATACTCCAATAATTCATCAATCGTGTAGGTCAAAATTGGTGCCAATGTTGAGAACAGTTTTTTCGCAATCATTGCCATAGCCGTTTGTGCGCCTGTTCTGTGAATATCAAATTCCCCATCACAATACAATCTGTCTTTGCACACGTCCATATAAATACCACTTAAATCAACCACTAAAAAGTTATTAAGTTTATTTAAACCTTTAGAGAATTCATATAGCGCAAATGCTTTTTCAATCTCATCAAAGACTGATTTGGCTTTATTTAAAATCCATTTATCTAATACGCTCATTTTATCCACACTAACAAACTCATTGAGTCCTTCAATATTCGCCAATAAAAATCGCGCTGTGTTTCTGATTTTTCGATAGAGTTCTGCATTTTGTTTTAAAATATTGTCTGAAATTTTCAGATCACTTTGGTAGTCACTCATGGCAACCCAAACTCTTAAAATCTCACTTCCGTATTGTTTTAATACTTTTTCTGGGGCAACCACATTTCCTTTTGACTTAGACATTTTTTCACCTTTTTCATCTACAGTGAATCCATGCGTTAAAATCGATTTAAAAGGAGCTTGCTCACTTGAAGCCAACGTGGTCAACAGTGAAGATTGGAACCACCCTCTGTGTTGGTCACTTCCTTCAAGATACATATCGGCTGGAAATGTTCCTGCATCATAATTTCGACTTCGTAAAACCGCATTTTGAGTAGAACCTGAATCAAACCATACATCTAAAATATCCATGGTTTTTTCTAAATCTTCTGGGTTATATCCGCTACCTGGGTACAATAATTCGCTGATTTCTAAATCATACCACGCATCACACCCTTTTTGCTCAAAAATCATCGCAGTGTAATTCACCACTTTTTCATCAAAGATGATTTCATCGGTTTTTTTATTTCTAAAAAATGCAATAGGAACTCCCCAATCTCGCTGTCTGCTAATACACCAATCAGGTCTTCCTTCAAGCATGGCTTTAAGTCTGTTTCGTCCCCATTGTGGATAAAATTTTAGATTTTCTACTACGTCAAGTGCATTTTCTCTTAACGTTTTATTTTGAACCCCATACTCATCATCAATTGAGATAAACCACTGTTTTGTTGCTCTAAAAATAACCGGTTTATGCGTTCTCCAACAGTGTGGATAAGAGTGAGTAATATCAACGCGTTTTAGTAAAGCACTTCCTAGCTCTTCTAAAATCAATTCATTGGCACTGAATACATTTAGCCCTAAATATTTGCTTGGGTCTTTAAACAGTTTTTCTCGCACAATGGTTTCATCGTATTTTCCATACGCATCAACGGGCATAATAACATCTAAGTTATATCGTAACCCCACTTTGTAGTCATCTTCCCCATGCCCTGGCGCTGTATGAACCGCACCTGTTCCAGAATCCATCATGACGTGTTCACCTAAAACAATGTGAGATTTTCTTCCATTTAAGGGATTGATGGCAAACGTATTTTCTAAACTTTTTGGGTCAATGTTTTTTTCAATTTCACCCGCAATGACACCATTTACAATTAAACTGTCATGCAATTTTTTAGCCACGATAAATTTATCGGTTGTGATAACATACTCTTCTTCACCGTTTAAAGAAATCCCCGTATTAGCAGGCAATGTCCAAGGCGTCGTTGTCCAAATGATGATACTGGCGTCAAGTGTTTCGTGTTTAAATGCCACAAAAACAGAAGGAGATACTTTATCTTCATACTCTACTTCTGCTTCAGCCAGTGCTGTTTGTGCAGCCCAAGACCAATAAACAGGTTTACTTCTTTGAACCAATAATCCTTGCTTTGCAATGGCACATAACTCTCTGTAAATATTGGCTTCAAATTTGAAATCCATGGTCAAATAAGGTTTTTCCCAATCCGCAATTACTCCTAGTTGTTTGAACTCATCTTTTTGAATATCAATAAATTTAGCCGCATGTTCTCGACACAACTCTCTGATTTTTGATTTGGCTAAAAGTTTCTTTTTCTCTCCACCAATTTTTTCTTCAACTTTTTGTTCAATGGGTAAACCATGACAATCCCAACCTGGCGTAAATCGTACTGATTTTCCATTAAAATAGTGGTACTTAACAATAATGTCTTTTAAAATTTTATTTAAGGCATGCCCAATATGAATATGTCCATTGGCATAAGGAGGTCCATCATGCAAAGTAAATGACGGAGCATCTTTTCTGTTTTTTTTCATTCTGTCATAAACATTGGTTTCATTCCAGCGCGCATAACGTACGGGTTCATTTTGGGGTAAATTTCCTCTCATAGGAAAGTGTGTGTTTGGAAGTAATAAACTCTCTTTGTAATCCATTTTTTAATTACCTTGTTTTCATAAAATGGGATGATTTTATCTAACTTTTTGTTAAATCTGTATTAGTTTTTTAAAACTCTTTTTTTATTTTGGATCGATATTTCTTTTTCCACATCGAGGACATGGATTTTTATCATTGGCAAAACATGAAAAGCAAAAAGTTGACGTGCAATCTTTACAAGAAAGTTTACAATGTTTGCATACAAATACTTTGCCATAAGAATATTTTTTAGTGGATTTTTTCTTAAAAAAATTAAACATACGAAATGGTACAAAAAAAGCATAAAATTCTTCTTGCGTTTTGTCAAGATTTTCAAAGAAAGAATCAAAGTGTTACCAATGTCTATGGTTATGTAATTTTGATTACATATTATAATTAAATTTGGGAATTAAATTTTTATTATGATACTATTTCACCATAATATTTAAAATAATAGGAACTGTAAATATGAACGATAAAAATTATGACGTAGTCATCGTTGGTGGTGGAATTTCTGGTGCCGCTTTGTTTTACGAATTGGCAAAATATACGGATGTAAAACGTATTTGTATGTTAGAAAAGTATGAAGCCCTTGCAACGCTAAATACTAAAGGAACAAGCAACTCTCAAACCATTCATGTGGGAGATATTGAGACCAACTATACGTTAGAAAAAGCAAAAATTACAAAAAGAACGGCTAAAATGGTTGAAAAGTTCTGTTTACAATATGGACTTGAAAACAAGGTTATGTTTGCACACCAAAAAATGGCTTTGGGGGTAGGTGATAAAGAAGTTGACTTTATTACAAAACGATACCACGAATTTAAAGAGTTATTCCCTTATTTAGAGTTATGGGATAAAGAAAAACTCAAAGAGTTAGAGCCAAAATTAGTTGAAATGCCCGATGGAAGTGACCGACCTGAGAATATTGTTGCTATGGGTGCAAAAGACCAATACACAACTGTTGATTTTGGTAAAATGACAGAAGAACTTGTAAAACAGGCTCAAGCATGTGAAGGCGTAGTTACAGACGTTTATTTTAACAGTGAAGTTGAAGATATCAAAAAAACAAGCGATGGGTATGAACTTAAAACAACTAAAGGTGAAGTGTATACTGCTAAATTTGTTGTGGTTAATGCCGGGGCTCACTCTTTATATTTAGCGCACAAAATGGGTCATGGAAAACACATGGGAAGTTTACCTATGGCAGGAAGTTTCTATGTTACAACGAAACACCTTTTAAATGGTAAAGTGTATATGGTACAAAATGATAAATTACCCTTTGCCGCACTTCACGGCGACCCCGATATTTTACTCGATGGAAAAACTCGATTTGGACCAACGGCACTAATGCTTCCAAAACTTGAAAGATACAAACCAGGTACCTACTTGGATTTTTGGAAAACCTTGAATTTTGATGGTGATATTTTAAAAATCTTCTGGGATTTATTAAAAGATTCAGACATCCGAAATTATGTACTTAAAAACTTTATGTTTGAAGTTCCTGTTATTAATAAAAAATTATTCTTAAGTGATGCACGAAAAATCGTTCCATCATTAACAGAGTGTGATATTGAATATGCCAAAGGCTTTGGTGGAGTAAGACCACAAGTTCTTGATAAAGAGAAACAAAAACTGATGTTGGGTGAAGCTTCAATTGATACAGGCGATGGAATCATCTTCAACATGACTCCAAGTCCAGGGGCAACTTCGTGTTTAGGAAATGCTGAGCGAGACATTCATAAAGTGTGTGATTACTTAAAACTGAACTTCAACGAAGAGCAATTCTTAGCTGATTTAACAGAACCTCAAGCATAATACGCATTTAAAAGGTACAAGATTTACTTGTACCTTTTTCTTATTCGCAACTTTTAATCCTTTTTTACTACAATTAATTTTACCCCTTTTATAACAAAGATAAGGAGTCTTTATGTCAGATGAATTATTTACCGTACAACAAATGGAAGAGCTGCAAGAGTTATTGCGTCAAAACAACAAAACCCTCACTTGTGCTGAATCTTGTACAGGAGGATTAATTGCATCACTTATTACAGAAATTTCTGGTTCATCGGATATATTTCACGGAAGTGTTGTAACCTACTCTAATGAGATAAAAATCCAAGAGCTTCAAGTCAAAAAAGAAAATCTGGAACAATTTGGTGCGGTATCACAAGAAGTGGTATCCGATATGCTCGATGGTGTTTTAAGCAAGTTTAAAGCAAACTACGCCATTGCCGTCAGTGGAATTGCAGGACCCAATGGCGGCACAAAAAATAAGCCAGTGGGAACGGTTGTCATTGGTATAGCTTCTTCAAACGCCTATAAAAAGGTGGTTACTTATCATTTTAGTGGTAACAGAAAAACGGTGCAGATACAAACGGCCAAAACCTCTTTACAAAATTTGTTAAATTTATTAAAAAAAGACTTGACAAAATAGAAATTATTTTATATAATTCCACTCCATTTTAACAAGAGCGACCCGTTAGCTCAGCTGGTAGAGCATCTCCCTTTTAAGGAGGTGGCCGATGGTTCGAATCCATCACGGGTCACCACTGTTGTTTTAATGTTATTTTAAAAAAAGTGTTTGATACAATTTCAACCCTTTAGTACGGTCGATTAGCTCAGTTGGTAGAGCGCTACCCTTACAAGGTAGATGTCACAAGTTCGAGTCTTGTATCGACCACCATATTAAAGTGGTCCCTTCATCTAATGGTTAGGATTCAAGGTTTTCATCCTTGCCATAGGGGTTCGAATCCCCTAGGGATCACCAAAGTTTAAATGTGCGGCTGTAGTTTAGTTGGTTAGAATGCCTGCCTGTCACGCAGGAGGTCGCGAGTTCGAGTCTCGTCAGCCGCGCCATTTAAAAATCTCATGACCCGTTAGCTCAGCTGGTAGAGCATCTCCCTTTTAAGGAGGTGGCCGATGGTTCGAATCCATCACGGGTCACCAGTATAATGAGTAAGCAATAGTGAAGAGTGAATACCTGCTATTTCATTCATTGTTCAGTATTCATTATTAAATTTTGTTAGTGGTCCCTTCATCTAATGGTTAGGATTCAAGGTTTTCATCCTTGCCATAGGGGTTCGAATCCCCTAGGGATCACCAATAATTTGCTTTTATTGTTTTTCATCACTTTTATTCAAAATTAATGTTTAAACAATTTCGGTCGATTAGCTCAGTTGGTAGAGCGCTACCCTTACAAGGTAGATGTCACAAGTTCGAGTCTTGTATCGACCACCATATTTTAAGTGTGCGGTTGTAGTTTAGTTGGTTAGAATGCCTGCCTGTCACGCAGGATGTCGCGAGTTCGAGTCTCGTCAACCGCGCCACTTTTGTCTTTTATTTACACACTTTATGAATAACTGTTTTCCCCATACACTTTCTCAACACTTTTTCAATCATTATTGGCTATTCTTGTACTTCAACTTATTAGAAGGTTTGCGTTGAATGATTAAAGTCAAAAGTATTTATCAACTTATTGTTTACAGTATTATTTTTATTATTGTACTCATCTCTTTTTTTACTTTTATTATTATTTCCAATGCCTTTACCGAGTTTCAAGAAAAGATTCATATCATTGAACAAAACAATTTAGAAAAACAAAAAGCACTCTTAAAAGAGGATATTACTCGAACCATTAAATTTATTGAGTATTACCATACGCTTCATAAAGCCACAAAAAATGAAGCACAAATCCAGCAAGAAATTCTTCAAGCCTTAGATGAACTTAAAGTCAATGATGATATCAATGACTATATTTTTATTTATAATTTTGAAGGTGAATCCATTTATTATCAAGAAATCAAAGAGTATATGGGGAAAAATTTGTATGAATTTAAAGACCCCAACGGCATACAAGTGATTAAAGACTTGATACAAGCTTCCAAACTGCCTCATGGTGATTATGTTGAATACACTTGGTACAAACCTGAAAAAAAACGAAACATCAAAAAAATCTCTTTTGCTCAATCGTACGAACCGTGGAATTGGACTATTGGGAAAGGGGTTTATTTAGACACCGTTGAAAAAGTGGTCAAACAAACACAAGAACAATACGATGAAAAGATTGCCAATTATGTATTACAAATTATTTCATTGACCATTCTTTTGGTGCTTTATTCTATTTTTATTTACAAAAATGCCACCATTTTAATTGCCAATGAGGTCAGAGAAATTGGTAAATATTTTAAAGAATCTGAGAGTGAAGATAAGCCTTTTAACCACAATAAAATTTTGTTTACTGAGTTTCGAACCATTGTTAATTATGCCAATGATGCGATGACAAGTATTAAGTATAAAACTCATTTACTTGAAGATTTAAATAAAAACCTCGAAGAAAAAGTCAATGAAAAAACCCAAGAGCTCACCAATATTTTACTGGCACAAAAAGAGTTTTTAAAAAAAGCTGTGCATGAAATCAATACTCCTTTGTCTATTATTCAAACCAACATTGACCTACTGCGAATGCAAAATTATGATAATCCTCATTTAAAAAATATCGAATCGGGTTCTAAAATTATTAACACCATTTATGAAGATTTAAGTTACATGATTAAGAAAAATCGTATTCATTACACCAAAGAGGTTCTTAATTTTACACACTATTTGAAAAGTCGTATCGAATTTTTTAATGACATTGCTCTTTCAAACGGACTTTTTTTCGTCACCAATTTTGAAAATGATGTGATGATTTATTTTAATGAAACGGAACTGCAACGTATTATTGATAATAACATCTCCAATGCCATTAAATACTCTTTTAAAGAATCTCCCATTTACATCAAACTACTGACACACGATCAACACGTAGAGTTCCAAATTAAAACCCACTCTAAAACCATTTATGACATCAATAAAATTTTTAACAATCAATTTTACAGAGAGAATAAAGCCAAAGGAGGATTTGGTTTGGGATTAAAAATTGTCAAAGAGATTTGTGATGAAAATTCAGTTATAATCGATTTGCAATCAAGTAACGATGAAACAAAATTTATTTATAGGTTTAAACAGTATGAAAATATTACTTCTTGAAGATGAGTTAATGCTCAATAATGCCATAAATGAGTATTTAACCAGTATTGGACACCAAGTTGAAAGTTTTACGGATGGTCAAGCCGTAGTTGATGGCATTAATACCAGTTACGATTTGTTAATTTTGGATATCAATGTTCCTTCATTGGATGGCTTTGAAATTTTAACCCTCTTAAATGCCAAAAAAATTTTTATTCCTACGATTTTTATCAGTGCTTTGCGTGATATTGAAGATATTACTAAGGGGTACGATTTAGGGTGCAAAGAGTACTTAAAAAAACCGTTTCATCTTGCTGAACTTGGCATTAAAATCAATCAAATTTTAAAAAGTGAACAACAAACCACTTCACACATAAAATTTTCAAAAAATTACTCTTATTCAAAAACCAATAAGACCCTCTACTTTAACAATCAACCTCAAAATCTCACCAAAAAACAACTTGAAATTATTCATATTTTGGCATTAAACATCAATATGATTGTTGATTTTGAACGATTTAGAATTGATGTTTGGGATGCAGAAGATATTGATAATCCGACAATTCGGGCTGAAATTTCTCGATTAAAAAAATCACTAAAAGAAGATTTTATCAAAAATATACGCGGTCTTGGTTACAAAATTGACCGATATTACTCCGCATAATTTCTCTTTAAAACAGCCATAAAATGGTTGTTTTATCAACATGTCTACAAAAAAAATAAAAAAAAATTCTCAAATTTGTATGAATGCTACCCAATTGCTATTAACATCTTTTATACTTCTTTTGTTACTTTAGTAATGGCTAAATAAATTTTTAAAGTTTATTTATTCATTGGGTATAAACTAAAAAAGGAGAAAAGATGAGTCCAGAAAAAGCTCAGGCTTATTGGAAAGAAAACATTAGCACAATCATCAAACTACTTGTAGTTTGGTTTGTTGTTTCTTTCGGTTGCGGTATTATATTTATTGAACAACTCAATTCAATTGAAATTGCAGGTGTTAAGTTAGGATTTTGGTTTGCACAACAAGGTTCAATCTATGCGTTTGTTATCTTGATTTTCGTATACGTTAAAGTTATGACGGGAATTGATGAAAAATACGGCGTAAACGAGTAGGAAAGGAAAGACATGGAATTACAATCATTAATTTACCTATTCGTAGGTGTATCATTCGCAATTTACATTGGTATTGCATTGTGGGCTAAAGCTGGTTCAACAAAAGACTTCTACGTTGCTGGTGGAGGAGTTCACCCAGTAGCTAACGGTATGGCAACGGCTGCAGACTGGATGTCAGCTGCATCATTTATCTCTCTTGCAGGGATTATTTCGTTTCAAGGTTCTGTAGGTGGGGCTTACTTAATGGGATGGACAGGTGGATACGTTCTACTTGCTATGTTATTAGCACCTTACTTAAGAAAGTTCGGTAAATTTACTGTTCCTGACTTCGTAGGTGACAGATATTACTCAAGCAGTGCGCGAGTTGTTGCTGTTATCTCAGTTATTTTCGTATCATTTACTTATGTTGCGGGACAAATGAGAGGAGTTGGAATTGTTTTCTCAAGATTCTTACAAGTTGATGTTAATACAGGTGTAATCATCGGTATGGCAATCGTATTTTTCTACTCAGTTCTTGGTGGGATGAAAGGGATTACTTATACACAAGTTGCACAATATGTTGTAATGATTTTAGCATATATGATTCCTGCTATTTTCTTATCATTACAAGTAACAGATACTTTCTTACCACAATTAGGTCTATTTGCTACAACAACATTTGAATTTAATGATGGAGTAAGAGTGATCCCCGAGGGCACCTACTTGTTACATGCACTTGATCAATCCTTAACTGATTTAGGATTTGCAGCATATACAAATCCAGGTAACTTATGGAATATGTTTATGCTTACAACAGCATTAATGCTTGGAACTGCTGGTTTACCACACGTTATTGTTAGATTCTTTACAGTACCAACGGTTAAAGATGCTAGAATATCTGCTGGTTGGGCTTTAGTGTTTATTGCGATTATGTATACAACGATTTCTTCAGTTGCAGCATTTTCAAGAGTAAACTTAATTAAAAATGTTCAAAATGTTGAGTATAAAGCATTTGTAAACGGTGAATTAACTCACGCTGATGGTACTCCAAACAATGGTGCTTGGTTCAAAACATGGGAACAAGGTGGATTATTGGCTTGGACAGACCGAAATGGTGATGGTAAAATCCAATACGCTCCAGACGCGGCATTTGCTGGTAAACCTGCTTTTGATGGTACTAATGTTGGTATTCATGGAGAGAGATTAACAACAAACGCAAAACCTGCTGCTAACAGCGGTAAAATTGAAAACGAATTGTATGTTGACAGAGATATCATGGTTCTTGCAAATCCAGAGATTGCTAACTTACCTAACTGGGTAATTGCATTCATCGCAGCTGGGGGTCTTGCAGCAGCATTATCAACAGCAGCTGGTTTATTACTGGTAATTGCTTCTTCTATTTCTCACGATTTAATGGGACAAGTAATTTTCAAAGATCCAGAAACGGGTAAATCAAAATTAAATGAGAAATCAGAGTTAATGTGGGCGAGACTTTCAGCCGTCGTTGCAATCTTAATTGCAGGTTACTTAGGAATCAACCCTCCAGGTTTCGTGGCACAAGTTGTTGCGTTTGCATTTGGACTAGCAGCTGCTGCGTTCTTCCCAACAATTATCCTTGGGGTATTTGATAAACGAATGAACAAAGAAGGTGCGATTGCTGGTATTTTAACAGGTCTTATCTTTACATTTGGATACATTGTATACTTCGTATTCTTAGGTGGAGACAAAGCAGATTATTTCTTAGGAATTGCTCCTACAGGTATTGGAACAATTGGTACAATCTTACACTTAATCGTAGCGTTTGTTGTATCAAGAATGACTCCACCACCACCACAAGAGATTCAAGAATTAGTTGAACTAATCAGAATTCCTTCAGGTGCAGGTGCAGCACACGATCACTAAGAAGTGACGCTACTCAAAGTATGCCTTGGGCATACTTTGTAGTATTTTTTTATGTTAAGTTTTTAGGTATTTAACGCGAACATTTATCTAAAAACTTAATATAAAAAAGTACTTATATCAAAGCTTATTACACTTAAACCATCGGTTTTCAACTTGTCTTTGTATCAAATTAAAATAAAGGTTTTTTATGAGTCTTAGAGATCAAGAATCTTTCTTATCCAATATCCATCCGTTTGAAGTTTTAACACAAGAAGAGATGTCCCTTTGCATTAAAAATATGGACATTGCCTACTACCCTAAAGACACCACGTTAATCAGTCCTGAAAAAGTTTCCAAGAACTTCTTTATCATCATTAAAGGAACGGTGCATGAATATAATGAAGAAGAGATGGTCATGGATTTTCATCAAGAAGACTCTTTTGATGCCAATTCTTTGATTTATGGAAAAACCAAACACAATTTTAAAGTGTATGAAGATTTGATTTGTTATGAATTAAACAAAGAAGTTTTTCTCAAACTTATTGAGCAAAACAGTGAATTCAAAAACTTTTTTTTAAATAATTTGGTCAATAAAATTCAAGAGTTAAAAAATAAAGAGTTTACTTCTGAACTCTCTTCGTTTATGATTGCTCGTGTTGATGATACGGTTATTCATGAAAGTTGCGTAGTGGATGTGGGCACAAAACTCATTGACGCGATTGAAAAATCAATGGAATACAAAACCTCTACGATTATTGTGCGTAACGGTTTGGAATATGGCATTATTACAGATTCACTGCTTAAAATGAAAGTTCTTTTAGAAGGAAGAGATTTAACCATTCCCGTAGAAGAGATTGCAATATTTCCCTTAATTTCAGTACAAAATGATGATTATTTATTTGATGCTTTTAGTTTATTGATTAAAAATAACATCAAACGAATTGGGGTTAAAAACTCCAAAGGTGAAATGATTGGTGTATTAGAACAAATTGACGTCTTATCTCATTTTGCTAATCACACCTATGTTGTTGATTCTAAAATAAAAAAAGCCAAAACCGTTGAAAATTTGAAAGAGGCCAGCTGTGAGTTGATTAATACCATTAAAACCCTCAATGCCAAAGGGGTTAAAGTTCATCACATCTCTAACTTAATTGGACAACTTAACTTAAAAGTCTATCGTAAACTCTATCAGCTTGTTGTTCCTAAAGAGCTTCAAAAAGATGCGTGTTTTATTGTTATGGGAAGTGAAGGAAGAAACGAACAAATTATTAAAACCGACCAAGACAATGCCTTAGTGGTGTGCGATAATGTTGATGTTGAACAATATCGTCCTTATATGAACCAAATGACGGAGATTCTTATTGACTTTGGATACCCAAGATGTGAAGGCAATATTATGGTTTCCAATCCTTTTTGGTGTAAAACGGTCAGTGATTATAAAAAAGAGACAGCCAAATGGATTGAAGCTCCTGATATGCAAAACTATATGGATTTGGCGATTTTCTTTGACTCTTTTGCGGTTGCAGGAAATAAAGAGTTATTGATTAATTTAAAAGATGATTTATTTAATAAACTGCACGACAAAGATGTCTTTATGGCCTATTTTGCAAGAGCGACACTTACGTTTGAAACACCCAGTAAAATTGCCAATTTTATGACCAAAACACATAATATTGATATTAAAAAAACAGGGGTTTTTCCTATTGTTCAAGGCATACGAAGTTTGGCTTTACGTGAGCGTATTCGAGAAACTACCACCATAAAACGAATTAAAATTTTAGAACAAAAAAAGATTTTAGATCCTGAACTTGCCAGTGAATTACTTGAGGCATTTGATGTTTTAAATACCCTTCGGCTTAAATCACAACTGCAAAAATTACAAGACAACAAACCCATCGATAATTTAGTCGATACGCACACATTAGGTAAAATTGAACGAGATTTACTTAAAGACAGTTTTAGTATCGTTACAAACTTTAAAAAATTTATTACGTATACCTTTAAAATTGATAAGATTTCATAATGTTTCAACAATTACTTAAAAAATGGCACCAATCCAAACTCAACGATAAACGATTTTTGTTCTTATTTGAAGAAGAACCCCTCGATGAATACGTTTGCTTAGATTGCGAAACAACGGGATTAAATCCCAGAAAAGATGAAATTCTATCCATCGGTGCTGTTATTATCAAAGGCAATAGAATTTTGATGAGCAAAACGCTCAATATTTTTGTTAAACCCTCTAAAAATGTTACAGAAGAGTCCATTAAAATTCATCAAATCAGACCCATTGATTTAGAAAATGCTATCACTCCACAAGAAGCGATATATGAACTTTTAGAATTTATTGGCAATCGTGCTATTGTTGGATATTACATTAAATTTGATGTTGCAATGATCAATAAATATACAAAACAACTTTTAGGCATTAAACTGCCCAATCGAACCATTGAAGTCTCATCCATGTATTATAAAACTCGGCAAAAAAACTCAGAATATCAATTTATTGATTTAAAATTTGATACCATTATGAAAACATTAAATATTCCTGAGTTGGGAAAACATGATGCTCTTAATGATGCCATTATGACCTCCATGATGTTTTTAAAATTAAAAGATATGACCCCTGCTCATTCAACGTTTTACGAAGGTTAATTCAACCTTAAAGCACTCTCTTCGCTCTTCATTTTTGTTTCATTTTGTTACATGATTTCTTCCTTAACTTAACTTTACCTTAATTATTTTTGATGATAGCTTGACATTATCTTATTGGTGTATAATATCGGTTGGTTTACTCAATGCTATTTTATTGCTATGTTTACGCTATTTTGCTGCTATTATTGTAGACATTTTACCCAAGAAAATTGCTTTGAGTTAAAAAAGAATCTCTTAAAATTGACCAATATTTTAAGAATTACATGGAGGAATGTATGAACAACGAATTAGTCCAAAGGATTAAATCAAATCCTAAATATCAAGAGTTGGTTTCAAAAAGAAATGCTTTTTCATTGAAACTTTCTATCTTTGTCTTAGCTATGTTTTATAGCTTTGTATTAGTTATTGCTTTCAATAAAGAATTACTGGCAATAAAATTGGGAGAAGGTGTTATGACGGTTGCCTTTCCTGTAGGAGCTGGAATTATTCTTATTAGCTTTCTTACGACATTAATTTATGTCAGAAGAGCCAATGGGGAATTTGAAGAGTTAACCAATAGTATTAAAGATGATGTAAAGGATTTATTATAATGCTAAAAGTAATTACACTATTAAGTTTACTTGCATTAGGGCTGTTTGCTGCAGGTGATGATTTAGGAGATATGGGGAAAAGAGACTTAAATGTTTCTGCAATTATTATGTTCTTTATTTTTATTGCTGGAACATTGGGTATTACAAAATGGGCTGCAAGTAAAACAAAATCGGCTTCAGACTTCTATACTGCTGGTGGTGGTATTAGTGGGTTCCAAAATGGTATGGCAATTGCGGGGGATTATATGTCTGCTGCCTCATTTTTAGGTATTTCTGGAATGATTTACTTAAATGGATTTGATGGATTAGTGTATGCCGTAGGGTTTTTAGTTGGTTGGCCTGTTATTTTATTTTTAATGGCTGAAAAACTCAGAAACTTAGGTAAATTTACCTTCACGGATATTGCTGCATACCGATTATCTCAAAAAGAGATTAGAATCTTAGCCGCGTTTGGTTCTTTATCTGTTGTAACATTATACTTAATTGCTCAAATGGTAGGTGCCGGAAAGTTAATTCAAATTCTTTTTGGTATGGATTATGAGTATGCGGTTATTTTAGTGGGTATTATGATGATTGTTTATGTCACATTTGGTGGAATGTTAGCCACCACATGGGTACAAATCATTAAAGCTGTGTTGTTGCTTTCTGGGGTTACTTTTATGGGATTCATGGTGATGTCTCATTATGGTTTTTCATTTACTTCTTTAGCAACACAAGCCGTAGAAATACACGATAAAGGTCAAGCGATTATGGCACCCGGTGGATTTATTTCAGATCCTATTTCAGCCATTTCTTTAGGGTTAGCCTTAATGTTAGGAACAGCAGGTTTACCTCATATTTTAATGAGATTCTTTACAGTAGGTAACGCCAAAGAAGCTCGAAAATCAGTTGTGTATGCCACAGGATTTATTGGGTATTTTTACTTAATTATTGCGGTCATTGGTTTAGGGGCTATTGTCTTTTTAAATACACCAGAAGGGGCTGCATACTTCCAAGATGGTAAGTTAATTGGTGGTGGAAATATGGCTGCTATTCATTTATCTCATGTTATTGGGGGAGATATTTTCTTAGGATTTATTTCTGCTGTTGCATTTGCAACCATTTTAGCGGTTGTTTCAGGATTAACACTGGCAGGAGCCAGTGCCATTTCACACGATATTTATGCCATTGTAGTAAAAAAAGGGTTAGCCAGTGAAGCCGATGAAATTAAAGTTTCAAAAAGATCGGTTATTATCATTGGTATTGTTGGGGTTATTTTAGGAATTGCCTTTGAAAACCAAAATATTGCTTTTATGGTTGGTCTTGCTTTTGCCATTGCTGCATCGGCTAACTTCCCAATTTTGTTCTTATCTATTTATTGGTCAAAACTTACTACAAGAGGAACATTTATTGGTGGTTTTGTTGGTTTAATTACGGCTGTTGTTTTAGTAATATTAAGCCCAACCGTTTGGGTTGAAATTTTAGGAAATGAAAGTGCGATTTTCCCTTATAAACACCCAGCATTGTTCTCTGTAAGTGCGGCATTTATTGCTATTTGGTTCTTCTCAATTACCGATAAATCACAAAGAGCAGCACAAGAAATTGAATCTTTCGAAGCACAAAGTGTTCGTGCCCAAACGGGTATTGGCGCAGATGGCGCTGTTGATCACTAAGCCTTTACGTTACTAAAGAGTTCTCTCTTTAGTAACACTTTTATTTTAAACCATTTCATATATCTACATTTATATAATTATTTTTATTATTTAAAACCTCATTTTCTTCAATTTGTTACGATTTTACCTCTGTTACCTCTTTTTTACATAATTTATACATATCTATGTGGCTTATAATTTTTTATCTGTATAATGAGTTTTATCATTATTTGCTATGTTAATGCTATGTTTCATTAACTCTCAATAACGACAAAACAAATTATTTCTGATTTACAAGGAAGAATATATGAACGATGAATTAGTTGAACGAATTGAAGCCAATCCAAAATATCATGAATTGGTCTCAAAAAGAAATCGTTTGGGTATCCAATTGGGTGCCTTTGTACTGCTTATGTTTTACGCATTTATTTTGGTTATTGCTTTTAACAAAGAGTTATTGGCAACCAAAATCGGAGACAATATGACCACCATAGCTTTTCCAATCGCTTTGGCAATTTTAGTTATCAGCTTCCTAACGACGCTGGTGTATGTTAAAAAAGCAAACAATGAGTTTGAAGATTTAACCAATGAGATTAAAAATGATGTAAAGGATTTATTATAATGTTTAAAATTTTAGCACTGCTATTTATCACAGCTCTTACAGCATTTGCAGCAGGTGACGCTACTTTCGAAGCCACTAAAAGAGAGTTGAATATTCCTGCAATTATTATGTTCTTGATTTTTATTGTTGGAACACTTGGAATTACGTATTGGGCAGCCAATAAAACAAAATCCGCCAGTGATTTTTATACCGCAGGTGGAGGTATTTCGGGTTTTCAAAATGGTTTGGCTATTGCCGGAGATTATATGTCTGCTGCTGCCTTTTTAGGAGTTTCAGGGCTTATTTATCTCAAAGGGTACGATGGGGTTATTTATGCCGTCTCTTTTTTAGTGGGGTGGCCTGTTATTTTGTTTTTTATGGCAGAAAAATTACGAAACTTAGGAAAGTTTACTTTTGCTGATATTGCTGCGTACCGATTAGGACAAAAAGAGATTCGAACACTCGCCGCTTTTGGTTCGTTAAGTGTAGTAGTATTGTATTTAATTGCTCAAATGGTAGGAGCAGGAAAACTCATTCAAGTATTGTTTGGTATGGAGTATGAGTATGCTGTTTTTATGGTAGGAGCATTAATGATTATTTATGTTACCTTTGGTGGTATGTTAGCGACAACTTGGGTACAAATCATTAAAGCGTGTTTGTTGCTTTCTGGGGTTTCGTTTATGGCAGTTATGGTCTTATACCACTTTAATTTTTCGTTTGAATCTTTAGCCGTTACAGCCGTAGAAAATCACACTCTTGGCGAAGCTATTTTAAGCCCAGGAGGCTTTATTTCTGACCCCATTTCAGCGATTTCATTAGGAATGGCATTGATGTTAGGAACAGCCGGACTTCCTCATGTTTTAATGCGTTTTTTTACCGTAGGTAACGCCAAAGAAGCTCGAAAATCGGTTGTTTATGCCACAGGGTTTATCGCTTATTTTTGGATTATTATTACCATCGTTGGATTTGGAGCCATTGCTTTTTTAAACAGTGCTGAAGGTGCACAATATTTTACAGAAGGCAAACTCTTTGGTGGCAATAATATGGCTTCAGTTCACTTATCGCATATGTTAGGAGGAAATGCCTTTTTAGGATTTATTTCAGCGGTCGCGTTTGCAACCATTTTAGCCGTTGTTTCAGGATTAACTTTAGCAGGGGCTTCAGCCATTTCGCATGACATTTATGCCAATGTCATTAACCCTGAAGCTTCCGATGAAAAAATCGTAAAAATTTCTAAACTCACGGTTATTGTTGTAGGAATTGTGGGAGTAACACTTGGAATCGCTTTTGAATCTCAAAACATTGCTTATATGGTTGGTTTGGCATTTGGTATTGCTGCAAGTGCTAATTTCCCTATTTTATTCTTATCCATTTATTGGCGAGGATTAACCACTAAGGGTGCGTTTATTGGTGGATTTATTGGTCTAATCACAGCAGTGACTTTAGTAATTTTAGGACCCAATGTGTGGGTTCAAATTTTGGGCAATAAAGAAGCTATTTTCCCTTATGCTCACCCTGCACTCTTTTCTGTTACGGTTGCCTTTATAGGAATTTGGTTATTTTCTAAAATGGACAGTTCTCCTAGAGCAAAACAAGAAAGAGAACTCTTCAGAGCCCAAAATGTTAGAGCCAATACAGGAATTGGTGCAGCAGGAGCTGTAGATCATTAAGCCTTTTTGTTACTAAAGAGTTTCTCTCTTTAGTAACACCAAATAAGTTATATAAAATAAATTGTGTGCTAAACTTTTTTTGAATATATCAAAAAACTAATATTTGGGACACCTATGAGTATTCTTGAACAAACCACTTTTATTAAAAACATTCACCCTTTTGACAATTTAAGCCGTCCGCAACTCGAAGAGATTGCACACAATTTAGACATTGTTTACTTTAAAAAAAATGAAATCATTCAAAGAAATGGAACACAACCTGAAAAACTCTATTTTATCATTAAAGGATTGGTTCAAGAAAAAAAAGAGGATGAAGTCATCTCTTTGTACTCCATTAATGAACTCTTTGATGCAAAATCCGTTGTAGAAAATTATTGTAAGAACTCTTTTGTAACGGCACAAGAAACCATTTGTTATGCCTTAAATCGAGATTTGTTTATTCGTATTTTGCATGAAAACCCCTCTTTAGAGAGTTACTTTTTTCAATCGATTTCGCAAAAGCTCAATGCCAATATTTCCAATGAAAAGAACAAAGATTTGGCCAATATTATGGTGGCTAAAGTTAAAGATGCCAATGTTCATAAAGCCATTGTGATTCCCTATGAAACCACAATTTATGAAGCGGCTTTACGCATTAAAAAAGAAAAAGTTCCCACTTTATTGTTGCAAGATACGCAAGGAGACATTTATATCGTCACGGATTCTGATTTTCGACAAAAAGTGATTCTAAATCGTATGGATTATGATGATATTGTTGGAAAGATTTCAACCAAAGGTATCATTAGCGTCAATGAAAATGACTTTTTATTTAACGCTCAACTGCTGATGACCAAACACGGTATTAAACGAGTCGTTGTTACCAATAACGATGAAAAGATTGTAGGCATACTTGATCAAATCTCGCTTTCTTCATTTTTTGCGACACACACCTTTTCCGTTTCCAATAAAATTGAAAAAGCTGAAACCATTGAAGAGCTTAAAGAAGCGAGTCATTCGTTCATCAAAATCGTACGCTCACTCAATGCCAAAGGGGTAAAAATCGATTTTATCTCAAAACTCATTAATCAGCTCAATCAAAAAGTGATGAACAAACTCTTTTTGATTACTGCGCCTCAATCACTTATAGGCAAATCGTGTTTGGTCGTTATGGGAAGTGAAGGACGAGGAGAACAAGTTTTAAAAACCGATCAAGACAATGCCCTAATCATTGCCGATGATTGTGAGATTTCGCAAGAAGAGCTGATGGCATTTACCCATGATTATACGGAACATTTGGTCGATTTTGGATTTCCACGATGCGAGGGCAATATCATGGTTTCTAATCCCTATTGGTGTCGACGTCATAAAGAGTTTAAAGACCTGATTTTTTCTTGGATTACGAATAAAACAGGGGATGATTTTATGAATCTTGCCATTTTTTATGATGCCGTTTGTGCCAGTGGAGATAAAGAGTTACTGCAAAGTTTAAAAGAGTATATTTTTAAAATTGGCGCCACATCTCAAAGCTTTTTTATGCATTTTGCTAAAATCATTACCACTTTTCATGTGCCTCTTGGTTTTTTTGATGGATTTGTTTTTAACAGCGACAACAAAGAACACTCACATGAAATTGATATTAAAAAAGGGGGGATTTTTATTTTAGTACAAAGCATTCGAAGTTTAAGTTTAGAGCATAAAATTTTAAAAACCAATACCATTCGTCGAATTAAAGAGCTCAATAAATTGGCTGTTTTAGAAGATGAATTTACCCAAGAACTCATTGAAGCATTTAACTTTTTGTGTACCATCAAACTTAAATCCAATCTGACAAAACTGGACGCGGGTATTAAAATAGATAATTACATTAACCCCGATGATTTAAATACTATGGAAAAAGATTTACTTAAAGACAGTTTTAAAATTGTCAATAAATTAAAGAAAAAACTTGAATACCACTATAAGTTGAACTATGTTTAAACGCATCAAAAATCATTTTAATAAAAAAAAGCTAAAAGACGACAACTATCTTTTCTTATTTGATAAACCAAATAAAGAAGAGTTTGTCTGTTTTGATTGTGAAACCACGGGTTTAAATGTTTTAAAAGATGATATCATCTCTATTGGTGCAGTCATTATCAAAGACAATACCATTGTTGCAAGTAAAAAATTTGTTAAATATGTTAAACCTAAAACTAAACTTCAAATTGATGCCATTAAAGTGCATCATATAAGAGAATGTGATTTACTCGATGCTGAAGAGATACAAGACGTCCTCAAAGAGTTTTTAGAGTTTATTGGTAATCGTATTTTAGTGGGATACTATTTGGAATTTGATATAGCCATGGTCAACAAATATTTGGTTAATATGTTAGGCATTACGCTTCCTAATAGAGCCATTGAAGTCTCTGCTTTGTATCACGATTGGAAAATTGAATTTATTCCTCAAGGACACATAGATTTACGCTTTAATACCATTTTAAAAGATTTAAATCTTCCTCATTTAAGTAAACATGATGCGTACAATGATGCTATTATGAGTGCCATGATGTTTTTGAAGCTTAAGAATCAACCCAAAGTTAAAATTTAGTCAATCTAAATTTTGCTATAATAAACAAAATTATCACAAAGGTTTTACCATGCTAATATTTATTTTAAATGCGGGAAGTTCTTCCTTAAAATACCAATTAATGAATCACGCTACACACAGAGTGTTGGCCTCAGGTTTATGTGAAAGAATTGGCATTGACGGACGAATCATCCATGAAGCCAATGATTTAAAAACAACCACGGATGTTGATTTTCCTACGCATAAAGAAGCCATTGAATATGTTCTTAAACTTTTAGTTGAAGGTAAACAAAAAGTTATTGATACGATTGAACACGATATTGACGCCATTGGACATCGAGTGGTTCACGGAGGGGAGTACTTTAATCAAAGCGTTTTAATTGATGATTCTGTTATACGAAAATTGGAAAAACTTATTCCCTTAGCCCCTTTACACAATCCTGCTCATATTTTAGGCATTAAAATCTGTTTAGAACTGATGCCGGGAAAACCCAATGTAGCAGTCTTTGATACTGCCTTTCATCAAAGTATGCCTGCGTGTAATTATATGTATGCTATTCCTTATGAAGATTATACAGAACATAAGGTGCGAAAATATGGCTTTCATGGAACAAGTCACTCCTATGTTTCACAAGAAGCGGCCAAACTTTTAAATAAAAAAGATTCCAAAGTGATTGTCTGCCATTTGGGTAATGGCTCATCGGTTTGTGCCGTTAAAGAGGGAAAATCAATGGATACCTCTATGGGATTAACTCCCTTAGAAGGCTTAATGATGGGAACACGATGCGGAGATTTAGATCCGGCTGTACTGGCTTATTTAATGGAAAAGAAAAATATGAGTGCCAATGAAGTGGTTGATTATCTCAATAAAAAATCAGGGCTTTTAGGGGTTTCGGGTATCAGTTCAGATTTACGAGAAATAATGGAAGCCAGTGCTAAAGGAGATACAAGAGCCTCTTTAGCCATTGACATTCAATGCAATCGTATTAAAAAATATATCTGCTCTTATGCCGGTGTCATGGGTGGCGTTGATGCCATTTGTTTTACCGCAGGTATTGGAGAAAATGCTGATTTGATCCGAGAAAAAGTCTGTTCAGGTCTAGAGTTTATGGGCATTGAAATAGACAAAGAAAAAAATAAAATACGAAACAGCAATACTCGAGAAATCAGTACCGATACTTCAAAAGTTAAAATTTTTGTGATTCCAACCAATGAAGAGTTTGTCATTGCAAACGATACGTATAACTTAACAAAAGCTTAATGCTTTTGTTAAAAACTACTCTTTTCCTTTCAAATTCACTTAAAAAATCACAAAATAAAACGATTAAATATTACCATTCTTCACACAATAAAATTTTATTTTCAAAAATGTTAAATTTATGTACATTTTTGAAAATATAATATAGAATATTCTTTCTACAAGGTTATAAGTAAAAATGCTATTTTAATGCTATGCTTTTAATTTATAATCTTTATTCACTAAATTAGAAAGGAATATTAAATGGGTCTAATTGATAGTATCAAAGAAAATGCTAAAAAAGAGCTTAAAACAATCGTACTTCCAGAGCCTGAAGACGAAAGAGTTTTAAAAGCTACACAACAAGTCTTAGCTGAAAAAACAGCTAAAGTTGTTTTAATTGGAAATCCACAAACCATTCAAGCTGACGCAGCAAAATGCGGAGCCAACATTGAGGGTGCAACGATTATTGACCCTAAAAATTATGCCAATATTGAAGCGTATGTTAATGAACTGGTTGAACTAAGAAAATCAAAAGGATTAACAGCAGCTGAAGCCAAAGAACTTTTAACGACTGAGCCAAGATTTTTTGGTTGTATGATGGTAAGACTTGGCGATGCTGATGGTTTAGTTGCCGGTTCAAACTCTCCAACGGCTGATGTTTTAAGAGCTGCTATTCAAGTTATTAAAACGGCTCCTGGTATTAAAACCGTTTCTTCTGCTTTTGTTATGGAAACAGCTGACGGTAAATTTGGAGACAATGGGTTATTACTTTTTGCCGATTGCGCTGTTTTACCCGATCCAAATTCTGAACAACTTGCCGACATTGCTGCTTCAACTGCTGCAACAGCAAAAAGCGTTGTAGGATTAGAACCAAGAGTTGCGATGTTATCCTTTTCAACGATGGGAAGTGCCGAGCATCCACTGGTTGACAAAGTTAAAAATGCCGTACAAATTTTAAAAGACAGAAACGTAGATTTTGCTTTTGATGGAGAAATGCAAGCCGATGCAGCTATTGTTGAAGCCATTGGCAAGAAAAAAGCTCCCGATTCAAAAGTTGCTGGAACAGCCAATATTTTAGTATTCCCTGATTTACAAGCTGGAAACATTGGATACAAACTCGTACAACGATTTGCCAATGCCGATGCACACGGACCAATCGTACAAGGTTTAGCAAAACCGGTTAATGACTTATCAAGAGGTTGTTCAGTTGAAGACATCTCAAATTTAGTTGCCATTACTGCAACACAATGTAAATAATAAAAATAAAAGGAAACAACATATGAGAGTATTTATTTTAAATGCAGGAAGTTCATCGTTAAAATATCAATTAATGAATCCCGTTACAAAAGAAGTTTTAGCCTCTGGATTATGCGAAAGAATTGGAATTGATGGTGTTTTAAAACATGAGTTTGGTGATGATAAAAAATTAAAGCTAGAAGTTTCAATGCCTACACATAAAGAAGCCATTGAATTGGTTTTAAAAACGTTAACTGACGGCGAAGGCAAAGTGATCAACTCAATTGATGACATTGATGCCATTGGTCATAGAGCCGTCCATGGAGGAGAAGAGTTCTCTGGCTCTGTTATGGTAACGGATAGAGTGATTGAAAAAATGAAAGAGTTAATTCCGTTAGCTCCTTTACACAATCCTGCTAATATCATGGGTATGGAAATTTGTCAAGAATTAATGCCAGGTAAACCAAACGTGGCAGTATTTGACACAGCATTTCACCAAACAATGCCTGATTATGCCTATATGTATCCCCTTCCTTATGAGCAATATGAAAAACATAAAGTGCGAAAATATGGTTTCCATGGAACAAGCCACTTTTTTGTTTCTAATGAAGCAAGAAATATGTTAGACAAAAAACACAACACCCGAATTATTGTTTGCCACTTAGGTAACGGTTCTTCTGTTTCTGCCGTTTTCAATGGTAAATGTATTGACACTTCTATGGGTCTTACTCCTGTTCAAGGCTTAATGATGGGTACAAGATGTGGAGATATTGGAGCTGGAGCATTACAATATATGATGGAAAAAGAGGGATTAACCATCAAAGAAACTCTTGACATCTTAAATAAAAAATCAGGAATTTTAGGAATTTCTGGAAAATCTTCTGACTTAAGAGAAGTATTAGAAGGAAGAGAAGCGGGAGATGACAGATGTCGATTAGCCGTTGATATGATTGCGTATATTATCAAAAAATATGTCGGTTCTTACGCGGCTGCTTTAGACGGTGTTGATGCGTTGTGTTTCACAGGTGGCATTGGTGAAAATGCTGCATTAATTCGAGAAAAAGTGTGTGCAGGATTAGACTATATGGGATTAAACATTGACCCTGTTAAAAATAATAAACGTTGTTCATTAGCAAGAGATATCTCTACGAATGGTTCTACAGGAAGAATTTTTGTTATTCCTACGAATGAAGAGTATGTTATTGCTAACGATACCTATAAAGTAGTTACTACAGGTACAGCTGCTGCACCAAAAAAAGCGACGTGTGATTAATACACTTGATGTATAAAAAAAGGCAGAAAAGGAAAACCTTTTCTGCCTTTTTTATTTATCTTTAAGGGCACCTCTAAAAATTAGAACGCTTTTAATCCATCCATAAATTGAAGTGAAAAGTGAGAAAAAGCTTCACTCATTACTTTATCTAAGAAGCGATCCATTTTATCTTCTTTTACCCAAATTGGATTTTCAATTTTTCCCAATGAATACAGTTCACTTTGTGCAAAACTTAACGTACCAACCTCATCAATCAACCCTACACTTTTGGCCTGTCGAGCAGTAAAAATATGCGCATCAGCATAAACTTCATGTTCATTGACCTTTAACTTTCGTGCAGAAGCAACATCAGAGACAAACATGGCATACGTATCACTGATAACTCGTTCAAGTTCTTGTTTTTCATAACTGTTCCATGTTCGTGCAAAGGTTCCTGCTTCTTTATACCGCCCTACTTTAACCGTTTGGGTTTGTACTCCAATTTTTTGCATCAACTCTTCAATATTGGCACCTTGAAAAATCACGCCAATTGAACCTATCATACTTCCAGGGTTTGCCACTATTTTAGATGCCCAAATAGAAGCATAGTAACTTCCACTTGCCATAACACCACTGGCATAAGCGACAACGGGTTTTTTCTCATTTAACTCTTTAATTGCATAGGCAATTTCAACCGAAGGAGCCACTGCCCCACCAGGAGAATTGACATTGAGTAAAACCCCTTTGATGTTCTCATTGTTAGAAGCATTTTCAATCGCTTCTAACGTTTTATCGACATTTAATATAGGTCCGGTTAAATCTATCTTTTGAAGATTAGCCACTTCCAAATTTTGAGGTTCACTCTCTTTAAATACAAAAAATAAAATGGTTAAAAAAACAATGGTTTTAAAATATTTAGTGATAAACTCCAATATCTTTGTCACGGGTAAAAATACCATTCTAAAAAATTCAAACATCTTCGCCTCCTATAATCGTTCGATTGACATATTTGGTATGTAAAATAATATGTGTCGCTAAATCTTCACTCTTTTTCACTCCATCAGGCAAGGTAAACGCAATCATATCACTGTTTTTCCCCTCTTCCAAACTCCCTTTATTTAACCCCAATGCTTTTGCTCCATTTAACGTAGCTGCTTTAAGCAGTTTTTTTGAAAAGGTGTTGACATTTCGAGTGGTATGAATCATCAACGCATTGCGTAATTCATCAAACATACTCAATGAATTGTTGGAACTTAATCCATCGGTACCAATTGAAAAAGGGGTGTCATTGAGTCTTTTTACATTGAGTTTGCTGTTATTAAGCAACCGATTGGAAGTGGGACAATGGTTAATCACACCATTAAGTTGCGCAATTTTATTTAACTCTTCTTCATTGGCTTCAACACAATGAGTAAAACTCAAATGTTTGATTCCTTTGAACTGTTCTAAAAACTCCATTGAGGAAGTCACGCTTTTATTTTGCCCTAACAGTTTCATAAAAAAATCTAAAAAACTTCCACTGTTGCTTTTTAACCACTCTTTTTCCTCACTGCTTTCTAAAAAATGTGCCGTCACACAAAGCTCTTTTTCATGTGCAATTTTAAGCACTTCTCTGAGTAAAAAAGGATGCACAGAATACGCTGAGTGTATCGCAATAGCAGGAATAAATCGTTTGGAAGAGTGTTGTAACGTTTGGTTTAATCGAGCTTTAAAATCACTAAATAACGTATCAATCATTTCAGGTTTTGAGCCAATAACTTCATTAAAATAAACGACATTTAAAGGGGTATTTAAACACGGTTGTAAATCAAAACCATAGGAACTAATGGCACCGATGGTTGTCGTACCCGTTTTAATAATCTTTTTCAACTCTTTGGCAATGATTTCTTGATTGGATTTTTCAACCAGCTCTTCACGATTTTGCATCACCGAATGTAACCAATCCATAAAATTACCGTATTTGAGCGTGGTTTTATTGGCACTGAACTCTAAATGTATATGCGTATTGATTAAACCTGGCATTAAAACAGAATTTTCACCTAAATCTTCAACATAAACCGAAGGATAAGCAGCTTCTATTTCGTCCCAAGAACCCATTTTGATAATATTTTCTTCGTATGCCACAGCACCATTTTCAATGATGGTATTGTGGTCATCGCACGTTACAAGCCAAGAAGCTTTGAGTATTTTCATTATTTGGCTTGTTGTTGTTTTTGTGCTTCTTCAATGGCTTTGATTTCATTGATAATTTGAGTCAATGCAATCAATCCTAAATGGTATCCAAAAGGGCCAAACCCTGTGATAACTCCAGTTGAACTTCCTGCAGTAATCGATTTTTGTCGGAACTCTTCTCGTTTATAAATATTTGAAATATGCACTTCAACTGTGGGTAAAGCAACTGCCGATAAAGCATCTTTAATAGCAATTGACGTATGTGTATACGCAGCAGGATTAATAATAATTCCATCAACTGTTCCTAAGCACTCTTGAATTCTGTCTACGATTTCACCTTCTAAGTTGGACTGAAAAAATTCCAATTCAACTCCATTTTGAGAAGCACTGGCTTTAAGTTGTTCATGAATTTGCTCAAGGCTCATGGCTCCATAAATGTTTCTTTCTCTCACCCCTAGCATATTTAAGTTTGGACCTTGAATTACGGCTATTTTCATCTTATATTTCCTTTTATAAATTTTAGGTATGATTATATTCAATCTTTAGTTAATATCAGTTCAAAAGGCAAAACATGGATAACTATATTTTAAAAAATGAAAATGCCATCTATTATGAGTGTGGCTACTCATGCGACAATGCAATTTACCTCTCATTAGGCAGTGAAGCCTTTTTTATTACCGATGCTCGGTATACGATTGAAGCTCAATTGGAAGTCAATCATGCTCAAGTCATTGAAAGCAAAGACTTGATTAAAACGGCACAAAAACTCATTAAAGAAGCAAAAATTAAAAAAATCGTTTTTGATGGCAATGACTTTACCTTTGAAACCTATAACAAATTAACGCAAGATTTAAAAACAAAGTGTATCAATAAACCCAATTTTTCAATGTTAAAAAGAATCATTAAAACACCCAAAGAGATAAAATATTTAACCAAAGCCTCCAAACTTGGACGAAAAGGGTTTACGCTTTTAGCTAAGTATCTACGAAAAAATGGCTTTGAAACAAGCGAAAAGTTTTTGCATTTTAAAACCATTGAAAAGCTGACTCAAACAGGAAAGTTTGATGTCAGTTTTGATCCCATTTTTGCCATCAATGAAAACAGTGCCAAACCTCATGCTTTGCCCACCAACAAAAAACTGCACATGCATGATTTATTGTTAGTGGATGCAGGAGTAAAATACAAACGATACTGCTCTGATAGAACTTGTACTGCGTATGTTGATTTTGAACATCTCAACTTTAAACGAGAACAAAAATTTAAAAATCCCAAACAACAAAAAATTTATGATATTGTATTAAAAGCCCATGAAACAGCTATAAATGGAGCTAAAAGTGGCATGAAAGCCAAAGAGATTGATGCCTTAGCCCGAGATGTCATCAAAGAAGCTGGCTATGAACACTATTTTGTCCACTCAACAGGTCATGGAGTGGGACTTGATATTCATGAACACCCTTTTATTAACTCCAAAAGTGATGTCATCATTGAAGACAATATGGTTTTTACTATTGAACCAGGTATTTATTTGCCCAATGAATTTGGTGTACGAATAGAAGATACCATTGTCATGAAAAATGGAAAGGCAATTATCCTATAACGTTTAAAAACAGAGAAAAATAAATCTTGAGTTTATTACTAAGGATTTATTTTTTAGGATTAAATCAAGAAAATATGAAAAAAAAATTATCGGAAAATTTAACTTTATTTAAAACTTCACTTTATCCCTATAAAACTCGGTTTAATTCCAATAAAAAACATGAAGTAACCCTAGGAATTGGGGGGAATGTTGGCGATGTCAAAAGAACGTTTCATAAACTTTTCTTATGCTTATTAAAAGACTCAAGATTTGATATTCTTATAACCAGTCCGCTGTTACTCAATCCCCCATTTGGATTTTTAAATCAAAACGATTTTTTAAATGGTATAATTGTGCTCAAAACAAATCTAAGTATTAATGCATTTTTTAAATCTATGCAACGCTATGAAAATAGATTTAAAAGAACCCGCTCTTTTAAAGATGCTCCAAGAACGCTTGATATTGATATTATATTTTTTGCCAATAAAAAAATTAATACAAAACAATTAACCATACCGCACAAAAATTGGAGCCAAAGAGAGTCTGTAGTAATACCATTATCTAGGATGTATAAATGAAAAAAAAAGTTGTCGTAGGAATGAGCGGAGGAATTGATTCTTCTGTGACTGCGTATATGTTACAAAAAGAGGGTTATGAAGTGGAAGGTGTTTACATGAAACTTCATGACTTACGAGAAGGTTACCACGAAAGAAACATTGAAACAGGGCAAAAAGTGGCTCGTTTTTTAGGGATAAAATATCATGTTTTAGATGTTTCTGCTAAATTTGAAGCCGAGGTATATGACTATTTTGTCCAATCGTATTTAGACGGTATTACCCCCAATCCTTGTGTCAAATGCAACCGAACGATTAAGTTTGGAGCGTTATTTGAGTTTGCCAAAAGCATCAAAGCCGATTTTGTTGCTACGGGGCATTATGCTAAAACCGATGGAAAATTTATTTATGAAGCAGAAGATAAAACCAAAGATCAAAGCTACTTTTTAGCTCAAGTTAAAAAAGAGGTTTTACCTTTTATTTTATTCCCCATGAGTCAATTTAAAAAAGAAGATATCATCAAACTAGGTGAGAGTCTTAACGAAATCTTTAAAGAGATTACGCAAAAAAAAGAGTCTCAAGAAATCTGTTTTGTTGAGAATGTTTACACGGATATTATTCAAAAACATGCCAACATCGATAAGCCAGGTATTGTTTTAAATGAAGAAGGCAAAGAAGTGGGTATTCATAAAGGGTATATGCACTACACCATTGGAAAACGACGAGGATTTACTGTCAATGGTGCGCATGAACCTCATTTTGTAAAAGAGCTTAACCCCATTGACAACACCATAACAGTAGGACAAAAAGCCTCTTTGACAATTAATGAAGTCAAAATCAATAACTTAAATATGTTTATCAAAGATAAAAGCTTTAGTGCGGGAGTGAAATTACGTTATCGAAGTGCTACAACACCATGCAGCGTTGAAATTATCAATGACAACGAAGCCATTATAACCTTACATGAACCTGCTTATGGTGTGGCAAAAGGGCAAGTTGCTGTCTTTTATGAAGGCAATAAAGTATTGGGTTCAGGTTGGATTACCCAAACCAAATAGACCAACGCACCCAACGAGCCAAATAAAACTTGGCTCGTACCCTTCCTTTCTTCAACACTTGTCACACTTCACTTTGCTCTTATATCATATTACAAGATTTTTTTAGCTATAATCTTGAAAATTTCGTATACAAAAGGAACATTTATGAGGGGATATAAACTTTTTAGTGGTTCAGCCAATCCAGAATTTACAGCAAAAGTGGGTGAATATTTGAACACATCTGTTGGAGAAGCCTGCCTAAAAAGATTTAGTGATGGAGAAATCTCTGTTCAAATTACTGAAAGTGTAAGAGGACGAGATGTATTTTTAGTGCAACCAACATGCGCACCTGCCAATGATAATTTAATGGAACTGTTGATTATGGTCGATGCCTTAAAACGTTCAAGTGCCAGTTTTATAACCGCTGTTATTCCATATTTTGGTTATGCCAGACAAGACAGAAAAGCAGCACCTCGTGTTCCCATTTCAGCTAAATTAGTTGCAGATATGCTTCAAACAGCCGGAGTCAATCGTGTCATTACCATCGATTTACATGCCGCGCAAATTCAAGGATTTTTTAATATTCCCGTGGACAACTTATTTGGTTCAATTTTATTTGTTAATTACATCAAATCTAAAAACTTAGCCAATCCTATTATTGCCAGTCCCGATATTGGAGGCGTAGCACGAGCAAGAAGTTACGCAGAAAAACTTAACTTAGATTTAGTCATTGTGGACAAAAAAAGAGAAAAAGCCAACGAATCAGAAGTGATGAATATCATTGGTGATGTTAAAGGCAAAGATGTTATTTTGGTTGACGATATGGTTGATACAGCAGGCACGTTAGTTAAAGCCGCTGAAGTGCTTAAAAAAAGAGGAGCCACTTCGGTTATGGCATGTTGTACGCATGGGGTGTTAAGTGGTCCTGCTTTTAAACGACTTGATGAGGGCGATGCGTTAGATGAATTGGTTATTTCAGACACCATTCCTTTAAAACAAGAACATGCGAAAATCACGGTTCTAACCGCTTCTAAAATGATTGGTGAGGCCGTACGAAGAATTTATAACAATGAATCGGTCAACGAGATTTTTAATTATTAATTTCTATGCAATAATTACATTTATGCTATAAGTTAGTTATTATGTTCGTTGAATACAATGTCAAAAAAACAAGGAGAAAAACATGAAAAAAATTGTTTTAGCAAGTGCTTTATGTGCTTCAATGTTATTTGCATCAAACGCTCAATATAAGTATGAAATCACCCCAATGCTTGGTGGAACTTACACCGAAGGGAATTTGGACTTAGACAGAAACTATGGCAATATAGGGTTAAGTTTAGGATTTAATTTAGAAGAGTCTCTTTTTGATCAAATTGAATTGGGAATTTTGCAAAGTTTAGGTGATGTTGATTACAAAAACAGCAACCAAGACACGGCCATTACTCGAATTTTCTCAAATGTCATTAAAGAGTATCCTTTAGGTGGAAACTCCTCTTTATATGCCTTAATTGGTGCGGGAGTAGAACATTTTACCAATGAACAATTCAATAACGAAACAGGGCTTTTTGGAAACTATGGGGTAGGATACAAATATACCTTTGAGAACGACATGGCACTAAAGTTTGATTTAAGACATTTAATTGAAACCGACCATGGGGATAATAATCTTCTTTATACCATTGGTTTAGCCATTCCTTTTGGACAAAAAGCAGCGGCAGTAAAAGCATCTGAACCCGTTGAAGAGACTCCTGCAACACCTGTTGTCCAAGATGTAGATACCGATGGAGATGGCGTGGTTGATAGAGTAGATCAATGTCCAAATTCTGAAGCCAATGCCATCGTAGATGAAACAGGCTGTGTTATTGCCGTGAATTTAAAAGTTCTGTTTGACTTTGATAAAGCCACCATCAAAGAAGCCTATACTGCCAAATTAAACCGTTTTGCAGAAGTTCTTCAAACGTATCCAAGTGTTAAAACCAAACTGTCAGCACACACAGACAGTTTAGGGACAGAAGAGTATAACTTAAAACTCTCACAAGAACGAGCCAATGCCGTTAAACAAGCGTTGATTAACTTAGGAATTAAAGAGAACCGAATCTCAACGGTGGGTTATGGTGAAAGTAAACCCGTTGCAAGTAACGCCACAGCAGAAGGTCGAGCGCAAAATCGACGAGTGGAAGCAACCGTTTCAAAATAACTTTTCAACTTAAGCCACAACACTTTTTGTGGCTTAAGATGCACTGCCTTTATTACTTAACGTTCCCCTTACACTTATTTCGTTATAATCGCGAAAATATATAATTATAGGAATTACCCTTGCAAAAACATATAAGAAATTTTTCAATTATTGCCCACATTGACCATGGAAAATCAACTCTTGCGGATAGAATTATTCAAGAGTGTGGTGCCATAACTGA
Organism: Epsilonproteobacteria bacterium UBA4036; assembly: GCA_002382325.1. Taxonomy (GTDB): domain Bacteria; phylum Campylobacterota; class Campylobacteria; order Campylobacterales; family Arcobacteraceae; genus Marinarcus. Next base: position 203,757 of record DGAG01000010.1, read on the forward strand.
GAGAGAAATGAAATCGCAAGTTATGGATACAATGGATATCGAAAAAGAAAGAGGCATTACCATCAAAGCACAAAGTGTTCGATTGGATTATGTCAAAAACGGACAAAAATATGTCTTAAATCTGATTGACACCCCAGGACACGTCGATTTTTCATATGAAGTCAGCCGTTCGTTAGCTTCATCCGAGGGTGCTTTGCTTATCGTTGATTCAACACAAGGCGTAGAAGCACAAACCATTGCCAATGTATACATTGCCATGGACAATGACTTAGAATTGCTTCCTGTCGTCAATAAAATTGATTTACCCAGTGCAGACCCCATCCGAGTATTAGAAGAAGTTGAAGAAGCCATTGGACTTGATTGTACACAACATAACCTCATCTCTGCTAAAACCGGTCTTGGCGTTAAAGAGTTAATTGATGCCATCGTTGAGCGAGTTCCTGCCCCACAAGGCGATGAAAATGCCCCAACTAAAGCGTTGATTTATGACTCTTGGTTTGACAATTATCTTGGCGCACTGGCATTGGTACGCGTCTATGATGGGAGTATTCAAAAAGGTCAAAAAATCAAACTGATGAATACCAAAGTTGAGCATCAAGTTCTTAGTTTAATGTATCCACACCCTTTAAAAAGACAAGATACCAATGAAATCAAAACAGGGGAAATCGGTATTGTTGTATTAGGACTTAAAACACTCGATGGTATTGCAGTAGGTGATACAATGACCGATGCTAAAAATCCAACCAAAGAAGCCATTGATGGTTTTGAACCTGCAAAACCCTTTGTATTTGCAGGGATTTATCCTATTGAAACGGATAAATTTGAAGATTTAAGGGATGCGTTAAATAAACTCAAACTCAATGACTCTTCCATTTCATTTGAACCAGAGAGTTCAGCCGCTCTTGGAAGCGGATTTAGAACCGGATTTTTAGGGATGCTTCATATGGAAGTTATCAAAGAAAGACTCGAGCGAGAGTTTGACTTAGACCTCATCGCAACAGCACCAACGGTTGTATATGAAGTGTTAAAAAAAGATGGAGAGAGAATTATGATTCAAAATCCATCAGAACTTCCTGAACCCAACTACATTGAAACCATTTTTGAACCCTATGTAAAAGCCACCATTTTAGTACCCGATGAGTTTTTAGGCAATGTCATTAAACTCTTAAATGATAAACGTGGTATTCAAAACAAGATGGACTATTTAGGAAACCGTGTTTTACTTGAATACGATTTGCCCATGAATGAAATCGTTATGGACTTTTACGACAAACTTAAATCAACCACCAAAGGCTATGCCTCTTTTGATTATGAACCTATTGGGTTTAGACCTGGTAATCTTAAAAAACTGGACATCAGAGTTGCAGGTGATATTGTCGATGCTTTATCGATAATCGTACCCGAAGACAGAGCGGTCACTAAAGGTCGAGAGTTTATCAAAGCCTTAAAAGAACTCATCCCAAGACAACTTTTTGAAGTGGCAATTCAAGCTTCTGTAGGCGCAACCATTATTGCCAGAGAAACCGTAAAATCCACAGGGAAAAACGTAACAGCTAAGTGTTATGGTGGGGATATTACGCGAAAAAGAAAACTGCTTGAAAAACAAAAAGCAGGGAAAAAACGTATGAAAGCCATAGGAAAGGTTAATGTACCGCAAGAAGCCTTTATGGCAGTGTTGAAGATTTAATCTTCAGCACATCTTCTACGTTAAAAAGACCGTACATAGTTTTGTGTCAATAACTGATAGTTATTGCAATTATGACGACAAGTTTTTTCAAAAATAATATTTTTCAAAACTACGTTAATCTTAAAGCTCAGATAAAAGAAATAAAAGACATAATAATAATTGTTTAAAAGTGAATATACTTTAAGAATTAAAGAGTACTTCAAATTATTTACGAAAGAGAGAATGAATGAAAGGTTTAAAAAAATCAATAGGTATAATTGTATTTAGCTTGAGCATACTTTTTCCACTAAATTTATTTTCAGATACGTTAAGAATAGCTACAGATGAATGGTGCCCTTACGATTGTTTACCAGGACAAAATGACGGGAAAGTCGGTTATTTAGGTGACCTATTAGTTGAGACAATGAAAGCAAGAGGTCACAAAGTTGAATTCGTAGAAGTTAGTTATACTCGTGGTTTAGAATTAGTGCGAGAAGGAAAACTAGATGGCACAATGGCTTGTTTCCGAGAAGAAGCCCCTGATTTTGTTTTTCCAGACTTTTCACTTGGAAAAAGCAATAGCACCTTTTTTAGCCTTAAAAGTTCTTCTTGGAAGTACACGGGAGTTGAGTCTCTTAAACAAGCTAAGATGATTGGTATGATTGATGGTTATGATTATGTTGATCCTACTGTAATGGCGTATCTTAATAAAAGACCGAATAATGTTTTAGCAATGAAGGGTGAAAAGCCATTGGAAAGATTGTTGGAAATGTTAATCAGCGGTCGAATAACGACTATTATTGAAGATAAAAGTGTTTTAGAATATAAAATCAATCAAATGGGTAAAGCAGATTTAATAAAAATCTCTGGAGTGACAGATGTGGTGATTGATGTTTTTGCTAGTTTCTCACCCAAAAAAGAGAGTTCAAAAAAGTATGCGAAAATTCTCTCAGAAGAAACTATAAAAATGCGAAAAGATGGACGACTTAAGGCTCTTTTAGATAAATATGGAATTAAAGACTGGCAATCTAAGTAAATAATGATTAGCTCTGTATTAAAACGTTTTCGTCAAAGTATTGCCTTACACCTATTAACTACAATTTTTAGCGTATATTTTTTAGTTGCAGTGCTGGTAACAGTTGTGCAACTTTATAAAGAGTATGAAGATACTAAAGCTAAATTTTATAAAGAGATTCAAACCTTACCAGCTACTTTTAATCGAGGTATTGTTGACTCCGTTTGGACTTACAATAAAGAATTGTTGCAATCTATTTTAGTAGGTATGCACAATTTACCCATAGTAGTAGGGATTAAAGTTGAATCAATTGATCATAAAATGGATTTACAAATTGGAGCAGTGCTCAACGAAAAAAATGAAATAACTTATTATGATTCTTCTGGAAAAGTAACTGAACAAAAAGAGTTTGGGTTTGGTACTGATACATTATTTAAGCATGAATTTCCTATGTATTATCAAGGGGCAGCTTTTGATCATAAAGTGCCTTTAGGACAAGTTACACTGTATTCCAATAATCAACTGGTATTTGATCGGGTTAAATATGGTTTTATTCTTATTTTAATTAATTCCATCATCAAAACAATTGCACTTTGGTTTATAATCTATTATTTTATAAAAAAATATTTAGGAGAACCTTTAGAGGAGTTTACAACTAAAATTCGCAAACAAGATGTGCAGTCTCCTCAAGCTATTGATTTAAACATTCATTGGACCAATACAAATGAACTGCTAATATTAAAAGAGAGTTATAATCAGATGATTCGGCGTTTAAATAAGCACAAGCTCCTTAGTATTACAGATAAGCTTACAGGGATTTTCAACAGACTAAAACTTGATAAAGTACTCAATGATGAATTTAACCGCAGTAAACGCTTCAAAAGTAATTTCGGTATCATTATTATAGATATTGATTATTTCAAAAGAATTAATGACACTTATGGTCATCAAGTTGGGGATCAAGTACTTATTCAATTTGCCAAAATACTTAAAGAAAATATACGTAAAATTGATGTTTTAGGACGCTGGGGCGGTGAAGAATTTATAATAATATGTCCAGAAACTGATTTTCAGGGCACTATTAAAGTAGCCCAATCACTTCGTGAAATCATTAGTACATATGAATTTCCAATAATTAATACTATCAGTGCGAGCTTTGGAGTATCAATTTATGATGGTGATGAAAATATAGATCAAGTTATTGCACGTGCTGATAATGCTTTATATAAAGCAAAAGAAAATGGCCGAAACAAAGTTGAAGGTTATTAATAGATATATCATAATCTCATATTTTTGCTATAATTTCTTATGCGATGCCTATCTTGTGAAAAACTCTCCTTTTCCATCATTTGCAAAAAGTGTCAAAGCACTTTGCTGGTGCCTAATTTCTTTAAAAAAGAGTTAGAAAAAGATTTTTTTGTTTACTCGTTTTACTCTTATGAAGAGATTGAGCCCTATATTTTGAGCAAATACTATTTTCATGGTGATCGGGTTTTTAATATTTTGGCTAAGCTTGCTTTTGCTAAATTTGCTTCAAATTTTTCTTACCCTTCTTTGGTGTATGCCCTACCCATTGACGATCATACACGACATGATTTTTCACATACAGCCATTTTAGCACGACATTTAAACTCACCTTGTATCAAACCTCTTTACAACACGTTAAAAGCTTCAAATATTGTCAAATATGCGGGAAAAGATTTGGAGTTTCGGCAAAAGAACCCCAGAAAATTTCTCTATAAAGGGTCTTCAAATATTGACGTTATTTTAATTGATGATTTAATAACAACAGGTGCAACCATTTTAGAAGCCAAAAAACTCCTTAAAAAACACAACGTCAATGTTTTATTTGCCTTAACTTTATGTGCATTTCGTTCGTAAATGGTTTTTATCTTAAGTGTTTAACATCTACATTAAGCTATAATCTTGCCATATAAAAGCAGGATAAAGAATGATAGGAATTATTGATTATAATATGGGAAATTTGGCCAGTGTGTACAACGCGTGTCATTTGCTTGACGCCAAAGCGCACATTGTAAAAGATCCCAATGAACTCAAAAACTACGAACGAATTATTTTACCCGGAGTGGGTGCTTTTGGCGATGCCATGAAAAATTTAAACCAAACGGGTATGAAAGAAGCTGTTTTAGAATATGCACAAAGCGGTAAACCTATGATGGGCATTTGCTTAGGTATGCAACTGTTATTTGAATCTTCACAAGAGTTTGGAAGCCACTCAGGGTTGAGTCTTATTAAAGGCAATATCGTTAAGTTTGACCCAACAAAAATGCACGAAGATTTTAAAATTCCTCATATGGGATGGAACACCATACAAAACAAAACCAGTATGCTTTTTCATGGATTGGAAAATCCATACCTCTATTTTGTACATTCATACCATGTGGAAACGTCTGACTCTAATGTGATTGGATATACACAATACGGCTATAAATTTGCCAGTGCAGTTAATAAAGATAATATCTATGGCATCCAACCTCATCCTGAAAAATCACACGACAATGGATTACGTATTTTAAAGAATTTTATGTCAATAAAATAAAAAGGACTCACCATGAAAACGATTGCAATAGCGGGAGCTTCTGGATTTGTAGGAACACATCTCAAAGATTTTTTTACACAGTTGGGTTACACCGTTTCTAAAATTTCACGAGAAGAGTTAGCCAATACTGAACTTTTAACACAAAAATTTGAAAAAACCGATATTGTTATTAACCTTTCTGGTGCCAATATTATTCATCGTTGGAGTGACGAGTATAAAAAAGAGTTGTATCACAGCCGAATAGATACCACCCAAAAAATAGTAACTGCCATTAAAAATGCAACAAACAAACCCCAAGTTTTAGTCTCAACTTCAGCCGTAGGAATTTACTCCAATCAAAAAATCAACAGTGAAGAAGAGTATGAATACGGTAAAAACTTCTTGGCAAAATTGTGTAAAACATGGGAAAGTGAAGCCTTAAAAGCCAAAGATGACACACGCGTTGTTATTTTTAGATTTGGAATTGTATTGGGGAAAAATGGTGGTGCGTTACAAAGTATGTTATTGCCTTTTAAATTGGGTCTTGGTGGAACCATTGGTAATGGAAATCAATATTTTTCATTTGTCCATATTGAAGATTTAAAAAATGCCTTTAACTTTGTCATAGAAAATGAAAAGTTAAGTGGAGCATTTAATTTAGGTGCACCCCAACCTACGACCAACAAAGGGTTAACCAAAGCCTTAGGAAAAACACTCAACCGACCAACACTCTTTCCTGTGCCACACTTTGTGCTTAAGCTCATGTATGGAGAAGGGGCAACGGTTTTAACCGATGGGCAAAGTATGATTCCCCAACGTTTGGAAGAGAATGGCTTTAAATTTCAATTTAAAACCATTGAAGAGACCATAGAAAATTTATTAGGAGAGAAGAATTAATGGATATTTTACCGGCGATTGATTTAAAAGATGGAAAAGCAGTACGTTTAAGTAAAGGGCTTATGGAGAGCGCAAAAATTTACTCAGATGAACCATGGCAAGTGGCAAAACGATTTGAAGAGTTAGGCTCAAAGTGGCTTCATATTGTGGATTTAAATGGTGCGTTTGCAGGAACTCCTGCCAATTTGGAACAAATCAAAAAAATACGAGAAAATTGTAATCTAAAAATAGAACTCGGTGGCGGTATTCGAGACGAAGAAACCATCAAAATGTATTTGGAACTTGGCGTTGACAGACTTATTTTAGGTTCAATTGCAGTAAAAGACCCACAATTTGTCAAAGATATGGCCGCCAAATACCCCATTGCCGTAGGAATTGATGCGTTAAATGGCATGGTTGCCGTTGAGGGTTGGGCAGAAGTTTCAACCATGGAAGCAACAACTTTAGCCAAAAAATTTGCTAATGCCGGTGTTGAAGCCATTATTTGTACCGATATTTCAAAAGACGGTATGCTGTGTGGAGTCAATGTTGAATTTACACAAGATATTGCCCATGCCAGTGGCATTGATACGATTGCCAGTGGGGGAGTGAAAGATATTCAAGACGTTATCAATTGTAAAAACAACGGCAATATTGCAGGTGTGATTGTGGGAAAAGCTTTTTATGAAGGAACACTCAATTTAGAAGAAGCATTTAAAGTTTTATAAATTTTTCCTTAACTCTTTATTTTAATCCAATATCAAAATATTTTTATGATATTATACGTAAAAATTTTCAAAGGTTGTTGAATGAATTCCAATAAGAAAATTACTCTTATTATCTTTACTATGGTTTCTTTGTTGACTGTTATTATTGTTGCTTTAGTTGCTTTGGGTTCACGACAAAGTGGTTATGACAGTGCTAAAAAACGTGCTTATTTAACAGCAGAAATCGTTAAAAAGTCACTTACTGCCCATATGGTCAATGGCAATATGGATCAACGAGATGTCTTTTTAAACAGTATTGAACAACTACAAGAACTCAATGACCTATGGATTGTACGCTCTCCTAGTGTCAGTGAACAGTTTGGTAAAGCCCAATTAGCCAATGAAATGCCTCGTGATGACATAGACAAACGTGTCTTACAATCAGGCAAAGAAGAACTAGAAATCAAAGAATCATTAAAAGCTGCCACTCTAAGAATCACCATTCCTTATACCGCTTCTGCTTTAGACAAACCCAATTGTTTGACCTGTCATGATGCCAAAGAAGGTGAAGTGTTGGGAGCTATTTCTTTAAAATTTGATATTCAAGATGACCGAATTTCAAGCATTGCTATTTTGTTGAACATTATTGCTATTGTTGTGGTCTTTTTAATCTTTATTCTTATTTTTATCAGCCGAAAAATTAAACCTTATACCAGTTCTTTTGATTCCATTACAGAAGTGTTAAAGCAAGTTCACGAAGGAAACTACTCCATTCGAGCCAAAGAAGGAACACTCAAAGAGGATAAAGAAGCCTCAATGTGGCTCAATGAAATCATTGAAAAACTTGAAACGGTTTTAACAGGTATTGAGAAAAACTTAACGGCATTTGTACACAATCGTTCAACCAATGTCAACAACGATAAACTTTTGACTGCCAAAGAGATTATTGAAGATATTTCGGAAATTTATAACTACAAAAAAACCATTGAAACCGATTTGAGTAAAGAGGACATTTACTATCGATTGGTGCAAGTCTTTAAAGACAAACTCAAAGTTGAACAGTTCTATATTTTTGAAAATGATTTAATCAAAGACGAAAGAACTACAATTTATAGTACCAAAGAGTCAAAAGCGTGTTGTTCCTTGATTAAAAATGTAAAAGAACAGTGTCGAGCCGAACGAACCGATACAGTAGTATCTTCTGAAAATTTTCCAGAGATTTGTCGAGCAGCTTCATGTGAATCGTGCAAAGATTACGTTTGTATTCCTTTTTCGATTAATGAACAAAAAAGTATTACGGTGCATATTTTATGTGAAAACAAAGAGTGTTTAAAACATATCCGATATCAAATTGGTATTATCAAAAAATATTTAGAAGAGACCAAACCTATTATGGAAAGTCGAATGCTTATGGATGTTTTACGTGAGCGAAATTTAGTTGATGGTCTTACCGGGCTTTACAACCGAAAATATTTGGATGATTTTATTGATAAAAAAATGCCACTGGAACTTGAACAAGGAACGACCTATGCCGTTATGTTCTTAGATATTGATTACTTTAAAATGATTAACGATACTTACGGACACGATGCGGGAGATGCTATTTTACAAAAGCTTTCTAAAACCATGAAAGATGCCATTGGTCATGATGAATTTATCATTCGTTTTGGGGGAGAAGAGTTTTTAATTATTATGAAAAACCCTACCGAAGAGAGTGCGTTGACTTTGGCAACAAAAATCAATCACGATTTTGGTAAATTGGTTTTCACTTTTAACAATGAATCTTTTAGCAAAACCGTCAGTATTGGGTACGCCTTTTTACCTAGCGATACGGATCAAATCTGGAAATGTATCAAATTTGCTGACCTGTGTCTATATGAAGCCAAAGCAACAGGGCGAAATAAAGTCATTCGGTTTAGAAAAGATCTTCTTAAAAATGGCGATAAAGCCGAGTACTAAACCATGTGTTTAGTACTTTCTCTTATTTTTTTAGCCTTAGCGTATACCTTTTTTAATGATGGTAATATGCAAGGCTTTTATATCAGCCTCACAATTGCTCTACTTTTTATTCTTTTGCTTGTTCAAAATATTTTAAAGACTAGGAAAGAGAGAGAAGAGTAAATATGTATACATATCTTGATTAAGGACAAACTTGAAATTATTATTAAAAAAATATAATATTAAAGCCTATAAATTTTTTTTAAGCATAATTGGTTCTACTCATGATAAAACGTCAAGAAGTTTATTTAAATTATTTCAATATGCTATTTGTGCAATATTTCTAGTATTTTTTATAAATATTTTTTCATTTGGAAAAAGTAGTTTTGGGGAATGGGGAGATTTTTTTGGTGGAGTACTAAACCCAATATTAACATTTATAACTTTTATGGGTTTATTAATTACAATAGTCCTTCAACAAAAAGAATTGAGAGAATCAAAAAAGGAATTTAGAAAATCAGCAGATGCACTTTTAGACCAAAGTGATAGTTTTAGAAGACAAAACTTTGAATCTACATTCTTTAAATTAATTGAAAAGTTTGAAGAACTGAGTGTAAATTTAATTAGAATTTATATTGACGACAATACAGTAAAACAATATGTTACTAATTATGATATTAGACATTTTGGTTTTGAATACTTAAGATATGAAATTTATAAATATCAAGACTATTATAAAAAAATTGGTGGTGAATGTAATTCAAAAGAAGCTTATGAAGGTTTATCAAAACAAGGTAATACTAAAATATTATTAGAAGATTATTTTAAAAATTTCAAATTTTTAATAAATTTCATTGAAAATAATGAAATTAAAGATAAAGGAATGTATCATAAAATACTCTTTTCTAATTTATCAAATGGTGAACAAATATTAATGTTCTATCATATATTATACGAAGAAACATCAAATGAGATCAAACCTATTATTGAACAATATTCATTATTTGAATATATAGGATGGAAGGGCTTAACAGATAGTTGCTTGGATATAGTCAAATATAATATTAATGCTTATGGGAATAATACAGAAATTAAATTAACTTATGAGCATTGTCTAAAGAAAATTAAACAATATAATAAAAAAATCTGAGAATAAGATAGCAAGTAACTCAAATATTCTCTTGAAAACCACAAGGGTTTCCGCCTTCTTACTTTGTGTGGACAAAGTAAGCAAAACCACCAACGGCTTCAAAGGTCTTCGACTTCCCTCACTTATTGTTTTCTATTTTCTGCCCTGCAAAACTCACAAAAAATGACCGTTTAGGTCATTTGTTTGCTCAGACAGTTTCGGGCTTTTCCGAAAACAGAAATCAAACGTTCGGCTTTTGCAGATGTTGGAATAAAAAGGGATATGGACATTTACATATTTTATTTTCTAAGATTACAACTTCACTGACTTTAATTTACTAAAGATAGTTTGAACATTTTTATACCATCAACTATTCACCAAGAACCAACAACTAAAAGCGGAAAGCTTTAGCGTTTCAAGAGAAATTATTTATTTACTCTTATCTTCCACATACGTATAATGCAACTCTAACCCTTTTGAGGTTGCGACAAACCCATTGATATTGATTTTACCTTCATGTACCATTTTGTGGTGTTCTTTGCATAATGGGATCAAATTGTATTTGTGATTGACATTCATATGCCCTATAAAGCCCTCTTTATTGGCTCTGGCTTGTTCTTTAATATGATGGACATCGTCCACAGGTTTGGCACAAATGGTACACGTAGAGATAATCATATTTTTATTGTAATTGCTTCGTTTTTGTTGAGTGATTCGCTCAATGGGCTCATAATCGTCGGTGATTTTTTTGCGTATATCATTGGCAATACGTAAAAACTCTTTGTCCATATGCAACGATTTGGCATATTCAAGCCCGTACATACTGCTTCCACTTCCGTGTTTGAGTTTTCGATCAAAAATGAGTTTATCTTCGTCATCTTTGTACATCACACTTAAATGTAAGCAAATCACATTTTTAAGGCGTTCTATCTCTTCAAGTTCGGGTAATTGGTGTAAGTGTGTGGCAAAAACAAACAAGGCTTGGAGTTTGGAGAGTTTTAAAATGGCACTGGCAACAATACTTACTCCACTCATGGTTTCAGTGCTGTGAGAAATTTCATCGCCTAATATAAGCGATTTTTTCGTCGCTCGGTTAAAAATATTTTTTAATTCCAACATCTCAACCGCAAAAGACGACAAGCCTTTGGCAATATTATCACTGCCACTAATACGCGTATAAATGGCATCAAAAATCGAAAATCGCATGGATTTACACGGCACATAAAATCCTGATTGAGCTAAGATAACCGCTATTCCTACGGACTTCATCAACGATGATTTTCCACTGGAGTTAATCCCATACAGCAAAACTCCGTGCATTTTGTTATCATAGATATTAATGGGGTTAGAGTGTTTTATAATCACATTGTTTTTAAACTCTTCTTTGGCTAAAGAGAGTTCTCCCAAAATTATATCATTGGGAACATACACTCCTTTTTCTTCACCCGCTTCAATAATGGGATGTCGCAACTCAATGAGTTCCACAAAGTTCTCTTCATCTTTAGTCTTAACAATTTGTGGGCAAACAAAGTTATACTTTTTCGCGGTTTTAATATTGGAAACCGTCACATCAATTTCTGCAATAAATATCACCAAATCTTCTAAGAGTTTTGAAAACTTATTTTCAAATTCAACAAGCTTTTCTTTAAAAACCAGTTTATTCAGTTCAATAATCTTTCGTAAATTATGCACATACTTATCGGAGATTTCTTCGGTTAAACGGCACGTTATTTTCACAGAATTGGTTTGAATACGCACATTAAAATCTTTAAAAAGAAGCAACTCATTATTCACAATTAAATGAGCTTGTTCAAGCTCTTTTTTGATCAGATTATAACGATTTTTGGTTAATCCAATAAAAAAGCCCTCTTTATCAAGACGATTAATCGTAACAAAATTTCCATCGCTGCTTTTTAGAAACCCTAAAATATGCGTTCTAATAGATTCCAATTTTTCAAGCAGTTCTTGGTTTTGGGCATTGAGTTCATCGATTTTGGTGTTAATGCCTGAACTTATCATATTATCTTCAACATCTTTAAGCATATATTTTCCACTGATACTTAAATCAAAGGTTGAATGAATCGAGTCAATAAACATTTGTAAATCACTTGAACTGCAAGGCGATTCAAAAAATTTGTAGTTTTCCATAAAGGTGACCACTTCTTTAATACTCAACAAGGAATCGTACAAATAATTAAGCTCAAAAGGGTGCAAACGCGAAAGTTTTATCCGTCTTGTAAGGCGTTCAATATCGTAAATATTGCTCAACTCATTTTCAATGGGTGCATGATAATCGTACAACTCTTTGGATAAACTGTATCGTCGTAATAGCTCTTTGGCATCTTTAATGGGATGAGTAAGTCTTTCTTTTAAGAGTCGTTTACCCATGGCTGTTGATGTATTATTTAACAGTCGGATTAAACTGGGATTGTGAGGGGTATCTATGATATTAAGCTGTTCAAGAGCATTGTTGCCTAAATAGATGTATTTACTCACATCAAGTTTAATGGGCATTGAAAGTTTTTGAATAATTTTTGCATCGTGGCTGATAACAAAATCTATCAATATCGCCAGACTTTCAGTCGCCAAAGGCACTCGCTCCATATCCAAATGTTCAATGGAAGTTAACAACGATTGAATATTAAACACATTTTTAAACAACTCATTTTGATAGACAATTTTAGGGCGAAAGGAGCTGATATGAAACGTTTTATGGGAAAGTTCTAAATACTCTATGACCTCTTTTTGATTGATATTTTTATCGGCAAAAGAAATTACCACTTCACTGGTTTTGTGCATATTCATGTAATTAAAGGCTTCATCTAACGCGTACGATTTATCCTCACTCGTACCATGAACTTCATTGTAATAACATTTTCCCGTGGTCACATCAATGGCACTGTACCCAATGGAGTAAATCCCTTTATTGTTATCAATGGTCAAGCTAGTAATATTGTTTTCATCTTGGTCAATAACAAAATCAAAGTTTGTTCCTGGACTGACCACCGTATCCAAATAACGTGTTACTTTAGGAGGTAAGCCTTTTTGCCGTATAAGAGCAATGGTGTATTTTTGCTCTGCAATAATACGAGCCAAGTGTTTTTCTAAAGAAATTGCAGGAACCCCTGCCATAATGGGATTCTCTTTGGAGTTTTCTAAAATGGATTTGTTTTTTCGTGTGAGTTGTATGTTTAACAATTCGGCAATCTCTTTGGCTTTACCAATTTGTTCTTCATCATTATTAACTTCATACACTTCAAAAAATGTGCCAATTTCCATTAAAACAACGCTGTTTTTCCCATATTTTTTCTCAAAATAGCGTTGCAGTTTAAAATACGTTACCGTTAAAAGTTCTTTTTTATTCTCTAAAATTTCATTGACTTCGTTGTTTAACATCTATTTGCTGTATCCAATCCACTCTCGAACCAATGTTCTTTCTTCTTTACTTAATTGTGCTTCATCGTGTACAGATAAATAGGATGGCAGTGGCATAGCCGCATACACCGCTCTAAAAATTTCTTTGAGTTTTTTATCCTTCTCTTCTTGAGTATAACTCTCCCAAGTTGAAAAATTGACCAAACTTCGAGCATTGTTGACATGACGTGAAATCATCCAAGAAACAGGAGCAATATTGGCGTACCACGGGTATTTAACCTCATTGGAATGGCAATCAAAACACGATTTTTTTAAAATGGTTTTAACCTCTTGTGGCGCTTGAATTTCCAATGCCACATCGGTTTTTGGGTTGGTGTGCTCAACTTGAAAGAATTGCATGGCAATAAAAATAACCAACATAATAATCAATGTATTTCTCATGTTACTCCTTATGTAAAAACAGAGCATAGACTCGTTTAATTTCTTCAACCAATAAAGCCAAACTTACATTTCTGCCTTTACGGAAAAACTCTTTTTGTTCAATATACAACATCATGGTCGGCAAAGAAAATACACCTAACTGTGCCGTTGTATCGAGGGCTTTATCGGTTTGAATTTCAATAAGCTTAATCGCAGGAAATTGTTGGGTAAAGAGTTCTTCAATTTTGGGTTTAAGCGCTTTACACACAGCACAATTTTCTCCACTAAAATAAAGAAAGACCAAACTGTTCTTTTCTATAATCTCTTTTAATTTTTCATAATTATTCTCAACTGTCATGAAGACTCTCTTCTTTTTTATCCTCTTTCTCTTTGAGTTTTTCTTCATGTTTAACTTCAAAGATTTCATGTCTGTTTAGACTGATTCCTTTCATATGCGTTAAAGGAAAAGAAAATGCCATTCCTTTTCCTGTTGTCGTAATATGCAAGGCATGAATAATGGCTTGAATAATAGCATTGACTTTAATTTGGGGAAGAATAAATAACAGCAAGACTCCATTGGATTCAACCGATGTTCTAAAGATATTGTTCATCCCTTCCAAACCAATGCCTTGAGTTTTTAATACGGTTACTCCTGTAGCACCTGCTGTTGTTGCTGCTTGTAATGCATCCTCTTTTTTATCTTCAGGCACGATAACGACCACCGCATAAAAAGACATCTTTAAAGAGTGTCTTAGATGTGTCCCATCGACATTGACTGTTGCTAAATCCATATTCTCTGCATCAACTAAGGCATCTCTTAAAATATTTGCCGTTTCAATTTCTGTATCGGATTTAATTCCCAGTTTTTCAGTCAGTATGCCATAAAGCATCACCGTTAGCATAGGAAAAAGTGAAGCAAATGCAATCAAACCAAATCCATCGATTAAAGGACTTCGTCCTTCAATATTCGTTGCTAATCCAATCCCCAATGCCGCAACAAGGGGAACAGTTACTGTTGATGTAGTCACTCCTCCACTGTCATAGGCAATAGGAATAATATATTTAGGTGCAATGAAAGTAAGAATAATCACACAAATATATCCCACAATAATGTAGTAGTGAATATGTCCTCCATCAATAATACGAAATGCCCCCAAAGCAATACCAAAGGCCACGCCAAAAGAGACGAAGATTCGCAATGCAAAATCATTGATTTTACCATCACTGATCTCTTTGGATTTTTTGGCTATTGCCATGAGTGCCGGCTCTGCCATAGTTGTTGAAAATCCAATGGCAAAAGAAAAAGCATAAATGACAAAAACCGAATCTCTTTGAGTCAATTGAAATGCCATGGTTTCCCCCAAGGAGAACAACCCCATTTCTAACCCTAAAATAAACGCATACAGACCAAATATTACCAAAACAAAACCCAACAAAACCGTTTTTAAATTTTGAATGGCTTTTCTTAATACCCCATATTGAAAAAATAAAATGATTAAAATAATGGGTGCAACGTCTCTTAATACTCCTATGATTCCACTTACAATGCTCATAAGTGAAATATTCACAGGAGAAGAAGCCGTTGTTGTATGAACTGCGACTTGCACAACCTCTTTGGCTTCAACAAAATTATAGACAATGACTCCGTAAATTTGTACAAAAATCATTGGTGTTAATGACGCAAAAGCAATCAAACCAAACCCATCAATAACGGGATTTCTGCCTTTAATCGATGATGCCAAGCCAATGCCCAATGCCGCAACAAGTGGAACGGTTACCGTTGATGTAGTCACTCCCCCTAAGTCATATGCCAATCCAATAATCTCTTGAGGAGCAAAAAAAGTTACCCCAACAACTAAAATATATCCTACAATAATGTAATAATGGATGGGGTGCCCTTTAATAATCCTAAAAACACCCAATAAAATAGCAAAGCCAACAGAAAGCGCCACAACATATCGTAACATACTGGCATCGATTCGTCCACTTGAAATTGAAGCAGCTTTATCTGCAATAACGGCTAATGCAGGTTCTGCTATGGTTGTACCAAAGCCAATAAGAAATCCAAAAAATAAAATCCAAAAAGTTGATCCTGATTTAGCAAAGCCTTGAGCCAAACCATCTCCCACTGGAAAAATACCGATTTCTAAACCTTGCAGAAATATTGCCAAACCAACAGCCACAATACATAATCCAATCGCTGTTGAAACCCAGTTTTCAGGAACAGTTTGAATAATCGCCAGTTGGAAAAATAAAATTACTAAAATAATAGGAATTAAATCACGAAAAGACTCTTTTAAGAGTTTAAGAAAGAAATTAAATTGCAGCATACTCATTCACTTTATTTTAAACTTGAGTAAAATAATATCAAAAGATTACAAAAATCTAGGTTTATTAAAAATGAGATTAAAATGTGATAAAAGAGAATTTTCTCTTTTATCCCTTATACTTGATGTTCTTGGTGTTTTGCTAATCGCTCTTTTTGTGATAAATAAGAGTTCAATGCTCCCAAATAGGCTTTTGCTGTTGCCAACATGGTATCAATACTTAAGCCATGCCCTACAAAAGAGGGTGACGTTTCATCAAAAGTGACTCGAGTAGTGACTTTAGCTAAAGCATCTTTCCCTTCTGTTACAGCGGTAACTTTATAGTCATTTAATGTTCCATTGTATCCGGTTAATCGGTCAATGGTTTTAAAAATTGCATCCATAGTACCATTTCCAATGGCTGCATCACTCATCACTTCATCTTTATATTTAATCGATACTGCTGCTGTTGGAACACCATTTGAACAATCGCTGATTTGTAATCCAACCAACTCATACGTTTTAATTGAATTTAATGATTCATCGGTGATTAACATTCGAATATCATCATCGGTGACATCTTTTTTCTTATCTGCCAATAATTTAAATCGGTCAAAAGCGGCATTTAATTCTACTTCACTGACCTTATCAAAACCTAATTGTGAAATCTTATCTCGAAATGCAGCTCGACCTGAGTGTTTTCCCAAGATTAAGGTACTCTCTTTATAGACACCCACATCTTCAGGTTTCATAATTTCATACGTTTCTTGATGTTTTAACACACCATCTTGATGAATTCCACTTTCATGTGAAAAAGCATTTTTACCCACAATGGCTTTATTTTGTTGGGGTTCAACGCCCGTAATGGTTGCAACCAATCGGGATGTGGCATAAATTTCAGGAGTGTTAATGGTTGTATATAAATCACCAAAGGCATCTTTTCGTGTTTTTATTGCCATCACTGCCTCTTCTAAAGCAGAGTTTCCTGCTCTCTCACCTAAACCATTGATGGTGACTTCTATTTGTCTTGCCCCGTTTAACACAGCAGCTAAAGTATTTGCCGTTGCTAAACCCAAATCGTTATGATTGTGTACAGAAATAATGGCTCGGTTGCCTGCAAAATCACTCAACTCTTTGACCATTGCGCCTAATTCTGTGGGTAATCTGTATCCCACTGTATCAGGTAAGTTAATCGTTCTTGCTCCTGCACCAATAACCGCGTCCATAACTTCTTTCATAAATGAAATTTCACTTCGCCCTGCATCTTCCAATGAGAATTCAACATCATCCACAAATGTCTTAGCATATTGTACGGCGTGAATGGCTCTTTTAATCACTTCATCTTCACTCATTTTTAATTTGTATTTCATATGAATGGGACTGGTTGCAATAAACGTATGAATTCGGTGCATTGGGGCGTATGATACCGCTTGTCCTGCTTGTTTAATATCGCTTTCAATAGCTCGACTCAAAGAACAAATACTTGACTTTGTAATCGTTTGTGCAATTCGGCTTACTGCATCAAAATCACCCGGACTTGCTGCTGCAAAACCTGCTTCAATGACATCTACTCCTAACTTCTCTAATTGCAAAGCCACCTTAATCTTCTCTTCTGTATTCATTGAGCAACCTGGGCTTTGCTCTCCATCTCTTAATGTAGTATCAAATACTATAATTTTATTGTTATCCATTGTATTACCTTTTTAAATTGTCTTAATTATATCTATTTTTTAATAAAAAAATAAAAAACTGTTTGCGAAATAGGGTTGTTAATTTTGTATAAAATTAGAGGGAAAATTGAAGAAGCAGAAGAGTATAAACGCTTTTAATGACGTGATTATTTTGAAAATCAAATGTTTTCATGGTACTCTCCTTTTTTTGTAATAGCAAATTATAGTTTATAATTTTAGCTTTGTCAATAAAAAAAAGGAATTTTCCTTTTTTTTATTTAATTTTTTAAAATATCATCCGATGGATTTTTATCATCACTATTTGAAGCAATTGGCTCATTGGTATGTTCATCGATTTCATCGGTATGCAAATCACCTTCTTCAAAAACAGTTCCCCCGTTTTCTTTGATGATTTCACGAACACGTTTCCCTTCAATAACTTCTATATCCAGAAGCTCTTTGGTCATTTGCTCAATGGCAGCACTGTGCTCTTTTAATTCATTCATTACGATTTCATACCGTTCATTCAAGGTATTTTTAATATGTTCGTCCAAACCTTTTGCCATATCATCGGAGAAATCTTTTTGAGTTTGTCCCCCTAGAAATTGATTGCTTCTTTTTTCTAAGACCATCAAGCCAGCAATTTCACTCATCCCATAAATGGTTGCCATGGATTTAATAATATCCGTTGCTCTGTCTAAGTCATTGCCTGCACCCGTACTGATCTCTCCAATAAAGACTTGCTCTGCAGCTCGTCCTCCTAATAATACATCCACTTCAGCTATAAGCTCATGTTTTTGCATTAAATATTTGTTCTCTTCTGGAGTATTAAGAGTATATCCAAGGGCAGCAAGTCCTCTTGGCACAATTGAAACTTTATTAACTTTCTTAGCCCCTTTGGTAATTTCTGCAATTAAGGCATGTCCACTTTCATGGTAAGCAACAATTTTTCTCTCTTTAGGAGAGATTCTTCGTGATTTCTTTTCAAGCCCTGCGATTTGTCTTTCAACAGCCTCTTTAAAATCACTTTTTGCCACCTCTTCTTTATTCGCTCGACCTGCTAAAAGTGCTGCTTCATTGATAATGTTGGCTAAATCTGCTCCGGCTAGTCCTGCTGTCATTCGAGCGATTTCAACCAAATCAACATCTTTTGCCAATTTGACGTTTTTAATATGGACTTTTAAAATCTCAACTCGACCTTCAAAATCGGGTTTATCAACAAGTACTTGTCGGTCAAATCGTCCTGGTCGTAATAAGGCAGGGTCAAGAACTTCTGGACGGTTAGTTGCTGCAAGAACAATTACAGGGGCACTTTCAGTTGCAAACCCGTCCATCTCTGCTAAAAGCTGATTAAGCGTTTGTTCTCTTTCATCGTTTCCACCCATTGGACCACCTGAAGCCCTACTTTTCCCAATCGCATCAATTTCATCAATAAAAATAATAGCCGGTGCTACTTTTTTGGCTTGTTCAAATAAATCTCGAACTCTTGAAGCCCCTACACCCACAAACATCTCAATAAATGCGGATCCTGAAACACTTAAAAACTCAACATCGGCCTCACCTGCAACGGCTTTGGCTAAAAGTGTTTTACCGGTACCCGGAGGGCCTACTAAAAGAACCCCTTTAGGAATTTGAGCCCCCAATTTAATATATCGATCGGGTGATTTTAAAAAGTCAACCACTTCTTGGACTTCTTCTTTGGCTTCTTTATTTCCTGCCATATCTTCAAATTTTACATTGGGTTTTTCAGAATTAATCATTTTTTTAGAACTGCCAATTCCAAGAAGGCCACCGCCTCCTCCGCCCATGCTTTTTTGCATTCGCCGTGCTAAAAACATCCAAATGGCAAAAAAGATAAAAATGGGTAAAACCCAACCAAAAAGCATATCTGCCAATAAATTCTCTTCGCTTACGCCTCCATAAGCAATCCCATTTTGTTCCAATTGAGGAATTAAGGTATCATCGGGAATAACTCTTCGTGCATTGTACGCAATAATTCCAGTGGCTGTCTGTTTTGAAATGGCTTTAACTGTGGTATTTCCAATTCCAACATACTCAATTTGTCCACTGTTGATGAGTTTTTTAAGTTCAGAGTATGGCACTGTTTTTTGTTGAGTGGTTCCATACGATTGAATTTGACCATTAGTAGGTCCTGTTGTTTCATTTTGAGGAAACAGTGTTTTAAACACAAAAATTGTTACAATTGAAAAAAGAACAAAAACCAAAAGAGGGTTGTTGTTAAAAAAATTGTTGTTGTTCCCCTCGTTTTTATTGTTCTGATTATTATCTTTTCTTTTTGCCATATATTTAACTCCTTAAATGGTGTAAACCAAAGTTACCCATTCATTTTTTTGAATAACTTCTATTTGTTTTAAATCTTTATACTTATTTTCAACTTTTGACAAATGTTTATCTAAAATTCCTGAAAGAATGAGTATACCATTTTCTTTCATACATTTTTTTAAATCACTTGCAATCATTGCTAAAATATCAGCAACAATATTAGCAACCACAATATCATATTTTTTTGTTGTTTTTGAAATTGAACCAACCCACGCCTCATCATAAAAGGTTTCATTGATGTTAAAATTCTCTTTTGCATCTTTGATAGCATTTTCATCGGTATCGCAAATATCAACTTGTGCGCCTAATTTTGAAGCTGCAATTGCTAAAATCCCACTGCCACACCCCACATCAACCAAGGTTTGACCCGATTGAACATATTTATCCAATGCAATTAAACAATTGCTGGTGGTTTCATGATGCCCAGAACCAAACGATAAAGAGGGGTCAATAAAAATATTCACTAACTCTTCTTTGGGCTCTTTCCATGTGGGTAAAATATAAAAAACCCCCACTTGAACCGCATCAATGCTTTGTTTGTATTTATTAACCCAATCTTCATTTTTAAGTTGTTGCAGTTTTGTTTCACACTCTGCATTTAACTGCTTTGCAAACGTTTTAATGCCAAATTCAATATCGCTTAAATCATCTTCACTTCTTAAAATCAGTATACCATCATCTTCTTCAATGGCTTCATTGGTCAATGATGTAATTAAATCTAAAAAAATATCGTATTGGATTTTGGGTTTAACTCTTAATTCATAATAAAATTCTAACAATCATTCTTTCCTTTTTTAAAAGTCAATCATTTTATCCAATAGTTGTTTAAAAAAAACTCTCACACATATCTCTCATAATATGCACATCGCTGATTCGATTGATAATCTCTCGAAACTCAGTTGCCCCTGTATAGCCTTTGGAGTAGGAGTGCAACAGTTTTCGAAACATAATTGCCCCATACTCACCATGAAATTTCAGCATCGCGTCATAGTGTTTTAAAATAATCTCTTTTTTTAATTCATTTGAAATGGCATCATCTTCTAAGTGGTGCTTAATTTGATAAAAAACCCAAGGTTTTCCAATGGCACCTCGCCCAATCATGACTCCATCGGCTTTGGTATATTCCAATACCTCTTGAGCTTTTTTATAATCTTTAATATCGCCATTGGCAATAACAGGGATATTGACACTCTCTTTCATTATTTTAATGGCATCATAATCCACAGGAGCTTTGTATGCACCGGCTCGGGTTCGTCCATGTACAGACATAAAATCAACGCCACACGCTTCAACAGCTTTTGCAATATCTACAGGAATTTTTTCATTGACACCAATTCTCACTTTAGCACTGGTGTACTCTTTTTTTGAGTATTGTTTAATTGTACTTAATATGCTTTCAAGTTTTTTCAAATCTCCTAAAAGATTTGAGCCACTGCCATGATTGAACACTTTAGGAGCAGGACAGCCACAATTTAAATCGATGCCATCAATGCCATCAATGTCATTTAAAATTTCAACCGCATCACGTATAAGCTCAGGTTTGTTGCCCGAAATTTGAATAAAATAGGGATCTTCATTGTCACTTTTCTCAAGCATCTTAAACGTTTTTTTAGAGTTATAGACCAATGCGTTAGAGGAGATCATTTCAGAAATAGTTAAATCAGCCCCAAACTGCTTAACAACACTTCTAAAGGGTAAATCGGTATATCCAGCAAGGGGAGCCAACACCACTAGGGGTTGGCTAAAATCAAGTTTTTTCATGGTTATTTATAGTAGCAAATTGAGTCAAGTGTGTATTGTTTTCCAGAATCTTTTAATTCAAGTAAGGCTTTAAAAGCAGTTAATTCATCTGAAGAGGTACTGCTAAAAATATCTCTGATTTTATCTATCATTTCATACTCAAATAAAATGTAAACATACGCATCCAAAGCGGCTTCATTGGCGTTAGACAACTCTTCAAATAATCCTATGATTTCATCGGGAGTTAAACTTGTTTTATAAAGTTTTGCGATTTCCAAAAACTCTTGTTTGTTCAATTCAGTTTGTTTGATGTACTTAATCAACTCTTCTGAACTGAGTGAAAACTCTGCTTGAGCTGAATCTTTTTTGAAAAGCTCTTGAATCATTGATTTGCTCAATTTTAGATTGGGTAAGATTTTTTTCAAGGTGGTCATTGATTTATCATTTAAGACCTTCGTAAAGGCTGCTTCAATCTCTTTTTGTGTATAATTGGCTGATTTTTTTAACACTTCAATCGCCCAATCGGCTTGTTCATTAATTTTATTGATATTATTAGCAATCGCAATTTCATTGTTGGCATTAAGCTTATAATTCAATGAAACAAATTTTTGATTTTTTATCTCAATTAAACTTTTTGCTAAATCATTAATTTCACTGTTTTTTGATGTAAAATCATCCGAACTAATTTGAACATCCACTTGTGAAAGAATCTCACCTAATTCTTGAAATATCGGGTTTTTAAATTTAATTGTTTCATCTTTTTTCAATAACTTATTTTTTATCAGCTTAATCATATTGCTTTCATCTTTATTCAATGATGATGTGACCATATATCCTTTTAGCCCATAAAAAATCATATGAAAGACAGATGCTACAAATAACACCAATAAAGGTAAAATCACCCACAATGCCACTGGCAACAATAACGTGGTATCAAACAGTGTAATTTGATAATCCGTTTGCGCAATGCTAAAAACATAAGCAGCAACTGCAGCTATAAAAATAACCGATGCAACAATGTATTTTTTTAATCCCATAATATTTTCCTTATATTTCTACTGTTCAACCTCATAAATTTCTCTACACGGTGTACAGAACTTTGCAAATGGTTTTGCACGTAATCTTCCTAATGCAATGGTTTCATCGCACATTTCACAAATCCCATACGTTCCATTGTTGATTCTTTTTAGAGCATCATCAATCTCATTTAACTCTTTAAGTTGTTGATTGGCAATAATGCCTTCTTTAAAACTGTCGCTGCTGATTTCAGCATAATCAACATCATCGTTGCATTCAGAATTTTTCAAACTATCAATGCTATTTCTACTCTCTTGAATATTTTTGGTAATGAGTTCTTTTCGTTTTTCAAGAATCTCTTTAAGCTCTTCAATTTGTTTTCTATTTGCCAAAATAAACCTCTTTTTAAAATTTTGTTGTGGATTATACAGAAATTTTAATAAATTATTTATGATACGGATGGTTATTAAGTATACACAACGCTCTAAAGAGCTGTTCTTGAAGTACAAGATTAGCGATTTTATGAGCCATTGTCAAGTCACTTAGTGTTACAATAGTATTACATTTTTTTAAAAAATCACGTTCAAAGCCAAAGGCTCCACCAATAAAAAAATTGATATTGGGTTGATTTTCCAGTAATTTTACAAAACCAAAACTGTCCACTTTTTTGCCCAAAACATCTAACGCTATATTATACCCATTCATTAACGGTTCATACACTTCACTGTAAGATTGTTGAGCCTCTTTTTCCCCTATCATTTGAGCTTTGGCTATTTTTTTATTAAAAAGATTAAACGATTCGACTTTGGCATATTTAGAGGACATTTTCATAAACTCTTTGGCAATTTTATCAAACTCGTCGTTACTTGTTTTTGCAATGGCATAAATGTTAATTTTAGTCATGGTACAAATCACTGCTTACTACATTAAACGCAATATTAGGAATATGGTCATCAATTTTAACTCCCCCAATAGCACACACAGGGTGTTGGGAGATTTTTGCCAAATAGCTGATTTTATCGCCTAAAACAGTAGAAACCTCTTTTGTTGATGTATTTTTATACGCCCCCAATCCAATATAATCCAAATCCCACTCATTGGCTTTTAGAATCTCAATTTCATTGTGCGTTGAAACACCAAAAAGTTTATTGGGATATTTTTTTCTTAACATTTTAAAAAGCAATTTTGGGTCTTGTACTTTAATATTTTCCTTTAAAATTCTTACCATATCTTCTTGCCCCAAATGTAAACCATCGGCTGTTTCAAGAAGTTCAATTGCATCATTGATAATAACAGGAATTTCAACTAAACTTTGCAATAGGGTCAAATGTTTTTTTTGAATTTCAGGTGAATTGTGCTTATCTCTGTATTGCAGAATTTTCACATTGTGACTTTTAACCATTATCACAAATTCTTCGAGAGAAATCTTTTTTTTGACCAATGTTTCATAATCACACAAAGCATATAAAGGAGTCTTTGTACTTTCTTGACAAAGAACTCCTTGAAGGTAGTTTGCCGTCATTAACTGGCGATATTCTTTTGTGATAAAAGTATCAATAAATCAGAAATGGTTTTTTTCATATCTTTTCTGTTTACTACCATGTCAATAGAGCCATGTTCCAATAAAAACTCTGCTCGTTGGAACCCTTCGGGTAAATCAGCCCCAATCGTTTGTTTAATCACTCTTTGACCTGCAAATCCTACTAAAGCCCCAGGTTCTGCCATAATAATATCTCCCAATAAAGCAAAAGAGGCAGAAACTCCTCCCATGGTTGGATCCGTTAAAACAGAAATATAAGGAAGACCTGCTGCGTCGAGTTTTTTAAGTGCCGCAGATGTTTTTGCCATTTGCATTAAAGCAAAAGTACTTTCTTGCATTCTTGCCCCTCCAGAAGCAGAGATAATCACCACACCCTGCTTTTTCTCAATGGCTCGATCAATGGCACGTACAATTTTCTCACCCTCAACGCTCCCTAAACTTCCTCCCATAAAAGAGAAGTCAAAAATGGCAATTTGAGCAGAAACTCCATTGATTTTACACTCACCACTGACCACAGAAGAGCTTCGATTGGTTTTACTTAATGCTTCATCCAATCTTTTTTTATACGATTTTTTATCCACAAATTTCAAAGGATCCGTTGGTTTTAATGTCGAATCGTATTCAACAAAACTTCCTTCATCACACAGAATTTCAATTCTTCTTTGTGCGCCAATTCTCATATGAAAATTGCATTTAGGACAAATATTATTTTGATTCTCCACCTCTTTAAAAAACATCAAAGCATTACACTCTGGGCATTTTACCCAGTGGCTTGGAGCATCTTTGGTTGTGGGTCTCTCTTTTTTTGTTTCAAATTTAATTTTCTTAAATAGATTTTTTAAATCCATACTGAATCCTTATTCTGTTTATTTTAGTGCTTCGAATTTATCCAATTCATCAAGTTTTTCCCAAGGGTAATCGCTTTGTCCCACTTGTCCTCGACTGGCAACATCGGCATAAAGGAAAGTATCGGCACTTGGTTTATCCAAGTTGAATTTTTTTGTAATCCATCGTGGCGTTAAACTGAAAGTTTTGCTCACAAACTCTGATAATTCATCGTCATTTTTAATGGTATACGTTCCACACGTATCGACACACACCGATGTTGGTCGAGCAACTCCAATGGCATATGAGATTTGTACGTTACATTTTTTTGCCAATCCTGCAGCAACAATGTGTTTTGCAATCCAACGTGCCGCATACAATCCACTTCGGTCCACTTTCGTATAATCTTTAGAACTTTGAGCTCCTCCACCAATAGGTGCATATCCACCAAATGAATCAACAATCAGTTTTCGCCCCGTTAATCCACTGTCGTGCAACGATGAGTGATTGACATATCGTCCTGTTGGATTGATATGAATAATCGTTGTTTTTGGGTCATACAAATGTGTAGGAAGTCCCGTATCATCAATGAGTCCTTGAATTAAACTTCTGACTTCTTTAATGTCCATACCTTCTGTACTTGGCGCACTTACGACAATGGTATGAATCTTTTGTGGGTTACAATTTTCAAAATTCTCTTTTGTTCCATAGTCAATCGTAACTTGTGTTTTAATATCCACTCCGAGTTTATGGTTATGAGCTAAAGCATAGTGATACACTTTATCGCATAACATTCGAGCGTATGTGATGGCTGCTGGCATATAATCAGCTGTTTCACTTGAAGCAAAACCAAACATAATTCCTTGGTCACCTGCTCCTATTTCTCCGTCTTCTTGATCAACACCTTGATTAATATCAGGGCTTTGTTGATTTAACAATACTTGAACTTTAACATCATCTGGGTGTAAGCATTGTTCTTTTGTAAACGCACTCTTCCCATCATATCCAATTTTTGCCAATGCATCTTTTACAATTTTTTCATAATCTTTGGTACTTAAATTTGCATTGGATTTTACTTCTCCACCAATAACCACATGTTTTCCAGCAACAAATACTTCCGAAGCAACTCGTGAGTTACTGTCTTCAATAATCAATCTGTCAACAATACTGTCTGCGATAATATCCGCACATTTGTCAGGGTGTCCTGGGCTTACGACTTCTGAAGTAAATAAATACTCTTTTTTGTTTTCCATCTTTGTTTTCCTCGTAGGTTTTCCATTTTTGTTTTCCATTATTTTTAATTACATTTTGTTTGTTGCGTCAAAAAAATAACAAATTCACAATAATATTAAAATAGCTTAAGGCTATTCGACTGTAACTGATTTTGCCAAGTTTCTTGGCATATCAACATCATTTCCTAATCGTACAGAAATTTCCATTGAAAATAACTGCAATACCACCAACATTTCAAAAAACTCTAACATATAGTGATTTTTTAAATTGGTTGGGATAAAATCATCCGCAAGCTCAAAACTTAAAGGCGAAATCGCACAAATCGTGCTGTCTCTTGCACTTAACTCCTCAACATTGCTCTTTATTTTATCATAAAGTAAATTTTGAGGCATTAAAGCAATCGTAAAAAGTTCTGGGTCTGCCAATGCAATAGGACCGTGTTTCATCTCACCTGCAGGGTATCCTTCTGCATGCAAGTATGAAATTTCTTTTAATTTTAAGGCTCCTTCTAAAGCCAATGGGAAAAAGACATCTCGTCCAATAAAGAAAAAACCATGACCATGCAAATAGCGTTTTGACAAACGTTTTGTTCTTTCATGTACACTGTTAGTGACTAATAATGCACTGGGAACTTCACGCAACGCATGAATCTCATTTTGCAAGGTTTGAGTATCAATACTCTTTTTATATTTGGCAAAATACAATGCCAACATCCATAAAACCACTACTTGTGTAGAGAATGCTTTGGTACTTGCTACCCCTTTTTCAATCCCTGCTCGTGTTAGAATAGCATAATCGGCAACTCTTGTCATTGATGAGTTATCAACATTACACACCACAATTGATTTTAAGCCATTTTTCTTTGCCATTTTTAGGGCTTCTAAGGTATCTGCTGTTTCACCGCTTTGAGAAATAACAATAAACAATGTGTCGTTGCTTAAGAGTGGCTCTTTATAACGAAATTCACTCGCAATCTCAACACTGCATTTGACTTTTGCCAATCGTTCAAACAAATATGAAGCGGTCAATCCTGCATGATACGACGTTCCACACGCGCAAATTTTTATTTCACGAATACCTTCCATAAGGGAAGCATTCAATTCATCAAAGGCAATGGAATTATCAAAAATTCTTCCCAACATCGTGTCACTGACGACATTGGATTGTTCATAAATCTCTTTTTCCATAAAAAACCGAAAGCCCTCTTTTTGGGCAAACTGTTTTGAAGTGGGCAAACTGCTCCATGATACCAATGCTTCATTAAAAAAAACAATTCCCTCTTTTGAAGCCACTCCCCCAAAACCATCTTCTAAATAGACCACTTCACTGCAAAGTCCAATTAAAGGAGCATCGGAAGAGGCAAATAAAACTTCATTTTCATTGTTTCCTCGTGCCACAATTAAAGGTGAGCCATGTTTAAAGAAGTAGATGCTATGAGGACACGCTTTTGAAATCAGCAAAATAGAGTAAGCCCCCTCAAGTCGTTTAATGGTTGATTGAAACGCTTGGGTACAATCATTGAATTGGTTTTGATAATACTCAAACAGATGAACAATGACTTCTGTGTCGGTTTGAGAGACAAATTTATGCCCATGAGAGAGTAACTCTTCTTTGAGTTCTTTGTAGTTTTCAATGATACCATTATGCACCACATAAGAGTATTCTCCTAAATGCGGATGAGCATTCAGTTCAGTTGGTTTTCCATGCGTTGCCCATCGTGTATGCCCTATTCCTAAATCATATGAGGCGCATAAATTAGAGTGTTGGATTTTTTCTTCAAGGTTAGAGAGTTTCCCCAAGGCTTTATACACGGAAATTTTTTCACAGTTCAATAAAGCAATCCCCGCTGAATCGTACCCTCGATATTCCAGCTCTTTTAAGCCATCCAGTAAAATATCAACAGTTTTTTGCTTACCGATATAACCGACAATTCCACACATATGGGTTTACCTTCAAATATATTTTTGTGGGTATTGTAGTTAATTTTTACTAAAAAGGGGCTTTCAAATAAATTCAATAATTTTACAAAAATTCATACTATTTTCATATTTGAAGATTATACTTTCATAAATATACATACTAAATAAGGAAACCTTATGTTAAAGAATATGAAAATAAAAAGCAAATTGCTTATGTTAGCAGCTTTTAGCATTTTTTGTTTGCTGTCACTTATACTCCTCAATGAGAGAACCATCCACAATCTAATGCATTTAAATGAGATAAAAATGAGTGTGGAACAACTTGAATCTAGAATTTTAGGGTTAAGAAAACAGGAGAAAGATTTTTTACTTCGAAAAGAGTTAAAATATAAAGACAACTTTGATAAAATAGTCACAGACATCAATAAAGATGTGCAATTCATTGAAAGTTTTTATATACAAAATAGTGTTGAAACAAAAGAAATTGAATCGTTTAAACTCATAATTCAATCCTATCAAAATTACTTTGACCAATTGGTAAATATTCAACAACTTATTGGATTAACACATGAAAATGGACTTTATGGAAGCTTGAGACAAAGTGTTCACAAAGTTCAAGAGGGTGCAAAAGAGACAAATAACTTTGAACTTTTGTCGAAAATATACGAATTGCGAAAAGAAGAAAAAGATTTTATGTTGCGAAGTGATTTAAAATATGTTGAGAGTTTCACATCTAAAATCAATACTCTTCTTCAAGTAAATTCAGTCCCAGATATACTTAAACAATATCTTCAAGAATATAAAAAAGATTTTTTAGCATTGGTTGACAAAATGACAGAACTTGGTTTAAAAAGTGATTTAGGAATTAATGGTCAAATGCGTGAAACCATTCACCAAACAGAAGACAGAATCCAAAATCTTGTCGATGAAATCGATACCTATATAGTTGCTTCTACGAAACAAACTGAAACCATAAATTTAGTTGTGTCTGCTCTTATTATCTTGATTATCTTTCTTTTTATCCTTTATATATCAAGAAATATCAACCAACTACTCACCAATTTTCAAGAAGGGCTTTTAACCTTTTTTAAATATTTAAATAAAGAAGAAGCCGAAGCTAAATTAATCCCAATAGTCAGTAAGGATGAATTTGGAATTATGGCGGGTGTAGTCAATGAAAACATAGAAAAAATTCAAGTAGGCTTATTAAAAGATAATGAAGCTGTTAATGAAGCTTTAAATGTTGTTGAACAAGCTATTAAAGGTCACTTAGATGTACGCTTACACAAAGTTGCCAATAATCCAGAGCTCAAAGCCTTGTCAGATGCATTAAATAAAATGCTCAATGGAATAAAACACAATGTTGACTCTATTTCTAAAGTTCTTAAAGAATTCAGTAATTATAAATTTATTAATACAATTGATGATAATGGTTTAGAAGGGGATATGCTCGAATTAATTAAAAGTGTTAACTTTTTAACCAAAGAGATTTCTGATTTACTCAAAACCTCTTTAACCATTGGAATAACACTGGATGATGCATCGAATAAATTAATTAACAATGTAGAAAAACTTAACCAATCTTCCAATGAAGCTGCTGCTTCTTTAGAAGAGACAGCTGCTGCGTTAGAAGAAATTACAAGTACCATCGTAAATAATTCGGATAATGTAACAAAGATGAGTCACTTTGCTCAAGAGTTAACACAATCAGCGAAAAATGGACAAGCCTTAGCACAAAATACGACAACAGCTATGGATGAAATCACTGAACAAGTTTCAGCCATCAGTGAAGCCATAACGGTCATTGACCAAATTGCATTTCAAACCAATATTCTATCACTCAATGCTGCTGTTGAAGCAGCCACTGCAGGTGAAGCTGGAAAAGGGTTTGCTGTTGTTGCACAAGAGGTGAGGAACCTTGCTTCAAGAAGTGCGGAAGCAGCTAGAGAGATTAAAACCTTAGTAGAAAATGCAACAAGTAAAACAGCTCAAGGTAAAACAATAAGTGCAAATATGATTGAAGGGTATAAAGGATTATTGGAAAACATTAATCAGTCAACACAAATGATTGTAGAAATTACCAATGCAAGTAAAGAGCAAGAAGCGGGCATTACTCAAATCAATGATGCTGTTACTCAATTAGATCAACAAACTCAACAAAATGCTTCCATTGCTAGTCAAACTCATGATATTGCTATGCAAACCGATACGATTGCAAAAGATATTGTTGCTGATGCCAATAAAAAAGAGTTTATTGGTAAAAATGAAGCCTCTATTGCCAAAGGTCATACAACTTCAAAAACTAAAGATACTCAAAGAGTCAAAAAAGACGAGAACATCTCCTCAACAAATCAACAAGTTACTTCAAAAGAAACCATATGGGAAACATTCTAAAGCTGAACTAAATAGTTCAGCTTTATATTTAAACACAGCAATTCACACTTGCGAAGTGCCATAATAACCTCTTCCTTTCTTGTGTAATATATATTCATATTTTTCACTCTTATCATATTGTCAATCACCATACAAGCTTTTCAAAAAAGACTCTCTAAGTTAAAACAAAAAAATATAGATTATAGATTCAACTTCCCTTAGATAGACATACTTAGTCATTTTTAGAGAAATTTTATATAATATTTTTAGATTTTAAGGCTTTGTAAACTATCTCTTTTCTTAAATTTAACTCTTCTCTTTTTATATCACCATTTAAAGCAAAGAAATATATTTTATTATTACTTTTTAGATAACCTACATACCAACCAATACTGCCATCCCATCCACTTTTTGCTTTAATTATAAAATGTTCATTTTTATCTACTGTTAAAATATCTTTTACGATGTCAATGTTCTTTTGAGCAATAGGAAGGTTTTCATTGTAAAGTTTTTTTAAAAAATCTATTTGTTCAAAGGCAGATATTTTTAAATCTCCATTTAACCAAAAAGATGATTTATCTTTACCCACAGTTTTATTTCCATAGTTAAATTTTAAAAGATACTCCACATATTTTTCTTTTGAAATTTTTTGAGTAAATTGCTTATAACACCAAACGCAACTTATTGAAATTGCTGATTGTAATGTTTGATTCTTATTCCAAAAATCAAATTCCCGGTTTACTCCATCCCATTTTATAACATCATTTTTTGATGTAACTAAGTTTTCATTCAATGCTATTAAAGTATGAGGAATTTTAAAAGTAGAAGCAGAAGAAAATCTTTTATCAGCTCTTTTTGGATTATATACATAAAGTTCATCACTTTTTAGTGTAGTTATTACTAAGGTTCCATTAATATTAAAATCTTTAAAAATCTTTTCAAATGATTTATCATTACCATTTAATAAAGTAATACCTAAAAATAACAAACTTAAAAATCTAATCATTTTATTATCCATTTACTTTTTTGTATTTTATCAAAAACAAACTCTTAGAAGGGTGAGAAAATTTACATTCCTACAATAAATGGGACTAAAGTAGATAAACGTAGTCATAGTTGGACAACTGTGGCTAGGAAATGATAAAGAAATAAAAATCCGTACCTCTTTTAAAAGAGGTACGGAAGATAGACATAATTTGACTTAATTTGATAACTGTTACATCATTCCTGGCATTCCGCCCATTCCACCCATTCCGCTCATATCTGGCATCGCAGGTTTGTCTTCTTTAATATCCGTAACTGTAGCTTCTGTGGTTAAAAGCAATGAAGCAACCGAAACGGCATTTTGCATTGCTACTCTTTCCACTTTAGCAGGATCAACAATTCCTGCTTCGAACATATCCACGTATTCACCCGTTGCTGCATTAAATCCTACATTTTCATTGGTTGATTTTTCCACTTCATTGGCAACAACACCCGCATCAAACCCTGCATTTTGTGCAATTTGTTTAAGTGGTGCTTTAATCGCTCTTAACACAATTGCCGCTCCAATTTCTTCATCACCGCAAAGGTCTAATTTTACTTTTGCAGCTGCTCGAATTAAGGCAGCACCACCACCAATGACAATACCTTCTTCAACCGCTGCTCGTGTTGCACTTAAGGCATCATCCACTCGGTCTTTTTTCTCTTTCATTTCAGTTTCAGTCGCAGCTCCGACTTTAATAACAGCTACTCCTCCACTTAATTTTGCCAATCTTTCTTGTAATTTTTCTTTGTCGTAATCACTGGTTGTATTAGCAATCTCATTTCGAATTTGCCCGACTCTTGCTTCAACCGCTTTTTTATCACCGCTTCCATCAACAATGGTTGTATTATCTTTGTCAATAACGATTCTTGCAGCTGTTCCTAACACTTCAATACCACAACCTTCAAGTGTCATTCCCATCTCTTCAGCCACCACTGTTCCACCTGTTAATACAGCAATATCTTGAAGCATGGCTTTTCTTCTGTCACCAAATCCTGGTGCTTTAACAGCAGCGATATTTAAACTTCCTCTTAATCGGTTTACTACTAAAGTTGCCAACGCTTCACCATCAACATCTTCTGCAATAATTAAAAGAGGTCGTCCACTTTTATTGACTTGCTCTAAAATAGGTAACATCTCTTTTAAGTTAGAGATCTTTTTATCGCACAATAAAATATAAGGATGATCCAATTCTGTCACCATTTTTTCAGTATTGGTCACAAAGTAAGGCGATAAATATCCTCGGTCAAATTGCATTCCTTCAACAACATCAAGTTCATCTGAAATACCTTTGGCTTCTTCAACCGTGATAACACCGTCTTTTCCTACTTTATCCATCGCTTCTGCAATCATTTTACCCACAGTGCTGTCACTGTTGGCTGAAATCGTTGCCACTTGCTCAATTTCAGTTTTATTAGCAACCACTTTTGAAGCAAGTTTAAGTTCAGCTAAAATTGCTTCACACGCTTTATCCATTCCTCTTTTTAAAGAGATAGGATTTGCACCAGCTGTGACGTTTCTTAAACCTTCTTTGAAAATAGAGTGCGCTAAAACCGTCGCTGTTGTTGTTCCATCTCCTGCTTGATCAGCTGTTTTAGAAGCAACTTCTTTAACCAGTTGCGCACCCATATTTTCTAACGTATCTGCCAATTCAATCTCTCTTGCAACAGATACACCGTCTTTAGTAATACTAGGCGCTCCGTACGATTTTTGTAATAATACATTTCGTCCTCTTGGTCCCATTGTTACTTTTACAGCATCCGCTAACTTCTCTACACCTGCAAATAATCTGTTTCTTGCGTTATCGCTAAATATTACTTCTTTTGCCATTATTTAATCACTCCTAATATATCTTTTGATTCTAAAATTAAATAATCAACACCCTCTAGTGCCAACTCAGTTCCTGAATACTTTCCAAATACCACCGTATCATTCAACGCAATCTCTTTGATTTCAGAACCAATTGCTACAACCGTTGCAGTTGATGGTTTCTCTTTGGCATTGTCTGGAATGTAAATCCCACTAGCAGTTTTGTTTTCAACTTCAGTTCTTTTGACAAGAACTCTTTGTCCTAACGGCTTAAAATTCATTATTGCTTCTCCTGTAAGATTTTATCATTTTTATTTTAGCACTCTTATTTTTTGAGTGCTAAAATTGTATTAAATTTTTCGAAATTTGTCAAGAGGTTTGAGTTATTATGACTAAAGGATTGAGAAATTTTTAGAGATGTCGATATAAATATTTTTCTAATAAGATTTTCAGATGATTTTGAAGAGCGTCATCAAAACCATTTAATTGTGCTTCACACTTTGACGCCAAATCATTGGCACTCTTTTTTGCTCCATTTAAACCTAAAAGATTGATAAAAGAGTTTTTTGAAGCATCGTTGTTGGTCGTTTTCCCTGCTTCTTGTGAAGTTTGCGTTTCATCTATAATATCATCTTGTATTTGAAACAGCAATCCTATATCTAAACCAAACGAGTATAAATCTTTTTGTATCGCTTCATCTAATTGGCAAATAATGGCTCCCATTTTAAGCGAAGCAGCAATAAGTTTTGCCGTTTTATGAATATGTAAAAACTCAAGTTGCTCAAGGTTAAGTGTTTGATTTTCAAAATAACAATCAATGGCTTGTCCAATAATCATGCCATCAATTCCCCCATCTTGAGATAAGAGTTTAATCAATTCAATTTTAACATCACTGCTTAAAGGAGCATTGGCAATGAGGTTAAAACTGTGGGTATTTAAAGCGTCTCCTACAAGAATTGCCGTGACTTCATCATACGTCGTGTGCAGTGTTGGATAACCTCGTCGTAAAAAAGCATCATCCATTGCAGGTAAATCATCATGAATCAAAGAGTATGTATGCAAAAGTTCTACGCCCAAAGCAACGGGCAATGCATTTTTTACTAACAAGCTTTCATACGATTGGACAACACTTAACAGCAGTAAAGGTCTAAAACGTTTACCCCCTGCACTTAACATCTCTTGTAAAGCTTTTTCAAAAATAGGGTGAAAACTTTGGCTTTTGGGTAAATGATTGAGTAAATACTCTTCAAACAGCGTCTGTAATTTCATAGAACGTATTACTGTTTTGGGCTAAAGGGGTTCATTCCACCCATCACGTTCATTGCCATCATTTTTTTATTTTCATCCGATTGTTTAATAACATCATTCATGGCACTTATTAACAAAATTTGCAAAGAGTCTTTGTCTTCAAGTAAAGAATCATCAAGGTGTAAATTAATGACTTCTGAGTTTCCATTGATTGAAATCTCCACCATTCCACCGCCTGCTTTTGCAGTAAAAATCCGTTTTTCATTCTCTTCTTTTGATTTTTCTGCCATGTCTTGAAACTGTTTCATCATCTCATTTAAGTTTAACTTACTTAAGTCAATTCCTTCAAACATGGTCACTCCCAACCAATTCATGGGTAACACAGGTAATATTATTTTTATCATCAACTAAAACAACCGTAGGTTTATAATTTTCCAATTCACTCTCTTCATAAGTCGCATACGCAATGACGATGATTTTATCTCCAATTTCAACTTTTCTGGCAGCTGCACCATTTAAGCACATATCTTTACTTCCTGCTTTGCCTTTTATTACATACGTTGCAAACCGTTCACCGTTGTTAACATTGACTATTTCAACTTTTTGTCCAACACGCAAATGAGAAGCTTGCATCAGCTCCTCATCAATGGTAATTGACCCTACATAATTTAAGTTTGCATCCGTAACTGTTGCTCTATGGATTTTACTATAAAGCATATCAAATGTCATTTACACTACCCTTTTACTGATTTAAATTAATCGGTTCTCCCCAGAATTGTTCAGGAATCAAATACTCCTGCACTGGGTTTCCACCAATTATATGTTCTTCGACAATTCTATCTATTTTTTCCTTAGATAATTGTACATACATGTGATGTCCGGGCTCAACCAACATAACTGGTCCCATTTGACATCGCCCCAAACATGATGTTCGAATTGGCTGAACGGGTCCCATCAAACCTTTTTCCATCATTTTACTGGCTAAATGATTAAATAAACCTTGTGTTTCTTGGGTAACACAACTGGGTTTTGGCATCCCAGGAGGTGAAGATTGTTCGCATTTGAAAATATAAAATGTGGGTTGCGGCATGGCTGGCATTTGCATGGCTATTTCCTTTTATTTAAGATAATTTTTGTCCGATTATAATACAAAAAACGTTAATTAATTATAAAAAAATATTTTTAATCGCATATTAAAAAATTTCATACTATACTACTACGATTTTACACACTTTACCCAACATAATAAGGAAATATAATGAAAAAATTATTACTTTTGCTCTGCTTTTGTACAGCACTTTTCGCAAAAAATCCAGTGGCGATTATGACCACTAATCAAGGTGTTATTGAAATAGAACTTCGAGCTGACCTTGCACCAAAAGCGGTTGAAAATTTTATAACTCACTCTAAAAATGGCTACTACAATGGTTTGATTTTTCATCGTGTGATTAAAAATTTTATGATTCAAGGAGGCGATCCTACAGGAACAGGAAGAGGCGGAGAATCCATTTGGAATAAACCTTTTGAAGATGAGTTTGCTCCCAATGCTGTTTTTGACAAGCCAGGGATTTTAGCCATGGCAAATGCAGGACCTCATACCAATGGAAGTCAATTTTTTATTACAACCGTACCTGCTTATTGGCTTAATGGGCGGCATACGATTTTTGGTTATGTTATCAAAGGAATGGATGTGGTTAAAAAAATTGAAAATACCAAAACATCGGGGCAATACAGTGGCAATAAACCCCTAAAAGATCAAACCATACTTTCCATTAAAATAGAAGAGTAAGCTCTTCTATTTGAGATAAGTCCTATCTAAAAAGACGACTCATCATCCCCTTATCACCAATGCTTAAGACCTCACGCTCAAGTTGTTCAATTCGACGGGCTGCTTCTTTGGCTTTCTCTTTCCAGTATTCCAGTTTTTGATTCAACGTTGACACATCTTCTGCTGATTCAATTTGAATAAGATACTCTTTGTTTTGTTTTTCAAGCTCTTTAATACGTGATTCTAAATTCACTTTCACTTGTAAAACAGAGCGTTTTAATTCATCTTTTAGCTCTTCTTTTTCTTCGGTAAGTTTCTTGACTTCTAACTTTAAGTCTTGATTGGATTTGCTCATTTTAAAGGTTGTTGAACTTCTCTCATCCGCTTTATCTGAGTTTTTGATCATCATACTCAATTCTGTTTTGAGTTTTTTATTTTCGGTTGAAAGTTTCTCCAAATTGTATGCCAAACGATCTTTTTCCAAATCAGACGTCTTTAAAAGTTTTTGTAAATCATTGACACGTTGATTAAGTTCATTAATAATCGCATTTAATTCAGCCGTACTCTCTTTTCCTTTTAAAAAGATTTCACTCTTATCTTTTATCAAAGCTTTTTGCATCTGACGTTTTTGATTGACTTCAGAGGTAATATCTTTTTGAATGGAAATGGTTCCTGTGATTTCTCCTGCATCATTGTGTGTGGCAATGGTATAACAATCCACCACATAAAAATCATCAAATTTGGTTTGGCTTTTGATTTTTCCTATCCACGCTTCATTTTGAAAAACTGTATCAAACATCTCATTAATCAGAGAGATATCGGTATCTTTATGTTTTAAACGTTCAAAAGATTCACCCAATAATTCATCGTGTTCGTAACCTGTAATATCACAAAATTGTTGGTTCACGTAGGTGATATTTTTGTTGACATCGGTTTTAATGACTATATTATTTTGGTCAATAACATCTTTATATCGCTCAAGTTCTTTATGTTGTTGTTCAATTAAAAATTCTTGATACAAAATATTTGCCAAATCATTCATAATGGTTAATAAATGACGAATATCAATGGGTTTAATAATATAATCATAGACTCGCAGCTTAATGGCATCAGCGAGATACTCATTATCAGAATATGCGGTAGCAAACATAACAGGTACTTTGCTGTTGATGGTTCTGATTTCTCTGACCATCTCAATGCCTGTCATTTTTGGCATATTAATATCACTTAATACCACATCAATATCATCTTGATGTTGCATAAATAACTCTAATCCCTCTTGCCCATCACTTGCGGTGTAAACTGTGTCAAAAAAATTCCCCAGTAACGAACCTAACTCATTTCGAATGTTGTCATCGTCTTCAACATAGAGGGCTTTGAGTCGTTTGAGAAGTTTTTTATCAATTGCCATTTATTTAATTCCCATGGTTACAATTAAATCAATAAATTTAATAAAATCAAAAGGCTTGAGTAGATAGTTTTTCACCCCTAATGCTTTAGCTTTTTCTAAATACTCTGCTTCTGTGTGTGCTGACATTACAATCACAGGCATGGTCAATCCCTTTTGATTCATCT
This sequence comes from Epsilonproteobacteria bacterium UBA4036, assembly GCA_002382325.1. GTDB lineage: Bacteria > Campylobacterota > Campylobacteria > Campylobacterales > Arcobacteraceae > Marinarcus. Next base: position 241,812 of record DGAG01000010.1, read on the forward strand.
GTTCAATCAACTCAATGCCATTCATTAATGGCATATTAATATCGGTAATAACGGCATCAATATCAGGATGATTTTCTAAAACCTTTAACGCCTCTTCGCCGTTTCTTGCCGTTAAAAAATTGCTTTGCAATTTTGTCAACGTATCTTCAATAATCGTGATTAAATCCTCTTCATCTTCTACAAAAAGTAATTTTAGCTCTCGCAGTTTTTGAATTTTTTCTTGCATTAGGTATCCTGTTTTTATTTATGAATCTAACAATTCATCTTTGTGTACCACATACTCAATATCCATAATAACCAGCATTTTGCTGTCTTCTAGTCGTACAAATCCTTTTAAATATTTTGATGGAATGGCTGAACCCAAATCAGAAACAGGTGCTAAATTATTGATATTTAATCGTTGTACATCGTCAACTTTATCAACAACAATACCAATCATTCGTTTATCTTCTGTAATAACAGCAATAACGGCTGTGTTGTCATTATAAACAATTTCTCCTGTTCTAAATTTGATTCGAATATCTAAAACCGGTACCACTTCTCCTCGTAAATTAATCAATCCTTTGACCCACTCTGTAGTATTAGGCAAAGTTGTAATAATTTTGGGATAGGTTAAAATTTCTCTGATTTTAGGCAATTCAATCGCATATTTCATGCTTCCTAATTCAAATGTCATATACTCTGCGGTATTGGCATAATCTATTTTTTTATCTTCTTTGGTCTCTTCCATCAATATCTCCTTTTTTTAGACAAATTACTGGGATGTTCGTAGTGTATTTTTGTGCAATATTGGTTTAAATCTTCTAAATTATACGAAATATACTCTTAAACCTTAGCCACTATACTATTAAATTTGTTATTTAAGTGATTTAATTTTAAGAACTTTACTTTCTACGATTAAATTTGTATTTTCTAAGCTAATAACATCATCAATTTTTAACTCTTCGAGTGTAACAATTTTATTATCTTTTGTTGTTTGAACAAACCCTTTTTTAACTCTTTTATCGGGATGATTGAGTAAAAAAGAGTTGTTAAGAAAATAAATTTCTTCACTCTTTTTATGGATAATTTGTTTCATCATTTGATTGAATTTTTCCGATAAATCGTTAATATTATCTTCCATAAATTTAAATTTATTGGCAAAAGAGTTTTGCTTAAAAGAGTGGATTAAGTGGTTCAGCTCTTGCGTTTTTGTGTTAAAACTAACTCGAAAAGCTTTACTAAAATCATCGCTTAGTGTATCAACAAACATACGCATTTCATTGATATCAGGCAGTGCAATTTCCATAGCATTTGAAGGAGTGGCCGCTCTTACATCGGCAACAAAATCGGAAATCACAAAATCGCTTTCATGCCCTACTGCTGAAATAATGGGTGTTTTCGCATTTACAATGGCTAACGCCACCATTTCTTCATTGAACGCCCACAAATCTTCAATGCTTCCGCCCCCTCGTCCTACTATCATAACATCCACATTGAGCTTATCGGCTTTTTTTATGGCACTTACAATCGCCTCTTTGGCTTCTTTTCCTTGAACCAAGGCAGGAATCAACACCAATTTAATCAAAGGCCAACGATGGTGCGCCACTTTTTTCATATCTTCAATGGCAGCACCTGTATTTGAAGTTACAATGGCAATGGTTTTGGGAAATTTAGGCAAGTTTTTTTTACGCTCTTGTGCAAAATAGCCTAAGCTTTGAAGCTTATTTTTAAGTTGTTCATACGCTAAGGCTAACTCTCCTATACCAAAAGGTTCGATTTTATGGCACAATAATTGATAGTTGCCTCGAGGAGCATACACCGTTAATGCTCCCATAATATTGATTTTTTGTCCTATCTCAAGACGAAATTTCAAATATTGGGCATTGCCTTTAAACATGACACACGAAATGGTTGAACTTTCATCTTTAATTGAAAAGTAAATGTGCCCCGAACTGTGATAGGTCAAATTAGAAATTTCACCTTGTACATACACCGAAGAAAACGTCGTCTCTAAAAGTGCTTTGATTTGATTATTCAGTTCTGAAACACTGATGGCTTTGAGCATACGATATTACAATTTTTTTGCGATAAACAGCGTTGAAATATTCATAGAAAACCCTTTGACATAAATGGGTTCAAGTCCTGCTTGTTTTAACTCATGGCATAAATTTTCAGTGGTTAGAAATTCATCAATGGAATTAGGCAAATACGTATAGGCTTCTTTGTTTTTAGAAATCATCCCACCAATTTTGGGTAATACTTTATTCATATAAAAATCTTTTACATGGTCAAGCATATTCTCTTTGGGATTTTTAGTAAACTCCAAAATAACCAGCAAGCCATCTTTTTTTAGTACACGAGCAAACTCATCAAAGGCTTTTTGTCTTTCAACCACATTTCTAATACCGTATGAAATCGAAATAATATCCGCAACGCCCTCTTCAAAAGGCATTGAAGCAGCTCCTGATTGGATAAATTCAACATCGGGAAGTTTCTTTTTTGCCACTTCCATCATACCAACACTGGGATCAACCCCAACGATATTTTTTATTTCCACGTTGGCTTTTTTGGCTGTTTTTTGCCAATAATCAATCATATCTCCCGTGCCGCATGCCACATCTATGATTTTATCCAATGATTTTTTCTCATAAAATGAATACGCTAAATTACACGCTTTATTTCTCCATGTTTTGTCAATACCCATACTTAACACTCGATTAGCAACATCGTATGTTCCAGCAATTTCATCAAACATTGAGACGATTTTTTCTTGTTTACCCATTCTTAATTTCCTAAATTCTATAAAATATATTTTCCTATTACCAAGCCCAATAAAAATCCCAAATTGGTTCCAACAAGTATCTTCATAAATCCCAATTTAAAATTAATACTTGGAACAATATCTAAGATAATTTTTTGTTGACGTAAGGCTTCATTGAACGTTCGAGACGATTCTTCAATATCCTTAACCGTTTTTTGCAATGAAACTTCCGTCAGTTCAATCTTTTCCACCAAGTCTTTGGCTTGTTTAAAGCTCATATCACTCATTTTTTGATTTCAATCCATTGTTCTAATTTGGCAAAAATTTTGTACAATACATCAATCGTATAATCTTTTGATTCGGTTTGCATTCGTCTGAAAAAGAGATATTTTCTTGCACTGGCTAAGTCGCCAATCTCTTTGGCTTGAACCGCCTTTTGAGCGAAATCGGTGTTGTTAAAAGCCATCTCCCATACCGTACTTCCTAAATATCGACTAATGGTTATGACTTTATCATTTTTGACAGGGAAAAAGTTGGGGTCTTTGACAAAATCACAAATAACCGAATCGCTGTTTAAATATTTATGTCCAAAGAAATTGATAAATTGCTCTTCAATATAATCAGCTTCCATGCTAATGGCACGATTAAGAGCAAAAAACATATTTTTTTCTGCGTTGGGTTCGATTTTTCTGATTTTATTCATTGTAGCAATGGCATTTTTCCCGTCAAGTTCTCCATCACCTAAGGGAATAATCCACTTAACATTATTATACGTACCAATTTTTTTAATTTCATCCAATACCAATGAAGAGGTTTTATTGCCGCCCACATCAATAATAACCTCATGGTTATCATCGGTTAAAATAAGTTCATCCAGTTCTGTTAATTTATTGGTACCTAACATACGTTTGTTCACAATATCTGTGCGTGTAAACGACTTTGAGTCATTATTCTCATCATCAATTTCAATATACGTTACTTTTTTACCATGTTTTTTATATAAAAAAGGTGCAATAATTTGCATGGCAACCGTAGATTTACCAACACCACCTTTTGTTTGTGGAATAATTATCATAGTTTAAACCCTTGGATTTTGTTTCATAAACTCTACAATCTTCCCGTGAAATCTACAATAGAGTTGATTTAACGTAATTTCGTAGCCATAAAGTTGAATTATTTTATCGAAATTTTCATTAATTCCATATTCACACCACTGTTTTAACTCTTCGTAACTTTCAAACTCAAAACCAAAAGAGTGAAGTAACTTTTGAGTATATTTATCAACAATCATCTCCTCTTTTTTACACGCATAACATAAAATGGCATCCGCTGTCTCTTCACCAATGCCTTTTTGTTTTAATAACCATGTACGTGAAACTTCTTCTTGAAACGTTTCAAAATCGCCAAAGGTATGTTGAATATTTTGACACAACACTTTTAATCGTGTGGCTTTTTGATTTTTAAAACCACTGGGGGTAATAGCTTGAATTAAAAGAGGTAAATGGGCATGGGAAAGTGTTTCAAGAGAGATTAAATTGTACTGATGCAGATTTTGAAGCGATTTTTCTACATTAGTCCATTTGGTATTTTGTGTTAGAATTGCCCCAACAACGGTTTCAAATGTTCCATAATTTGGCCACCAATGCAAAGGAGAGTTTTCTAAAAGATTTTTTTCTTTTAGAAAAAGAAACAATTCATAACTGTTAGTCAAAAAGTGCCTTTGTTACGATTACTTCTTGCTTATTACAATAGGCTTTGACTTTAAATGCTTCAACCGTTTTGCCCTCTTTAAACTCTAAAACCACAAATTGAAAGATGGTTTTACACGCATTGGGAACTTTAAAATGTCCTCCTAATCCTGTGGTTGCTCGGAAAATAGGCATGGCTTCATCCATACCTATAACGTTGTCTCGGCATCCTGTAAGTCCAATATCACTGACATAAAAAGTTCCCTCAACCACTTGTAAATCATCGGTACCCACATGAGTGTGTGTGCCACAAATGGCACTGACTTTGTTTTTAAACATCATCATCATTACACGTTTTTCACTTGTAGCTTCGGCATGAAAATCGATAAAAATATTTGAAATACCTTCTTGATGTAACTTTTCAGTTAAGGTTGTAGCCCAGTTAAAAGGGTTTTCCACATGAGGCATCGCATACATTCCCATTAGGTTTACCACGGCAAGTTTTTCACCGCCTATTTCAACGATTTTAACTCCATTTCCTGCTACTCCACTGGGATAATTATCAGGTCGTAACACCTTTTGTGTTTCAAACAATGCTTTTACATCGGCTCGTTTATCAAACGAATGATTGCCTCCTGTAAATAAATCTATCCCCGCTTTTAAGAGTTCATCACAATTTTTCAGTGTTAATCCAAAACCATGACTGGCATTTTCACTGTTGGCAATAACATAATCAATATTAAACTCTTTTTTAAACTCTTTTAATTTATCTCGTACTATTTTTCTGCCCGGGCGACCTACAATGTCGCCAATAAAAGCTATTCGCATTTTTTTAATCTCACTTCAAAGACGGCACCATTATTTTTGTTAAATGCCATGATTTTACCATTTTGGTGTTCTATTATTTTTTTTGAAATATTTAAACCCACACCCATACCACTGTGAGTTTTTGAAGAGATAAACGGCTCAAACAGTGTTTTTAAAATCTCTGGTTTTATGCCACCTGCATTATCTTCAAAAGAGATAACAATCTCTTCGTTTTGTTCTTCTATGAAAATATTGAGTACGCGTTTTTCATAATCTTCACAATGAGCCAATTCATCTAAAGCATTATTAATAATAACAATCCAAACTTGCTCAACTCGTTGTTTTTGAACTTCACACATAAATTGCAATTCATTTTTATTAATGTCATCAATATTAAAAAGTTTGTGATTTAAATATATTCTTGAAATCTGTTTTGAACGATTGTATGTCATCGTTAACGCGGTAATTATAGTCGAATAAATATTTACTTTCTCTTTAGCTTCATTGGAACTTTGAGAGATTTCTCTCATGGATTCCACAATATTGGCAATTCGATTGATGCCCTCTTTTATTCGCAGCGAATCTTCTTGCATTCGTGTTTTTATTTCGCTTGGTGGTAAATCTTCAATATCGTACCCCATCATTTCAAAATTTCCTTTAACGTACGTCAAGGGGGTATTGATTTCATGCGTTATTCCAGCAGCCAAAGAACCGATGGATTTAAGTTTGATATTTTCAATTTGCTCTTGTTGATGCAGTTGGTCTTTTTGGCGACTCTTTTGAACCTCTTCTTTAATACGCAATTCCAAATTTTGATTCAACTCTTGAAGTTTTCGTTTGTCTTCCAAAGAGTTCACTACGACAACAAAATAGTTTTTATCGGGTAAGAGATTTAAAGACATTTCCAAATGAATGGACATTCCTTCTTTGTGCATAAAGATTTTTTCAATATTAGAAATTGAGCCTATTTCTTGAGCTTCTATAAAAATTTTATGCAAAAAGTTTTTTGAATTTTTATGCACAATATCAAAACAACTCATGTGCAACAGCTCACTGCTTGAGTACCCTAAAAGTTCAGAGAACATAAAATTGACTTTTTTAAAATTTCCTTGCAAATCAATTAAACCAATTCCACTGTGTGCATTTTGAAAAATGGCATTGTATTGTTGGACTTGATAGTTAATATCACTGTATAAGTTCTCAATGATTTTTTTATCGGTAATGTTATTGCGAATGGCATTAAACCCAACAATATCACCGTATTCATCAAAAATGGGTTCGATATGAGATTCCACCCAATAAAAGCCCCCATCTTTTTTGATTCCTTTAAGTTCAGTAAAAAAGGTTTTGCCTTGTTTGAGTATTTTCCACAATCCATCATACTCTTCTTTGGACATATCAGGATGAACCAACATTTTATGATGATGCCCCAACAACTCTCCTTTTGAAAAACCAGAAAAATCACAAAAGGCACTGCTGACTTCAGTGATAATTCCTTCTTTATCCATGCGAATTGACATCACGTGTTTATCAATAATATTCAAACTTTCAAGCAGTTCTTCACTGTTTTTCTTAATGGTCAAATCTAAATTTTTATTGTCTTCTTCTGTTTTTTTATTCAATTTTGCAATGGGTTCTGAAAAAATCAATGCCAAAATAACCGCAATAATAAATCCCACAATTAACAGTGTCAAAAAATACTCTTTGAAGGTTTTAAAATAGCTCTCGTAGGCATTTTTATCAAATTGTGTTAAGACAATCATATAATCTTGTGAATTGATATAAATTCGTTGACTCATAAACTCTTCAGAAACAACACTATCCGACGTTAAAATCTGTTTGGCTTCTTTATTGTAAAGCTTATATAACGTTTGATTGCTGATAAAATATTTTGACCAATGATACTTAGCATCTTTATGAAGAATAAAATTCCCTTCATTGTCTACAATAAATGAGTTATGGGAATAGACCTTATGTAGTTTGTCTAAAATATGATTGACATTTACAACAACCGATAAAAAGCCTTTGTGAGTTTTGAGTACAAATCGCATTACAAACGTTATGGGGTATGAAATCTCTCCTCGTTCTTTGTTGACATCAAAGTTTGAATACCACATCTCTCCTGTTTGCAAGGCACGCACTTCCTTGCAATAATCTTGCATAATTTTATTTTGCAATTCATCAGCAGAGACTTTTTGTAAGCCTTGAGAAGTTTTATTGACACGAATAATCTCTTTGCCTGTAAAACTTAAAATTTTCATCTGTATGACATCATTATTGCTTTGCATCATCAGTTTAAAAAAATCAACCATTTCATCTTCATTGGTTTTATTTTGCATAAATTCATTAAAAATCTTACTGTCATGAATCGCCATCATTTGGGTATTAATCGACGCAATATACTCATCAAAGATTTTTTGTTTGAGAATCAAAGATTCTTTAATATTTTGATGCTCTTTTTTAACTAAATCCATCTCATAAAAGTTTTTAAACAATAAGGTAAACAAAAGCAATAAAATAAAAGAAAAGAGCATAAATGCCAAAAATATTTTAATATAAAACGGGACTCTCATCTTACTCTCTTTTATCTTTTCGACGATCTTTTGAAACCAATTCAATGACAAAACGATTCTGCTTTTTTTGGATTTCAAAATTAACTTTTGCCCCTATTTTTTCCAACAAAAGTTTGGCAATATAAAGGTTGAGTCCTGCATCTTTTAAGACATGCTCATCATAATTATTTGAAAACACTTTTTCAATAATTTGTTTGGATTCCCCTTGAACATTATCAATACATTCAATCATAACATTGCCTTGATTTTCAATAATTCCAAGCTGTATGTAAGGGTTTTTGATATTATTGTCAATAAGGTGTTCAATGGAGTTTTTTAATACATTAATCATAATTTGCTTCAGTTCATTAAAAACACCGTAACAAAATATCGCTTCTTTGGAGTGTAAAGCAATTTCAATATGATGTAATTCGCACTCAGATTTAACAACCATGATAGCCTCTTCCACTGCACTTTTTACATTGTATTTATCGTTTTGATTGCTGTGGCTAAAAAAAGTTTTAAACTCATTTAATGTCATAGAGAGTGATTTTAACTGATACGCAATTTCATCGTGAATGGTTTGAAGTGCCACGGTATCGAGTTCATTATTTATAATTCGTGCTTTAAAATTTGCCAACTCAATAGAGATATTGGACATGGGTTTTTTCCATTGGTGTGAAAGACTGTCCAAGATTTTCCCCATTAACACAATTTTAGTGGTGTTTTCAAGAGATTCGTCTCGCATTTTTATCTCATTGAGTTTATTGGATAAATCCTCTTTGAGTAAATTATTGATTTTTTTAAGTTGTTTGGCATCGGTGATATTGACACGAATGGAAGTATATCCCACTAAATTATTGTGAATATCATACTTGGGAAAAATAATTCCTTTGACCCAATACGAGTTGCCATTCTTATCAATATTTTTAATTTCGCCTTCCCACTGTTTTTCTTTGTACAGACTGTTCCACATATTTTCAAAGAATTTTTTTGACATATCAGGATGGCGAATAATATTAATATTGCGTCCTATTAACTCTTTTTTTGAATAGCCACTGATATTGCAAAAAGCTTGAGTAACATAGCTAATAAATCCACTTTGATCCGTTTGTGTCATCACCACATATTTGTCAATGGCTTTGAGTAAATCGGTATGCTCTTTGATGATGGCTCGATTTTTCTCTTTATAAGAATGAACATTATAGACCAATATAAACATAATAAACAAAGCAAAAAAAACCATGACAATAAGCTGATTAAGAAAATAGTTGATTTGAGAAATTTCAGAAAAATTGTCATTGCCCAGTGCCACTAAATAGCTGGTGTGTTCTTGTGTTAGAGCGTTAAACAGAGGAATGAAAATAACCATTTGGTACTGTTTATCATAAAAAACATTGACCGCAAACTCTTGTTGAGCATTCATTTTATTGACAATTTCTTCTTTTATGTTTGCATTAAAAGGTTCAAAAAGTGCTTTATTGTACTTAAATGCCATATAGGCATTTTGGGGGATTTCATACTGCGAATGTAACTCAAAAGGGCTAAATTCTTGCGTTGGGTTTAAAATGTTTTTATCTAAAAAACTCTTTTCATGTACAAAAAAAACTCTGTAGTTATTGTTTTTTTCAATGCGTTTGGCCAACGTATCAAAATCAAACTCTACTTCTATGGCACCTAAATGATGGAGTTCTTTATCTAAAAGGGGCTTGGTAAAAACCATTGAAGCGGCATTTTCTGTGATTTCAACACTTTGAAACTCTTTTTGAGTGGAATTAACATACAACACACTCTCTCGTTTACTTTTGTAATGGGGAATCTCTTTATAATTCATCATCAATAAAAGATCATTATTAGGCAAATAAAAGGTGATATTTTTAATCCCAAAAGTTTTTAAGTAGAAAAATTTATCTTTTAAATACGCATACAAATGCTCTTTAAAAGGCTCTGTTTGATTTTGTTGTAACACCTTTTTATAAAGTGTTGTTATGGTTTCATCGTACAATAAATTGTTGAAAAAAATCAGTTCAGCAAGACGTTTATTCTCTTCAACTCTCTCTTTATACGAAAGAGTTAAAGAGTGTATGGCACTGTTTTGTTGAGTTTCTATGAGATTATTTTTGTACACCCAAATGCTACATAAAGCAATAATCGCAACCACAATACCCGCAAAGAGATACCTAAAAATTAGGTTTTTTTTGAGCATCAAAAATTACTTTAAAACTTCTATAATTTTATTTTCCAATGCTTGTAAAGAGTCAAAGGGTTTCATCACATAATTTGTTGCTCCCTCTTTATGTGACTTAAGTACTTTATCTAAGGTCGAATACGCTGTCATCATAATAACTTTTTGCTCTTTATTGATTTGCATAATTTTTTCCAGTGCTTCAAGTCCATTCATTTGAGGCATCATAATATCTAACAATACCAAGTCATACTTTTCTCGTTTTAAATTATCAATCGCAACCACAGGATTTGAAAACGTTGCAACACTGTATTTGCCTGATTTATTTAAAAACCGACTTAACATATTTAAAATTTCAGTTTCATCATCAATAATAATAATTTTTTTTGTACTCATTTATCTCTCCTATTTTGAGTCAAACAACTCTTTGGCTGCTTTTTTCATCACCGCTTCATTTTTCTCTTCTAAAATTTTGTCCAAGTAATAAAAGACTTGTTCACTTCCCTCTTCTACCATGGCAATTTTATCTTCAATCAGTTGTTTTGAACACGCCACTGAGTGACCTGAACACTCTTTTGCCAAATCATTGGCTTCATGGTGAACTTTATGATGATGTTTTTCCAAATGTTTATACGAAGGAACAAAGCTAAATTCTTCTCTTCCTAATCCCGTATCATACCATTTTCCTAATCGACAATTGTGATGGTCAACGGCTTTGAAGTTATGCTCCCCTCCAAAAATCAGTTGATAAAGGTTATTTTTATAAATCACGTGGTCAAGTTTGGCTAGGTTAATAAAAATTTTACTTGAAATACTTTCCACTTCATACACCGATCGGTTTGAATTTCGTTGGAAATTGTTCATCAGTTTATTGAGTACTTCTACTCGTGTTTTGGTCTCATTAACCACACTGGCAACCACATCCGAACTCTCTTTGATTCGTTGGGTTTCTAAATGAATTGAGTCAACCACATCTTTAATTTGTTTAGCCGCATCAGCACTTCTGGTTGCAAGGTTTCGCACCTCTTGAGCAACAACGGCAAACCCTTTTCCTGCTTCACCCGCAGTTGCCGCTTCAACCGCAGCATTTAAAGATAAAATATTGGTCTGAAACGCAATATTTTGAATAATATTAATGACTTCAGAAATATCTTTACCTTTGACTACCAAAGAGTTGACCACTTCATTTTCAATCTCTATTTGTTTATGTAAATTTCCTGTGTCACTTACGATTTCTTGTGTTAATTTAAGTCCTTCTGTTGAGCCTGAGGCTGTCTCTTTTGACTCTTTCATCATGGATTGAAGTTCTTCAAGAAGCGATAAATAGGTGTTTTGAGTATTGGTTAACGATTGAGTCATATTTTTGTTGTGTTTTTCCAATAACCCGCCCTCTTTATTGTCATGGACAGACGTTTTTTTCAACGATGCTATTTTATAGCCTTTATAGTTTTTGACCAAAACTTTGGCTTCACAATCGTCCATAATAAGTCGGTCGCTATCATTTAAAATTGCCTCTAACACAATGGAATAATCTTTGATATTGTGTTTGGCTAAATTATTAGCAAACACCAATTGATGCTTTGAATCAAATGCCACCAATCCTTCTTCTTGAGAGTGTACTGCAATTTCATTTAATAAAGTCATTTCCTCTTTTAGGGTTTCAATACTCTCTTTGGGATGGCTTTGAATTTGACTTTGCAACGCTTTAATCGTGCCATCTTTGGTTTCTGCCTCTTTTTGCAACGCAGCAACTTGGCTCTTTAACGCCTCTATTTCATCTTGAAACTTTTTCTTATTAAAAAACATCTTGACCTCATTGTATGATTATTTTAAACACTTAAATTGCACCATAATATCTAAAATATAATAAATGACATATAAAAAATTTTATTATTTAATGTTTTTAGCACAAGAAACGGCACTGGAAAAGGCAAATTGAAAATTATATCCGCCTAATTGCCCCGTGACATCTAAACATTCTCCTATAAAATATAAGTTGGGTTGCAGTTTACTTTGCATGGATTGCATTTTGATTTCATCGGTACAAATACCTCCTTTGGTCACTTCAGCTTTTGAAAATCCAAAATGTCCTGCTGGGGCAAATTCGTATTGTTTTAGTTTTTTTAATGTCATTAACTCATCTTTGTTGAGTTGACTGATGGGTTTATCTTTAAGCCCCATGGCATTTAAAAACTCTTGAATAAATCGTTTGGGCAAAGGCAAAGCTGAAGAGATGAGTTTATTGGATTTTAAAAAAAGCTCCAATCTTTTATTGGGTAAAAAATCGATTCCAATAAGCCCTTTTTGCCAATACAAAGAGGCATTTAAAATAGCAGGACCTGAACACCCTTTGTGTGCGAATAACAAAGAGGCTTCAAATCGTTTATTTTCAACAAAAAGATTTACCCACAAAGAGACTCCACTTAAGTTTTTAAACCAAAACTGCTCTTTTTGCACCGTTAATCCTACCAAAGCAGGAACAGGTGTTTTAACTGTGTGCCCAAATTGTTTGGCAATATCAAACGCAATAGAACTGGCTCCTAAGGAACTATAAGATAAACCCCCACTGGCAACAACCAATCGTTTGGCTTTTATGAGGTGTTTATTGGTATAAAGGGTAAACTCATTTGTAAAAGTAACCTCATTGACTTGAGTATTTAAATAATACTCACAATGAGCAGTAAGTCGTTTAAACATCGCAATGACTTCATTGGAAGAGTTACAAAAATAGGTTCCTTTGATGATTTTTTCATGAATTTTTGGCGTCACACCATTTTGATTTAAAAATTTCAGTAAAGCCTGATTATCAAATCCATCCAAAACCGTTTGTACAAACTCTTTGCATCCTAAATAGTGTTCACTGTTTACATATTTATTGGTAATATTACACTTGCCTCCACCGCTGACTTTAATTTTAGCTCCAATGGTTTCATTGGTATCAATAAGACAAATATTGAGATCTTTCAGCTGTGCTGCAAGCATTAAACCACTTGCACCTGCTCCTATAATGGCAACATCATACACCATGAGAATCTCTTTGTTTAACAATACTAAAACGATTGATTTCATTCTCATAAGTGTATTTCAAACGGTATCCATTGGCTTTTAAAATTGAATTAACGATATAAAGTCCTAAGCCAAAACTGCTTTTATCGCTGTTTTTAAAGAAAGGTTCAAAATAATTATCCAATTCATACTCCAACGAATTTCCATGATTTTCAAATACGATTTCTTCATGGTCTGTTTTAATCACCATTTTACCATCACTTGAATATTTAAGGGCATTATCAATTAAATTTTTAACGGCAATACTAAAAAGTTTAAAATTGACATCCAATTTAATATTTTCAAACTCTCGGCAGACAAGCTCTTCATCAATAAGTAAAATATCTATGGCATTATCAACAATATCATTTAAAAAATAATTTGCATGATCAAACTGTTTGGTTGAAGCAATCACCTCTTCTATGGAGCCAAACTCATTAATCAAACTCTCCAAACGTTCAAAAACGTGTTTCATTTTTTCATTGTTTTCTTGCGTTTGGGGAAGTTGCACTAAAAATTTCCCTTTGGTAATAGGCGTTTTAAGCTCATGCATAATATTTCGAATAAATACATTTCGGGCTTCTTTGATTTTTTTGAGTTTTTGTGCCGATTTTTTAAACTCTTGTGCCAATAAAGAGACCTCATCTTGTTTGGTATTGTCGCAACATTCAAAATCAAAATTTTCATCACCTAATGTGGTCACTTTTTCTTTTAAAATTTTCAAAGGCATAAGTTTTCGAAGTGTAATTAAATAGACCAACACCACCATAGCCAATAAACTTCCAAAAATAAGAAGGATATAAATATGCGTTATGCTGTTAGACGTTTCAAGGTCTTTAAGTAAAACGGTTTCCCCTTTTCGTTTGAGGTAGATATAATTGTTGCCATTTAGATGTAAGACTCTAAAAATATCGTGATGTTTGGGATGAATTCGTTCAAAAAAGACTTTGGTTTTGGGGTTATATGTAATGACATTAATGGCTTTGATATCAACAAAAAGCTCGTAGTTAATCTCTTTTAAACTTTCCATGAACTCTGGGGTAAATCCCATTCGTTCTTGACGCGTTACCATCTTAACTACAGGAATATATTTATCCAAATATTTCTCTTCATTGACTTTAAAATTGTGTGCAATTAAAATTAAAAAAGAGGCCACCACTAATATAAGTGAAAGGATAAAACTGACCGTTATCGTAAAAAATATGGACTCTTTTTTCATTGTAAAAATTTATACCCCATTCCTCGAATTGTGTGAAGATATTTTGGATGTTTTGGATTATCTTCAATTTTTTGTCGAATACGATTAATTATGACCGCCAATGAACCAATATTATCATAATCACTGTTTAATAAATCCGAATTTTCAAAAATATCATCGCGTGAAACAACAAACCCTTCTCTTTTTAACAGCAGTAACAACACTTCATATTCTGCAGCAGTGAGTTTGATATACTCCCCTCGTTTTAAAATCTCTTTTTTCTCTTCATTATAGGTAAAATCTTTTGAAAGTTCGTGTAAAGGCGTTTGACTTTTATTGAGTCTTCTTAAAATGGTTTTTATACGCACTTCAAGCTCTCTTGGGTCGTAGGGTTTGGGCAAATAATCATCTGCTCCTATTTGCAATGCCGTGACTTTATCGGTAATATCACTTCGTGCTGAACTGATAATAATAGGAATGTCTTGCTCTTTTAATATGGCTTTACATACCTCTAATCCATCCATTCCTGGTAGTGTCAAATCCAATATCACCAAATCATAAGAGTGGATTTTTAAACTTGAAAGAGCCAAAAATGGCTCTTCAAAGTTGGTCACTTCCATATTAAATTGTTTTAAATATTCAGCTAAGACAACAGCTAATTCAGCGTCATCTTCGACCATTGCAATTTTGATCAAAATTACATCCTTGTTTCATTCTTTCCTCTTTTAAATCCATTAACACTCGCAGTTGTGATTTTTGTTTTTCAGTTAAAAGAGCATACACTTTTTCTATCATATCCGCTTGAAGTTTAATTCTCTCTTCAGGAGCATTTTTCATCTGCTTAATGTATTTGCTTTTATCAAAACCATCTTCGCTAAACGCATCGTATTTTGACTCTTTTTTCTTCATGGTCTCTTGCATAATGTTTTGAATACTTTTTCTTTGTTCATCACTGAGATTGAGTTTATGCAATAAAGGCATCACTCCACAATCTCCTTGCTTAGCATAACCTTGCATTTTTGACCCTTTTTGAGTGTCACACAGCATACCTTTTTGCCCCATTCCTTTTTCTTGCATTTGTGCATTTATTGAAGTGGCTAACACGGCACTTAATGCCAACGCCGCTACTATTTTAGTTTTTAGTTTCATGATAATCTCCTTGTAATTTAGATAATGAAAGTATAAAATATAAATATAAACGAAATATAAATACCATATTAACCAAACCTAAATAAACTTCATATTATTTTAAAAATAAGTTTGCTTAAACTAAATTATAGTTATAATTATTATTATAATATATTATAAAAGGTATAGCATGTTTCGAAGAGATTTCCTAAAATATTCTGCCATTACTTCTGCTTCATTGTTTTACTCTCCTTTAAGCGTTCGCGCCAAAGACATTTCAGCACCTCATATCGTTATTTGTGGAGCAGGTTATGCAGGGTTAAGTGTGGCAAAATATTTAAAAGAGTTAAATCACAATATTCGTATTACTCTTATTGAAAAAAACAAACAGTTTGTTTCATGCCCTTTTTCCAACGCCTATTTAGCAGAAGTGTATGATGTTACTCTTCAAACACTCACCTTTGATTATGCCAAAACCATGAAAAAGTTTGGTTACTCTTTTATCAATGAAGAAGTTATTAACATTAATCGAAACAAAAAAGAGGTTTCCACCTCAACACACACACTTTCATACGATTTTTTAATCCTATGTGGAGGCATTGAATATGACTACAATGCACTCAATCTTTCAACAAAACTTTGTGAAGAGCTTAAACAAAAAGCACCAGCGGGATTAAAGCCCCCTTTTGAACATCAACAACTCAAACATATGATTGAAACATTTAAAGGGGGTAATTTTATTATCAGTGTACCCAATGGAAATTACAAATGTCCTCCTGCCCCTTATGAAAGAGCGTGTATGATTGCCCACTATTTTAAAACACACTCCATTAAAGGTAAGGTGATTCTTCTTGACCCTCGCGAAAAACCCGCCGCAAAAAGCAAAGAGTTTTTAGATGTATTTGAAACGCTGTATAAAGAGTATATTGATTTTCAAGGATTAACCCATTTTAAAACCATTGATTTTGCAACAAAAAAAGTAACTGTTGAACATTTTGACAAAGACGCTTTAGAGTATAAAGAAAAAAGTATCCCTTTTGAGTGTGCCAATATTATCCCACCCAATAAAGCAAATGGCTTAATTGCTTTAGCTTCCTTAGAACTCACTTCAGAGGGTTGGGCAAAATTAAAAGAACCCACTTTTCAATCAAGTATCGACGATTCTGTCTATATCTTAGGCGATGCCCAAGGGCAATACCCTTTTCCAAAATCAGCCCAAATGGCCAATAGCAGTGCCTTACAAGTCGCCCTTGAAATCAATCATACACTTTTGAACAGACCCTTTGATTACCGCAATAACTCTTTAGGTAATATTTGCTATTCTTTTGTAAGTAACACCCAAGCTGTATCCATTGCCCATACGTTTACGTATGAACCGCATATTAAAACCACTTCTATGATTTCACCCATCGATGAAGGCACTGCATTAAGTGCCAAATTATGGTATGAAGGGTTAACGTCAACTATTTTGGGATAAAAAGGTAATTTCCATGACATTTCATCCTCTTAAAAATACTCAAGACAGATTTTTCAACACCGCTTGGGAACTTTATGAAGAAGCTTTTCCGCCTCAAGAAAAGCGATTTTTAGCCGAACAAATTCAACTGTTGGACAACCATTGTTATACCTTTCAAGCCATACATGAAAATCATACTTTTATTGGTATTATAGGATTTTGGACAATAGAAGACTTTATTTTTATTGAACATTTTGCCATAAACTCTTCTCTTCGAGGCAAAAACTATGGCACCTTAATATTAAGTGAATTTTTAAAAGAAAAAAAGTATGTTATTTTAGAAATTGAACCTCCACTCAATCAACAAAACCTCAAACGCTTACACTTTTATAAAAATTTGGGTTTTGTACAAAATACAATAGAACATTTCCAAGTTCCTTTTAGAACAGGAGATACGCCTATTGCTTTGGAACTTCTATCGTATAAAACTCCTCTTGCACAAGAAAAATATCAATTTTTGTATTCATCTATGCAAAAGTTATTACCCATTTAAATTATTAGACGGCGAAGAGTTCAATTTAAAAGGGAGTTTACAAAAAGTCAGTGACGGAATAAATTGAACTCTTCAACGCAGAGATTTGGAAAAAGATACTGTTTTATACTTATTTTCTCAAATACTTCAATGTCGTTGCAATGATATCGTCATCATCTTTACTTGGGCTTTTGATGCTCTCTTTGGTGTCGTTTTCTTGGGTAAAGGTGATGTTCATTTCATAACTTGAAATCATTTTTATTTTTTTCTCTAAAGCAAAAATTTTAATCAAAATCAACTCGATAAACTGTTTGGTTATGACATCAGGCTTTCCAAATCGGTCTTCCATCTCTTCTTCGATTTCATAGACTTCTTCTTTGCTTAATGCTTTACTTAAACGTCGATACAATTCCAGTCGTACTCGATCTTCTGAAATATACTCACTGCTGATATACGCACTGATTGCCAGTTTTATATCCACGGTTTTGTGTGAAACTTTTATATCGCCACTTAAGCTGGCTAAGGCATCTTCAAGCATTTTTAAATATAAGCCATATCCAATTTGTTTGATATGTCCACTTTGCGCTTCTCCAATAATATTTCCACCCCCACGAATCTCTAAATCTTGATGCGCTAAAGCCGTACCACTTCCTAAATAGGAGTTGGATTCTAATGCCACAAGTCGTTTTATGGCATCGGGAGTGATGGTTTTTTTATCGTTGACCACAAAATAACAAAAGCCCTCTTTGTTGCTTCGTCCTACTCGTCCTCTTAATTGGTGTAAATCAGCAATTCCAAATCGGTCTGCACCATCAATGACGATGGTATTAGCTTGGGGCAAGTGAAGCCCTGATTCGACAATTGAAGTTGCCAATAAAATATCAAATTTTCCTTCTCCAAAATCATCAATGATTTTTTCAGACTCTGCAGGTTTAATTTGAGAGTGAATAATCTCAATTTTAATATTGGGCAAAATTTCAAGTAAATCAGCTTTTTTCGCCTCAATTGAAGCAATGTTATTATGCACATAAAAAAGCTGTCCACCTCGTCTTTTTTCTCGTAAAATTATCTCTTTGATTAACTGGTCACTGTACTCTTTGACAAAGGTTCGTACCCCCAATCTTTCACTTGGTGGTGTTAAAAGAGCACTCATGCCTTTGAGTTTACTCAACGCCAAATTGAGTGTTCTTGGAATGGGTGTCGCACTCATAGAAAAAATATGCACATCTTCTCTTAAATTTTTAAGTTTCTCTTTTTGTTTGACTCCAAATTTATGCTCTTCATCTATGATCACTAAAGCTAAATTTTTGGTTTTAATATCAAGTAAAGAGTGCGTACCAATGACTAAATCATAGGTACCGTCTTCAAGCCCTTTTTTGATATGATTTTTCTCTTTGGTACTGGTTTTACCATCAAGTTTTGCCATTTTCAGCCCAAAACCTTCAAAACGTTTTTGCATACTGTGGTAATGTTGAGTAGCAAGTAGTGTGGTAGGACAGACAAATAAACATTGATACCCATCTAAAAAAACCGCCAAAATGGCATTCATCGCCACTTCGGTTTTTCCAAAGCCCACATCTCCGCTTAAGAGTCTGTCCATCACTTTTCCACTGCTTAAATCGGCAAAAATCTCTTTGATACTTCGGCTTTGATCTTTGGTGTACTCAAATCCTGCACTCAAAGAAAAATCCAAGAGTGCTTTTTTATTGGTGTTGATTTGGATTCCATTGACCAATTCTCGTGCGGCTGCAAGTTTGATAATATCGTTGGCAATAGCAAAAAGCTTGTCTTTGACTTTGGCTTTGAGTTTGGCAAAACTGCCTTTACCCAGTTGGTCAAGCATGGCATAACTTGAACCATCAGCCACATATCGATCAATAATATCAATATTTTCAACCGGGATAAAAAGCTTGTCATCATTGGCATATAACAGTTTGACAAAATCTCGTTTGGCGCCCATGACAGTAACGGGTTCTATGCCTTTAAACTGTCCAATTCCATACTCTTCATGCACCACATAATCGCCCACTTTAAGCTCATCAAGTACGAGTTTGACTTTTTTCTTTCGCTTTTTTTTATGGGCTTTGTTTAAAGAGATAATGACCTCATCGTCACTGACAAGATTAATCATATAATCTTCTAAAACATATTTGATGTTTTTATTGCTTAAATCCAACTCATGGGCTTTGATTTTAGCTTCCGTTGAACTGATAACCGTAACCTTTTTGCCTTCATGGAAACTCAAAAACTCTTTGATGTTTGCAGGAGCTATGGGCACATAGTTAGTTGCTTTTGGGATTTTTGGAAGCGTTAAAAATTTCTCTTTAGTAAGTCGTTTGGCTTCAAAAATATAGGCTTCTTCTGTCTCATCTAAGGCTTCGTACGTGATATATGAATTGAATTTTTGAGGTAAATACTCCCCCAATTCATCTAAATACCAAAACCCCAGTGAGTGAATATCTTGAATAAAAGCATCGGTTTGAACACGTTGAATCTCATCATTGATTTTTTCAAAATTCTGGGCATCTAACGCCAAAAAGGCAGGACTAATAGAGAATCTTTCAATCTCTTCTTTGGTGGACTTTTGGTCTTCAATATTAAAAAGACGAATACTTTCAACCTCATTGTCAAACAACGAAATACGATACCCCATTTCACTGCCAAGAGGACAAATATCTAAAATATCCCCTCGTAAAGAAACTTCTCCTTCACTCGTAACTATATCAACAAAATAGTATCCCCAGTTGTACAACTTGGTTTTAAAACTCTCCAAATCCAGTGTTTGTGCAAACTCAATTTCAAAATTGTCAAAACACTCTTGTTTTGGCAGAGGAAAACTGATGGTTCGTATTGGTGCTACTAACACTTTGTTCTGTTTTTTGTAGTTATAATAACCATTGAGTGTTTGTGTGATTTGTTGTAATTCTTGGCTAAAAGAGAGTAAATCATCACCAAAATTAGCTCGAAAATCACTCAAGGTAAAAGGCATAAGCCCATGAAAACGTAAAACATCGTGTGCTTCTTGGGCTTGTTTGTCATCGTTGACAATTAAAAGCTGGCAATCATTTTTTGAAGCAAAAAAGCTAAACAAGTTTTGCATTATTTGGCTTCTTCAAAGTCATTCGTACTTTTATCATACACATAAGCAGGATACGGCGTTTCATTGAGTAAAAAAACCATATTACACGATTCAAATTCGGTTTTTTGTAACCCTTTTTTAAATACTTCTAAAATATACGCTTTGGTTGAAAAGGTTGTTGTGGTTGATTTGGCAGTATAGACAAACTCTTCATCGGGAACTTTTATAAACCCCTCTTTTATCACGTGTTTTTCAAAAATCTCTTTATCTTTTAATCCAATAACATCTAAAATAACTAATAATTCTATGTCCGTCAAAATTTTTCCTTATTTCTCAATATAAACGTGATTTTAACATATTTAAGGTTTTAAATAGGAATTAAAAAAGTGAGTAGTGAGTAGTAAGAAGTGAGAAATAAAAGTCACATTGATTCACCATTCACCATTCACC
>DGAG01000010.1:262728-276863 GCA_002382325.1 Epsilonproteobacteria bacterium UBA4036
ACCATTCACCATTCACCACTCACTCAACAAAACTTGCAACCACTCCAATGAGTCCACCAAACACAGCACCCCAAACAACCAGCCAACCCAAATGCTCTTTTATCATTTTTTGTACGATTTCTTTGACCATTTTAGGGGTAAGTTCTTCGAGTCTTTTATTGACAATCGAACTGACTTTTTCATAAATATCATCACTGACATTTGAAGCACCTAAACTTTCATGCAGTGCTTGTTGAAATGACTCATTTTTTGAAATTTGCACAATAGAAGTTTGAAGTTTAGTGATAAAAGGCTCTTTTAATGGTTCAAGGGCTTTTTCACCTCCAAACATACCTAACATCCCTCCAAAAGGCGATTCTAGTACAGCTGTTTTGAGTGATTCAAAAGCGGGTGTGAAATCGGTTTTTTCCAAAATAGGTGTAAGATTAAACTGTGATTTATTCGATGTTACTTCTTCTTCAAAAAATCGTTGCAGATTTTCTTTGGTGAAAAATTCATTCATCATTAAGCTGTGAATTCCTTGTTTAAACTGTGAAAATCGGTTTTCAACCACACCACTTCCATATAAAAAAGGTACCTTTTCAAACAGCATATGTACGGCAATAGCATTGGTCATTGCCCCACTTAATGCAAATAAACCCACCATATACAACAACTCATTTTCAAGTAAAAATCCTGCGATTGCAACTGTTAATGCCAATGAATTTGAAAGCACTGATTTGTTCATGGTTCACCTTGTTTATTTTTTAGAAGTGTAACACACTCCCTTTTAACAAGTAATTATTTTGTAATCAAAGTGTACTACTATTTTGCAAATACCTAAGGATTTAACCCTATGATTGATGTTGAAAAAGAGATTTTAAAAAAGTTCCCCAATTTAGAAAAAAACAGTTCGGCGTTGAAAAAATCGCTGCTTAAAATTGCTAAAAAGATTGTGCATGAAGATACCATTAATACCTTTATCAAAGAGAACTCTCATTTAAAAGGCTTTGAGTTTATTGATGCGGTGTTAGAGTATTTTGATTTTGATTATATTGTATCAAGTAATGATATTGAAAATATTCCTTCAACAGGAAAAGTTATTATTATTGCCAATCATCCTTTAGGGGGTTTGGACGCGTTATGTTTACTTAAACTTATTGGACAAATACGTAAAGACGTTAAAATCATTGCCAACGATTTTTTAGCTGGATTCGATGCGTTAAAATCGCTTTTTATTCCCATTGATAACTTTAAAAACAAACAAGCCAAAAATGATATTAAAACCATTTATGAAGCATTGAACAACGAAGAAGCGTTGATTATCTTTCCCGCAGGTGAAGTGAGTCGAGCGAGTGTGAAAGGAATCAAAGACCCTGCTTGGAGCAAAGGATTTTTAAATTTTGCCATTAATTCCAATGCTCCCATTTTGCCCATTTTGATTGATGGAAAAAACTCAAAAACATTTTACACCATCTCTATTATTAACAAAACCTTTTCGACGATTCTTCTTTCCCATGAAATGTTTAACAAAAAATCAAAAAATCTGCACATTAAAATTGGTGAGATTATTCCCAATGAACATATTGTGCCTAAAGGATTGGACAAAAAATACGTTGTCAATTTATACAAAAAGCATTTGTATTCACTCAAAAAACCACATAAATCGTTTTTTGTTACCCAAAAAGCCATTTGCCTTGCACAAGACAGGCGTGCCATCAAAGAGGAGTTAAAAACCTCTCAACTGCTAGGAAAAACCAACGATGGCAAAAAGATTTATTTGTACGATTACAAAGACGACTCAATTGTCTTAAAAGAACTCGGACGTTTACGAGAAATCAGTTTTCGCAAAGTAGGAGAAGGGGTCAATAAAAAACGTGATACGGATAAATATGATATTTACTACCGTCATATTATTTTGTGGGACGAAGAAGAGCTTGAAATTGTAGGGGCGTATCGTATTGGTGAGAGTGATTTTATTTACAGCCATTTGGGTACAGAAGGATTTTATTCCAACAGCTTATTTAAATTCAATGAAGTGTTTGTCAAAAAATACCTGCCTAATTCCATCGAATTGGGACGCAGTTTTGTTCAACCTAAATATTGGGGCAGTCGCGCTTTGGACTATTTATGGTATGGCATTGGGGCATATTTAAAACAAAATCCTCATATTAAAACCATGTTTGGTCCAGTGAGTTTAAGTTCCACGTATCCTAAAACAGCCAAAGATTTGATTGTCTTTTATTATTCATACTATTTTAAAAGTCATGAAATACTTGTCACACCTACACAAGCTTTTCAATACAGCAATTCCATTGCCGATATTCAAGATTTGTTCTCTTTAGACAACGCCAAAAAAGATTTTAAAAATCTCAAACTGGCATTGAGTAATATGCAAGTAACTGTTCCCACATTGTATAAACAGTACAGTGATTTATGTGAAGAAGACGGTGTGAAGTTTTTAGGATTTAACATCGACAAAAATTTTTCCGATTGTTGTGATGGGTTCATAGTTGTTGACATTAATCGCATTAAAAATTCACAAAAAGAGCGTTATATTGAGAATAAAAAAGAGAAAAAATAGTCTCTTTTTTATGGGTTAAATGGTGTAAGTCTCTTTAACCAACGCTTTAGCAATCTCACTGTTTTGTACAATAATATGTTTTAAATGTAAGCCATCTAACGCCTCTTTTTCTTCACATTTAACCACTTTGACAATGGTTTTAATGTTTTTGGTTAAATCATCAATCACTTCACAAATCAAATGAAGTTTTTCGGGGTTATCAATGGCAACGATAATGGCTGAAGCGCGTTTGATTTTGACCGATTCTAAGATATGCTTATGTACGGCGTTACCAAAAACAATGGGCTCATTGTTTTTCTTTCCTTCTTCATAGTACTTAATATTGTTTTCAATAATATAATACTCTTTGCCGTCTCTTTTAAGCTCATTGGCAACTTCATGCCCTAAGTTTCCATATCCTAAAACAATCACATGCCCTTTGGTGTCTTCATCGACTTGTAAGGTATTGCATACCATTAAACTGTCTTCAGGAATCAGTTTAGACGCCAAACCTGAAAGGTTTTTAAGCACAATGGGGGTTAAAATCATTGAAATAACAATGGTGACAATCAACACTTGAGAATAAATGGGGTCAATAAGATGATTGCTTCGTGAAAGTTCTAAAATTGCCAGTGAAAACTCTCCAATTTGCACCAAAGATAATGCCGTTTTAAATGCCACTCGTTTGGTATCATCAATTCGAACAATGGTATAAATAATCAAATATTTCAACGTCACTAATACTGGCAATAAAATCAAAATAATTACAAAATACTGGGCAATAACCGTAAAGTTAATCTGCATTCCCACCGTGATAAAGAAAATCCCCAATAAAATATTTCTAAAGGGAGTTAAGTCGGCTTCTACTTGGTGCTTAAATTTCGTTTCCGCAATCATCATTCCTGCAACAAAAGCTCCCAAAGAGTAAGAAAAGCCAAAATAGTGTGCCAAATACGAGGCTCCTATTGCCATAAGTAAAACCGATGCCACAAAGAGTTCATCGGATTTTGATTGTGCGACATGCGTAAAAAAAGGCTCTAATAAATATCGTCCAAAAATAAACAGCAGTGCAATGAGTGCAAAAGCAGCTAACGTCGTGTTTAAAACAACATCCCAAATGGAGTCATCGCCTTGCATGGAAAACGTTGAAATCATCAACAAAATAGGAATCACTGCAATGTCTTGCATAATTAAAATCCCTAAAACTCTTCGTCCATACGGTTTGGTGATTTCTCGCGTTTCATTAAAGGTTTTTAACACAATGGCCGTAGAAGATAACGACAATGCTGCCCCAATAATAATTGAGGTTTGAAAATCAAATCCCAACGCATAATAACAAATTAAATAGACAAACACCGCTGTGACGACAATTTGCAATGATCCTGTTACAAACACCTCTTTTTTCATTCGCATTAATGAAGCAAAAGAGAACTCCAAGCCAATGGTAAACATTAAAAAGACAACCCCAAACTCGGCAATCTCTTTTAAATCGTGATTATTCACTGCATTGTGCAAATCAAACAAATACGCAATGATTGTACCCGTTACAATGTATCCAATAATAGTAGGTAAATGAAATCGTTTTAATAATAAATTCACAATAATCGCAATTGAAATAGTTGCTACAATAATTCCTAACATCTTATCTTATTCCTTGATAGTGCATCTGTTTATATCCCTCTTTTCGTTTTTGATAAGCAGAATTTAACATGGCATTTTTACTGTCTATAAAATCAATGGCAAGACAATCTTGTCCATTTCTGCCTATTCTACCTAAATATTGTATAAGTCTTCCATAATATGAAATAGGCGTGGCAAAAATTAGGGTATCTAAGTGTGGAAAATCGATACCCTCACCAAAAAATGAGGTCGTTGCCAAGATTAAACGTGACTTTTCAACCTTTTCCATATTGATTTTTTGCTCTTTTTTATTTAAATTGCCGTGCACACTTAAATAGTCCATTTTCTCTTGGTCAAGCAATTTTTCCAATTCACTGATGTGTTCTAAGCGATCCGTTAAAACTAAAATAGAGCGATGTTGGTGCAGTCGTATCTCTTGAATGATTTGTTGATTTCTTTTTTCATCGCTGCATATTTCATTGATCAGTGTGGCATAATTGTCTGCTGTTGATTGAAACTGTGTATAAACGGTTTTGATTGTATTGCCATACCTTTTTTTGGGTTTAAACTCATACGCCACTTCCCCTAATTGCTGAAACAAAATGGGTTCTAAGCCATCTTTACGATTGGGAGTTGCACTTAAGCCCAACACATATCTGCCACGAAAGTTTTTGATAATTTGTTCAAAGGTCACCGCAGGAATATGATGACACTCATCCACAATAACAAAAGAGTAGTTATGTATGAGTTCAGGCGTATTCTTTAAACTTTGCATCGTGGCAACATCAAGTTTTCCATTGAGTTTGTTTTTGCCTTTTCCCAAATAACCAATCTCTTTTTTAGGGAACATAAAATATTCACAAAATCGCTCAATCCATTGGTTGAGTAGCATATTTTTATTGACAATAACCAAAGTGGATGTTTGATGGATTTCCACCATTTTTGCTCCAATAAGTGTTTTGCCAAATCCAGGAGGAGCCACACAAATACAACTGTCATATTTTCTGATATTTTCAATGGCTTTTTTTTGCTCTTCTCGTAAAGTAAACACTACTTTGGGGAAAATCTCACTTCTATAGGTTCGTTTATCTTCAATCTCATACTCAACCCCATTGGTTTTAAAAAGTGTTTGAACTTTTTGTAATACTCCACGAGGCAGTTTTAAAAAGCCCTCCTCTTCTTCAAACGATTTGATGATTTTAGGAATATTATACAAAGGCTTTCGCAACCCCAATAAAAGTTTGACTTGTGGATTATCAAATGAAGCATACGATTTAAGCAGTGCCAACAACGATTTTGACATATGTTGTGTGGCAATAAAAAGCCCATCATACAAAAACATTTGCACAGTAAATGCAGGGAAAATCACGTCATTGTGTTTCAAAGAGACAGGGACATTTGAAGAATCAATAAGATGTTCAACTTCAATTCGCGATATTTTGATGACACTCTTTAGATGTTTCCATTGATTTTCAATGGGTTTGAGATGAATGGCATCAACAAAGATGGTTTTGTGATTTTTTCGATACGTTAAAAACAGAGGTAAAGGGATGGGTTTCCCTAAGTTGCTTAAATTAGCAAACGCTTGATTGGGAAAAATTTCACCGTGTACTTGGGCATTTTGTAAGATTTTTTCACCCAATGCTTTGGCTTTTTTAGCTTCAATCAATGATGAGAAGAAAAGCCAAACATGATAATCATTAAAAGCCGTTAATTCATAATACCCATTAAGATGATATCGGTTTAGACTCATTTGTAATTTAGCCGCATCGTCTTGAATAATTTTTAAAACCAAAAATTTACACACATTTGATTCTAAAATGGGATAAGTGGCTAAACACTCTTTTCCTCTTAAGTGCGATTCGATGGCTTCATTATTTAAAGGCAGATAATCTTCTGCTTTAAAAGTTTGTGTAACAGGGAAAAAACGTTGTTGAGTTAAATCTTTGCTTTGCCATTTTTTAGCATATAGATCGGTACGTCCAATAAAAAGGGATTTAAACAATTCAATTTTTTCATCTTTGCTTAATTCATTTGAATGGGTTTGAAGTGATTTTTGAAGAAGTTCAATCTCTTCTTCGAGTGCTTGTTTTTGCTGTAAAAGAGAGTTAAGTCGTTGTTCTAAACTGTTCATACTGACTTACTGCTCGTTGGTTAGTTTGCCTTGAATACTCTCTTTTACATGGGCATATCGACCACTAAAGGTGTAGTTTTTAAGTTTGCCTTGCCCTTCAAACAAACCATTGGGTTCTATGCTTAAGTGGTTATATTTCAATTCACCTCGTACTTTTCCATTGGATAAAATGGCAATTTCATTGCAATCAATTTTTCCATCAATATAACCATTAACCGAAATACTTTGAGCTTCAATTTTTCCGTAAAATTCACCGGTTTTACCAATGACAACATATTTTGCCATAGAAATAACCCCTTCAAACTTTCCATCAATGTGAATGGTTCCGTCAGTTTTTATTCCCCCAATAATATGAGTCCCACTGGGAATTACCGTAGCTCCAATTTGTTCATGTGACTGTTTATCATTGCTACCAAAGATTCCCATTCTACTCTCCTTTGTGTTTGAAAAATCGATTCATAATTTTTAATATCCCATTTAATAAACGACCAGGGATTTAATATTTTACTGGCATATTTAACCTCATAGTGTAAATGGGGTGCCGTACTTGTACCACTGTTTCCACTCAAGCCTAAGATTTGCCCTTTTTTTATGACATCTCCCACTTTAACTTTTGCCAAATCCAAATGGGCATATACCGTTTCAAAGCCATAATTGTGCATGACCATCACCACTTTTCCAAATCCACCACGATCGGCATTTTGAACATATTTAACCACTCCATCGGCCGTTGAAAAGACGGGAGTTCTCATTTTGGCTCTTAAATCAATGCCTCGATGAAATTTACGTTGTTTGCTGACAGGATGAATTCTATATCCATAGGCATCGGTTATAATGGTCTCTTTTAACGGACTTCCACTGGGAATGATTTGCAACATAAATGCTTTAAGTTGCATGTCCATTTTTGCCAAGGTTGCTCGTTGGATGAGGGTTGTGGTGTCATCGCCTTTGACACCAATTAACTCTTCAATGTCATCGAGTTTTGAACTTAGCTCATCAATGTCTTTTATTTTATCTTTTATTTGCAAAGAATACAACGAATTTTGTGCTTTTAATTTGCTCTCTTTTTCCAAAAGCACTTTGATTTTCTCTTCTTTCTCTCTTTTGACTTCGTGAATGTCCTCTTTTAAAGCAGAAATAAACCAAAATGAACCACCTAAAATCAATAAAACAGCGGGAACTAAAAACTTAATACTCTTTTTAATAAACTGATGAACATTGTATGATTTCGTACCATTAATATCCGATACGGTAATAATTAACCTATTTCTCATAACGCATCACTGTTTTCAAAAATTGTTCAACCACCGTAAATGATCCAAATACTAAATACTCTTTGTGTGCTTCTATATGTGAAAATGTTTCTACGGCTAAATTTAGTTCGTTGCAAATGTCAAAAAGAATCTCTTTTTGAACCACTCGTTTATCGTCAACATCAATAATAAGCACTTCGTTAATAATGGGCTTTAACAATGTCAACACGGTTTTATAATCTTTATCACTTAGACTGTTATAAACCAACGATACCGTTTTGTTTTGGTTTAAAAACTCGTTCAAAATCACTCTTGCAGCCAAAGGATTGTGCCCGACATCAATGGTAATATTAGAGGCGATTTTTTGACATCGTCCAAAGAGTTGTACCTCTTTAAAGTACTCCAAATGAATGGGCAAGTTTAAATACTCTAACGCGCTTAAAACCAAGTTGAGATTTTCATGTAAATAAGATGGAAATTGAACCAAAAAGGAGGTGTCATAGGTTTTTGCTTTTTGATAATTAAACAATGATGCAACTTCATAGACCTCCTCATGGAGTTGTCGATTGACAATCATGGTATTATCGCACGATCTTAGTTTTGTGGTGGCTATGTCTTTAATCGTGTTTCCTAAAAATTGTTGATGGTCTAAATCAATGGCGGTAATTAAACTTAAATCATTGATGACCACATTGGTCGCATCAAACTCTCCTCCTAAGCCTGCTTCTAAAACCAAATAATCCATTTTTGAACTTAAAAGCAAGGCAAGTAAAGTGGTGTATTCAAAATAGGTTAATTTTTCAACAACATATAAAGGCAATATCTCTTGCAATGTTTCATGGGCATTTTGTAAAGCCTCATCGGTGACATCTTTTCCATTAATCCAAATACGTTCATTGAATTTTAAAATATGAGGCGATGAGTAGTGTAAGGTTTCATGTCCCAAACAGTGTAAATGATGCGCTAAAAAACGCCCCGTACTGCCTTTACCGTTGGTACCTACAATATGAATAACATAAGGCAATCGCACATAAAGACGTAAAAACTCCCATGCCACTTTGATGGTATTAAAATCGATTTTGTCATAATACAAAGTTTTTAATGCTAAAAACTCTGCTAATGACGTCTTACTGCTGTGGGTCTTCATATTCATTGGTTTCTTCATCGTTAATGGGTTCTTTTCTAAACGTTTCAATGGCAAGTTTTGAAATGACTTCCTCTAAGGCTTTACTTGAAGCATTTTTAATCGCTTCAAATCGTTTGGCTTCTGAAATTTCATTTTGTCCATCAACCGCAAAATCATACGTGCCACTGACAGTTACACTGCCTTTATCTTCATGTGAAGCATAATCCACTTTGATATTAACCGTTGCTCGGTAGAGTTTTTCATACCCTTGGGCATCGTATTGTAATACTTGCATTCCCACTGAATTGAGTCGTAAAAAGAGTGTTGTATCGGCTTGATTTTTATTGTACACAAGCTTTGAGCCAAATCGTGATACTAAAATTTCACTCATGGCATCTTTGATGATAACAGAGTTTTTGGGGTCTTCAATGCTTATGTACATATCGACAAAAACATTGCCTTTGACTTTATCTTTGGCATAATGAGAAGCGGGTTTATATCCGCATCCCACTAAAAACAAAAAAAGAAGCGATACGAAAACTTTTTTGACCATTATTTATCCCTTAACAACAATATTAACTAATTTATTGGGAACTAAAATCTCTTTGATAATTGCTTTACCCTCAATATATTTTTGTGCCTGTTCTTTGGCGATAGCTAAAATCTCTTCTTGGCTTAAATCTTTTGCAACTTCTACTTCACCTCGTTTTTTTCCATTCACTGTGATTGCTAAGATCACCGTGTCTTGAACAAAGACCTCTTCTTTGAGACTCAAAGGTTTATCAAAATTGATTTTATTGAATAGGTTTTCACTGATTTCCCAACATAAGTGAGGGATAATTGGCTCTAAAATATTCGTTAAAATATAATACCCCTCTGCCCAAATCAAAGGATTATTTTGAGTTTGTAGCGCATTTAAAGCTTCCATAGAAGAAGCAATCAGGGTATTAAACGTATAGGTTTTACTGAACACTTCATTTGATTTCTTTAACGCTTCATAGATTTTTCTTCGAGCTTCTTTCTCTTGTGGGGTTAAACTGCTGTGGTCAATATTTTCAATTTCACTAATTAAGTTAAAGCCAACGTGTTCTGATTTTTGAGCAAATTTTTTAATAAATCGAAACGCTCCTTCTACGGCACTGTCATTCCACTCTAACTCTTTTGTAGGTGGCGCAGCAAACATCATAAACAATCGTGCGGTATCCGCACCGTATTGTTCAATGATTTTATCAGGGTCAACCACATTGCCTTTTGATTTTGACATTTTAGCCCCATCTTTTAACACCATGCCTTGTGTTAAAAGTCGTTTAAATGGTTCTTTGGAGTTGGTGTATCCTAACGTATTTAGCACTTTGGTAAAAAATCGTGCATACAACAGATGTAAAATGGCATGTTCAATCCCACCAATATATTGGTCCACATCCATCCAATAGTTACTGTCATCTTTAGAAATAGCCTCTTTTTTCCACGATTTTGGGTTGGTTGCATACCGCAAAAAGTACCAGCTTGATTGAACAAACGTATCTAAGGTATCGGTTTCTCTTATCGCTTTTTGACCGCACACTGGACACGCACAATGTTTCCATGTGGGGTGATTTTCTAACGGATTTCCCTCACCTGTTATTTCAACATCATCAGGCAGTGCAATGGGTAAGTTCTCAATCTTTTCAGGTACCAAACCACAACTTGGACAATGCACAAAAGGAATCGGCGCTCCCCAATATCGTTGTCTTGAAACTCCCCAATCTCTGAGCTTATAATTGATTTGTTTTTTTCCAAATGAATTTTTTTCAAAGTGATAGATAATCGCTTTTTTGGCTTCTTGACTTTTTAATCCTGTAAAACTTTCACTGTTAATTAAAATCCCAGGGGCTGTTAATGCCTCTTTTAAACTGAATTGTTCCTCATTTTCACTGACAATAACTTGTTTAATGGGTAAATCATACTCTCGTGCAAATTCAAAATCTCTTTGGTCATGCGCAGGCACACACATCACTGCACCACCACCATATGAATTTAACACAAAATTTGCCACCCATACAGGAATTTTTTCATTGGTTAAAGGGTGAACCACATCTAACTCTAAGCTTACTCCCTCTTTGGGCATCATTGAACGATCTCGTTCAGAGTGCTTTTGCATATTTTTAATGATTTCTATTTTTTTTGGACTTAACAACTCATTTTCAAGCATATACTGTACAATAGGATGTTCAGGCGCAATCGCAGAGTACGTTACACCATAAATGGTATCCGGTCGTGTTGTAAACACTTTGTAGTAGTTGAAGTTTTTATCCAACTTATACCGTGATTCCAAATCCAAATTGAACGTAAACTCCAATCCTTCACTTCGTCCAATCCAGTTTTCTTGCATGGTCAATACTTGACTTGGCCATTGGTTTTCAAGCAGTTTTAAATCGTCTAATAACTCTTGAGCGTATTGAGTAATACCAATATAATACCCCGGCATCTCTTTTTGTTCCACTTCATTATCACAACGCCAACATTTACCCTCTTCAACTTGTTCATTGGCTAACACCGTATGACAATCTTCGCACCAGTTGACTGTCGTTGATTTTCGGTACAACAACTTCTCTTCATACATTTTGATGATAAACTCTTGTTCCCATTTGGTGTAGAGCTCATCACTGGTTGCAAACTCTCGTGTTTTTGAAAAAGACAAACCTAAGGCATTAAGCTCTTTTCTCATATAATCGATATTTTCATACGTCCATTTTTTAGGGTGAAGTTTATGCTTAATTGCAGCATTTTCTGCTGGCATACCAAAGCTGTCCCAACCAATGGGGTGTAAAACATTGTAATCGGCTTTTCTAAAATATCGAGCAAACGCATCACCCAAACAATAGTTTCTAACGTGTCCCATATGGATACGACCGCTTGGGTAAGGGAACATACTTAAAATATATTTTTTCTCTTTGTTGTGTTCATCACTTGGTTCAAAACTGTTATTCGCATCCCAATAGGTTTGCCACTTATACTCTATCTCTTTTGGATTATATTGCATTAAAAATTGTCCTTCTCTTGACTTTTTGCACTCTCTATTAATGCTAACGCAATTGAAAATACATTTGCTACAACTGCACCAATAGCTAAAGCAATAGCCATTCTAATATTATCAGTAAAGGTTAAAACCATGAATGCAGGGATTAAGTGCAAGTCTGCAACCAATGAGCTTGCCAACAGTTCAGCCGATAAAAGATTTTTAACCCCAATTTTCAAAATGGTAGAAATGACGTTTACACCCGCCGCAATAAAGAGTGCTACCGCATTTGGTTCATACAAAAATCCAGCCGTTGTGGTTAAACTCATGAGTGAAAAGAATATATAGGTTACCTTACCCCAATCCATGTTTGTCCTTTTTGTTTTATTAAAGGCTATATTTTATCTAAACCTTGGTAAGAAAACGCTTTTACTTAAATAAAAAATTATGAAGCAGGAGGTGTTGAATTTTTATTTTTCAATGTCCGTATTAATTGATAGATTAAATACGTAATAATCAGTTTAAAAATCAGTTCTATGATAAAAATATAACTAAAAGAGGCTTGTAAATAGTGTACGGGAAAAAGATTGTGTAAAAGCAAATTTAATGTCAAATCATTTGTAATGATAAAATACATACCCGTAATGGCAATCAAACACAGCCATAAAAGATTGGTTAGATTCCAAAAAATAAAGTTGTACACACATGCCCATAAGAAGACGGTAAAGTAAAGACCAATAAAAAACTCTTTGGCGATACTGTCTTGTATTTTAATAATAAATGCCGTACTGTTTCCAACAAACATATATTCAAATAGGGTTGCAAAAATCTCAAAAACAATAATCCAAAAAATCACCAGTTGCCAATTTTGAGAGTGATTTGAAGTAATTTTATCAAACCGATGTTTTAGTTGTTCAAATTTGCTCATTGATGTACTCATTTTAGTTTCATTATATCAAAGAATTATAACTAAAAATAATTAAGTTTTATAAAAATAATTTTATGAGTTGGAAAATATGATGTCATAAACATCATATTTTCATTGTTCATTAGTGCATTACTCCCAGTATTTCATATTGAAAATACCAAATACCCACAGAGATAACATAACCAATTAAGACAGTCCACGCATATTTCATATGATTTGAAAAAGTATACACTCCTGGCATTTTACCCATAACTCCCACACCTGCTGCACTTCCAAAACTGATTAAACTTCCACCAATTCCAGCTGTTAACGTCACAAGCATCCACTGATCTAAGCCCATGTTGGGATTGGCTTTTAACACCGCACTCATAACAGGAACATTATCCACAAATGCCGATAAAAATCCAACGGCAATATTTGACCACGTTGCGCCCAAGACATTGGGGTCATACACCACAACGGCTAACGATAACCACCCAATAAAATATAACGCTCCCACTGCGGCTAAAATACCAAAGAAAAATAACAAGGTATTGTTTTCAATTTTTGCAATGGATTCAAAAATATTTAAATGCGCATTGAATTTACGTTTAATTCTAATGGAATACAATTTAAGTAAAGATAACCCAAATAACATTCCCCACATTGCAGGAAAATGAAACACTTGATGTGAAATTACGGCTAATGCAATCGTCAGTACCCCAAAACCAATGACTATATTAGCCCCTGGCATTAGCTCTGGTTTTTTTTCATTTGAAATATCAAAAGAGGGTTTTTCAGGGGGAACACAATAAGAAAGCAAAAAAGCAGTCACCAAATATCCTATAAAAGAAGCGGGGAAAAGGTATAAAAAGTCTGTAAAAATCCCTTTTCCTGCTGTCCAAACCATCAGTGTCGTAATATCACCAAAGGGAGACCAAGCACCTCCTGCGTTAGCTGCAACGACAATATTAATCGCCCCTGGTACTAAAAACTTTACGTTGCTTTTATCAATCGTGATAAGTACGGTAGATAAAATCAATGCTGTGGTTAAATTATCCGCAATGGGAGAAATAAAAAACGCTAAAAATCCTGTAATCCAATAGAGCTTTTTGTAGGTATAGCCTTTTGAAACCAAATTGTATTTGAGTCGTTCAAATACTCCCATATGAATGAGTGTTTCAATGTATGTCATGGCAACAAATAAGAAGAAAAAAATTCCAGCAATTTCTAAAATCAAATGATTAATACCCGTATGCAAAAGATTTAAGTCAATGTCATTTAAAACATAATATAAACCAATCAACATAAACATAAATGTTCCAATAAACAAAGCCGGTTTGGCTTTATCAACATGATATTTATCTTCAGTGGCAATAAAATAATACCCCACAACAAATATAATAATGGCTAATACTCCTACCCAAGTCAGTGTGATATCAGGGAAAGCTTCAACCACTTCTCCTACACTTGCAAATGTTGCTGATACAAAAAGTAAAAGCATTGAAATAAGTTTTATCATTTTGTATCCTTTTTAAAAAATTGATAAAAGTAC
>DGAG01000009.1 GCA_002382325.1 Epsilonproteobacteria bacterium UBA4036
CATAATTCTTTATTATCAGTTATTCAAGTTGACAGAGAAAATGAGAGACATCCTATAAATTCTCATATAGGATGTTTAAATATTAAGCTAAAAATTGTAAATTTCTTCGAGGGTGTTTTGTAGCTAAAATTTTTCTTTGTTGTTTCATATTTATTTGAGTATAAATTTGAGTTGTAGAAATTGATGCATGTCCAAGCATACCTTGTATATATCTAATATCAACACCTTCTTCAAGAAGCATTGTTGCAAAAGAGTGTCGAAACATATGTGGAGTTAGATATTGATTTATATTCGCAGCTTGTTGATATTTTTTAATCATATTTGATATGGATTGTTCAGTAAATTTATTCCCAAGTCGATTGATAAAAATCCATTTATTTTTATATATCTCATCTTTAAAAAGAGAAAAATACTCTTTTAATGCCATTCTGACTTCTGCATCACATATTTGTATCGTTCTTTCTTTATTGCCTTTTCCAATAACTCTGACATTTCCGCTATTTAAATCAATATTAGTATATTTTAAATTACTTACTTCAGATACTCTAAGTCCAGTTGCAAATAAAAATTCAAGAATTGCAATATCACGAACAATCACTTTGTATGCAAAGCTATTAAAATTTTTATGATTTAATTTAATTTTATAAACAAATTTGAAAAGCTTTTTAATGTTATTCATATGAATTGTTTTAGGAAGTATTTTTTGTTCTTTAATTGATATTCTCATTTTTCTAAACGGAGTCACTAAAATAATTTCTTCAAACTCAAGATGGTTAAAAAAAGCCTTTAGCGTAGCAAGTTTTCTTTTGATTGATTTTGGTTTTAAATCAAGAGTATACAAATGCTGTATGTACTCTTTTAAAACTTCTTTATTAACATCATTAATATCCATAGATTCAATATTCTTAAATGTTTTAAATTGTTCAATATCTGAGGCATAAGCACGTAGTGTTTTTGGATTTAAGTTTTTTTCATACATACAATGAAAAAAGTAATCCTTTAGTAGTTTTTCAATAATCATTTATTCTCCTTAGATTTATTGTATATTATCTAGCAATAATACGTATATTGAAAGATTAAAATATATTGTAATATAATTTGTTCTAATTATGTCTTGACATAATTAGAACAAATTAGTATAATACATAAGTTTTAAAGGAAAATGGAAACTAAGGAGAAAAAATGTTAACAAAAAATACAGGAAAACAAGTTGGTAGACCTGTGGAAAAAAAAGGTCGAACAAAAATAGGTTTATCAATTAGTGGTGAAGCAAATAAAACACTTAATGACTTGACAAAACTAACAGGCAAAACAAAAAGTAGAATTTTTGAAGAAGCCATTAACGTATTAAAAACTCGTGAAGAAATTATTTATGAAAGAATGAAAGAATATGAACAACATGGCAAAGATTCTCTTTTAGATTTTGATGAATTACTAAAAAATAGATTAGCATTAGAAAAAGAAACGGAGGTGAAACATGTAGGATAAACATGCAATAATAATCAAAAAAATCGAAAAGGAAATTAAAATGATAGAATTTATATATAAAATAGAAATTAAAAACAAAAGGAGCCTGAATGGGCAAGAATATTATGGATGCAGACACATGTGCTGTTGTTAGTTATGTGGTTCCTGAGAAACCAAGTTATCCGTTTAGTGGTAAAACATTTGAGTTTTTTCGTTCAGTATATGTCGACCTTCAAAGGCTGAGTACTGCTGAATTATCAATGATTTCAGAGATTAGAAAAGATTGGAGAAATGTTTTCAATGTTAGTAAAAAAGTAGAAGTAGGCATATATAAAGGTAAGGTTCCCGAAACATTTTTAAAAGAGGGATGTTTTGTGCTAGGGCTTGATACTTTTGCACTTTTATGCTACATAGATATATGCGATTTCAAAACAAATACCTGTATCGTATTTGAAGTTGTTCAATATCAGTAAAAAGATTAAATCACTCAATGAAACGCCAATTTTTTTGAGTGATACTATCTTTGAACCGAAATTCTAAAGGAATTATGCTTAATCTTAGCTTAATAAGTATAGTTTTCTTTACTTCTTTTATAAATACTTCATCCTTTTAATATAAATACAACATTATTTAATTTATAATACTTTTTAGTGATTTTTAACTCTTCAAAAAGGTTGCCCATGATTACAGAAAAAAACTTGACAACTTTAGCAGATAAAAATTATGTTGAAATCGTTTTTAAAAATGCCTCATTTGTAATCACAGCACCTCTCAATCATCTTTTTCATGATGGCAAAAAAACTAAAGAGTATATCTATGAAAACTTTTTATTTAAAAGCATTGATGATGCGAAACAAAATGCCATAAACTATGCCTATTTTGAAATAAAAAACAATACATTAATAAATCTAAAGGATGAAAAGTTTGAAACTGTTAAGTGTAATTCTACTACTAATTGTTAATCTGTATGCCAATGAAAGCATAAGTTCATTTGACCAATCAAAAAAACTATTAAGAGATATTTATAAAGACCATCAAGTTACCTTTTATGCTAATTGTAAATATAACTATAAAGATAAAAACAATATGATTGATAAAAGTTCATGTGGCTATGTTCCAAGAAATGCCTATACCAAATCAGGTAAAAAGAATGAAAGAGCTAATCGTATTGAGTGGGAACATATTATTCCAGCTGAAAACTTTGGAAGACAATTTGCTTGTTGGAGAGAAGGTGATGAGCAATGTGTTGATTCTAAAGGAAAAGCTTATAAAGGAAGAAAGTGTTGTTCTAAAGTAAACCAACAGTTTAAATATATGGAAGCTGATTTACATAACCTTGTACCTGCTATTGGTGAATTAAATGCTGATAGAAGTAATTTTAGATTTGCCATTATTGAAGGTGAAGAAGGACGTTATGGAAATAATATAGATTTTGAAGTGGACTTTAAAGCAAGACGTGCTGAACCTAAAGAGGATATTAGAGGTAATATTGCTCGAACTTACTTTTACTTTGAAGAACAATATAAAATGAGAATCTCAAAACAAGAAAGACAACTTTTTAAAACTTGGGATAAACTTGACCCAGTTGATGGATGGGAAATTGAGAGAAATAAGAGGATTGAAAAGATTCAAGGTAACAAAAATCAATTTATAAAATAAAAAGGTTTAATATTAAAAATCTTATAACTTTGTTTTAGCGAAGTTATTTTACTATCATATTTATAAGGAGATACAATGAGTGAAAAAAAGAGAGCTAACGTGAATGGTGTTTTTTATGAAATAGGTAAAGAATATATTGTTTTACCAAATAATCCAAGTAAAATGAAACATCGAAATAGAGAGTGTGTTTTGATTGAGTTTGATGATGAGTATATGCCTCATATAGGAAGTGTGAAATTCAAAGACAATAATCGAAGTGGTAAAGTTACTATTGTTGACTTAAAACCATTAAACTAAATTTGATAATTTAAAATGCAGATGAGAGAGGATTCCCTTCATCTGCAAAATAATTAACTTGTATGACAAGCTCTACAGCAATAATAACAACCATTAATTCTACTATCTGAATATTGTTTTTTAGCATAAGAAACGGCTTCTTTGCAACTGTTATGATAGCCAAGATTTATCTGATTTTCAGGATTAGGCATAAAAACACAACCTGTAGTTGCATTATGAATCTCGTGGTCACCATTGGATTGTTGATTCTTATTGATTACAAACTTTTGCATTTCTAACCTTTTATGTTTTTTGGGTCTTTACCATAAGAATTCTTCTCACGAATTTGACCATTTTGACCATGAAGTGTAAATTCAGCATTTAATTTTTTTGCTAAATTAATTCCATGCTCTCTACATTCTGCTTGTGTAGAACACACCTTACTGGCTCTTTGATTACCAGCTACTTTTGTTTGCCATCCATCAGGATGTTTTGAAACAGACACTCTACTCATATTAATTCCTTTATGGTAGTGAATGTAACTAATAGAAACAAAATTATAATTTCATTAAAAAGTAACTACTGTATTCCTGTAAAACTTAATGTATATAGCGTACAATTCTGCATATCAATCTAATAGTACATTGTTATTAAACACAATGTGTCACCAATCTTAAATTTTATATATCAAGCGGGAATTTGTATATAAAATTTAAGTATCTTTCAATTAGCACTTTAACATACTAATTGCCAAATTAATTATATTACTTTAGTTACTATTTGTCAACTATACTTTGGTATAAAATGTATAAATTATGTAAATAATAATTTTATAATCTTTAGAATGGTTTTTAAAGATTTATACTATTAGCATTATTTGTTGAATATTTGCATCTTATACTGAAAATTACAATAAGAAACGGCTTCTTTTCAACCGTTATGATAAACAAGGTATTACTTGAATAATAAAGTATCTACATTCTTGGAGTCATTTCAGAATATTTTTGATATTATCATTATTAATAAAAATACAAAGATAGGTTAAATTATATGAGCGTTTATAACTTTGAAACACACTGTTTTGAAACAGAAAAAAATGAAGTGATGTCAAATGTGCACTTCAGAAAAACAAGTAAAGGTTCAACAATTCCTTTAAGCTCAATCTCTACTACGCTTAATAAACTTGATGTTTTAAGCTATAAATTTGATATTTTAAGAGCAATGTATAAAATTGTTGAAAACTATGGTAATCCTGAAATTATATTGTATTCAACAAATTATATTAACACAATAGACAATCTCAATCTCCAAAAAATCCATCACAATTATAAGAACAAAGAAGATATTGGAACATTGTATAAATTAGGAAAAATATACACTATTCTACCAAACAAAGACACGGCAATAAAAAACTTTTTAATTTATGTAGTATATCGTACTAAACTTTTTATTTCTGAAAGAAAAGAACAAGCTTCATATCCTATATTTGATATCCTTGCTAAAGAAATTGATGAACCATATTTATTAAAAGAAGCTCTTTGTTTTCAAATAGATCAAATCCAAAAATTCACACAAAATTCTTTTCTAGGGGATTTCTTAAAAAAGATAAAGAACGGCTCACATTATCCTGAAAAAATACAAGAATTCATAATTAACATTATACGTAAATTTAAAGGTAGCAAAGAAAAAATTTATATTAAAACATTAAAAGAATGTTTACACACCATTGAATATTTCAAAAACAATTGTAAAATCTTTATTGATGATGATTCTGAAAAACTAGACGCGTATAAAGAAAATTCAATCAAGGATTTTCAAGAAAATTTTTCTCAAAATGAAAAGCCTGTTGTTGCTATTAAAAATGGGAATGATATAACAATAATATGCTGTAACCATTTGATTGATGCACATATTAACAATACGAATATAAAATTAAAAAGTTTTTCTCAAAAATCACCTGGATTATTAGAATTTCAACTAATAATAGGTTTTATTGCTTTAGTGGTTAAATTCGGTGTTGAAATTGCTAATGGCTATTTAGAACATGAAATCTTAGAACTAAATCTCGACACGGCAAAAACTAATAATATGAGTGCGAAAATCTTAAAAGAAAGGCTTTTGGCAGAATATTCGGAGTTTATTGAAGAGGATAAAGTAAAAGATTTAAATCCAAGCGACATTGAAACTTATATAGACACTTATTTAGAAATTATAGAAAATGAGAATTTTCTAAAACAATTCAAAAACAATAATCCTTACTACGAAAAAATTTTCTCTGAAACAAAAAAAATGGTTTTACAAGCATTATCACTTGATGGTGTAAGTTTGATAAATATTTCAATTTATTATTAA
Source organism: Epsilonproteobacteria bacterium UBA4036 (assembly GCA_002382325.1). GTDB lineage: Bacteria > Campylobacterota > Campylobacteria > Campylobacterales > Arcobacteraceae > Marinarcus. The sequence continues at coordinate 5,755 of DGAG01000009.1, forward strand.
ATTTTTTAGAATACAGAAACAACAAAGTTCTCATATTGTATAAAAAAATATTCTCAATTTTTATTTTATCTTGCAAATTACAATAGCACTAAAAGAACAAGTTTTTATAATAATTTTGATTACTTAATAACGACCATTTTCATAACATTATTGTATTTAAGTTTAAATACAAAGTAATATGCAATATTAAATATTCAAATTTAAATACAAAAGTTAAGAAAAAGAGAAGTAGATTAATTTACTTCTTAATCCCTCTATTAATCAATATCTACTAACACATCTTTATCTGGAGATACATAATAACTTGTATTAATTTGATTCCAAAATGCTTTAAATATTATATATTTACCATCTGGTGTTAAAATTCTTGTTTTGCATTTTGTAGGAAAAGAAGAAATACTTTCTATACAATGAATACTACTGCCTTTAGGGATTAATACTTTTTGTCCATGCATACCATAAATATTGTTTTGAACATAACCAATAAGTCTAGATTTTATTCCATTTATTGGTTTAACTGGAATACTAATATAAATATAAGTAGCTTCTAAAATTGTTCTATCTAAGTTTTTCATTTGGTATACGCTAGTTGTTTTATTATTAACTGAGTTAGCACTAAGTATAGAGAATGATAAAAATAAAATAAATAAATATTTTATATTCTGAATATCAAACATATTGACCCCTTATTTTAATGACTCAGTGTAAATAAAAACACCCTATAAAATAACAAAAAAATATATTCTACGAAATATTAACTAAATCATCCAAAACATCTTCCACCCAATGATTCAAAAGATATTCTTCATTAACTTTTTTAACGTGAGCTTTTTTATAAAAAGATAATCCATATTTATCCAAAACGTACTTTTCTAACTCAACATAAGTTTTGCACTCTCCAATATAATTACTAATAATATCTTGTGCAATATTTTCGTTAATCATAAATTCATAATTATTTGAAATAAAAAACCACGTTGAAATAGCTTGCCATGACTCATCTAACTCTATTTCTATGATGAATATGTATTTATCAATATAATAAAAATCTGCAAAAAGAAAACTTCTTAAATTATTTGAAGAAAGATAATATTTTGATGAAATATTTTTCTTTGTATTTTCTATTGGAATTATATTAATTAAATTTGAAATGTTTATCACATTTACTCCTAACTGCTGTGATAATAACTCAAAAAGCATATAAAAATCATTGATATTAAATATATGGCGATTACTATTTTCACTTTCTCCATAAAATGAATAACTCGTCTGAATAAGGTTATCTGAACCATTTGGTTTTGCATTTTCAAATGATGGATTAACTGCATTATTAGTATATTCGGTTGAAGGTTCACCTTCAGATATTTTATATACATCTTCAATTTCTATTTCGATACCATTTGTGTTTCTATCTTTTTCTCCAATGTCATTATCAAGATTTAAATGATATTCAGACGATGGTACGCCTTGTTTTATAGTTCTATTAATTTTTCGAGGTTTTTTTCTTTTGAATTTTTTAGGGTCTGAAACAGCTATATCTTCACTACTTACTGTATTTGTTTTGGATGTAAATTTTTTAACATGAATTTTTGAAAAATTAAAAGATGATGTATCATTAAAAATATCTATAACAAGTAATTTTGGTTTTGGATAATTATTCAGCTGTATATATGATACATCAATTTCAAATTCTTCTTTAACTGGAAATTTTGCTTTAATTTGTCCATAAGGAGTATTTATATGTTGATTACATTTTTGATAGAGGAAATAATTGAAACTATTCATCGCATAAGAATTTTCCAAAAATCTACAAATAAATGGTAAGTCTCTTTTTGCAGCAGCTTGTTTAATTGTTATATAGACCGTTTCATCTTTTTTAAAGAACTCTTTATCATAACACAAACTAGAAAGTGCCCCATTAAATACTGCTTTTTTCATAGATGATGATAGAAAATAAAATCTATTCGCAATAGTGTATGTTGGTATTATTAAATGACAATGTTCTAATTCTAGTGAATAGCAATATTGTTTTAAATAAAATTTTTTGAAGTAATCATAAGTTATTAAATTAAAATCTTGGTCATTAATTACATCTTTTAATTGAATCAATTTATGTTCTTGAAAATTATTTACACTAAATGTACCAACATTTAATAAATTATTTTTACCTATTGATTTATTTCCTTTATACACTGTTCCAATTCTATATCTGTATCGTAACAGTTCAGGAGGTACTAAAATAGTTGTATAGTAATCTGTATTTATATCTTTTACTAAAACTCTATAGTAGTATGGATATTCACAAAAATTAATATCTAATACAAATACTATTTCATATGCTTTATTCGGGTTATCATTAAAAAATTCAAGTATAGGCTTATTATTTATCACAAGTAATCCAATATTTATTTTGATTATATTTCAAAATTATAATTATGTCAATAAAGGCATTATTTAATATCTTAGTTCTATTAATTGTTATTTAGTTCTATTTGTTATTGTAAATGACACCATATGCAAGTTGTTGAGTTAAGACTTTTGTGCTGTAAAAGGGATGTCTGGTTCCCACAATAGAAATCTTTTTTCTGTGCAACAATATTTCATTGCCTTTATAGTATAACTCTTTAGGATAGTGTTGCATGGCATCTAATGCCTGAATATGAAAAGATACAGGTTTAATCATAATTCTCCTTTTCGTATTGTAACATAAGTGTTATAATATACCTTAATCCTAATCAATTTTTAATCAAACAATTAATTATCAAAGAGTAGCTATTTTCTAAAGAAAATAATTATTCTTTAATAATTCTTATCTTATAATTGTACACTTCAATTTTAAAGGAGAAGAAATGAAAATTGTAAAAGTATTAGGAATAACTGCATTAGCAACCACTATTGCATTAGGAAGTTCGTTAGTTGAAAAAGTAAAAAACAGTGGAATTAAACCTATTCCATCAAGCAACTATGAATTGTTAAAATTAATTGATGATCCCAAAGATCCTATTACCAATGCGAAAGTTGAATTGGGTAAAAAACTCTATTTTGATCCACGGCTTTCACGAAGTAATTTAATCAGCTGTAATACCTGCCATAACTTGGCATTAGGTGGTGCTGATAATGTGGGTGCAGCTATTGGTCACAAATGGACAGCCAATCCATCACACCTAAACTCACCAACGGTATATAACTCAGTCTTTTTTGATGCACAATTTTGGGATGGAAGAAGTGCTCACTTAGCCGATCAAGCACAAGGTCCTGTTCAAGCCGGTCCAGAAATGGCAGCACCAAAAGATTTAGTTGAAGACAGAGTTAATTCAATTCCTGAATATATCAATGAGTTTAAAACAGCGTATGGAGACAATGTTAAAATCAATTTTGAGCGAATCACTTCAACGATAGCCATATTTGAAAAAACATTAGTGACGCCCTCACGATTTGATCAATTCTTACATGGAAATGAAAATGCGTTAAGCAAAGAAGAGAAAAAAGGGTTAAATACCTTTATTGATAAAGGGTGTGCTTCTTGCCACAACGGTATTGCTTTAGGGGGAACACTGCAACCATTTGAAATTGCAGCTAAGTATAAATTTGCCGAAGTGGGTGATTTTAAAGGAAATGCCCAAGGAATGGTAAAAACACCTACATTAAGAAATATCACTGAAACAGCCCCTTATTTCCATAATGGAGCCATTTGGTCTTTAAAAGAAGCCGTTAAAGAGATGGGTTCAACACAATTAGGGATTAAAATCAATGACAAAGATGCCGATGATATTGTAACCTTCTTAAAGGCCTTAACCGGAGAGAAACCAACAATTGTTTATCCTGTATTACCTGCAAGTACCGACAAAACTCCAAAACCAAGTTTTGACTAACCATAAAAAAAGCCATAGAAATTCTATGGCTTTTTGACTCTATTTTTATCTCATCTTTTTATTGCGTTGGCATTTCATTTAAATAAACAATATCTAAACCGTCTAACAACGGCTTGGCTTCTCTTAACACTTTAATCGTAATATCATGAGGATGTCCTATGGCAATGGCATATCCTGTTTTATGAGCAATTTTAATGGCTTTTTGTAGCTGAGATACGATATAGTCATACTCTAAATTGTTATCCAAAAAGATATTTCGTCCTAAAAAAGGAACCCCATACTTTACTGCATACTCTTTTGCTACCGTTTTAGAGGTGGTTCTGCTGTCTAAAAAAGTAAAATTATACTTTTTTAATGCTCTAAAAAGTTTATCCATCGAGTCAGGGTCTGCTGTAAATTTACTGCCTGTATGATTATTGGTATACGTTGCATTGGGATAGAGTGTTTTTAAGTGTTTTACCGTTGATTCAATTTTTTCATAACTGTCTTTAATGTGTAAAGTATTTGCCTCTTCATACTTAAAACTGGTTGCTTCCATGGGAAAATGAATTAAATAAAAAGGAATATTTTGAGCAATTTTGGCCGAATTGGGATGCAATTTTGTGGGAGGTAAAAAAGACATATTTACCGTATAATCAATTGTATTTATTTTGTCCACTTGTGATTGTAAGGTAACATCATCGATGACTATCGCCAATTTGGGTCGAGTTGATTTTTTTTCTTCAATGACTTTGGGTTCGAGTTGTTCTTTGGGTTCAATAACTTCATGAATATACTCTTTTTCTAACTCTTCGGTATACTCTTCAAAATTTTTTTTCGCTTCGATAATTTTTTGTTCAATTTTTATTTCAGGGGTTTTTATGGGTTCTTTTTTAACCGTAGGAGTTGCAATAACTTTTGTGGGAATTGTTGTTGAATTTTTTTGTAAAAAATAGTACGTAATGAGTGTACTGCTAAGTGCTATGACTAAAAACAGCAGGATATAGTTAATTCGTTTGAGTTTTTGTATACTGTTGGGTTTTGATTTTCTTTTGGGAGTTCGTGGTTTTCGTTTTGTCATGCCATTCAAGGATTAAAAGCAGCCAAAGCTGCTTTGTCCTTTTAATCCTTGTTAAAATTAGTTTTTATCTTTATTTACGATTTTATTTGAAGAAATCCAAGGCATCATTTCTCTTAATTTAACACCTGTTTGTTCAATTAAAGATGCTCTTGCGTTGGCTCTTTCAGCGTTCATTCTTGGGTATCCAGCTTGACCTTCTAAGATGAAATCTTTTGCAAATCGCCCGTCTTGAATCTCTTTTAAGATTTCTTTCATAGCTGCTTTTGATTCTGCATTGATAACTCTTTTACCCGATACATAATCTCCGTACTCAGCTGTGTTAGAAATAGAATATCTCATATCAGCAATTCCACCTTCGAACATTAAATCAACGATTAATTTTAATTCGTGTAAACATTCAAAGTATGCCATTTCAGGAGCATATCCCGCTTCTGTTAATGTTTCAAATCCCGCTTGAACTAAAGAAACTGCACCTCCACATAATACCGCTTGCTCTCCGAAAAGGTCTGTTTCTGTTTCATCTTTGAACGTTGTTTCAATAATTGCAGTTCTTCCCCCACCAATGGCAGAAGCATAAGATAATGCTAACTCTTTAGTGTTCCCCGTTGCGTCTTGGTGAATTGCGATTAAGTCAGGAATTCCTCCCCCTTTTACAAATTCACTTCTTACTGTGTGACCTGGAGCTTTAGGAGCAACCATCATTACGTTGATGTTTTTTGCAGGAATAATTCTTCCGTAGTGAATGTTAAATCCATGTCCAAATGCGATTGTAGCACCATCTTTTAAGTTAGGAGCAATTTCGTTTGCATAGATATCACCTTGATTTTCATCGGGTAATAAAATCATTACAACGTCAGATTCTTTCGTTGCATCTGCAACGGTTAAAACTTTGAAACCTTTTGCTTCAGCTTTTGCCCAAGAAGATCCACCTTTTCTTAAACCAACAACTACTTCAACACCTGAATCTCTTAAGTTTTCAGCGTGTGCGTGACCTTGTGATCCAAATCCAATCATTGCAACTTTTTTTGATTTAATTAAATCAATATTACAATCTTTGTCATAGTAAACATTTAATGCCATTATTAATTCCTCTAAAATATAATTTGTGTGGATTATATCGAAAAAAAACTAAATCTTAGGTAATTGAATTTCCAACAAGGACTTAAATTTGTTTATGGTAAGATAACTTTTTAAAAATACAATTTCAAAAGGAAACCATTGGATAAAGCAATCTTTTTAAAACTTTATGATGGCTATACAACAAACAGTGAAGATGAGATAAAATATTTAAATAATTTACTCAAAGCCAATATTGTAAAGTTTCAAGAAAATCACTATATCCTCGATACCAAATACAAAATTGGAACCATTGCTTTTCAAAAGAATTTTGCCCTTTTAAATGATTTATCCAGTGAACATAAAAATCTCAAATTGGAATTTGATAACTTAAACGGTGCAATTGATGGCGATTTGGTTATTGTCAAACGTGTCTTTAATCCTCGAAGTCAAAGTCAATCTAAAGTCATTAAAATTATCAATACCAAAAGTGAAAGTGTTTTAGCCTTTGTTAAAAAACAAGCCATTTACACCGTAAAAGAGTCTATTCTTATCAAAAATCATGCCCCAAAAGAGCTAAACGAAGGAGATGTTTTTCTTTATAACAATAAAGAAAACTCAATAGTAGAAACGATTGGAAACTTAGCGTGTGCTAAAATTGATGAAAAAATTTCTCTGTTTTTATACGGCGAATTTTATCGATTAAGTACGCCTGTTGACATTAATCCTGACGATTATAATTTAAATGATTTTGGAACACGAACCGACTTACGCCATTTGCCTTTTTGTACCATTGACCCAAGCAGTGCAAAAGATCATGACGATGCCATTTATTTTGATATCCATGAAAATACACTCTACGTTGCCATCGCAGATGTCTCTTATTTTGTCAAAGAAAATTCTGCTTTGGATAAATTGGCATTGAAAAAATCCACTTCCATTTATTTGCCCAACAAAGTTTTGCCTATGTTGCCTGCAAGTTTAAGTGAAGAGTTATGTTCCCTTAAAGAAAATGCCACACGTTTTGCTTATGTGTTTAAAATTATTTTAGACAAAAAAAACCTCAATGTTACCCACTCTGAATACTTTGAAGCCGTTATACAATCGCACAAAAATTTCTCTTATGGAAGAATTGATAGAGTTTTAGATGGCTACTTAGACCAATACAACAGTACCGAGAAAACGATTTTTGACTATATTGTTCCTTTATATAAATTGACCACCCAACTGCGAGAGAAGCGATTGCAAAGTGGCTACGATTTTAGAACACAAGAGTTCCGACAAAAATTAAACAGTGCCTATGAACTTGAATCCATCAGTGTTGAAGAATCAACGCCTTCGCATCAATTGGTTGAAGAGTGTATGCTTTTAGCCAATGTGGAAGCCAGTAAAAAAGTCAATACCATTGCCATTTACCGAGTCCATGAAGAGCCCTCTTTTGAAGCCATTTCCAAATTGGTGGATTTGGTCAATAATTTGGGTTTGAAAGTCAAAATGCAAAGCAATGTTCACGATACCATTTTAGCCATTCAACAAAAAGCCAAAACCTCAATGTTTGCCAATGAAGTGGATGAACTCATCATTCAATCGCAAGTTCAAGCCCACTACAGCTCGACCAATTTAGGACATTTTGGCTTAGGGTTTAAATCCTATTCACATTTTACTTCCCCGATTCGGCGATATTCTGACTTGGTACTGCATCGGATTTTGAAAACAAATCAAACCCCTGCAGATATTGATGATATTTGTTCTCATATCTCAACCACTCAACGGCGCGTTGACCAACTCGTTTGGGATTTTGAAGAGAGAAAATATGCCCGATGGGCAAAAAAACATCTCAATGAAGAGTTTAAAGCTCGTATTGTTGACCAAGAAAAAGGCATTGCTAAGTTTTATAAAGATATGCCTGGCTTACGAGTGATCTTAAACAATTATAAAGGACAGTTGCTCTTTAGCAAACTCAAAGTGGTTATCAAAGAGGTGGATATTATCTCTAAAACGATTGTGGCTTCCATTAAATATTAGGATGTTTTAATGTATAAAAATGAGTTTGACAATCTGCTGCGACAAAATAAAACTTTTTGTGCCTATATGTTTTACGGACAATCGGCTTTTTTAATTGAGCACTATGCACAAAAAGTTGCCTTAAGCTTTGGCACATCAGATGAGATTGAAAAAATCTATTACGATGAATACGATTTTAAGTATTGCAAAAATAAACTTTTGCAGTCGTCGTTATTTGCTTCCAAAAATATTTTAATCATCAAAGTCGATAAAAAAATTCCCAAAACAGAGGTGACGGAACTCATACAAGCATGCAATGTCAATCCCGACAGTGTTGTCATATTTTGTGGTATGGGTGATGCTGATTTTAAAGTTATGGAAGGTTATTTTACATTAAAAACCAATTCGGTTTGCGTTCGGATGTTCACCCCTTTTGCCAATGAAGCTCTTAAAATTATTGAAGAAGAAGCCAAAAAACTCAATTTGCAATATGAAATCTCAGCGTTAAACCACTTGTATTTTATGCATCGGCATGATTTGGGCTTAACCATTAATGACTTAAAAAAACTCTCGGTATTAAACGAAACCATCAGTTCAAAAGTGATTGATCAACAATGTTTTGGATTTGGAAGTGTGAGTTTGGAAGATTTTTTATTCAATTTATTGTCAGCTGGAAATATCAACCGTGATTTATACTCTTTATTGGAAGAAGGAGCCAATGAGATTTATCTTGTTACTCAAATTACCGCTTATGTCCAACAACTTTTTATGATAAATGCGTATGCCAGAACCGTTGGTGCCCCTAATGCAAAAGAGATTTTAGGATTTATTCCTCCCAAAAAGATTTGGGAAGATAAGTGTAAATTGGCGATTTCAATTCATCCCAAAAAATTTCAAGCCATGCTTGAATATCTCAATAATTTGGAATTGGAGCTTAAAACTTTGAAAATTAATGACCAAAATGCATATGTTCAAGCAAGTCTTAGAAAATTTTCAGTTTTATTTAGATAAAATCACAGACTTTACAAAAAACCTTGCTGGTGTCTTTATGGTATCGGCGAAATCTAAAAGGAGAATGAATGTCAAAAGTTAAACATTATGAAACAATGTTTATTTTAAAGCCTACGTTAACTGAAGAAGAGACCGTAGCACAAATTGAGTTAGTGAAAGCTAACATTGAAAAAAATGGTGGAGAGATTGTAAGCTTCGATAACATGGGCACACGACCTTTAGCGTATGAAATCCAAAGAAATAAAAGAGGTTACTATTTCGTAATTTATTTTAAATCACCTGCAAACGCAATTTTAGAATTAGAAAGAAATTATAGAATCAATGAAAACATCATTCGATTTATTTTTATAAAATATGAGAGCAAAAAAGAAGTTGCTGCTTGGACAAAAATGAGTGAAGACGCGGCTAAAAAAGCGGCCAAATAATTAAAAAGTATAGGAACCTATTATGTATAACAAAGTAGTAATGGTCGGGAATTTAACCAGAGATATAGAACTAAGATATTTACCAAGCGGTGCAGCTATTGCTAAAAGTGCAATTGCAACTTCTTATAAATATAAAACTTCAACGGGTGAACAAAAAGATGAAGTGTGTTTTTTAGATTTTAATATTTTTGGAAGAAGTGCTGAAGTTGCGAATCAATACTTAAGAAAAGGTTCTAAAGTTTTGTTAGAAGGACGACTTGTATTAGAGCAATGGACTGGTCAAGATGGAAGTAATCGAAGCAAACACTCTTTGCGTGTAGATACGATGAAAATGTTAGATACCAAAGCAGAAGGACAAAACAGTTCTGAGTATCAAACTTCTGATTATGGTCAGCAAAATGCAACAGCGTACAATCACGTGCAACAACCAACCAGTAACCAATATGGTGCTGCTGCACAAGGTGGAATGGCAGGAGGTGCTTCTATGCAAGCCCATCATAACATTCCTGAAATTGATATTGATGAAGACGAAATACCGTTTTAGAATAAGGAAATAACCATGGCAGAAAGAAGAAAATACGGAAAAAAATTCTGTAAATATACAGAGATGAAAGTTGATTTTATTGACTACAAAAATGTAGAAATTTTAAAATTATCAATGAGTGAAAGAGGTAAAATTATGCCTCGAAGACTTACAGGTAACTCAAAAAGTTCTCAAGAGATGGTTGAAAATGCCATCAAAAGAGCAAGACATATGGCACTTGTTCCCTATATTGTGAATACTAAAAATGTAACAGAAGCTGCATTTTCTCGTTAATTAAAACTCACTCTTATAAAAAAAGGTAGAAGTAAACTTACTTTTACCTTTTTTTTATTCTTTCTTGACTTAAATTAAATTATAATTCAAATAAAAATGTTACAATGTGACTTAAATTAAAATTTGCTAATTTTTCTTTGTTCAATGTGACAATATTTTAGCAATATTTTGATAAAATACACAATAAAATCAACACAAAGAGTAGCCTATGATAGAAAACTATACTCTCCTGTATGCACAAGGAGAAAATGAAAATGAAGGTGCATCGTATTTAAAGAGTCTGTTTAAAAATGTATATGTTGCCAACACAGGAAAAAATGCGTGGGAAATATACAAAGAGAAAAAACCAAAAATTTTAATTTTGGACATGAATCTGCCTGAAATCAATGGTTTAGATTTGGCACAAAAAATCAGAGAATTGGACAAAAAGTGTAAAATCGTAATTTTAACCGATGATACCAATGTCGAAGAATTGTTGATTGCCATTAAACTGCATTTGACTGAATATATCATCAAGCCTATTAATGCCGAAGATTTGGCTATTATTATCAGACGTGCCATTGATGAATTAAAAGAAGATGATCAAAAAGTCAATCTTTTAGAACTTGCCAATAACTTCTATTGGGATAAAACACTCGATAAATTGTATAAAAACAATAAAGAGATTAAGTTGACAAAAAAAGAGACAGAATTACTTAAACTGTTAAGCTCAAAACTCAACTCAACCGTACCAACAGAAGAGATTATGAAGTTCATTTATGATGACTCCATTTGCAATACCAGCAAATTTAGAACCTTACTTTACCGATTAAAACTTAAAATCAATTATGAACTTATTGAATCGGTTTATGCGATTGGTTATCGACTTAAAGTTAAAAACAAAAAATAAAAACTCGGTCTTTACTATAAATATTTTTTAGCTATAATCCTCTTAAATTTTTATACTTTTAAGAGGATTGTAAATGTTAGAGAATATTGATAAAACTTATGTTTTAAACACTTATGCACGAAACTATGTTAATTTCAAAAAAGGGATTAATGCCACTTTATTTGATGAAAACAACAACGATTACATCGATTTTACTTCAGGAATTGGTGTTGTAAGTGTAGGTCATGGGAACCAAAGAGTTGCCGATGCCATTTATGACCAAGTTAAAAATATCACTCATATTTCCAATCTTTACTTAATCGAACCTCAAGCATTATTGGCTCAAAAACTGCAAGAACAAAGTGGCTATGATGTTGCCATGTTTTTTGCCAATTCGGGTGCTGAAGCCAATGAAGGTGCGATTAAAATTGCTCGTAAATACGGTGAAACTAAATTCAACAATAAAAAATATAAAGTCATTACTTTAGCCCACTCTTTTCATGGACGAACCATAACAACAGTTAAAGCCACCGGTCAAGAAAAAATGCACACACCCAATTTTGCTCCCTATCCTGAGGGGTTTTCTTACGATTTATACTTAAAAGATATTTACACATCAGTGGATGATCAAACCGTTGCCGTCATGATTGAACTCGTACAAGGAGAAGGGGGTGTTCAGCCTTTAGACAAAGAAGAGGTTCAAAAATTGGCAAAATTTTTAAAAGAAAAAGAAATTTTGCTTATCATTGATGAAGTGCAAACCGGGTGTTATCGTACGGGCGAATTTTTGGCTTCCAATTTGTATGACATACAACCCGATATTATCACTTTGGCCAAAGGAGTCGGAGGAGGTGTCCCTATGGGTGTAGTGATGACCACGCTCAAAGATATCTTTGTACCAGGTGATCATGGTTCAACCTTTGGAGGAAATTATTTAGTTACACGTGCTGCTTTAGAAGTGGTTTCTATTTTGGATGAGTATAAAACGTCAGGAGCATTGGATGAAGCCATTATCTATTTTGGAAATAAATTAAATGACCTGTATGAACAAAATACGCATCTTTTTACCAAAGAAGTGGGATTAGGACTGATGAGAGGGTTACGCGTTAAAGATGAAGAGACGTTAGGAAAGATTATCAAAGCAAGTTTTGAAGAAAAAGTCTTAGTGTTAAAAGCAGGGAAAAACACAATGCGACTGCTGCCTCCATTAACCATCAGCAAAGAAGAAATCGATGAAGGATTTAAAAGGTTATCCAATGCGCTTAAAACCATTTAGTATACTTCTTGGTTTGTCTTGTATTGCTTCATTGCATTTAAATGCCAATGAAGCAATTTTATCAAAAGAGAGACTTGAACTTTTTCAACTCAGCCAAGAAAAAGCACAAGAAGATGCTGCCAAATTAAAAAAAGATTGGATAAATCCCATCACCTATAAGCTTTCGAAAACTCAAAAAGAGGATCACAATCCTCTGAAATCGACCATCTCGGTCAATCAACCTATTTTTAAAAGTGGGGGAATTTATAAAGCCATTTTATATGCCAATTCAATTGAGAAATATTCACATTTAGACATTGAACTGCAAAAGAAAAGTATGATAAAAGATGCAACTACGCTTCTTTTTGAAATTCATAAAATTAATTACACCATAAAAAAACAAGAATTATTGATTGCAAACGCTGATTTGGATGTGTTAAGAAAACGAGAACAAGTTTTAAATGGTATCAGTGATACCTCATTTTTAGACAATGCGATTTTAGATGCCAATACAAAAAAGAATACCTTGGCAGAATTAATGCACCAAAAAAATGAATTGCTCAATAACTTTAATAATCTTGCGAGTAATTCATACGAAAGTTTTGAATTGCCAGAGTTTACACTTATAGAAGACCAAGCCTATATTGATAATAACTTGAGTATTATGAAAATAAAAGAAGATGTGGAGTCTAAAAATCATTTTAGTTTTATGACAATATCAAAATATTTGCCTACTGTAAATTTCACTTATGATTATACAAAATATCATGACTATGATAATGACTTAACCATCAATGAAAATCGTGAATTGATGGGATTAAACGTTACTGTTCCTCTTGATTTTAGAACATTAAACGATATCCAAAGCTCACGTATTGATTACTTAAAATCTCGAATATCCCTTAACAATACGATATTAGAAGAAGAAAATTTTTATAAAACAGCTCTTTCTAAGATTCAAATGATTGAGTCTAAAAAGAACATTGCGAATGAGGATTATAAGCTTTATAATTCACTTTTAGAAGATATCACGCAAGCTGCCCAAGCGGGATTAAACTCATATGCAGACGTTGAAACTTTGGCAAATTCTAAAAAAATCAAATCCTATGACATTCAAATTTTGGAATTAGAACGACAAATTGAACTTTTAGAACTCTATGCCAAAGTAGCACAAGAGTGAATGGTGAGTGGTAAATGGTAAGTAGTGAGAGGTGAGTGGAAAATTAACCACTCACTTCTTACCTCTCACCTTTTTTTACTTTTTACTTTTCTCTTTTAAACTCAAATAGTATTGAATCTCTGCTTCATTTAAAATCTTAATGGTATTGGTACTTCCTGGCATTCCAACAGGGTAGCCAATGGTTGTGATGTAAGGACCTTTTTTATCCAGTAAGCCACTTTTTTCCAATGTTTTTAACATTTTATTAAACATCATAGACGCATGAGCCTCTTTAATCATTCCCACAGGAATTACACCCCAAACGGCAGTTAAAGAGTTTAACACTTTCTTTTTATGCGTAAAGGCATAAATTTTTGTTTTGGGTCGATATCTTGACATTTTAATGGCACTGTGTCCTGAACTTGTAACGGCTAAAATCCCTTTTGCCCCAATATCATCTGCCAATTTAGTTGCTGTGGCTTGTATCACGTCAAACTCATCTAAATAAGGCATTTTATACTGTTTTTCATAGTTATAGATATCTTCTGTTCGTGAAATAATATTGCTCATGGTATCAACCACATTGACAGGGTCTTCTCCTATGGCACTCTCTTCACTTAACATCACCACATCCGTACCATCTAAAACCGCATTGGCAACGTCAGAGATTTCTGCCCTTGTTGCTCGCTCTGAGTTGGTCATAGAAAGCAACATTTGTGTAGCAGTAATCACGGGTTTGCACGACAAGTTAGCTTTTTTGATTAGCTTCTTTTGAATAGTAGGAACATCATAATACGGCACTTCAATACCTAAATCTCCACGGGCAACCATAATACCATCACTGACTTCCAAAATTTCATCAATATTTTCAACCGCATCAAATTTTTCAATCTTTGCGATAAGTTTGCCTTTGTATGAGCCTAAAAGTTTTCGTGCATTTTTCATATCTTGAGCATTTTGCACAAAAGAAATCGCAAAATAATCAACTTTATTGGCAACACCCCACGCAATATCCTCTTCATCTTTTTGAGTAATGACATTGATGTTAATTGCTGTATTAGGAAAATTCACCCCTTTTTTAGAGGTCAATCGCCCATGATTTTCAATCACTGCTTTAAGTTCACCTTTGGTTTGTACCACTTTAGCACGAATCATTCCATCGTATAGGTAAATGTACTCATCCACTTTGATTTTTGAAATAATATCGGGATAATTAATCGAAACCACATACTCATTTTCATTCTTTTGATATCCCACAATCTCATCTTTAAGCAAGGTAATCATATCACCACGTTTAAGTTCAAATGGCTCTTTTAAATCACCAATTCTTACCTTGGGTCCAGAGATATCTTGTAAAATTCCTACAACCGTATCTAAATTATTCATCGCTGTTCGAATGTTGGCTAAAGTTTGTGCATGATACTCATGACTTCCATGAGAAAAATTCAATCGAAACATATTGGCACCAGCTTTAATTAAGCCTTCAATAATCTCTACTTTATCACTTGCTGGCCCTAAAGTTGCTAATATTTTTGTCTTTTTTTCCATTGGGCTACTCCTTTATTGTTTTATGCAGAATATTATAGCAAAAAAGTCAATCTTTGGTTACACCCTTTGAACTTACTTCATTGACAATTTTGATGTAAAAATGTAAAATTCAGATTCGAAAAAGGACAGCAAGATGAAATTTAGCACCTATTTTAAAGACTGGCTTTATGGTCAAGATGGCTACTATACACAATACCGTACCATTGGAAAAGGGGGAGATTTCTATACCGCCGTTTCAACCTCGAAGTTTTTTGGAGGAGCCATCGCACAAAAAGCTATCCAAACCATACAAAGTGGATTTTTACCTTCAAATACTGCGATTGTAGAAGTCGGTGCGCACCACGGTTACTTACTTGCCGATATGATTGAGTTTATTTACACCTTACAACCTCAACTTTTAGATACCTTAACGTTTGCCATTGTTGAACGCTTTCCTCATTTGCAAGAGCAACAAAAAAAATATTTTAAGGACTCTTTTGGTGATGCGGTGAAACTGGTTCATTACAATGATATCAGTGAAATCAAACTCGATTCGGCTTTAATTGTTGCCAATGAAATTTTCGATGCCTTTGAAGCAGAATTGATCTACACTACACAAGATGGTGTTCGTAAAAATGTGGTTGTCAATGAGCATCAACTGACGTTTGAACCTTGCAGTGACTCTTTTTTAAATGCTCTTTGCGATAAATACGGCATACGACAAGGGGAAATTGCCTTGGGCTATGAAATCTTTGCACAAACCTTAGCACACAACATCAAAAAATTTGAATTTATCACCTTTGATTACGGCGAAAAATATCCACGAAATGATTTCTCAATTCGAATTTATCACAAACACAAAGTGTTTCCCCTGTTTCAAGAAGAGTTAAAACTCGATGAACTTTTTGGCAAAAGCGATCTAACCTACGATGTCAATTTTATGCACCTCATCGACAGTTTTAATGAAGCCAAGATAAAAAATGTGAGTTATCAAACTCAACTCAAAGCACTGGTTGAATTTGGCATCATAGAACTTCTTGAAATTTTAAAAGAAAAAGCAGGAGAGTCTGTTTATTTAAGAGAAGTTCAAAAAGTAAAAACCCTGCTTGAACCCACAGGAATGGGTGATCGATTTAAGGTAGCCGTTTTTAGAAAAGAGCCCCATGCGTAAGCTTTTTTTTCTTCTGTTATTATTAACCTGCGTTTATGCCAACAATGGCTGGAATGCCTTACATGAAGCCATTTATGAAGGAAATATTCCAAAAGTTCAAGCTCTTTTAACAACACAAGATATCAACAGTTCAACGGCAGCAGGATTAAGCGGTTTGCATATTGCCGTTAAAAAAAGAGATTCCAAAATGATACAATTTCTTCTTTCAAACCATGCCAATGTTAACGCCCAAGACAACAAAGGTTTTAGTGTGTTGTATTATGCTGTGTTGCAAAACAATATCCCTATTGCCAAACTGTTATTACAACACCAAGCCGACCCCAATTTAAAAAATAACATTCAAAACGCTCCCATTCATAACATTGCCTACAACAATCGCTTCGAAATGCTGGAACTGTTTTTGCTTTATGACGTTGACATTAACGCCACCAATCAACACGGCATGAAAGCCTACGACTTTGCACAAACCAAAGGAAATACAGGTATGATGTTGGAACTCTCTCGATATAAAAAGTACTAATTAATTTTTCTTTTATCTTCTTTTTGATATCATTTCTCATTATCAAATTAGGTTGCTGATGTTAAAATATTACAATGAATTGGTTTATTTTGTTCATAAAATGGTAGGAGACAAACAGTATGCTACTGATATTATACAAGAAGCGTACACCAAAGCCTTAGAAACATCTCGCACAACACTTATAGAAAATGAAAGAGCCTATTTGTACAAAGTGGCAAAAAATATCGTCATAGATCAATCACGCAAAAAAAAAGAGACCATACCTTATGAGGAAGAAGAGTATACTATTCCTGCCCAAGACCAACCCGAAGAGATATTTTTAGAAAAAAACAATCAAGAACTCCTTTTAAAAGCACTAAACACTCTTCCAAAACGTTCCAAACAAGCCTTTGCGTTGCATGTACTTGAAGGATACACTAAAAAAGAGATTGCTAAAATTATGGGAATCAGTGTTAATGCAACACAAAAATATATTGTGCGAGCCACACAGAAAATCTCTGAATATATTGAAAAATCATAATGGAATCAAAAAATATGAACCAAAAACAAATTGAAGAAAAAGCAGCGTATTATTTGACCTGTCAAAGAGAAGGATTCACTTTAGAACAAAAAAAAGAGCTAGCATCTTGGCTTTTTGAAAATGAAGCTCATCAAAAAGCATTCAACAAAATGCAAAAAACCCAAGCACTTTTTTTATCGTTAGATGAAAACTGTAAACAACAATTACTCAATGAAATACACGCCGAAATAGCAAATATCTCTTTATGGGAAAAATACAAATCTTACGCTGTAGCAGCACTTTTTTTACTTTGTATAGGAGTAGGGATTTTCCAAACCAGCAATTACTTAAACTATAAAATCCCTCATACTTTTCACACACAACAACAGACAAAATATGTGGCTTTACCCGATGGTTCAACACTTACATTAGATGCCACAACCCAAGCCAAAGTAGAGTATTTGAAAGATAAACGAGTTGTGCAATTGCACACAGGTAAAATTTTATTTGATGTCCAAAAAAATACCCATAAACCTTTTATTATCGAGTTAGGTTCAACTCAAGTCAAAGTTTTAGGAACGCGTTTTGAAATCGAAAATTTTGACAATCAAATTACCGTTAAAGTGATTGACGGAGTGGTTAGTGTACAAAAAATCATTGAGGATTCTTCATTAAAAGAACTGGCACAATTAACAAAAGGCAAACAATTCTCTTATCTTGCAAACAAAGATACCTTTCTAATAAAAAATATTGATATTGCTTCAATTGCTTCTTGGGAAAAAGGCATTTTACTTTTTGACAATGAGCCTGTCAAAAAAGCTCTTAACGAATTTAAACGATACCATACATTAGAAATTTATTTTGATGAAAGTATTGCCAACCTTCCTATTACAGGATCTTTTCCAATTAAAAATTATGATAAATTTCTCATAGCTCTATCAAAAATCCACGCTATTTCTTTACGAAAAGAGAACAATGTTATCTATCTTCAAAAAAAATAATGATAAAAATATAAAAAACTTTAAAAAAAAATGTCCTCTTTTTTAAATTCATCCGTCTTACTTTGTAGAGAACGATTCTCATAATTATTAACAAAGATAAGGAGCCGCGATGAGTTTAAAATACTCAAAAATCATGGTGCCAGCACTTGCTTTGGCACTGAATTTATCCCTATATGCCCAAGAAAGCTATACAACCCATACAAAAAGTCTTAAAGAAGCCATTGAAAACATAGCCAAACAAGCCAACCTACCCTACATCGCCGATGGAAAACTGCTTGAAAACAAAACCACAAAACCCATTACAAACATCACCGATCTTCAAAGTGCTTTAGATGAAGTGCTAGAAGGCAGTAACTTAAAAGCCGTTATTCAAGAAGGCACGATTTTAATCGTAGAAAAAGAAAGAAATCTCAGCAACACAACCTTGGAAGTCATAGATTTTGTGGCAAATGTAGACAATACAACCGAAGGTACAGGTTCATATACAACAGGAAGTATGAGAACAGCAACAAAATTGGACTTATCACCTAGAGAAACTCCGCAATCAGTTTCAGTTATAACACAACAAATGATAGAAGATAAAAAAATAGATGATTTTGATACATTGATGAAAAATGTTACTGGTGTAAGAATTGATAAAGGAATCCAAGATAGTAGAGCTACTTACTATTTAAGAGGTTTTACTCTTGATTATTATCAAATGGATGGAATACCAATGCCTACTAATATCTATTCTATGAATAATTATAATATGGATAAATTTGATAGAGTTGAAATAGTAAAAGGAGCAAATGGACTCACATCAGGTGCAGGAAATCCAGCTGGTGCTATAAATATGATAAGAAAACATGCAAATAGCAAAGAATTTACAGGTAGTGTAGATGCAAGTGCTGGAACTTGGGATACATATAAACTAAAAACAGATATTTCAACTCCATTAAATGATGATGGAAGTATAAGAGGAAGATTAGTAGCAAGTCATAAAGAAACAGATACTTTTAAAGATAGAGTACATAATGAAAATGATTTAGTTTATGCTGTAGTTGATGCAGATATTACAGATACTACTACAGTTTCAGTAGGTGCAAGTTATGAAAAAGAAAAACTAGATGGAGATTCTTCAAATTTACCAGCTTTTTATAGTGATGGAACAAAAACAAACTCTGATAGATCAAAAAACTATTCATCTGATTGGTCATATTGGGATACGGAGCGGAAATCATATTTTTTAGATGTTAAACAGTATTTACCAAATGATATATTGTTAAATGCAGTTTATACTCATAATGACATAAATAATAACAATTTATATGGATATATAGATGTTTGGACTGGAAGTTTAAATAAAGATGGTTCAGGATTAATATATCAAGAATTTGGAAATAATGTACAAGACATAAAAGAAGATAATATAGATGTTTATGCTTCAGTACCATTTAAACTTGGAAGTAGAGAACATGAAATAATCGCAGGATTTCAATACAATAGACAAAAAATTGATTTGGATATTAAAACTAATGGTACAGCACATACTATTGATAATTTCTTTACTCAAAATGGAAGTGGAGTTCCTTTAATGGGTACTCCTAATCCTCAACCAAAGTATGAAGATATAGATATAAAACAAACAGCTTTTTATATTAATGGAAAATTTGAGATAGTTGATGATTTAAAACTTATTCTTGGTGGAAGATTAACTAATTATGAAGATGAAACATGGAATAAATATAATGGTAAGTCAAATTATAAGTTTGATAATGAATTTACACCTTTTGTAGGTTTAGTTTATGATATAGATGAAAATCATTCAGCATATGCAAGTTATACAGATATTTTTAAACCACAAAATGCAAGAGATAAAGATAATAAATTATTAGACCCAATTTTAGGGAAAAACTATGAATTTGGAGTAAAGGGAGAGTATTTTGATAAAAAACTAAATGCTGGATTAACTTTATTTAGAATAGAACAAGATAATGTAGCTGAAGGTACGGGACAAAAGAATCAAGTAGGAAATCCTATTTCTGAAGCAAAAGATGGTGTAACTTCAAAAGGAGTTGAAATTGAAATAAGTGGAAAGCTAACTGATAATTGGGATTTAAGTGCAGGATTTACTCATTTTGAAGCAAAAGAAGCAAATGGAGAAAAATTTAATACAAGAGCACCAAGAAATAATATAAATATTTTTACAAAATATAGTATCAATGACTTTAGTGTAGGTGCAGGAGTAAACTGGAAAAGTGATACTTATATAGGTTCAGGAGCTAAAAGAGTTTCACAAGATGCTTATGCAACTGTTGATTTGATGGCTTCATATGATTTTTCTAAAAATTTGACTGGAAAGTTAAATATCAATAATGTATTTGATAAAACTTATTACTCTGGATACTCAAGAAGTGAATATGCTTATGGTGAACCAGTTAATGGAATGTTGAGTTTAAAATATAAATTCTAAAAAATATAAAGGAAGAAATCTTCCTTTATAGATTTAAGTATGGGTTTCAAAATATTAAGTTTTCCTAAAAACTGATTATTTAACAACAAAACAACAAAACAAAATATCAAATTTTCAGATATTTTGGAATCCATACTTAAGTTTATAAACACTCTTATAAACTTAACTTCATAGCGCTGTGGATTTATATTTATGTGTTCGTTTCCTTGTAACACAAATAATTATGAATAAATTAGTCTCTCACTCCAAATCCACAGGCTATGGATTTTATGCTATTTTACAAATATTTCAATTTACAATATTTTTAATCAAACAACAAAATAGAGCAACTGATGATTTAGATGGACCAAATCCTTGCCCTGGAAGCACTTGGGGATTTTGTAAAAGAGCTTCCGGAGAAGTTGAAAGTAAAGGATTTGAAACAGAAATTAGTGGAGCAATTACTGAGAATTGGCAATTAGTAACAGGATATACTTATGTCAAAACAGAATATACGAAAGATTCAAATAGCAGTAATGTAGGAGAAATTTTTGATTTAACTTTACCTAAACATCAATTTAAACTCTCTACAACGTATCATTTGCCTGCTGAATTAAATAAATGGACAATTGGAGCAAATTTATACGCACAAAATAAGATTCAATCAAATGATTTCGACCAAATTAAACAAAGTGGATATTATACCGTTGGAGTTAATACAAAATATCAATACAATAAAAATCTTGATATATTAGTTAATGTGTATAACTTATTTGATAAAGAGTATTATCAATCATTGGGTTGGGATACAGGAGGAAATACAATAGGAACACCACGTTCATTTTTAGTATCTATGAATATGAAATTTTAATTCAAAGAGGAAATTCCTCTTTGAAGAAACATAAAAATTAGCTCATGGGTTTCACAAGAAAATAGGAATTCAACTCTCCCAAATTTCACTCCTTACGTGGAACTCATGACCCAGTTTTTTAAAACAACTACTAAATGAAATAAATAAAACAAAAATATGACAATATGCAATATTTTTTAATCCAAATTTATTTTTGTGTTAGAATTTTTTAAATTTGGCACAAGGATAATCGGATGAATGATTTAATCATAGATGAAAACAGTATCAAAGATAAGATTTATACAATCAGAAATCTTCAAGTCATGCTAGATAAAGATTTAGCTTGGCTTTATGGTGTTGAAACTAAAGTCCTAAATCAAGCTGTAAAAAGAAATATAAAAAGATTCCCAAGTGATTTTATGTTTCAGCTATCAAAAGAGGAATTTGAAAATTGGAGGTCACAATTTGTGACTTCCAATTCGCTTAGAATGGGTTTACGAAGATCACCTTATGCTTTTACAGAACAAGGTGTCTCTATGTTAAGTGCCATTTTAAAAAGTGAAATGGCTGTTACTATGAGTGTAAAAATCATTAGAGCTTTTATTGAAATGCGAAAACTAATTTCAAAAAATATATCTATATTTGAACGATTTGAAAGAATAGAAAATAGATTAATTCATTATGATGAAAATTTTGATAAGCTTTTTGAAGCTTTGGAAGATAAAACTCTCAAACCAACCCAAGGGATTTTCTATGATGGGCAAGTGTATGATGCTTACTCTTTTGTCAATGATTTACTGAAGCTTGCAAAGAGTGAAATTATTTTAATCGACAATTATATCGATGACTCCGTTTTAACTTTATTGAGTAAAATGCCAAATATACAAGTAACGATATATACTAACACTGTTTCAAAGCAATTAAAACTTGACTATGAGAAATACCAAAAGCAATATAATAACATCACTCTAAAAACCTTTAGAAATTCACATGACAGATTTATAATTTTAGATAAAAAAGAGATTTTTCATATAGGAGCGAGTCTCAAAGATTTGGGCAAAAAGTGGTTTGCTTTTTCAAAGATGAGTTTAGATGTTGAGGAATTAATTGGAAGATTAGAAGAACTGTAAGTTTTATCTCCCAAAATCATTTGGAGAAATATCTCAAAAAATAACAAAAATATAATCATTAAATCGTTATAATTTTTCACTATTACAAAAGGATTATCATGAAATTTTTTGAACTGACATGCCTAGCATATTTAAAACACGACATAAGTTTTGAGGAGAGTTTTGATTCCATCTCAAAATTTATCAATTACTCTGTCTGTCAAAAAGATGAATACCTAGAAAAACACAATAAAAATGTGTTTAACCACTACTGTTTTGGCGGTTTTTTACCCATACAACCAGATAAACTCTATAAAAAAGGTAATACTTACAGTTTTACTTTAAGAACCATCGATGAAAAGTTTGCCAACGAGCTTAGCAATTTACTTCGTGCAAATATCAACAACCCTTTTTTACAAATCGTACAAGTTGATAAAAAAGAGTTAAAACCCTTTTTTATCAGTGAACTTTACAGTGCCACCCCTGTGGTGATGTCACTGAAAAAAGAAGATAAAAAAAGCCCTCAACTCTTTTGGACTTTGGAACGAAGTGGTGATATAATAGAGTTACAAAATCAACTTCAAGAGAACCTACTCAAAAAATATGAAGCATTTTTTGGTAAAAAATTGAAGCCAACTCAAAACTTCATCCAACTGCTTGTAGTGAAAAATTACAAACCCCAATCGATATACTTCACCACCACAAAAAATGAGATACAAAAAAAAGTAAGACTTTTAGGAAATAAATTTAGAATCGTACCCAACGAAGATGAAATCAGTCAAAAACTGGCATTTTTAAGTTTGGGCGTTGGTTTGGGTGAAAAAGTGAGTTATGGTGGTGGGTTTATGATTTGGAAGGGGATGAGATGATTTATGATCTTTTAGAAGTTTTTAAAAAGCTTTACGATGAATCTAAAGATAAAATTATATTAGATAACTATTTATTGAAAGATGGTTTGTATGTAATTGTAAATGATAATAATCAAGAAGAATTTTTTATATATAAAGCAGATAAAAAAATTGCTGATAAAGATTTATGTTTACTTGACTTAAATAAGAATCGAAGAAGAGATAAATATTTTGATTTGACTCAAAAAGATTATTATAGTGAGTGGCTTAATGCCAATAAAATGTTTTTTGATAAAAAAATTCATAGTATAAATTATTTCTCTTTTTTTGTAAAACTTGAAAGTTTCATAAGTAAAGATGAAAAGAAATTAATTGATAGAAAAAATATACAAAAACATTTTGAAGGTTTTATTGATTTTTCAAAATATACAAAACCAGAAGAAAAAAAGGTATTAAAAGAGTTTAAAGATACATTTGAAGATGAAAATCGAAAACAAAATATTTTGAAACATTTAGATTTTATTGAGAAAAATATAGATAGATATGTACAAATAGCACAAGAAAATGATGTAAAAAACTATATAAAAGTTTTTTTTGAAGCAGATATTGAGACATATCAAAAAGAGAGTGAAATATATTATTCTTTAAAAATATTTAATGATATAAAATATAGCGAGGATGTTGCTGGATTTACTTTTGGATTGAGTGATTCAAATATGGGATTAAATTCTAAAAAGCCTTTTTTGGAACATAAATCACGAAAAAAAGAAGCTCCTTTTTTGATAAAAAAAGATGAAGCAATTATGACAAAAAAGTTTTTTGACTGGTTGAAATATCAAAAATATCAAAATAAAAAGCCTCTGGGTGAAGAGTTTTTTATAAATAGAGATTTTAAAGAAAAAAGTTTGATTACGGAATACGATTATATTCCTACAAAAATAGATAAATTTGATGAGTCTATTTATTATAAAAATTATTTAAGTGCATTTGAAAATAAAAATATTATAGAAAATGACACGATTGATTCTTTAGGTCAATTAGAAATGATGGTTGATGAGATAATTTTCAATCACCAACTTATGAATAATTATTATGGTGAAGTTTACAACAAACTCAATAAATCATTTGCAAATTTGATTTATCTCACACGAGAAGCTATGATAAACTATTTTAAAAAGTATGATGATAGAGCATTTAAGACTATTATTTTCAAATACGGTTTAGATTTTGTTTTAGAACATATACGACACAATCGGGAACTTGGTGCAAAAAAATGTATGAATTTATATTTATCGCTAAAAAATTATTATTTAAAAAAAGAGGAGAAAGAGATTATGGATATTAAGGCAATGCAAAAAAATTTAATTGAGAAACTGGAAACAAGTGACTATAAAGAACTAAATTTGGAGGAGTTTTTTTATCTTTGTGGACAGGTGGTAAAATATTTGTTATCACAAAGTGAAAAAGAGAAAAAAACAGCCGATATGTTAGAACCTTTTTTAAGAGCGAATAACTCTAAAAAACTAAAGCAAGATATAGAACTGACTTTTTTTAAATATAAACATAAAATTTCTTTAAATCATGTGAAGTTTAACAATGCAATGAGTATCATAATGGCTTATGAAAAGATTGAGAAACTTTCACAAAATATGGATAGTTTTTTGGTAGGAGTATTATCTCAAAATATTTTTTATATAAAAAATGAGGAATAAATATGACTTATTGGCATATGCAATTACATCCTAATGATTTAAGTTGGAATAGAGAAAAAGAGTTGTTGGAGAAAAAAAGTTTAATCGGGTTAGGCTTGACTGACTCAGAACAAGCTTACAAAGATTTTAAATCTATGCAACTTAATGACATTGTCTTAATAAAGCATGGTGCAAATCCAATAGCTTTAGTAAAAATCATTGGTGAATTAGAAGATATTAAGAATAATGATTTTAGTCAAATTGATTGGTTTCAGATAAGAAGAAAAATTGAAGTTTTAGAGTTTGCAGATTCAAATAGAAAAGATTTTCCTCAACCAAGAAAAACATTGCAAAGTGCAGAAGATGAAAATACTCCAACTTATCAGTACATTAACAATTGGTATAAATCAATTACTCCAGACCTAGAAAATATGCAAGGATTAAAGATTAGAAAACTTTATATTGAAAATTATAATATGTTTAAAGATTTTAACATAGGTTTTGATAATGATAATAAAGCATTGCCTATTATTGTATTGGCTGGTATAAATGGAACTGGTAAAACAACCATTTTAGAGTATATTAATGATTTTGTAAAGAATTTAAGTAATAATAAAAGTTTTATTAAATTTGATAGATATGATGAAGAAGAAGATAAAACTGTAATTGAAACATTGAACTATGAAAGCAGTTTGAAAGAGTACAAGATTGGTTCAAGATTAGTTGAACAAGAAGCTCCTATCAAAGAATATTTTGAAAATAACATTATATATCTTCCTACAGATACACATCACAATATTGAACCAATTGAAAATATAATAACTGAATATTTAAAACAAGTTGTATGGGAAGAAAATAATACTCCCCATGAGGCTTACATAGAAATAAAAGATTTTATAAATAGTATTTTTGATGAATTTAGTATAAATATCTCTTTTGATTCTTTGGATAAAAATGAAAAAGTTATATTTACCAATAAAAATGGAGACAAATTTCCATTGAACAAAATATCAACTGGAGAAAAAACACTACTTTTAAAAGCATTTTATTTGTTCATACAGAATATTAGAGATAAGGTTATTTTAATTGATGAACCTGAACTTTCTTTACATCCAAGTTGGCAAAGTAAAATTTTAAAATTATATGAAAAGTTTGCAGAAGAATATAATTGTCAAATTATATTATCTACACATTCCCCTCATATTATTGCTAGTGCAAAAAATGAGTATTTAAGAATTCTTCAAATAGATGAGAAGAACAATATCAATGTAATATCAGATTTAAAAGCCCATGGAAGAGATATAAATTCTGTACTTTTTGATGTTATGGGAGAAGTTTTATATAGACCTGATGAATTTAGGAAAAAAATTGATAGGCTTTTTTATGCTATAGAAGATGAAAAAAACTATGAACTATCTAAAAAACTTTTTGATGAATTAAAAGAAGATTATGGAGAAAATGATAGTATTATCCTTGAGGCTAAGATGTTAATAAGTATGACTTTTGGTGAATAACTATGAGATTAATAACTAAAAAGCATACGGGTAAAGGTTATAAAAGATTAATTGGAATTCATAAAAATAATGGGTCGTACACAAGTGATGTGTGTTCAAATGATGAAAAAGGAATTTGTGTTAAAAATATAGTTCTTAAAGATTTACTTGAAGAGCAAGGATATATTTGTGCATATTGTATGCAAAAAATTGACGAAAATAATTCTACAATAGAACATATAATTGGACAAAAATTTAAAGATGAAATTGGTCAAGAAATAGGTAAAAAAGAAGATACAAACTATGATAATATGTTAGCTGTGTGTTTGGGTAATTCTTGTAAAGAACTTCATTGTGATAAAAGCAGAGCAAAATACCAATCAAAAAGGGCTAAACTTTATGTTAATCCTTTGAGTAAAATTCAAATGGAAAATATAAAATTTTCTAAAAGTGGAGTTATTTATTATAAAGAACCAGAGAGTGAAATTGATAAAAAAAATGAAAAACTAGATGATAAAGAAATTAGGAAAGATATAAACAAAGTTTTGAATTTAAATTGTAAGAGATTACAAGAAGAAAGAAAAAAAATAAAAGATGCAATACTTTCAACTCTTAGTAGAAATAATTTCGATAAAGTAAAAGCAAAAAACGAGCTTAATAAATTAGAAACATCAACTACAAGTTTGAATAAATTTTGCCAAGTAGCAATCTATGAATTAAAAAAACATATTTAAGGAGATAAACAAATGAACAGAGTTTACGGAATAATAGGAATAAAAGCAAAAATGGCAAATTGGAATGCAGATTTTACAGGTCGTCCAAAATCTACAAGTAATGGTGAAATTTATGGAAGTGATAAAGCACTTAAATATCCTATGAAAAAAATGTGGGAAAGTGAAGGGAAAAATGTTTTATTTGTAAAAAGTTTTAAAGAATCAAAAGGTGCGATTATTCCTAATCAATTAGGTGAAAGATATGAGAAGCTTTTTTCAAAATTAGATGAAAAAGATACAACAAATGAAGTGATGACAAATCTTTTTAATTGTATTGATGTAAAAAATTTTGGTGCAACTTTTGCTGAAAAAAAACAAAATATTTCTATCACTGGGGCGGTTCAATTTGGGCAAGGGTTTAATAAATTTGATGATACAAATGTAGAGATTCAAGATATATTATCTCCTTTTGCAGACTCTACCAAAGATGATGCAAAGCAATCAACACTTGGAACAAAAATTACAGTTGATGAAGCTCACTATTTTTATGGTTTTTGTATTAATCCAAAAGCTTATGATGAATATAAACTTTTGTTAAAAGGTTTTGATGGATATACACAAAATGATTATGAAGAGTTTAAAAAAGTAGCCCTTACCAGTGCAACTGCTTTTAATACAAATAGTAAATTTGGTTGTGAAAATGAGTTTGCTTTATTTATTGAGTGTAAAGATGAAGAGTGTTACTTACCTGATTTAAGTAATTATTTAGAGTTTAATAGTCAAAAAAGAGAAATTGATTTATCACAAATTGAAAAAATGATTGAAGGAAAAGTAGCAAAAGTGGAAATATATTTTAATCCATTTATTAAATTAAATGTTATTTCAAAATATGACAAATTTAATATTTTTACAAAAGAGAAAATATAATAGATGAAAGCAATAAGTTTCATATTAAGTGGTAAAACTGCTTGTTTTAGGAAACCTGATGTTAATCAATTTGCCTATTTTACTTATAACAATATTCATAAACCTGCACTTTTAGGATTATTTGGTGCTGTTATAGGATTGGGTGGATATACTCAATTAAATGATGAGAATATTAGAAATAAAAAAAATAAGAAGCCATTAAATAATAGCTTTCCTGAATTTTATGAGAAATTACAGCATTTAAAAATTTCTATTATTCCATTAGTACCAAATGGATATTTTAGTAAAAAAATACAAACTTTTAATAATGGTGTTGGATATGCTTCCCAAGAAGAAGGTGGAAATTTGATAGTTAGAGAACAATGGCTTGAAAATCCTATTTGGCAAATTATGATTCTTGATGATGGAAGTATTGAATATGGGAAAATCAAAGATTATTTAGAAAATGGCAAAGCTGTATTTATTCCTTATCTTGGGAAAAATGACCATTTTGCAGATATTAAAGAAGTTAAAAGTATTGAGTTAGAAAGTCCAATACTAGAAGATAGAATACATTCTCTTTTTATAGAAAAAAATTTAAAACTTTCAAAAATAAAACCTAGAGGAGAAAACTCTTGTTTTTTTAAAGAAATTGCTCCAATTGGATTAAATGAGAAGTATCATTTTTATGAATATGAGAATTTAGTTTTTACAAATCATAATATTGTTGAGGGGGATTATCTAAACATTTATTCAGCCAATGAGAAAAATTATGCTTTTATCTGATTTTGGAATAGATGAAAGATATTTTGCTCATACTTGTGTATATAAAGAACCAGAAAAATTAACAGAACATTTAGATTTAACACTTGAATATTATAAAAGAATTGTAGAGAGTAAGAATCTAAATTTTGTTATTGATTCTTTGATAAAAAAGATTGATTCAAAGAATTTTGAACTTATAAAAGAAATGTTTATAAATACCATTTATTTACATGACTTAGGTAAAAAAAATCCAATTTTTCAAAAAGTTAAAATGAAAAATCCTTTATTTAATAATTGTGAAGATGAGAGAGATAGTAAACATTCTCATATAGGTGCTTTGAAATTTATAGAGTACTATCATAATCGTTTTAATAAAGAGATAAAAAATAATGTAGATTTTTATAGATTAAACTTTATTCTTTATAACTTTTCTTATCATATTAGTAAACATCATGGCAAACTTGATAGTATCAATGAATATCCAAAAGACAAAAAAGAGAATAAAAAAAAACATAATGATTTTAAATGTATTTTAAAAGATATAGATGACTATATCACAAAAGATGATTTTGATTTTTTTATTTTAAATAAACTTCTTTTTTCATTGGTTATTTCAAGTGATTATTTTGCAACAACTGCATATATGACCGATAAATCTTTTGATAATTTTGGGATTTTTCAAAAAAAAGATAAGTTGCTATTTGAAAATTTATGTTCAGATTTCATAAAATCATTTGGTGAACCAAAAGGAATTAATAAACTACGAAATGAAATATCAAAAACTGCGGTAGAAGAACTATCAAAAAATATCAATAAAAGTATATTTTATCTCGAAGCACCAACAGGAAGTGGTAAAACATTAACTTCTATATCACTTGCATCAAAACTTCTTAATACAAATGAAGATTTAAATAAGATTTTTTATATATTTCCTTTTAATACACTTGTAGAACAAACAAAAAAAGTATTTGAAAAGATTTTTAAAGATAAATTTGATATAGGAGTTATAAATTCTGTAACACCTATAAAAGAAATAAGTGATGATGAGAATGAAAAAGAAGAAACTAATTATGATAAATCCTATTTAAATAGACTCTTTTTTAATGAACAAATTATCTTTACAACACATGTAAAATTTTTTGATATATTATTTGGAACAACAAAAGATGATAATTTTCCATTGTGGCAATTGGCAAATAGTGTGATAATAATTGATGAAATACAAAGTTATAACAATAATCTTTGGTGGTATATGACTCAATTTTTTGAGAAATTTGCATCACTTCTTAATATAAAAATCATAATAATGTCAGCAACTTTACCAAAACTAGATTTCTTCCTTGAAAAAAAAGACAATTTTGTTTCATTGATTCCTAATCAAAAAAGAGATGAAATATTTGGAAATAAATATTTTAAAGATAGAGTTAGTATAAAATATCTTGATTTAGATAATAAAATCACTTTTGAAAAATTATATGATGTCTTTAAAAAAGAAAATAAAAAATATAAAAAAGTATTATTTGAATTTATTAAAAAAGATACCGCAAGAAATTTTTATAAATTCCTCAAAGAAAAAAGAGTTAAAAATTTATATGAATTAAGTGGAGATGATAATAAAGCTTTCAGAGAATATGTAATTGATAAGACTAATGATAAAGAAATTGTAATAGTTGCAACTCAGGTTATAGAAGCTGGTGTGGATATTGATATGGATTTAGGTTTTAAAGATATTTCAACGCTAGACAGTGAAGAACAATTTTTGGGAAGAATAAATAGAAGTTGCCAAAAAAGTGAGATAGATCCTACTGTTTATTTTTTTAATATGGATGATGCTGATAAAGTTTATAAAAATGATAATAGATTAGAATTTGATTTACGAAAAAAAGAGTATCAAAAAATACTTGTAAATAAAAATTTTGCGAAATATTATGAAAATGTTTTAACTCTTATAAAAGATAAGGGATTGAAATATGAAGATGGACATCTAACAAATTATGGGAATTTTAAAAAAGATGTAAAAGATTTAAACTATAAAAAAATTCAAGATAATATGAGATTAATTAAATCTTCACAATTTACGCTTTATTTTCCATTCCAAATTGAGCTAAATAAATATGAAAAAGTAAATGAATTTAAAAATTTAGATAATAGATTTTTAAATGGTAAATACTTAGATGGACAAAAAGTTTGGGATGAATTTATCGCTTTGAATGAAATTGAGAGTTTCACAAAAAGAGAGATAGAAAAATCAAAAATAAATTCTCTTATGCAATTTTTCACTTTTAATATTTTTAAATATTATGAGGAACAAAGACCACATATTGGAGAAGAAGAAATGTATGGATACTATTTTATAAAAAATTTAAAATATATCACAGATGAAGGTAAATTTGATAGGGAAAAGTTTAACGAAGATAAAAATAGCAGGTTTTTATAAAATACAAGAAAACTCTATGAAAAAAATGAAAAATCCTTGGAATAAAAAAACAATTGGCTACAATTTGTAGTCAGTTGAAAATGAAATAAATGTATTGTCCGAAATAATCGGACAGTTTAACATAAATGATTTAGTAACAATAAAATGAAAGATAAAGACTATGATCACAGGCACTCTAATAAACTACTATTTCCACTGTAAAACGCAAATGTGGCTCCACGCCAACCGTATCAATCTTGAGGACAATTCAGAAGATGTACGAATTGGAAAAGTTCTGCACCAAATCAATGAAGAGAAAAATAAACACTCTGAGATAAGTATCGACAATATCAAGATAGATAAAATCACGCGAGATTATTTGGTGGAGGTCAAAAAATCGGATAGCGACCCAGAAGCGGTGAAGTGGCAAGTTTTACTTTATCTTTACAAATTCAAACAAAAAGGTGTGGAGAAAAAAGGGAAAATTGAATACATTGAAAAAAGAGGCGATAAAAAAGTGGAGTTTATTGAGCTAACTTCTAGCAATGAAAAAGAGCTTTTGAAAGTTTTAGAACACATTGAAAATCTAATCAATCAAGAAATTCCACCCAAAGCGAAGTTTGAAAATAAGTGCAAAAAATGTGCTTATTTTGAGTATTGTTTTATTTAAAAAGCATAGAGGTAAAAATGGCAAAAAATCACACACGATATATCTTTAGCATGGGAGAACTTAAACGCAAAGATAATTCCATAGCTTTTAGAAATGAAAAAGGCAATTTTTATATTCCTATTCAAGATACCAGAGAGTTGTACTGTATGAATGAAGTGAGTTTCAATACTAAATTCTTGGATTTCATAAGCAAGGCTGGGATTACGCTTCATTTGTTTAATTATCATAGTAATTACAGTGGCACTTTTTACCCAAAAGAACAACTCATAAGCGGGGATTTGAGTATCAAGCAAGCGGTTTGTTATATGGAAAATCGCCTTAATATTGCCAAAGCAATCGTGCAAGCAATCGCTGAAAATATTCATGAAACGCTCTATCATTACTACCGACATGACAAAAAAGAATTAAAACCAACCCTTGATTGGCTCAAAAGTGAACCTAAAAAGTTTTTAGAAAAAGATATTACCATCGAACAAATTATGTTTATAGAAGGGCAAATTTGGAGTAGGTTTTATGACAGTTTCAAACACTTTTTGCCTGAAGATTTTTTGATGAACAAGCGTGTGAAACGCCCGCCCAATAACCCTATGAATGCGTTAGTGAGTTTTGGGAATACTTTGCTTTATACCAAAACCATTAGTGCGATTTATACCACTCATCTCAATCAAGCCATTAGCTTCTTACACTCTCCACGAGAGGGAAGATTTAGTCTTTGTTTGGATATAAGTGAGGCTTTTAAGCCTGTGATTGTTTTTAAAACCATTTTTGATTTGGTCAGGCGAAAAAAACTGCAAGTGGAGAAACACTTTGATAAGAGTTTGAATTATGCACTTTTAAATGAAGAGGGTAAAAAAATATTTATAGATGCTTTTGAAACAAGAATCAATGAAACGTTTATGCACGCAAAACTCAAACGAAAAACCACCTACAAACACTGCTTGAAACTTGAGGGTTATAAACTCATCAAATATATCGTTGAGGGTAAAGAATTTGTACCTTTTAAACTTAAGGATAAAATGTGAGAAAAGATACCTTTAACTATAACTACGCTTTTTTATTTTATGATATAGCCGATGAGTTTAGTGATGCAGGAAAATACCGTGTGGCTAAGGTGTTTAAAATCTGCAAAAAATATCTCAAACATCACCAAAAATCAATTTTCAGAGGAAGCATAACCCCTTCAAATCAAATAAAACTGGAAAATGAACTTAAAAAAGTCATCGATAAAGAGCTTGATTTTATCTCAATCGTCAAAGTCCCCAATGCTAAAAGTTTCAACGAAATAATTCTAGGAACCAATCAAAAAAAGGAAGAATCTATTTTCATATAATTTTCCAACTATTTTTATGGGTATTTTAGCTTATAAGTACTAAAATACGGTACTTTATAAGTTATTTAACAACCTATTGTTAAAATTCTTAAAATGATTGGAAAAATCGCTCTGAAGTCCTATTTTTAGCTAAACAAGTATTTTAGAAGCCCGATTTTTTCTTATTGAACCAACAACATATAATGTATTGAAATCAATAAAAGAATGCTTCATCGTGGTCATAAGTAGTTATTGAACCAACAACATATAATGTATTGAAATCCCGATAAATATCCAATACCACAACAAAAACAAGCATTGAACCAACAACATATAATGTATTGAAATGAAGAAATGGAAAACTACAATAAAACCGTTGATATGTTGAACCAACAACATATAATGTATTGAAATAAAGATAGCATAGAAGATATACTATATCGAAATAAGTTGAACCAACAACATATAATGTATTGAAATATTAAACTATTTCAAGGTAGGAGATAATGAGTTCATTGAACCAACAACATATAATGTATTGAAATAATAATGGTTTATCTAAATCATATAAAACAGTCCAATTGAACCAACAACATATAATGTATTGAAATGGTGTCACAAAAGAAGATGTAGAAGAGTTCAAGCTTGAACCAACAACATATAATGTATTGAAATAAAGTTAAACTTTGGGCTAAATGAAAGTTCTAACTTGAACCAACAACATATAATGTATTGAAATCATTGAGTATATGAAACACATCCCAACACAATGGTTGAACCAACAACATATAATGTATTGAAATTGTATAAACTCTCTGATTTCTGTAATCTCACCATTATTGAACCAACAACATATAATGTATTGAAATTTGCTCATTTCTACAGTTAATTTATTTTTTAAAGAATTTGAACCAACAACATATAATGTATTGAAATTAGCTTGTGACCTTTTTTTGGCTTTCTTCGCCATATTTGAACCAACAACATATAATGTATTGAAATTTTTAAACTACCTTATTTATTCTTTTTTGGAACGCTTGAACCAACAACATATAATGTATTGAAATTCAGTTATCTTTCCATCCTGTTTAAAGAAAAAATTTGAACCAACAACATATAATGTATTGAAATTAATTAAAGCAAAAGGCTTTTTAAAACTCAAAGCTCTTGAACCAACAACATATAATGTATTGAAATATGCAGGCGACACAAAGTGAGGCAAATTGTTGTGTTGAACCAACAACATATAATGTATTGAAATTATATTTCCTAATGGCTTAAATGGTTTAGCAAAAGTTGAACCAACAACATATAATGTATTGAAATAAGAAGAAAAAACAGAAATCGTAAAATCTGTATATTTGAACCAACAACATATAATGTATTGAAATTTGATAAGATTAAATATGAAAAATCCTATGCTCATTGAACCAACAACATATAATGTATTGAAATTTGGTAAGTCCTTTGTTTGTAATTTTTTGCGATTTTTTGAACCAACAACATATAATGTATTGAAATGTATATCTTTATATTATTCTAAATATCAAACTCATTGAACCAACAACATATAATGTATTGAAATTAAAAACTGATATTTTAGAAGAGATTGTATTGAATTGAACCAACAACATATAATGTATTGAAATAGTGTTGAATTTGTTCAATTTTTAAAAGACCAAGACTTGAACCAACAACATATAATGTATTGAAATTACGTTCCCCCTCCGCCATATAAACAAATCGGATTAGATTGAACCAACAACATATAATGTATTGAAATCAAACGATGACGGGCTTAAAATTCTGACTAGCTTGAACCAACAACATATAATGTATTGAAATTACGTTCCCCCTCCGCCATATAAACAAATCGGATTATTGAACCAACAACATATAATGTATTGAAATTCAGAAATAGAATCACTCATCGATGCTATGAAAATTGAACCAACAACATATAATGTATTGAAATCTTTTAAACAAAATTGCAGGTGGCAATGAAGACAGTTGAACCAACAACATATAATGTATTGAAATAGTTTAGATAAAAAATATCCAAGATTCCACGCAAATTGAACCAACAACATATAATGTATTGAAATCCATTTATAAAAGGGTCAACGGTGGGCAACATATTATTGAACCAACAACATATAATGTATTGAAATAATAATAACAATATGATTTATAAAGGTCATCTTTTTGAACCAACAACATATAATGTATTGAAATCTAGAAGAAATGCCTGATTTACAAACAGTGAGTGTTTGAACCAACAACATATAATGTATTGAAATATTTTAGAGCATATTGATTCAAAACATTTTATCACATTGAACCAACAACATATAATGTATTGAAATAAGGTGAAAATAAAGAGAGTAAGTTTGTTTTACGTTTTGAACCAACAACATATAATGTATTGAAATATGCTTTAGACTATATGACAAACGCCAAAGTTTACTTGAACCAACAACATATAATGCATTGAAATGCCAGTAAACGAGCATTTGAAGATTTACCACCACTTTGAACCAACAACATATAATGTATTGAAATTTACTAACAAGAACATCATTTCCATCTTGAGTTATTTGAACCAACAACATATAATGTATTGAAATAGGGTTTAAAGATGCTCTAAGAAGAAGAGAAAACTTGAACCAACAACATATAATGTATTGAAATAATAATATGTGATTAAGAGGAAAAAGTTCATCTATTGAACCAACAACATATAATGTATTGAAATTCTGATGTTTGTGCAAACAAAGGGAATGATGAAGTTGAACCAACAACATATAATGTATTGAAATGCGTGGTGAATGGTTTTTGACTTTGATAGCGTTTTTGTTGAACCAACAACATATAATGTATTGAAATTATTCAAGGTTGTTCAATAAAGTAATGATAGATTTTTGAACCAACAACATATAATGTATTGAAATAAACATTGACACGGTTTTTTCAAACGTGGGAAGTGCTTGAACCAACAACATATAATGTATTGAAATTGAGAAACCAAAATTAAATTATGAAGCTCTTGTCTTGAACCAACAACATATAATGTATTGAAATCAAACGATGACGGGCTTAAAATTCTGACTAGCATTGAACCAACAACATATAATGTATTGAAATTATATTTCCTAATGGCTTAAATGGTTTAGCAAAAGTTGAACCAACAACATATAATGTATTGAAATACCTTTAAAATTGCTTCCATACATCGCATCAAAATCTTGAACCAACAACATATAATGTATTGAAATCAACGAGTCAAAGACATTAAAAAGCCCGAGGTTGATTGAACCAACAACATATAATGTATTGAAATAGATAATTTTGTGATAAATTCGTATTTTTGTTAGTTTGAACCAACAACATATAATGTATTGAAATTATTGTTTGATGAACTGTTAGCCATTTGTGCAATGATTGAACCAACAACATATAATGTATTGAAATAGAGTAGATTATGCAAATCTTTTTACTGTAATTGTTGAACCAACAACATATAATGTATTGAAATTGGCAAAAGGTGAGAGATTTTGCCCAAGAGTTGATTTTGAACCAACAACATATAATGTATTGAAATTTTCTAATGATGCGACACGAATTCCCTTTAAAATATTTGAACCAACAACATATAATGTATTGAAATCGACTAAACTTCTTGTCGCTTGACATAAGAGGACTATTGAACCAACAACATATAATGTATTGAAATGAACTAAGTTTTGAAGTATATAAAAGAAATAATTTTTGAACCAACAACATATAATGTATTGAAATGCCCTGTTGGCACTGTCAACATAACCCGCCATAATTTGAACCAACAACATATAATGTATTGAAATGATAAAAACACTTGAAGAAAATATGGAATATTATGTTGAACCAACAACATATAATGTATTGAAATTAATTCAACCTTTGTTTAATTCTTTAAGAATATTATTTGAACCAACAACATATAATGTATTGAAATAAAGAATTAAGGTCTTTATTTTCAATCGCTTTTTTTGAACCAACAACATATAATGTATTGAAATTGGCTAAAACGTAAATTGTGTCTTTATCGAGCGATATTGAACCAACAACATATAATGTATTGAAATCGTATTGCTTTGTTCGCCTCACCTGGACTTCCAATTGAACCAACAACATATAATGTATTGAAATCCATAGCTTAGTAAATGGTATGTTCGTGGTTGATGTTGAACCAACAACATATAATGTATTGAAATAGTCAAAGATTGTGCTTTTAAACTAAGTGCCAATAATTGAACCAACAACATATAATGTATTGAAATCAACAACCACCCGTGTGGCGTTCAATGGATTGACCCTTGAACCAACAACATATAATGTATTGAAATAGGCAATCCAATCGTCCCACGAGAAGCCCAAGCCATTGAACCAACAACATATAATGTATTGAAATTGTATAAACTCTCTAATTTCAGTAATCTCACCATTTTGAACCAACAACATATAATGTATTGAAATCAGTAAATCTGAATAATAGAGATTGTATAACTATCTTGAACCAACAACATATAATGTATTGAAATTGACATGGAAAGACTTTTTCCTGATATGAAAAGCTATTGAACCAACAACATATAATGTATTGAAATCAACAGTTTCATGTGTTTCTCGATTCAAATATAAGATTTTGAAC
The DNA here is from genome assembly GCA_002382325.1 of Epsilonproteobacteria bacterium UBA4036. GTDB lineage: Bacteria > Campylobacterota > Campylobacteria > Campylobacterales > Arcobacteraceae > Marinarcus. Next base: position 43,894 of record DGAG01000009.1, read on the forward strand.
CAACAACATATAATGTATTGAAATGAAGAAAACAGTGCAACAAGACAGAGTAAAAGCAATTTGAACCAACAACATATAATGTATTGAAATAAGATAATATTTTGAGGATAAGGGTGAGCATAGATTTGAACCAACAACATATAATGTATTGAAATGCTTTTTTAGCAATGTCGATGTTGTCGTTATTCTTTATTGAACCAACAACATATAATGTATTGAAATTGGAGTATTGAAGATGAAAATATGCATACAAAAACTTGAACCAACAACATATAATGTATTGAAATCAGATATTAATTACGAGCACTACCAACAAAATAATTGAACCAACAACATATAATGTATTGAAATAGAAATGAACTCGCAAGGCTAAATCAAAAATACACTTGAACCAACGTTTATTCATACACATAGTTATAAGTATTTAAAGTTATCACATATAACACACTATTCGTGCTCCTGATTAATTCTTTGTTTTGATTTAACATAAAGATATTTTTGATAAAATCACACATTAAATAAATCTCAAGGTTAAAGAAATGCAACTCATTATCAATGGTGAAACCAAAGAGTTTGACGAGGGAACTTCTTTGCAAAGTGTGATTACCGCTTTACAAATAGAAGACAAAGTGATGGCAGCAGCTGTTAATATGCAAATCGTTAAAAAAGATGACTGGTCGAATTTCCGACTTAATGACAGCGATAAATTAGAACTTCTACAATTTGTAGGTGGCGGATGAGTATGATTTCTGATATTAACTCAGTTTGTACCTATTGTGGAGTGGGATGTGATATTACAGCCCAAGTTCAAGACAATAAGATTTTAAAAATTTATGCTCAAAATGATGGCTATGTTTCTCAAGGGAAACTCTGTATTAAAGGGAAAAGTGGATTTGATTTTGTTCACAGTCCTACACGTATTCGAAATTGTCGAGTCAAAAAAAGTTTTATTGAAAACAATTTAGAAGCCCTGCCTCGAGAGTTAAAGGCACGGGCAAAAACGCTTAAAGAGTTTGATGAAACCTATTTTGAAACACCGTATGAATTTACGACCTCATTGGCCGCGTGGAAACTTTTGGAAATCAAAGAGAAATATGGTCGTCATGCTTTTTGTGGAATGGGAGGGGCAAGAACTTCTTGTGAAAGCTCTTACATGTTCCAAAAATTTGTACGTGTTGCGATGGAGTCTCCTCATGTGGATAATTGTGCCAGAGTATGTCACAGTCCCAGTCTTAAAGGGATGAAAACAGCCATTGGGGAAGGAGCCGCTACGAATCCTTATGATGATATTTTTCAAACCCAAAATATTATTGTTATGGGTTCAAATACAACCGAAGCTCACCCCATAGTTGCCAATCGAATCATCAAAGCAGCACGAGATAAAACGGCGAGTTTAAGTGTCATTGATGTACGACAAATCCAATTGGGTAAATTTGCTCAGCATGAAATGGTTATTCCTTATGAAGCCAATTTATTGGTTTTAAATATGATGGCGTACGTTATTTTAAGTGAAAAGTTATACAACAATGAGTTTATTGATACTCGCTGTAAAGAGTTTGAGTCCTATAAAGAATCGATTTTAAATGATGAGTTTGCTAACCCAGAATATATGAAAAATATTGAAGGTTATGAAATTCTATCGGAACAAATTCCTCATGTTGCACGAGAATATGCCACAAAAAAATCGATGTTTTTTTGGGGATTGGGCATTACGGAGCATTTAGATGGTTCGTATGCAGTTATGGCTATTGTTAATCTTGCCATGATGACAGGAAATATTGGCAAAACGGGTGCGGGATTGATGCCATTGCGTGGTCAAAACAACGTACAAGGTGCCTGTGATACAGGCTGTTTACCCTACTTTGATCCCGATTACAAAACACCCAAAGAAATTGGACTTATGACTCCAGAGCTTATTGATGAGATGATTGCAGGAAAAATTAAAGCCATGTACGTCATGGGAGAAGATATTGCCCATATTCATCCCAATCAAAATAAAGTGCATAATGCGTTAAAAAACTTAGAAGTGATTATTTCAAATGAACTGTTTATGAATGAAATTACCCAAAAAGCAGACATTGTATTTGGGGTAAAATCAGCTTATGAAAAAGTGGGTGTGTATGTCAATGCCATGCGACGACTTCACCTTTCTCAGCCACTTGTTGAAGCCAATATGCCCGATGACTGGGAAGTTTTACGAGACATTGAAAACAAAATCACGGGTAACTTTGTCTATGAAAACAGTGAAGACGTTTGGAATGAAGCCAAAGAAGCCGTCGGTACACGATACAGTGGTGCAACGTATCATAAATTATCCAAAAATAGAAATCGAGGAATGCAATGGCCTATTGCTAAAGAGGATACTCCTATTTTACATTTGGAACAATTTAGAACCGAAGACGGGAAAGGGACTTTTTATTATCATCAATATCAATTAAGAGAACAGATTGAAAAACTGGTCAAAAAACAAACATTTGCAAAAAACGAGTTCTATTTAACCACAGGGCGAACCATTGTTCATTATAACAATGCAGCTCAAACCGTGCAAAGCGAAAACCTCAACAGCAAATACGATAAAGATATTGTATTAGCCAGTATTGAAGATAAAGAACGAATTGGAAGTGAGCATATTATTTTAAAATCACCTTACGGTGAAAGTGGTATATTGCCTGTGAAATATGTCAAAACCATCAAACCTAATACTTTGTTTACCACATTTCATCACGCGGCTTCAAAAGTCAACTTTTTATTTGGAGATGAGTGTGATGAACTGATTATGACCGCACGTTTTAAATCTGTGAAAGTTGAAGTTGAGTCGGTCTAAAGGGGATATCGCCGAACAAAAATCGTGTGAATTTTTACGTTCACACGGCTTTACAATTATTGAACAAAACTTCTATGCCAAAAAACTGGGAGAGATAGATATTATTGCTTCCAAAGAGGAGGTTTATCATTTTTGTGAAGTTAAATCTGCCCAAGATTTTGAAACAGCAGTTAATAATATAAGTCCCTCAAAACTCTCCAAACTCAAACGCAGTGTTGAATACTATATCCAAACCAAAAAACTCAATACAGCGTATGTGATTGATGCCTTAATTGTGGTAGACAATCACATTGAGTTTTTGGAAAATATTACGCTTTAGTCTCTTGTAAAAAACTCTCTAAAGTTCTAAACTCATCAAGTTTTTTGGGTTCTATTTTTAGAATCTCTGCCAATGATTTTACGCCCATAGACAATAAATACTGTAAATTGGTATCAAACGTAGCCTCTTCTATGACAAAAATTTTATCTTTATGCACTTCAAACATATAACCCCCATTGGGAATAGGTGTCATTGAAAGCGTTACGGTATAATGATCTTTTAAAATACTTTGTTTGGTTGAATACATTAATCCAATGTTATACCCTTCTTGTGCAAACCCCCGAATAAGAACAACTAAAACTTTCTTTTCACCCGATTTAGAGGTATTAAAAATATCAATTAACTCTTTAATCGTCGCATAACCTGGGATTTTTCGGTAAACCTTTTCAATGACATCACCCAAACGTGTTTCAACAAAAATTCCTACAATATAGGCAATAACGCCCAACAGTAAAACACCAAAAATTGTCCATAAAAAAGGTGAGCTTTCAATATTAAAGCCAATGGAATTAAACAAAAAAGAGGTTAAGGAACTGATGTTATCGTAAATCCATAGAACGATTAATGTAACAGCAACAATGGGTGCGAGCCAAAATAATCCTTTGATGATAATAGAAAGCACATGACTCTTACTCGAATAAAAAAAGTATTTCAATTTTTGTGGCATTTTAATCCTTGGTAATTTAGTACAAAAAGAATAATAACATATTTGTATACAAACTATACAAAAAAGAGGCTCTTATTTTCCCAATCTTTGCTAAAATATCGTATGAATTCAATTTTAATTATTATCTTTATTTCTTTAGCCATTGCTACGGTGTTGAACCTTATTTTAAAAAAATTATCGGTTTCTCATATTATTGGTTATATTATGACAGGGACGATTATTAGTACTCTGTTTGATTTTAACTTAGAAACCAACTTAGAAGCGTTAAATTTGATTGCTGAGTTTGGAATCGTTTTTTTAATGTTTACCATTGGGCTTGAAATGTCCGTTTCTAAACTTAAAAAAATGAAAGAGATTCTTTTTCTTAATGGCTTTTTACAAGTGGGATTAAGTGCAGCAATTATTTTTCTTATTTCTCATTTTATGTTTCATATAGATATCAGTTCATCTTTGATTATTGCTTTGGCGTTTTCACTCTCATCAACCGCCATTGTACTGACATATTTAAAACAATCCAAAGATATCTATACCCCTTATGGAGAAAAATCAACGGCCATTTTAATCTTCCAAGATTTAGCCGTTATTCCCATTTTACTGTTAATCAGCTTTTTATCCAACGATACATTAAGTTTAAGCCAAGTCGTATTTAATACCTTTCTTGGTGCTTTAATTGTCATTGTTTTTATGTTTACCATTGGCAAAAAAATTGTTAATGGCTTGTTGCAATTTTCATCTCAAGCCAAGCTGGAAGAGCTTTTTTTAGGCTCAGTTTTATCCATTGTCATCGGGGCTTCATTACTGGCACATGAAATGGGATTTACCTACTCTTTAGGAGCTTTTATTGCAGGAATGATTATTGCGGAAACCTCTTATCATGTTAAAGTTGAATCCGATATTGCTTCGTATAAAGATTTGTTATTGGGGGCATTTTTCTTTTATGTAGGGACTAAAATTGATATTCTTTTTTTAATGAGCAATTTGCACTACGTTTTACTGATTTTTTTAGGTGTCATGCTGATTAAAGCCTTGATTGTCTATCTCATTATCAAACGAAAAGCCAATAAAAGTGACAGTATCAAAGCCTCTTTAGCTTTATGTCAAATAGGCGAGTTCTCTTTTGCTGTTTTTGCTTTAGCCTCAAGCCAAAACTTACTCTCTGAAGAGTTGAGCAAGTTTTTAATTTTAGTTACGGTTTTATCCATGATTATTACTCCATTTATTGTCAATAATATCTATAAATTGGCTTCATACTTTGTCGTAGAGTTTTTTGAATCGGATAAAATTACTCCTATTAGTGCAAAAAATCATATCATTATTTGTGGTTTCTCAACATTGGGACGAATTATTGCCAATTCTTTGGAAGAAAAAAAGATTCAATTTGTCATTATTTCTGATGATTTACGGCATGTATTACTTGCACGAAAACGGGGTTATATGGCATATTTTGGACACTTAGATAAATTGCCTGTTTTAGAATCGCTTAAAGCCGATGAAGCACGAAGTATTATTATAACCCTTAATAATATCAGTAAAAAACGATTGATTTGCGAAGCCGTTTTAGCTTTTGATGCCAATGCCAATTTGGTGGTTAAAATTGACACCATTGATGAAAGAAAAGAGTTAAAAGATTTAAACATCAAAACCTTTGTTCATGCACAACAAGAAGTCGCTCATCTCTTAGTTGAAAAAAGCATACAATAATACCTATGAACCTTTGGCATTAATAGTGAATTTTCAATACTCTTTTTGCTCCAAATAATAAGGCGATTCCTCCTATAATAATCACAGCAGTAACATACAAAGCATAATTGTAATTCCCCGACCAATCGGTTAAAACCACCGCATACAAAGGAGCAATAACTTGCCCTATTCCATAAGCTGTTGTTAACGCACCCATTAAAATCACGGGATTATTACCGGCTAATTTCCCACCTAAACTCATAAACAATGCCACTAAACCAACAAAGGTTCCTCCGTAAAATACACCGGATAAAATATTCAAAAAAGGATGTGCCGTTACAGCAGGAATCAACACTCCCACGGCTTGAATACTCATGGCAATGATAATAATATTGACATACCCAAACGAAGCGGCCAATCTCATCCAAAGGATACAAGAAAAAATACCTGAAATTCCAACAATTAACCACGTAAGTTCACCTAAGCCTTCTAAGCCTTCAATGGAGTTGATAATATCCGGCAAAAAGGTTCCTTGAATAACAAAGCCTACGCCTTCGGTGAAATAAGCGGCAATTAATACAATGACAAAAACAGAAAAAATGGATTTATCGATTTTATGCTTTTGCGTATGAGAGGTTTGTGTTTTATCAAAATCCAAAATATACAAAGGATACAGGGCAATTACTGCTCCAAAAAGCGTCAATACCATCCAAGTATCTTGCCAAGAACCTTCATAGGCAAAGACAAGTCGAGTTACGATATCACAAACGGCAATTGAAAAGCCTATTCCACTAAAATGTATTCCCATGGCTTTGGTTTTATCCTCAAATTTGAGTTTACTCATAACAATAGCTGAACCCACTACTAAGCCCATAGCAGCAGCAAACCCTGCAATTATACGAGAAATAAACCAAATCACTTCATGGGTGGTAGTCGCTAAGACCAATGTCATTAAAATGGCTAATACCAATCCTATACGAAACCACTTAACTTTGCTTTGCATATCTTTAATAAATATGGCAAAAATTGACCCACTTAAATAGCCTACAAAATTCACCGAAGCCAAAACACCGGCAAAAGTAAGCGTTAATTGCTCTTCAAGCATACTAGGCAGCAATGAAGTAAAAACAAATCGAGCCACACCAACACCAACAATAAGGGCAATAATTCCTGCAATAATAATATTGGTATTGCTGTTTTTATCTAAAAAATTCATAAAAATCCTCTGGATATGAGTTGAAGAAAACGAATGAGTGTGAAAAATTAAATGAATTCTTGAACTGCTTCTTATGCCGTAAAAGCAGCAAGAAATTTCATTTAACCTAAACCTATATGATTTAAAATATGGAAGTTTGTATATCAACACTGTAAATGTAACACAGCATTGTAGCAAAAAAATAGCTTTTTAAAAAATTTATAATAATTTGGATATAATATTGTATTAATCTTAGGAGTTTTTTTGTACGACAAAGAGATAAATGCCATAAAAAAAGCCAATCGTTACCGTCAAAGAACCATTTCCAATGAATTTCTCATCGATGCTGCTTCCAATGACTACTTGGGGTTAGCTTCCAATCGTATTTTGTTTGATAATGCCTACCAAAGGGTTGCTAAACACTCTTTTCATGCTCCAAAATCCTCTTTACTGGTCAATGGGTACACCTCTATTCATCAAGAGTTTGAAAAAGCCTTATGTCAAGCCAATGGTTTTGAAGAGGGCATTGTTCTTGGCAGTGGTTTTTTAGCCAACCTTTCACTCATTGAGGCCTTAGTCCGCAAAAAAGATATTTTGTTTATGGATGAAGAGTATCACGCCAGTGGAATGGTTGCAACACGCCTGTTAAATAAAAGCCAAGTCTTTTTTTTCAAACACAATGATGCCCAAGATTTAAAGCACCTTTTAGAACAACTTGATTTAAACAAATATCATCGTATTATCATTGCCATTGAAGGAGTTTACTCCATGCATGGAGATATCGCTTCAAAAGAGATTTTTGATTTAGCCGATAAATACGATGCTCTTTTAATTGTTGATGAAGCTCACAGCAGTGGCGTTATTGGAGAGAACCTTTTGGGAGTTTTTGATTATTATAATATCGTCCCAAAACATAATCACATCAAAATGGGTACATTGGGAAAAGCGTATGGCAGTTACGGTGCTTATATCTTGGCATCTTTTGAAATTATTGATTTTTTACTTAATAAAGCCAAAGCCATTATTTATACCACCGCGTTATCACTCTTTGATACAGCCCTTGGTCATGAGTCACTTAACTTTATTTTAGCCCATAAAAAAGAGTTCAAAACAAAAATACAAAAAAATCTGCAGATTATCAAAGAGCATTTGCATATCCCATCCCAAAGTCTGATTATTCCTATTACTGTAGGCGATAATCAAAGTGTTTTAGAAATCCAAAAAAATTTGAAAACCCTAGGTTTTGCTGTGGGTGCTATAAGACAACCCACAGTTAAAAAAGCTATAATTAGAGTCATTGCAAAAACCGATATTGCAGAGCATGACTTGATTAATCTATCAAAATATTTATACCAACACAGAGGTTAACCATGCACAGAATAAAACAACTCATCAAAGGCAATGAAAAATTCAGAAGTCTTTATTTTCCTTATTTTGAAAAAGATTTAAAGCGTTCCGTTGACATAGGGCAAAAACCCGAAGTCTTGTTTATAGGATGCAGTGACAGCCGTGTCACTCCTGATTTAATGCTTGATACCAAACCAGGAGATATGTTCATTTTACGCAATGTGGGCAATTTTATTCCTCCTTTTAAAGCCGATAACGATTTTCATGGAAGTGCAGCCGCCATTGAATATGCGGTTTCTGTGTTAGAAGTCAAAGATATTATTGTATGCGGACACTCTCATTGTGGTGCATGCAAAAGTTTGTACGATGATATTCCCAACGACACTTCTTTAGTTCATGTCAAAAAATGGTTGGAATTGGGAGAAAGAGCCAAAGAGTTTACCCTAAAGACGATTACTGATCCCAATAACAAAGAAGAACTCTATCGTCAAACAGAGAGAAACTCCATTCTTTATCAAGTTGAAAATCTCTTTTCATACCCTGCTGTTAAAGAGCGTATTGACAATAAAACACTCAAAATACATGGTTGGTACTATACCATTGAAACCGGTACCATAGAATACTACGACTTAGAAGAAAAAAAATTTAAACCCCTAAAAGAGTTAATATAATGAACCAAACTATTGAAGTAAGAAAAATCCCAAGAAAGCATATTATTGCTATTGTGCTTACCATTTTTGTAGGAATTGCCTTTTATGGCATTAGCACCAAACTCAAAGAAGAGAAACTAAGAGAAATCTTATCCACATTAGGTCATACCAATATAGATAATATTATCATATTTAAAACCCATAAAGTTGAAGACATGGAAGTAAAGAAAAAAGGAACTCTTTACTCTTTGGAATTTACTGATTTAACCTTACAAAAAGAGTGTCGAGGATTTGTATTATATAATTATAAAAAAGAGTACAGTAAGGATTTAGAGTGCAAATGATTATTGACAAACTAGAGAATCAAGAACGACTCACCTATGAAGAAGCCTTACAACTTTATGATTTGGATTTGTTTACTTTAGGAAAATTTGCCAACAAAATACGATACGAAAAGTTTGGCAATAAAACCTATTTTAATATCAATCGCCATATTAATCCTACGAACATCTGTAAAGATGTTTGTCAATTTTGTGCCTACAGTTCGAGCAGAAAAAATCCCAACCCTTACACCATGACACATGAAGAAATTTTAGAAGCAGTAGAAGAAGCACTAAAAAAAGAGATTAAAGAGGTGCATATTGTATCTGCACACAATCCCAATACAGGCTTAGAGTGGTATTTAGATGTTTTTAGAAAAATCAAACAAGCTTATCCTCAACTTCATATCAAAGCCTTAACCGCTGCAGAAATTCATTTTCTAAGTACGGAATATAACTTAAGTTATGAAGAAATAATCCAAAAAATGCTTGAGTGTGGTGTGGATTCTATGCCCGGTGGTGGTGCAGAAATTTTTGATGAAAAAGTACGTAAAAAGATTTGTGGAGGGAAAGTCTCTTCTCAACAATGGCTGGATATTCATAAACTTTGGCATAAAGCAGGAAAACAAAGCAATGCTACCATGCTGTTTGGACATATTGAAAGCAGAGAAAACAGAATTGATCATATGATGAGATTGCGTACTTTACAAGATGAAACACAAGGATTTAATGCCTTTATTCCGTTGGTGTATCAAAAAGAGAATAACTTTTTAAAAGTAACTGAGTATCCAACGGGGCAAGAGATTTTAAAAACCTTTGCCATTTCACGAATTGTTTTAGACAATATCCCTAACTTAAAAGCGTACTGGGTCACATCAAGTATCAAACTGGCACTCTTAGCGCAAGAGTTTGGTGCCAATGACTTAGACGGTACCATTCAAAAAGAATCCATCCAAAGTGCTGCAGGAGCTAACAGTGCCAACGGAATGCCCCTAGAACAATTTGTACAAGTCATACAAAATTCAGGATTTACCCCCGTTGAGAGAGATTCTGTTTATAACGAGCTTAAGAGTTATTAAGTGAGTGGTGAAAAGTAACGAGTGACAAGTTACGTTATGCTCTTTTTTTTACTCGTCACTTGTTACTCGTTACTTTTCACTTTTATCAATGGTTTTGATGAAATTGCAACGTAAACGCGGTTTCAATTCCGTGTTCTGTCTTTTTCATTATTACGGGATAGGAAACATTCATTGAATATTTTTGTTCATTGAGTTTTTCAATAAAAGCAAAAAACTCTTTGGGTTCTTTGTAGATTGTAACCACTTCATAATTATACGTTGTAATATCCGATTTAAAATCCGATTTAAATACATACACTGCTTTTTCATCTAAAAGGGAATCAATAATCTCCTCAACCCGAAGTTTAGGCAAAAATCCATTTTGAATATATAAAGGTAAAACCTCTTGTGTTGTTGTTTTTTGCTCCAGATATTCGCTGTTATTAATGGTTGCTTTTAACGCTGCTTTGGCATCGCTTTGCTCAAATTCAATCGAAGAAAAGGTATACGCTTTTAAAAGTTTCGGTTGCATCTCTTTAATATAAATATCGTCTTCTAAAAGATGAACCTTCAGTGTTGACGCATTTAATTCCAGTTTCAACTCTTCAATAACAACACTGTAAGGAATAAGTTCAAAAAGACTCAATACTCGGTTATGTATCTTTTGATTTTTACTCATATGATTGGGAAGTTTTGGTTTAAGTGCCTCTTTTGCTTCAATTTCTTGTTTCTTTTGAAGTTGACTTTTTTCTAAAGCAATTTGGTCTTGCACCGTTTGTTTTTTGGTGGTTATATAGTTATAAAAATAAAAGGCACTAAAAGTAATCATTAACGTCAAAGACAACAAAGAAAATAAAACAAACTTACTTTTCTCTTTTTTTCGAGGTGGAATAAAACTTCGTTGGCTTTTTACAGGTTGTTTTGCCAACTCATACATATAGTCATCAACTGAAATAGGATGATAGTTCACCTCAATTAAAAGCTCTTTATGCAATCGATTGATTTGTTCGTCATTGAGCTGTTTAATCATATGTAAAATAGTTACTTTATCGATAAAAAGCTTCTCTTTAGTTTCATAAAATTTCTCAAGTACTGAACTGATGATATTTTCAATTTCAAAGTAATAAATTTCATCAAACAGTTTTTGCCCAAAAATTTCATTGTCATAAAAATTGGATTTTTGTATCTCTTCAAAGGAAGTGAGTGCTTCAATACTGGAATAAACAATTTGATTGCTTTCATTTAAAATTAAAATGTATAAAGAGTTGTTTAAAATCAAACCGTTTAAGGTACTGGCACTGGGATTTTGTTCACAATGTAAGTTTAAAATATGAAACGGTGAATAAATAAAATCAATGCCTGAAGCTTCAAAAAAATATTTGGTTTCAAATAAAGTACTTTTATCCAATGCAATATTATATTCACTGTTTAAGCTGACTACAACGTTAGTATCGGTGTTGGCTAAATCTGATTTTAACACCAATTTTTGTTCAAAACTGTCACACAATGTTGAAATAAAGGTTTGAGGTTCATTCTGTTCTAAGATCTTTAACTTGTAAACAACATCTTGAGGTAAAACATTACCATGAACTAAAAAAGAAGATTGTTCAGCTTTGATAATATCGTCATTAAGCAACTGTTTATAATCAAGTTTAAGTTGATTATAATACCGTATAATACTAACATACAAAGAACTCTTACTAAACATATTCCCTCGATTATTTCATTGCATTTTGAAGCAACTTCTCTTTAATTAAATTTTTTGCATCGTCTTGTTCTAAATTCTCAATTTCAAAAGGCTCACTCACATAAAAGTGAATCGTACCAAAGGGTTTAGGCACAATAAATTTATCCCAAGAGTTAAACTGCCAATATTTTGTGGGTTTGCTGTTGAGTGCCACAATCTTACAATGAGTTTTTTGTGCGATTGCAACAATGCCATTGGCAATACTAAATCTTGGGCCTCGTGGACCATCGGGAGTAATGGCAACATCATTGCCCTCTTTTATCTCTTTAATTGCATTCATTAAGGCTTTTAATCCACCTTTTGAACTTGAACCATCAATGCCCCCAACTCCGAGATATTGTACAATTTTTTTAATTAATTCACCATCTCTATGCTCACTGACAATTACTTTTATACGCCCATTTTTTCTAAAATGTCTGTAATTTAATGGTTGCATTAATAAATCACCATGCCACATTGAAACGATTAAAGGCATGTTTTCATCAACAGATTCTGGATAGTGATAGTGCTTTTTATTGGTCATATAAATAAACCGCACAAATAATTGCAATAAATAAGGTAAAAGAGTTTTTTTAAACCATTCTTTCATAACCGTTATACCACTTCACCTTTAAGAGTTGTTCGTGTTGCATCGGTGATTTTAACCTCTACAATTTTCCCTAAAAGCTCGTCACTTCCTTTAACAAACACTTGACAATAGTTATCCGTAAATCCCGAAACTTCTCCATTAGGCTTTAAGTTTTCAAATAACACTTTCATCGTTTTTCCCACATTTGAACGCATAAGTTCACTTTGGTGAAGTTTATGCAATTCAATGACTTCTATTAAACGTTTGCTTCCCGTTTCATCAGGAATTTCCAACTCTTTAAGTTCAAGTGCAGCGGTATTAGGTCTGGGTGAATATTTAAAATTAAAAATTTGGTCAAATTTCACTTGGTTAATCACATCAATTGTATCATTAAAATCTTCTTGAGTTTCGCCTGGAAAAGCCACTATAATATCCGTTGTAATACGCACATCAGGAACCATTTTTCGAATTTTTAATGCTCGGTTTAAAAACCACTCTTTGGTATATCCTCGTTTCATGGCTTTTAAAACAGACGTTGAACCACTTTGAAGCGGCATATGAATACATTTTGAGATTTTAGGATTTTGCGCAAACTCTTCAATAAAAGCATCATCCATATGCAAAGGATGAGGAGAAGTAAAACGAATACGCTCTAACCCTTGGATTTTTGAAATATCGTGAAGCAGTTGAGTAAATGTAGTTTTAGATCTGCCATCACTGAATCGTCGTCCGTAGGAGTTGACATTTTGCCCTAAAAGCATCACCTCAACAGCGCCTCTTTTAACATCTTTTGTAATTTGTTCTATAATCATTTCAGGGGGAATTGAAATTTCATCGCCTCTTGTTGCAGGCACAATACAATATGTACACTCTTTATCGCACCCAATTGAAATATTGACTGACGTTTTATACATCGAGGTTTCTGCTCGTGCAAAATCATAGTTGCTGTCATCGTTGTTAATATCGATTTCAACTGCCCCTTTTTGTTCAACAATGGTTGAAATTTTTGAAATATTTCGAGCCCCTAAAACAAAATCCACATAAGGCGCTCTTTTGATAATATCTTTTCCCAAGTGACTTGCCGTACACCCACAAACACCTATTTTTGCTCCCTCTTTTTTCTTCACGTTAAATTGCCCTATTTCTGAAAAAAGTTTTTGCACGGGTTTTTCTCGCACAGAACAGGTGTTAATAATAATTAAATCGGCCTCTTCAATATTTTGTGTAGTGGTATAGTTTTTGTGTTTATTTAACTCAGCGACTATGTGCGCTGAGTCGTTGTCATTCATTTGACAACCCAAGGTTTCTATAAACAGTTTTTTTGATTCGTTAGTGTGTTGCATTAATATTTAAATCCTACTTCTTAAAGCGAATGTACCTCATACATATACTCATCGTCTGCGAGTCCATAACGAATTTCTCTGAAATAGACATTAAATCCTTCGGCTTCAAAAGCATCAACTAATGCCATCATATCTTTATGTGAATTCTCTTTGTCGAAGTAAAATATTTTTTCTCCGCTCTCTTTTAATTCATCAATCAATTTAGAAACTTGAACTTTTTTTGGTTTTTCATTCAACTCTTTTCTTGCTAATAATACTTCCATTGTATTAACCCTTTTATTTTGTAAGATAAGTCAAAGATTTTATCTAAAAATGACTTTAAATTGTATAAAGAGAGATAAAAGTAATTTTAGATATAATATCTATCTACAATCACATTGAAAATCATTTTTACAATTCAATGTTAAAAATTAAGGGCTAATACATGGATAAAATAATTGATATTTTGGATTCAATTGCATATGAAAAGGGATTAAAAATCACCGAAGTTGAAGAAGCTTTAAAAGAGGCGTTAATTATTACCGCTAAAAAAATGGTGGATGAATCTCTCACATTTGATGCAGAAATTGACAGAAAAAACAAACAATTAAAGCTGTTTCAAAAAATTGAAGTCGTACAAGATGATGACAAACGACTCAGCGGTCTTGAAACAGATGAATACAATAACTTAATTAATAAAGAAAACTTTATTACCATCACCGAAGCGTGTGAAATTGACCCCGATTTAGAAATTGGCGATTTTATGGAATATGAACTTGAGTTTGAAAATATGGGAAGAAATGCCGCAACCATTTTAAACAGCAACTTTGAATACAAACTGCAACGATATTTAGAACAAACACTTATGGGCAAATACCAAGATAAAATTGGAAAAATCATCAATGGAAGCGTAACACGAATAGATCGAAGTGAAAATACCTTTGTTGAAATCGGTGAAGTCAAAGGAATGTTACCTCGAAAAAATCGAATTAAAGGGGAAAGCTTTAAAGTGGGTGATAACTTAAAAGCAGTTGTCAAAGCCGTTAATATTGATAAATCTTTGGGGTTAATTATTGAGCTTTCAAGAACGTCTCCAAAATTTTTAGAAGCATTATTAAAACTGGAAGTGCCTGAACTTAAAGATGAACGTGTTAGCATTGAAGCCAGTGCCAGAATCCCAGGAAGCAGAGCAAAAATTGCGTTAACTTCAATTGACAATTCGATTGACGCCATTGGTTCAGTTGTAGGAGTTAAAGGGGTGCGAATTGCAGCAGTCAGTCGTCAACTTCATGGAGAGAGTATCGATTGTGTTGAATATTCTGCTATTCCTGAAGTGTTTGTTTCAAGAGCATTATCACCTGCCATTATCAACAGTGTGGTCATTGAAAAAGCCAAAAAACATGATGAAAAAGACAAAGCCATTGTAACCATTTCAAGTGACCAAAAATCAAAAGCCATCGGAAAAGCAGGATTAAATATACGATTGGCGTCTATGTTGACAAAATGCACCATTGAGTTAAATGAAGTAGGTGGAGCAACATCTGTTTCAAACAACACTGAAAACAGTGCAGCACCTGAAGAAAAAATTACCGATACCACATCACTAGAGGCACTGTTTAAATAATGAAAACACTCGTTTTTTATGATTCAGTAAAAAAAACAAAAGAGGCTTTTGTTCCTTTAAATGAAACACGTGTAAAAGTCTATGTCTGTGGCCCAACCGTCTATGACGATTCACACTTAGGTCATGCCAGAAGTGCCGTTGCTTTTGATTTATTGCACCGTGTTCTTAAAGCCAATGGCTACAATGTCATTATGACCAAAAACTTTACAGATATTGATGATAAAATCATTAATAAAATGGCTCAAACAGGCAAAACACTTGAAGAAATCACCTCTTTTTATATCAATGAATATAAAAACGATATGCAATCTTTAAATGTTTTACCCAATACCTATGAACCCAAAGCCACCGAAAATTTAGATGCCATGAAAGAGATGATTGAGACTTTATTAAAAGATGATTGTGCATATATTATTGAAGATGGTGTCTATTTTGATACGTCTAAAGATACCAGTTATGGAAGCTTAAGTCATCGTTTAGATGATACCCTTAATCAATCTCGAGTAGAAGAAAACACTCAAAAACGTAATCAAAAAGATTTTGCTCTTTGGAAAATCAAAAAAGATGAAACCATTTCATTTGATGCTTCATTTGGAAAGGGGCGACCCGGATGGCATATTGAGTGCAGTGCGATGATTCATAAACATTTATCTTCAAACGATTCCAATGAATATGAAATCGATATTCATGGCGGTGGTGCTGATTTACTCTTCCCGCACCATGAAAATGAAGCGGCACAAACACGATGTGCTACGGGTAAAAATCTGGCAAAATATTGGATACATAACGGTTTTGTCAACGTCAATGGTGAAAAAATGAGTAAATCTTTAGGAAACTCTTTCTTCTTAAAAGATATTTTAAAAGAGTATTGCGGAGAAGTCATACGCTTTTATCTTTTAACGGCTCATTACCGAAACGATTTTAACTTCAATGAAGAGGACTTAATTGCTTCTAAAAAACGTTTGGATAAGCTTTACCGCGTGAAAAAAAGAGTTTATGGTATGGAAAAAGGAACACCGAACAAAACCTTTCAAGCCAATGTATTAGAGGCTTTAAATGACGATTTAAACAGTGCAAAAGCCATTGCCTTGGTTGATGAAATGATTTCAAATGCCAATGACCTTTTAGACAAAGATCCCAAAAATAAAAATCTAAAAAAAGAACTGGTTGCCAATATTGAATTTATCAATGATATTTTAGGCATTGGGTTAGAAGATGCGTTTAACTATTTCCAATTGGGTATGAGTCAAGAAACGATTGAAAAAATTGAAACATTAATTGCATCAAGAAATGAAGCAAAAAAAGAAAAAGAGTTTCAAAAAGCCGATGCAATAAGAGAAGAACTGACCCAAATGGGGATTAGTTTGATGGATACCCCCAACAAAACTGTTTGGGAAAAACTTTAATACTTTACGTTTTTAAGGAAACTAAGTGAAAATCGTACATACTGTTGAAGAGATGCAAGCCATAAGACGTACGCTAAGTGGCTCTATTGGATTTGTTCCTACTATGGGAGCTTTACATAATGGTCATATTGCATTGATAAAACAAGCCAGAAATGAAAATGATATTGTTATTGTCTCTGTTTTTGTCAATCCCACTCAATTTTTAAAAGGGGAAGATTTAGAGAAATACCCAAAAAAAATTGAGTCCGATTCAAAGATTTGCGAGTTGTGTAAAGTGGATTATCTTTTTATGCCACAAACTCCTACGATGTACTCAAATGACGAAGTGCTGGTTAAAGCACCCAATCTTAAAAGTTATACCCTTGAAGGCGAACGCCGACCCGGACATTTTGATGGAGTATTACAAGTCGTGCTTAAATTGTTTAATTTAGTGCGTCCAAGCAACGCCTACTTTGGAAAAAAAGATGCCCAGCAATTGGTCTTGATACAACAAATGGTCAGAAACTTTTTTTTACCCATTACGGTCATTGCTTGTGATATCGTACGAGAAAGTGATGGTTTGGCTTTGAGCAGTCGAAATGTTTATTTAAGTGAAGAGCAAAGAAAAGAGGCATTAGCCATTTCAAAATCGCTTAGAAGTGCCGCAGAACACATTGGGGCAAAAATGCTTGATTGCCAAACATTAAAAATACAAATGCAAAATATTATGAAAAATTTAGACATAGAATACATTGCGTTTGTCAACAGAGAGTTTCAAGAAATTGATACGATTATTTTAGGAAACAGCATTATTTTAATCGCTGTAAAAGTTGGGTCAACAAGACTCATTGACAATATTTGGATATAAAAATGAAATTTACGACAAAAAACCCACAAAAAACCCTACATTTAGTCTCTTTAGGATGTACGAAAAACTTAGTCGATTCTGAGGTTATGCTTGGCAAATTAAGCGAATATACGCTGACCAATGATGCTAACAATGCCGATGTAATCATCGTAAACACCTGTGGTTTTATTGACAGTGCAAAACAAGAGAGTATCAACACGGTATTGGATTTAGATAGCTCTCGAAAAGAGAACTCTGTTTTAGTTATGGCTGGATGTTTAAGTGAACGATACAAAGAAGAATTGCAAAAAGAGCTTGTAGAAGTCGATATTTTTACAGGTGTAGGTGACTATGATAAAATTGATGTTTTAGTCAATGAAAAACGAAGTAATTTTACCAATGAAGTCTTTTTGCAAACAGAAATCAATGAACGGGTTATTACAGGTTCAAACTATCATGCTTATATAAAGCTCAGTGAAGGGTGCAATCAAACGTGTTCATTTTGTGCGATTCCTTCATTTAAAGGAAAACTTTTCTCACGAACGCTTGAATCATTGGTTAAAGAGGTCAAAGCTTTAGTTGCAAAAGGATATTTTGATTTCTCTTTTGTCTCACAAGACTCCTCTTCTTATTTAAAAGACCAAAACATCAATAATGGATTAGAACGGCTTATTGAGGCTATTGAGGCTATTGACGGGGTTAAAAGTGCTCGAATTTTATATCTTTACCCTTCAACCACAACACACACCTTGATTGATAAAATTGCTGCATCAAAAATCTTTCATAACTACTTTGATATGCCACTTCAACACATTTCAGCTAGCATGTTAAAAACCATGAAACGAGGAAAAGGCGTAGAGCAACTCAAAGAGTTAATGGAGCATATGAAAAATACTCCCAATTCATTTGTACGAACCACTTTTATCGTGGGACATCCAGGGGAAACTCAAGAAGAGTTTGATGAGCTGTGCGACTATGTAAAAACATACGGGTTTGACCGAGCCAATGTCTTTTCTTATTCCGATGAAGAAGGCACAAGTGCGTATGAAAGTTTGGATAAAATCGATACCAAAACCATCGATAAGCGAGCCAAAGTTTTAGGTAAAATCATCGAAAAAATGAGTTTAGAAGCCCTTAAAAAAGAGATTGGAAAAACCATAGATGTGGTTGTTGATGGACCAAGCAATGAACACGAATATCTTTTAAGTGCAAAAAACTTAATGTGGGCTCCTGAAATTGATGGAGAAATTTACATCAATGACAATGAATTAGAAGGTGAAATTCAGTTTGGTGTAATTTATAAAGCAAAAGTTACTGAACTTGCGGGTGACAAACTTTTGGCCACCATTTTAAACTAAATGCTTACCTTAAAAGTTAAAACAAAAAAGAATCTTCTCGCTTTTTCAGGCGGTGTTGATTCAACAGCATTGTTTTTTCTTCTGCTAGAACAAAATATCCCTTTTGACATTGCAATTGTAAACTATAATACAAGAAAACAATCCAAACAAGAAGTTGTTTATGCGTTAAGTTTGGCGTTAAAATACAAAAAGCAATGCTTTATTCATGACGTACAACTCGCTTCTTCAAATTTTGAATACACAGCTCGTCAAGCACGTTATGAATTTTTTGAAGAACTCATCGATGAGTATGAGTATGAAACACTTTTAACCGCCCATCAACTCAATGACAAACTGGAATGGTTTTTTATGCAACTTTCTCGTGGCGCGGGATTAAGCGAATTATTGGGTTTAAATGAAAAACTGGAAAAATCAAACTACACGATTCTTCGACCTTTACTTAATATTTCTAAATCAACCCTTGAAACCTATTTAAATGAACGTCAAATTAAATATTTTTATGATGAAAGCAATGAAGACACTTCTTTTATGCGAAACTATTTCAGAGAAGAATTTTGCACCAAGTTTATGGACAAATTTGAATCAGGTGTTCAAAAGTCATTTGCCTATTTACACAATGATTTAACGTCATTAGATATTGCACAAACGCCTTTATTTAAACATAAAGAACTGGAAATATTCAAAAATCTTCACGATGACAATCTCAATATTCGAGTCATTGATTTGGCATTAAAGCAAAGAGGTTATCTTTTAAGTCATGCTCAACGTAAAGAGATTCTAAAACAAAAAGAGTGTGTGATAGGAACTTTTGCCATTGCGCTGTCATATGAATACATTTATTTATCTCCTTATATTACAAGCACCATGGATAAACCCTTTAAAGAGTTATGCCGTGTCTATGAATTGCCTAAAAAAATTCGTGCTTATTTGTTTAAAGAGAAGTTTAATTTAAACGTATTAAAAAATACAATGGATAAATTCAAGCATTAACTGTTTTTTAAAAATGCTTTCATTTTTTGAGTTTCTGCCATTTGTTTTTGCAAGTTGGCATTAAATTGTTTGATAAAGTCAAGATTTTTATAGAAAAGTTCCAATAAAAATTTTAAATCTTTAAACTCTAAATCAAATTCAAGTTTATTGTCTGCAGAGAGATATTTTTCAACCCAATGTTGAAGTGCTTTGGCTCTTTGTTCTTCATCTAAAGAGTCAATATATTTTAACCGTTCAAAAGCTTCTAAAGACCTGTTTCTTCTTTCCATGCTTCAATGAGTCCTTGTACTACTTTGATAACTTGATTGACTGAATTAACATTGTTGTCAATTCCAGCAGCAAAAAGGGTTTCTATTTGATAAAGATACAAGCCATCTAAATAATATGACACTTCTCCTCCATCAAAATCAAGAACATTTCTTAATTCATCAAAAATTGCAATGGATTTATTAATGTATTTAAATTTAGACTCAATATCACCCTCTTGAATAGAGATTCTTACAAGTGATAGGAATTTTAGTAATCCTTCATACAGTTTTAATATGAGGACATACGGATCATCACTAATCGCATTTTGTTGATTATATACTTCAAGACCCATTCAATTTACTCCATAATATACTTATTGTTAAGTGAACAATAAGTATATTATATAAAAGCTTAAAGGTATCTATTAGTTACCTGCCGTTGATTGTGCAATCATCATTTTCAGCCCACTAAAAGCATTTTCAAACTGACTGATAATTCCTGTATAGGCTGCAAATTGGGCTGCCATTTGACTGTATTTATTGTCTAAAAACTCAATGGCTTTCTCTTTTTCAGTTTCCAGTGCTGTTCGTTTGGTTGTCATATTATCTCCATATGAAGTCAACAATCCACCAAAACTATCTAACTCATCAATATACTCTTTTAACCGCGTTCCAATACCTTTATCTTCTGCCGCACCAACTAAAATTGATTTAAGTCCAGTAAAATCCTCAGCTATGGCTTGATTGAACTTTGCAGAATCCAATGAGAGATATCCACTTTTATCTAAATCCACACCATAATTAAATAAGCTTTTATCGTTGCCTTCACCGTATGTGCTACCAAAAATAATATCTTTAAGTTGCCCTAATATCGAACGAATAGTTGCTTTATCTTCTATTTTAGAATCTGCACTAATCGTATAATCCGTAACCAAATCTACCATGTCATTGTAGGTTGAAATTAATTCAGAAAACGCTGTTTCGATTCCTGCGGTATCTCTTTGTATTCCAACAGACGCACTACCCAATTCCAGTGCTGCAATCGTTAATCCACTTTGCATAATAATTTTATTGGTTGACAAGTTATAATCAATTCCATCCACATTGGCCAACATATTTTGAGCTGTTTGCGTTTGACTGTCATTTTTAAGCCCTAACATCGTATCGCTTGTTACTTCCAATGTTGCTCCATTATTTGTTGCAATTGAAATTTTGCCATCAACCAATGTTGCGGTAACATTGCCTGCCAGATTGACATCAGAGTTAATATCATCAATAAGTTGCTGATAGGTTTTTGACCCATCGCTGGTGTAAGAAAATGAATTGGTGCCATCTGTAAATGCAATCTCTTCACCCAATGCGATTAAATCCGTACCAACAAACGTATTAGCTTCACTGGTATATGAATCTCCTAATCCCAGATTTACTGCCCCCGTTTGAGTAATAGTTAAAGCATTATCCAAACCACTTTCAGCACTTTTAATAATCATTCGATATTCACTGTCACTTACTTTTTCTAGAGCAACATCAAGTTTTGAGTAGGTATTCATTTCTGCTGCCAATGCCGAATAGGTTTTACCACTGGTATTAAAACTTAACGTCTCTCCTCCTACTTCAATATCAATGGTTCCTGCTCCCATAGTGGCACTTTTATCGGCAATAATATCCGACATATAGACATCTTTTTGTGCCAATTGAGAAACGGTCACACTAACCGTTCCTGGTTTTAAATTACTGGTATCAGTGGCATCAAAAGAAACTGCTGTCCCAGAAGTGGTTGCATAGACTTGCTCAAAAGCATTGGCATCAGTACTAAAAAGGTCAAATTTTTTTGATGCTTCTAGTAACTCATTGATTTTGGCTTCAATTTCACTAAACTGCTCTACTTCTGTATCCCAATCTGTAATTCGTGTCTCAATCGGTTCTACTTGTGCTTTTCTCTCAGCACTTTTTAATTTTTCAATCAATTCCATATTTAAACCCGTTGATCCTGAACTTCCTAGTCCTAATATTCCTTCAGCCATAATAGACTCCTTTTATCGCTTTATACCAAGCAAAGTTTGAAGCAGTTGATCTACAATCGTAATGATTTTAGCACTGGCTTCATAGGCTGCTTGAAATTTAACTAAATTTAACATCTCTTGGTCTTTATCCACTTTAACAATCTCATCATAATTATTGCTTAAAGATTGTGTTATACTTTTTTGAGAATCAAGTAAAAAATCATTGTTCTCTTTATCTTCTGAAATTTTGACCAATCCCTCTTGAAAATATTTTGAAAAAGACATGGCATTGTTTGAATCAGGATTTTGAACACCATTCTCAAATGAAAAATTATTTTTATGTTGAAATGTAACCAAATAGTCCAAATCATTTTGTGTCAAATCATTCACTGCCAATGAATTAAATTGTAAACTCTTAACATCACTGCCTGAGAACAGATTCATTTTTTTCTCATTTTGAAGATTGGTTCCCACATTATCAAACGCATCTTGCCCATAAATATAACTGCCATCATCTGTTGAAACAGCATACGAGGCATGTATATCCGTTAACGTAAATGCAAAACTATTCAGCAAATCTTTATACTCTTGATATCGATTACTGTTTGAATTAGTGGTCAAATTCTCTAATTTTGCTTGAATAATACCACTGCTTAATTGGGTTTTTTGGTCAATGGATTGCAAATAGACTTCATCAGAGGCTTCTTTGCTTTGATAACTGTTTTTCTCAAACGAAATATTCTCTTCTAAGCCAGTAGCCGCACCACCTCGTTGAAACTCTAAAGTACTTTCAAATTTACCGTCCATTCCCGCTGTTTTTGCTTCTAATACCAAATAACGTTCAAGAGTTAAATCAGGGGTAATAATATTGCCATCAATGTCTTTAGTGTAATCTCCATTATATGCCGTCACAAGTTTGTTCATATAAGGGTCATTGTTAATCGCAACACTTAATGCTCGGACATAATTGGTATTATCAATCATATCATTTGCATCAACAATACTGTCCCCATTAATATCCAAGTTATTCCCTTGCGAATCTTTAACATAATCTCCAAATTTTAATTCAATGGTTCCAACATTATTAAGGGTAAATACAAATTTATCATCGGCATCCATCACACCGACACCTGAACTTAAAGAACTGGTAGTTCCATCATCAGCTACATATTTATTTTTTTGAGCAACAAACTCTTCTCCTATAGAAAAAGTTCGAACATTATCATGCCAAACTGCGCGTTGCCCTCCAATATTAAGCTCATAAGGTTCCCCTTTATTGACCTCAATATCAACATATTTTGCCAACTGTTTTTCCAATAAGTCACGTCTGTCAAGCAAATCATTAGTAGGTATTGACTGATTACCAATTTCTTTATTGATTGACGCAATCTCCAATAAAATATTATTGACCTCAATTGCATCAAGTTTCACACTTTCTAACGTATTGGCTTCGGCATTTTCAATGGCAGCATACATTTTCTTTAAATCATTGACCAAATTATTGGCTTGTGTAATATAATTGTTGATAAAAACTGCATCTTCTCGATTGGAATTTAAATCATCAACTGCTTTAAAATAGTTATCAATGGTTTTAGATAAGCCCGCTTTATCGGTTTCTTGGAAAATTGATTCCACATGTCCCAACAAAGATGAAAGTTCATTATAATAGGCTTCTTTTGTACCTTCATTCATTAAATTACTGTACAAATAGTCACTCGTGGCTCTTAATATATCGCCAACAGCACTTCCTCTTCCTGTGCTATTTTCTTGAATATGCCCAATTTCACTGACCTCAACAACACGTTTTTTATACCCAGGAGTATTTTCATTTGCTATGTTGTTTGTAACATTTTCAAGAGAGACTTTTGATGTGTTTAATCCCGTTTGGGCAATGTTTAAACTGTTTAGCATCTTTTACTCCTTTATAATTTTATTCCACATTTTGACATTACATTTCTTAAAAATAGTTTAAGGTTATCGACTAACCATATTAAGCGTGGTACTGATCATATCTTGTAACACCGTAGCTAACTTTGCATTGGCTTCATACGCCGCTTGGAACTTCATCAGATTAAGCATCTCTTCATCGGGGTCAACTTTAACCATTTTATCATAACTGTTTTTTAACGATTGCGTCACTGTTTGTTGTGTATCATACGCAAAGTCATTGTTGGCTTTAAAGTTGGCAATATCAATTTGAAAAGATTGGAAAAATTTTGAGAAGCTTGTTCCAATCGTCCCATCAGCCGCAAGTTCTTCATAATTATTATTAATGTTTTGCTGACCATCTTCTTTGAATAAAATATCAATTTTATGAGAAAAAGAGGCCAGATAATCATAATCTTTTTGTTCCATTTGATTAACTGCTTGATTGTTAAACTGCAATGTTTTCACACTTGAACCCGTAAATAAGCCTAATGTCACGCCATTATTGTACGATTCACCACTGTTGATACTCGCTTTTTCTCCGTAAACAAAATTTCCATCATTTTTAACAATATATTGTTTGCTCATATCTGCAAGTGTTGCAGCAAAAGTATCTAAACTATCTTTGAAGTTTTGAATAATATTATGAGAAGAGCTACTGTCTAAGTTTTCAATTTTTGCCAAAGCACTGCCATTACTCAATGTTATTTTTTCATCATAACTTTTAATAAAACTTTCACTTTTGGCTTCAACACTTTGTCTCTCACTTTTATTGATTAACGCAACTTCATAGGCATTATTACTGTTTGTATCCGTAAAATGTTTTAACGCTGAATCAAATTCGCCATTCATTCCTGCTTTATTGGAAACAATTTCCAAATTACCACTGGCATTAATTGTAGCAGTTACTAAATTGCTAATATCGGGATCATTATTAATTTTATAGACCACTGCATCCAAAATATTGGTCTCATCAACGACATTACCATCAACCGTTTCACCATATTTTACTTCAACGGAAAATAAATTATTAATTTCATACACCAATTTATCATTGGGATTAGCTCCACTGGGATTTAAAGGAATATCGGCAGTAACAAAGCGATCAATTTGAGCGGTATTGGCTTCACCATAACTAAACTCTCTCACGTTATCATTTCGTACAGCCGTTACATTACCAATTTTTAATTGATAATCTCCAAAATCCTTTGAAACCGTAATATCTACTAATGAAGCCAACTCTTTTTCAAGAGCGTCACGTTTATCTAAAAGAGTTAATTGAGGCGTATTTGATTTTCCAAGATGTTCATTGATATTGGCAATATTTTGTACAATACGATTGATATCTCGAACATCTGCTTTTAAATCCGATTTTAATTTTGCCTCTTCATTGTTTAATGAAGTGTATAAAGTTTTCATATCGTCCACAATAATTGATGCTCTGGTTTTTAAATCTTCTTGATACGTTACATTTTGTGGATTACTTTTTAAATTCTCTAAACTTTGGAAATAGGCATCTAAATCTTTAGAAAACCCACTGTCATCTGTCTCTTGAAACATATTTTCAATTGAACCCAGCATAGTAGAGAGTTCTTCATAATACGACAAAGAAGTTGTTTCGCCCACATAATTTTTATAAATAAAATCATTGGTATTTCGAATCGTATCTCCAATTGAGACGCCTCGCCCTGTCAATCGCGAATCGGTTTGAGCTGCTTCATTAATTTGTGTGGTTCTTTTAACATAACCAGCAACATTTTCATTTGCAGTATTATTTGTTGATGTTTGAGCACCAACTCTTGCGCCAATCAGTCCTGATTCTACCACATGTAAGGTATTAAGCATCTCATACTCCTTTTCTGAAAGTTAGATTAAAATAATCCAATATGCTATTATATAATAATTTTTATAAATAAACTGATTATTTTTTAATTATTTATAAAATTTATTTATTCTTAAGTTTATCTTAAAATGGCCATAACGCTTTTAAAATTTTCATGCCCCAAGGAGTCCGTAAAGCGTCCTTTTCTTCACCGTCTTTTCGATATAAAATCTTTAAATTAGCAATTTGTGATGACATAATACTGTTTTCGGGTGAAATATCATAAGGTCGTATGACTCCACTTAATATAATCTCTTGACTTTGACCATCTATAAGCATCTGCTTTGAGCCTTTTATAAAATAGTTTCCATTTTGATAGGTTTGCTCAATAATAACCGAAACCGTTGTTTCAAACGTTTCATCAATTTCAGATTCTGCTTTACCGGTAAAGGATGATCCTGAGCCAATAGAAGCATCAAACCCTAAGACACTGTTAAATTTTTCTGCATATTTACTGATTGTGCCACTGGGATTGGTATTTGCTGCATTAGGAGTAATAATTCCCCCATTAAAACTTCCATTGGTGTTTCGTGAAGTGGTTCGCTTATTACTGGTATCTGCTTGTAACTCTTCATTAATGACCACTTGAATAATATCACCAATTTGTAAATCTTTTTTATCCGCAAATAAAGATCCTCCTCGACTGGAGTATAAAGACCCTTTTTTTGTAATGGGTTTGGCTTGTTCTTTTGGAATTTGAATCGCTGGTTGTTGGAAATCTAACTCTTCTTTGGCACACCCTACAAACAGTAGCGTTATGCCCAAGAAAAAGAGGATTTTAAGAGTTTGGAACATTATATTTGCTTTCTACTATTTGTTTTAAATCGATGGCTATTTTGATATCTTCCACACTGGTTTTTACTAATGCCATCACTCCATATCGAACCATAAGAGCATCCAAAGATGCATCTGGGTCAGTTGCGATATAGAGTTTTCGTCCAATGACTTTAACTGTTCTAATTTTATCTTGAGAAATTAACTCCACTGCAATTTGTGCTTCATCATAAATGAGGGTTTCAATATCTAAAGCACGTTTTTCTTTGAGTTGGTTTTCGATTTCTAAAGGCGTTTTTTGTTGTTCTTGTTCTTGAAATTTACCACTTAAGTGAAAATAATATGCAGTAAACAACGAAATCACCGCTGCAAAAGCAATCAGTTTAACAACAACTCTTTTATAATTGGTTCGTTTAACTGCAACTATCATATTTTCTCCTTACTTAATGACAAAAGCCGTAAAAAACAGATTTTTGACATTGTCTTTTTTATAACTGCTGTTATCTCCAATGGCTCGATTTAAAATATTGTTAATTTCTTGAATTAACTCTTCTTTAAGTAACTCTTTTCCTCCTACGGTTAAGAGTTCTTCTGAATTTCTTGAACTGATCAATGAAATCACCAAATCAATAATTTCAGGTTTGTTTTCATCCATCAACTGCTCAATATCATCTTCAATACTATCAATAGTAAAAGAGAGTTTCATTAACTTCTCTCTGCCTTTTGAATTGGTAATATTAAGAACCATATCATTAATTTGGACTTTATAAGAATCTTTATACACTCTCTCTTCTACTGCATTAGCCCCATTGACATTTGCAGCTTGAGCATTGGCATTCATACTGTTTTGATAAAGGAAATATCCTCCTCCTGCAATAACCAATATTAAAATAATAATTAACGCAATCAGTGCAATTAAAACACCTTTGCCTCCTGATTTTTGTTCTTGTACTACAACTTCTTCATCTGCCATAAAATCCCCTCTTTAATTATTAATATTCTTATAGTTTTTTAATTTTTCTGTAATCAATGCGGCATGTTCCACATCCAAAAACTTCATTAAAACGGTTACATTTCTCTCTTTAAGCTTTAAGATTATATCAAAAACATCTTCAATTTTTCCCTCATCCATCATCTGGTTAAAAATGGTTGCGGCAATTTTAGGTTTCATTGTATCATAAATTTTTGCGGTTTTACTCTCAACTTCACCTTGAATATCTTTTAAAATAAGCTCATTTTGTTTGTAAAGTGTCGCAATCTCTTTTTTCTCTTTTTCAACTTTTTTCAGTAATTGTTCCAACTCTTGTTTGTTTTTTTGATATTCACTCTCTTTTTTATTGTAAAAAACAGTCAACTCTTCTTTCAGTGCGATGACTTCATTTTTTTCTTTAATGTATGACATTTCATCTTGAGGTGCCGCTTGAAGATATAAAAAACTCATCAATAAAATAATTATTTTGTACATGTTTTTACTCCTAACTTGCAACATATTTACTTTGCATATATTCTGCTGTTGCTTCTTCTTCACGTTTTAGAAGCTCTTTTAACTCAATTTTTTTCTGTTCTTGTACCAAATAACTAAACTGTTCACTCTCTTTAAGTAACTCTTTGAGCTCTTCATTGGCTTTATCTATTTTTTGTATCAATCGATTTTTAATCACATTGAGTTTAACAATATGTGCTTTCATGGTATTTTTGTGTATTTGTAAAATAGCAAAATCCGAAATGGCTCCGTGTTTATTCACACTGGTTGTCGCCATTTGATGCTGTGTGAGCATAATTTCAGCTTCAAGTTCTTCAACTCGATTTTGCATTTTTGTGCGTTCGAGTATTTTTTGGTCGGTTTGCATTTTTTTTAAGTTAAGTAATTTTTTAATCATAACTAATCTCCAAATACTAAGATTAAATCCCATAACTCTTTGGTATAGGTATGAACATTTTCGCCCATCCATGGCAAAGCAATAAGAATAAATATTGACACAATAATCATTTTAGGTACAAACGTTAAAGAAGCATCACTGACTTGAGTTACTGCTTGAAAAATACTAATGAGTAACCCAATAACCATACTGACCAATAACGAAGGTAATCCCAAAATTAAAATTATTCTGACTGTATTTTCAGCAATTGCCAATAAATCCATTGCCGCTACTCTTTAATTTTAATGGTTATCTCCAAAGTTTTATTATTTAGCAACTGTGTAATTAACGATGAAATTTCATGGATACTATTACTATTTAACTCAACTTCTGCACCTGTTTTTTTAGTACTTTGATTCGTTGTTTTACTGCTATTTTTTGTACTTGAGCCATTTAATGCCTCTAAAAGTTCATCTTCATTTAAACTGTCCAACTCAGAAAATTCATCTGACATACTGTTTTCCCCTTTTTGCTCAATTTTTTCAACTGTTAAACCAAAATCTTCTTCTTGCAAATTTATTTCATTATCGCTTTCATTAACCGAAGTTATTTCAGGTGTTTCTTCTTCTGTTGCTTGATTCTTTGTTTGCTCTTCTTCATCATCAAAATCAATGACATCATCTATATCAAAGTCATCATCCTCGTCGTGGTCATACAATGAAATACTATTACTCAATTCTTCTTCAGATTCCACTTTTATTTGATCTGTTTTCTCTTCTTGTTTCTCTTCTTTTAAAGGAGTATGCACAAAAGCATATTCACTGTTTTTTAGCGCAATATCACTGTCTTGCTTTTGAACATACTCCTCTTTTAAGCTCTCTTTTAACTCATGGGCTTTTTCAAGTTTTTTAATGATATGAGTGGCTATATCATGAATATCATCCACACTCAAATCCCCTATACCATGCTCTTTTAGGAACTCTTCTTCTATCCCATCTTTAGGTTTTAAAAATTTTATCTTATCGTTTAAAGAGTTCTTTTTAATAATTTTTTCGTCGTCAATCAAAAATATATTTTTAGGGTCTTCTTCTATCGCCTCTTTAAGCTGACGTAACGCACTGAGTTCTACTATGCTGTCTTCATCGCTGAGTCTAAACTTCATATTAGCATGTTCTAAAACTTCTTGGATGTTATTTTTAAAACTTTTACTGCCATAAATATATATAGTCACAGATAACCTTAAATTATTTTTACGGTCATTATACCTACATTTTATAAAATTTTAGATAAAATTAACCCAATTAACACAAATGAGGTTTTGCATTGAAATATATCGTCTTATTACTT
Source organism: Epsilonproteobacteria bacterium UBA4036 (assembly GCA_002382325.1). GTDB lineage: Bacteria > Campylobacterota > Campylobacteria > Campylobacterales > Arcobacteraceae > Marinarcus. Next base: position 73,834 of record DGAG01000009.1, read on the forward strand.
TTATTTATCTCCTCTTTGTATGCACAAACCATCAAAGACATCTCATCGGTCGTTGGAATACGAAAAAACCAACTCATTGGATATGGTTTAGTTGTCGGACTAGCAGGAACAGGAGATAAAAGTAAATTTACTATGCAAAGTTTACAAAACTTGTTACGAAACTCGTACATTAAGATTCCTACGTCTTCAATCAATTCAAAAAATATTGCGGCTGTTATGGTCACAGCTGAACTTCCTGCTTTTGCACGTCAAGGGGATAAAATAGAAGTCAAAGTTTCTGCCATTGGTGATGCTAAATCCATTGACCAAGGGGAACTTCTTTTAACACAACTCAAAGGAGTGGATGGCAACGTATATGCCTTGGCACAAGGAACTATTTTGTCACAAGAAAACAAAACCACCGGTTTGATTTATAACGGTGCTATCATTGAAAATGAATTGGATTTTTCATTGCAAGAAGAGAAAGATATTACACTGAGTTTATACAAAGCCGATGCCAAAAATGCGGATTTGATTGAGACCAAAATCAATCAAGAATTTGGTCAAAATACAGCTCAAGCCATTGATACACGAACGATTATTGCGAGTAAACCAGAAAATATGTCGATTGTAAAATTTTTAGCCATTATTCAAAATATTGAAATAGATTCCTCTTTTAAACAAAAAATTATTATTGATACGACCAAAGAGACTATCATTGTAGGAGGTGATGTTGTGATTAAGCCTGTTACCATTACAAAAGATGCTTTTACCATTCGTATCAAACAAAGTTCATTGGATGAGAACCAATGGAATGACCCTGCTATTAACCAAGGTCGAGATATTGGCGATGATGCCAAAATCGATCAAAAACCCGTTGTGGTCAATTTGGATAATGCTTTAGTCAATACCAAAAAAGAGCCTACTATTTCTGATTTGATGCGGGCAATGAAAGTAATGAAGCTTCCTATTACGGATATCATTGATGCCATAAAAATGTTGCGAGATTTGGGTGCAATTGATGTTGAAATGGAAATAAGAGGTTAATATGGCAGAATTTTTAAGTCAAGACGAAATTGATGCCCTACTGGATATCGCCGAACAAGGTGAAGATATCGATGGAGAGCAAGAAGAAAAAATTGTTTCAAAAGAGAAAAACTATTCGATTTATGATTTTAAAAAACCCAATCGAATTTCCAATGAACAATTTAAAGCCTTCTCAACACTGCACGATAAAATGTTGCGAGATTTAATTACCGATTTATCTGCGATGCTTCGAAAAATTGTGGACATTAAACTTTACTCCATTGAACAAATGACTTACGGAGAATTTATTTTATCCATTCCACAGCTGACTTCACTTATTACACTCTCTTTACGTCCGTTAGATGGAAGAATTGTAGCAGAGTGTAATCCTGGGATTTCTCATAAAATCATTGCTGAACTTTTAGGCAGTGGTGCCATTGCTGCCAGTGATAATTTAGATCGAGAACTGACCGAAATTGAAGTTGAAATTTTTGAACATTTCTATAAAGTTTTGGTCACACACATGCAAAAATCTTGGAATGAAATTACTCGAATCAACTTTAAAATTGAATCGCGAGACACCAATGCCAATGCCATTCAAGTTATCTCTGATCACGAAATTGTATTGTTGGTCGTTTTGGAAATTACCATTGATGAAGACTCGGGATTCTTATCGATTTGTTACCCCATTTCATACATTGAGATGCTTTTAAATAAAATTGTTGAAAAGATTTTTGCTGAAGGTCGTAATAAAAAAATGAGTAAGAAAAAAGATATTACAACGCTGATTTCAGGAGCAAAAATGCATATTGAAGCCGTTATGGCAGAAACGGAACTCAACGTATTTGATATTTTAAATTTAAAAGAAGAAGATGTCATTGTTTTTAACAAAAATGCCACTTCGCCTACGGCGAAACTGTATATTAACAACAAAGAGAAGTTTCTTTCTGTTTGTGGAGTTTCAAACAGCAGAAAAGCCGTACAAATCAAATCCAATATTGACCATGAAAAACAAGAAACCCTTGAGATTTTAAGAAGTATGCGACAAGAAAGAGTTGAATACCAAAAACAACAAAATGAAACCGTGAAAAAACTTCTTGAAGAGAGAAATAAATATTAATACGTAAGCAGTAAGTAGTAATTTCGTTACTTACTATTCACTGCGTATCATTTACTCAACAATACTCCATGTAATTGTTTCACCTGCATACATGGGAACAACTGTTTCTCCAAAATTATCATAACTTTGAGGTACAATAAACTCTTTTTGTATTAAAGTAACCTCTTTTTTAGGAGGGGTAATGCCATAAATGTTAAGGGCATTATCGCTGATAAAAGCTTGTAGATTCTCAAGACTTTTATATTTATCAAAAAATTGTGCCAAGATTTGCAAAGCAATAGGAGCCGTAAATACGCCCGCTGCACACCCACAAGACTCTTTTTTATGTTTGGGATGAGGAGCTGAATCACTGCCAAACATCACTTTAGGATGGGCACTTAATGCCACTTTTTGTAAAGCACTTCTGTCTTCATATCGTTTGGCAATAGGCTTACAAAACAGATGGGGCTTAAGCATTCCTCCTGCGACATCATCTAACGTAATGAGTAAATGCTGTACGGTGATGGTGGCAAATAAATTGTCGTATTTATCCAATAAATCTACTGCCGCTTTGGTTGTAATATGCTCCATAATGATTTTAAGTTTTGGAAAGGCTTCTGCTAAACTTGCGTAAATGGGCATGAACTCTTTTTCTCTGTCCATCACAAACCCATTGGTTTCGCCATGCACACATAAAGGAATACCCAATTCACTCATGGCTTCAAGAGTAGGTCGTAACGTCTCACTGTCTAAAGAGGAAACACCGGTTTCTGAATTGGTAGTAATTCCTGCCGGGTAGAGTTTAATTCCAATAATATGTTCTTTAACTTCTTTTAAAAAATCATACGAATAGTGTTGAAAAAAAAGTGTCATATAAGGCTCAAATTTTTCATCACCTGCTGCATTACAAATACGTTGTTTATATGCCAAAAGTGCCTCTTTTGTTGTAACAGGAGGAACCAAATTTGGCATAACCAACGCTCCACTGAACGTCTTTGCAGTCAAGGGAGCTACCAACTGAAGCATCTGTGCGTCTCTTAAGTGAAGATGCATATCCAATGGTGTTTGAAGCGTGATAAGTTTAGACACTAAATTGCTTCCTCATCTTCTTCTCCTGTTCTAATACGTACCACTTTTTGAACCGAAGTTACAAATATTTTTCCATCACCAATTTTACCCGTACGTGCTGCTTCTGTGATAATTCGTATGGTTTCATCCACACTTCTTTCATCCACGATAAGCTCAATTTTGATTTTAGGTAAAAAATCTACAACATACTCAGCTCCTCGGTACAATTCACTGTGTCCTTGTTGTCGTCCATAACCTTTTACGTCTGAAACGGTCATCCCTGTAATGCCAGCTTCCGTTAAAGCATCTTTAACATCTTCAAGTTTAAATGGTTTAATAATTGCTTCAATCTTTTTCAATTCTAATCCTTTTTTTTCATTGGTTAATTCTATCAAAATTTCTTTAAATTCCTAATTTTAAACTTTGTGAAAAGTTATAAAATTCTAAAATGCCCTTTTAAATTCGGGATAAGCTTCCAATCCACACTCTTGAACATCCAATCCTTGCATCTCTTCATCTTTGGCTGCTCTTAATGCAAACACTTTATTAATGATAAAAAGAATAACCAAAGAGGAGATAAAAGCAAAACCACCCACAACAATAACCCCTTTGAGTTGATTTAAAAAGGTGATATCTTCCCCATTAGCAGCAAAAATTCCCACCGCTAATGTACCCCAAATTCCGTTAACTAAATGCACAGATAAGGCTCCCACAGGGTCATCAATTCGTAATTTGTCAAAAAAAGGAACGGCAAATACCACCAACGCCCCACCAATAGCACCAATTAAAATAGGTTCATAAATGGTATATAAATCAGGTCCTGCTGTAATGGCAACCAATCCACCTAAAGCTCCATTTAGAATCATGGTAATATCCAATTTCTTATACTTTAAATACATCAATATTCCTACAATAATTGCCCCTGCTAATCCTGCTGTGTTGGTGTTCATAATCGTTAATGCTACGGCATTGGCACTCTCTTTTGAAGCAATGGAACCCACACTTCCTCCATTAAATCCAAACCAACCAATCCATAATAAAAAAGCCCCTAATGTTACTAAAGGAACGTTTGATGCGGGAATAACACGAACTCCTCCTTCTTTAGGGTATCGCCCTTTTCTTGCTCCAATAACTAAAATTGCAGCTAACAATGCCCAACCCCCAGTTGAATGAATAACCGTTGAGCCCGCCAAATCATACATATGCAACTCAAAGAGCGTTCCTTCTAGCATATTGCTTCCCCATGTCCAGTTGACAATAATAGGATACAATACCGATGCCATAATTACAGTAAACAAAGCTAACGGCAAAACTCGAGCTCGTTCGCTTACCCCTCCACTGATTATATTAACTACTTTTCCCACAAATGCCATTTGAAATAAAAAAGCAGCCCAAGCACTCATACTCTCGCTTCCAAAATCTCCAAATGCCAAAGAGTATCCATACAACAAAAATGCCATTGAGGCAACGGCATAAATCATGGTATTGACCATTAACACCGTTGATACATTTTTTGTACGCACTAAACCTGCTTCTAACATAGCAAAGCCTGGTACCATTAAAATAATTAATACCATGGCAAAAAGCGTAAAAAAGGTATCAATGACATAGCTTATTTCCATTCCATCCATTCGTCTTCCTTTAAATAATATGATTTTATTATAGTCAGTTTAATACGTTTTGAAAAGGAGTTGATTATTTATTTTTTATACAGTTGTATTATTTTATGAGAATTTTTAATGTTGTAAGTGTTTATTTTTTATACAGTCAAGAAATGAGTTTTTCTTGACTGTCATAAAAAAATGAGTTTTGTATTATTAAGGGAGAACAAATAAATACAAATTAAACTGCTTCGCTTCCAGTTTCACCCGTTCTGATTCGTACCACATTTTCAACATTGGTTACGAAAATCTTTCCATCACCTATTTTGCCTGTTTTAGCAGCTTCAACAATAGTCGCGATTGTTTTTTCTACTTCATCATCGTTGACAATAAGTTCAACTCTAATTTTTGCTAAAAAATCAACAATATACTCAGCTCCTCTGTACAATTCACTGTGTCCTTGTTGTCTTCCGTAACCTTTAACATCAGTTACAGTCATACCCGTAATGCCATTTTCAACCAAAGCTTCTTTAACATCTTCAAGTTTAAATGGTTTAATTATTGCTTCAATTTTTTTCATATTTTTTCCTTATTTCGTTTTTAAGAATTCAAAAAAGCCATTACGCTTTTTTGAATTCAGGATAACACTCTAAACCAGTCTCATGAATATCTAAACCTGTGATTTCTACTTCTTCACTGACTCTTAGACCCATAATTAAGTCTAACACTTTCCATACAATAAATGAAGAGATAAACACAAACGCTCCAATCACAACAATCCCTTTAACTTGCGCTAAAATTGCCACTTCTGGATTGAAAATACCTACGGCTAACGTTCCCCAAATACCTGCAACTAAGTGAACACTTAATGCCCCAACAGGATCATCAATTCTAAGTTTATCAAAGAAAGGAACGGCTAATACAACCAATACACCACCAACAATACCTTCAACAAAAGCAACTAACATTCCCAAATCTGGTCCTGCAGTACAAGAAACCAATCCAGCTAATGCCCCATTTAATACAAACGTTAAATCCACTTTTTTATAGATAATTTGTGTTAAAATCGCAGCAGCAACCGCACCCGCAGCAGCAGCCATATTCGTACTTGCAATCACTGAAGCAATACCATCTATGTCCTCTTTTGACCCCAATGCCAATTGTGAACCACCATTAAATCCAAACCATCCCATCCATAAAATGAATGTCCCTAATGTTGCCAATGTTAAGTTTGAACCTGGTATTGGTCGTACTTGTCCATCTTTACCATATTTTCCTTTTCTTGCACCTAAGATAAGTACACCTGCTAATGCAGCCCAACCACCTACAGAGTGAACAATTGTCGAACCAGCAAAATCGCTAAAACCAGCAATAATACCACCCAGTTCAGACCCACCCCATGTCCAGTGACCTTGAATTGGATAAATTAATCCACTTAACACTGCAACAAAGATTAAAAATGGCCATAACTTCATTCTTTCAGCAATTGTTCCTGAAATAACTGAAGCCGCAGTTGCTACAAACACCACTTGGAAGAAAAAGTCTGCCATTACAGGGTAACCCATATCTTCATTGGTTTTGCCACTTAACATTGCGCCACTTCCAATAAAGGCACCTCCATCACCGTACATAAAGTTGTACCCTACAAAATAAAACATAATGCAAGAGATTGCAAACAACGCAATATTTTTTGTCAATACCGTTGCATTGTTTTTACTTCGTGTTAAACCAGCTTCTAACATTGCAAAGCCAGCAGCCATCCACATAACTAAGATTCCTGCAAATACAAACAAGAATCCGTCAAGAATATATTTTACATCAGCAAAATTTTCCATATTCGTCCTTTTAAATTTTAATCTGTCAAATTGTAATATAAACTTTAAAAGTTTTAAACAGTTTAATTGTATAAAAAATAAACAATACTTTCTTTTTCTTACACTCAATTTATTTTGTATATAATATACTCACTGTAAAAAATAAAGCAGAGAGATTAAATGGTATACTCTCTTATTCAATAAAGAGATTCTTATTACAAGAACACATTCAAAGGAGATGGTTATGAAAGAGTATTTAAGTCTTTATGAAAACTATAAAGATCAAATAGAAGATTTTATTCAAGAGAGCCTTATTAATATAGGTGATTTAAAAAAATTAGAACGAGGCAATTACAAAGTCCTTTTTTCTTTATTTCCTTCATTAGAGTTGGTTTACTCCATCAACAAAGATACCAAAATTCAAAACTCTTCAAATTTTTACCGATACAAAGAAGATGCCAGTGCCAATAATCACGACAGAAGTTATTTGTTATCCAAATTGCATTTTAAACACAATGATATTGCGTTTTCATCTGTTTATGTCAGCAGTGCGACTCGGAATAATTGTATTACGGCAACCATAAAAGATGGTGAAAGCATTATTTTTTTAGATTTTAAACTGGAAGTTTTATTGGAAAAACTCAATTTAATTGAGTTTAATAAGCCGTTTCACACCGTTACAAAAACATTTTATGCCATTGCTGGTTTTTCGATGGCTTTTTTGTCCTTGTTTATTATTTTCTACTCCTTGTATGGATTTTTTACCAATTTCTTTTTGCAAGAAGAATCGGCATTGGATTCTATTTTTAAGCCCATTATTGCATTGACATTAGGTATTGCTATTTTTGATTTAGCCAAAACCATTTTAGAACAAGAGGTTTTCTTTAAATCCTATTCCAGAGATTCAAAAGTAGAAACCAAAATGATTACAAAGTTTTTAATTACCATTATTATTGCTTTGTCCATCGAAGCTTTGATGGTTGTTTTTAAAATTGCGTTAAAAGATTATGACAAAATGATTAATGCCTTATATCTTATTTCAGGGGTATCTATGATTATTATTGCCTTATCGGTGTTTATTTATTTTACTCAAAAAAAAGAGTTTAAATAGTTTTTTTGTATAATATGTAATTACTCAATAAGGTTAATAAATATGCAAGATTATATCGCAGCATCGCCTGCCTCTAAAGAAATTTTAAATTCAGCAACTCTTTTAAAAAGTTTGGGTGTTAACGCCCTGATTTCAGGAAGCACAGGTACTGGTAAAAAAAGTTTGGCTTCGTATATTTTACCCAATACAACCATTTACCAAGCCAAAGAACTGCAACAAGATATCAGTGATAATATATTGAGTTTAACCAATCAATCCATTATTGTGGATAAAATTGAAAATATTACCAATGTTGAACTCTTTTTAACGTGGGCAAATGAAAATGACATTCGAGTTATTGCCACCACATCAAAAGAGGATTTAAACAGTAAACTCAAAGATTTTTTCAGTATTACGTTGTTTATTCCCAATTTGGAAAATAGAAAAGAGGACATCAAACCCCTTGCCAATAAATTTTCCAATGAAGCCATGCAAATTTTAGGGGCAAATAAAAAGCCTGAAAAACTTATCATTAACACCTCTGAAAATGCTATTTCTCTTCGAAAATCAATCTATTTTTCGTACCTTTTTGAAAGTATTGGGGAAAATGAGATTATGATGTTACTTGAAAAATTTATGCTTGATAATATGCAAGGCGAGAATGCCTATCGTGATTTGGTTTACCTGTTTGAAGCTCCTTTGTTACGTGCAAGTCAAAAAAAATATAAAAGCCAATTGCAAATGTCAAGACATTTAGGTCTTAATCGAATTACGTTACGAAAAAAATTGGAAATTCATAAAGATTTACTCTAATGACAGAATTAAACATACAAATTGAAGATTTAATTGAGAAAAAAGCCAGCGATTTTGAGATATCAAAACTTTTTAAAAGCAGTATCAAAGAGTATCTGGCTTCCATTGATAATACCTTAGAAAGCACTGGAGGCAAAGAGTTCTTTGTCCAACACACCAAAAAAATCGATAAATTCTTAATTGTTCTTTACAAATATATTCTTCGTAAATATTTTGGTTCATACTTACCTATGGGAAGTTCCATTCCTATTACACTCATTGCTTTAGGAAGTTATGGTAGAGAGCAGTTATGTATCTATTCTGATATTGATTTGATGATTTTATACGAAAATATCCCTGGCTACAATCTCAAACCCATGATTGAAGAGTTTATTACCATTGCGTGGGATTGTGGTTTGAAATTGGGTTCAAGAGTGCATGAATTAAACGATGTTGAAGCGTGTGTACAAGAAGATATTACCATTAAAACTTCCATGATTGAATCTCGTATGATTTACGGCTCAAAATATTTGTGGTTTGGTTATCAAAACCTTTTAAATAAAATCCGAAAAACCAACAAACAACAATTTATTTTAGAAAAGCTTGAAGAACATAAGCAACGTCTTTTAAAATACCCTTTAAAAATGGAGCCAAATATTAAAGATGGCTATGGAGGCATGAGAGAAGCCAATATGATGTTTTGGATGGCAAATGTATTGTATGGGGTTGATGATACGAAAAACCTCATCGACAAACATTTCAGTGAAGAAGAGTATCGGAAATATCGTATTGCTTTGGAGTTTATTTTTCAAGTACGAAGTATGTTGCACTCTATTGCCAAGAAAAAACTTGACCAAGTCAATTTTGATGTCTTACCCGAATTAAGCCAAAAGCTTGGTTTTGTCAACAAACCCCGAACCACAAAAGAGCGTCAACTTATGTCCAAACTCTTTAACTCTTTGCATGCCATTCATTTTTTCACCACCACTATGATTAAAAAATTCACTCGAGAAATCATTGCTCAAAAGAGCCATATGGCAACTTTAAAAACCTTACGTTTGAAAAAAAATCTTTATCTCATAGATAAAAAACTCTTTACTTCATTTCATCAAAAGCCTTTTCCTTTGGCTCAAACCTTAAAAGAGCTTCTTTACTTACCTGATGACATTGAACATTTTGACCGTTCATATATCTATTTGATAAGCAAAACTCTTTTGCCCAATAAACAAACCAATGAACACAAAAAACTCATCAAAGCCTTGTTGTTCAAATCAAAGTTGTATCCCATTGTTAAACTGCTTTACAATGCCAATTTGTTTCAAACCATTATTCCCAGTGCCAAAAAAATTATTAATCTGCCGCAATTTGATGGCTATCATCAACAACCCGTGGATGTACATTCGATTAATACCTTAAAGTTTATAGAACACATTGAAGATGCGTTTGTCCTAAAAATTTACGAAAAATTAAGTGAACAACAAAAATCTTGGGCAAAAATTGCCGCACTGTTTCACGATATTGGAAAAGGAAGACAAACCGACCATCATATTGCTGGGGAAAAACTTTTTAAAAATATGGCAAGAACCTTAAACTTTGAAAGTGATGACACTGCTATGATTGCTCGTATTATTCGCTATCATAACCTTATGAGTATGGTAGCAACCAATGAAGACATTTACTCTCAAAAAGTCATTTTAGCTTTTACGGCAAATTTAAAGAGTCAATTGGCATTGGATATTTTGTATGTGGTTACCTATGCCGATATTTCAGCTGTGGGAAAACACATTTATAACAGTGCAACCGCTTCGTTACTCAAAGAGTTGTATTTACAAAGTATTCAAGCTTTTGATAATGCCGAATTGCTCAATGAAAGTGCCCGAAGAGTGGCTAAAATCAACAGCATTAAAAAGTTGCCTAAATTCAAAGAACTCTCCATGCTGATGAAAAAGAAGATTTCTTATATTGCGTCCAATCAAATCTTTTTGCAACTTAAAGCAACAGAGATTTTAGAACTGGCAATTAAAGCCAAAGATGTGGAAAACTACACCTATAAAATCATCAATAACGATGTTCTTGTTATTCGTATCATTCGAGCTGTTCCGTTAAACTTGGGCTATTTACTGGGAAAATTGGAGTTTTTAAGCATTGCGTCCATGAGTATTTTTAAACTCTTTGACGACAAAAAATGTTTTGAAGTCACATTCAGTGAAAATGTCGATGAAAGCGATATTCCTTTTATTGAAGAGATCATTCAAAACTCGTTTGATATGAGCAAAAGCACCAAACTATTAGTGCCAGAAATATATAAAGATGAGATTCAAATCGATTGCAATCACACACAATATTTAGCATCAATGAAAGTTAAAACCAAAGACCAAAAAGGGCTCTTGGCCTATATTGCTAAAATATTTGACGATTTTAACATCGAAATTGAAAGTGCCAAAATCTATACCAGTCGTGGCAAAGCTCGAGATCTGTTTTTAATTGAAAAAAATGGAAATTTTTGTGTCAATGCCGAAGAGATTGTCGATTTAATTTGCAGTCACCCTCAAAACAATGCTTAGATAAAAGTTGCAGATAATACAAAAGTTTACACTTTTGCATTGCCTGCAAAAATGATAAAAGCTCCCAGCATTGCTACACTTGCACCTATAATATCCCAACGGTTAAAACTCTCTTTTTCAACCAATATCAACCACATAAGTGAAGCTACGATATAAATGCCTCCATAAATGGCATAGACTCTTCCTGCGTGTTCTACATCAATTTTGGTTAAGGCATAGGCAAAAATCATTAATGAAATAACCCCAAAAGCCAACCACCACGGTGTTTTTTCAAGACGAAAATACAACCAAAAAGCAAAACAACCAAAAATCTCAAAAAAAGCAGCTAAAAAAAATAGACCTAAATTCGTTATCATAGTTTATACCTTCATCAGTTGTACAATCTCATCCACACTTAAGAGTTTCCCACTGCTTTTAACCACACCATCAACAACCAATGCGGGTGTACTCATCACACCATAATTCATAATTTCCATCATATCTTCTACTTTTACAACCTCATGAAAACCCCCTATTTTTGCTACGGCTTGTTTGGCGGCTTCTTCTAAGGCTTTGCACTTCGTACACCCTGTTCCTAATATTTCTATTTTCATAATTTTCTCCTTTTTATAAAATCATATTAAAGACAAATCCGACCAATAAAATAGCACACCCTACAATGCCAAAAAAGATACCAATAAGTTTTAAACTTAAAACACGTTTTAAAATCATCGCTTCAGGTAAACTCAGTGCCACCACTGCCATCATAAAACTTAATGCGGTTCCTAAAAGCATCCCTTTTTGGGTGAGTACTTCAACCAAAGGCAAAATTCCTGCTGCATTTGAGTACATGGGAATGCCCATAATCACCGCCACCACTGGAGCGTACCATACATCGCCCCCTGCATACTGGCTAATAAACTCAGTTGGAACATAGCCGTGAATAAATGCTCCCATACCAATACCTATAATGACATAAAGGTAGATTTTTTTAAATATATCGGCTGTGTAGTCCCATGACTCTTTTAAACGTTGAGTTAATGCTAAACTTGTTTCAACCAAACTTCCACAACAATTATTAATGGGTTTAACTTCGATTAAAACCTCTTTTTCTAAATTCATTGTCCCTATAATAAGCCCTGCACTAATGGCTATTAACAAAGCAAACCCAATATAAAGCAGGGTAATTTTCCAACCAAACAGTGAAAACAACAATGCAATCACCACCGCATCACTTAAGGGAGCGGAAATAAGATATGAAAACGTTACACCCAAAGGTATACGTGCTTGTAAAAACCCCAAAAACAAAGGTATGGCACTGCACGAACAAAAAGGGGTAAGCATTCCAAAACTTGCGGCAAAGACATGTCCTATGAGTTTATGTTTTCCCACTAAATAATCACGAATTTTCTCAACAGGAAAATAACTTCGTAAAAAAGTTACGATATAAATAATAGCAATAAGAAGTATAAAAATCTTAATCGTATCATAAATAAAGAAGTGCAACGCTTCACCAAAATGACTTGATTTTTCTATCCCTAAGGTATCAAATACCAAAATGGTACTTAACTTAATAAGCCAATCAAACATCTATTTTAATGCCTCAATCACTTTAGGAAGTAACACCTCTTCAATCTCTTTATAGGTTGCTTCAAAGGCTTCAAAACCTTTTCCATCGGGGTCTTCAAATCCTACATGAATCACTTTTACGGCTTTAGGAAACATGGGGCACGTTTCATTGGCATGGTCACACACCGTTACGACTAAATCATAGGCATTGTCAATGACCGTATCAATTGTTTTAGAGTGGTATTTACTTTGCCAAATACCTTTATCTTCAAGCAGTTTTTTTGCATTGGGGTTGACTCTTCCACTGGCTTTTACGCCTGAACTATCTGCATGAATACCCTCTAATTTTGCATTAATCAACGCTTCAGCGATAATACTTCTACAACTGTTTCCTGTACATAAAATTAAAACTTTTTTATCCATTTGTTATCCTTCCTTTTGATTTTTTTAAATTGCCAGTAATACAATTAAGAGTACGGGTGGCGTAATAATAAGCCCAAATTTGCTGTATTGGGCAAATGAGATTTTCACCCCTTTTTTGGCTAACACATGCAACCACAACAACGTAGCTAAACTCCCAAATGGGGTCATTTTGGGTCCTAAATTACATCCAACAATATTGGCATAAATCATGGCTTGAGAACCAATATCATGCAACGCGATATCCATAATCATAATGGTGGGCATATTGTTCATAATAGCACTTAAAAACGCCGCTAAAAATCCCGTACCCACCACAGCAATGGTATCACCTCTTTGAACTAACTCTTGTAATATAAGGGTTAAATAATCAGTAAGTCCTGCGTTTTTAAGTCCATACACCACAATATACAACCCAATACTAAACCACACCACTTGCCACGGTGCTTCTTTGATAATATGCCAAGGCTTGACTGTTTTTGAAGCTGTGGCAATAAGTAAAAACAATAATCCGCCCCCTAAAGCAAAAACACTCACGGGCAAGCCATAAATATCGCCTATGAAATATCCTACGAGTAAAATGGCTAAAAAAAGCCAAGAAAAATAAAAAAGTTGGCTATTTTTAATGGCACTTTTAGGCTCTTTTAACAAAGAGACATCCACCGTTTTGGGAATATCTTTTCGTAAAATTAACCACAAAAAAGCAATCGAAGCTGCCACACTTATCACATAAGGAATTATCATATTGATAAAATACTCACCAAACCCAATATCAAAATAGTTTGCCGTTACAATATTGGTTAAATTTGAGAACACAAAGGGCAACGAAGCAGAATCACTGATAAACCCACCTGCTAATAAAAAAGCAATAATGGTTTTAAGATTAAGTTGCAGTATTCGCATTTTTGCCAATAAAATAGGCGTTAAAATAAGTGCCGCTCCATCATTGGCAAACAAAGCTGACACAAAAGCTCCCAATAAAATAGAGTAAACAAACATCTTAAGCCCATTGCCGTTTGAAAATTTTGCCATTTTCAAAGCACACCACTCAAAAAAACCAATTTCATCTAATACAAGGGAGAGTATGATAATACCTATAAACGCTAATGTCGCATCCCATACGATGTTGGTTACGATTAAAACATCATTTAGACTCACCACTCCAATAAGCAGTGCCAAAATGGCACCAATAACTGCTGTCGTTCCAATTTCAAGTCCCTTAGGTTGCCAAATCACAAACAGTAATGTGATTAAAAACAAAGTTGAAGCTATAATCATTATTCGCCTTTTTCACACGATTTTTTGAGGGTGGGTAAGTTTAACTCCAAGCAGTTAATCTCTTTTATACATGCTTGTCTAAACACATCCAACGGTGTTCGTATAGAATAATACGCCCATCGACCTTCACGTTTGACATTTAAAAACCCTGCTTCTTTTAAGATTTTTAGATGCCGTGAAAGACGTGATTGAATCATCTCAAATGAGTTTTCTAAATCACACACACAACACTCACCATGAATATCAATAAATTTCAGAAGTTTGACTCGAGTTTCATCGTTTAACGCCCCCACCGATTTTAAAAAAACATCCATACTTTTCCTTTTTTTTTTGACCTTTTTTAAAGGCGAAAGTGTAGCATAAATATATTAATATATCAAGATGTATTGATATATTAATATATTGTATTCTAAATACTTATTTTTTAAATAAGCAAATTTTATGCTACAATGGCGTCACTTATATCTAAAAGGAAACAAAAATGAAAAATATGTCAATAAAGTTAAAGCTGATACTCTTCCCTTTATTATTTACACTTTTGTTGATTGTAATAGGAGTGATATTTTCTTATTATAACAGCACTGCTCTATCAAGAAACAGTGTTGCCATACAAAGTGATAAACTCGTCCAACAACTTTTAGCAAGTAGAATAAGCGTCTATCAGTTTTTAAGAACCGCCACCCCAACCAATGCCCAAAATGTACGAACACATTTTGAAGAACTCAACCAAAATGCCTTACGCATGAAAGCCGATATAAGTTCTCAAGAGAACAAAAAGATTGTGGATTCTATTGTGAGCTTATCTAATGAATATGTCAATCATTTTAATACGTTTTCACAATTAAGCATTGAAGCTCATTCCAATGGGATACGAGAAGAATCGGCTGAAATTAAAGCCATCATTGCAAAAATGGTTGCTATTGGATTAACTCTTGAAGAAGAACTTAATACCATTAATCACAATGCCAGTCAGCTAAGAGATACTGCTTTTACCACCCAATCAAAAAATATCTTGATTGTTGCCCTTATCTCACTTATTTTATTCAGTGTTCTGTCTTTTATCATCACACAAGGACTTTTACAAACCATCGCCTCTTTTCAAAAAGGTCTGTTTTCTTTTTTTGCTTATTTAAACAAAGAGTCTAAATTGGTTGAAACCATTTCACTTGATAGTGACGATGAATTTGGAAAAATGGCTAAAATCGTGAACCAAAACATTAAACTCATTGAACAAAATATCAAAACCGATGATGAATTTATACAAGATGTCAGTTATTTTGCAACTCAAATAGGCAACGGTGATTTGCATGCGACCATTACCAAAGAGACAAAAACAGAGAATTTAATGGAGTTAAAAACCATTTTAAATACCATGAAAGAGAATTTACATATCCATATTGCAGGAGATATTCCACGATTACTCTCCATACTTGATAGCTATAAAAAGAAAGATTTTACCGCAAAATATGATCACGCCACGGGAAAAGTCTCTATTAGTATCAATGAGTTAGGACAAGAGATGTCAAAACTGCTTTCTCAAAATCTGCACGATGGAATAATTTTGGATGAAAGTACCGATAAACTGCTTGAAAATGTTGATATTTTAAGTACCAGTGCCAATGAAGCGGCGGCTTCTTTAGAAGAGACCGCTGCTGCACTTGAAGAGATTAACAGTGCCGTTTCAAGTAACGCCAATCACGTTGTTAAAATGACTGAATACTCCAATGAAGTCAGTACCTCAGCACAAAAAGGACAAAAACTGGCTAAAAATACCAGTATGGCAATGGATGAAATTACCGAACAAGTGAATTTAATCAATGAAGCCATTGGTGTTATTGATCAAATTGCTTTTCAAACCAATATTCTCTCTTTAAACGCTGCGGTCGAAGCAGCAACAGCTGGAGAAGCAGGAAAAGGGTTTGCTGTTGTTGCAGCAGAAGTGCGAAATTTGGCGAGTCGAAGTGCGGAAGCTGCCAAAGAGATTAAAAACATTGTTGAAAATGCTACATCAAAAGCCAGTCAAGGAAAAAATACCAGTGATGAGATGATTAAAGGCTACACCGAACTGCTTCAAAGTATTCAAAACACCACACAAATTATCTCCGAAATTGCAACTGCGAGTAAAGAGCAACAAGCCGGTATCAACCAAATCAATGATGCCGTTACAAGTTTAGATCGACAAACCCAAGAAAATGCCAATATCGCTTCAATGGTAAAAAAACTCTCCTCAACTGCAGATGAAATCTCCAAAAAAATTATTAATGAAGTATTAAGCAACCGTTTCATTGGAAAAGAAGAGATTCAAAAGAGTATTCACATAACTGAAAATATCAAAAAACAAACAGCCTTAAACCCAACCAAAACCGCATCAAAATCAGCTCCAACCAACTCAAAAGAGACAAAAAACAAAGAAGAAAAACCCTCGTTGGATGAATGGGAAAACTTCTAAAGATTGAGATTTTTGGCATATAAAAAAAGTTTAATCTTTTCTTATATGTCACGTCATTGCCACTTCACAGCTTAAGTATTATTTTGCTACACTACTTCTATGAATAAAGAAAAAAATAAGTTTAATTTTATCATTGCTTCATTGATTATTATTTGCTTTATATTGTTAATTATTTCAGAGATTTTTCTTTTTACCAAAATAGAAGATATTCAAAAAAATCAATATAAAGCCAAAGCTCTTGAAAACAATAATTTATTGACCACGTTAATCGATAATAAAAAGAATGCCACTTTAACCTTAGCGATTGCTATTTCTCAGTTTGAAATCATTCAAAAAGCTTTGGAACAAAACGATTATTCACACATCAATTTAAATACTTTTTCTTCACAACTGGCTCAAAACAGCGATTATAAAAATATTTGGATTCAAGTAATCAACAAAGAAGGTATCAGTAAATACCGCAGTTGGATTGACAAAAAAGATGACTCTTTGGTAAATATTCGAGACGATTTACGAATCATGCTTAAGAATCCTCATATTATGAGTTCTATTAGTGTCGGCTTATTTGATATGACTTTTAAATCCATGGTGCCTTTGTTTAAAGACGATACCTTTATTGGCATAGTTGAAGTGGTCAGCCATTTTAACTCCATTACCAAACATCTGCAACGAGATGGTATTATGCCTTTAATTTTAGTCAATAAAAAATATACGCCACAATTAATCAAACCATTAACCAACCTTTTTATTGATGAGTATTATGTCGCCAATTTAGATATTCCCCAAGAAATTGTAACCTTCGTTCAAACCCATAAAGCCGAAACATTTTGGGACAAATCTCACTATATGATTAAATCCCCTTATTTTATCTCTTTTCACAAAGAACATGAAAGCCAAGGTGATACTATGGCAACTTTTTTACTCTTTCAAAAGATTGATGACGTGAAATCAGCACAAATCGATTCGTTTAAAAATCTCTCACAACTTATCATTGTAGCCATTTTTTCCATTAGTGTTATTATCGTTTTATTTTTCTATTTTTATTTAAAGCGTAAAGAGGAGAGTCGTACTCATGCCATTTTGCAAAAATACAATCATGAACTTGAAGATAAAATTACTCAAGAAATAGAGAAAAATCGTAAAAAAGATATGACCTTAGCCAATCAAAGTAAACTCGTGGCATTAGGAGAAATGCTAGGGAATATTGCTCATCAATGGAGACAGCCCTTAAGTGCTATTTCCACAGCTACAAGTGGTTTGCAAATCAAGTACGAATACAATATGCTGAGCAAAGAAGAGTTTATGGAGATGACAAACGGCATTGTCAATAACACCAAATATCTCTCCGATACCATTGAAGATTTTAGAGATTTTTTTAAAAAAGACAAAGAAAAAGAGTCCTTTAATGTCGCATCCGTCATTAAAAGCAGTTATAACATCATCAAAGCCCTTTATAACATCAATAACATTCGAATTGTATTTAACCTTGATGAGAGAATCAACTACTCTGGTTATAAGACTGAACTTTCCCAAGTTTTTTTAAATATTTTTAATAATGCCAAAGATGCTCTTTTGCACAACAACGTTGTTCAAAAAGTTGTTTATGTGAAACTCTATTCACAAAAAGATTATATAATCATCGAATTTCATGACAATGCAGGTGGTGTAAAAGAGGAGATCAACAGTAAAATTTTTGATCCTTACTTTACCACAAAACATCAAACACAAGGCACAGGAATTGGTCTGTTTATGTCCAATGAAATTATCAGTAAACACTTTAAAGGTGAAATTTACAATGAAAACACCACCTTTAGCCTTGATAATGAGCTCTATTTAGGGGCTAATTTTATTATCAAACTTCCCAAGCAATCTTAAAATATATGATTTCAATAACGATTATTATAATATCCATTTAAGTTTTCATTGAATATAATTTTGATACTGATTATTGTTTTTTAATAATTGGCAAATTATTTTGGAAAAACTTCTATGAAAAAGCCTCAAACTCAACCAACTAAATTGACCATTTCCTACGATGAATATCTCATCAAATTTCGAAAACTTTTGGTTTCGTTAAAATTAAATAACTCCACACAACGAGAGTATGTTTTAAAACTCTTTTTTGAATGTCAAGAGCATTTAACCGCAGATGAAGTTGTCCTAAAACTCAAACAAAAGTTTAATATAACCATTGGCATTGCAACGGTTTATCGGATTCTTTCATTTTTGGAACAGATGAAGATCATCAAATCACTTACTTTAGAAAATGAAACGAGTAAAAAATATGAAATTAATTTAAAAACACATCATGATCACTTAATCTGTAATGAGTGCGGCGATGTTATTGAGTTTTATGACAGTGAACTTGAACGAATCCAAGAACTGATTGCCCAAGAAAAAGGGTTTGTTCTGACCAATCATCATATGATTTTATACGGCATTTGCGAAAAATGTCGTCGTTGATAATAAGTATTGTTTTATATTAAGCTAAACCTTAAAAAAAAATGAAATAATAACAAAAAGGAATTATTTTGGTCAATCCTCAACAACTGATTGAGTTTTCAAGCTATTTTTCGATTATTCACCATATAAAAGGGCGAATACGAGTACGAGTCAGTCCCAAAATCAAAGAGTTAAATACACAGAATATTTCGATTAATGACATTAAAAATTTAACTCAAACCATTCGTGGGATTAAACACATTAAGGTCAATAAAATTGTCGGTTCTGTTACCATTGAATACGATGCAGAGATTTTTCCAGATCATTTATGGGTTGATTTAATCCAACAAAATAATCTTGAAGAAATTGCCACTCTTATTAACCAACTTTCCAAGGAAATGAACTAAATGCAAACCACAGAAAAAAATTTTGATGCCGTTGTATTAGAAAAGTTTAGAGTCGATGAAAATTTTGATGAACCCATTATTAACCAAGTTCTTCGTATTGCTATTTATAATGAATTGCAAGCATATGAAACCTATACTAAAGTCATAGAAAAATTTGGAGAAACCCAACCTTTTGTTAATATCATAGAAGCTGAAAAAAGACACTACTTAGCCCTTTCACACTTATTAGAGAAATACAATGTACCTTTGCCGTTAAATGATTATTCAAACAACATTCAAATCCCCAATACACGGCAAGAGTGTTTTGAATTGGGAGTGGCTTCTGAAATCGAAAATATTGCTATGTATGATAATTTATTGCTATACACCAATGGTTATTCAGACATTCAAGATGTTTTGTTTAAACTTCAAGCTGCTTCATACAACAACCATTTAGAAGCTTTTAGACAAGCCGTACAGCAAAGTTATACGCAAAAAGAGTCCCCTTCTTTACATGCAGCACAAGAACAATTAAATGAGTTTCAAGAGATGGCTTCTAAAATAAGTTCAGGCGATATTTCACAACAAGAGGTCATGAAACTTTTAAACAGTGCTAACTTTTCGTTTATTGGCGGAGCGCTGTTGGGTGCCGTTTCAGGTGCCATTATGAATGAAATGTTTAAATCAAAACCCACACAAGAGAATGAAAAAAATCCACAAGAAGAGATAAAATCATAAAAGGAGATACTATGTTACCATTTATTGCGGGCATTGCCACAGGTGTTATTGGAGTTATTGTTTATAAAAACAGAGATACTCTCAAAGAAAAAGTGGTGCAAAATGCTAAAGTTGCACAAAAATTTGCTCAAGAAAAAATAGAGCAATCAAAAGAGTTGGCACAAGAAGTTAAAGAGAAAATAGAAGCAAAAAAATCAACCAATACGTGTTGTGATGAAACAAAAAAAGAAGAAGAATCCCATGCAAAATAAATTTACAATTAATACAGGTGAACCACGAAACGTTAACGGACATATTATCAGCGGTGCTTTAGCTTCAGGAGCCATTGCCAGTGCTATTAATTATCATGCGTATTCCAAACAAGAAATCAGCAAACAACATGCCATACAAAACAGTCTTAAACTGACGTTACAAGGTGGTATTGCCACAGGAAGTGCCATTGCAGCAACAAATTATTTGGGAAAAAACAATTTCTTTGGAATGCTCAGTGCCTTATCTATTGGTGCTGTTGGTGTTTATGCGGTTGAAAAACTGACAGAAAAATGGGCAAAACAATCCCAGATTGAAAACGATGAAACATTACAATTAGAACAAAAGGAAAATTAATGGATTATAAATCACTTCAAAACAATCCCTATATTAATAAAGAGTCAAAAAATTCGATGGATATCAATACCGACTCTTTTGGAAAATTTGACACCCAAAAATTCTTACTGGGTGCCTTAATTGGAGCAGCCGGTGCTTATTTACTCACCAATGAAAATGCACAAAAGAACCTTTTCAAGGCCGTAGCCAAAGGAAGTGAACTGTTTCAAACAGGCATTGAGGAGTTAAAAGAGAGATTTGAAGATGCCAAAGCTGAAATACAAGCTCAAGATAAATAATTTGTTATGAGTGCCCAATTAACGCTTCTTCATCAAACACCTTTTCGTGTACGATTCTATTGGTCGGCATTAAAAGAAGAGTTAAATACCGCCGTATTAATCAACGACTTAGAAGCTTTTGAAAATGTAACCAACGTTCGTATTAACGTTAAATTGTGTTCCGTTATTTTTGAGTCAACTGCATTAGATACTCAACTACTACAAACCCAATTGGAAAACCTCAATTTGGAACACTACAAAGTCTGTGAAACTTTTTTAGCTTCAAGTTGTCATCTTGAAAATGAACATAAACCCAGTTTAAATGGTGTTATTCGAGCAAGCAGTATCTTAGCCCTTGAACCCTTTTTAAAAAATAATACCGCCAAATTTATTGCCACCTCTTTGGTAACCAAACCTCTATTAATTGAAGGCGTCAAAGAGTTATTTACTCAAGGATTAACTTCAAAAGTCTTAGAAGCCACCGCTGTTGCAGTGAGTTTATTTAGAAAAGACTATTTAGCAGCAAACAGCACCAATGCTATGTTGGAATTGGGGGAATATATTGAGGAAACCACCGTACACAAAAGTGATGACTTAATCAAAGAATTGGCAAAACCCAATGTAGAAAATACATGGGTTGAACGTATGGTTAAAGGAAAACCATTTGAAGAGTATATCAGCACAAGCCATCTAAAAATTGGAGATATTGTTGTTGTAGGTGCGGGAGACACTATTGCCATTGATGGTCATATCATCAGTGGAACTGCCAGTGTTAATCAAGTTTCTATGACAGGAGAGAGTGCTCCCATTAAAAAACATCGAGGTGACCGAGTTATTTCAGGAACGGTTGTTGAAGAGGGTCGCATCAAAATATGGGCAGAACAAGTGGGTGAAGATACTGCCACTGCACGAATTAAAAACTATATTGCAGCTTCTTTAAATGAAAAATCAGCCATTGGATTAAAAGCCACTAAATTAGCGGATAAACTCGTGCCCATTACATTAGGACTCTCAGGTCTTTCTTATTTCATTAATAAAAATTTTGAATCCGTAGCTGCCGTTTTACAAGCCGATTACTCCTGTGCTTTAAAACTGGCAACACCCGTGGCATTTAAAGCCTCAATTTCAAAAGCAGGTAAAAATGGCTTGATGATTAAAGGAGCAAAATCTCTTGAAGCTTTACATCTGGCAGATACATTTATTTTTGATAAAACAGGAACCCTCACTTACGGTCAATTAGAAGTTCACAGCATCACTTCTTTTGATAAAAATTGGAGTGAAGAGTTGATTTTGAATTTAACCGCCAGTGCAGAAGAACACTATTTCCATCCTGTTGCACAAGCCGTGGTTAAAGCCGCCAAAGAGAAAGGCTTTGTTCATATGCACCATGAAGAAGTAGATTTTATTGTAGCCCATGGTGTAAAAACCATTGTCCAAAATAAAGAGGTTATTATTGGGAGTCGACACTTTTTAGAAGACGACGAGGGTATTGATTTTTCAAACTATGAAAAAGAGATAGAACAGTCATTACAAAGTGGGAAAACCATTTTATATGTAGGTTACGACAAACAACTGCTTGGAACCATTTCGATGACAGATAAATTACGAGAAAATGCCAAAACGATGATTGAAAATCTCAAAAAGTTGGGGGTCAAACAAACCGTTATGCTCACAGGAGATATTGAGAGTAAAGCTCAAGAGATTGCAAAAGAGTTGGGCATTGATGTGGTTTATTCCAACATGAAACCAACCGATAAAGCACATATTATTCAGCAACTCAAAAAACAAGGAGCCAAAGTGGCTTTTATTGGTGATGGAATTAATGATGCCCCTGCACTCATGAGTGCCGACGTGGGTATTAGCATGAGCAAAGGGGCAGATATTGCAAAAGCCACTGCTGACATTGGACTATTAAAAGATGATATTGAAGGAATTGTTCAAATCAAAGAGTTAGCCAATAAAACAATGAAACTCATTAACAGCAATTTTAATGCTACCGTAGGCGTAAACAGTGGGATTTTATTGGGAGCAACGTTTGGTCTATTTAGTCCCATAACAACTGCTGTATTACATAATGGCACCACAATTTTATTGTTGCTTAATTCCATGAAAGGTGTAAGATTAAACTCTTTGACTAAAGTTTAATTTTATAAGAGAGATGCTATGATTTTGATATTTATTATTAATAAGGAAAATTATGGCATTCTTTTTACCCCTAGCTGCTCTTTTAAGTGTAGCTTTAACCTATGAAACGAGTAAAAATGCAAAACGAAAATTTGATAAAAAAAGAAGAAAAAACTCATCAACTTGATTTAGATACAAAAAAAGAGTTGGCGAAAATAGGTATGACTGCCTCAATGGGTATTACGGTTGCAACGGCTTTTTATATGAAGAATAAATTTATGAAAAATCTTCATGTTGTAGCAGGAACTGCCCTTGTAGGATTTTCATTGTGGCATCATATGTTGTATCAACCTTCAAAAAAGAGCGATAAAGAAAAATAAGTTGTGCTATAATGCCACAATATAAGGATGGCTATGGCATTAATACTTAAAGCCTTTATTGGCGCACTTATGGTTGTACTCATGGCACTTTTAGCCAAAAGTAAAAACTACTATATCGCTGGATTGGTTCCTTTGTTTCCTACTTTTGCTCTTATTGCTCATGCCATTGTTGGAACACAACGAGGAAGTGCTGATCTTAAAGTAACTGCTTTATTTGGAATTTTTTCTTTGATACCGTATTTTGCTTATTTACTGGGCGTCTATATTTTTGCTGACAAATATTCACTTTGGATAAATTTAATACTTTCAACACTTATTTGGATTATTTTAGCAGGAATTTTGATTCTTGTTTGGAAGCGATTTGTGGTAGGATTATAGTAACGAAAAAGAAATTATGAGTAACAATTTCTTGTTACTCATACTCTGACCTCTCTTACTTGCTGTTAAAGATTCTCTTTAATTTTTTGTTTGACTGCCTCAATCGTAAAACCAAACTCTTTAAACAATTCATCGGCAGGTCCACTGGCACCAAAACTCTCCATTCCAATAACAACATCTGCAAATTTATAATATTCTAAAGCTCGTGCAGCTTCTAGGGCAAATACTTTTGTGTTTTTATCAATTACTGTATTGATATAGGCTTCATCTTGCTCTACTAATAAATCATAACAAGGCACAGAAACAATATTGGCTAGAATTCCTTCCTCTTCTAAAAAACAACCTGTTTTAAGAGCTAACATTAATTCACTGCCACTTGCCATAATTGTAACTGTTGCCCCTTCTCTTTTTTTGATTAAATAACCACCATTGCTTACATCACCATAATCTTTTGTAGGTTTTAATGTATCTAATCCTTGTCGTGAACATACAAAGGCACTTGGTGCATTTAGTTTTAATGCCACTTTCCAAGATTCTACGTTTTCTGTTGCATCAGCTGGTCTAAAGACATAAAAGTTTGGTAATGCTCTAAATTGAGTTAAATGCTCAATGGGTTGATGTGTTGGTCCATCTTCACCTACTCCAATACTGTCGTGTGTCCAAACAAAATGTTGAGGAATATTGGCCAATGCTGCAATTCTTGCTGCTGGTTTTAAATAATCTGAAAATACAAAGAAAGTCGCCGAGAATACTCTGAATAATCCGTATAAATTCATCGCATTACAAATTGCTGCCATGGCATGCTCTTTAATACCAAAGTGAATATTTTTACCCTTTGGGAAATCACCCATTCCCAGTAATTCTGTTTTATTTGAAGGAGCTAAGTCTGCACTTCCTCCAATAAATCCTGGTAGACTTTGTGCAATGGCATTTAAGATTTTATGGTTTGAATCTCTTGTTGCTATCTTTTTTGTTTCACTAAAATCAGGATACACAATAGAATCAAAATCAGGATTTTGCAATTGAGCAATTTTATCTTTAATTTCTGCACTTAAACTTTCATTCCATGCATTTTCTAAAGTTTGCCCTACTTGTGTTTTGTCAAATGCCGCTTTCACTTCACTTGATACAAAAAAGGTTTCATCGGGATTAAATCCCGCTTTGATTTTAGAAGCTTTAATTTCCTCATCACCCAATGGAGCCCCATGCGTATGATGACTGCCTTCAAGTGTAGCAGCACCTTTTCCAATAGCGGTATTGGCTTTAATTAAAACAGGCTTAGATGCTTTTTTAGCAAATGTTATTGCGTAATCAATCTCTTGGAAATTATGTCCATCAATTTCAATAACTTCAAAATTCATAGCTTGAAATCTTTTTACGACATCTTCATCCCATGCAATTGATGTATCACCTTCAATGGTAATATTATTTGAATCATAAATGATAACTAAATTATCTAATTTTTGATGCCCAGCGGTTGAACAAGCCTCATAAGAAATACCTTCTTGTAAATCTCCATCGCCACATAAACAAAATACTTTATGGTTAATAACATTTGAACCCAATACATTTTGCGCATATTTAGCCGCCATTGCAAACCCTACTGCATTTGCAATTCCTTGTCCTAATGGTCCTGTTGTAATCTCAACACCGTGTGTATGTCCAAATTCTGGGTGTCCTGGTGTTTTTGAACCGCTTTGTCTGAAATTCTTCATATCTTCAATGCTAACATCAAATCCCCATAAATGAAGTAAAGAATAAACCAAACCTGTAGCATGTCCACCACTAAATACTAAACGATCTCTGTTTAACCATTTAGAATTTTTTGGTGAAATATTTAAGTGAGTACTTAATACTGTAGCAATATCAGCCAATCCCATAGGTGCACCCGGATGCCCGCTGTTAGCTCTTTGTACCATATCAGCTGCTAAAAATCGAATTGTATTAGCTTGTTGTTGTAATAATTGTTCAGACATGTCTTTCCTATTTTCCATCTTTTGTAAATAATTGCGATTATATCTAAAATTAGTTTAAAGGAGTAAATTGTCACTATAATTGGTAAACTTATTCTATAAAGGTTATAGATTATCATAAATCTTGAGAAAAAGACTATTAAGTATTATATTTTAGATTTTTTAATCTATTTTGCATAATATCTGGGCTACCTAGGTATTGACTTTACATGAAATTATTTATTTGAAGCTTGTTCTTCTAATTTTTTTCTTTTAAATGTTAAGTACGGTGTTAAAATATTATGTTCCCTCCCCACAGAACAAAAATTTGCTTTACTTGTAATGGATTTAATTATTGCTTCCATGCTCAATAGGTTTTTTGAATCGAGTTCCTCTTCTAAGTGGGCATATTTTCTCAATAAAGAATCAAATGCAAAATTATAATCAAATGCCAATGCCCCTTTATCATCAAATGTTTTTTTAATAAAAACCCATTGGTCAAATATTTTATACCATGCTCTTTTTTGTATAGATGTCACGCATAAGTTGCAAATAATTTCTCTCCATTTATACAAAGCAAAATAGGCTTGATGACTTCTCCAAAGTTCATGTACCCACCAATCTTCATATCGAGGTAGACCTTTAAAAGCTGGCTTATTTTCAACATCAAGTGCATCAATTATATTTTCTACCAGTGTCGAGAAATGCACTATTAAAATAGGAATTTGGACATTTAATAATCCAATTTCTTTGAGCTTTTCATTTTTACAATCTCTTAATAATACTTGAAATTCTTGTTTAATTTTTATTAATTTTTCATTAAGTTCTTGATGATTGGTTAAATTTAACTCTAATGATTTAGTGGCAATGGCAATGAGTTGGTCATCTTCAATATGAAGTCCAGTTGGCAATTCATCAATAATAAACATGGCTTCAATCTTTTGATCACTGCTGATTTCTACATTGTTATTAATTCTCATATTCTGATTATCAAAATATTTCTTTCTTTCAATTGCTGCTTGAACCCTTTCTTTCTCTTCTAACTCAGTTCGGTCTTGCTGCAATAACTCTTCGAGTTCTGCTTTATATTTTACTAAATGTTCTTTTGTCTCTTCCAAGCTTGTTTCTATTGAGGCTTTAACCACACGAGATAATTTTGTCTCCCCTGATTCATGATTAGCCAATTGCCTTGTTTGTAATTTCACACGCTCTTCATTTTCTTTAATCAATTGTTCTAAAGCAACCAACGTTTTCATCGATACATCCCCTTTTTAAAAGAACAGATATACTTACAATTTTTTCATACTTCCATTGTAGCACAATAATAGTCATTCATAAAAATATATTGTATTTGAATTGTTATTGTCATTATATCAAAACAATGGCAAGAATAAGTGACGAGTGAAAAGTAAAAAGTAACGAGTAAAAAGTGAGTAGTAAGAAGTAAGTAGAAATAAGACCATAAAACCTCGTCACTGGTCACTCGCTACTCGTCACTAAAAAATGAGCGAAAAAAAGGCTCTTACCCTAG
>DGAG01000005.1 GCA_002382325.1 Epsilonproteobacteria bacterium UBA4036
AAGTTTCTCATTTTTGTCCTTAATAAAAATTTATTTCGAATGATAATCAATATTATTTTAAAGTTTGCTTATAATGAAAACTATTATCATTTGTTGTTACGGAGTTTTTGTGAAGATATATTATTTCAAAACAAAACTTATGTGCAACTTAGTTGCATTTTTAAAAAATAATAAATTTATGTATAAATCTTAAGGAAAATAGCATTAAAATAGCATTAGTGTTTTTTAGACACGATAGTGTCATTGATTTAAGAGAATACAAAAAAAGGAAAACTTATGCTAAATAATCTAAATACTCGTATGAAATTGATGCTATTGCCATTATTATTCATAATAATTGTCATCATCTCTGGTTTTGTTTTTTCACATTTTAATCAAATTGTGAAACAAAGAATTGATGTGTCGATTCAATCTCATATTTTGATTGAAGATGTGTTAAAAGGCAGAATTTCAGTCTATCAATTCTTAAGAAAACCCAACGAGAGTAACGCAACCAAAGTCAGAGAAGATTTTGATACGCTTAAACAAAAGGTGGTTGAACTTAAAAAAGGCTCAGATGCTTCTGATAACATACAATTATGCAATGAGATTATAGAGTTAATCACAACGTATGTTCAATATTTTGATAAATTTGCCTCACAAAGAGTTCAGGAGGTTAGCTTAAATATTAAAGATGAATCCCAAGAGATTCTAAGTACCATTTCTTCTATGGTAAAAACAGGAACCATCTTAGAAGAAAAATTATCACAGATTAATAAAAATGCCGTTGATTTAAAGATAGAAGCAAGTGAAAACTTAAATAAAGTTCTACTGTTTATTGCATTGATTTCAACTTTTGTTTTTATTCTTTTTTCCATTTTATTTTCAAATATTATTGTTCATTCTTTGCAAAAATTTCAAGAAGGTTTATTGAAATTTTTTAAATATGTCAACAAAGAAGAAGAAAAAGCCTCTTTAATTGAAATTAATTCACACGATGAATTTGGGGCAATGGCAAA
Organism: Epsilonproteobacteria bacterium UBA4036; assembly: GCA_002382325.1. Classification (GTDB taxonomy): domain Bacteria; phylum Campylobacterota; class Campylobacteria; order Campylobacterales; family Arcobacteraceae; genus Marinarcus. Next base: position 999 of record DGAG01000005.1, read on the forward strand.
AATGGTCAATGAAAATATTGAAAAAATCCAACAAGGGTTACAAAAAGATACTCAAGCGGTAAATGAAGCACTGAATATTGTACAACAAGTTATTTTAGGACATTTAAATGTTACTTTGAAACAAGAAGCCAACAATCCTCAACTCAAAGAGCTCAGTAATGCTCTTAACTCAATGATTAAAGGCATTAAAGAGAATGTATCATCCATATCGGTGGTCTTAAAAGAGTTCAGCAATTATAAATTTGTTAACACAATTGACCCTAAAAATTTAGAAGCTGAAATGTTGGAGTTAATTAACAACGTCAACTTTTTAACCAAAGAGATTTCAGATTTGTTAAAACAATCTTTAACCATAGGAATTACCCTTGATGAGGCATCAGATATTTTAATTCGAAATGTCGATACCTTAAATACATCTTCTAATGAAGCCGCAGCATCTTTAGAAGAAACCGCCGCTGCACTTGAAGAGATTACGAGTACCATTGTCAATAACTCTGAAAATGTAGCTAAAATGAATGGTTATGCCAAAGAGTTAACTATCAGCGCAAAAACAGGACAAGAGTTGGCTCAAAATACCACCAAAGCGATGGATGAGATAACACAGCAAGTCACCTTGATCAATGAAGCAATTTCTGTTATTGATCAAATTGCCTTTCAAACGAATATATTATCACTCAATGCAGCAGTAGAAGCTGCCACAGCAGGAGAAGCAGGGAAAGGGTTTGCCGTAGTAGCTCAAGAGGTGCGGAACTTAGCTTCAAGAAGTGCAGAAGCGGCCAAAGAGATTAAAAGTATTGTTGAAAATGCAACAACCAAAGCAGGACAAGGCAAAGCCATCAGTGCAGATATGATTAAAGGGTATGAAGGCTTATTGGAAAATATTTCTAAATCAACCTTAATGATTTCAGAGATTGCCAATGCAAGTAAAGAGCAAGAAGCAGGAATCACACAAATCAATGATGCTGTTGCTGCACTTGATCAACAAACACAACAAAATGCTTCCGTGGCGAGTCAAACTCATGATATTGCGGTACAAACAGATACCATTGCCAAAGAGATTGTAAAAGATGCCAATGCGAAAGAGTTTTTAGGAAAAAATGATGTCAAATCAAAAAAAAGTTTAAGTAAAAACAGCGAACACAAAACAGCATCATTGTCATCAAAAAAAGAGAAAAATGAAAAAAAAGTGATGAAAGATTCAACTCAACATGAAGAGTGGGAGAGTTTTTAGATTTTTAAAATAAAAAAGAGTTTTTACTCTTTTTTATTACAATTGCATCCAAACAGTGTTTTAATAACATAAACAATAATCAATGCTAATATCCCAATACCAATTGTTTTTGGAGCACTTACAAGCTCTAAATACTCAAACAAAACGGCAAAAAGAATGATGATGATATAAAAAAGCAACTGCTTGGGGTTGTTTCTATCAAAGATAAAAAACATGCTACTTTTTTACAAGAATATGCTTAAATAAAACATACAATACGCCTACCATACCAACAACACTTAAAATAGCTGTTAGTGTAATTTCTACTTCTGGGGTAACTCCTCGAACATAATTGGAAGGAGCAAAGAGTATCATGCTTGAAATAAACATAAAAGAGGCGGTTACAATAGCAATAACATGGGCGAAGACTTTATGAAATCGTTGCGTATAAAAATCAAACACCAGTTTCCATGTGATAAATGCTGCTGTAAATGTAACGATTAAAACAATAATCTTATCTGAATTTTCCATTTTGACCTTTCGGATTGTGTGATTTCTTTGCATTATAGCGATAATTTGCTATAGGTTTGGAAATATACACTATTTCAATAGCAAAGATATAGCAAAAAAACTAAAAAAAATGTTACTTTTAAATGGCTTAAAGTTAATTTATATTATAGTTTACATTAAAAAATACCTAAAGGTTTTATAATGCGTAAAATACTTTTTTCTTCCATTGTTTTATTTCACTCGTTATTGTTTGCTGATAGCATTGATGATTACAACCAAGGTAGAGTCGCTTATGAGAGTAAGAATTATTTAGAAGCAGCCTATTGGTACAAAAAAGCGGCCAAACAAGGTGAAGCATTTGCACAAGCCAATTTAGCCATTATGTACTATTTGGGGCAAGGCATTAAACAAGATTATAACGAAGCGTTATATTGGTTTGAAAATTCTGCCAGTCAAGGCAATCCTACGGCACAATTAAATTTAGGCTATATGTACAAACAAGGAATTGGAACATTACAAGATTACAATAAAGCCTATTATTGGTTTGAACAAGCCGCTATTTGGGGCGATGCTTATGCTCAACTCAATCTGGGGGAAATGCACTACTTTGGTTTGGGCGTGGAAAAAGATTACGCCAATGCGTTTGGTTGGTTTGAAAAATCAGCAATCAATAATCAAAAAGAGGCGCAATATTATTTGGGATATATGTATGAAAATGCTCAAGGTGTAAATCAAGATTATCAGAAAGCATTTTATTGGTACAAAAAAGCGGCTTTACAAAATCATGCTAACTCCCAACACGCTTTGGGTGTCTTATATGAAAATGGTTTAGGTACATCTCAAAGTTACAGCGATGCGTTTATTTGGTATGAAAAAGCTGCCTTTGCACGATTGCCGTATGCGAAATACAATTTAGCCAATTTATACTATCGAGGATTGGGTGTAGAGCAGAGTTTCAAAAACGCATTTGAGTGGTATGAAAAAGCAGCAAAACAAAACTATGTGGATGCCCAAGTGGCTTTGGCGTATATGTATGATACGGCAAAAGGGATTGAACAAGATTTACAACAGGCATTCTTTTGGTATGACAAAGCGGCAAATGCGGGGAATATGACAGCAGCTTTAAATGTGGCGATTATGTATAACTTTGGACAAGGTGTTACTCAAGATTATCAAAAAGCCTTTCAGTGGTATGAAAAAGCTGCAAAAGCTCAAAAACCAATTGCACAAAACAACTTAGCGCAGCTTTTTTTTGAAGGGCAAGGCGTTGAAAAAGATTTTAAAATGGCTTTGTATTGGTTTAAACAAGCGGCTCATCATCAAATTGCTAATGCTCAATATCAATTGGGACAGATTTATTATCACGGCTTAGATGTGATTGCCAATTATCAAAATGCACTTTTTTGGTATGAAGAAGCTGCCAAACAAGGGAATCTTGATGCTCAATATAAATTGGCTCAAATGCTTTATTTGGGAGAAAAAGTACCTCAAGATTTACAAAAAGCGTTGTTTTGGTTTGAAAAAGCCGCTTTGCAAAACAGTATTCATGCTCAAATCAATTTGGCCTTTATGTATTACAAAGCACAAGGCGTTGAACAAGATTTAGAAAAAGCCTATTATTGGTATCAAAAAGCAGCACAAACAGGTAACAGCATTGCTTTATACAATCTGGGAAATTTTTATTACAATGGATTAGGTATAGCAAAAGATGTTCAAAAAGCGATTGAATACTATGAAAAAGCAGCGTTGCAAAACAATGAAAAAGCACAAATAAATCTGGCATATATCTATTATGAAGAACCCACACATAAAAATATTGCCAAAGCCATACACTATTATGAACAAGCGGCTTCTCAAAATAATAAAATTGCACAAGTCAATTTAGGATACATTTATTATACAGGAGAAGACGTTCCTCAAGATTTTAATAAAGCTTTTGGCTATTATGAACAAGCTGCTTTACAAAATGAACCCACGGCTCAATACTCGATTGCCTATATGTATGAGTTTGGTCAAGGAGTTGATTTTGATTATGAAAAAGCGGTTTCTTGGTATCAAAAAGCAGTTGAAAATGGGAATGTAGAAGCTCAAATGCGTTTGGATAAATTAATCAAAACACAAGATGAGCAGACAAAAAATAAAGAGAAATCAACGTCACAAAAGACTCAAGACCAACAATAAAATTATTGGACGCCAATTTGAGAAAAATGGCGTCTGAGATATTTCTCCGCTTCCACTACAAGCAATAATCCTATAGCAATAATAAGTAAATAACTCCACGTTTGAAAATCCACCGGTTCAACTGAAAGGACATTTTGCATAAGTTCAATGTGCATACACGCAATATGCAAAATTTGAGTGAATATGACCGTTAAAATTAAATAGGTACTTTGTTTATACGATAAAGTATGCAAATAGTTTGTTTCACTGCGTGAATTAAAGACATGAACATTTTCAAACAACACCAATAGCAGTAGCGTGATATTTCTTGCACTAAATTCACTGTAACCACTTTGCAGTAAAAAATAAAATACCACAAAAGAGGCTAATGCCATGTAGGTACTTCCAAATAAAATCCGACGTATCATAATGGTATTAAAAATTCGTTCATTGGGTTTTCGGGGTGGTTTATTTAAAATCCCTTCTTCACTGGGTTCAAAAGCTAAAAATTTATCTTGTAAGCCATTGGTGACCAAATTAAGCCAAAGCAGTTGTACAGGTAAAAGAGCAATAGGCACAGAGAAGATAAACGTAAGAATAATCAATAAAATTTCAGCAAATCCTGTGGAGATAAGCAAGTAAATGACTTTTCGAATATTATCATAGGCTCGTCGTCCCTCTTCAATGCCATTGACGATGGAGTTAAAATTATCATCGGTTAAAATAATGTCGCCTGTGGATTTAGCAATATCCGTACCTTCTTTGCCCATAGCAATCCCAATATTGGAGTGTTTTAAAGCAGGCGCATCATTGACGCCATCACCCGTAACGGCAACAAAATGTCCCAACTCTTGAAAAGCTACCACGATATCTTTTTTTTGTTCAGGAGTGACTTGTGCAAATACTTTGATGTGCTCAATCTCTTTGGGATTTGCTCCCTTTTCTTTCCATGCTTGAATCTCCTGTTTGTTCATCACTTCATTTTTATGTTCACAAAGATTGAGTTGTTTGGAGATGTAATACGCTGTATTGGGATGATCGCCTGTAATCATCACCACTTGAATGCCTGCTTGTTTTGCCTTTTGTACCGCATCAAAAGATTCATCTCGAATGGGATCAATGATAGCCATAAATCCTAAATAGCTAAAATTATCCAAAGTAATAGTTCGATGAGTTTGGTCATTGATATTCTCCTCTTTATAAGCAAGGGCAATGTTTCTAAACCCATTGGCTGCGTACTCATTGACCTGTTTTAAAATGGCTTCTTTATCTTGTTCATTTATGTTACAAAACTCCAATATGGTTTCGGGAGAGCCTTTAACAAACTCATATTGAATCTCATCTTTATGTACCATAACAGCCGAATATCGGTTTTGCGATTCGTAAGGGATATCATCAACTTTTTTGTACTCTTTGGCATTGAGCAAATACTCTTCATCTAACTCTATAATATGTCGTGCCAAAGCAATGTCAACTTGATCCCCAATAAAGTTTAATCCATTTTCGTTGTGTTCATATTTGATTTCATTACACAATAACGAAGCAATTTTAATAATATGGTCATTGGGTTGTTTTTTTAACCCCTCATATTCAACAAAACGATCAACACTGAGTTTGTTTTTTGTCAGTGTTCCTGTTTTATCACTGGCAATAAGCGTACAAGAACCTAACGCTTCAATGGCAGAAAGTTTTCTGACAATGACTCCTTTTTTTGACATGGCATAACTTGCTCGCGATAAAGCAATCGTAATAGAAATAGGCAATCCCTCAGGAATAGCTGAAACAATAAGTGCTACGGATAAGAAGATTAACTCTTTAAAGGGCATCTCTTTAAAAAAACCAATAAAGAAAATCACTGCAATTACCATGATAATAACTTTAGCAATCGATACAGAGAGTTTTTTGGTGCGTACTTCAAGCGGAGCTTCCCCTTTGGAAGCTTCATTGAGCAAAGTAGCAATTTTGCCAATTTGACTCTTTAAGGCAATAGCAACCACTTTTCCCATAGCACGACCTTTGGTGACCACTGTTCCTGCAAAAACCATATTTTGATCTTGATTGTGTGCTTCTTTTTTAACCTCTAAAGATTCTCCTGTCAGCAGTGATTCATCGACTCGCAGTTCATTGGATTGCAGAAGTTTAATATCCGCAGGAATTTTATCGCCACTTTCAAGTAAGACAATGTCATCCATGGTGATATCTTCACTGGAAATTTTTTGAACTTGTCCATTTCGTATCACCGTGGTTTGAGTAATAAACGAGTCTTCAAGACTTTTGGCTTTAATTTCCGCTTTATACTCTTGAAATGTACCAATTAAAGAGTTGATAATCAGCACAGCGAAAATAAAAAAGCCATCACTGTACTCTTGAATCAAAAAGGCAATGAGTGCCGCAAAGAGTAAAATATAGATGATGGGATTTTTGTATTGAGAAATATAAATGTCTAAAAGTGTTTTTGAAGATTTTTTAGGCAGTTTATTTTGCCCATATTGTGCAACGTTTTTTTGTAATTCTTGTGTGGTTAAACCCGTGTGTGAAGTAAATTCTAACGCCATAAAGACTCCTTAGGAATCCATAATTGTAACATAAATACGCAAGATTTGGATTAATAAATAAAGAGCCATAAAAAGGACAATAAGTATGTAAATAATCTATAAAACGAGCAATTGAAGTGCAATGTTAAGTTATAGTTTTCTTAATAAGAAAAAACTAGGGAAATTAAGATGAAAACAAATCCAAAGTATAAATCAAGATTTAAAATACTAAAAAATGGTAAAGTAGCCTTAATTATAAGCACTTTATTAGTAAGTATAACCCTAGTAAGTGCAGCTCCAAATGATGCAGTAGTAACTAGTGGAAATGCAACTATCTCCCAAACTTCTAATACCACAACCATAATCCAAACCACCCAAAAAGCCAGTGTCAACTGGCAAAGCTTTAGTGTAAAACCAAATGAAACAGTAAATTTTGTACAACCCAATAGTTCTTCTGTAACTTTAAATAGAGTAATAGGTGCAACAAGCTCCCTAATAGAAGGAACCATAAACGCGAATGGTCAAGTGTTTTTACTTAACCCAAATGGAATAGTCTTCTCAAAGGGATCAAGTGTAAATGTAGGAGGATTAGTAGCTTCAACGCTAAATATGAGTGATGAAGATTTTCAAGCAGGAAACTATACTCTAAGTGGTAATAGTACAAACTCTATTTTAAACCTAGGAACCATAACAGCAAATCAAAATGGATATGTAGTCCTAGCAGGTAAAAGTATTTCTAATGAAGGATTAATCAAAGCAACCTTAGGAGATATTCATTTAGTAGGTGCAAGTAAAGTAAGCCTAAATATCAATGGAAACTCTTTAATTAAACTTACTATTGATAAAGGTATCTTAGATTCTTTAGTAGAAAATAAAGGAGTCATACAAGCCAATGGCGGAGAAGTGTATTTAACAACTCAAGCTTTAGATACCGTTTTAAATGGAGTAGTCAATAATACAGGAATTATAGAAGCAGACTCCATAGATACTCATAATGGAAAGATAGTTCTCTTTGCTCATGGAGGAACTACAACCGTTGATGGAATTCTTTCTTCAAAAGAGGGATTTATAGAGACTTCCGGAAAAGTACTTGGGGTAAAAGATACAGCCCATATACAAACTAAAAAATGGCTCTTAGACCCAGTTAATTTAACTATAGATTCAAGTGGATTAGCCAATACCGTCAGTGCAATAACCGTACAAAACTCACTTTCAACGGCAGATGTGGAACTTCAAGCAGACCAAGATATAACAGTAGATGAAGATATCACTTGGACAGAAGCAACAAAACTTACCTTAACAGCAGGGGATGAGATATTTGTAAATGCAACAATCAATAATACAAACTCAACTACAGGAGGAGTTTACTTTAATGCAGCAAATACAAGTGATAAAGTAGTGTTTGATACAAATGGAAAAGTGATAGTAAATAATGTTTACCAACTACAATGGATAAATCAAGCAGTAAGAGGAAAGTACGAACTTGGTTCCAATATAGATGCAAGTGTAACTTCTTCTTGGAACTCTGGGGCTGGGTTTAAACCACTTGGGCATGAGCTTAATTCTTTTAGAGGAAGTTTTGATGGAATGGGCCATACTATTTCTGACCTTTTTATAGATAGACCTACTGAAGATTATGTGGGATTGTTTGGATATGCAAATGTTGGTTCAATGATTCAAAAAGTGGGACTTATGAATGTGGATATAACAGGAAATGCTTTTACTGGAGGTCTGGTTGGAATGAATACTGCTGGATCAATTAAATATTCATTTGCAACAGGAAGAGTAAAGGGGACACTTGCAGTAGGTGGTCTCGTGGGAGCATTAATAGGTCTTAGTACGAGTGGTTCAATTATGGATTCATATTCTCTAGCAGATGTTATAGGAGGAGTTGATGTTGGCGGTTTTATTGGGATAATGAGGGCGGCTACAATTATAAATTGTTATACCACCAGTAGCGTTGAAGGAACGGATGTAGTTGGTGGCTTTATAGGTGAGTCTAATGGTACAATTGAAGGTTCTCTATGGGATGCAGTTATCTCAGGTCAACCCAATGCAGTAGGCAGTGGAAATTCTAGTGGCATTTTTACAAGTCGCACATCATCTATAGATTTCTCTTTTTGGTCATTTAGATATAGTTCCCCTTTTGTAGGGGACCCAAAATTTGATTTTAATAATACATGGATAATATATGAGGGATATACCCAACCGCTTTTAAGAGTATTTATGACACCTTTAACGGTAACTGTAAATAATGCAACAAAAACTTATGATGGAAATGCTTACTCAGGAGCAAATAGTGTAACTTATTCTACAACTCCAAACAGTAATTTACTTGGGGTTGTAAATTACACAGATTTAAGCAGTAAATCAAATGCAGGGACATATTCTATTAAGGCATCAGATTTATATTCAAATCAACAAGGTTATATTATCTCTTATTTAGATGGAATACTTAAGATTAACCCAAAAACAATTACAGTAGATTATACAGCAGATAATAAAGTTTATGATAGAAGCACAACAGCAAATGTAAATGGAAATCTTAACGGCTTAGTAAGTGGAGACACTGTTAGTTTTACACAAACCTCTGCAAATTTTGACAATAAAAATGTTGGAACAGGAAAAATAGTTACTATTGATGGAATCACACTCAATGGAACAGATGCAAGTAATTATGCTATCTCATCAAGTACAACAACTACAGCCAATATCACACCAAAAACACTCACAGCAAATTACACAGCAGATAATAAAGTCTATAATAGAACAAAAACAGCTGCAATAAGTGGAAGTTTAAGTGGTGTTATAAGTGGAGATATTGTAAATTTCACACAAGATTCTGCAAACTTTGATACTAAAAATGTCGGAACAGGAAAAATAGTTACTATTGATGGAATCACACTCAATGGAACAGATGCTTCAAATTATGCCATCTCATTAAGTGCAACAACTACAGCTAATATCACACCAAAAACACTCACAGCAAATTACACAGCAGATAATAAAGTGTATGATAGAAGCACAACAGCAAATGTAAATGGAAATCTTAACGGCTTAGTAAGTGGAGACACTGTTAGTTTTACACAAACCTCTGCAAACTTTGACAATAAAAATGTCGGAACAGGAAAAATAGTTACTATTGATGGAATCACACTCAATGGAACAGATGCTTCAAATTATGCCATCTCATCAAGTACAACAACTACAGCTAATATCATACCAAAAACACTCACAGCAAATTACACAGCAGATAATAAAGTGTATGATGGAACAACAATGGCAACTGCAACAGCAGGGATATTATCAGGCGTAATAGGAGCTGATATAGTAAACTTTACACAAAGTTCTGCAAATTTTGATACTAAAAATGCAGGAACAGGAAAAACTGTTATCGTAAAGAGTAGTTTAAATGGAGCAGATGCTTCAAACTATAAAGTAGCTTCAAGTACAACAACAGCAGATGTGACTCCAAAAGCATTAACTGTAAGGTATACAGCAAATAATAAAACATTTGATGGAAAAACACAAGCCACAGCACATGGATATTCATCCGATATCATAAGTGGTGATAGGGTAAGTTTTTCACAAACAGCAAACTTCGATAATATAAATGCAGGAATAAATAAAAAAGTTAATATAACCTCAATTGCATTGGGTGGATCAGATGGAGGAAATTATAATTTAGTTAATAATACCGCAATAGCAACCGCAGATATTACAGATGATGTAGTATTACAACAAACAAAAACCCCAATAAAAAATGAAACAGCATTTAGAACAGATGATATTAAACCACAAAACTTGATAAGTATTATTCAACCAATAGAGATAGAAAATAAGGGCATGAAACTGCCTGCTGGATTAATAAATAATGAGGACTTTTAAAAATGGAAATGATAAAAATATTCAAGCAAAGTTGTATAATTTTGCTGTTATTAGTGAATATATTATTTGCAGCTAATATCCCAAATTCTGGGACAATCTTAAAGGATATCAAGCCTTCATTAAAACTGGGTGAAAAAAAATCCCCCGCTCTTCCTAGACAAGAGTATGAAACGCCTATTACGGGAGATGATGTTGTAAAAGTACTCGTGAATAAATTTGAAATAGAAAATAATACAGTATTTTCTACAGAGGTTTTACACAAACTTATTAAAGAGTATGAAGGAAAAGAACTCACAATTGTTGAAATAAAGAAAGTGGCAAATATCATTTCTAAATATTATCGAAAAGAGGGATATTTTGTTGCTCGTGCTTATATTCCTGCTCAAAATCTCAATAATCATACTGTAAAAATAGTTATTATAGAAGGTCGATATGGAAGTTTTAAGATTAATAACTCTTCTAATATAGAAAACTCTACGATAGAAAAATATTTTTCTAAATTCAACAATGAAACTATCATTTATATGAAGGAGTTGGAGAGACAAATATTTCTCATCAACACTTTATCTGGATTGCAAATTGTTGATGCTCAAATTTCTCCGGGTGAGAAGGTTGGTGCCAGTGATTTTACCGTTGTAATAGAAGCTTCTAAACAGTTTGAGGGATATGTTATTGTTGATAATTATGGAAATAAATATACAGGTAATGAGCGTGCTAGTGTTAGTGGAACTTTAAATTCTCCATTTGGTTATGGAGATTCTTTGAATATTTATGTTCTTAACTCATTTACCAATGAATTAAAGTATGGCAATGTAGGGTATAACTTTCCAATAAATAGTTCTGGAATAGTAGCAAACTTAGGTGTGAGTAAATTAAAATATACTTTAGGAGATAGCTATAAATCTTTGGATGCTTATGGAGATGCTTCTGTTTTGGAAACAGGAGTAAGTTGTCCTATGATTAAATCATCTTCAAATAGTTTGGATATTAAAGGGAAATATACCCATAGAGTTATGTCAGATTGGATGAATGAAGAAGATAATAAAAAAAGAATCAGTGAGTTTACTTTATCTTTAGAATCATATAACAGTATGAGTTTATTTGAACGGGAAAATTTTTTATATAGTACCATTGCTTTTACTCAAGGAAATAAACGATTAAAGAGTTTAACCGCACAAACAAATGATGTCATAGCACAAACAGCAGGTAATTTCTCAAAAGTAACTATAGATTTAACACATATTATTAAATTTTATAATAAAACGGCATTAACAACTAAACTGAATACACAAACGGGATTTAACAGAAATTTAGATTCAAGCCAAGATTTATCAGTTGGTGGTGCTTATGGACTTAGAGCCTATGGAGACAATGAACTTTCAGGGGATAAAGGGTATTTGTTTTCAACAGAACTGACACATTCTTTACCTCTACTTTATAAAATGTCCCACCAAATTGGTTTGTTTTATGATACAGCTAAGATATGGAGTAATACAAAAACGTGGTCAGGACAAGAGGATAATACGAGAAGATTAAATAACATAGGATTGAGCTATATGGCTGTTTACAAAGAAATCAATTTTAAAGCTTCCTTTGCTCGAGGATTTGGTTCACAAGCAGAACCAGTATCTCAATCATCAAGAAATAAATTATTGGCACAAGTATTTTGGCTATTTTAGATAAACTAAAACAGAATGATTAAAGGAGAAATGATGCTTACGATGATTTTACTATTGATTATTTTAATACTTTTTTTATGGATATTAAAATCTAAGCATGAAATAGAAAGAAGAAAAAGCTTAGAAAAAGACTTTAAATATAGAGAAGAACATTTTAAAACATTGTTTGATATAGCTCCCATATTTATAGATTCTTTTGATATAAAAGGGCATTGTAAATTATGGAATAAAGAGTGTGAAAGGGTTTTTGGATGGAGTATTGAAGAACTTAATGCACACGAAAATGTATTTTCACTTTTTCATCCTGATCCTAAACAGCAAGAGATTATGCGAGAAGCATTTGCTACTAGAAAAGATACTCAATACATAAACATGAGTCCTTTGAGTAAACATGGAGAACATATTTATAGTAGATGGGTGAATGTAAATTTATCTGAGAGTGAGATTATTTTTATAGGAATAGATATGCGAGCGCAAAAAGAAGCTGAAAAAAAGTTACTTGACGTACAATTTCAGTTGCAAGAACTCAACAGTAATCTTCAAGAAAAGATTACTTTAGCAGTCAATGAGATACGGCAAAAAGAATCAATTCTTCTTGGGCAATCAAGGCTTGCTCAAATGGGAGAGATGTTAAGCGTCATAGCCCATCAATGGAGACAACCTTTAAGTGTAATTGGAATGGGTGCTTTTAGTATTCAGAATAAAATTGACCTACAAAAATTTGATTGTAATGATAAGGAATCACAAAAAAAATTTTTACAGTTTTTACAAGAAGAGATGAACGATATACATAGGTATACACAGTATCTTACAGGAACGATAGAAGATTTTACAAACTTTTTTAAGCCCAATAAAGAAAAAGAGTCTACGACATTGAATATACCTATAGAAAAAGTCTTAAATATTCTTGCCAGTATTATTAGAAAAGAAGATATTACAGTGCAAGTTGATATTAAAACAACACAGAATATTAATATTTATACCAATGAAGTGATGCAAGTGATATTAAATATTATTAAAAATAGTATAGATAATTTTATAGAGAAAAAAATTATAAATCCATTAATATCAATTAGTGCGTATGAAAAAATTGATAAATTTATCATACAAATTCAAGATAATGGAGGTGGTATTGAAGAGGCTATTTTAGGGCATATTTTTGACCCATATTTTTCAACAAAAAATGAAAAAAATGGTACAGGACTAGGGCTATATATCTCAAAAATTGTTATTGAAAATCATAGTGCAGGATTGCTCAATGTTAAAAATATTAACGGTGGTGCTTGTTTTGAGATTATTTTGTATGGAGAAAACTAATGGGACAATCATTGTATAAAAAGTGTAAAAATTTAACGATTCTTTTTGTTGAAGATTATTTACCTTTACAAAAAAAAATATCATCCGTATTGAGTGATTATTTTGATTTTGTTCAAGCGGCTTCAAATGGGGAAGAAGCTTTAGAAAAATATAAAAAATATTCAGACAATAATGGAAAAACATTTGATATTGTTATGACAGATTATGAAATGCCAAAACTTACAGGGATTGAACTGATTAAAGCCATAAAAAAGCAACACAACAATCAAGTATTTGTTGTGATATCAGCACATCAAAATCCAGAAAATTTAATTGAATTTATCAATCTTGGTATTTTGCATTTTATACCAAAGCCTATTGCACCAGAGAGTATTTTGGAAGTTTTACACAAAGCCAGTGATATGTGTTATGACAATGAAGAGTTAATTTATATTAATAATGAGTTAGTTTGGAATAAAAATAAAAAAGCACTCTTTTATAAGCATGAGTTAATTTATTTTGCAAAATATGATTTACTGTTAATTGAAATACTTTTGGAAAACTTTAATTTTGTTTGTTCTAATGACGATATTTTAAATCACTTTTATTTGAACAATATAGACATTAAAAAGGAGAATATAAGAAATCTAGTTGTTCGCTTACGAAAAAAAATTCCTCTGGTAAAAATTATTAGCTTTTATGGCAATGGATATAAACTAACTGTAGCAGACGTAAAGACTGAAATATAAATTTTAGAATGGTGGAAGTGACGGGGGTCGAACCCGTGTCTTAAAACAGATACTACTAGCGTCTACATGTTTAGAGGGGTTGAAAATTTTCACTTTATAACAGCTCAACCCGCAAGGCAATTATAAAGCTAAGATTTAAAATTTCTCTAAATGGGGCAATCAATACCATAAAGATAATCTATCTGGGTGAGCCTTCGATAACCTGCATAGATAGAATCTACAGCGAAAGCCTCCTGGTCTCAAGCCCGTAGGCGAGTCCGTGATTGTGAACTTACGCTATTTTTGCGTAAGCTGGAGCGTAATTTGTATTGTTTGCGTCTAAAAAATTTGAACTTATTAAGGCGGTTCAGACCTACATGCAACTAATCCTCTCTGCTCTAATCGAAGCCAAATCACTCCCATTAAAGTAAATAGAATAATATTATAGCTAAAATTTGATATAATTACAATTATTACGACAACATTAAATTTTTAGTAAGGATAGAGATGCAAAAAGGTATTTTAATTATTGGAGCGGGTGGAGTAAGTCGAGTGGCAACGGTAAAATGTGCGATGAATATTGATACATTTGAACATATTACATTGGCTTCTAGAACCATTTCAAAATGTGAAAGTATTCGAGATGATATTAAGAAAAATCAAGGTATTTCTATTGATGTTGCATCTGTTGATGCAGACAATGTTGAAGAACTTGTAAAATTGATTAAAAAAGTTAACCCTAAAGTAGTTTTAAATGTGGCATTACCTTACCAAGATTTAACCATTATGGATGCGTGCACACAATGTGGTGTTGACTATGTAGATACAGCAAATTATGAGCATCCAGATGAAGCAAAATTTGAATATAAAGAACAATGGGCAAGAGATGACCAATTTAAAAAAGCAGGTATTATGGCTTTATTGGGAAGTGGATTTGACCCAGGTGTTACGGGTGTATTTTGTGCCTATGCACAACAAAACATCTTTGATGAAATACACACGATTGACATTATGGATTGTAATGCTGGTGACCATGGATATCCTTTTGCAACAAACTTTAACCCAGAAATTAACTTACGAGAAGTAAGTGCAAATGGAAGATATTGGGAAGAAGGTAAATGGATTGAAACAAAACCTTTAGAAATCAGAGTTGACCATGATTATCCAGAAGTAGGGGTTAAACCTTCATATTTACTTTACCATGAAGAGTTAGAATCATTGAGTAAAAATATTAAAGGATTAAAAAGAATTCGATTTTTTATGACATTTGGTGATTCTTATATTGCGCATATGAATTGCTTGAAAAATGTAGGAATGTTAGGAATTGAACCCGTTGAACACAAAGGACAAAAAATCATTCCTATCGAGTTTTTAACTACACTTTTACCTGATCCTGCAAGCTTAGGACCAAGAACAGTTGGTAAAACAAACATTGGTTGTATTATTGAAGGGATTAAAGATGGAGTTAAAAAGAAAATTTACATCTATAATATTTGTGACCACCAAGAGTGTTATAAAGAAACGGGTGCACAAGCAGTAAGTTATACCACAGGAGTTCCAGCAATGATTGGAGCTAAAATGCTTTACAAAGATATTTGGAAAGATAAAGGGGTATTTAATATTGAGGAGTTTGATGCTCAACCATTTATGGATGAGTTAATGACACAAGGGTTACCTTGGAAAATTATTGAATTAGATTAAGGAGAGTATCATGCAAAAATATATTTGCGTAGTCTGTGATTATATCTATGACCCAGCATTGGGAGATGAAGACGGTGGAATTGCACCAGGAACAGCTTTTGAAGACATTCCTGAAGATTGGGTTTGCCCTGAATGTGGTGTGAGTAAAGACCAATTTGAACCATATGAAGAGGAATAGGTCATCAAAAATTTAGATACATTACCCAGTCCAAGTTATATTTGTGAAGAGAGACTGTTACGAAAAAATTTAGAACTTTTAAAAAAAGTGCAAGATGAAGCCAATGTGAAAATTCTTTTGGCATTAAAAGGGTTTGCTCTTTGGTCAACCTTTGATTTATGTCGACAATACTTAAAAGGGTGTTGTGCCAGTGGACTCAATGAAGCCCTTCTAGCCAAAGAAGAGTTTAAAGGTGAAGTACATACGTACTCGCCTGCATTTAAAGAAGATGAAATTGATAAAATTATTGAAATTTCAAATCATGTGGTGTTTAATTCATTTGCCCAATACAAAAAATACAAACAAAAAGCCATAGGGAAAACATCGTGTGGTTTACGAGTCAATCCAGAATACTCCAGTGTAGAAGTTGATTTATACAACCCTTGCGCACCGTATTCACGATTGGGTATTACTAAAGCTAACTTCCAAGAAAATGAACTTGATGGCATTGATGGATTGCATTTTCACGCTTTATGTGAGCAAAATGTTGATGCTTTAGAAGGTGCTTTGGCAAATTTTGAGAAAAATTTTGGACAATATTTACCTTCTATGAAATGGGTGAATTTTGGGGGAGGACATCATATCACACGAGCAGATTATGATGTTGAAGGTCTAATTTCTTTATTAAAAGTTTTTAAAAAACGATACCCTCATTTGGAAGTTTATTTAGAACCAGGAGAAGCCGTAGGTTGGCAAACAGGTGTTTTAATGGCAACGGTTTTGGATGTTATTGACAATGGAATGCCCTTGGCGATTTTAGATACTTCAGCTGAAGCGCATATGCCAGATACTTTAGCGATGCCATATCGAGCAGCAATTAGGGGAGCTGGGTTACCTAATGAAAAAAAATATACCTATCGCTTAGGGGGTAATACTTGCTTAGCAGGAGATATTATTGGGGATTACTCGTTTGATGAGCCTTTAAAAGCGGGTGATAAGATTATTTTAGAAGATATGATTCACTATACAATGGTTAAAACAACCACCTTTAATGGAATTAATTTGCCCAGTATTGTTCTTCTTAAAGAGAATGATTGTTACCAAATTGTAAGAAATTTTGGATATAATGACTACAAAGGCAGACTCTCCTAAAAGGAAATAAATGGGACAAGATAGAAAAATTATCGAAGGTGAATTTAATGATATGGAAGTTATTGATACTTCTAAAACACTTAAACATGATTATATTAACAAAGACAGAATACGTGAAAAACTAGAAGAAAAAGAGGACGAGGAAGGGAAAAAAGTTCAAATCTGGGTTCGAAAAGAGACCTTAGAGTATGAAAAAGAACTCACCCAGTTACAAATAGAGCTTTTAAAGTTTCAAAATCATGTTAAAGACCAAGGACTTAAAGTGTTAATGCTTTTTGAAGGTCGTGATGCAGCGGGAAAGGGTGGTACGATTAAGCGTATCACTGAACACTTAAATCCCAGAGGGGCAAGAGTGGTTGCTTTGGAAAAACCCAGCGATATAGAAAAAACGCAGTGGTATTTTCAACGATATACACAATATCTTCCCAGTGCAGGTGAGATTGTGTTATTTGACCGAAGTTGGTATAACCGAGCAGGTGTCGAGCCTGTTATGGGATTTTGTACCACAGAAGAACATCACGAGTTTTTAAGAGAAGTTCCAGAGTTTGAGAAAATGTTGGTCAAATCAGGAATTATTTTGATGAAATTCTATTTTTCGGTTTCAAAAAAAGAGCAAGCCCGACGATTTAAAAAACGTGAAGTTGATCCTTTAAAACAGTATAAACTCTCTCCTGTGGATAAAGAGTCTCAGCAACTTTGGGACAAATACACCATTGCGAAATTTTCAATGTTAATGGCTTCAAACACAGAACTTGCTCCTTGGACGATTATTCGAAGTGATGACAAAAAAAGAGCCCGTTTAAATTGTATAAAATATATTTTATCGAATGTTGAATATCCCAGTAAAGCGGACAATGAATTGTTTAAAACCGATGAAAATATTTTAATCAGTGGAACACAAGAGCTCGAAAATATGGAACAAGATAATAAATTTGCGAGGCTACAATAGATGAATTTAAGTGATTTTAATAGAACCGATTACAGTGGGTTGTATATCTCTAAAGAGGCGCATCCTGCTTTTGGAAAAAAATATATTGCTCGATTTCAACACAATAAAAAACGCTATGTAAAAGTGTTGGGATACACCAAAAAAGATAATTTAACAAAAAAAACCGCCATTTCATTGTTGCAAAAGTTTAAAACTTCTTTGGAATTGGATGATCATATTGAAGCAAAAGATATTACCATCAATGCCAAAACACATGAAGTTAAATTTGATAAAACCATTGCGCAGTTGCAAGAAGAGAACAGTTTTTTACGTTCCGTGTTAGGGGAAGAGTATCGTACAGTTGATATTGATGTTTTAAAAGATGGAATACAAAAAATTTATGATGCTCAAGAGTTAAAAGATTACCAAATTGAGCTTATAAAATTGCAAGACCATTTGGAAAAACAAAATCAACGAATGATTATTTTGTTTGAAGGACGAGATGCCTCAGGTAAAGGAGGAGCCATTCGAAGAATTACTCGATACATGAACAACAAACATTATCGAGTAGTAGCTTTGGGAAAACCCACTGAAACCCAACGAAATCAATGGTTTATGCAAAAATATATTGAACATTTTCCCACAGGGGGAGAGATTGTTTTGTTCGACAGAAGTTGGTACAATCGTGCCATGGTTGAACCTATTTTTGGATTTTGTACACAAGAAGAGCATGAAATTTTCATGGAAGATATTGTCAATTTTGAGCAAGATTTAGTACGACAAGGTATGATTTTAATCAAATTATATTTCTCCGTTTCAAAAGCGGAACAAAAACGGCGATTTGACCGACGAATCAATGATCCGTTGCGACAATGGAAATTTTCAGAAGTGGATATGCAAGCGCAGGATTTATGGGGAGAATTTTCAGAAAAGAAGTATGAAATGCTTAAAAGAACAAGCTCAAGAAGTGCCCCATGGCATATTGTAAGAAGTGACAACAAACATCTTGCACGTTTAGAAGCCATGAAAATTATTTTAAATTCGGTGGACTATGAAGGACGCAATTATTCACTGAATTTTGAAGCTCGAGAAGACATCAATATTTCAGTTCAAAAAGAGCTGCTTCAAATGAGAAAATCAGAAAACTACTGATACCAAAACACCAGATTTTTTCTGGTGTTTTTTTGTATAAAATGCCAAAAAGGCACGAAAATTGCACACTAAAGGTTTGAGTAAAATCTATTTTATTAAAGCTTTAGTAAATCTTAGATAAAATCACTAAAAATTTAAAAACGGAGTTAAATTCTATGGAATTCAATGCACAAAAAATCGATTCTGCCAATGCAGTTATTACCAGCACAATTGCAAAGGAAGTAATTGAAAAAAATCTTAGCAAAGTAGCAAAAGATGCTTCTAAAAATTTAAAAGTTGACGGATTTAGAAAAGGAAAAGTTCCAATTGCTGTGGTTAAAGCAAGATTTGGACAAAAATTAGAAGAAGATGCTACAAGTGAAGCATTGAGAGTATTATTTGCAGAGGGTCTTAAAGAGTTAAATATAAATAATGAAGATTTAATTGGTGAACCAAGTATTACTAAATTTGATAAAAAAGAAGACGGTTCGATTGATGTTGAAGTCAAATTAGCTTGCAGACCAACGATTGATTTAGGTGATTATAAAGCATTAATTCCTGAAGTTAAAGCTCAAGAAGTCACTGCTGAAGAGATTGACAAACGATTACAAGATATGGCAGCATCTTCTGCGCCAATTGAAAAATTAAAAAGAAAAAGAGCAGCAAAAAGCGGTGACTACGCAGTTATCGATTTTGAAGGTTTCGTAGATGGTGTGGCATTTGACGGTGGGAAAGCTGAAAAATATACACTTCAATTAGGTTCTAATTCATTTATTCCAGGTTTTGAAGACCAAGTTATTGGAATGAAATATGATGAGCAAAAAGATATCGTAGTTACATTCCCAGAGCAATATCAAGCAAAAAATTTAGCAGGCAAAGAAGCAACATTTAAAGTAACACTGCACGAATTAAGAGAAAAAGGTGAAGCGGTTATTGATGATGAGTTTGCAAAAAAAGTATTACCCAATGAAGAAAATGCCAGCGTTGAAGTATTAAAAGAGAAAATAAAAGAGCAAATTGCAAATGAGAAAAAAGGTAGCTATTACAGAGAAGAATTAAAACCTACCTATTTAGATAAATTGGTTGAAACTTTACAGTTCGCTCTTCCTGCAACAGTCGTTGACCAAGAAATCAATATGGCGTTAAATTCAAAAGTTCGTTCAATGAATGAAGAAGAGATTAAAGCACTTCAAGAAGATGTGTCAAAAGTTGAAGCATTAAGAGATGAATTACGAGAAGATGCAGCAAAAAGTGTTAAAGCAACCTTTATTGTTGATGCCTTATCTAAAGCAGAAGATGTGACAGTAAGCGATCAAGAAGTTTCTCAAATTTTATATTTTGAAGCGATGCAAATGGGACAAAATCCTCAAGAAGTATTAAAACAATACCAAGAAGCGGGTTACCTACCAGCGATTAAAATGTCAATGATAGAAGATAAAGTTATTACTAAATTATTAGATGAAAAATCAGGAAACTAATATGAGTTATATCCCTTACGTCGTTGAAAAAACAGGACGAGGTGAACGAAGTTACGATATCTATTCACGACTTTTAAAAGACAGAATTATTATGTTAAGCGGTGAAATTAATGATGCTGTTGCTTCAACTGTGGTGGCTCAATTACTGTTTTTAGAAGCAGAAGATCCTGAAAAAGATATCTATTTGTACATTAACTCTCCGGGTGGAGTTATTACAAGTGGTATGTCAATTTATGACACGATGAACTACATCAAACCCGATGTTTGTACGATTTGTATTGGACAGGCCGCTTCAATGGGCGCATTTTTATTAAGCAGTGGAACCAAAGGAAAACGATATTCTCTTCCTCATTCACGAATTATGATTCACCAACCTTTAGGGGGAGCTCAAGGTCAAGCAACAGATATTCAAATCCAAGCCAAAGAGATTCAACGAATGAAAGAGATGTTAAATCAAATGATTGCAGACCAAACAGGACAACCTCTTGAAGTGATTGAAAAAGATACGGACAGAGATAATTTTATGAGTGCAACGGAAGCACAAACGTATGGGTTAATTGATAAAGTGATTACCAATCACAATTAAAAAGTGTTATGATACGAGATATACTGACTTACCCCAATCCTATTTTAAGGAAAAAATCACAAGACGTAGTGAAGTTCAATGAAGAACTTCACACTCTTTTGGATGATATGTATGAAACCATGTTACACTATAACGGTGTAGGACTTGCAGCCATTCAAGTAGGATTACCTTTAAATGTCTTAATTATTAATTTACCCAACGATGAAGATGTTCAAGAAAAAAGCAATTTAATTGAAGCAATCAATCCTAAAATAACTCATAAAGATGGTATTCAAATCTTTACAGAAGGGTGTTTAAGTGTACCTGGGTTTAATGAAGACGTAAAACGGGCACAACATATTATTGTAGAGTATTTTGATCGTTTTGGAAATGCAAAAACAATGGAAGCAGAAGATTTCTTAGCCGTAGCTTGGCAACATGAAATGGAACATCTCTCCGGTCATTTATTTATTGAAAATCTCTCTATTATCAAACGAAAAAAATTTGAAAAAGAGTGGAAACGTAAATTAAAAGAAGAGAGCAAAAAAGCTTAAAATACCAAAAAAGTAACAAACTAAGTTTGACTTAACCAAAAAAAACTTATAATCTTTAAAAAACTTTTAAAGATGACTCATGAAACAATTAAAATGTGCCTGTTTAGAAGGCTTAGATGCGACGTGTGTTAATGTTGAAGCCACGTTTACCAAAGGATTGCCCTCTTTTTCAATTGTAGGACTGGCAACCAGTTCGATTCAAGAGTCACGAGACCGCATTAAATCGGCACTTTTAACCAATAATTTTAAATTTCCTCCCAAAAAAATAACCATCAATCTTTCTCCCTCGGATATTTCAAAAACGGGGACGCATTTTGATTTGAGTATTGCTTTATTGGTAGCTTTAAATGAAGAAAAGATGAGTTTTGAGGATTATTATGTTTTTGGTGAAGTGGGTTTAGATGGAAAACTTAAAGATACACACAGTATATTTGTGATGATTTTATCGCTTAAACAACAAGGGGTTTTGCATAATGTGTTGATTCCTCAAGAATCTGTTCAAAAGGTCTCTGCTATTCCCAATATTAATATTTATGCCGTTGATACGTTAACGCAAGCTTCTGATTTTTTTCGCTTTAACAATAAACAAAACCATAAAGTCATTCCCAATAATTTTACGCATAAGTTTATAGAACTTAATCAAACAAAATATTATTATAATACCGACTATAAACTCAATTACAATGATGTCAAAGGACAAAAAATTGCCAAAAAAGCTTCCATGATTGCCGCTGCGGGCAATCATAATATTTTGTTTGAAGGCAGTCCAGGATGTGGGAAATCGATGATTACCAAACGATTAAGATATATTATGCCGCCTATGAGTTTAGAGGAGATTTTAGAAAAAGCTAAGTTGGATTGTCTTGATGGCATACAGCCGTCATTTTCTCCTTTACGTGTCTTTAGAAACCCTCATCACAGCTCGACAAGAGCGTCAGTATTTGGAGGAGGAAGTCAAGCTGCGCGTATGGGAGAGGTGGCGTTAAGTAACAATGGAATTTTGTTTTTTGATGAATTGCCTCATTTTGATAAAAATATTTTAGAAGCACTACGCGAGCCTTTGGAAGATTATAAAATACTCATCAGTCGAGTGAATTCAAAAATTCATTACCGTACCAAATTTATGTTTGTTGCAGCTCAAAACCCTTGTCCTTGTGGTAATTTATTGAGTTTAAAAAAAGAGTGCCGATGCAATGAGTTGGAGATTAATCGTTATAAAAACCGTCTGTCTGAGCCTTTTTTAGATCGTATTGATATTTTTGTCACCATGAATGAAGTTTCAAGCGAAGATATTGCTGATGTGAGTTCAAGCACGTTACATAAAAAAGTATTACAAGCGTTTAGTATGCAAAAAAAACGTGGTCAAGCCAATTTAAATGGAAAATTAAGTGACGAAGAACTCAAAAAGTATTGTTGTATGCAAGAAGAAGCCAAACAAGTGTTACACACAGCAACTCTCAATTTGGCGTTATCCTTTCGTGCGACAAATAAAGTCTTAAAAGTAGCACGAACCATTGCTGATTTGAGTTTGTGTGAGACGATACAAAAAGAGCATATTTTAGAAGCACTGAGTTATCGTAAACGATAACAGTAAGATTATAGAGTAAGGAATCCAATGAAAAAAGATTATTTTGATGTAAAATCTAAAGGGTATGAAACGGATGAAAAAAGAGTTGACAATGTTAAAAATATTGCAGATGGAATCATACGTAATGTGAACTTAAAAAAAAGCGATGTACTTTTGGATTTTGGCTCGGGCACAGGGTTGTTGACCAAACATATTTCAAAATACGTTAAAAAAATTATTGTGAATGATATTTCTTTATCAATGAATGAACAATTAAGAGAAAAAATCAAAAAAAATGAGTTTGATTGTGATATTCATATGATGTCGCATAATATGTGTGAAACTTCTTTGCCTTTTGAGCCACTCGATGGTATTATCTCTTCAATGACAATTCATCATGTCAATGAAGTGAAAGAGTTAATGAGACAATTTTTTAAACTGCTCAAAAAAGAGAGTTTTTTAGCTTTGGCTGATTTAGAAACAGAAAATGGAACTTTTCATCAAGATGACACCGGCGTTTTTCATTTTGGTTTTGATAAACAACAATTTCTTTCTTGGGTTGAAGACGCAGGCTTTATTAATGCAAAGATACAAACCATCAGTGTGGCTGAAAAACCGTATGGAAAGTATCCCATTTTTTTGCTTGTTGCCCAAAAACCAGCGTAAATGTTCTTAAAAAAATAAGAAAATAATCAAAAGAGTTAAAAACTTTCTATTATAAATATTGTGTTAAAATGAGTCATATAAAATAAGGAAAATAAATATGACAAAATGTGGGTATGTATCTGTTGTTGGGCGACCTAATGCGGGAAAAAGTTCTCTTTTAAATTGGTTGGTGGGTGAAAAAATAGCAATGGTTTCTCACAAAGCCAATGCCACACGTAAACGCTCCAATATTATTGTGATGCACAACGATGACCAAATTGTATTTGTCGATACACCGGGTCTTCATGAAACCGAAAAACTGCTTAATCAATTTATGCTTGATGAAGCACTTAAAGCCATGGGTGATTGTGATTTAATTCTGTTTTTAGCGCCTGTTACGGATCAACTGTGTCATTATGAAGAATTTTTGGAAAAGAATAAAAAAAAGACCAAACATATTTTGCTTTTGACTAAAATTGATTTTGTTTCCAATGAAGAGGTTTTAGAAAAAATGAAAGAGTATGAAAGGTTCAGTGAACAGTATGAATCCATTATTCCTGTATCCATTAAAAAAGCAACTAAACCTGCAGATATTTTAGACAGTGTGGTTAAACATTTGCCCGAACATCCCTATTTATTTGATCCAGAGATTATGACAACGGAACATTTACGAGATATCTTTAAAGAGTTTATCCGTGAATCCATTTTTGAAAATATCAGTGATGAAATACCTTATGAAACGGACGTGATTATCAATAAAGTGGAAGAAAAACCTGCTATTGATGTGATTAAAGCTACCATTATAGTGCAAAAAAGTACCCAAAAAGGGATGATTATAGGCAAAGGGGCTACGGCGATTAAACGAATAGGCAAAGATGCCCGTATGAAAATTGAAAAGCTCACGGGCAAAAAGTGTTTTTTGGAGCTTTTTGTTTCCATTAAAAAAGGGTGGACAAAAAATAAAGAGGGACTCAAAGAGCTTGGTTATGATGTCGAATAGATTTTAAAAGAGCTTACGTGAAACTCTCTAAACTTATTTTTAGAACAACATTTACCGTTGCGTTTACTTCTATTGTGATTGCAAGTATTATCTCTATATTTTTTCAGTACAATAACTATTTATTGGATACGAAATACCTCAAAAATGAGTTTACTCAAAATAACAAAGAGTTAATTAAAAGTGAAGTTCAGAAAGTTTTAGAGTATATTCATTATCGACAAAATAAACTTCAAAAAGAGTCTTCCGATGCTACTTTTTTACAAAAAGAGGTGCTTCAAAAGAGATTACAAGAAGAGATTTTAGAGTGGATTGCTACTCTTCGGTATGGCAAAGAGAATTATATATTTGTCAATACCCTTGATGGGTATGCGTTGGTGTATAATGGAGAAAAATTAGAACAGCCTTTTTATTGGAAAGAGGATGATGTCTTTCAAAAAGAGTTAAAAGCTTCATACAATCAAAATGGTGGTTACTTTAATTATCTGTTTAAAAAGCTTAATACCAATGATGAGTTTCCTAAAATGGCATATGTAATACAGTACGAACCTTGGAATTGGATGATAGGAAGTGGGGTATACATTGATGAAATTGAGGAAAAGTTAGAAATAAAAAACCAAGAACTGCAAGATACCATTTTGTATCAAATCTATTTTTTGGTTGGTGTTATTATCATTTTTGGCGTTTTCTTATTTTTTATTTCCAAAAAGGTTGCGAGATTTTTGAGCTTAAACATCAACTATTTGACCAATAATTTTAGAAAAGCTTCTCGAAGCCATACTGAAATAAACATTGAAAAACTGAGCTTTTCGGAGTTTAAAAAATTGGCAAAAAGTCTAAATAAAACACTGAAATCACGTAATGAAGTGGAAAGTAAACTCAAAGAGCATGTTAATAACCACCAATAAAAAAGGAAGAATTACAGAAGTCAGTAATGCCTTATGTGTTTTGACGGGATTTTCGGCAGTCTATTTATTGGGAAAAAATTTCCGGGTTTTGGATCGAATTAAAACCTCAAAGAGTGTGTATCAAACGATTTGGAACAATTTAAAACAGGGCAAACAGTGCAGTTGTGAAATCAAAAATAAAAATATCAATGATGAGCTGTATTACTTAAAAAGCACCATTTATCCTAACATTAGAAATGAAAAAGTCATAGGTTACACCTTTATTGCAGAAGATATAACCGATAAAAAAAGGGTAGAATATCTCTCCATTACCGATGGCTTAACAAACCTGTACAATCGAAGACATTTTAATGATATTTTTGTTCAAGAGATTAATCGTATTCAACGCAACAATAAATATTTGGTTTTTATCATGTTAGATGTTGACTTTTTTAAGTTATACAATGATACCTATGGTCACCAAAAAGGGGATGAGGTTCTTGTTAATGTGGCGACTGTTTTACAAAAAAACACCAAACGTGCCAGTGATTTTGTGTTTCGTTTAGGCGGAGAAGAGTTCGGTGTATTGTTTGAAGTGGATAAGTTTGATCAAGGCGTTGAATTTGCAATGAATTTAATGAAAACTATCAAAGCTTTACACATTGAGCATCAACATTTTTCAAAAGGCATTATAACGGTTTCAGTGGGGGTTGCCATTAAAAACAAAAGCACTGTTCCCAACGCCGATGAGCTTTATAAACTGGCGGATGATGCGTTATATGAAGCAAAAAATACCGGACGCGACAAGCTTGTGATGAGTCAATAAAAGTTACGATAAAGTAATATTTAATTAAAAAAAGTTATAATCTACTTAATATTTTAGTAGGTTGTAACACACATATGATACTATTGCACGAAATTGATTCTTTTTTTATTGAAGTCAGTGAAGCCATTTCTTCAAAACACCTTCATGATTTTCTTCATTCCAATTTGATGTTAAAAGGGATCTGTCTTGATGCTTCAAGTGCGATTTTTTACTCCTATTTAGCTTCGTGCCAACAATATTTCATAGCTCATTTTCACCTTGAAAATGAACCGTGTTTTATTGAACCCCAACTGCTCAAATTCTACTATTTTGAACAAACCAAAGTGGAAAATCAAATCGATTTATTTATATTGGAGAACTGTTTTGTGGTTTATGAAAACCAAGAACTTCTTTTATTTAAACCCATTCAACAAAAAGTTTCTGCAGAACAAATTCAACACTTTATTCAAAAAAGTTTGCACTTGTCTGTTGATAATTGCATTGAAGTACATCCTCAACAAGTTAAAAATTTTCAACAACAATTTGAAGCAAATCTTGATTATATCAAACCCTTATCGTATTTAAAAAACAACCATTATAAAGAACTCAAACGTTTTTTGGCTGTATGTTTTGGGTGTTTATTGACAGTTGTTTTGGCATTGGGGTATGAAATCTTTTTTGATAAGAAGACAAAGCACCCGATTGTTCAAAAAAGTGTTTATCCCCAAAAAGCATTGAAAAGTGTAAAAATTGCCGATGTAATTGAACGTATAAATTATTATAAACTTCAAGTAACGACCATAGATTTTCACAATGAACTGCTATTTTTAACCTTGAAGCATACACAAAAGAGTCATTTAATTGAATTTTTGACTCACTATCAAGCGAAAGTAAAACGATTAAAATATAATACACAGGAGAGAGTCTATGAACTTAGCGCCTCATTTAGCCTTTTGTGAAAAAAAACTCAACTCTTTGCAAACAAGACAAAAAATACAACTCTATTTTATTCCGGTGTGTTTGATGGTTTTTGTTGTGTATAACTATATTGATTTCAATAAAGGTCTCTCTTCTAAACCCGTGACTGAACTGACACGAAATGAGCTAAATTTCTATGACTTTTTAACACAATTGCAAGAGTTTTCACTCAATAAAGGCTTAAGTATTATAAATATCAAACAAAATAGTATGAGTGTTTCTTTAGAAGCACAAGGAGATTTTATAGAGTTAATGAGACTGTTGATTTTTTGTGAAACCTATGAAAGTATTAATAACATTGAGTCATTAAAACTTACAATAAAAGAGAATACTCTTCATTTGCTTCTTACTTTTTCATTTGCCCAATATCGCTATGATGCGTTTGAACCAAATAAGAAAAGCCCATTAAAGAGTTTATTAAATCCTTTTACTCTTAAGGTGGCAAATGCAATTGAGCCTTTGTCAATAAAGCTGTATGCCATTGTTAATAATGAAGTTTTGATCAATGATACTTGGCTTAAAGAGGGAGAAATGTATTTGGATTATGAAGTGTATGAGATTAAGACACACAGTGTAATGGTTAAAAAAACCACCAATGAATATGAGGAATTGCATTTGATTAAGGAGTAAAAATGAGTGTTTTAAACAAGTATATTATTGATTATAATCTTATCAATGAGTTTGATGTCAATGAACTTAAAGCCTATGGCTTTGCACCCATTCAAAAAGATGATTTTCTAATAAGGGTTGTACAAACTCATCATGCTGATTTACGTTATTTATCCCAACACTATGCGTTGCCTCTTCAGCTTATTACCATTGAACCCAAAGAGCTTTTTTTCTTATTAGATCAACATACATTAAAACAAAAGATTTATGATAATGCCTTAAAATCGATTGGAATCAGTGATTATACTTCGTCTTATATTAATGATTTTTTACTCTATTTAATTGAGTTTTCTATTGTCAAAAATGCCAGTGATATTCATATTGAAACTCAAAAAGAGGCGTTGACAATTCGATTGCGTATTGATGGTTTATTGCAACAGTTTTTCAGATTTGAATGGGAATTTTATCCTGTAATTAGCTCTGTGATTAAACTTTTATCATCAATGGATATTACGCAAAAGCGGATTTCTCAAAATGGTCGATTCAGTAAAAAAATAGGCTCCCATGAGATGTATGATTTTCGGGTTTCGGTGATGCCCACAATTAATGGTGAATCCATTGTTGTGCGAATTTTAGATAAAAAAAGTGTCAATACGCAATTAGAGAGTTTGGGATTTGAAAAGAGTATTTTAAATACACTTAAAACATCAATCAGTATAGCTCAAGGACTTATTTTAGTTACCGGTCCCACAGGAAGTGGAAAAACAACAACACTGTATTCGATACTTAAAGAGTTAAATTCTATCAATAAAAAAATTATTACCATAGAAGACCCTGTGGAGTATCATATTGAAAATATTCAACAAATTGCTGTTAATAGTGAGATAAATTTAGGCTTTAGTGAAATTCTACGCGATGTTTTGCGTCAAGACCCTGATGTGATTATGATTGGTGAAATCAGAGATATCAGTTCTCTTAAAATTGCTATTCAAGCCTCTTTAACGGGTCATTTGGTTTTAGCAACCTTGCATGCCAATGATTCCGTATCGACCATAAATCGTCTTTTAGATTTAGAAGCGGAACCTTTTTTGATTGCATCAACGCTTAAAGCCATTTTGTCTCAACGGTTGGTTTTAAAATTGTGTGAATCGTGTAAAGAGAGTATTCTTGGAGAGTATCAACCTAAAGGGTGTGAAAAGTGCAACTTAACGGGCTATCAAAACAGAAGTATGATTAATGAGATTTTTGTTATTGATGAACAGATTGCATCAATGATTATTCAACAAAAAGAGATGGCACAAATGTTGGAATATGCCAAAAACAAAGGGTTTAAAACACTCTTTGAAAACGGAGTGCAAAAGGTTGAACAAGGCATCACGACGTTACAAGAAGTGTATAAAGTGACACGATTTTGAAAACATATAAAATCACCTACCAAGAAAAAGGACAGATTAAAACATTGGTGCTTGAAAGTGAAAATATTCATAGGGAGTCTTTGCCTTTAAATATTCTTAGTATTATTCCCTTACGCACAAAAAACAGACAACTCTTTCAAAAAAGAGTATCAAGCAGTGAAGTGTTGGCGCTTTTTAATGAATTAAACATTATGTTACAAGCCAATATTTTGTTTAATGATGCCGTTGATATTTTGTATAAAAATACACACAATCCTCAACTCAAAGAGGTTCTTTTTAGTTTGTTGCATGCGCTTCAAAATGGTCAAGAACTTAACACAGCATTGCAACCGTATGAAAAAATAATCGGCTCATTGCCGTTGGTGTTTCTTAAAATTGCTCAAGATAACGGCAATTTAAAAACCATTATGAACTCATTGGTTTTAGTACTCAAACGAAAACAGCACAACAAAGAGACTCTGAATGCTGCGCTGAGGTATCCACTTGTTTTATCAGTAGCGCTGTTATTTTTAACTCTCTTTAGTTTCTATTTTGTTATCCCTAAATTTGAACATCTTTTTTTACAATATGAGTCTAATTTACCTTGGGCAACACAAGGGTTATTGAATTTCAAATATTTTATACATCACTATTTTCTCTATATTTTTGCAGGAATAATAGGGGTGTTTTTTCTGCTTTTATCGCAATATCAAAGTAACCATTTCTTCAAATACAAAATTGATAAATGGACAGTGTTAAAGATTCCATTGTTAAGTCGAGTTCTGTTTTATACCCATTTTCAACTCTTTTTTTTATGTGTCACCATATTATTAAACGATAAATATACGTTTCAAACGGCTTTTTTAAATGCCAAAGTGTTAATGGGAAATAACTATTTAAAAGCAAAGTTAAAAGTCATAAATCAGCAAATTCAAAGCGGAAAACCAATATTATTTGCCTTTGAAAACACTAAACTATTTGATGATTTCGTCTTAAGATTAATCAGTGTAGGCGAACAAAGTAATTCATTGAATATCACGATAAATGAAGTTGAAAAAATTTACAGCAAAAGAATGGAAAAAGCATTTAAAAGCTTTGCAACCAATATAGAACCTATTTTTTTTATACTGATTTCAACATTTATTGTTTGGTTAATGCTGGCGATTTTCATGCCAATTTGGAACTTAAGTGATGCCATGAATATGTAAAAAGGGATAATAATGCAAGAAAAAGATTTTGAAAATGCCATCCGAAATATTTTAACGTATTTGGGAGAAGATATTACTCGAGAAGGACTTGAAAAGACACCCCAACGTGTCCGAAAAGCCATGGAGTTTATGTGCAGTGGATACAACGAAGACCCCAAAGAAATTATACAAAAAGCACTTTTTACTTCAACCAACGATGAAATGGTTGTGGTCAAAGACATTGAATTTTACTCACAATGTGAGCATCATATGTTGCCCATTATTGGTAAAGTGCATGTGGCGTATATTCCCAATGGAAAAGTCGTAGGCTTGAGTAAAATTCCAAGAGTGGTGGATATTTTTGCCAGACGATTGCAAATTCAAGAGCAATTTACGGAACAAATTGCCGATGCGTTAAATGAACATTTAAAACCCAAAGGGGTTGCGGTGGTTGTAGATGCCAGACATATGTGTATGGAAATGCGTGGCGTACAAAAAATATGCTCTACGACGGTAACTTCTGCTTTAAGAGGTTTGTTTAAAAAAGAGAAAAAAACCAAAGATGAATTTTTAAGTATTATCTCTTCGTCGTTTATCAAATAACACCCCAAGGAGTCGTATGATTAATTGTTTTATTAAAAAAGGAAACCGACTCAATGTGATTGAGGGCGTGAACGCTTTTGAAAACAATGAAGACAGAAACAGTGTTATTTGGATTGATATGGTTACTCCTTCCCTTGAAGAGATTAAGGCCGTAGAAACCACATTTGATATCAATTTTCCTACCAAACAAGAGAGTGAAGAGATTGAGTTGAGTTCTCGATATTGGGAAGAAGATAACCGTATTGAAATCAACAGTTACTTTTTGATTAATGACCATGGTCATGCGTCCAATGAAACGGTATCCTTTATTTTACAAGGAAAACTTTTAATTTCGATTCGATATAAAGATTTAGCCAGTTTCAGTGCTTTTACCAAACGATTGTTAAGTTCTCCCAAAGAGTTTAGAAATGGTTACTCAATTTTTTGTCAAATCATTGATATTCGAATCGATGCCGATGCGGATACCATTGAAAACTTATCAAAAGAGATTACCAAAATACGAAAACACGTCTTTACGGATTACTCCAATGACGATGAAGAAATCTTGGAAAAAATCTCTACGTTTGAAGATTTGAACATGAAAATTCGAGAGAACCTAACCGATAAACAGCGAATCTTAAGTTCACTGCTTAAATGTGAAAAATATACCGATGAGAAAAATGAAATTCCTATCATGCTTAAAGATATTCGTTCACTTATTGATCACACCAATTTCAATTTTGAAAGATTGGATTACTTACAAAATATCTTTATTGGGGTGTTAAGTATTGAACAAAATAAAGTTATTAAGATTTTTACTATTGTAAATGTGGTGTTTCTTCCACCTACGCTGATTGCAAGTATTTACGGAATGAACTTTGAGTTTATGCCCGAGTTGCATTGGGATTATGGTTACTTAGTTTCTATTGGATTGATGATTTTATCTTCGGTGACACCGATTGTTATTTTTAAGAAAAAAGGGTGGATTTGATGCTTAACGCGTAGCGTTCAGGGTTCAGTGTTCAGCGTTGAGAAAAGAATCTGAGCTCTGAACTCTGATTTCTGAACACTTTTTCAAACCAACATCACTTTAGCTAAACCTAAAAAGCTAAAAAATCCCACAATATCTGTTACCGTGGTTAAAAGTACAGTACTTCCCACAGCTGGGTCGATTTTAAACTTTTTAAGAAGCAGTGGAATTGAAGCTCCAAAAAAACCTGCACTGAATAAATTAATAATCATGGATAAACCAATAACTACTCCTAACATATACGTGCTAAACCAAAAAGAGGCAATAACTCCAATAATAAAGGCAAAAAACAGACCGTTAAAAATAGAAATCAGAACCTCTTTTTGAACCGCTTCACGACTGTTTTCAATATCAATCTCTCCCAATGCCATTTTCCGCACCATGACAGCGAGTGTTTGAGTTCCTGCGTTTCCACCCATGGAAGCAACTATGGGCATTAAAATAGCCAGTGCGACATATTTTTCTATGGTTTCATCAAATAAGCCAATAACCAAAGAGGCTAAAATGGCTGTGCCTAAATTAATAAATAGCCACAAGCCTCTTTTTTTAGCAATACTTAACGTATGGTCATCTCGTTCAAACTCTTCATTAACCCCTGCTAATTGATACATCTGTTCGGTGGCATTTTGTTCAATTACATCGATGATATCATCACTGGTAATTCGCCCGATTAATAAACCTTGATAACCTACAACCGCCGCCACATTTAAATCGTATTGTTCAAAAAACTTCGCGACATTATCAATGTCTTCATCGTCTTGGACCTTAAAGGGTTTAAAACGATTTTCATCAAGCTCTAATATCTCTTCATACGTCTTTTCAAAATCAAAAATAATTAAATCTTCTAATGAGATGGCGGCTAAAAGTTTTTTATCGTTATCGACAATAAAAACTTGATGGATGTTTTCAAGCTCGTTTTGTTCTTTTAGCTCTTTTAATCGGGCAACAGAATCTTTAATGGTTTCATCCAATTTTGCACTAAAAAGCTCTGTTTGCATATATGCACCGGCTTCATCGTTGCTGTAGCGTTTAAGCCAGTTAATCTCTTGTTGGTCTTCTTCTTCTAATCCATCAAAGAT
This sequence comes from Epsilonproteobacteria bacterium UBA4036, assembly GCA_002382325.1. Classification (GTDB taxonomy): domain Bacteria; phylum Campylobacterota; class Campylobacteria; order Campylobacterales; family Arcobacteraceae; genus Marinarcus. The sequence continues at coordinate 34,430 of DGAG01000005.1, forward strand.
GGCTTGTGCTTTGTTTTTATCGATTTCTTCAATTTCTTGGATAAAATCGGTTTGATCATCAGAATCGAGTTCTTCAACGGCAGTGGTAAGTTGTTGGGTGCTTAAAGTGGCGTAAATGTCTTCTCGTAAGTAATCGGGCAGTTCTAAAATAACTTCACCCAAAAGCTCATCGGGAAGTTGTTTTAGAACAAAATAAAAATCCTCTGGGCTTTTTTTGAAAATCTTTTTTAACGAACGAGCAATATCACTTTGATGTAAACTATCAAGACTCTCAAGCAGCTTTTTGGGGTCTTTGATATGCTCTTTCATGGGGTATTACACTTCGCTGTTTAGTGCTGTATAGGATTCAAACTTTGTGATATTGAGTGGTACAGGTTTGTTTTGTATGGTTTGAATTAAATCTTGTGATAACTCTTTAGCATACGCAATAAATTTTTGTTTATCTTTTCCTTTTAACTCATTTTTGGTCACTTTTATAATATTGGCAGGGTTAATTGCTCTGCCGTTTTTATATAAACCAAAATGCAAATGAGGTCCTGTACTCACACCTGTGCTTCCTACATATCCAATCACCGTTCCTTGTTTAACCCATTGACCCGATTTGACTTTTGAGTAGCGACTCATATGGGCATACAGTGACTTATAGTTGCCTTCGTGTCGTATCTCTACGGTTTTTCCATAACCGCCTTTAACGCCTCTGAAAATGACTTTTCCTGAAGCAGCAGCCACAATGGGTCTTCCTGTTGGTGCAGCATAATCAATGCCTAAGTGAGCTCGATATCGTTTTAAAACAGGGTGCCAACGTTTATAGGTAAATCGGTCTGAAATCCGAGTGTAATTCACCGGTGTTTTCATAAAAAAGCTGGTGAGGTTTTTTCCATTTTGGTCATAATAAATGCCATCGATTTCATTTTTGAAAATATAGGTTTGTTTATTTCTTACTTCTACTAAGGCTGCATGTATGGTAGGCGTTCCATAATATTGTCCCATTCTGATACGTTGAGTATATTTAATGGCGACATGATCTCCTTTTCTCATTCTCTTAAAATCGGCAAGTTGATTAAAAGAACGAACAAATTCATTGGCTAAGCTCTCATTGGAAGTCGCTTCTAAAATATCTTGATAAGGAGAATACGAAATAGGAATAGCAATAGTTTGTGTCACTTCTTCAAAAGAAACGGGAGTGGTGGAAAAAACAAATTGATCTTTTTCTTTGTATAAATGGATTTGCATCTCTTCACTGATGGGAATAAGCACTTGAAGCAACTCTTGCGTTTCGTCGTTTTCCAATACATAGTACTTAATACCGGCATTAATTTCAGAACATAACTCTCGGTCACTTCGTTCTAAGTTAAAATACAACTCTTGTGGTATGTTTTTTGATTGTAAAAACGTTAAAAACGTTTCACCTCTTTCCCAAGTTTTCTCTTTTAATTGTGCTCCAAAAGCAACGCACCAAGTCAGTAGTAATGTCAAAAGTAGTTTCACAAGTCCCATCCCTGTTAAGTTAATTTGATAAGATTATACTACACAAAACTTAATTTGCCCCTCGATATAGGCTTTTTGAGTCACTTAATTTGCTTCAAATGAGTAAAAAATAAATAAATATTAAGAAATGTACAACAACAATAAACTTTTAAGCTTAAATAGTTGTTAATAATATTTTAGATAAAATCCCTCAATTTTAAGATATAAACATAAGGTATATTTACTATGCAAAAACTAGAAAATCCACAAGAAATAGCTTTGGCACACTCTTTGACTTTAGAAGAGTATGAAAATATTATACAGATTTTAGGAAGAGAACCTAATCATGTAGAAATTGGAATTTTTTCAGCCATGTGGAGTGAACACTGTTCATACAAATCAAGTAAAAAATATTTAAGTGGTTTTCCAACAAAAGCTCCATGGGTTATCCAAGGTCCAGGAGAAAATGCCGGTGTTATTGATATTGGTGATGGTTATGCAGCAGTCTTTAAAATGGAATCACACAACCACCCAAGTTTTATTGAGCCTTACCAAGGAGCAGCCACGGGTGTGGGTGGAATTTTAAGAGATGTATTTACCATGGGGGCAAGACCCATTGCCAATATGAACTCAATCCGATTTGCTTCCATTGAAGGAAACAGTGAAACGGCACAAAAACACAGATACCTTTTAAGAGGTGTAGTTGCGGGGATTGGTGGATATGGAAACTGTATGGGAGTTCCAACGATTGGTGGTGAAACCACGTTTGAAGAGTGTTATGCGGGAAATAACCTTGTCAATGCCTTTACATTAGGTTTAGCCAAAGCCGATGAGATTTTCTATGGAAAGGCAGAAGGTTTAGGAAACCCTGTTATGTACGTAGGTTCTAAAACAGGACGAGATGGTCTTGGTGGTGCTGTTATGTCTTCAGCTTCATTTACTGAAGATTCTGAATCAAAACGACCAACAGTACAAGTGGGTGATCCCTTTACTGAAAAACTTCTTTTAGAAGCGTGTTTAGAACTGTTTAAAAAAGATTTAATTATTGGTATCCAAGATATGGGTGCTGCTGGATTGACTTCTTCTTCATTTGAAATGGCAGGACGAAGTGGTTCTGGGATGATTATGCACTTAGACAAAGTTCCAGCACGAGAAGAGGGTATGACTCCGTATGACTTTATGTTATCTGAATCACAAGAGCGAATGCTTATTTGTGCTAAAAAAGGGTGTGAGCAAGCTATTATCGATATTTTTGAAAAATGGGAATTGGATGTTGCTGTAATTGGTGAAGTTACAGGAACTGGAAATATGGAATTATTCTGGCACGGTGAAAAATGTGCAGAAGTTCCTGTTCAACCGGTATCTGAACAAGCTCCTGTACTTGACAGACCCGTAAAAGAACCCGAATATTTAAAAGAGATTGCCAATATCACATTGGATAAAAAAATCAGCAGCCAAGAAGCGTTTGATATGATGTTTTCTGATATGGAAGTTGTAGATAAATCTTGGGTGTATTCTCAATACGATTCTATGGTACAAACGAACACAATCAAAGGACCAGGAAGCTTAGATGGTTCAAGCATACGAATTAAAGAGACAGGCAAAGCGTTATCCATGAGTGCTGATTGTAACACACGATTTTGTTATATCAACCCACAATTAGGAGCAGCAGCAGCGGTTATGGAGAGTGGTCGAAATGTTGCTATGACAGGAGCTGTTCCAAAAGCAATTACGGATTGTTTAAACTTTGGAAATCCACAAAACCCAGAAGTGATGTGGCAATTTAAAGAGTGTTGTGAAGGAATTAAAAAAGCGTGCAGTGCTTTAAATACGCCTGTAATTGGTGGAAACGTATCGTTATACAATGAAACCAATGGTGTGGGTGTTTTCCCTACACCTTCTATTGCTATGGTGGGAGTCAATGAAGACGCCAACAAAGTATTGCCATCGGCATTCCAAAAAAATGGAAGTACGATTTATTTATTGGGTGAAACTAAGCCAGAATTTGGTGGAAGTCTGTTTATGAAAAAAGTGTACGGAAAAGTGGCTGGAACTCACCCTGAAGTGGACTTTGAAAAAGAGTTAAAATTGTGGAACTTGGTTATTGAAGCCAATAAACAAGGACTTCTCAACGCTGCTAAAGACGTAAACGTAGGTGGTTTAGCCATCAGTGCTGCTAAAATGGCAGTCGTAGGGAACAAAGGAGTTGAAATCGTAGCTCCTTTAAATGATGCCAAAGATATTTTCTCTGAAACATTAAGCCGAGCTATTGTTGAAGTCAGTTATGAAAATGAAGAAGCCTTTGAAAACTTAGTTTCAAGCGTAGGGCAATATTGTATTAAAATTGGAAAAGTTCAAGGCGATACCATTATTATCAATGGGGTAACTAAATCACTTGAAGATGCCAGAAATATTTACTATAACCGATTTAAAGAAGTGATTGAGCAAGATTTATAAAAGTGGCTTTGCCTCTTTTATAGTGACGAGTGACAAGTAACGAGACATTTACTGGTCACTTGTTACTCGTTACTGATCACTTTCTTTTCTTCCACAAACTGACTGATGGCGTGTTTAATCTCTTTGAGTTTCTCTTCATTGCCTTGTAATCTGTCAAAAAATTTCTCTTTTTTATCGTCTTGATTGACCTCGAGTTGGGCAATTTTAGTGCAAATGGCTAAAAAGACACCGTAAGGCACATCATCGCCTCGTTTTAAGAAGTGAATGGCACGTTGCAATGAAACAAAAGGATTGACACTGATACGGGAAAGTCGATTGACTTTGGTTTGGATGTAATGGATAAACTCTTCTCGTATATCACAATCAAGCACTTCTATCTGTTTTGTTTTGGTGTGTAAAATACACTCAAATGCAATTTTTGTGGAGTCAAAATCAAAACCATCGACCAAATAACTTAAACTGGCATTTTCAAATTTTTCTCGAAAAACCAGCTGAAAAATATCTTCTTCAAACCGATACGTATAGGAGTTGTTTTCATACTCAAAATAGCTTTGATTGAGTGTGTTGTTGACATCGTCTTTGTCTTGTTTATTGGGAAAAATCAGATCAATATCTCTAAAAGTATCTTCTTTGATACAAGACCCTGCTAAAAAAAATGGAATTTGCTCTTTTTTTATGGGATGAATCATTACATGGTTGAGAAAAGACTCCAGTTTTGAAATGACATTACACAATCGAATGTCAAATTTCATTTGCAGTTCATAAGGTAAAAAAGTATTAAAGTTGTCCCAAAATTGGTAAGTCATAGAGGCTTTTTCCCTTAGTGTAAATTTTAGACATTTTACAACATTTTAATTTATAAAAGTGTTAATAAAAAGTGCATAAAAGTGACGTATCCTGTAAAAGCAACTCGTAATGACTTTTTGAGTATAATTGCGACTAAAATTGTAAGCAAACAGATAAAGGAAACGATACATTGAGAGCATTAATTAGCGTAAGCGATAAAAGTGGTGTTGAAAACTTTGCCAAAGAGTTAGTGGCGTTAGGATATGAAATCATCTCAACAGGTGGTACCTACAGTAAATTAAAAGAGGCAGGCATTAAAGTCATTGAAGCCAATGAAGTGACCCAATTTCCTGAGTGTTTTGAAGGACGAGTCAAAACCTTAAATCCTTATATTCACGGTGGAATTTTACACCGAAGAGACAAACAATCTCACCTAGACCAAGCCAAAGAATTGGGTGTTGAAGGGATTGATTTGGTATGTGTCAATTTATATCCCTTTAAAGCCACAATTGAAAAAACAGATGACTTTGAAGAGATCATTGAAAACATCGACATCGGTGGTCCAGCGATGGTAAGAAGTGCAGCTAAAAATTTTGATTCAGTGATTATTGTTACGGATGTGGCTGATTATGATTTGGTCTTAAACAACCTAAAAAACAACACGAATACAGTAGAGTTTAGACGAGATATGATGATTAAAGCCTATGAACACACCGCGGCATACGACTCTATGATTGCTAATTATATGAACAAAAGATTCAACGGTGGAATGGGTGCTAAACAGTTTATCGTAGGGTCAAAAGTGTTTGATACACGATACGGTGAAAACCCTCATCAAAAAGGGGCATTGTATGAGTTTGAACAACATTTAAGCAATAAATTTATCACGCTAAAAGGGGAAGCCAGTTTCAATAACATGGGTGATATTTCAGGTGCTGCTAAAATTGCTTCAGCATTTGGTGATGACAACGCTGTGTGTATTGTAAAACATGGAAACCCATGTGGATTTGCGATTAAAGATACGCTAATAGAGTCTTATATTGAAGCGTTAAGATGTGACCCCGTTTCTGCGTTTGGTGGAGTGGTTGCCGTCAATGGAATTGTCGATTTACCTTTGGCTGTTAAAATGAATGAAATCTTTTTAGAAGTTGTTTTTGCAGCCGATTTTACAGAAGAAGCCGTTGAAGAGTTAAGCAGAAAACAAAGAATTAAACTCTTCAAACAAGGAACAAAAAAACTTGAGATGTCAAATGATGCATTTAACTTTAAAATTGTAGATGGTGGATTTGTTTACCAAGATGCAGATTTTGTTGAAGAAGATGAAGTTAAAAACTCAAAACTGATGTCAGAGCGAGAAGCAACACAACAAGAGAAAAAAGATATGGAAATTGCCTATAAAGTAGCAAGTTTAACCAAATCAAACTGTGTAGTGTATGTAAAAAATTCTGCGATGGTAGCTGTGGGAATGGGGATGACTTCAAGAGTTGATGCCGCAAAAGCAGCATTACGAAAAGCAGAAGATTTAGGAATCGACGTAAGTGGTTCAGTTTTAGCTTCTGAAGCTTTTTTCCCATTTAGAGACAGTATTGATGCTGCACAAGAAGCGGGTGTAAAATGTGTCATTGAGCCAGGTGGAAGTATCCGAGATGAGGAGATTATCCAAGCAGCCAATGAGTTTGGGATGGCGTTGTATTTTTCAGGTAAACGACACTTCCTCCACTAAAAGAGTTGATTTTATAAGCACTCTTTCTTCATAACTCTGCGTTAGGAAACAAAGCATTCTACTCACTTACTTCAAGTAAGCTCCTACGAATGCTTTATTTCCTGCCTTGATTTATTTTGAAATAGCACTCCTAAAATCACTCTTTGAAATATTAAGTTCAAACTATCTTTTGTTACATGAGTCAATAAAAATTCTAATTATATAAATCAAATATGAAAATGTCCTTATCCCATTCTTTCCAACATCTGAAAAGCCGAACGTTTATTTTTATTTTCGGAATATAGTTGCAACTGTTTGAACATAAAAATATGCTCAGAAGCATATTTTTATGTGAGTTTTGCGACTCAGATGCTGGAACGAAGTGACTAAATTCTGGTACAGACAAAAAGTGAGGGAACCCCAAAGGGCTTTGAAATCGTTGGTGGTTTTGCTTACTTTGTCCATACAAAGTAAGAGAGCGGAAACCTTTATGGTTTTCAAGAGAGGTATTTTTAATCTTTTGACAATTTTATCATTCTTATTTGTAAATTAACAAAATATATGTTTTTCTATTTTTTAGAGGACATTGTAGTGGAGATTCAACCTCAGGGGTGTAAATTATAAATTAATCTTATCCATTAAATGAAGTTTTATTTTTATTTATTCATTATAATAAATCTTATGTTATAGTTTGCGTTAATATAACAGGAGAATACGATATGGAAAATAGTGCATTATGGGGATTTTTGGGAACTTTAATTGGTGCATGTACAAGTATTATTACTACACTTATTGTTAATGCTAATTCTAAAAAATTACAAATAGAAGCAATTTCATTGCAATATCAAGAGAAACAAAAGAATTTTCAAAGAGAAACAATATTGGAGTTACAGGAATATATTTTAAAATGTATGCGTTCAATTACACAAATTTATTTGCATGATAAAAAAACATATCAAAATGAAAATATAAGAGTACCTATTCCAGATAAGATTGATGCAGAATACATGGAAAATATAAGAAAGTTAGTTGTTTTAGAGGCAAGAATTATACAAGATAGTCTGAGATTGGAAATATCAGACTTTAGAAACTTAATGAGTGATATGGCTTTGGCAAACACTGCTCAGTCAAGTTCAGATGCATTTGACAATATTTTTAAACAGCATGTTAAAGTTATTGATGCTTTAGGAGAAGCAATACGTAATGAATATTCTTAATGAGATAACAGAAAATTGGTGTCAGTCGTACCATTTTGATTGAATATAGACATTATAGTTAACATATTCCTCTTGTTACAATGATGTTTTTTTCTTTGTAAAAATACAATTAAGTTCCTCTTAAAGGAACAAATAGTATAGTCTCTTTATGAATGTAATAAGCAAAAGAACATTAATTCAGTTTTATGAGAAACATCCACAAGCAAAAACTCCTTTGGAAGTTTGGCACATGGATACCAGAAAAGCTGAATGGAAAACACCCGATGATATTAAAAAGAATTATGCAAATGCTTCTTTTTTGGAAGACAATAGGGTGGTTTTTAATATCAAAGGAAATGATTACCGTTTAATAGTTCACATTGATTATTTACGAAAAATAGTGAGAGTAAAATTTATTGGCACTCACAGTGAGTATGATAAAATAAATGCTAAGGAAATATAACAATGCAATTAAAAATTATTAAAAATGAAAAAGAATATGATAAAGCTTTGAGTAGAATAGATGAGCTAATGCAACTAAATCCAAAACTTGGAACCAAAGAAAGCGATGAGCTTGAGATACTTGCTTTGCTTATTGAAAAATATGAAGAACAAAATTGGGCTATAGAAGTTCCTGATGCCATAGAAGCTATTAAATACAGAATGGAAGAAATGCAACTTAAACAAAAAGATTTAATACCGTATGTTGGAAATAGAAGCAAAGTATCAGAACTTTTAAATAGAAAAGTTTCACTCTCTCTTACAATGATTAGAAATCTATCCCAAGCTTTACATATTCCTCTTGAAATTTTAGTTCAACCGCTACAAAAGGCTTAAATAGATTAGACTTTCTAAATCTTTATCAGTAAGATTACAACTTTTATAGAACGATATTTTTTCCTCGTTCCCAACTTCCAAAGTCGGGAACGAATACTTAATCCTCTACTCATTAAAATCTAAAAAATACAAAAAGCTATAATCTTTTATTTAAACAAATAATATACTTCATTTTGTTAGGATGAAGTATATTTTAAATATTGGAATTTATTATAACTGCACCAAAATAAGATGCAAAAAAAATCATTGATTTATTACCTGAAGATACATCTTATGATGAGATTTTAAAATAGTTGGCTTTTGATAGAATGATTCAAAAGGATTAAAAGACTCAAAAGAAAACAAAACTATTTAAAATAAAGAAATGAAAAATAGAATTAAGCAATGGTAGAAATTCATTGGACAAATGAAGCTGAACTTTGGTTAAAAGATATACTTGTGCTTGTGCTTGCTTTGAGAAAATATATTAAATAGGATTACGCTTTTAATAAGCAAATAATTATGTAACTTTTTAGTGATAATTAATCTTTAAATGGTTATTATGAGATAACTGCTTAAAAAGGAACTCACATGTCTATACCTAAAGTCAGTAACAAATATTTTCTTATCGATAAAGTTGTCATAATCAAAAACTCTGTTTTGATGTATGATTTGTATAAAAAAAACAGTGACAAAAAAGCTGAATTGGTTTTACACAAACATGTACCTATTGTTGATGATATGTATAATATCCTCAAAAATGAGCACTGTTTTTTGTTTGTTCATGAAGAAGAAAAAGCCAACTATGAAGAACATCTTACGCTTATTGCAGGTAAAAATATTGTTCCTCAACAAATGATTGCTTTATATACCAATTTCAGTGAGAATATGAATCAATTTTTTAAAAATCCAGAGTCTATGACCAATTATAAAATAGCAAAACAAAACGTACAAAGTCTGGTATCAACGGTTTTGAATACCCAATATAGCGCTTCATCTTTTCTTTCTATGTTGGTTTATGAATATTACACACATACTCACTCTTTAAATGTTTGCGTCTATGCGATTAGTTTAGGAAAGCATTTAGGAATGGGCAAAGAAGCACTTGATGAGCTTGGAACGGCTGCGATGTTACACGATATTGGCAAAAGCAAAATTGATGAGAATATTCTTAACCGAAATGGAAAACTCAGTGAAGATGAGTTTAAAGAAATTCAAAAGCATCCGGTACACAGTTGGAACATTTTAAAACAGTTGGGCATTAAAAATAAAAATATTTTAGCAGGAGTAAGAAGTCACCATGAAAAACTTGATGGTACAGGTTATCCTGATAATTTAAGCAGCAAAGAGATACACATCTATGCTAAAATTATTGCCATTTGTGATGTGTTTGATGCTATTACAACAAAAAGAACGTATAAAGATTCTAAAAGTACCTTTGAAACACTTATCTTAATGAAAAAAGAGATGAGACATCATCTGGATTCTATTTTAATCAATCATTTTATTTTGATGCTTAAAGAACAAAATAAAGCATGACATAAGTATTCAAACAGGATGATGAGTAACTTTAAAATACCTTAAATTGACTTCAAATAAATAAGTGGGTACGATATGGTTAAAGGATTACAATGAGATTATTGCGATTGTTTTGTCTCCAAATATTTGCCGTTTCATCCATGTATGGTTTGCAAAATTATACCTTAGAAAGAGTTTTTTCTGGGTTTGGTGTGGTATGGGGAATGACATTTATGGATTCTCATACCATGCTTATAACACATAGAGAAGGTGAAATATATAAGCTGAATCTTCACAACAAAACATCCACAAAGCTTTTGAACCCTCCTAATGTTTATGCGTACAATCAAGGAGGACTGCTTGATATTCAAGTCTCTCCTTGGTATAAAAAAGAGGGGTGGATTTATTTTACCTATGTTAAAAAACAAAACGATAAAGGGGTAACCACTTTAGCTCGAGCCAAACTAAAAGAGAATGCCTTTTTTGGTTGGGAAGAGTTATTAGTAACACACTCTGTAACAGACACAGGAGTTCATTTTGGAAGTCGTATCACGTTTGACAAAGAGGGTTATGTCTATTTTGGAGTAGGAGATAGGGGAGAGCGTTCCAATGGTCAAGATATTCAAAATCATGCAGGAACGGTTATACGACTTCATCGTGATGGGTCAATACCCAAAGACAATCCTTTTGTAGGTAAAAATGGCCTCGATGAGATATACAGTTATGGACACAGAAATCCACAAGGACTTTTTTATGATGCAAAAAGAGAGATTCTTTTTGAGTGTGAACATGGACCAAGAGGTGGAGATGAGATTAATATTATACAAAAAAGCAAAAACTACGGTTGGGCTGTTGTCTCACACGGAAAAGAGTATTGGAATTTTTCTAATGTGGGCGAAGCCAAAAGCAAAAAAGGGATGGAAGACCCTATGTATGTCTATACCCCTTCTATTGCCCCAAGTTCACTTATGGTTTACAGTGGAAAAGTGTTTAAAAACTGGGAAGGAGATCTTTTTTTGGGGGCTTTAGCCAAAACACATCTCAATAAAATAACTTTGGATAAACAGTTTAATGTAACGAAAGAAGAAAGACTTTTTGAAAATCTCAACCTTAGAATACGAAATGTGGTTGAATCACCTGATGGATTAATCTATTTTTCAAGTGATAGTGGGGAAATTTATGTAATAAAACCATAAAAGAGTTTAAAAAATAGGAAGAACAGAGTCTTTGATTTTTAAACATGGTGAAACAGATGTTTATTTTAGCCCTTTCTAACCTTACATTGAATAGTATGAATATTATTTGAAAACAATTTAATAAAGGTTAGGTGCTATGGAACAGATTAAAAACTCACTTTTTCTTATCTCTTCACTCTTTTTTTCGATTGCTTTTTTAGCCATTGGCTATGGGATGATGATTACGTTTATTGGAGTCTATTTAAAACAAATGGGAGCATCAAATCTTTCAATTGGTTTGATTAACTCTGCCTTTTTTTTAGGGGCAATGGCGTCCTCAATATTCAGTCAAAAAATTATTTCAAGTATCGGACACATTCGAAGTTTTGCCACTTTTGCTGCTTTGATGGTGATTACTTTTTTACTTCATTCGATTTTTTTAAATGAACTCTTTTGGGGAGTTTTACGACTTATTTCAGGGTTTGCTTTTTATGCTTTGTTAATCATATTGGAAAGTTGGCTCAATGAAAAAAGTTCCAATGAAAAACGTGGAGAAATTTTGGCAGTTTATACCATTATTTTTTATCTATCCACTGCTTTGGGACAACTTATTTTAAGTATTCCTACGGCATCGGAATATTTTATCTTTACTGTGGGTTCAGTTTTGGTGCTGTTGTCCTTGATTTTTATTGCCATGACAAAAATTAAAGAACCCATTTTAAAACCCTTTGGGCAATACAGTTTTCCTAAGCTGTACTTTATTGTTCCCTTGGCCCTTGCAGGCAGTTTTATTGGAGGATTTTTTGTGGGTGGATTTTTTACCATGGTACCTTTGTATATTTTAAATTTATTTGATTCCACACAGATGTTATCAATTTTTATGGCAGTAACTATTCTAGGAGGATTGGTTTCTCAATGGCCCATAGGAAAACTCTCCGACAAATACGGACGGCGAAAACTGATTGCATTTTGTGGATTTTTTACGGCTTTCGTCTCTTTTTTATTTGTCATATTGCCCCATTTTGAAATACTGTATTATATTTTGGGCGTTTTATTGGGAGTGAGTATTTTTGCCATTTATCCTTTGAGTTTATCCCGTGCGAATGATGTTTTAGATGAAAACAAAGATATTGTAGAAATCAGTCGAGCACTGCTTTTTACGTATGGGTTAGGCTCTTTTGTTGCTCCTATTGTGATTGGTTTTGGCTTTAAGTTTATCAATGAAGATATTATTTTTCTGCTTTTTGTTGTATTGGGACTTTTTTTGGCGTTATATTCTTTATCAAGACAACGCATTGCTGATGATGATATGAGTGTTTTTGTCAATGTTCCTGTTGCTTCGGGTGCAGTTATGCCTGAGTTTGACCCACGGCAAGATGAACAGTGGGTAGAAGAGCATACAAAAAATTAACAAGATTAAAAAAGAAGAATCCAACACAGATTAACGCTTATTTTGTTATAATATTTCCAAATTGAATAAGGAAAACATTTGTTTAAAAAATCGATATACGGTTTTATCTTTTTACTCTTTTTTAATGTCTCTTTATACGCCAATGAACTTCAAAAAGTGACTTTACAACTCTCATGGTTTGACCAATTTCAGTTTGCAGGGTATTATATTGCCAAGGAAAAAGGGTTTTATGAAGCGGTTGGATTGGATGTTGAAATCAAACCGTTTGAGTTTGGAATCGATATTCCTTTGGAAGTCAGTAATGGCACAATTGATTTTGCCGTAGGGCGAGAAACCCTGATTTTGGAACGAGCCAAAAACCGTGATATCGTGGCGTTGTATGCGTTGTTTCAAGCGACACCTTTGGTGTTATTAAGTACCAAAGAATCAGGGATTGACTCCATTAATGATTTTAAATCCAAACGAATTATGACCACCATTGATGATGCCAGTGAAGTCTCTTTAAAAGCGATGATCAGTTCTCATAATGTGCGATTGGAAGAGCTGAATTTTTTAAAACATTCGCATAATATTCAGGATTTAATCCAGAAAAAAACGGATGTTATTTCGGCGTATATTTCCAAATCACCTTTTGATTTAAACCAATTAGGGGTGGAGTACAATATGTTTGACCCTAAAGCGTATGGCTTTGATATGTACAGTGATTTTTTATATACCAGCCATCAGTTTTTGAACAACCAAAATACCATTGTGAAACGTTTTAAGGAAGCCTCTTTAAAAGGGTGGGAGTATGCCTATTCCAATATTGACCAAACCGCACAGTTCATTTTTGAAAAATATAATTCTCAAAATATAAGTTTAGAAGCTTTGATTTTTGAAGGCACTGAATTGAAAAAGCTTTCATATTTTAATACCAATGAATTAGGCGTGATTCGACATGAAAAATTGCAACGTATTTATGATTTATACAATGTCATGGGGTTGGTAGAAAAACAAATTAAAATCAAAGATTTTTTGGTACCCGATATTTTAAACGCACGTGAACTTTCTCAAGATGAAGTGGCGTATTTGAGTGAAAATCAGAGCATAAAAATGTGTATCATTCCTGAAGCGATGCCTTATTCGGATATTAAAAATGGCAATTTGATTGGATTTGTTGCTGATTATGTCAAATTGATAGAAGAGTATTTGCATGTGCATTTTGAACTCGTACCCACAAAAAATATGGCACAAACCTTGCAATTCTTACAAGAAGGAAAATGTGAAGTTTTACCTACGGCTCAAATGACTGAATCTCGTAAAGAGTTTTTAAATTTCACCAAAGAGTATATCCATATTCCTTTTGTACTGTTAACTCAAAACAATCAACCTTTTTTCAGCGATATATTTGCCATACAAGATAAAAAAATTGCTTTAGTTAAGGGGTATGCAATTTCGGATTTACTTAAAAAGAAGTACAGCAACTTTGAGTTTATTGATGTCAATACCTTAGACCAAGCCTTTGCCATGGTTGAAAAATCGCAAGTTTTTGCTACCATTGCCCCTTTGGCAACGGCTTTGTACAAACTGCAAGAAGAGAACATTGCCACTTTGAAAATCTCGGGTAAACTTGATGAGGTCAATAATCTGCGATTGAGTGTGATTAAACAAAAGCCTGTTTTATTTGATATTTTAAATAAAACAGTCAATTCCTTAGATGAAAACAGTGTGAAAAGTTTGCTTAATAAATGGATGTATATTCACTATGAAAAAGAGTTTGATTCTACGTTGTTGTGGCAAATTTTGTTTGTATTTGGTTTGATTTTAGTGGCGATTTTATATCGACAACGACTGCTTAAAGATATGAACAAAGAGTTGCAAAATAAAGTGGAAGAAAAGACCAAAGAACTGATTGTCATCAATGCCCAACTTGAACACAGAATTAAACAAGAAGTGGAGAAAAACTTAAAAAAAGACCGTATTTTATCACGACAATCTAAAATGGCATCCATGGGAGAAATGATAGAAAACATTGCGCACCAATGGCGACAGCCTTTAAGTATTATTTCTACGGGGGCAAGTGGCTTAAAACTTCAAAAAGAGATGGATAATCTCAATGATGAGGTGTTTGAAGAGACTCTTGAAGCCATTATTAAAACATCAAATTATCTCTCTTCAACCATTGATGACTTTCGTTATTTCTTTAAACCTCAAAAAGAAAAAGAGGAGTTTGAAATTAAAAATGCCATCAATAAAAGCTTGGATTTGCTCTCTTTACATTTAAAAGAGATAGAAATTATTAAAACCATTCAAAATGCAAAAGTCTATGGTTTTGAAAATGAATTGATTCAAGTGTTTATTAATATTTTTAATAATGCCAAAGACGCGTTCAGAAGTAAAACGGTAGGGCGAAAGATGATTTTTATAGATGCGTATAAAAAACACGATGATTTGGTCATAAAAATCAAAGATAATGCCGGTGGGATTCCTGAAGATATTATCAGTAAAGTGAGTGAACCGTATTTTACGACCAAACATAAAAGTCAAGGTACGGGCATAGGGCTTTATATGTGTGAAGAGATTTTACGAAAACATATGAATGCCACGTTAGAGATTGAAAATATAACGTTTGAATATGAAAAAGAGCATTGCAAAGGGGCAATGTTTATTATTGTGATGAAAAAAGTATCCGTATGAAAAAAAAAGATTTAAAACGATTATTAAAAAATCTTCCTAAAACTCCTAATGTTATGGGACGAGATAAACTGTTCAACAGTGCTGTGTTGATTCCTTTTGTTAAAATTAAAGGAGAGTATTTTATTCTTTTTCAAAAAAGAGCACAACATATTCGCCAAGGGGGCGATATTTGTTTTCCTGGGGGTGGATTTGAAGAGGGCATAGACAAAAGCTTTAAACAAACAGCCTTAAGAGAAACCAAAGAGGAGTTGGGCATAAAGAAAAAAGACATCAAAATCATTGGAAGGCTTGATACCATGGTGGCTGCTTTTGGTGCTATTGTGGAGCCTTTTGTGGCATTGATAAAAAAATCGGCACTTAAAACCATGAAAATAGATGAAAATGAAGTGGAAAAAACGTTGCTGATTCCTTTGGATTATTTTAAAAAACATGAAGTGTTGGAGTATAATTTACGCAGTGAAGTTAAGCCTTATCATATTGATGAATTTGGTAACAAAGAGGTCTATTTTCCTGTCGATGAACTGGGGTTGCCACAAACTTATCAACAACCATGGGGACATAAAAAACATAAAGTGTATGTCTATAAGTATGAAGATGAAGTGATTTGGGGTATGACCGCAGTGATTTTAAACGATTTACTCAAAAGATATTAAGGAAAAAGAATGAATGTAATTCGGTGTGAAAACCAATCTATTTGTCCCTCAAAAGTGGTTTGTATTGGGCGAAATTATGCTGAACATATTGCTGAATTAAACAATGAAATTCCAGAAGAAATGGTATTTTTTATTAAACCCAACTCAGCTATTTCTACGAGATTAAAACTTCCTAAGAATGGACAAAAATGCCACTATGAAGCCGAAATCTCATTTTTAATTCAAAATCAAAAAATCAGCGCCGTTGGTTTTGGTTTGGACTTAACCCTACGAGAAGTTCAAACCCACTTAAAACAAAAAGGGTTGCCGTGGGAACGTGCGAAAGCTTTTGATGGTTCGGCGGTTTTTTCTGAATTTGTCCCTTTTTTATATCAAGGTGATAATTTGGAAGTACAATTGTATATCAATGCCGTTTTGGTTCAACAAGGGGAGGTTGATATGATGATACACAAACCCCAAGCGATTTTAAAAGAGGCACAAACGTTTTTAAGCTTTGAAGAGAATGATATTTTAATGACTGGAACACCTAAAGGGGTAGGAGAAATAAAAAAAGGGGATATCTTTTTGGGAAGAATTTTATCAAATAATAAAATATTGCTTGAAAAAGAGTTTATCGTAGAGTGATTTTTAGTTCACAAATGCTATTCTTATAAAAATAATAATAAATTTACAGTTAGGTTTTAAAGAATGAATTTAAAAAACAAAGTTGTTTTTATCGTGACGTTTTTGTTAATCTCATTTTCAGTGGGATCTTCGGTTTTAAACTATGTAAAATCTTTAGAAGAGACACAAATTCAACTTAAAGAACGTTCTCTTCCGTTATCGATTGATAACATTTATACTGAAGTACAAAAAAACTTGATTGAGCCTACCCTCGTTTCATCAATGATGGCAAACGATACGTTTTTAAAAGATTGGTTGATGCACGAAGAGCTTGATGTAGAAAAAATTGCCAAGTATTTAGAAACCATTAAAAACAAATACAATATGTTCAGCACTTTTTTGGTCTCTGAAAAAAGTGGCAATTATTATACGGCAAAAGGTTTACTTGAAAAAGTCAAAGAAGGTAACCCCAACAATGCGTGGTATTTTCGATTTAAAGAGATTCAAGAACCCTATGAAATCAATCTTGACTTTAACAAATATATGGGCGATTCTTTGATTATGTTTATTAACTACAAAATTTTTGATGAAACCTATCATTATTTGGGAGCAACAGGAATTGGTATTAAAATTTCGTATATCAATGAAATGCTCAAACACTTTCGAGTCAAATACAATTTTAATGTTTACTTTGTCAATAAAGAAGGAGAGGTTGTCCTTTCAGAAGTAGGGGTAAATCGAGTTTCTCATTTGAATGAACTCAAAGAATTAAGTGCGTTAAGCAGTCAAATTTTAGAAGAAAGTTCAAAAACCTTAGAGTATACCAAAGAGGGAAATCACTATATCTTAAACACCAAATATATCAAAGAGTTGAATCTTTATTTACTCGTAGAAGCTAAAATTGAAGAGTTTACACAAGAAGTGGAAAAAACGTTTATTTTGAACTTGATGACCTCTTTAATGGTGACATTTATTATTATTGCTATTATTTTATATACCGTCAAAGGGTACAATAAAAAACTCGAACACTTAGCGGCGTATGACAGTTTAACCAAATTGCCCAATCGGCGAACATTTAATTTAAATTTTGAAAAGGCATTGCGTTTGTACAAACGTGATAAAGTACCACGAAGTATTATTTTCTTTGATATTGATAATTTCAAACTCATCAATGATAACTATGGACATTTACTCGGTGATACGGTTTTAAAACGAATTGCAACGATTTTGAATGTACAAATTAGAAGCAGTGATAATATTTCACGATGGGGTGGAGAGGAGTTTTTGATTTTACTGCATGACTCTTCTTTAGAGGATTCTTTTGATGTCGCAGAAAAATTACGGGTGGCATTTGAAAATGATATCGAGTTGCATGATTTAGTTAAAGGGGGCGTGACGTCAAGTTTTGGTGTGACCTCATTTCAAGTTGATGATACCATTGAAAAAATTGTAACGCGAGCCGATGAAGCGTTGTATAAAGCCAAACATCAAGGCAAAAATTGTGTGGTAAAAGGATAAATATGCACTACAATGAATTAACCGATGAAGAGAGATATGTCATAGAACAAAAAGGAACAGAACGCCCTTTTAGTGGAGAGTATAACGACTTTTTTCAAGAAGGCACGTTTCATTGTAAAAAGTGTGGTGCAAAATTGTATGACTCAATTTCCAAGTTCTCCTCAGGGTGCGGTTGGCCCAGTTTTGATGATGATTTAGGCAATGTCAAAAGAGTTCCCGATAAAGACGGCAGACGCACTGAAATTGTGTGTGCTTCTTGCGGTGGACATTTGGGGCATGTTTTCCAAGGAGAAGGGTTCACGGCTAAAAATACACGGCATTGTGTCAACTCGGTTTCAATAACATTTAAAGCACGTGCATGAATACGCCACAAATTAACATTGCCATGCTGATTGATTGTGATAATGTCAGTGCAAAATATATTGACAGCATAATCAACGATTTATCCAAATACGGTACCATAAATATCCGAAACGCGTATGGAAATTGGAAAGACAAACGTCTTCAAGGGTGGGAAGATGTGTTGCACAAATACAACATCAAACCCATTCAACAATTTGCTTATACCAAAGGAAAAAATGCCAGCGATATTGCCATGGTGATTGATATTATGGATTTGCTCTACACCAAAGAGTTAGGGGCAGTTGCCTTGATTACGAGCGACAGTGATTTTACCCCAGTTGTTTCACGTATTTTATCCAATGGGTTAACGGTATATGGCTATGGTGAAGATAAAACCCCCGAATCGTTTGTCAATGCGTGTTCTCAATTTATTTATGTGGAAAAACTTTTTGACTATACCAAAGAGGATGTTACAAGTGTCAATACCAACAATAAACTCAGCAAAACACAACTTCGAAAAGATACCAAACTTGTAGCTCTTTTACGAAAAGCAGCTGAACAAACCTCCGATGACAGTGGTTGGTCAAATATTGCTGCTGTTGGATTGTATATCAATCAAAACTCCTCTTTTTCGCCCATTAATTATGGATATAAAAAATTAGGAGAACTCATCAAAGCCACAGAATTGTTTGAGATTAAAATTTTGGGTGAAAATAAAACCATTATGCTTATTCGCGATAACCGATTTTAAAAGGAGATAACATGGCAACACAACAAGCGTATTTCGCCGCGGGTTGTTTCTGGGGAGTGGAATACTATTTCCAACAAACACAAGGGGTTATGAGTGCAATAAGTGGTTATATGGGCGGGGTAACACCCAATCCCAGTTACAAAGAAGTTTGCACTGGATTGACGGGGCATTTAGAAGTAGTAGAAGTTAATTATGAGGATACACAAATCTCATATGAATCGTTGGTTAAACTTTTTTTTGAAATCCACGATTTTACTCAAACTAATGGACAAGGTCCTGATATTGGAAGCCAATACTTAAGCGCTATTTTTTATCGCAATGAAGAAGAAAAAAAGATTGCCAAAGCGTTAATTGAACAACTGCAATCCAAAGGTTATCAGGTTGCGACTTTTTTGATTTCAACACACAACACACCTTTTTTTCAAGCAGAAGAGTACCATCAAGATTATTATTTTAAAACAGGCAAAACACCTTATTGTCATGGGTATAAAAAGATATTTTAATATTTTTTAAAACTCTTTTATTCTCTTTACGATAATTAATTTTTCAACTTTTTTTGCGATGTATTTGCGAGATGAGTTGGCTATAATTTTTATACACGTTCAAAAAGGTATAGAAATGATTGAAATACTCAATGAAAAAAGAATTTTACTTTTAGAAGACAGCGATGAGTTTATTGAAAACATTATTTCACTGTTTAATATGTTTGTCAAAGAGACTTTAGTTGCAAAAGATATCAAAAGTGCATTAAAAATTTATAATGAAGATAGCATTGATATTATTGTTTCTGATATAAACTTAAAGCAAGAAAATGGTTTGGATTTTATTCAAGATATACGACAAACCAATCGTGAAATACCCATTGTGGTATTAAGCGGATACAAGGACGAAGAGTATCTTTTTCGTGCGATGACACTTAATTTAAGTGGATATTTACTCAAACCCGTGAACTTTAAATCTTTGGTTGAGATTTTTGAAAGTTGTGCCAAAAAAATTAAGCTGAGTCTTATGGAGAGTGTTGCTTTAAAAGATGGATTTGTTTACAATAAAGAGCTTAAAACCATCTCTAAAGAGAAAGAAACATTTACACTCAATAAAAAAGAGATTTTGTTTTTTGATATGCTGATTTTAAATAAAAATAAAGTGATTACCAAAGAGATGATAGCTTCAATGGTGTATGAAAATGAAAATATGAGTGACAGTGCTTTAAATAATTTTATTATGCGGTTACGAAGACGATTTGGAAAATCTTTTTTACACACCATCCCCGATGTGGGCTACAAGTTAATTGTATAGGGAAATTGGTTGAAAATTTTTATTTTTTTATCTTTTTTTATCAGTACACTTTTCCCCCTTACATTAACTGATGAACAAAAAGCCTATTTGGAACAAAAAAAAGAGATTACCATGTGTGTTGATCCCGATTGGGAACCCTTTGAAAAAATTAATTCAAAAGGGGAACACGAAGGAATTTCGGCAGATTTAATTGCATTGGTTGCTCAACGACTTAATATTACTCTTAGACTTATTCCTACGAAAACTTGGATGGAAACCTTACGTTTTTCTCAATATAAAATGTGTGATATACTCAGTTTTCTTAATGATACGCCTGAACGCAGACGTTGGCTTATATTTACAGAGCCCATTTTTAGTGATCCCAATGTATTAATTGCACGAAGTGATTATCCTATGGTGGACGATTTATCAAAAATCAATGCCACAATTGCTTTTCCCAGTGGTACAGCAATGTACGAAAGATTTTCAAAAGATTTCCCCAATTTAATTTTTGTGCCCGTTGAGAGTGAAAATGAAGCGTTTACTTTGATTGAAAATAAAAAAGTGGATATGACATTGCGTTCACTTATTGTGGCGGCACACACCATAAAAAAAGAGGGTTTGTTTAATCTTAAAATAGTAGGAAAACCCGTTAAATATACCAATTATTTACGCATAGGAGTTTTAAAAGAAGAACCCATTTTACGCGATATTTTAAATGTAGGTATTGCTACGTTAACACAAAAAGATACAGATATCATTGTGAATCGACATGTCAGTATTGTTATAGAAGAGAACAACAACTACACAATAGGATTCTGGGTCTTTGTGGTATTGTTATTTTTGATTGGTCTGATTTTATTGTGGAATCATTTATTGCGTAAAAAAGTTATTGCCGAAGTTCAAAA
The DNA here is from genome assembly GCA_002382325.1 of Epsilonproteobacteria bacterium UBA4036. GTDB lineage: Bacteria > Campylobacterota > Campylobacteria > Campylobacterales > Arcobacteraceae > Marinarcus. The sequence continues at coordinate 55,684 of DGAG01000005.1, forward strand.
AAACTCTGAACAAACAGAGTTGTTATATCAGCAAAGTAAACAAGCTGAATTGGGAAAACTCATTGCCAATATTTCACACCAATGGCGAGATGGATTAACCAAAATTGGGTATATCAATCTTACAACCATGGCAAAACTCAAAATGAATCAAGAGATTTCCAAAGAGTATCTTGAAAAAAGTACACACGATATTGAATATACTTTAGATTTTATGTCCGATACCATGCAAAACTTTTTAGAATATTACAAACCTTCCTCTCATAAAGTTGAATTTGATATAAAAGAGAGTATCAAAGCTTCAATGAGTATTATTAATACAAAAATTAAAAACCATGATGTCATCATTCGTATATTGGGGCAAAGTTTCACCACAGTAGGCATTAAAAACCAATGGATGCAAATATGGCTTAATTTACTTAATAATAGCATCAATCAAGCAGTCAAAAAATCGATAAAAATACCAAAAATTGAGATAGTCATACATAAAAACACCATTTCGTTTGAAGATAATTGCGAAGGATTTGATGAGGAAATATTAAAAAACTACCAAAATGAAAAGTTTCATGGTTTGGGCTTAAAAATGTCTAAAGATATTGCCAATGATTATGGCTGGGATATCGAAATTTTGAATAAAAGAGAGGGTGCAGTTATAAAAATTTTTAAAAAAAAAGTGCTTCAATAATATAATTTTTTATTATATTGTAAAAACGTAACAGTACATTAAATAAAAAATCAACCATATTAAGGGGTTTGTGAATAATTTTTATACAATACAATTAAATTTCTAACCTTTTGGGGTGATAAAAAATAAAAAAATCTATTATTTTATGATACAATTACAACTTATTTGTAACAAAGACAAAAGGTTGAAAATGAACAGAGTAATAAAGAAAAAATGGGTAATGGCATTTATTCTAAGTGGAAGCTTATGCAGCAATGTGTATGCACTGAGTTTACAACAAAGTGTTTCAGAAGTATTAAAAACCAATCCTGTGGTTCAAGAACGATTGAAAAACTTTCATGAAACCCAACAAGACTTGAACATTGTTCAATCAGAATTTTATCCCAGCTTGGATTATATTGGTTCATACGGACGAAACAATGCAGGGCGATTAAAACAAGATGATGTGGTTGATGAAAGTTATCGACACTATACTCACTCTTTAAAGTTGACACAAAACTTGTTTAATGGGTTTAGTACCTTAAATAAAATGGATTATCAAAAGGCCAGAATACTTGCAGCTGCTCATCACTATATTGAAAATGCCAATGACATTGCTTTTCAAATGGTACAAGCGTATTTAGATGTGATTCGAGGGTATCAACTCTATCAAAATGCTCAAGATAACGTTAAAATCAATGAATCAATTTATGAAGATGTTAAATCATTATACGATACAGGGTTGACCACCAAATCAGAGATGACGAAAATTTTTGCTTCTTTATCGTTAGCCAAATCGAACCTTTTGGTCCAAGAAAATAATGCCAAAGAAAAAGAGTTTCGATTTAAGCGTTTATTTGGACGAGATGTTGATGTCTCAACGTTAAGTATGCCTGAATTAAATTTGGTATTACCCGAAAGTTTGGAGCGTGCTACGATGTTTGCCATTGAGAACAATCCTTCTCTTATTGTCAGTCGATACAACGTCAAAGGAAGTCAAGCTCTTTATCGACAAAAAAAGAGTAATTTTTATCCCAAAGTTGATTTTGCGGTAGAACAAGTCTATAACGATGTCAATAAAGCCAACAGTTTTGACAGTGCTGATGATCGTTTGAGTGCATATATAACATTAAGTTGGAATCTCTTTCGAGGGGGTGCTGATTCAGCAGATTTACAAAAAAGTCGAAGCACGATTAATAAAGAAGTTGAAATTTTACGAGATTTAAAACGACAAACCATTGAAGGCATTGAACTGTCTTGGGCAGCCTATGAGATGATTGGAAATCAACTCAAAGAGTTGTATCAATACAATGTTTACTCTTTGGATACGCTAGAGAGTTATAAAAGTGAATATGAATTAGGACGAAGAACGTTACTTGATCTTTTATCGGCACAAAATGATTTAAATAACTCTAAAGCTGAAATCATTAATGCTCAGTTGGATAAATTGTTTGCTCAATATCGGATTTTAGATGCCATGGGATTATTAGTGGATGTGGTTGTTGGTAATGCCAGTGAATACAATAAAATTATTGAACCTACAATAAAACCTTTCATTGTTGTTAAAGATACTCTGCCTGTGAATTTAGATGTGGACAGTGATGGTATTGTGGATAATCTTGATATTTGTGATAACTCATTAAATAATGATGACATCAAACCTTACGGATGTTCTCAAAAAGAGCTTGATTCTGATTTTGATGGTGTCATTGATACAAAAGATGCGTGCCCATTTACGGCTTTTGGGGATACGGTTGATGAAAAAGGATGTAAATTTGAAAACAGTGATAACAAATTCAAAGTCAATCAAGAAAATTATGTCAACAGTGTGGTAGCTTACAGTCAAAACAGTCCCATCAAATCTGAAAAATTAGGATTATACGATTATCAATTTAGCACAAAAGCAGAAGAAAATACGCCTTCAACTTCATTGGATAATCATTTGATGTACGATAAATTTGAACTGATTAAACGATTTGACTCCATCAATATGAAAGGATTTAATGCCAAAGATTCACAACAACATCTTGATGCCATTGTTACAGAGATTAAAAAATATGAAGAACAAGATATTTCAGTGACGGTTATTGGCAATACGCCAACGAGTAACACGAAAGAAGAGAGTTACGAAAAAGCAATGCAGTATGCCAATACCATTAAAGAGTTGCTTGTTCAAAAAGGGGTTAAGCCCGATGTTATTGTAGAGCAATCGCGTGTAGATTACGATAAACTTTATTTGGAAACCACTTGGTTGGATAAAAAACTCAATGACAGAGTGGATGTGGCGTTATATGTTCCTAAAGCATTGGATGACGATAACGATGGTGTGATAAATGAATTGGATCAATGTCTTGATACGCCAATGGGATATAGTGTAGATAATAAGGGCTGCCCTTTAGATGATGATAATGATGGTGTTATCAATGAAGTTGATGAGTGTCCAAATACTCCTCAAGGCTATGTTGTAAATAGCATAGGATGCTCTAAAAAAATTGATTTACAAGTATTGTTTGAACATGATTCAGCTATTATTAAAGAAGAAACCTTAAATAAAATACAACTATTTAAAAAATATTTAAGTGATTTCCCTCAATATAATGCTGTTATTACAGGGCATGCCAGTAAAAATAGTGTAGAAAGTTCTGTTGAGTATAACACTCATTTATCGTTACAACGAGCTAATAGTGTCAAAGAATATTTAGTCAGCCAAGGAATTGAAGAAAGTAGAATTACAACTATGGGAAAAGGGTTTAATGAACCTATCGCGACTAATGATACTTTAGAAGGTCAAGCACAAAATCGTAGAATCGAAGCAGAACTTGTTGAGACCATAAAAAATAGTCAAGAATAATAAAGAGGACCTCGTTGAAAAAAGATTTTAGAAAAAAAGACTCTTTATTGGAGTCTTTGGTTTTATATACCAAACTGTTTCATAAGCCTTATACAGAAGAGTCGTTGTTAAGCGGATTGCCCATTGACAGTAATTTAACGCATCAAACTCTTTTTTCTAAAAGCAGTTCTAAATCTCTTTTTTCAAGAGCTGCTGCAAGAGCAGGGTTAAAAGCAATGCTTATTGAACGACCCATTTGCGAGATTTTGGAACTGCAATTGCCAATTATTTTGGTGTTGTCCAATGACAACAGCTGTATTTTAAGTGCTTTTTCTTCTGATCGAACACAAGCAAAGATTATTTTCCCAGGGGATGAAGCTTTAGAAGAGTGGGTGAGTGTTGAGAAATTAGAACATGAATATTTAGGGTATGCGTTTTTAATTCGTAAAGAGTTTCAATATGAAAAAAACAATAATGTTTTAGACACTTCCCATCAACGTCATTGGTTTTGGAGTACATTGGGATTATCTAAAAGCATTTATTATGATTGCATTTTAGCCTCTATTTTAATCAATTTGTTTGTGTTGGCCACGCCACTTTTTACAATGAATGTCTATGATAGAGTCATACCTAATAATGCACAAGAGACGTTGTTGGTCTTTACCGTTGGAATTGTTGCCGTTTTTTTAATTGATGCGTTTTTAAAGTTTGTACGGGCGTATTTTTTAGAACTTGCAGGAAAAAAGAGTGATGTGATTATGTCTTCTATCATTTTTGAACGTGTATTGGATTTAAAAATGTCATCGCATCCTAAATCCGTAGGCTCTTTTGCGAACAATTTAAAAAGTTTTGACACCATTCGAGGATTTTTAACCAATGCTACGTTGACAGTACTCATAGATTTTCCTTTTGCCATACTTTTTTTACTGGTGATTTTTTATCTTGCAGGCGCGATGGTCCTAGTGCCTATTGTTATTATTATTGCCATTGTAATCTTTGCTTATATAATAAAAAAACCCTTACAACAAAGCATAGAAAACACCTATGAAGCCAGTGCCAAAAAAAATGGTATCTTAATTGAAACCTTACAAAATATAGAAACCATTAAATCACATGGATTAGCAGGACAAACGCAATGGAATTGGGAAGAATCCACAGGTGAAATCGCCAATAAAAGTTTAAAATCGCGTTTGATTTCTGCTTCTATTCCTAATATGACAGGCTTTTTAGTGGGCTTAAATACGGTACTGATTATTGTATTTGGTGTGCATCAAATTCAAGAGTTTGAACTGACGATGGGTGGGCTTATTGCTGCGATGATTCTCTCTTCTCGAGCGATTGCTCCTATGGGGCAAATTGCCGGATTGATTACCAATTTTGAAGATGCCAAAACGTCATATAAAATGCTTGATAGTATCGTCAATCAGCCATTAGAACGACCTTTTGCTAAAGAGTTTGTTAAACGACCTTCTTTAAAAGGTAACATTGAATTTAGAAATGTTACCTTTAAATACCCTGACAGCGAAGCATTGGCTCTTGATAATGTCAGTTTTACTATTAAAGAGGGTGAAAGGATTGCATTTATTGGTCGAATTGGCTCAGGCAAAAGTACCATTGCAAAACTGATTTTAAAACTGTATGAACCACAAAGCGGGTCGATTTTGATTGATGGCATTGATATTGACCAAATTGACCCTGCTGATTTGCGAAAAAATATTGGCTATGTGGCACAAGACATCAATCTTTTTCGAGGAACAATCAAACAAAATATTTTGGGTTCTTCAAAATTTGTTGATGATGAAAAAATGTTGGAATGTTCACAAATAAGTACCACCGATGATTTTGTGAAACTTCATCCCATGGGGTATGATATGCCCATTGGTGAGAGAGGACATGGACTTTCAGGAGGTCAACGACAAAGTGTAGGATTGGCTCGTGCTTTAATGAATGATGCTGATATTTTACTCTTTGATGAACCCACCAATGCAATGGATCAAGTCACAGAAAACAGCGTATTAACTAATTTAAAACCCATTGTACAAGACCGAACACTGCTTTTGGTCACTCAAAAAATGAGTATGTTGGATTTGGTTGATCGTGTTATTGTGATGAATAACGGCAAAAAAATACTTGACGGTGATAAGAGTTTTGTGATGAAACAATTAGGTGGCAATAATGCGTAAAAAAATAGATGAACTGAAAAATAAGACAAAAAGCAGTTACAGTAAAGCCAAAGAAGAGTCTAAAAAAGGGTATGTCAAAGCATCTGAGTTGTATCAAGAGGTGAAACGGTCTGCGTTTTTTGATAAAACACCCAAATTGCCTAAAAATGCGTTAAATCAACACGATTACGAATTTATGAACAGTTTAAGTGCCGCTGTTATGCAAATGCGTCCGCATCGTTTGCATTGGGTATTGGTTGCTTTTGTAGTGACCATTTTCTTTTTTATTATTTGGGCAGCTTTTGCTCAAATTGATGAAATCTCAAGAGGAAGTGGAAAAGTTGTTCCCAGTGGACAAAATCAAATTTTGCAAAACTTAGAGGGAGGAATTATCTCTGAAATATTGATTAAAGAGGGAGATTTTGTTAAACAAGGGCAAATTTTAATGCGTATTAATAATGAAAAATCAGAATCAACCATGGCATCAAGTACGTTAAAGGTTTTTTCATTACAAGCCCAAATACAACGACTCCAAGCTGAACTTCAACAAGTTCCATTTACGTATGAACAAACCCGTAATGAACAAATGAATCTTTTTTTGGAAAATGAAAAAAGATTGTTTGAAATCAATCAACAACAACTTCAATCACAAGTTGATATTTTAAAAGAGCAACTCAATCAAAAAAAGAGTCAATTAGAGGACTCTATTCAATCAAAAGAGCATTTAGAAATCTCTCTTTCTATGATTAAAAAAGAGGTTGAAATGACTGAACCCATGGTTAAAAGAGGGATTCGTTCACAAGTGGATTTTTTAAAGTTGCAACGTGAAGAAAACGATGCCAAACAAAAATTTTACAGTGCGGTTTTAAATATTGATAAAACCAACTCTGAAATTAAAGAAATTGAAAACAAAATCAATGAAGTGTATGAAGCGTACAAAGCAAAAGTACGAGAACAACTCAATGAAAAAATCAGTGAAAGTAAAGAGCTAGAAGCTACCTCTGTGGCATACAAAGATCAAGTCGATAGAACCATTGTCAAATCACCTTCAAATGGAATTGTACAGAAATTGCATGTCAATACGATTGGAGGGGCCATTAAACCGGCACAAGATTTAATTGAAATTGTACCAACAGATTATAACTTGATTGTAGAAGTCAAAATATTGCCCTCGGATATTGCGTTTATTTATCAAGGGCAAAAAGCCATTGTAAAATTTTCTGCGTATGATTTTTCAATTTTTGGAGGATTAGAAGGTCATGTGGTTAATATTAGCCCCGATACCATAACCGATAAAGATGAAAAAACATACTATTTGGTACGAATCCAAACCGAAAAGAATTTTTTAGGTACGCAAGAAAAACCAATGAAAATTATTCCTGGTATGGTCGCAGATGTTGATATTATTACAGGGAAGAAATCAATTTTGGATTATATTTTAAAGCCCATTTTAAAAACAAAACAGTACACCTTTACGGAGCGATAAATGGAACAAATTCTTTTTAGTGATGATATGGCACTCATCCAACGTTGGGAAAATATTTTAGGCAAAGCAACCACACATCTTATCGATGATTTTGATTCATTATATCAAGTCAGTGATGCCATCGTGATTTTTAACAGCTGTGCTTGTGGCAACAAATGCGATGTAATCATTGATGTGCTGATTTCAAATAACAATAAAGTACTGATTCTTGACCGTGTTCCTGATTTTTATAAAGCTCAAAAATGGTTGGCTAAAGGTATTAAAGGATATGGAAATGCCATTATGACAAAATCATATTTACTTTCAGCTATTGAAGCTATTAGTAAAGAGATGGTGTGGCTTATTCCTGATATTACAACGGCTTTTGTCAATCATCTTGTAAAAAAAGAGCACACACATAACCATGAAAAAATTTATAATGAATTGACAAAAAAAGAGCAAGAAATTGCAAAACTGCTTAAAGAAGGTTATGGCAATTCAGATATTTCTGCTATGCTAAATGTCTCTTTAAACACCGTTAAAACACATGTGAAACACATCTATAAAAAACTTCAAGTTAAAGACAGAATCTCTTTTTCTCTTCTTTTTAAATAAACACTCTTTATAAAATTTAAATAATTTTATAATTTTTTTTATCATTTCACCCCTTTGGGTGATTGTATGAATATCTCTTTTTAAATACAATGAAGTAATAAATTGAATTATAAGGAAATATCATGGCAACTTCATTGGGAACAGTACAAGCAGTAGCAGGAAAGTTTTATGCACAAGATGACAATGGAAACGTCCGAGTACTTAAAGTGGGTGATACAATCAGCCAAGGAGAAAAAGTCTTTGGTGATACTAATAATGCAGCAAACAGTGCATTAGAAATACTTTCAAATAATCAAGAGTTACTAAGCCTAACAGGTACAAACAGTTTGGTGTTTGATATGTCAACCAATGAAGCAACCTTTGGAAATGAAGAAGTAGCCTTCAGTCCAAACTCAGCATGGATGCCAACGCAAAATGCAGAAATCCCAACTGAGGGGCAAGAAGTTGCACAAACCGAAGCAGGTGATATAACAGAAGAAGAGACCGCAGCAGGGAATGAAGCGGTAAGTTCAAGTGATATAGGCGTCTTTAGTTTTGATAACAGAGATGGTGATGCTGTTAATATAAAAGCCGATTTAAGAAATACCAGCTTTCCTGAAGATGAAGTTGATCCTACGGATAATGGAGATGATAGAATTTTAAATGAAGAGTATAATGTAACATTAGGGCTTACGGGATTAGATGTTAATGAAGATGAAGCAGGAGCGACTTTTACCTTAACATTAAGTAATCCAACAACAGAATCCGCCACATTAGTCATAGATGCCAATGGTACAACGTATACCTATACAATCCCAACAGGAAGTACTTCTTACTCTTTTGATATTCCAACCCAAGACAGTGACGTTTATATAGATCCTGATACATTAACTGTTTCAGTTGTATCCTTAACAGGTGGGGGCTATGATAATGTAGATGTAACTGGGGCAACAAGTACTATTAATATCAGTGATACTGTAGACACAACAACAGCAATATTAACTTCTAGTGGTGATGGTGATGAAGATAGTGGAAGTATTACCTATACGGTGAATGTAGATTATCCACCACAAAATGATCAAGAGTTTATCATTGAGCTTAGTAATGGACAAACACAAACGATAATTGTTCCAGCAGGTGAACTTAATGGAAGTATTACATTTGCATGGGGTGATTTAGAAACAAACACGAGTATAGGTTTAAATGGTTATCCAGATTCAGATTCGACTAAAGAAGAGGGTTTTACTTTAAATATTATTAATTTCTCAGCAGTTGGAAATAGTGGAAATTATGAGAATTTAGTAACAGTTAATGAGTCAACTGATGTTACTATTGAGGATACCATTGATACGACAACCGTAACAGTCGGTGATGCCAGTGTTAATGAAGATGCGACGTCGGCAAGTGTAGATGTTACCTTAGAAGGACATGTGTTTAAAGCAGGAGAGACAGTAACTGTTACCTTATCCGATGGAACAGAGGTTGCCTTTACTGAAAATGGAACACAAACAGCAACGTTCACATTCGATTCGGATTCGGATTCCATTAAAGAAGATGATGCCACATCGGCTATTAATGCAACCGTAGCAAGCAGTGCAGGAGAGATAGAAAACCCTGTTGTTAATGCCGGAGAATTAACCGTAACCGATAAAGAAGATACGACAACCGTAACCTTAAGTGCTACTGAGTCAACAAGTGAAGATGATGGAATCATTACTTATACAGCATCATTATCAACTGGTGTAACAGCCAATAATGATATAACTGTAATGCTAAGTGTTGGAGCAAATGGAGAGCCTGCAAGTGAGACTAATCCTGCCCTAACAATTACAATTCCTGCTGGTCAAACTTCGGGAACAGTAGATGCGATAGTAAATAGAGACAATGATGATGGAAGTGGTGAAGATAAATACAAAGAGATTGATTCATTATCTGCGGCTATCACAAATGCTGTTGAAACAAACGCAGGAGAAGTGGGAAGCTTAGAAAACTTAACGTTTGATTCAACGCCAGTTACTACAACAATTCTTGACGACAGTGATGTTACCACCGTATCTATTACTGGAACCATTACAACTCCTTCAACAATTGATGTGACGAATGTGACAGGTCATCCAAATGGTATCAATGTTTATGCAATCGGTAATGATGGTCAAGAAACAAATTTATCAGTTATTACTAGAACTGATCATGATGGTTTTGGAGTTGAAACCAAAATAAATGGTGTATCAAGAGAAGATTCAAATGGTGATACTAAAGAACTTGGAATGAATGAAAAAATCGTTGTTGAGTTTGAAAATGAGGTCAAAAGTATCGATGTGGCTTTTGCATGGAGAAATAATCACGAAAAAGCAGTAGTCACTTTTTTTGATGAAAATGGAGAAAAAGTTGGTTCAGCAATGGTTTCAGGTGGAGGAAGTAATACAGAAGCCTTAATCACTTATTATGATGAGAATGGAAATATTACAAAAACTGAAACCGCGCAAGGGGGATCAGATAAAGTTGATTTAGAATATAAATTTGAACCAGGAAATGGACAAACTTTTTCTAAAATAGAATTTTCTGCGCCAGGAGAGTATGATGATTATCTTATTAATAAAATTACCTATAAAGAGGTTGTTGATTCAGATATCACAGATGTAACTATAACAGAAGGTGAAGTTACATTAGAGATACAAACATCAAATCCACCTCAAGAGGGATATCCTGCAATAGCTATAGTCCAAGTAGGAGATACAGAATATCAAGTTCAATTAGATATCAATGGGAGAGGTACTTTAAATGTATCAATTAATGGAGATGAAGAATTAGTAGCAACCGTAAAAGAGATTCGAGGAGGTAACTTTGAAGCAGTGGATGTGTCTGGTGCAAACTGGAAACTTGCTTCTGATCCTACTGCATCAGATGACAATATTAGTGTGTTAGAAGACCAAACTTATTATTTAGAGACAGATGACTTTGGAAATACTCAACTCAATGTAAAACAAGTTGAGATTACGGAAGTTCCCCAAAATGGTACATTGTATATTTACAATGGAAATATTGTAGAAACAATTATTACCAATGATGGAAAAACAGTGAATGTTTATGAAAATAAAGTGGCAGTTTCCACAGGAACTGTAATATCAATGATTGATATTGCAGCAGGTAAAGTAATCTTTGTACCAAATGAAAACAGTGATGAGGAGGGAAGCTTTAAATTTAAAGTTGGAGATAGCAATGGAAACTTTATGGAGACAGAATATACTACAACTATCGAAGTAAAAGCCGTAGCAGATATGCCAACTGCAAGTATTGATGTTACAAAAATTGTTTCTTCGACAAGTTCAGAAGAATTGATTGTAAAAGTAGGTGATAAAACTTACAATATTTCTGAAATATTAGTGAATAAAGATAGCTATACAGAAGTTTCTAATATTCAAAATAATACAGAGGTTTATGCCGAAAATATTATTGTAAATGAGAATATGGACAGTAATGATTTCTTAAAAACTTCAAATGAAAATAATATAATCGTATTAAATGGTGATTTAGGAAACAATGCAAAAATTGAGTCTATGAATGGAGATGATTTCATTGCTATATTGGGTGATTTACATAATGGTACACTCAATGACAGTGATGGAATAGATACCTTATATTTAAATAAGGCATCAAGTTATTATAGTTGGAATGTGAACCAACACAATGGAAATACAGGGATGGATGGAACCATAACTCAATATGCAGATGAAGGACATACTCAAGTTGTTGGTACATTGTATGTTAATAACATTGAAGGTATTATATTTGCAGATGGTGTTACTGTGGGAAGTGTTGAAAAAATTGAAACCATTACAAGTACAGCAGAGTATGAGGTGGATATTAGTGCTGCTTTAAATGACTTAGATGGAAGTGAAACATTAACTGTACAAATTAGTGGAGTGCCTGCTGGTGCGAGTTTTGATTTAGATACTTTAGTTGATAAAGGAAATGGTGTTTGGGAATTGACAATCACAGAAGGAACAAAATCTGTTAATTACGAAAATATTAAGATGACAGTACCTGTTGGAAGTGAAAATGTTGATTTAACCATTACAGCAACGGCAACAGAAGCAAGGGATAATGAAAACGGACAAAATTATGCACAATCAAGTGACAGTGATGCGGTTGTTTATTCTTCAGACATAAGTCAAATTGTCTCATCTGATGCAGTAAATACTAATTTAATACTGACGATTGATGTATCTGGAAGTATGAAAGAAGAATTGGTGTTGGCTAAAGAAGCATTAATTAATATGATTAATCAATATGATGATTTAGGTGATGTTAAAATCATGCTTACAACATTGAGCGATTATGGTGAAACGTTAAAAAGTAGTTCAGGGTCTGTATGGTTTTCTGCAAGTGAAGCTATTGCCAAAATAAATGCTTTGAGTGCCAATGGTGGAACAAACTATGATGATGCATTATTAGATGTTATTGATGCTTTAGATAAAGAACCAGCCCCGTTAGATGGACAAACCATATCGTACTTTGTATCAGACGGTGAGCCAACTTATGGGATGTATGAAAAAACAGAGTGGTCAAGGTCTCAACAGAAATATATAACTAAATGGGTACAAGATGGCAATGGATATTCTATAACTGATATTAATGATGATATTGTAGAAGAGTGGTTGGCTTTAAATATTGATAAAACCTATACCATTGGGATAGGAACGGATGCATTAAATGACTATTTAAGAGAAATATCACAAACTCCTGATGAAGATGTTATTATCATCAATAATGCAAATGATTTAAATGTTACATTACAAGGTACAATGAATTCTTTGGTTGAAGGAAATGTTCTTGACAATATATCAGGAGGTGATGGTAATATTATTATAGATAGTATTGAAATCAATGATACTGAATATACTAAAGATACTTTCCCAACTGACGGCATTGCTTTGGATGGGGATGGTAAATTAGTATTTGATTTTGAAACAGGAGACTATCATTACAGTGTTAAATCCTCAGATGTTGATGGGGATATTATTAAAACATTTAAAGTCAATGCAAGTGATGAAGATGGGGATAACACATCATTAGATGTTACCATTAATGTACTCAAAGAGCATGAATCTATTGTAGGGGATGAGAGTGACAATATTATTAGTTTCAATCCAAACACAACAATTATTGATGGTGGGGCAGGAGAGGATACACTTAAATTGTTAAGTGGTCAAGACATTGATTTTGCTTCATTGGGTACAACAATTAAAAACATTGAAGAGATTGATTTAAGTGTTGAGGGTGAAAATGAGATTACGAACTTAAGTGCTCGAGATGTTTTTGATATGACTGATGAGAATAATGAGATTAAAATCAGTGGTACGAGTGAAGATAAAGTTAATTTAAGCAATGAATGGTCATCAAAAGGTACAGAAAGTGGTTTTGATATTTATGAAGCAACAATTAATGTTGATGGACAAGATCAAACCATAAAACTTGAAATCAAAACAGAAATTCAAGATATTTAGTTTTTTAACGAGGCATTTAGCCTCGTTACTTTTATCTATGGGTATGCTATAATACTGCATGAAACTTTTAATAACTTCACTTCTTTTTATTATTTTAAGCGTCTCTTATGCTTTTGTTACAAGTAACGTAATTAAACAAGTTGAAGAGAAATATGGGCGATTTGCTAAAAATCGTTTTATGGCATTGGAGCGGTTAATGGCTTCACTTGAAGGAAAAACTGATTTAGAAAAACTGGAAAAAGTCAATGGATTTTTTAATAATGTTCCGTATTCTCGAGATATTCAAACCTATGGTGTAACCGATTATTGGGCTACCCCTTTTGAATTTTTAGCACGAGATAAAGGGGATTGTGAAGATTATGTTATTGCCAAATATTTTGTCTTAAAACAGTTGGGAATTGAGAGTTCTAAGATGTATTTAACGTATGTTCGGGTAGAAAATTATGATGATGCTCATATGGTTTTAACCTATTTCCCCTCTCCTAGAACACAGCCTTATGTTTTGGATAATATTCGAAGAATTGTTTTGCCCGCATCCAAACGAACTGATTTAACCCCTGTTTTTAATTTTAATCCCGAAGTTCTGCAAGATGGCAAAAAAACCACTGCTCATAGAAAATGGGATACACTACTCAAACATATTAAGGAGAATAAGATATGACACTTTATCGACAAATAGCTATTTTGGTGTCGGGTATATTTTTGATTTTATTGGGAACTATTTTGATGGTTTCTTTTAAAATTGTGAAAGATTCTGCTCAAAAAGAGTTGTATGAAAATGCACAAAACAGTGTTTCAAGTTTGAGTCTTTCTCTAAGCAGTACGGATATGACACAAGGGGCTATTGAAACGATGATTAATGCCAGTTTTGATAATGGCAATTATGAGAGAATCACGTTTGTCGATATTGATAACAATAAAGTATATGAACGAATCAAAGAGATACAAACCCTCAATATCCCCGCTTGGTTTGAATCTTTTGTTGCTTTTGAAGTCCCTGTTGCTAAAGCAAAACTTTCAAGTGGTTGGCAAGTCATAGGAACGTTAGAAATCTTAAACAATCGAAGCATTACCTACTTTCAATTGTACAATATCATGATGAGTATGGTACTTTATTTGGGCTTGGCGTGTATTGTCTTTTTGTTAATTTTATCGTATATTTTTCATGTGATTCTGCGACCACTTTTAGCTATTGAAAAACAAGCTCAAGCCGTGATGAAAAATGAGTTTGTGATTCAAGAAAAATTGCCTTGGACCAAAGAGTTTAAAGTGGTCATTTTAAGTATCAATGCCATGGTACGTAAGTTTGAATCCATTTTTAAAACTGCCAGTGAAACCTTGAGTGAAAATAAAGAGTTACTCTACAGTGATGCTGTGATGAAAATTGCCAATCGACGATATTTTATTTTAAAAGCCACGGAATACTTAACCGATGAAAATGGCAAAAATTATGGAACGACAATCATTTTATCGATTAAAAAAGCCGATGGATTAAATCAGGTATTAGGGTATAAAAATACCGACAAACTTCTGTTTGAATTTGCACAATATCTTAAAGAAACTACACAAATATTTGACGATACGATTGTTTGTAGAGTTAATGGAACAGAAATTATTATTATGTTGCCCAAAGTCTATATGAAAGAGATTACACCTCTTGTTCGTGATATTTTGAGTTACATGAATCACAAAATAGAAGAGTTGGAATTGGATAAAACTGAATTTGGTTTAGATGTGGGTGTGTGTGAATATGAAGCGCAACACAATATCAGTGAACTTTTTAGTCTCATTGATTATGCTTTAGCTCAAGCAAAATTGTTGCCTCAAGGGCAATATTATGAGTTACTCAATAATAAAGTTGCTATTGCCAAAGAGCGATGGAGACAGATTATTTTAGAGGGATTCAAAAACGACAGCTTTGAGATTATGTATCGAAAAGTTATTGATGCAAAAAATAAAAATAAACGACACAATGTAGTGAGCTTCGCGTTAAACAGCAATAACGAATCATACTTTTACGGTACGCTAATTGCTCCTGTTGTGGAGTTAGGCATGGTACAAGATGTTTATTTGTATGTGATTAAAAAAGTGCTATTAAGCTCCAATACTCAAAAAGATATTCCCTTAACCATTCAAATCTCCTCACAATTTATTGAAGATAAAGATACCTATGGGAAACTAAAAACATTACTGAATGAGACCAAAAACAAAATCAACAATGAGATTATTTTTGAAATCCCAGAATCGGTTATTAACAATCATTTTGAAAGCAGTATGCATTTTATTAAATTGTTTAAAGAGTATGGATTTGGTTTTGGTATCAACAGTTTTATGGCATACAGTGAAGATTATCACTATTTAAAAGAGCTAAAACCCATTTTTGTCAAAGCCGATAAACAATATATTTTAGATACACAACAAAATATTAATGTGGTTAAAATTGTATTGGATTCATTAGGGATAGAGTTTATTGCTACAGGAGTGAATGAATTGGCTGAAATCGAAGAACTCAATAAAAAGGGAATCAGTGTTGTAGCAGGAATGGTTGTGGATAAAATCTAAGCAATTAAAGGTAAAAGTTACCTTTAATCTGCTTTTGTGCCTAAAATATAGTAAATGGGTTTTTGATCCAATCGTTCTAAAGCAACATTATATTTATTGCTCCAATGTTCAACTTCTTGGTGGAACTCTTCTAAAATTTCTGGAGCATCGTTTTCATCGCATTTAATTTTAAAGAAATCGGTTTTATTTGAAAGACCTACATAGGCATTCATTTTTTTAATATGGTCATGTAAACTGATAATGTGTTTAGAAAATTTTTCAAATCCTTTGGTATTGTCAATCATTTTTTGAGCTTGTGAAAGTGAGTTTTCTGTTTTTGTGTAACCTAACTGTGAAAGTAAAACCTCTGCAGATACATCTAAATGCATATTTTCTCCTGTGTAATTTTTAACTTTAATGGTATCAAAATTGAACTTAAAGAAGTGAGTGGTGAGTGGTGAAGCAATGTGACTTTACTTCTCACCTTTTTAAGTTCTTTTTTTGTACTATTTTTAAAATTTTAAAGGAGTGATGCATGTCAGTATTGGTTCAGATGGCTATGTTCCCTACGGATCAAAAAGAAAGCAAAAGTGAATATGTGGCACAAGTCATTAATGTCATACGAGAAAGTGGATTTGATTATCAGCTCACACCAATGGCGACGATTATTGAAACAAATAAAATTTCAGAAGCCTTAGGAGTTATTCAAAAATGCTATGAGAAGTTAGAAGAACTTGGATGTAACAGAGTTTATTCGGCGTTAACTTTTGATATTCGAAAGAATCACAGCAACAGAATGAAAGCCAAAATTCATTCCATTGAAGAAAAAATAGGTGAAGTGGCAAAGTAATTTATTTGCACTCACCTTTTTCTTCATATTTTCCCTCACGAAAGTTAAATACTTTTTTTACAGTAAATTTTTTACCTTCTTCTCGACACTCTTTTCGCTGGGTTTGGATATCTTTTTCTTGACAACCCGTAAAAATAATTAAAGCGGTAAAAATAAATCCAATTATTTTCATAATATACCCTTCTAAATTTTCTTCCTAACTGCTTTATTATAGCACATTTTAGTCAAATTGTATAAATTATTTTTTTAAATACTAAAATTAAGCTAATATTTTGTTACGAAAATAATCCTTGTTGTTGTTTTTCAAAATGAATTTCTAAGGCTTTAAGCTTAAAACTTTTACGATGTAAAGGACTGTATCCAAATGTTTTGATAGATTCAATGTGTGCTTTTGTACCATAGCCTTTATGTTGCTCAAAGTCATATTGCGGAAAATCTTTAGCGATATTGTGCATATATCTGTCTCGGCTGACTTTGGCCAAAATTGAAGCAGCACTCACTTCTTTAACAGTGGCATCGGCTTTGATTTTACACTGTAAATTGTTAATTCCAAATGTAGTATTGCCATCCATTAGGTACGCTTTGGCGTTAATGGTTTGCATAATTTCTAAAATAGAGTGTTTTAAACAATAACTTAATCCTTTATTATCGATGGTTTCATTGCACATAAACACAATATGAGAGTAAGAGTTGTCCAAAATCTCATCAAATAAAGCTTCTCTTTTTTTTTCACTTAATATTTTTGAATCATTTAATCCTGAAATCTCTTTTTTTAGTACAACACCCGCCACAACCAAAGGTCCTGCAAGGGGTCCTCGACCGGCTTCATCAATTCCGCATAACATGGTATAATTCCTTTATAAAAAGATATTATAAACTAACAGCTATTAATAAAAGATAATAAAAGACTTGACAATACTTAACTCAACTTGCTATAATTATTTAGCAATTAAATACTAGGAGTGCTAAAATGAATACAATTTTTGAAAAACTGACCAATCAACTCAACGAAACCATCGAGTCTTCAGTCTCTTTGGCGTTGCATAATAAAAATCAAGAAGTGGAGTTTGTACATATTATTTGGGCGTTATTAACCAATACCCACTCTTTATTAAATCAAGTTTTTAATAAGATGAATCAGGATAAAACGGCCATTGAATTGGATATTAAAAGTTATGCTTCAAAACTGCCACACGTTTCAACCGTAACGAAAGATAATATTAAAATATCAAAAGGGGTGGTGGAAGCCTTACAAAAAGCCCAAGGATTAATGTCCAGCAGTGGAGATAAATATATTGCCATTGATACTTTGCTTTTAGCCAATTTGGATCAAAAAGTTTTTAAAGAGGTGATTGCCAAATATGTGGATATAAGTGAATTGAAAAAAACCATTCAAGCTATTAGAGGTGGAGCAAAAATAGAGAGCCAAAGCGGTGATGATGTGTTGGATTCGTTGGCAAAATATGGAATTAACTTAAATCAAAGAGCCATAGATGGAGAACTTGATCCTGTTATTGGACGAGATGAACAAATTCAACGAATGATGCAAATACTCATTCGTAAAACCAAAAACAATCCTATATTGCTAGGAGAACCAGGTACGGGTAAAACTGCCATTGTTGAAGGACTGGCACAAAGAATTGTAGCCAAGGATGTGCCTTTAAGTTTACAAAATAAAAAGGTAATAACACTTGATATGAGTGCGCTCATTGCTGGGGCAAAATATCGAGGAGAGTTTGAAGACCGACTTAAAGCGGTTATTGATGAAGTGAAAAAAGCGGGAAATATCATTTTATTTATTGACGAAATTCACACCATCGTAGGAGCAGGTGCGAGTGAAGGAAGTATGGATGCTGCAAATATTTTAAAACCAGCTCTTGCCCGTGGTGAGTTACATACCATTGGTGCAACTACGCTTAAAGAGTACCGAAAATATTTTGAAAAAGATACGGCATTACAAAGACGATTTCAGCCCATTTCAGTGGATGAACCCACAGTTAATGAAGCCATTCATATCTTAAGAGGGTTAAAAGAGCGACTGGAAACACATCATAATATTACGATTAATGACAGTGCCTTGGTTGCAGCTGCAAAACTCTCTGACCGATATATTGGGGATCGATTTTTACCCGATAAAGCCATTGATTTAATTGATGAAGCCTCAGCTGAACTTAAAATGCAAATAGAGAGTGAGCCATTGGTATTATCAACGGTTAAACGAGAAATCACAACGTTAAATGTTGAAAAACAAGCGTTGATTATGGAAGATAAAAAGAAAAATGCCAAACGCGTAGAAGAGATTGAAAAAGAGTTGGCAAATTTAAATGAAAAAAAACAAAGTTTGGAAACACAATTTGAAAATGAAAAAGAGACCTTTAATGCAACCTCTTCTTTAAAAACAAAAATTGAAGAGCTTAAAAACAAAGCACAAATTGCCAAACGTGAATCAAAATTTGAAGATGCGGCTAAAATTGAGTACGGTGAAATTCCTGAATTGGAAAATAAAATCAAACAAAATGAACAAAAATGGCAACAAATGCAACAAGAAGGAACGCTTTTACGAAACAGTGTTGATGAAGAGTCCATTGCTACAATTGTGAGTAAATGGACGGGAATCCCTGTCAATAAAATGCTCAGCAGCCAAAAAGAGCGAATCTTGAAAGTTCAAGAGGTGTTAAAAGAGGATGTTATTGGACAAGATGAAGCGATTAAAGCCATCAGCCGAGCCATTAAGCGAAATAAAGCTGGGCTTAGTGAAACCAATCGTCCCATTGGTTCTTTTATGTTTTTAGGACCAACAGGAGTAGGGAAAACACAAAGTGCAAAAACCTTAGCAAAATTTTTATTTGACGATGAAAAATCATTGATTCGATTTGATATGAGTGAATATATGGAAAAACACTCTGTCAGCAGACTTATTGGTGCAGCACCTGGATATGTGGGATACGATGAGGGAGGGCAACTCACCGAAGCTGTTCGACGAAAACCGTACAGTGTGATTTTATTTGATGAAATAGAAAAAGCCCATCCTGATGTGTTTAATATTTTATTACAAGTACTGGATGACGGACGATTAACGGACAACAAAGGGGTAACGATTGATTTTAAAAATACGATTATTATCTTAACATCAAATATAGGCAGTGCAAAAATTATTGAAATCAGCGATAAAGAAGAGCGACGAAAAGCGGTTATGAGTGAGATAAAAGCCTATTTTAAACCAGAATTCCTAAATCGATTGGACGATATTGTTATTTTTGAACAATTAGGACTTGAGCAAATTACCAATATTGTTGAGATTATGTTTGCAGATATTAAACGTAAAGTATCTGAACGAGATATTACCATTGCATTAAGCCAAAGTGCCAAAGAGTATATTGCCAAAGTAGGGTTTGATCCTGTTTATGGGGCAAGACCATTGAAACGAGCCTTATATGAGGTAGTTGAAGACCAATTGGCGGATTTAATTTTAGAAGAAAAGATAAAAGAAGGCGATACCGTAACGTTTGATGTGCAAAACGATGAAGTGGTTGTAAAGGTTGGTTAATCAAAAAAGTAACGAGTGACGAGTAATCAGTAACGTGGTTTTGCTCACTTGTTACTTTGTACATAATCAAAAATTAAGCTTACTTTAACTAAAATTCGCAACTTAATTTGCAAAAAGAGGATACTTAAGAATATGAAAAGAACATATCAACCGCATAACACGCCTAGAAAAAGAACTCACGGTTTCAGAATTAGAATGAAAACAAAAAGTGGACGAAAAGTAATTAATGCCAGAAGAGCTAAGGGTAGAAAAAGATTAGCTGTTTAAGCAAACTCCATAGACTTAATAGTACAAAAGAGTTTAACACTCTGTATAAACATGCCCAAAAGTGGCATACTGATTCGTTTGTGGCTTTTTTTAAACCCGACGAAGAACTCAAATTAGCTTTTGTTACATCCAAAAAAATTGGAAATGCAGTCCAAAGAAACAAAGCACGAAGAAGATTGCGTGCTTTTGTTTTATCTTATGAAAACAATATCAAAACGGGAAAATATATCTTTGTTGCCAAAGAAAAAATCAATGAAAATGATTTTGACAAACTCAAAAAAGATTTTAATTTTGCCTTTAAAAGATTAGAGATATTTAAATGAAAACTCTTATAAAACTTTTTATTAAGTTTTATCAAAAATTTATCTCCCCACTTAAACCTAAAAGTTGTAGATACTACCCAACTTGTTCAGAATATGCCCTGTGGCAATTGGAAAATAATAGTTTTTTTAAGGCGATTTATTTTACAATAACACGCATATTAAAATGCAACCAACTTTTTAAAGGTGGGTTCGACTATCCTGTAGTCAAAAAAAAATATAAACAAGCTATTGTCTTTAAAAAAATTCAAGTGAAATATTGGTATGTTCCAGTATCTAAAGATAAATCAGTTGTAATAAAAAATTGGGAGTGGAAAAAGAAGAATGAATCCAAATATGAACAGTAATAATGGTATGCAAAAACGAATGTTGATTATGACATTGGTCGTTTTTGCATTTTTTTTAGCGTATGAGTTTTTAGTACTTAAGCCTCAACAAGAAGCGAAATTAAAAGAGCAAGCCACACAAACACAAAGTGTTGCAAACAATAATCAAGCCCCCGTTCAAGACGTTCAAGCTCCCGCTGGAACTTCAACAACCTCTGCAAATATGCAAGCACCAAGTTTTAATACCATTGCACCTAAGAATATTGTTTCTGTGATTAAAACCAATAAAAGTATTTATGAAATAGATACCTTAGGACGAATTGCACAAGTTACTTTGCAAGAGAGTAAATACATCAATGAAGATGGAAATCAAATCAAACTTTTTGATGTCAATCAGTTACGACCTTTGGAAGTAAGATTTTCTGATGCCAATTTAAATGATGAAGCGTTTAAAGTTCAAGTCGTAGCCAATCAAGAGCAAGTGGATGCAACACAAGAGAAACAAGTTTTAATCTTAACACAAACTCTTTCATCTACTACAGTGACAAAAACCATTGCATTTTATCCTGATGGGCATTATGATGTAACGGTGAACACATCAACGCCTCAATCTTTTTTTATGACAACAGGATTTAGACCCAATGTTTTAGCCGATATGTATGCAGACCATGGGGCGTTGTTAAAACTCAACGATGGAACATTAACAACATTGCTTGATGGAGATATGGACAAAACGGTGAATTTAACAGGGGTTAAATTTGCGTCTGCTTTTGACCGATATTATACAAGTGTGTTGTACAACTTTGAAACCAGTATGGCAGTTTCAATTATGAAAGATGCAAACAATGACCCTCAAATGTTTGTTCATGGAAATACCAATTTAACAGTAAGTGGATATGCAGGACCCAAAGAACATATTTTATTAAATTCGTTAAATCCTGATTTGGTTGATGTCATTGAGTATGGTTTTTTTACCTTCTTAGCAAAACCAATGTTTGTATTTTTACAATTTTTACAAGGATACATTGGAAACTGGGGTTGGACGATTGTTGCGTTAACCATTATTATTAAATTGATTTTATACCCTTTATCGTACAAGGGTATGGTTTCTATGCAAAAACTCAAAGAGTTGGCTCCTAAAATTAAAGAACTTCAAACCAAACATAAAGACGATAAACAAAAACAATCTGCTGCGATGATGGAATTGTATAAAAAGCATGGTGCCAATCCTATGGGTGGGTGTTTACCGTTGATATTACAAATTCCTGTCTTTTTTGCCATTTATCGAGTATTGTTAAACTCGATTGAGTTAAAAGGGGCAGAGTGGATTTTGTGGATTCACGATTTAGCAGAGATGGACCCTTATTTTGTTTTACCTATTTTAATGGGTGCTTCAATGTATTTACAACAAAAATTAACGCCTAATACACTTCAAGATGAAATGCAAAAGAAAATTTTCCAATTTTTACCTGTGGTGTTTACGTTCTTTTTCTTATGGTTCCCAGCTGGATTAACACTTTATTGGTTTATCAACAACGTATTTACGATTGCTCAACAATACTATATTAATACGCTGTTTGAAAAACAAAAAGCAACCAAAAAATAATAGGATTTTATTATGAAAAAGTTTGAGGCAAAATCTTTAGAAGAGGCGTATGAGTTAGCAACTAATGCATTCGAGTGTTCTATTACGGATTTAAATATTGATGTGATTCAGCAACCCACTAAAGGTTTTTTAGGTTTTGGGAAAAAGATTGCGATTATTATGGTTGAACAAAAAAGAGATTACCGAAAAGAGTCGCGAAAAAAAGAGACAAAATATCGTAAAAACAGCATCAATATAGAAGAAGTATCAAAAAAGATTGCTCAAAACTGCCAAGATGAATCCAGTGTAGAGTGCCTTAAAGCCAAACAAGAGTTAGAGAGTTATAAATCAACACTGCAACTCAAAGATAAAGATGCAATATTTGATAATTTTTATACGCATAAAAACAGTGAAGATAAAAATTTAAAAATATTTATTAAAAAAGAAAAAGAAGAGATTATTGCTGAAATCAAACGTGATGTAAACAATCTGTTTGGAGAAACATGTTTTGCTTTAGATGAAATTAAAGTAGAATTTTATGACGATGAAACCATTTATATGGAGTTTACAGGAGATGATTCCGCATTGCTTATTGGAAAAGAAGGGTATCGATATAAGGCTTTATCGTATATTTTATTCAATTGGATCAATGAAAAGTATGGCTTGATGTTGCGTCTTGAGATTGCCGAATTCTTAAAAAATCAAGAAGATGCGATTCACAACTATTTAGAACCTGTGATTGAAAATATTAAAGAAAATGGTTCTTATAAAACCAAGCCATTGGATGGTATCTTGGTTCATATTGCCTTAAAACGATTAAGAGAAGAGTTTCCCGATAAATATGTTGCTGTTAAGACCAATCAAAAAGGGGACAAATACGTACTGGTCAATGAGTACAGAGCCAAATAGGACTCTTTTTGCATAACGATACAATTGTTGCCATTGCAACCGCCAATGGCATTGGTTCCATCAGTATAGTAAGACTCAGTGGAGATGAAGCATTAAACATCGCTTTAAAAATTTCTCATAAAGAGAGTTTAACACCACGTTTTGCAACACTTTGCAGTTTATACAATCAACACAATGAAGTGCTCGATGAAGCGTTAATTCTTTATTTTAAAAATCCTTTTTCTTTTACCGGTGAAGATATTGTTGAGTTTCAATGTCATGGTGGTTTAGCCATTTCAAGTATGATTGTAGAAGTAGCTATTCAAGCTGGTGCCAGACTTGCTACACCCGGTGAGTTCTCAAAACGAGCTTTTTTAAATGGGAAAATGGATTTAACAAAAGCCGAAGCCATTGCAAAAATTATTGAAGCAAGAAGTGAAGATGCGGTTAAATTACTGGCCAAACAACTCAAAGGTGAGTTGACTTTTTTTGTTGAAGACATTCGCAAAGATTTGCTCTTTATGTTAGCATACACAGAAGTCAATATTGATTATGCAGAAGAAGATTTACCCCATGATATCTATACTCAAATAGAGATAAAACTCCACTCAATACAAGACAAACTTCAAAATACCTTAGAAGCCAGTAAAAGAAGAGAAGGTTTAATCGAAGGTTTTAAAGTTGCGATTGTGGGCAAACCCAATGTGGGGAAAAGTTCCCTTTTAAACAAACTTTTAAATACCAACAGAGCCATTATTTCAGATATTGCAGGAACAACACGAGATACCATTGAAGAGAGTGTAAAAATTGGTACGCACCTTATAAAAATAGTGGATACGGCTGGAATACGACAATCTGAAGATGTGATTGAAAAAATTGGGATTGAAAAATCACTTGAAGCCATCAACGAAGCCGATATTATCGTGGCATTATTTGATAACTCTCATGTTTTAAATGAGGAAGATAAAACGATTTTATCGTTATTGGAACAAACCACTCAAAAAGAGAAGATTTTGGTTTTAAATAAATGCGATTTAGCCAATCAATTCGACACCTCTGTTTTGGAAAATTACATTGCTTTAAGCACCAAAGAGAGTATCACTCCTTTGTTAAATACCCTTGAAAATATATTGGATGCTAACACACACAGCGATGATATGACGTTAATCTCAAAACGACAAATTATGGCTGTTGAGCAAACACTCAATCACATTGTGCAAGCCTCAAATCCTTTACAAACAGGTGAGTTGGAGTTTTTTGCGTATCATATTAATGAAGCGTTAGAAAATATCAGCAATATAACACGACCGTATGAGCATAATCAAATGTTGGATGTTATGTTTGGTGAATTTTGTTTGGGTAAATAAAATAGGCTATTTACCCAAACCATAAACCAATATTATTCCCAATCTAAAAGGCGTTTATCCCCTTCTAATTTTCGAATATCGGTTATATCTTGCGACATTTCAATAACTCCTTTATAGATTCCCTCTTCATCTCTAACAGCAAAGTAACGAATATGAACAAACTGTCCTTTAAATTGAATCCAAAACTCTGCTGTATTTTGTCGTCCTGCTTTAAACTCTTCAAGGATTTTTAAGACCTGATCCACACTTTTAGGTGGATGACAAAATTTCACTTCTCTTCCTATGATTCCCGCACTACGAGGGAAAACTCGTTCATCACCGCGATTGTAAAAAACCACTCGATCATTTTCATCGACATAAGTAATATCAACAGGTAAAAATTTAAAGATAAAGTTGACCTGTTGGGGTGTTAAATAGCCTTCATCGTAATGTGTTTTGTCTTCAAGTGAAAAAGGCAGTTCTCTTTTTTTCTTATCATCTTTGGGATGAATATACTCTTCTTGTGCAGGATATGGTGTGGGAGGTGTTGAAAACATCCAACCAATCTCTTCATCGCCTTGTCGCATCTCTTTCCAATCATCAACACTCAACATGCCTAAGGCATTGGGCAACAAACGCACTTCTTCAACATTCATTAAATGGGTTAAACTGTTATGCAGTTGGATGAGAGCATTAAAAATGGTTTCATAGGTTTTGTTTTCAATTTGTTTACGAATATATTTGATTTCTTCACGAATTTGGTCATGAAATGCCCACATATTTTGACTTGGGCTTGTCCATCCATACTTTTCTAAGTAAGGAAAGAGTTGATTCTCTTTTCTTGCAAAATGTTTTTCTACTTCACATAATTGGTTAAAACAATTAAAGAATTTTTCAAAATCATCTTCAATTTTTGTTTGAAACAGTTCCGAAAAAAGCGATTTTATTAAAATATTTTCTTCTAAATAGACTAAAACGGGATGTCCTTGAGGCAGATTCTCATAAGGGTTTTCTTGTGTGTACATTGAAGTATAGTTCCTTTTTTCATTTTAGGAAATATACCCCAATGAGAGAGAATTACAATGATTGCAGTCAATTTATTATTTAATTAACCCGTTCCACCCAAATGAGGTTGGCATTTTCTTTGTCAATATCAATCCAAGAGTGGCAGTTAAATTCAATTTTTAAAACGGTACAGGGCTTAAACTCTTCTTTAAAATTAACAAAGGTATAGGCTAATGCAGCCAATGAGGGGTTGTGTCCTATTAAAAAAAGTTCATTGACCGTATCAAACGTATAGCTGATGGTTTCAATGAGTTCATTTAAAAAAGCTTGATATAAAACTTCATTAAACATAATGGTTTTATGATACGCCAAATACTCACTGATGATTTCAGCTGTTACTCGTGTACGCTTGGCTGGACTGGCTACGATTAAATCAGGGTGTACTTGTAAACTTTTTAAGCGTTCTCCCATGCTGTGAGCTTGTTGGATTCCATGTTCTGAGAGTTTTAAATCGAAGTTATCCTCCTTTATATAACTGACCGATTTTTCTGGATGTCTCATAATGTATAAGGTTTTCATTTGTCAAAATTCCGTTATTAATAATAATTTTTAGTTATCAAATTGTAAATTTTTTTACCTTTCATACAACTAAAAAATATTATAATTTGTGGCATATTTTGGATAAAATTTAAAAACGAAAAAAGGCTAAAGATGGGATATGATTTAGATAAAAAGTTGGTAATAGGGATTTCATCACGAGCGCTGTTTAATTTAGAAGAAGAGAATAAAATATTTGAAGAACATGGATTGGATGCGTATTATAAATATCAAATAGAAAATGAAGATAAACTGATTCAAAAAGGGACAGGATTTCGTTTGGTGAAAAATCTTCTTCGTATCAACGATGATTTTCCACAAGATAAACAAGTTGAAGTGATTATTATCTCAAGAAATAATGCCGCAACAAGTTTGCGTATTACCAAATCGATTGAAAAATATAATTTGCATATTCAACGTTCTGCGTGGTCAGGAGGAGAAGATATATCTAAATATTTAAAACCCTTTAAAGTGGATTTGTTTTTATCTGCCAATGAAAATGATGTTCAAGAGGCGATTAATTTAGGTATTGCTGCAGCTCGAATTTTGCCCTATGAAGAGCATCAAGATTCTCAAAGTAATCAAGTACGAATCGCTTTTGATGGTGATGCTGTGCTTTTTTCAGAAGAGTCCGAAGTCATTTATAAAACACAAGGTTTGGAAGCTTTTTTAAAGTATGAAATGCAAAATGCCTCTAACCCATTAGTTGCAGGACCTTTTGCAAAATTATTGAGCTTAATTTCAAACATCCAAGCTAAGTACCCTCAAGAGCAAACACCCATACGCACAGCACTCATAACGGCAAGAAACTCTCCTGCTCATGAACGAGTCATACGAACATTAAGTGCTTGGAATGTGCGATTGGATGAAGCTTTCTTTTTAGGTGGTGTGGATAAATATGAAGTGGTCAATGCTTTTGGTGCTGATATTTTCTTTGATGACCAAGATGTGCATTTACAAAAGACATCAAAAATTGCTCCCAGTGCAAAAGTGCCTTATGCCAAAGAGTCAATATTAAATCGAATTTAATAGCCAACTATTAACTCTTTTTTTATACAATTACACAACTCATTGAAAGGAAAAAAAATGGAGCAAGTAAAAACTGTTATTTTGTTAGCTTTTTTAACTGTTTTGTTTGTTGTTATTGGGGGATATGTTGCAGGAAGTAATGGTGCTTTGATTGCATTTTTAATTGCAGCAGGAATTAATTTTTATGCCTATTATTATTCCGATAAACGGGTTTTGTCACACTATAATGCGGTCTTAATTGAAGATAAAAACCATCGTTTGCGAAAGATTGTTCAACAACTCATTTATAAATCCAATTTACCCATGCCTAAAATCTATATCATTCCTGATAGTGTACCCAATGCCTTTGCAACAGGAAGAAACCACGAAAATGCAGCCATTGCTGTGACTCAAGGATTATTGGAACTGTTAAATGAAAAAGAGATAGAAGCTGTGATTGCCCATGAGTTATCGCATATTAAACATTATGATATTTTAATTGGAACCATTGCCGCAACTTTTGCAGGTGCCATTGCGATGCTTGCCAATATGTTGCAGTTTTCGGCTTTATTTGGCGATAACAGACGTGGGGTTCATCCGGTTGTTATGATTGTATTAGCCCTTGTGTTACCTCTTGCTGCCGGAATTATTCAAATGACAGTCAGTCGAAGTCGAGAGTATTTAGCCGATGAAGGTGCTGCAAGAATGACAGGAGATGTTAAGCCTTTACAAACGGCTTTAAGCAAATTGGAAAGTTATGCCAAACGAGGTGAAGTACATAATGCCACAGAACAAACAGCGCATATGTTTATTATCAATCCTTTTTCAGGACATGAAACACGGTTTTCAGATTTTTTTAGAACCCATCCAACCACGCAAGACAGGATTGCACGACTTGAAGAGCTTAAATTTGAACTTTAAGAAATTATTTAAATAAATCAACGACCTCTTCAAAGCTGATGGTATCTTTTAAAATGGGATAAATCCCTTTTGCAATAAGGGTATTTTTTAAACCGACGCCAATTTTATCGGTAATAAAATAGTTCACTTCATGCTCTTGCAATAAATTTGGCAGTGCCGATGTGGGTTTGGCCGCACCATTAAAAGTAGGATTTTTAATCAAAACTTTCGAGGTGAGTTTATACTCTTCAATGTGTAAGATAAAAATAAATTCAGAGTATAAGCTGATCTCTTTTAACTCCGTTTTACTCGATGAACACACTGCCACATAGAAATCATTTTTAACTTCATGGATTTTTAAGTTATACCCATAAATCAATGCCATCGCAATTTTTCTTCGAGCATTTTTAAGGATTCGCGTAAACGTTGGACGAGATACATTCATCTTTTGTGCAGCTTCTTCTTGATACATATTTAAAATATTCATCAATTGAATGGCTTCAATCTCTTCATGCAATAACACAATAGTCTCTTCGGGTTCTACATCTTTGGGACCAAAATATTTGCTGTGCAGTTTTAAACTTAATTCTCGTTGTACTTTTTCTCGTGCCATGGGTATCTTTTTTTTGGAAAATTCTAGCATATTTTATCAAATTTAGCAAATTTTATATTGACATATGTTCATTAATTTGTTAAAATTCTAAACATATGTTCATTTGTATTTATAATTCAAACATATGTTCAAAAAGAATGAATTATAGTATAGTTGCATCAAAATTACATTACACACGGAGTTAATCAAATGAGAATTGTATTTCCTACAACAGAAAATATGAGTTATATGTCGCACAGTGCATCGGATATTAATGAAGCAAAATATTTAACCGTCTTAGATATTCAAAATCAAGATATAGTGGGGGTCGAAACCATCAAAAACTATTTTGCATCAAACAATGAAGATTTTGTACAAACATTCAAAGAGAATCAATACGAAGCCATCGTAATCCCACAAAGTGCTTCTTTGCCTTTAAATGAGTTGAAAAATGCAGGGATAAATGTTTATACAGATAGCCAATCACAATTGGTATTAAGTGCATTCAATGATTTTTTAAATCAAAAATTGGCGTTAGCCTAAGTTAATCTTTGTGGTTGTACATTACAACCACAAAGATTGGGTCAATTATTGATAACATTCTTTCTATGAAAAACTCTTAATACTTAAATAATCAATATATCATTTTTTTTCTCATAAATCACTCGAAAGGATTGAAGCTTTAATCTATAAAGAGCTTTAAATTCTTATTTGACAACCTTGATACCCTTAGTTAATGTTATAAGATATTGACTATTTATATCTTATAAGATATAATTTTGCATGAAATGGAAAATAAACTATTACAGCCAAAATAATAAATCTCCTGTTAAAAAATGGCTTGATGAAATTGGCAATGAGCCAAGAGCTGAAATATTTAAAGTATTTGAAATGCTTTCTAAATACGGCATTGATTTAGGTTTGCCTTTTGTAAGACCGATTGAAAATAAAATATATGAAGTAAGAGCAAAAGATAAATCAGGAATCTATAGAGTTTTATATTTTGCATATAAAGAAAAAACTTTTGTAATGCTTCATGGGTTTCAGAAAAAAACACAAGTAACCCCACGAAAAGAGATTGATATTGCAATAAAAAGAATGAAGGAGTTAAAAAATGGATGATTTTAGAAAACATTTAAAAGATTCTTTAAAAGATGAAGAGTTTAAAGCAGCTTATGAGGATAAGGAGTTAAGATACAAAGTGGTTGATATTTTAGTAGGTATTAGAATTCAATATAAACTATCTCAAGCAGAACTTGCCAAAAAATTAGGAACAACTCAAGCTGTTATTAGTCGAGTAGAGAACGGCTCTGTAAATATTGGTATTGATTTTTTACAAAAAGTAGCCAATACTTTTAATAAAAAATTAGAGATTAGAGTCGCATAATTGTTTCTCGAGTCTTACTTTTGGGCTTTTTAAATTGTTAATTGTACCTATTTACTTTTTTATTGTACTGACAATAGGAGTAAAAAAGTGGAGATTCAACCTCTAGGGTGTAGTTTTTTGTAGTTTAAAATACAGCATAATAAAATCAATAAGTATATGATTTGCTAAAAAAATATAGGAAAGTGTACTTTGAAAAAAATAAATTTAAAAAAATTTACAGCTAAAAAGTTAGTTGAATATATATGTAATGAAATATGTAAGAATTATAACTTTCCAACAAACTATGATGTTGAGAATTTCCAAGAATTGTTAAAAAATGAACTAAAAAAAGAAAAAGAGATTTTATTTCTTGAAAATACTTTAAAAAAATTTGGTGAGATTTTAGTCAAACAAGACAATATTACATTTATGGATGAGTATACATATGGTGTGAAATCATTTCTAAGAAATTTACAAAATCTTAACAACGAAAATCATATTACAGACGAGCAATGTAGTAATTCAATTGATTTTATATATGAAAGTTTATTTTTGTATCTTGAAGATGAATATAATTTGCTATTTTCCTATAAAAATATAAAAAATGAAGATATATTATTTATGGTGTTAGAATTTTTATATATGTCACCAATTTATAAACAATTAAATAATTTAAAAAGTAGTGATATTAGAAAAACATTTATGGGGCGACTTGAACTTGGTTTTTTTAATAAGTATCAAGATTATAAGCTTAATAGAGAAAACTTTAAAAAATTATTCATTGATGCTTTAATTAATTTTAATTATCCACTACACTATATAATAAGTATGATGATAGTAAATAAAGAAGTTGAATATCGAAATGATATGATTACTAAAATTTATTTTCATTTAGAACATTTATTAAGTTCTTTAAATAAAGAATATGAAATTGAATTAAATATTAGAAAAAAACAACAATTACTTTCGGTAGTTTTAAAGCATTTCAATATTGAAGATAAATTGGAGCTAAAATTATTTACGGATGAAGTAATTAAAAGATGTTCACATTCAAGAGATGAAATAAAAGAGTTTTTAAAACATGATGGAATTAAATCAAAAGGAATGGTTGAGTTATTTTTAAGATTTATAAATATACGAAATTCTTTACATGATAATGGCGTATCAAATAAAGATGAAATAGAATTTCAAATAGGTCAAATAAAATTTGGAAAAGTTGAAAAAGGAAAACATAATTTTTCAAATGGAATAATGCAAATAGCTATTTTATTTCTTATTTCCTTTTATACCTTTGAACAAATAATATTAAAAAGTATAGAATCAAAAGATTATATTGGAGATAGTTGGGTGGAACTAAATCAAAAGCTAGAAAATTAAGAGGAAATATAATGGATTCCAGACAAAAATATTTTATTAATAATGAACTAAATAATTATTATGGAGATATACGAATATTAGAATTTCTTAAATATGATAAAAAAGGAGATTTTAAATGTGTATATTGTGGAGAAAAAGCGGATAGCAGAGAACATATACCATCTAAAGTATTTTTAAATGAACCTTTTACAACTAATTTAGCGATTCTTCCTTCTTGTAAAAAATGTAATAATTCATATTCAGAAAACGAACAATATTTGGCTTGTTTAATTGACTATGTTCAATATAAAATGGATAATTTGAAAGCTGTCAAAAGAAGTAAAATACAAAGAACATTTGATTCTAGAGCAAATATTGAAAGTGAATTTGAAAATTCTACAAAATATACTCTAACTGGTAATGTTGAGTATATAGAGTATAATGATTATAAAATTAAAAATATTTTATTAAAATTAAGCATAGGACATGCTATTTATACTTTAAGTTTAATACACTTAGATGAACCAAATATAATTAATTATAAATTTCTCCCAGAATTAACACAAGAAGAATTAGACAATTTTAATTCTGAACCTGTTTTTGATATTTTGCCTGAAATAGGCTCAAGAGGAGCTACTTATATTTCTATTTTAGAGAATGTTATACCTATCTCAACATGGAATATAATTCAAGATGGTCAATATAGATTTTTAGCATTTCAAGAAAAAAGTACTATAACAGTCAGAATAGTGATTGGTGAATATTTTTATTCAGAATTAATATGGGAAAACTGAGTTAAAAAAGATTTGACTGAAAAAAATACCTCTCTTAAAAACCACAAGGGTGTCCTCCTTTTACTTTTTAATGGTAAAAAGTAACAAAAAGCCACCAACTAAGCTTCAAAGCCCTTGGGGTTCCCTCTCTTATTATTTTTCTTTTCTGAGTCGCAAAACTCATAAATAAATGTGCATTTAGCACATTTATTTACTCAAACAGTTTCAACTCTTTTTCGAAAATAAAAATAAACGTTCGGCTTTTCAGATGTTGGAAAGAATGGGATAAGGACATTGTCATATTTTATTTTCTAAGATTATAACCTTTCCTTAACTCAATTTACTCAAGATAGTTTAAATACTAGGGATTTCCACATCTGCAGGTGCCGAGTGTTTATTTTCTTTTTTTGAAACTAGCTTTTTAACTGTTTGAAGCGTTAAGAAATGACCTAAACGGTCATTTTAGTGAGTTTTAAAAAGCCAAAAAATTAAAATAATAAGCGAGGGGAGCTTTGCCACCGAAGCCGTGGTTGTTTTTGCTTACTTTTCGTCAATACAAAAGTAAGAAAGCGGAAACCCTTGTGGTTTTCAAGAGAATATAGTATTATCAATTCATTTTTGATTCAAATACAGCTTCTTTTCGTTAGAATTCACTTATGAATATATTAATCAATGAAATAATCAGTTTTTCAGTTATCGCTTTTGTTGTTGTGTTATTGGCTTTTTTTAGTTATAAAATGAGAAAAAAAGCAAATGAAAAGTAAAAGCGGTTAAACGCTTTTACTCATACACCTTTTTAATATTCTTAATTTGACTGCTCATATTAAGCAATAACATATCAGCTAACACCAACGCCATCATAGATTCTGCAACAACACTTCCTCGAATAGCGACACAAGGATCATGTCTTCCTTTGAGTTCACACTCTACTTCATTATTATGTGTATCAATTGTGTGTTGTTTGATAAAAATTGAAGGAGTTGGCTTGAAATAGATTTTAACGTTGATGTCATCACCATTTGAAATACCACCTAAAATACCACCACTGTGATTGCTTAAGAATCCGTCGGCACTGATTTGGTCGTTGTTTTGGCTTCCTTTTAAGGCAGAAGATTCAAACCCTTCACCGATTTCAACTGCTTTGACGGCATTGATTCCCATCATAGCATTGGCAATTTGGGCATCGAGTTTATGATAGAGTGGTTCACCTAAACCAATGGGAACGTTTTTGACATTAACTATTGCCACGCCACCCACACTGTCATGCGTTTTTTTGGCTTTTAAAATCGCCTCTTTTTGAGCTTCTTCAACGTTCTTATCTAAAGCGTATATTTCAGAACTTTTTACATGATTAAAATTATATTGTTCTGCTTCGATGCCATCAATGGCACAAATTCCACTTTGTACTTTTATGCCCACTTCTTGTAATAAAAGTTTGGCAATTGCACCAGCAGCCACTCTTGCTGCTGTTTCTCTGGCACTGCTTCTTCCTCCGCCTCGATAATCTCTTATGCCATACTTGTTAAAGTAAGTAAAATCAGCATGTCCTGGACGAAACAAATCTTTGATATTGGAATAGTCCCCACTTTTTTGGTTTTCATTAAAAATAATCATAGCCAAAGAAGTTCCTGTAGTAACGCCTTCAAAAACACCACTTAAAATCTCAACTTTATCGCCTTCATTTCGTGCAGTGGCAAACTCATTTTGTCCTGGTTTTCGTCGATTCATTTCATTTTGAATAAAAGTTTCATCGACAGATAAACCAGCAGGAACACCATCAATGATACATCCTAATGCTTTTCCGTGGCTTTCTCCAAAGGTGGTAAATCGAAATTGGTGACCAAATGTATTCATAGTTGTGTTTCCTTTAACTTCTCGAGTGCAATTTTAGCAACAGCTTGTTGAGCGAGTTTTTTACTTTTTCCTTTGGCAGTGCCATAATTTTTCTCATCAATCCAAATGGAAACTTCAAACTCTTTTTGATGATCTGGACCAAATGATTTTTCCAATTTATACTCTGGTATTGAGCCAAACATCGATTGTGTTATCTCTTGTAAAGCGGTTTTATAATCGCTAAATAAAACATCTAAATTGATTTTATCGTATGAGTTTTCAAGCAGTTGTAGCATAATGGGTTTTAGGTTATTTAATCCCGATTCCAAATAAATGGCTCCCATAATGGCTTCAAATGCATCGGACAGTATGGAGGCTTTTTTTCTTCCATTGTTTCTCTCTTCAGCAACTGAAATATAAATAAAATCACCCAAATTAATATCTTTGGCCAATTTAGTAAATCCTGTTTCATTAACTAATGATGCACGAATCTTAGAGAGTTCCCCTTCATTTGATTTGGGAAATTTATGGTATAAATACTCTCCCACAATTAAATTTAACACCGCATCACCTAAAAACTCCAAACGTTCATTGTTGTAGGGTTTTTTATAACTTTTATGGGTAAGTGCTTCGACTATCAGATTTTTGTCTTTAAACTGATAACCCAAACACTTTTCTAATTTTGAATAATCACTCATGTTTTTCCTTATTTTAATTTTTCTGCCTCTGCTCGTGCAAGTAAATCGCATCGTTCATTTTCTTCATGCCCGTCATGCCCTTTTACCCAACTTGCAGTTACGGTATGTTGTTTTGAAACGTCCAAATACTCTTGCCACAACTCAACATTTTTTACAGGTTTTTTAGCCGCAGTTTTAAACCCATTTCTTTGCCAATTTTCTAGCCATTCATTGATGGCTTGTACCACATATTTTGAGTCGCTTATAATATGAACCTTACAGGGTTCTTTTAACTGTTTTAATCCTTCAATAACTCCTTTTAGTTCCATTTGATTGTTGGTTGTAAGCAGTTCTCCCCCACTTAACTCTTTGGTGTGTTCATTGTATTTTAGTATGGTTCCCCAACCGCCAGGTCCTGGGTTTCCCAAACTTGAACCGTCACTGTAAAGATTGATTTGTTTCAATTTTTTTCCTTGTAAGTTCAGGTTCTATTTTAAACGTCAAAATTTTATGGCAATGTGGACATCGCGACTCATAAATGGGGTGAACGGTTTTACATTTTTTACAAATAAATCTGAAATTTAAATCGGTTTTAAAATGGCTGTTGGCGTGTTTGGAAATAATTATCATATCCAGTTCAAAAATTGAACTGTTTGAGGCTTCATTAATATACCCTTTGGCAGTGTATAACTCTTTGAGTAAACCGTTTTTTGAAACGGCATCAAAATTGATGTCGTCAAAATTTAAGTACCACAAAAAATCTAAGGATTTTTTCAAATCAAACAAAGCAAGATTTTCCCAAAAGAGTGTTTTATGAAATTGAAGTAAATATTTGACCACAATGCGTTCAATATCGGGATTGATTTTAAAATGTTCTAACAACAAATGAGATTTTTTTTCAAAGGAAATCAGTGGATCATTTAAAAGCTTAAGGGTTTGGATATAAAGCTCTTCTTGATTAATATCTATTTCCAACTCATTAAGAGACTCAATCACTTCTTGCGCTTTATCAAACTCTTTGAGTTTCTCATAAATAAGAAGTAAATACTCCAACGCATTGTTGTTTCGGGGTGAAAATTTTAATATTTTTAGAAAAATCTCTTTACTTCGTTGTAAAAATCCTCCTTTGAAGTAGGTTTTTCCCAACAATTCAAGTAATTCCTCTTTTTTGACACGCTCAGTAACATGCTCTAACAGAGCCAAATAAACCCCAATGGCTTTATTGTATTCTCCCTTATGTAAAAACGTAGAGGCTAAAAGAATAATCGAATCAAAGGGTAAATTGTATGTGGCGTATAAATGGACATAATCTTCTTCTTTTAAGTTGCCCAATTCAAAGCGTTGAAGCAATTTTCGATATTCTGCTCGTGATTTTTTCTCTTTATACAGACCAAAAGAGTAGGTTAAAAAGGAGATAACAAAAATAAGAGTAAAGAATACCATGACACCAAAAAGAGGGTCTCTATACTCTACAACCAGTCCATCCACTTTTATCCCTTATTGTCTAATTTTTCAATATGTTATCATAAAAGTTCATAGAAAATAATAAATTTAGCAAATTGTACATTTATAAAGAGTTTAAACAGTATAATGCAATTTATGATTAGCAAAGACTCCATAGAAAACTTAAAAAACCATTTAGATGTTGTAGATGTGATTTCTCAATTTATTGAGATTAAAAAATCGGGAGCCAATTTTAAGGCATGTTGTCCTTTTCATGGCGAAAAAACACCCTCTTTTGTTATTAGTCCAACCAAACAAATTTACCACTGCTTTGGGTGTGGAGTAGGGGGTGATGCCATTAAATTTGTTATGGAGTATGAGAAACTTGCGTATCCAGAGGCTCTTGAAAAACTTGCCTCCATGTATAATATTTCACTCACTTATGAAAATAATACGCAACAAAAACTTGATACTAAAGTTTTGCAAGAGATTAATCAATATTATCAAAAACTGTTTATTTCAAATGCAACGGCAAAAGAGTACATCAAAAGTCGTGGTATTTCTGAGTTTTCCATTGAAAAATTTGAAATAGGATATGCCCCAAATTCATTGCAAACCATTAATTACATTAAGGATAATTTTCTAAATTTAGGCGATGCTAAAGAGTTAGGCGTCATTGACAGTGGAGAAAATGGTTTGTATGCACGATTTATTGAGCGTATTACCTTTCCAATTTATGCCTTAAATGGCTCCATTGTTGGATTTGGTGGACGAACTATTACCGGGCATAATGCTAAATACGTCAACTCTCCTCAAACCAAACTGTTTAATAAATCTCGGCTTTTATACGGATATCATTTGGCCAAAGAGCATATTTATAAACGCAAAGAGATTATTATCACCGAAGGCTATTTGGATGTTATCATGTTACATCAAGCAGGATTTGAACACTCTGTTGCAACACTGGGAACCGCATTGACACAAGAACATTTACCTTTATTACGCCGTGGTGAACCCAAAGTGATTGTAGC
Source organism: Epsilonproteobacteria bacterium UBA4036 (assembly GCA_002382325.1). GTDB lineage: Bacteria > Campylobacterota > Campylobacteria > Campylobacterales > Arcobacteraceae > Marinarcus. The sequence goes on from DGAG01000005.1 coordinate 93,154, forward strand.
TTATGATGGGGACAATGCAGGATTAAATGCTGCGTATAAAGCCGCTTTGATGTTAAGTGGTGGAAATTTTGAAGGGGGAGTGGTTATTTTTGCGCAAGGGGTTGACCCTGCTGATATGGTTAAAGAGAAAAAAATTCAAGAACTCAGTGCAATTTTTGAACATCCTAAGCCTTTTATTCCCTTTGTAATTGACTATTTAATTGCAAAGTATGATTTACATGACCCTCAAAGTAAACAAAAAGCTTTAGAAGAGACCAATGAATTTTTAAAAACACTTAATCCCATTTTTCAAGATGAATATAAACGTTATTTGGCTTCACGCTTGAATGTTAATGAAAAATTTATTAAAGTACAACATCAAAAAGTCCATAATCGAAATGATGTTCAATTGATGAAAATTGATATAGCCGAATTATGTATTATTAAATCCATTGCAGACAAGCCCCATCGTTTAGAGATGGTGTTGGATTTAATCGATGCTTCCATGTTTGAATATCACCGAAACGAGTTTGAAATGCTTTTGCATGATAAAAATAACCCTAAATTAATAGGGATTTTACTGAATGAACAACTTGAAACGTATGACGATGAACGCTTAAGCAATGAATTACGCGTTTTGTTAATCAAGTTTTATGAAAAAAAATTGCATGCTATTCGATATGAGGAGAGATTAGACCATAATGAAAAAAAACATATCATTGTAAAAATTCGTGATAATATTATGCAATTAAAAAAGGGTAAATTGATTGCCTATAATTTATAATTCAAGATATTCTTAATCAATTCAAAACCATTTTTAAAGTACAATGCTTCAAAAAATTAGGAGATTCTTATGGAAATAATACAAACCCCCAATGCCCCCGCTGCTATTGGTCCTTATTCACAAGCCATCAAAAGTAATGGTTTGATTTTTACCTCAGGTCAAATTGCAATTACTCCTAATGGTGAGTTAGTTGACAGAGATATTAAACGACAAACACGACAAGTATTAACCAACTTACAAAATATTTTAGCTGAAGCTGGCTCTTCTTTAGATGATGTTATCAAGGTGACGATTTTTTTAGAAGATATGAATGACTTTGGTGTAGTGAATGTGATTTATGCTGAATATTTTGGTGATCATAAACCTGCACGAAGTACGGTTGCTGTTAAAACATTACCCAAAAATGTACTCGTAGAGATGGATGTTATTGCTGCTGCAAAAGATTTTGTTAATTAAATTTTGGCTTAAAGAAAGTTTAAACTAAATTAAGATACTATTCGCTTCACAAAAAAGCATAGCAATAATAGAATAGACAACCTAAGGATAGAAAATGTACGCAATTATCAAATGTGGTGGAAAGCAATATAAAGTTTCAGAAGGTGATTTAATCGATATCGATTACACTGGAAAAGCTGCTAAAGAAACACTAACAATTACTGATGTACTCGCAGTGAATAACGGTGAGTTAAAGTGTGGAGAAGCTGTATCATCTGCAAAAGTTGAAGCAGAAGTAGTACTTGATGGTACTGGTGTAAATAGAGATAGAAAAGTAGTTATTTACAAAAAAAGAAGAAGAAAAGATTCTAAATTAAAAAAAGGTTTCAGAAGAAGCTTTACAAAAATTAGAATTACTAAAATAGCTGCATAAGCTCAATAAAATCAAGGAGATAGATTATGGCTCACAAGAAAGGTCAAGGTAGTACGCAGAATAACAGAGATTCAGCTGGTAGAAGACTTGGAGTTAAAAAATATGGTGGAGAAGTTGTAAGAGCTGGAAACATCATTATTCGACAAAGAGGAACAAAAATCCATCTTGGAAACAACGTTGGAATGGGTAAAGACCATACAATTTATGCTTTAATTGATGGTAAAGTTAAATTCGAAATTAAAGATAGAAATAGAAAAAAAGTTTCAGTTTACGCTTCGTAAATCTGACTTTTTTAATGTTGAAAAAAAGGGTGTATGGCAATTTGCCTACACCCTTTTTTTGTTAATAAAAATTTAGTGAACAGTTGAAAGTTAAATGCTTTTGATTTTTCACTTTTCACTAAACGGAGGTTTTTGTGTTTATAGATAGTGTAAAGTTTACAGTCGTATCAGGAAAAGGTGGACAAGGATGTGCTTCTTTTAGAAGAGAGAAGTTCGTTGTCAAAGGTGGACCTGATGGTGGTGATGGTGGAAAAGGTGGAGATGTTGCGTTTGTCGTAGACAGCAATGCTGACACGCTTTCTTGGTTTAAAGGAAGAAATATCATTAAAGCAGAAAATGGTAAGCAAGGTATGGGGCGTAATATGACCGGTAAATCTGCTCCAACATTGCTTTTAAGTGTGCCTCCTGGAACTCAAGTTATTGATGATTTAACAGGTGAAGTTTTATTGGACTTATTGGTTGAAGGTGAAGTGGTTACTTTTATTGAGGGTGGAAAAGGTGGATTGGGAAATGTTCACTTTAAGAACTCAAGAAACCAAAGACCAACGTATGCTCAGCCTGGACTTCCTGGAACAAAAAGAGAAATTCGATTGGAATTAAAACTTATCGCTGATGTAGGGCTTGTTGGGTATCCAAATGTGGGGAAATCGACATTGATTTCTACGGTGTCAAATGCGACGCCAGAAATTGCAAACTATGAGTTTACAACATTAACACCAAAGTTGGGTGTTGTTGATGCAGGAGATTATAACTCTTTTGTCATGGCAGATATTCCAGGGATTATTGATGGGGCAAGTGATGGAAAAGGTTTAGGTTTAGAATTTTTACGACACATTGAGAGAACAAAAACTTTACTTTTTACCATAGATATTGCCAATTATCGAACAACGTCCGATCAATTAAGTGTGTTAAAAGAAGAGTTAAAAAAATTCTCAACAGAGTTAAGTCAACGTAATTACGCCATTGCTTTAACAAAAATCGATGCGTATTATGGTGAAAATTTAGAAGAAGATATTGCAAAATTCATTCAAGAGTTGGGCTTAGAACCATCAAAAAACAGTGAATTTGGTTTTGATAAAACCTTGCCTTATTATGTTCAAGATACTACGTTTGCACGTTTTGATACAAGTAAGCCTTATTTTATCTTACCCATATCATCAGTAACTCATTTAAATACCAAAGCATTAACATATGCCTTATATGATTTAATAGGAAAAAGCAAATAATGAAAAGAGTCGTTTTAAAAGTGGGGAGTGCTGTTTTAACACAAGACGGGAAATTAGCACTGGAGAGATTAAACAATTTAGTACAACTCATTGCCAAATTAAAAAAGCAAGATGTTGAAGTGATTTTAGTCAGTTCTGGTGCGGTTGCAGCAGGATTTACTTCTTTGCCTTTAGATAAAAAATCTGTAACCAATCGACAAGCGCTAGCTGCTATGGGGCAACCTTTATTGATGAAACACTACAAAGAAAGATTTAAAGAACACGGCATTATATGTGCTCAAATGCTTTTAATTGCTGATGATTTTGATTCAAGAAAACGAACGGCTTTTGCTAAAGGGGCGATTGAAGTGTTGTTGCAAAACAAAGTTTTGCCTATTATTAATGAAAACGATGTAACCGCAACCGATGAATTGTTATTTGGTGATAACGACCAACTGGCTGCTCACGTAACATATTATTTTGAAGCAGATTTATTGGCAATTTTGACAGACATCGATGGATATTATAATAAAAATCCACATCAGCATGATGATGCACAGCTTCAAAAGTTTGTTCATTCAATCAGTGATGAAATGCTTGAAGGGGAACACACCCCCAATACTCAATTTGCCACAGGTGGAATTGTAACTAAACTTAAAGCAGCCGATTTCTTACTTAAAAGAGATATCCCCATGTATTTAAGCAGTGGATTTGATTTGTCTTATGCTACAGAGTTTTTAGTCAATAACAGCCACGTTGGTGGAACGGTATTTAAAAAGGCGTAAGATGAGCAAACGAATTGTTTTTATGGGGACACCAAGTTATGCAACGGTTATCTTTGCAAAGCTTTTAGAAAAGAATTTCAATGTGGTGGCTTTATTTACTCAAAGTGATAAAAAAGTAGGGCGTAAGCAAGAGCTTACTCCTCCTCATATTAAGCAATATTGTTTAGACCATAATATCAATCTTCCTATTTATCAACCCCAAAGATTACGAGATAATCAAGAAATGGTTGATGCTCTTTATTCTTTAAAACCTGATTTTATTGTCGTAGCAGCCTATGGACAAATTTTGCCAAAATCTATTTTAGATATAGCTCCTTGTATTAATCTTCATGCCTCATTATTGCCAAAATACAGAGGGGCAAGTCCCATTCAAGAAGCGTTATTGCACGATGATGAATATACCGGTGTAACCGCGATGCTTATGGAAGAAGGGTTAGATACAGGTGATATTTTAGGATTTAAATATTTAAAAATAACTCCTACGTTAGAAGTAGCTCAAGCATTTGAAACGTTATCTCATGTTGCAGCAGATTTAACCATTGAGACGTTAAATCACTTCTCTTCTTTGAACCCATTACCTCAAAACAGTGCGTTAAGTTCTTTATGTAAAAAAATAAAGAAAGAAGAGGGTGAAGTTGATTTTAGCGATGCAAAAGCATTGGTTTTAAAATACAAAGCCTACTCTTTTTGGCCAGGCGTATTTTTATCTTCGGGATTAAAACTTAAAGGCATTACCCTAGTTGATGAAACTTTAGCCCATCAAGCAGGAGAAATCTTAGCCATCAATAAAGAAAGTGTAGTTGTAGGTTGTGCTACAGGTGCCATAGAGATAAAAACTCTTCAAGCCCCTTCAAAAAAAGAACTGAGTTCTGTTGATTATTTTCGAGGTCAACGACTGCAAGTGGGAGATATTTTAGCCTAGTTTTAGGCTAAAAAAAGATAAAATCCCGTCACCGTTGCTAAAGAGGCAATAACTCCTATAACTAAAGCATTGATAGCCAATCTCTCATCCAAACCGCCTTTTATGGCTAAAATAACAGCTGTTGTCATGGGTGGCATAGCAACTTCTAATATCGTTACTTTACTCCACGTATCATTTAAGGTATAAAACACAGAAAAAAGAATCATTACAATAATTGGCATGGCAATCATTTTAAGGAACAAAGCCAAAGAGGTGATTTTAAATTTATAAAAGATATTTTTAATTTCCAGTTTCATCCCAATGGCAATCATAGCCAGTGGCACAAGAGTAGCACCAATGGTTTGTGCTGTGTTCATCATAAAATTTGGAATGGGTAAAAATTTGGCCAGTACGGTGATAAAAAACATTACAATAGGGGGGAAAAATAAAACACTTTTAAAAACCGTTTTGATTTTTACACTCTCTCCGCTTCCCCAATTGATAATAAACACACCCAAAGAAACCACCAATAAGAATGAACCAAACAAGTCATAAATTAGGGCATAAACAACAAAATCTTGTCCATAAAAGGCATCGATATAAGAAAAACCAATAAATGAAGTATTTCCAAATGTGGCAACAATCATAAACGTAGCTAAGGTTCTTTTGTCCAGTTTGAAAAGTTTTCCCACACCAAAAGCCAACAATAAATTGGCCAAAATAATGGTATTAAACATACAAATCAGATTTAAGATTTTCAAATCCAACGTTAAAGGATAAATCTTCACAAACACCATGGCTGGCAAGGAAAAGTAAATGACAAAATCAACTAATTCTTTTGAGTTATCTTTAATAAAGATTTTAAATAAATAGCCAAATGCCAAATATAAAGCTATAGGTAAAACAGGGTCTAACATAGAATATCCAAATAGTATTTTTGTGTATTATAGTCTATTCATATTAAACTAGAATTATGTATAATGGCTACATGAAAATTATTTTTTTAAATGAAGTTGACTCAACACACAGTTACTTGAAAAATCGTATAGCAACAGAAGGATATAGTTCTCCTTTATGTATTGTAACTGCATATCAAACCAATGGCATTGGAAGTCGAGGAAATCAATGGGTAGGACAAGAGGGAAATTTATTCTTCTCTTTTGTCTTGAAAAAAGCAAGTTTACCCACTGATTTGCCTTTGCAATCAGCATCCATCTATTTTTCATACATTCTAAAAAAAGTACTCGAAAAAGAGGGGTCAAAAATTTGGTTAAAATGGCCCAATGACTTTTATATGAACGATAAAAAAATAGGGGGAACGATTACTTCTGTCAATAAAGAACTTATTTATTGTGGAATAGGGCTCAATTTAGTTAACGTGGATGAACAATATGGGCACTTAGATATAAAAATGTCACCTAATACAATTTTAAATAATTATTTTTTACAATTAGAAGAATTAATTTCATGGAAGCATATTTTTAGTGAGTTTAAGATAGAATTTCAAAAAAGCAGATTTTTCAAATCTACAGTCAATGACGAGAAAGTTTCTTTAACAAATGCCGTGCTAAATGACGATGGTTCAATTAGTTTAGGTAATACAAAGGTGTTTAGTTTACGATGACAACAGAAATAATTGCAATTGCAAATCAAAAAGGCGGAGTAGGTAAAACTACCACTGCTGTAAATTTGAGTGCGGCTTTAGCACTTGAAGGCAAGAGAGTATTGTTAATAGATGCTGACCCACAAGCAAATGCCACCACTTCATTAGGATTTCAAAGAGACACTTATGAATATAACATTTATCATGTGCTATTAGGAACTAAAGAGCTTTCTGAAATTATTTTAGACAGCGAAATTGAAAATCTTAAAGTCGCTCCTTCAAATATTGGCTTAGTTGGGATTGAAAAAGAGTTTTACCGAAACACCAACGAGCGGGAATTGATTTTAAAGCGAAAAATTGATCCCATTAAAAAAGATTATGATTATATTATCATAGATTCACCTCCTGCTTTAGGACCTATTACGATTAATACACTCAGTGCAGCAAATTCTGTATTAATTCCAATCCAATGTGAATTTTTTGCTCTCGAAGGGTTAGCCCAATTGTTAAATACGATTAAATTGGTGAAGCAAACCATCAATCGGCAATTGCAAATTCGAGGCTTTTTACCTACTATGTACAGCGAACAAAACAATCTGTCCAAACAAGTTTTTGCTGATTTGGCACAACACTTTGAAAATAAGTTGTTTAAAATTGATGAAGACTCGTATGTGGTTATACCACGAAATATTAAACTGGCAGAATCACCCAGTTTTGGAAAACCCATTATGCTTTATGATGATAAAGCCATTGGAACAAGAGCATATACAAATTTAGCGCGAGCAATAGCAGGATAACAATATGGCACTAGGAAGAGGACTTAGCGAATTATTAGGTGAAGTTGAAACAGCATACAGCCGTTCAACTACCCAGCACAGTTCAGGTATCAAAGAGATTGATGTTGAGTTAATTAAAGCCAATCCTAATCAGCCCAGAAAAGTGTTTGATGAAGAGAGACTCAAAGAGTTAAGTGAGTCCATTAAACGACACGGACTTTTGCAACCTGTTACTGTGATGCAAGATGAGGAAGATAATTATATTTTAGTCGCAGGTGAACGACGACTGCGAGCACATAAATTGGCAGGTTTGCCAACAATTAAAGCCATTATTACTAATATTGAAGAGTTGCAATTAAGGGAAGTGGCATTAATTGAAAATATTCAACGAGATGATTTAAATATTATTGAGTTAGCATACTCTTATGCTCAATTAATTAACGAACATAATATTACTCATGAAGAGTTATCTAATCGTGTGTATAAAAGCAGAACCTCTATTACTAATACCTTAAGATTGTTACAATTAAGCTCTTATGTTCAACAGCATTTGGCCAATGAAAAAATCAGTGCAGGACATGCCAAAATATTAATTGGATTGAACGATGAAGAGCAAAAATTAGTTGTCGATTCTGTTATTGGTCAAAAACTTTCTGTAAGAGAAACAGAAAATTTAGTCAAAGAACTTAAAAACCCAACCCTTCCAAAAGAGCCAAAGAAAAAAGCCAAAAACAATAATCTTGATTTAAATATCTTAGATGATATTGTTAAAAATTTACAATCGGATAAACTTAAAGTGAAAGTCGATAATAAATATTTTAAGATAGAAATACACTCACAAGAAGATATTGAAAAGATTTCTAAACACTTTGGTAACACTTTATAAATTTTACTAACAATATTTCTTCATTTAAACTTCTATTATATTTTATTTTGTTAAAATTGTGCAGTTTTAGTCAAACTAAACTGTAAAAAATATGGAGGAATGAATGTTAGACATAAGTCCTATATTATTGCTTAGCTCTGGTATAATCTTTTTACTTGTACTTGCCAGACTAAACAGTTGTCTATTTAAACCTTTACTTAAACACATGGATGATCGTGCAGAATCTATTAAAAAAGATTTAGAAAATGCAAAGTCAAACGGTGCAGACGTAAACGGTATGCTGGCTGAAGCAAATGATGTGATTGCAAAAGCTAAAAAAGAGGCTGCTGCAATTAGAGACAAAGCGTACAATGAAGCAAAAGATATAGCTGATGCAAAGCTAATTAGTGCAAAATCAGATTTGGAAACAAAATATGCTGAATTTACTAAAGAGTTACAAAATGAAACAGCTGCATTAAAAGATTCATTGGTGGCTTCTATGCCTCAGTTCAATGAGAGCTTAAAAGCTAAGCTTAGATCAATATAAGGAGAAAAAGTGAAGAAAATAGTATTGTTTATGTTAGCTTTTGCTCCTTTGGCATTGTTTGCCAGTGAAGGTGCGGAAACTGATATTATTCAAAGAACCGTAAACTTTGTTATTTTTGCTGGAATCTTGTGGTATTTATTAGCTGAGAAAATTAAAGCTTTTTTTGCTAATCGAAGCTTAGGCATTCAAGCAGAGCTTGATAAAGTACAAGATACTTTAAAAGAGTCTCAAGCTAAAGTTGATGAAGCTACTTTAAAACTAGAAGAGGCAAAAAAACTTGCTGTTGAAATTGTAAGTGGAGCCAATGCAGAGATTGATTCTATTAAATCAAAAATTGCACAAGCTGTTGACAATGAAATAGCACATTTAAATAAAAATTTTGATGAAAAAATTAAAATTGAAACAAAAAAAGCTAAAAAAGAAGTTGTTCAAAGCGTCTTAGAAGAGTTATTAAGCAGCGACAATATTGGTGTTTCTCAAGATGAGTTGGCAAATATTGTTCTTAAGAAGGTGGCGTAATGATTGATTTAATAGCAAAACGATACGTTAAAGCATTACTCGATGGAACAGATCTTAATCAAGTGACTGCAGTTTGTGATGAGTTAAATAAAATTTCTTCAGCTTATGCCGATGAAAAGTTTGTTTCTATTATTACTTCTTCTGAAGTAGCAAATAGTGCTAAAGTTGATTTTATTATCTCTTTAGTGGACAACATCAGTACAACAACAACCAATCTGGTTAAACTTTTAGGGGATAATAAAAGATTAGATGTTATTCCTTTTATTTTTCACGAGTTAAAAAATCAAATTTCTGTGTTAAACAACACCTATACCGGAGTTGTTTATACAAATAAAGAACTGGATTCTAGTTATGTAGATTCAATTACTGAAAAATTTAGTAAAAAATTTAATATTAATTTAGCTCTGGAACAAAATATTTGTGATTACGATGGAATAAAAGTTGATATTGATGGACTTGGTGTTGAGATAAGTTTTTCAAAAGAGAGATTAAAATCTCAAATGATTGATCATATTTTAAAAGCAGTTTAGAATTTATAAAGGAGAAAATGAATGAGTGCAAAGATTCAAGCAGATGAAATTAGTTCGATAATTAAAGAAAGAATTAATAACTTTGAATTAAATGTAGATGTAAACGAAACTGGTAAAATCATCTCTTACGCAGATGGGATTGCACAAGTTTACGGTCTTAAAAACGTTATGGCTGGTGAGCTTGTAGAGTTTGAAAACGGGGAAAAAGGATTAGCAGCGAACTTAGAAGAGTCTTCTGTTGGTATTGTTATCCTTGGAAAAGGTGATGGTTTAAGAGAAGGAACTTCTTGTAAAAGAATGGGAAGACTTTTAGATACTCCAGTTGGTGATGCAATGGTTGGAAGAGTTGTTAACGCACTTGGTGAACCAATTGATGGTAAAGGTGCTATTGACGCAGCAGAGAGAAAATTTGTTGAAGAAAAAGCACCGGGTATTATGTCTAGAAAATCTGTTCATGAACCTTTACAAACAGGGATTAAAGCGATTGATGCACTTGTGCCAATTGGACGAGGTCAAAGAGAGCTTATTATTGGAGACAGACAAACAGGTAAAACGACAGTTGCTATTGATACAATTCTTAACCAAAAAGGTGAAGATGTAATTTGTATTTATGTTGCAATTGGTCAAAAATCATCTTCAGTTGCTTCTGTTGTTAGAACATTAGAAGAGTCTGGTGCAATGGAATACACAATTGTTGTTAATGCGTCTGCTTCAGATTCATCGGCATTACAATTTTTAGCACCGTATACAGGTGTTACTATTGGTGAATACTTCAGAGATAACGGTAAACACGCGTTAATCGTTTACGATGATTTATCAAAACATGCAGTTGCGTACAGAGAAATGTCTTTAATTTTACGAAGACCTCCAGGTCGAGAAGCATACCCAGGGGATGTATTCTACCTACACTCAAGATTACTTGAAAGAGCAGCAAAAATGTGTGATGAAAAAGGTGCGGGTTCTATGACGGCGTTACCAATTATTGAAACACAAGCAGGAGACGTTGCTGCTTATATTCCAACAAACGTTATTTCTATTACAGACGGTCAAATCTTCCTAGAAACTAACCTTTTTAACTCAGGGATCAGACCGGCTATTAACGTAGGACTTTCTGTATCACGAGTGGGTGGTGCTGCGCAAATTAAAGCAACAAAACAAGTTGCGGGTACATTGAAACTTTCTTTAGCACAATTTAGAGAGTTACAAGCGTTTGCACAATTTGCATCAGATTTAGATGAATCAACCAGACGAGAGCTTGAATTAGGTCAAAGAATGGTTGAAGTATTAAAACAAGGTGTTAATAAGCCATTAGTAATTGAAAAACAAATTGTTATTATTTATGCGGGTACAAAAGGGTATTTAAATGATGTATCTGTTAATGATGTTGTACGATTTGAAAGTGAATTACACGCATTTATTGAGCAAAAATATTCTAACATTCTTCAAAACATTAAATCTAGTAAAAAAATAGACGATGAAACTGAAGCAGCGTTAAAATCAGCATTAGAAGAGTTTAAAACTGTTTTTAATGCAAACTAAGGATTAGCAATGGCTAACTTAAAAGAAATTAAATTAAAAATCGGAAGTGTTTCAAATACGCAAAAGACGACTAAAGCTATGAAGCTGGTCTCTTCTGCAAAACTTACTCGTACCAGACAATTGTCTGAACAAGCACGAAGCTATGCAAGTAAGATTAATGAAGTACTTTCTGAGATTGCAAATAGAGTTAGCAAAGTTCAAGATGAAGCAAATGTCAGTAAAGCATTTGTTCCAAATAATAATCCAAAAACAATTGATATTGTTTTTGTAACAGCGGATAAAGGACTTTGCGGTGGTTTTAATATGGCAACAATTAAAACAGTAAGCAGACTTAAAGCGGATTATGAATCAAAAGGTATCAACGTAAGATTACGTGCTGCTGGAAGAAAAGGGGTAGACTTTTTCTCTTTCCAAAAAGTGGATTTGAGTCAAAAAGTGAGTGATTTAACTTCAGCTCCTGATTATGACAGAGCGTGCGATTTTATCGATGAAGCCGTAAAAGATTTTAATAACGGTTTAACAGACAAAGTTATATTGGTTTACAATGGATTTTTAAATATGCTCACTCAAGAAATTCGAGTCAGAGAGCTATTACCTGTAAGCTTAGATGATGTTACATTGGCTGAGAATGAAACATCTATGTTAGATATTGAGCCAGATGATGACGGTGAAGTTTTAAATGAATTAACGGAAAAATACATTGATTTCAATATGTATTATTCATTAATTGATTCTTTAGCAGCTGAACACAGTGCAAGAATGCAAGCAATGGAAGCAGCAACAAAAAATGCTAAAGAGAGAGTTGAAACTTTAACAATTGAATACAATAAAGCTAGACAAGCTGCAATTACAACAGAGCTGATAGAGATTATCAGTGGTGTTGAATCATTAAAATAAGATAAAGGAGCTGCCCGTATGAAAGGTAAAATTATTCAGGTAATGGGTCCTGTCGTTGACGTAGAATTCGACGGATACTTACCAGAAATAAATGAAGCAATAGATGTTGTTTTAACAAATGCTAACGCTGATAGATTGGTTTTAGAAGTTGCTGCACACATTGGAGATAGTCGAGTTAGAACTATTGCAATGGATATGACTGAAGGTTTACAAAGAGGTCAAGAGTGTAATGCTACTGGTGGACCTATTAAAGTTCCAGTAGGTGAAGCGGTACTTGGAAGAATTTTTAACGTAATTGGTGATCCTGTTGATGAAGGTGAAGCGGTTTCTGCTGATGCACCAAGATGGTCAATTCACAGAGCTGCTCCTTCATTTGAAGAGCAATCAACAAAAACAGAAATGTTTGAAACGGGTATTAAAGTAGTTGACTTACTTGCTCCTTATTCAAAAGGGGGTAAAGTTGGACTATTTGGTGGTGCTGGTGTTGGTAAAACGGTTATTATTATGGAACTTATCCACAACGTTGCGTTTAAACACTCTGGTTACTCAGTATTTGCAGGTGTTGGTGAAAGAACAAGAGAAGGAAATGACCTTTACCATGAGATGAAAGACTCAAACGTTCTTGACAAAGTTGCACTGTGCTATGGTCAAATGAGTGAGCCTCCAGGTGCTAGAAATAGAATTGCTTTAACAGGTCTTACTATGGCTGAGTACTTTAGAGATGAAAAAGGTCTTGACGTTTTAATGTTCGTTGACAACATCTTTAGATTTGCACAATCAGGTTCTGAAATGTCAGCTTTATTAGGAAGAATTCCTTCAGCAGTTGGTTACCAACCTACATTGGCTTCAGAAATGGGTAAATTACAAGAGAGAATTACTTCAACTTCTAAAGGTTCTATTACTTCTGTTCAAGCAGTTTACGTACCTGCGGATGACTTAACTGACCCTGCTCCTGCTTCTGTTTTTGCTCACTTAGATGCAACAACAGTTCTTAACAGAAAAATTGCAGAAAAAGGTATTTATCCAGCGGTAGATCCACTTGATTCAAGTTCTCGAATTTTAAGTGCAGATATTTTAGGTGAAGAGCACTATGCAGTAGCTCGAGGTGTTCAAGCAACATTACAAAAATATAAAGATTTACAAGATATTATTGCGATTTTAGGTATGGACGAGTTATCTGAAGCAGATAAACTTGTTGTAAGCCGAGCAAGAAAAATTGAAAAATTCCTATCTCAACCATTCTTCGTTGCTGAAGTATTTACAGGTTCTCCTGGAAAATATGTTGAGTTAGCAGATACAATCGCTGGTTTCAAAGGAATCATTGATGGTAAATACGACCATATTCCAGAAATGGCATTTTATATGGTTGGTGGAATTGATGAAGCTATTGCAAAAGCTGAGAGTATGAAATAAAAACCATAAGGCATAACATGGATACAATTAAATTATCAATCGTTACACCAAATGGACCTATTTTTAATGATAGTGTAAAAACTGTAACTCTTCCAGGCAAAGAGGGTGAGTTTGGAGTACTACCGGGGCATGCCTCGTTAGTCTCTTCACTGACAGTGGGTGTAATCGTAATTGAAAAAGCAAACAGTACTGAAGCAATCGCCATTAACTGGGGACATGTTAAAGTAAGTGAAACTTCAGTCGATGTTTTAGCTGATGGTGCAGTTGCATTAACTCAGGGACCTGGATCTGAAACAGCTAAAAATATTGATGCAGCAAAAGAATTGGTGAATTCAGTTAAAGATTCAAATGTATCTTTAGCCGCTGTTGAAGCAAAAATTAACTCATTTGCATAAGTAAATGATAGATTTATTATTAAGTTATTTAAACAACAGCAGTGCTATTACGATTTTCGTATTGGCACTGCTGTCTGTTTATTTAGTCACCACATTTTGGATATTTATTTATCGATATTTATCTATTTCTTCTTTGGTCGATACCGAAAAAAAAGCACTTGAAGCGTTAATATCACGAGATACATTAAGTATTAGTCCTCTTTCAAGTTTAAGCAAATGCTCAAAAAGTCAAACGCATACAAAAGAGATTTTAAGTGCATGTGAAATTTCAATCATTCGTGAATCCAGTGTTGGTGTTTCATGGTTGTCAATTATTTCTTCAACATCACCTTTTGTTGGTCTGTTTGGAACAGTTGTTGGAATTTTGGAATCGTTTGCAAAGTTTTCGTCACATTCAAAAGTAGGCTTTTCTATTATTGCACCTGCTATTTCAGAAGCACTTGTTGCAACGGCAGCAGGAATTTTTGTAGCAATTTTTGCCTATACTTTTCACCAAATGTTAGTGCGAAAAATCTATGAATTAGACACGTTTTTAAAGGCACAATCTAAAATTTTAGTTTCAAGAGGTTAAATCATAAATGTATGATTTTAACCAAAAACCAGAACTTAATATTACACCTTTAGTGGATATTATGCTTGTTTTGCTGGCTATTTTGATGGTTACAGCACCCGTAATTGAGTTTGAAGAACCCATAAATCTTCCTAAAGGAAGTAAAACACAACAAGTTGAACAAATACAAAAAATTGATATTTATATTACCAAAAATAAAGTAATAAATGTCAACAAAAATAAATACCAATATTCCAATTTTCCTGACAGTTTTGTCCTTTTTTCCAAAGATAAAAACAAAGATACTGCCATACATATCCGTGCTGAAAAGACCTTAATGTATGATGACATTATTTTTGTACTTAAAACGGTTAAAGAGGCAGGATTTTATAAAATTTCTTTAATTACTGATGGGTAAATACATGAGCGATAAAAAATTTTTTTATGTTTCTGGTATTCTCTCATTTAGCTTCTATGGTCTGTTTTTTCTGCTTTTTATTTTGTATGTTAAATCTCATAACGTAAAAAAGATAGATGCTTTTTCAAAAACAACTGTTTTGGAGTTGGATATTATTGTTGATAATAAGTCCAAACAAGAAGAGAAAACCATTCAAAAATTGGTTCAAAACAGTGAAAAATCTGAAGATATAGTCAAAAAATCGACATCTAAAAGTGTAAAGACGACTGCCAATGTTCAATCATTGTTTGCCAATGTCAGTGTGGCTGCTCAAACGGTTAAAAAAGAAGTGATTAATAACACTGAAAAAAGTTTAGTTTCAAGTCGTTATAAATCAAAATTTGAAAAACAAAGTAAAAGTGAAAGTGTGTCGGTTTCTAAACTTTTAGATAATGTTAAACAAAACAGTTCTAAACTGCTCGTCAGTAACAATAAAAATCAAAATGACCCTTACTATTCAAAAATTTATGAACTTCTTGCGAGTCGATGGAATCCAAGAATTATTATTGATGATTTATCGGCAAAAGTGATTATTACCAT
Organism: Epsilonproteobacteria bacterium UBA4036; assembly: GCA_002382325.1. Lineage (GTDB taxonomy): Bacteria > Campylobacterota > Campylobacteria > Campylobacterales > Arcobacteraceae > Marinarcus. Next base: position 108,588 of record DGAG01000005.1, read on the forward strand.
TTTTAATGATGGACGATTCGATTATAAATTATTGATTCAATCGGGTAACGATATTTTTGATGATTCTTTGTATGCTTTTTTAGAATCTCAAAAATTAGAAAAATTTCCTCCCTATGAAAAAGGGAACAGTACGGATATAGAATTTACTTTTAAAACAAAGGAATAAAATGAAAAACATGATAATTAAAGCCATCTTTGTACTTCTATTTTTTCTCACTCAATCCAATGCCATTGATGCACAAATGGAAATTATAAAAAAAGGGACGACTTTACCCAAAATTAGTGTTAATGTTTCAAGTGACAGTTTTGATCAAATTTTGGTCAGCAAAATCGCAAAAGTGATTGAGCAAGATTTAAATGTGAGTGGACACTTTGATGTTCAAGAAGAAAAAGTGATGTTGGGGTTTAATGAGCGACCCAATTTTGTAATATTAAGAAATAAAAGCATTGATTTATTGGTCAATTTAAGTATTGAGCAAAGCAGTTTTGGTGGACTATTACTCTTGATTAAAATGTACGATATTAACAACGGTAATTTGGTTTTAAATCAATCTTTTTCCTCTTCTAAGCAAGATCGATTTCCTTTTTTAGCCCATCGTACTTCTATTGCGATTAATGATTATATGAAAGCACCTACAATTGCTTGGATGGATAAGTTTGTCATTTTTTCACGATATCTCAATGCCAAACAAAGTGAGATTGTTATTGCGGATTATACGTTGACGTATCAAAAAGTGATTATAAAAGGGGGATTAAACATTTTTCCTAAATGGGCAGACGCTTCGCAAGAGAGTTTTTACTATACTACGTACAACAGAGGAAAACCCACATTGGTTAAATCCAATTTATTTACGGGACAAACAACCGATATTGTAAGCAGTAATGGAATGATTGTTTGTTCTGATGTCAGCAGTGATGGGAAAAAATTACTTTTAACGATGTCTCCTGAAGATCAACCCGATATTTATTTGTATAACACACAAACAAAAATCAAAACAAAAATTACTGATTATAAAGGCATTGATGTTGGGGGAAGTTTTATTGATGATGATTCACGAGTTGTTTTTGTATCCGATCGATTAAAATATCCCAATATTTTTGCCCAAACAATTGGCTCAAGAGCCGTTGAGCGATTGGTGTATCATGGAAGAAATAACTCTTCTGCAACTTCATACAAAAATTATATTGTTTATTCAAGCAGAGAAGGAGATAATGAGTTTTCAAAAAACAGTTTTAATTTGTATTTAATTTCGACTCAAGATGATTTTGTCAGACGATTAACCACCAATGGAAGAAATCAATTCCCAAAATTTTCAAATGACGGAGAGTCGGTTTTATTTTTAAAAACGTTTAACGGTAAAAGTTCCATAGGTATCATTCGTTTAAATTACAATAAATCTTTTCTTTTCCCATTACAAGCAGGAAACATACAATCAATTGATTGGTAATAGATGCTTCTCGTAATGCGTAATTAAGTTAGAATAGTGTAGAATTTTCGAAATTCATAAGGAGAAAATATGAAAAAAATGGGTATTTATTCGTTATTAATAGCTGCAGTATTGTTGACAGGTTGTAGTCAAAAAGAGATTGAAGTAGATGCAAATTCAAATGCTGCAAATTCAGAAGCTTCATTGAATCAAGTTGCAACCAATGAAAGTTCAATGGCAGTTGATCAAGCAATGGAAACAGCAGAAAATGGTGTATATGTTACTATTAACGGGAAAAAAGTCTTTTTAGGTTCAGTCTATTTTGCTTTTGATAAATATGATATTTCTGCGGCAATGAGAGATGTTATTAAAGCCAATGCGTCAGCATTATCTGCATACAATGGAAAAATCAAAGTTGAAGGTAATTGTGATGAATGGGGAACCGATGAGTATAACTACGCATTAGGATTAAAAAGAGCTAACGCCGTAAAAGATGCTTTAGTTGCAGATGGAATTGATGCTTCAAATATCTCATTAATCAGTTTTGGAGAGAGCAATCCTGTGTGTAATGAAAAAAGCTCTGAATGTTGGCAAAAAAACCGAAGAGCTGAACACAGATTATTACCATAATCGAAGCAATGAAGAGAACGTTCGCATTATTATTACTTAGCACCATAGCAATTTCGGAAGAAATTTCAGTCTTTGGTGCTGGTAATTTAGACTCAAACAAACCTTACGGATTGACAACTACTGAGAAATATATTCTTAAAAATAAAAATGAACTTAATACTATTGATACCAAAGTCAAAGATGTAAAAAATACTATAGAATCGGTTAATCAAAGAATTGATGGATTAGAATCGGTTTATGAAGGCGACAGTAAAAAGCTCAATGATGCCGTTTTACAGCTTAATGATTTAACCAAAAAAAATGAAATTAACCATGTTGAAATAGAAAAAATAAAAACAGTTACCGCTCAAATTTTACAAATACAAGAAGAGAACAACACCAATAACAACAAAAACTTTGAAAATCTAAAATTGGCTATTGCTAAGCTTGAAAAATTAGTTAATGCGATTAACAGCAGTTATATATCTGAAAAAGAGTTTAAGTCAAATATGGAACAGTTTGTGACCAAAGAAGAGTTTGAAAAGATTAAAAAATTGGTCATAAAAGAGGAAGAACCTAAAGGTTCATCTAAAGGAACCACTCAATTGTCAAATGAAGATTTAGCCTTAAGCAATGCCCAATTATTGGAAAAAGCTAAAGATTTATTTGCAAAAGATTATTTTACCCCTGCCATACCTATTTTTGAAGATTTGATTGCAAAAAATTATAAACCTGCAGAATCAAATTTTTATTTAGGTGAAATATGGTATTATCGAAAACAGTATAATGATGCCATTAATTATTTCAAAAAGTCAGCATTATTATATGACAAAGCTTCATATATGCCGAAGCTTTTGTTGCACAGTGCAATTTCTTTTGAAAATATTAAAGATTTAGAAAACGCAGCGAGTTTTTATTCTACATTAATAAATGTATATCCAAATTCTACTGAAGCACAAACAGCAAATAAAAATTTAAGTAATTTAAATTAAAAATAACAATAAGGAGGACATAAATATATGTCAAAAGTAATAGGAATAGAGTATTCTTTAAAAGATGCTAACAGCGGCGAGCAATTAGATTCAAATGTAGGACAAGCTCCTTTAGAATTTGTCAGTGGCAAAGGTCAAATTATCCCAGGTTTAGAAAGCAAACTAATTGAAATGGCTTTAAATGAAGAAGCAGATATTTTAGTTCAACCTGCAGAAGCTTATGGTGAGTACAATGAAGAAGCGATTCAGGTATTACCAAAAGAGCAATTTGCTGGTATAGAATTAACTGCTGGTATGACATTATATGGTACAGGTGAGCAAGGAGAAACAGTTCAAGTTACCGTTAAAGAATTCAATGATGCAGAAGTAACGATTGATTATAATCACCCAATGGCTGGAAGAACTTTAATGTTCTCAGTTGCAATTGCTTCATTAAGAGATGCAACGGCTGAAGAGATTCAAACCGGTGTAGTAGGAGGAATGGCTTCGGGTGGATGTTGTGGTGGAGGTCACCATGACCATGGTCACGGAAGTTGTGGAAGTGAAGAAAAATCTCATGGACATGGGCATTCTCACGGTGGATGTGGTTGCAGTCACTAATTGATGGATATCAAAACATTTTAATATGTTTATAACTGCCAAACACATTTTGCCCAAGAGCGACAGCTTTTGGGCAAAACTATTTATAAGGTTTATAAAATAAACTTTATAAATAGTTTTTGAAGCTAGAAATTTATAATAAGGTATTACTATATGAAAAAAATTGCGTTTATTTTTCCTGGACAAGGAAGTCAATCTGTGGGGATGGGTAAAGACTTTTTTGAGAACAGTGCAATTGCAAAAGAGATGATAGCCAAGGCAAGTCAAAGATTAGGGATTAATTTTGAAGAGCTATTATTTGAAGAAAATGAGAATTTAGGTAAAACAGAGTTTACACAACCTGCTATTTTATTGGTAAGTTCAATTGCAACAGCAATTTTCAAAGAAAAGTGCAATATTCAGCCAGAATTTGTTTTGGGACACTCTTTGGGTGAATTTTCTGCATTGGTTGCAAGTGGTGCCATTGATTATTTAGATGCCATTGAATTGGTACATAAGCGAGGATTATTTATGACAGAAGCTTGTGCCAATGGTGGTGCAGGAATGATGGCATTAGTAGGACTAGATGATGCAACCGTTGAAAAAGTGTGTGAAGAACAAAGAGCTACGGGTAAAAAAGTATGGGCTGCAAACTATAATATGGATGGGCAAATTGTATTAGCAGGAATCAAAGCAGATTTAGAAAGTTTAGTTGATGTATTTAAAGCAGCAGGTGCTAAACGAGCCATAGTATTAGATATGAGTGTGGCAAGTCACTGTGAATTATTAAGCAGTGCAGTTGAACAACTTAAACCATATTTAGAAAACTTTGTTACTAATAACTTTACAACTTCTATTGTATCCAACGTAACTTCACAAAAATACAATACAAAAGAAGAAGCAATCAGTTTATTGTGTCAACAATTAACATTTCCTGTAAAATACAAACAGTCCATTGAAAATTTTGCCAATGAAGTCGATGCTTTAATTGAACTTGGTAATGGAGCGGTGTTAAAAGGATTAAATAAAAAAACGACAACGACACCTACTTTAAATGTAAGTGATATGAAAACATTGGAAGCCACTTTGGAGGCGCTAAATGACTAAATTAGCAATAATGGGTGCAATGGAAGAGGAAATTGAGCCTCTTTTAGCACATTTTGAAAATGTTCAAGTTGTTGAGTTTGCTAAGAATACTTATTATGAAGTTCAATATAATGGGTTAGATATGGTCATTGCCTACTCTAAAATTGGAAAAGTATTTGCCAGTTTAACAGCGGCTACTTTAATAGAAAAATTTGGGTGTGATACTTTATTGTTTTCAGGAGTTGCGGGAGGAATCAATCCAGACCTTAAAATTGGAGATTTGATTATTGCCAATAAATTATGTCAACACGATTTAGATATTACTGCATTTGGGCATCCCAACGGATATGTTCCGGGAGGAGCTGTATTTGTAGAAACATCAAAAGAGTTAAATACTATCGCAAAAGAAGTAGCAATTGAGAATAACTTAAAAGTGATTGAAGGGACAATTGCCACAGGTGATCAATTTGTCCACTCAAATGAAAGAAAAGCGTTTATTGAAACGACATTTCAAGCCGATGCTTTAGAAATGGAAGGTGCAAGTGTTGCTGTTGTTTGTGATGCTTTAAATGTACCTTGTTTTATATTAAGAGCCATTTCTGATACAGCTGATATGGATGCAGGGTTTGATTTTGATGAGTTTTTAAAATCATCTGCAAAGAATTCAGCCGAATATCTCATAAAAATAATCGATAAACTTAAAAAATAACAACTCAGGGAGTATAGTGTTTTCATTATACTTCCTTATATACTATACAAAACAAGAAAAATCCACTTTTTCAAAAATTTAAGCCAACATTCAG
>DGAG01000004.1 GCA_002382325.1 Epsilonproteobacteria bacterium UBA4036
TACTATAAAAAAGATTTGGCTCTGAGACAAGAAGTGGCTCAAAAGTATTATTCAAAATTAAACATTCATAATTCAAAATTTGTTCTTCCTTTCGTAGAAGAAGGAAGAACAAGTGCTTGGGCTCAATACTCAATAAGAGTAAAAAATAGAGATGAAATACAAGAAAAGTTAAAAGTTGCTGGAATCCCAACAGCAGTACATTATCCAAGGCCATTGCATTTACAAGAGTGTTTTGAATATCTAGGATATAAGCAAGGTGATTTTCCAATTTCTGAGGTAGTATCACAAGAAATCATGAGCTTACCTATGAATCCTTATGTTACAGATGAAGAGATTGAGTATATAGTTGGTATTTTCAATGAATAAAATATTAAAATTAATAGGACGAACGAAAGAACTTTTTATTGATGATATAAATAATTCTGAAAAAGAACTTTTAGAAATAGTATCAAATTCTGCATTTTTAGTAATTGGTGGTGCAGGTTCAATTGGACAAGCTGTAACAAAAGAAATATTTAAACGAAATCCTAAAAAACTTCATGTGGTAGATATTTCTGAAAATAATATGGTTGAATTGGTTCGAGATATACGAAGCAGCTTTGGCTATATTGATGGTGAATTTGCAACTTTTGCTCTTGATATTGGAAGTGTTGAATACGATGCTTTTATAAAAGCAGATGGAAAATATGATTATGTTTTAAATCTATCGGCGCTTAAACATGTACGAAGTGAAAAAGACCCGTTTACTCTTATGCGTATGATTGAAACAAATGTTTTTAATACGGATAAAACGTTACAACAATCAATAAATAATGGAACTAAAAAATATTTTTGTGTGTCTACCGATAAAGCAGCAAATCCAGTAAATATGATGGGTGCAAGTAAACGAATTATGGAAATGTTTGTCATGCGAAAATCTAAACAAATCAATGTTTCCATGGCTCGATTTGCAAATGTTGCTTTTAGTGATGGAAGTTTACTTCATGGATTTAATCAAAGGTTAGAGAAAAATCAACCAATAGTTGCACCAAATGACATAAAAAGATATTTTGTAACACCTCAAGAATCAGGAGAACTTTGCCTAATGAGTTGTATTTTTGGAGAAAATAGAGATATATTTTTCCCAAAATTAAGTGAAAACTTACATCTTATTACGTTTGCAGATATTGCCGTTAAATATTTGAAAGAGTTAGGATATGAACCTTATTTATGCAAAGATGAAGTTGAAGCAAGAGAATTAGTGAAAACGTTACCAAAAAAGGGGAAATGGCCTTGTTTATTTACTGCTAGTGATACAACAGGGGAAAAGGATTTTGAAGAGTTTTTTACAGACAAAGAAGTTTTAGATATGGATAAATTTGAAAATCTTGGGATTATCAAAAATGAAGCTTTATTTGATGAAGATAAGTTAAATCACTTTGAAAAAACTATTAAAAGTTTTAAAGCAAATTTATCTTGGGCAAAAGAAGATATGGTTAAAGAATTTTTTACAATGATTCCAGAGTTTGGACATAAAGAAACGGGGAAATATCTTGATGGAAAGATGTGAGAACCCTATAGAAAGAGTGAATAGTTTCACTCTTTTAGGTTCGGAACCGAAAATTATATGCTTTAAGCATAATTGGAGGCTGTACCTTTGAGAAATATAGTTGATTTTATAAAAAAAATGTTTAAAACAAATGATTTTATACCTTTACACGAACCACGATTTATTGGTAATGAAAAAAAGTATTTAAATGATTGTATAGATTCTACTTTTGTATCGAGTGTAGGTAAATATGTTGATACATTTGAAAAAGAATTTGCAAAAACTGTAGGAAGTAAATATGCGATTGCTACAGTAAATGGTACAGCAGCTCTTCATATTTCTTTAATATTAGCAGATGTAAAAAAAGATGATGAAGTTATCACTCAGCCACTTACTTTTATAGCAACATGTAATGCAATCAGTTATATTGGTGCAAAGCCTATATTTGTTGATGTTGATTTGGATACAATGGGTTTGAGTCCTGATTCTTTAAAATTGTTTTTAGAAAATAATTGTGAAATTAAAGAAAATACTTGTGTTAACAAAACAACAGGTAAAATCATAAAAGCATGTGTTCCTATGCATACGTTTGGACATTCTTGCCGTATTCTTGAAATTAACAATATTTGTGATAAATGGCATATTAAGTTGGTTGAAGATGCGGCTGAATCATTGGGCAGTTATTACAAAAATAAACATACGGGAACTTTTGGGAAAGTTGGTGCATTTTCTTTCAATGGTAATAAAATTATAACTTCAGGTGGAGGTGGAGTTATTGTTACAGATGATGAAAGTTTAGCAAAAAGAGCAAAACATATCACTACAACAGCAAAGATTTCTCATCCGTACGAATATGCACATGATGAAATAGGATATAACTATAGACTTCCAAATATCAATGCAGCTCTTTTGGTTGCACAGTTAGAACAGTTAGAAAGATTTTTAGTTTCAAAAAAAGAATTAGCAACAAAATATAAAGATTTTTTTTCAAATTTAGATATAAATTTTATAGAAGAGCCAAAAAATTCAAAATCAAACTATTGGCTTCAAGCTATTTTGTTGAATGATATAAACCAAAGAAATGAGTTTTTAGAGTTTTCAAATAAAAATGGTGTAATGACAAGACCTATTTGGAAACTCATGAATGAACTTGAAATGTTCAAAGATTGTCAAAAAGATGATTTAAAAAATGCAAAATATCTTGAAGAAAGAGTTGTAAATATTCCAAGTTCGGTGAGAGTTGTTTAATGCTTAATTTTAAATATTTAATTTTGAATGAAAAGAAAATTGCATGAAACAAGAGAATATTATTTTAGATAAATCATTCGTTTTTATAGATAGTAAAATCATCAAGGCTAGAGAATGAATAACGAAACATTAAAAATTAATAATTCAAAAGTAAACATTGTCTTAATCGGTGGTGGAGGACATTGTCATAGTGTAATTGATGTAATTGAACAAGAAAATAAATACGAAATTATTGGTATAGTTGATACTAAAGAGAATATTGGTAAAAAAGTTTTAGATTATGAAGTAATTGCTTGTGATGGTGATTTAGAAACTATTTTTAAAACTTGTAAAAATGCACTCATAACAGTAGGGCAAATTGAATCAAATAAAATAAGAATTAAAATATATAATAAATTAAAACAAATAGGGTTTACTTTACCAGTGATAATTTCTCCACTTGCTTACGTCTCTAAACACTCTTTTATAGAAGAAGGAACAGTTATTATGCATCATGCATTAATAAATACAAATGTTAAAATCGGTAAAAATTGTATAATAAATACAAAAGCTTTAATCGAGCATGATTGTATAGTTGAAGATAATTGCCATATCTCAACAGCAAGTGTAGTAAATGGTGGAGTTGTTGTAAAAGAAAATAGTTTTGTTGGAAGTAATGCGACTTCAAAACAAAGTATAGAAATAGATGGATTTATAAAAGCTGGGAGTTTAGCCAAATGAGTAAGGTGTTTATAATAGCAGAAGCAGGAGTAAATCATAATGGTTCAATCAAGCTTGCTAAAAAGCTTATTGATGTGGCTAGTGAGAGTGGGGCTGATGCAGTAAAATTTCAAACATTTAAAGCTACAAATCTAGTCAGTAAAAATGCACAAAAAGCAGATTATCAAAAACAAACTACCAATAATTCAGAATCACAATTTGATATGATAAAAAAACTTGAACTTGATATGGATACACATAAAGAGCTTATGGCTTATTGTAAAACTAAAAATATTATGTTTTTATCAACTCCATTTGACCATGATAGTATAGACCTTTTAAGTGATTTAGGGCTTGAAATATTTAAAATTCCTAGTGGAGAAATCACAAATTCACCATATCTTAGACATATTGGAAAGCTAAATAAAAAAGTAATTCTTTCAACTGGTATGGCTGATATTGGAGAAATAGAAGATGCTTTGGACCTACTCATGTTTTCTGGCACTCAAAAAGAAAACATCACAGTGCTCCATACAAACACGATGTATCCTACACCTATGGAGGATGTGAATTTAAAAGCTATGGTAACAATTGGAAATACATTTGATATTGCATTTGGATACAGTGATCATACTTTAGGAATTGAAGTTGATATTGCTGCGGTTGCCTTGGGTGCTTGTTGTATTGAAAAACATTTTACACTCGATTGTACTATGGAAGGACCAGACCATAAAGCTAGTTTAGAACCAGACGAACTAAAAGCTATGGTAAAATCAATTCGAAATATAGAATTAGCTCTAGGAAGTAGTATCAAAAAACCATCAAAAAGTGAAATCCCAAATATGCAAATAGCTAGAAAATCTATAGTTGCTAAGGTGGATATAAAAAAAGGTGATAAATTAAGCGAAGAAAAAATTACTATAAAAAGACCAGGGAATGGAATAAGCCCAATGCGATGGGATGAAATAGTTGGAACAATAGCAACTAAAGATTATAAAGAAGATGAATTAATATGAATAAAAGAAAAATCTGTGTTGTAACTGGTACAAGAGCTGAATATGGATTACTTTATTGGCTTATGAAAGAAATAGAAACTGATAATGAACTAGAGCTTCAAATCATAGCTACTGGCATGCACTTGAGTCCTGAGTTTGGATTAACTTATAAAGAGATAGAAAAAGATTTTAATATAAATAAAAAAATAGAGATGCTTCTATCTTCTGATACTTCCATAGGCATTTCAAAATCTATGGGATTGGCTCAAATATCTTTTGCAGAAGCCTATGAAGAGTTAAAGACTGATATTATTGTAGTTCTGGGTGACAGATATGAGATATTTTCGGCTGTAAGTGCTGCTATGATTGCTCGTATTCCAATAGCTCATCTTCATGGAGGAGAAACTACAGAAGGAGCATTTGATGAGTCAATTCGCCACAGTATTACCAAAATGAGCCATCTACATTTTACAGCAGCAGATGAATATAAAAATAGAGTAATACAACTAGGTGAGCACCCATCAAGAGTTTTTAATGTGGGTGGTATGGGAATTGAAAATATTAAAAGATTAAATCTTTTAACTAAAGATGAATTTGAAAAATCAATAGATTTTAAATTAAACAAAAAAAATATATTAGTGACTTTTCATCCTGTAACTTTGGAAAATTCAACAGCAAAAGAACAATTCCAAGAATTATTAGATGCAATTGATGAACTAGAAGAGACAAATATAATTTTTACAAAAGCAAACAGTGATACAGATGGAAGAGTTATAAATCAGATGATAGATGAATATGTATCTAAACACACATATAAATCTATAGGATTTGTCTCTTTAGGACAACTAAGATATTTAAGCGCTTTACAATTTGTTGATGCAGTAGTTGGAAATAGTTCAAGTGGACTTCTTGAAGCCCCAAGTTTTAATATAGGAACTATAAATATTGGAGATAGACAAAAAGGAAGAATAAAAGCTTCTAGTGTGATTGATTGTAAACCAAAGAAAAATTCAGTTTTAAAAGCATTTGAAAAATTATATTTAAAAGATTTTCAAGAAAATATAAAAAATACTATAAACCCATATGGAAATGGGTGTGTTAGTCGGAAAATTATTCAAAACATAAAAAAAGTAAATTTAGAAAAGATATTAAAAAAATCGTTTTATGATTTAAAAATTTAGGAGAGTGAATGAAAATAAGAATAATAGCTAAGCTTGATGTTAAGCCACCTTATGTAGTCAAACCAGTTCATTTTGAAGGTTTAAGAAAAATTGGAATACCTCAAGAATTAGCAAAAAAGTATTATGAACAAGGTGCGGATGAAGTTATGTATATAGATATAGTCTCTTCTTTGTATCAAAGGGGAATAATATTTGAAGAAATAGAAAAAACTGCAAATGAGTTATTTATACCATTTGGAGTAGGAGGAGCAGTAAGAAGTATTGAAGATTTTTCTAAACTTTTTCATAAAGGAGCAGATAAAGTTCTAATAAATACTTATGCTGTACAAGAAAATCCAAATATTATTAATCAAGCAGCTGAAATTTTTGGAAATCAAGCTGTTGTAGTAAATATAGAAGCTAAAAAATGGGATAAATATTATGAATGTTACACGGATTGTGGAAGAATTCAGTCGGACAAAAATGTTATAGAATGGGCAAAAGAAGTTGAACAAAGAGGTGCGGGGGAGATATTCTTACAATGCATTGATACTGATGGACGACAAAGAGGATTTGACTTAGAACTTGCAAAACAAGTAGTAGATAGTGTAAATATTCCTGTAATTATTGGAAGTGGAGCTGGTAAATTAGAAGATATAAAAGAGTTAATAGAATATGCTAAACCAAGCGGAGTAGCAATTGCAAGTATGTTGCATTATGATTTAACTAATATAAAAGAGATTAAAAAATATTTATCTGATAATGGGATTGAGGTATCAAAATGAGTAATATAATAGGACTTATTAATTATGGAATTGCAGGAAATATTCATAGTATAAAAAAAGCTATAGAAAAAGCTGGTGGTACTATAAAAATTGTGAATAATGAATCTGAACTTAATAGTGTGGATAAAATTGTAATCCCAGGGGTTGGAAGTTTCAAAGATGCTATATCTGAACTTGAAAAAGATAAATTATTAGAACCTTTAAAAAAAGCTATACAAACAAAGCCAACACTTGGAATTTGTCTTGGTATGCAAATATTATCTACTTTGGGATTTGAATATGGTAAGACAAAAGGTTTAGATGCTATCAAAGCAGAAGTAAAACCAATATTAGTAGATGCAAAAGTACCTCATATGGGATTTAATACTATAGATGTAGTAAAGACTAATCCTCTTTTGAATGAACTAGAAAATGAAGAATTTTATTTTATGCATTCTTATGAAGTTGTAAATTATACAGAAATTTCTTCATTAACAGATTATGCTGGACACAAATTTGTTTCATCTGTACAAAAAGATAATATCTATGGTGTGCAATTTCATCCAGAAAAAAGTCGTGAGGCTGGAATAAAACTATTTAAAAATTTTATAGAATTGTAGGAGAAGAAGATGAGTGACTTATTTGGGAAATATGGATTACCACTAGAAGTAAAATTTTGTAAAAAATGTACAATGAATAATCAAAGACCATCTTCTACAGTTGAATTTAAACAAAAAGAAGGAGAATTAAAAAGAGCTATACACTTTGGTGAGGATGGCATTTGTGAAGCTTGTAAATATGCAGAGAAAAAAAAGTTGATTAACTGGGATGAAAGGCATAAACAACTCGAAGAACTGTGCAACAAATTTAGAAGAAATGACGGAAGATATGATGTAGTAGTCCCAGGAAGTGGAGGGAAAGATAGTGTTCAAGCAGCTCACATACTTAAATATAAATATAATATGAATCCTATTCTTATTACGTGGCCTCCTGCACTTTATACAGAAATTGGAAGAAGAAACTTTGATTCTTGGTTAAATGCTGGATTTGCAAACTATACTTACAATCAAAATAAGAAATTGCACAGATTTTTAACAAGAAATGCATTTCTAAATCTTGGGCATCCTTTTCAACCATTTATTTTAGGACAAAAGAATTTGGCTCCTAGACTTTCAGTATTGTTTGATATTCCTTTAGTAATATTTGGAGAAAATGAAGCTGAATATGGAAATGCTATCGAGGATAATGAAAAGCCAACAAGGGATCCCAAATACTATAGTGCAGAACTTAGCATAAAAGATTTAGTGTTGGGTGGAGTTCCTGCAGAGGAATTGATTCATAAGTATGGGTTTAAGTTATCTGATCTTGAAGCATATTTTCCTACAAATCCTTATGAAATTCAGAAAACAGGTACGGAAGTTCATTATCTTGGATACTACGTAAAATGGCATCCACAAGAAACCTATTATTATTCAGTAGAAAATAGTGACTTTATGCCAAATGACCATAGAACTGAGGGTAGTTTTAGTAAGTATAGCTCTTTGGATGATAAAATAGATTGGCTTCACTATCATACAACTACTATCAAATTTGGAATAGGAAGAGCAACTTATGATTCTGCTCAAGAGGTTAGAAATGGTGATATTACGAGAGATGAAGGTATTGCTCTTATTAAAAGATTTGATGGTGAATTTCCAGAACAGTATATAAAAGATTGTTGTAATTATATGGATATATCTTTACAAGATTATTATGATGCTATTGAAAAATTTAGAAGTCCTCATTTATGGGAAAATAAGTTTGGAAAATGGGAATTAAAACATCCAATTTGGAAAGAAAAGAGATAATGAAAAATATAGAAGATATTATAGTAAAAGAGTCCACTTCTATTTTAGAAGTTCTTAAAATTATTGATAAAAGTTCTAAACAATTAGCAATTGTGGTAGATGAGAATAAAAAACTTCTTGGAACCATAAGTGATGGAGATATTAGAAGAGCCCTTTTAAATAATATATCTTTAAATGAATCTGTAATAAATATTTATTTCAAAACTCCAACAGTTGCAAATATAAATAATTCAAAAGAAGAGATTATTAATATTTGTAGAATAAAAAAGCTTCATCAAATACCTATCGTCGATGATAAAGGTGATTTGGTAGGCTTAGAAATACTTGATGAACTTATTTCAAAAGAAAGTAAACCAAATAAAGTTATTCTTATGGTAGGAGGATTGGGGACAAGGCTTAGACCACTTACAGAAAATACTCCTAAACCAATGTTAAAAGTAGGGAATAAACCAATCCTTCAAACAATCGTAGAAAAATTTGCTGAATATGGATATATAAATATAGTAATGTGTGTGAATTATAAATCACATATCATTCAAGACTATTTTGGAGATGGAAAAGAATTCGGAGCTAATATAGAATATATACTAGAAGAACAACGTATGGGAACTGCTGGAGCTTTGAGTCTTTTGAAAGATAAGCCTACAGAACCATTCTTTGTAATGAATGGAGACTTACTAACCAATGTAAACTTTGAACATTTACATGATTATCATACATCTCATAATGCTATGGCTACAATGTGTGTAAGAGAGTATGATTTTCAAGTTCCTTATGGTGTTGTAAATATAGCAGATAGCAAGATACTTTCTATTGAAGAAAAACCTACTCATAAATTTTTTGTAAGTGCTGGAATATATATGCTAAGTCCTGATGTGTTAGAATATATTCCAGAAAATCAATTTTATGATATGCCTACACTTTTTGAAAAGATTATTAATGAGAAACAAAATACAATATCATTTCCACTTAGAGAATATTGGCTTGATATTGGGCAAATTGAAGAATATAAGAAGGCAAATGATGAATATGATGAGGTGTTTTAGTGCGATTAACTGAATATGAGATAGAGTCAATATATAAAGTTTTTAAAGAAGTATTTGACAATGGAAGAATATATCTTTTTGGTAGCCGAGTAGATAATACTTTGAAGGGTGGAGATATTGATTTATATATTCAAACTACTTACAACAAAGATCTTTTTCAAAAAAAAATCAATTTCTTAACAAAAGTTAAAGAATGCATTGGTGAACAAAAAATAGATGTTGTTTTTGAAGGAGATGGCTCAAAAATGATAGAGATTGAGGCAAAAGAAAAGGGAGTCGAAATGAATGTAAATAAACTAAAATTAGAAAAATATTTTCATGAGTGTGATAAACACTTACAAAGAATAAATGAAGCTTATGAAGAGCTGAAAACTTTTATCCCTATCACAGCAAAAGAGTATGAAGAATTATCAAAAGAACAAGTTCAATCTATCGATCAGTATCTTTTTAGATTTTCAAAACTACAAGATACATTGGGAGATAAAGTGTTTAAACTTTTAGTCTCTTTGTATGAAGAAAGCTTTTTTCAAAAAACATTTATTGATATATTAAATACATTAGAGAAAATTGGGTATTTATACAGTGCTAAAGAATGGATTAATTTACGGCAAATAAGAAATAATATATCACATCAATATGACGATGAACCAGAACTTATGAGTCAAGCGATCAATGAAATAGTCAATAATAAAACAGTTATCGAAAAAATTTATACCAGTGTTAAAATGAAATACAATGAGGTTTTGAGTGTATAACAATAAATCATTTTTAGCAATAATACTTGCAAGAGGTGGGAGCAAAAGACTACCTAGAAAAAATGTACTTGACTTATGTGGTAAACCGCTTATTGCTTACAGTATTGAAGCCGGACTAAAAAGTAAATATATTGATGAAGTCGTAGTTTCAAGTGACAATGATGAGATAATATCGATATCAGAAGAGTTTGGTGCAAATACTATAAAAAGACCAGAAGAATTATCAAATGATACAGCAACTACATTTGATGCAATTAAACATGCTATTGATAATGTAGAAAAATATGATTATATAGTTTTGCTTCAACCTACAAGTCCTTTAAGAGATAGCAAGCATATCGATGAAGCGATAGAGTTACTTGAAATTAAAAATGCAGATGCAGTAGTTAGTGTGTGTGAGATGGATCACTCCCCTTTGTGGTCAAATACTTTGGATGCTAGCTTATCTATGAAAAACTTTTTAACAGATGAAATTTTAAATAAACGAAGTCAAGATTTGGAGAAATACTATAGGCTAAATGGTGCGATATATATTTGTAAAACCGATAAATTAATTGAAGAAAAAAGTTTTATGTTAAAAGACAATATTTTTGCTTATGTTATGAATAAACAAAGTTCGGTTGATATTGATGAAGAGATTGATTTTAAGATGGCGGAAGCTATAAAAAATAAAAGAGTAAGAAAATGAAAATAATTAAATATATATTGCACTATGTATATGTGATATTAAAACTGAGTAACAATTATGTTGTTTATGAAAGATATCGTAAAAAATACAATATTTCTCCTACTTTTAGATTTAATGGAAATGGTATTATTTTATCAGGAGATGGAGATATCACTATAGGTGAGAATACATATATTGGTGAATATTCTTCAATACAGTCTGTTGAAGGATGTTCTGTATTAATAGGTAGAGATTGTGCAATAAGTCATAATGTTAGATTATATACTTCAAATTATGATACAAATGAAATAATTTTTGAAAATATGAAAAATAAAACAAAAAATGGAAATGTGATTATTGGAGATAACTGTTGGATAGGTGTTAATGTATTAATTACAGAGGGAGTTACAATTGGTTCCAATGTAGTAATTGGAGGGAATAGTGTTGTTACTAAAAATATACCATCAAATTGTGTAATAGGTGGAGTTCCTGCAAGGATAATAAAAATTAATGATAATAAAGAATAGCATCTTTTTTGTATTTTTTGAAATATTAAATAAAGCTGTACCTTTTATGCTTTTGCCAATACTTACAAGATATCTAACACCCGATGATTATGGAATTATTGCTTCTTTTACAGCTTTGATTTCTTTTATTGCTATATTTGTAGGTTTGAGTGGTCATGGAGCTATTGACTCGAATTTTTTTCGATTAGAAAAAAGTAAATTAGGTATTTATATAGCAAATGTATTAATTGTTTTGTTATTTACTACTTTTATTACTCTTCTGATAATTTTATTTTTTCATGAGAGAATTGAGAGTAAATTAATACTGTCTTTTGAGTGGCAAATTTTAGCTACCTTTGTTGTCTTTGCTCAATTTGTAACTTTGATAAATTTATCATTATGGGTCATTGAACAAAAACCATTACCTTACGGGATATATCAGTTTTTACAAACAGTTACTATTTCGCTTATTTCTATTACACTTATTATAGGGTTTTCTTATGATTGGCAAGGGCAAGCAATAGCAATGATAATTGGAACTCTTGTTTTTTCATTTGTATCTTTAATTTTACTTTATAAAAGAGGGTATTTTAATTTAAAAATTCACAAAGAATATATGAAAGATTTTTTAAAGTTTGGTTTGCCAATGATTCCTCATCAACTGGGTGGTTGGCTAAGAAGTCAAGGAGATAAAATAATCATTATTTCTTTGCTTGGTACTTCAGCTACAGGACTATTTGCTGTTGGATTTCAAATAGGAGTGATTATGTCAGTTCTTATTAATTCTTTAACTAAGGCGTTATATCCAATATTATTTAGATATTTAGCTCAGAATTTAAGGATTGAGGATAAAAATAAATTAATTTTATTTTCTTATGGATTATTCTTCGGAATTATTTTTTTAGGAATTGTATTAATATTTTTACTTAGATTATTATATCCATATTTAGTGGGAAGTGAATTTCAAGACTCTTTATATTTAACTCAGTTAATTGTTATTTCATTTATATTTGAAGGATTGTATGTTTGTGTAGTAGGATATTTATTCTATTTTAAACAAACTGCTAAATTAGCAAAAATGACTTTTTCAATATCTATAGTACATATTATAATGAGTTTCATACTGATCAAGTATTTTGGTGTAATTGGTGCAGGCTATGCCTTAATAATATCAGGTTTAGTTCAATTTGTTTTAATTTGGCATTTAAGTAATAAAATATATCCTATGCCTTGGTTTAGTTTTTGGAGAAAAAATGAAATTTGATGATATTTTGGAAACATTAGAATCTGATGGTAAGATTTTAGATTTTAAATTTGAAAAAAGTCAAATTCCCGTGTACTTATTTGTAAGATTTATTTTAATCCAATCACTTATAAATAAGGAGTTTAATCTATCTAATCCTCATGTCAAAGCAAATAAAAAGTCTATAAAAGAGATTTTTAAATACATCTATCACACTTTAAAATCAAATCTTTTCTTTGCACCTAAAAAAGATATTTATATCTTTAGTTCTGGAATAGTAAATAAATTTGAAAATAATAAATATACAAATAGACTTTATGATGAATTTTATAAGCTATTTAAAGGTAAAACTCAAATTATAGAATCATCAGTTAAAATGTCATATTTGCTCCCCAAAAAAGAAAAAATTTATTTTAGAGATTTGATTGATATTGTGATTATTTTATGTTCTAAAGCCGTTAAGTTTAAAAAAGATGATATTTATGAAATTGATATGTTTATTGAATATTTGAGAAACAAAAATTTATTTGAAGGAAATGATACGATTTATAATAATATTAGAAGTATATTGGTAAAAACAAGTAAAAAAATGAGTATTTCATTTTGGATATATGCGAAATTTTTAAAAATAAAAAAGACCAAAATGATAATAGTAGAAGATGCACATTATTTTGGGCATTTACCACTTTTAGTAGAGGCAAAAAAGTTAGGTATAAAAACAGTAGAATATCAACACGGTTACATAGGTCTTGCTCATCCTGCTTATAATTATCATAAAAATATTTTTCAGTACATTAAAGTATATTTACCTGATTATTTTTTAACTCATGGTGATTATTGGAGTCATATGTCACGGTTGCCATCCCAAAAAATCCCTATAGGTTTGGCAGCCTTATCAAATAAAATTGACAAAATAAGAATGTCTAAAAAAATATCTAATAAAATTTTATTTATATCAGGTGGAACAGTATTTGAAGAATTAAATCAGCTTATTGGAAAATGTCTAAAATCAATGAAAAATTTAGGTTATGAGATTCTACTTAGACCACATCCTTCTGAAGTACCAGCTATTGAAATACGATATTCAAATCTTATAGATCAAGGAGTTGAAATAGATACCTCAAATTTATATGATATTTTGCAAAAAGTTGAGATAGTAATAGGAATGGAAGTCAGTACAGTATTATATGAAGCTGTATGTTTTACTAATAAGGTATATATGATGAATACAAAATATACAAACTTTTATGAACCAATATCAGCTTTTATAACATTTAATGATGATATGGAATTAGTAAGTTATATAGAAAAATCAAAAATTTTAGAACATGATGTTAATTATTTTTGGGATAATAATTGGAAACAAAACTATATAAACTTTATAGAAAATACAATAGGAATTAAAAAATGATAATAGTGATAGATTATGGCATGGGAAATCTTGGCTCAATTGCAAATATGATTAAAAAAATAGGACATAAATGTTTAATAACTTCTGATTTAGAAGAGATAAAAAAAGCAACTAAGCTTATACTTCCTGGTGTTGGCTCTTTTGATAATGGTATGAAGAATTTACAAGAACGAGGAATGGTAGAAATTTTAAATCAAAAAGTATTAGTCGAAAAAACTCCAATACTTGGTATTTGCCTTGGGATGCAATTGATGACAAAAAGTAGTGAAGAAGGTAGCTTATCTGGTCTTAGATGGGTAGATGCACAAACAAAAAGATTTGTAAGTGATACTTTAAAAATCCCACATATGGGGTGGAATATTATTAAACATCAAAAAAACTCACAACTTTTTGATGAGATAGAGAGAGAAAAAAGGTTTTATTTTGTACATAGTTATTGTGTAAGTTGTAATCAAGAAGCTGATATACTTACAAATACAAATTATATTCAAGATTTTGTTTCATCATTTGAAAAAGAAAACATCGTAGGAGTCCAATTCCATCCGGAAAAAAGCCATAAATTTGGTATGAATTTAATAAAAAATTTTGTGGAGAATTTTTAGATGCTTAAAACACGAGTTATACCAGTTTTATTGATGAAAAATGGTGGATTGTATAAAGGGATTAACTTCAAAAATCACAAATACGTAGGTGATCCCATAAATACTGTGAAGATTTTTAATGATAAAGAAGTAGATGAATTGGTTATTCTTGATATTGAAGCTTCAAAGTTAAACAAATCTATAAATTTTGAGCTTTTAGAGAATATTGCAAGTGAAGCTTTTATGCCAATTGCTTACGGTGGAGGGATAAAAACTTTAAAAGATGCTCAAAAACTTTTTAGTTTGGGTATTGAAAAAGTGATTTTAAATACATCAGCAATTGACGATTTTGATTTAGTAAAAAAATTAGTTGAGTCTTATGGTTCACAAAGTGTAGTTTTTTGTTTAGATATCAAAAAATCTTTTTTTGGCAAATATGAAGCTTATTCATTTTCAGGAACTAAAAAAGCAAAAATGCTACCTATTGAACTTGCAAAAAAAATGGAAGAATTAGGAGTTGGAGAACTTATTATCAACTCAATTAATAATGATGGAGTAATGAAAGGTTATGATTTAAATATTATCAAAGAGATTGCTACTCAATTGACTATTCCCGTGATTGTATGTGGAGGAGCAGGAGTTTTAGAAGATTTCAAGAAAGCTAAAGAATATGGTGCTCATGGATGTGCAGCGGGAAGTATGTTTGTTTACAATGGAATACATAAAGCAGTTTTGATTTCATATCCGAAGTATGAAAAACTATGTGAATTATTTAAGGAGAATTGAATTGGAATATCAGCAATGTAACAGATGTGTAATGGATACAACTGCACAAGATATAGTTTTTGACGAGGATGGTAATTGTAATTTTTGTAGTGACTTTATAACAAGTATCAAAAAAGGGCATACAAACTTATCTCATAAGTTAGATTCATTTATAGAGCAAATAAAAAAAGATGGACAAAGTAAAAAATATGATTGTATTGTTGGAGTAAGTGGTGGTGCTGATAGTAGTTATTCATTGTATTTAGCAAAAAAATATGGACTTAGAGTTTTAGCTGTTCATATGGATAATGGTTGGAACAGTGAATTGGCAACAAATAATATTGAAACGCTTATTTCCAATATGGGAGTAGATTTATATACTCATGTTATAGATTGGAACGAATACAAACAACTTATGCAAGCATTTTTTGATGCAGATGTAATAGATATAGAATTGCTTTATGATAATGCAATGCTTGCTGTAAATTATCAATTGGCTGCAAAGTATGGAATTAAATACATTTTGTCAGGATCAAATAGTGCTACAGAAGGAATAAAAATACCATCTAATTGGAACTGGTATAAAAAGGATAAGAAAAATATTCAAAATTTGGCCAAACGAAACAATGTAACAATTAAAACATTTCCTATAATTGGAACAATAGATTATTTATATTATAGAGGCATTAAAAAGATTAAGTGGATTCCTTTTTTAGATTATGTTGATTATAATAAAAATGAAGCAATGAATTTTTTGAAAAATAATTATGGTTTTAAACCATATCCTTATAAGCATTATGAATCAGTATTTACAAGATTTTATCAAGGATATATATTACCAGAAAAATTCAATATAGATAAAAGAAAAGTTCACCTTTCTACTTTAATTGTTTCTGGACAACTTACAAAAGAAGATGCTATAAAAATTTTAGAACAAAATCCTTATCCATCGCAATATGACTTAGATAATGATATCGAATATTTTTTAAAAAAAATGTCATGGAGTAGCAAAAATTTAGAAGAATATATACATAGGGATGAAAAATTACATAAAGAATATGGAACAGAGGTTAATATTTTTGAATTCTTTAAAAGTATATATAATAAAATAATATGAATATTCTAAATATAACTTGTGTAAGAGAATTGACAAATGGTCAAAGAAAACAATTGATTTTTGAATATGATGCTTGTAATACTCTAGGGATTGATTGGGATGTGATAGCTTTACATACTGCAAAAATTGAAGATCATAGATTAGAAATACAAATTCCAAAATTTTTTAGCAAAATATTTTTACGAAATTTATATGGGTGGCTTTACATGTTAAAGCATCAAAAAGAATACGATGTAATTATCAATAGACATATGACTTTTGATCCTTTTGTATTAATTTTTGGATGGTTTATAAAAAATAGATTTACCGTGCATCATTCAAAAGAGATTGAGGAATTAAAGATTATTAAGAAAGATTGGAAAGGCAAGTGTGCTTCTATTGCTGAAAAATTATTTGGATTTATTAGTTTGAAACAATCAAAAGGTGCCATTTGTGTTACAAATGATATAGCAGATTATCAAAAAAAAAGAGCAAATGTGCAAACATTAGTATATCCTAATGGTATTGATTTATCATCAACTAAAGTGCTTGAAGATAAAAGAATTGATAATGAGATAAATATAGCATTTATGTGTGGTACTTTTTCTGCATGGCATGGATTAGATTTGTTATTAAAATCAGTTTTGGAAAATAAAAAATTTATACAAATGAACAATGTAAAAATTCATTTGATAGGTAGAGTATTAGAAAAAGAGTTAGATTTTATCAATGCAAATAAATTAGATCTTATGCTGCATGGATTATTGCCATCAGAAAAATATATAAAAGTTTTAGAAAAGTGTGATATTGGTCTCGATTCATTAGCTTTAAATAGAAAAAAGCTATCTGAAGCAGCTGCTTTAAAAGTTAGGGAATATTTGGCTTTTGGCTTACCTGTTTATTCAGCCTATAAAGATACGGCTATCCCTATAGATTTTCAATACTACAAAGTAGATAAGATTGACATACAAAAAATTGTGGATTTTGCAAAAGAGATGAAGCGAGTTTCAAGACATGAAATTAGAGAAATAAGTAAAGAATACATTTCTAAAGAGATTTTATTGAAAAAACTTTATGACGAGCTAAAACAGTATGTCTAAAAAAATACTATTTGTAGTAAATGTGGATTGGTTTTTTATATCTCATAGATTGCCTCTAGCTTTAGAAGCTATAAAAAAAAGTTATGATGTTTACATATCTTGTGGGATAACAGATAAAAAAGAGTATTTAGAAAGTTTTGGTTTTAAGGTACATCCTCTTGATTTATCAAGAAGTAATACAGGGATAAAAGGTGAGATAAAAGCCTTTAGTGAAATATATCATGTTTTAAAAGAGTTAAATCCTGATGTTATTCATTTTGTCACCATTAAGCCAGTTCTTTATGGTGGAATAGCATCAAGATTTTTAAATATAGGTAAAAAAGTATTTTCTATATCTGGACTTGGGTTTATATTTATAAAGCAAGGATTTAAAGCAAGAGTGACAAAAACAGTAATAAAAATAATGTATAAATTTGCATTTGGTGGAAAGAATTCTCATGTGATAGTTCAAAATCCAGATGATAAAGCAGTGATAAATTCTATAGTGAATGTTCCCACTACTTTGATACGAGGTTCTGGCGTAGATTTGAGTCAATATGAATACATAGAAGAGACTAATGATAATATAAAAGTATCAATGGCTTGTAGACTTCTAAAAGACAAAGGCATATTTGAATATATCGAAGCCACTAAAATCTTAAAACAAAAATTCCCAAATGTAGAATTTGAACTATATGGAGATATAGATATTCATAATCCAGCAAGTCTAACTCTTGATGATATTCAAAATATAAAAAAAGAGGGTTTTGTAAAAGTATATGGTTTTAGTAAAGATATAGCAAAAGTGTTTTGTGAGTCTAATATAGTAGTACTTCCATCATACAGAGAAGGATTGCCAAAAGTACTCATAGAAGCTGCTGCTTGTGGTAGGGCTGTAGTGACGACTGATGTACCCGGATGCAGAGATGCCATAACGCCAAACATTACAGGATTGCTTTGTAAAGAAAAAGACCCGAAATCATTAGCTAGTAAGATAGAAAAAATTATAATGGATAAAAATTTACGAAACAGTATGGGGAAAGCTGGAAGAGAACTTGCAAAAAATGAGTTTGATATAAATCAAGTTGTTGAAAAACATTTTGAAATATATGAGAGAAAAGAATGAAAAAACTCTTACTCACAGGCTCAAAAGGCTTTATTGGAAGCTCTTTTGTAAACAAATATAAAGAAAAATATAATATAAAAACATTTAGCTTTTTAAAAAATAATATCAATACTTTAGATTGTACTGATGTTGATGTTGTGTTTCATCTTTCTGCTTTAGTTCATCAAATGAGTGGAGCAAGTACTGAAGAATATGAAAGAGTAAATGTAAATCAAACTTTAGAGTTAGCAAAAAAAGCTAAAGAAAGTGGTGTAAAACAGTTTGTATTTATGAGTACTGTTAAAGTATATGGGGAAGAGAGTGATGATGTTTATACGGAAGAGAGTAATTGTAGTCCAGAAGATGAATATGGAAAGAGTAAATTTAAAGCTGAGCATGAACTACAAAAGCTAGAAGATGAAAACTTTAAAGTCAGTATCATCAGAACACCAATAGTCTATGGGTATGGAGTAAAAGCAAATATCAAATCTCTTGTAAACTTAGTGAATAAAATTCCATTACTTCCTTTTGGTGAGATTGATAACAAACGAAGTCTGGTTTATATTGGCAATCTTTGTCATTTGGCAGATGAGGTGATAATTCAAAAGCAATCAGGGATATTTTTGTGTGCTGATGATGAACCTTTAAGTACTTCACAACTCTGCAAGTTAATAGCTAAAAATTTAAACAAAAAAATATATTTGATAAAGATACCATTTTTTGAGACTTTATTGAAAGTTTTAAAACCATCATTTCATAAACGACTTTATAGAAGTTTGGAAGTGGATAATCGGATCACAAAAGAAAAGTTAAGTCTTAAGAATCCATACAGTGTAGAAGAAGGAATAGCATTAATGTTGAATGGGGAATGTTATAAATGATGAAGTATTACATGTTTATAATATTATTCCTCTCATCTTTTTTACTTACTTATTTTATAAAGAATTATGCTATTAAAAAATCACTTATAGCAGTGGTAAATGAACGAAGTTCACACAATATTCCTACTCCTCATGGAGGAGGAATTGCTATTGCCATTACATGGTTTATAGGACTTTTTTATTTATATTTCGTCAATCAAATAGACCCAACTCTTTTTACTGCTTTGATGTTTGGTTGTATTATAAGTGTTGTCAGTTTTTTTGATGATATGTATGAACTTAGTGCTAAGCTACGATTGTCTGTACACTCTTGTGTAGCGGTTATTGGTATATGGGTTATGGGTGGATTAAATAGTATTGATTTTGGCTTATTTAGCATTGAAAACCCAATTATCACCAATATTTTTGCTTTTTTACTTATTGTTTGGTTTATCAATTTGTATAATTTTTTAGATGGTATCAATGGTTATGCAGGCAGTGAAGCTGTGTTTTTATGCGTGGCTGGTTTTATCATTTTTGGTGGGAATCATTTTATCGTATTGGCTATTTGTGTGTTGGGATTTTTGTTTTGGAATTATAATCAAGCCAAAATATTTATGGGGGATGTAGGCAGTACACTTTTGGGGTATAATGTGGCTATTTTTACACTCTACTATGCCAATCTTGAATCTTCAAATCTTTGGATTTGGATTATACTTTTTGGTTTGTTTTGGTTTGATGCCACCGTAACGTTGATACGAAGAAAACTCAATGGTGAAAAGTTATCACAAGCCCATAAAAAACACGCTTACCAAAGACTCACGCAAGCAGGTTGGAGTCATTTTAAAGTTACTAATTATGCCATAATAATCAATGTATTACTTTTTGGAATCATCGTGAGTATTTCAAATATTTTTGCAGCCTTTATAGTAGCAATTATAGTATTGTTAAGTACAATGGTTTTTATAGATAAAAAAAAGGCATTTAACTGATGTTAAGAATAGATAAAAGAATCCTCAATTTTCTCGTCATTGCTGTTGTGACCCTTATCACTTTTTGGTGGTCTTTTTTTATTTTTCATCAAGATATGATTTGGGAAGTGGTGGCTTTTGTTTTGGGTGTTCGGATTTTAGCTTCCATTTTTATTTTTAAAGATTACAGTTTGAGTTGGAGTAAGGCAACGACTCGAAGTTTTTTGATTAAAACGGTGGTTTATTTTACTGCATTTGTTGTCTATTTACCGTTTGTATATGGTAAAGTTCGTTTTGCTCTTTTGGCTTCGGAGGCAGCTTTTTATTTATTATTTATTACGTTTTTAATGTACATTTACAGTTATATTATCAACAGAAATACGACCTATAAAAATAAAACAGTGGTGATTTATGGAGCAGGAAAAGCAGGAATCAAACTGGAAGAGGAGTTTAGAAACTCTGCATTTAAAGTCAAATATTTTGTGGATGATGACAAGATTTTACAAAAAAGAAGTATTGATGGGGTTAAGATTGTTTCTAAAAAAGAGTTAAAGCGATTAACTAAGAAGGAAAAAAAGTTTGATTTGCTTGTCATAGCCATGCCAAGTGCCACGACAAAACGAGTTAAAGAGATTTATGAACGACTCAATCCTTACTTTAAAACCATTAAAATTTTACCCTCACTGGAACAAATTTTACAAGAAGAATTGTTTTCTACACAACTTAAAGATATTTCAGTAGAAGATTTATTGGCCCGTCATCCTAAAGATTTAGACAAAACACTCATTGAAAGTTTTATTAAAGACAAAACAGTGTTAATCACAGGGGCAGGTGGCAGTATTGGAAGTGAAATAGCACGACAGTGTGTCCTTTTTAATGCCAAACAGCTTATTTTGCTTGATCACAGTGAATACAATTTATATGCGATTGCAGAAGAGTTGTGTGAGTATAAACCAAAACTTGTGATGCAATCGGTGGTCAATAAAGATTTTCTGGATAAAACTTTTGAAGCACAAAAACCCGATATTGTCATACACGCAGCAGCGTATAAACATGTGCCATTGGTGGAGGACAATATCACAGAAGCCGTGTTAAACAACATTATTGGAACAAAAAACGCCATTGACTGTGCCATTAAACACCACGTGCAAAAATTTGTTTTGATTTCAACCGATAAAGCCGTACGACCGACCAATGTCATGGGTACAACTAAGCGTATTTGTGAATTGTATGCCCAAAATGTTGAACCAAACAGTACCGAAATAGTAGCCGTTCGTTTTGGCAATGTTTTGGGAAGCAGTGGCAGTGTTATACCAAAATTCAAAGCTCAAATTGCTTCTGGAGGTCCTATAACGGTAACTCACCCTGATATAACACGTTATTTTATGCTCATCCCCGAAGCGTGTGAATTGGTTTTACAAGCAGCAAGCATAGGAAAAGGGGGCGAAATCTTTATTTTGGATATGGGTGAACCCATTAAAATTGCTGATTTAGCTAAAAAGATGATTGAACTTTCAGGTCAAAAAGAGATTGAAATTGTTTTTACGGGATTGCGTCCGGGTGAAAAACTCTATGAAGAATTGCTTATCGATGATACCGAAGCTAACACTCAATATGAGTCAATTACCATTGCAGGTAAAACATCGTACGATATTGTTAAACTCAATCACGATATTTTTGAACTCATTAATGCCAAAGATAAATTGGCAAAACTTAAAGAGATAGTGCCAGAATTTGAGCATAAAATATAGTAAATAGTAAATAGTAAATGGTGAATGGTGAATGGTGAATGGTGAGATAATGTGACTTTGTCTTACCACTCACTTCTCACTACTCACCATTTATTTTCACTTTCATTTAATCACATAAATGATACAATAAGCCTTATTTTATTTTAAGGCTGACAAATGAAAAACGTTAAGAAAGCATTTTCTTTGCTTGAAATGGTATTTGCTGTTGTCATTATTGGGATTATTGCCAGTGTGGCAATGCCCAAACTGTTTGATACAAAAAATGAGGCATTGGTTTCTACAATTAAGCAAGATGTTGTCACTGTCACCAGTGCCATTCAAGGGCATTATATGCTCAATCGTACCGTAGATAAGATTTCTGATGTGGTGAGTTTAAACAACTCCATTTGGGAAATAGAAGACAACAAAATTTCATTTAATGAAAAAGAGAGTGTATGTCTTGAAGTGATATTAGACCAAGATAAATTGGAAGTAAATATTAACGAAGATGTTGGTACAATTTGTACGAAATTATATGAAAAAGGTATCGTCAATACCACTTACTCTTTAAATTAAGGATTCCCCTTGGAAAATAAACAATTTTTTGAAGCATTTAATGTTGAAAACAGAATATTTGATGAAATCAGCCACGAAATTGGGAAAATTGGTTACTATGAATTACCCGATCAAAACATTGATGTCATCAGTGAGTTTGCCTCTAATGTAACACAAAAGAATATTGTCGTAGTAGGTATTGGTGGCAGTTCTTTAGGCACAGCAGCGGTGTATGATTTTTTACGTTATAAAAATAACTTTGAAAAGAAACTCTTTTTTTGTGAAAGTACGGATCCGGTATTGCTTAACTCAACGTTTAAAAAACTTGATTTAGAAGATACTTTGTTTATTATTATTTCAAAATCGGGTTCAACCATTGAAACCATTTCAATTTTTAAATACATTTTGTCGTTGGTTGAATTAAATGAAAAGCAATTTGTGATTGTCTCTGATGAAGGTTCTTCTTTGCACAAATTGGCACACGATAAAAAGCTTCCTTATTTTGAGATTCCTGCCAATGTGGGAGGAAGATTTTCTGTGTTAAGCAATGTGGGGCTTTTACCTCTTGCCATTATTGGTGTGGATATTAAAATGCTCTTACAAGGTGCCAAAAAAATCAAAGAGAGTTTTTTTAAACAAACACAATCGTATCAAGATATTACTCATAAAGCCTCTTTTTATGCAAGAAACATTGGAAAATACAACATCAATTGTCTTTTTTCGTATTCAGAAGCCTTTAGAAGTTTTAACGATTGGTACATTCAATTATGGGGAGAGAGTTTAGGCAAAAAACAGTGTAACTCTTACTTAAATGTGGGACTTACCCCCATAGGACTCATTGGACCAACGGATCAACACTCTTTTTTACAACTGATTGTTGAAGGAAAACGGGATAAATCAGTTACATTTATCAAGGTTAAAGATTTTGACAGCATTTTAAAAATACCCAATATCTCTATTGCTTATTTGGAAAATTTAGACTATGTCAATGAAGTTGACTTTTCTGATTTAATCAACAAACAAGCCGATTCAATCATTGAATCGCTTTTAAATAAAAATGACATTCCCTTGGATATTATAGAAATTGAAAAAATCAACGAGGAAGCCATTGGACAACTTTTCTTCTATTTTGAGTTGCTTACATCCGTAGTCGCAAAAATGATTAACGTCAACGCGTATGACCAACCAGGCGTGGAAGAGGGGAAAAAGATTTTGAGAGGGTATTTTTAGGCTTTACCTAAAAAGGTGAGAAGTGAGAAGTAAGTGGTGAGTAGTGAATGTGAAAACGCATAAAGATTTGGATGTTTGGAAAAATTCTATTGATTTAGTTAAAGATATTTATTTGATAACAAAAGGTTTTCCCAATGATGAATTATATGGATTGACATCTCAAATTCGAAGATGTGCTGTATCAATTCCATCCAATATTGCTGAAGGCAGTGCCAGAAACCATGATAAAGAATTTGTCCAATTTTTATACGTCTCATTAGGCTCTTTGGCAGAATTGGAAACACAACTTATTATTGCAGAACAAATAGGGTATCTTAAAAACTATAATTATACTACAATGAATAAAATCAAAAAAATGTTATTGGGACTAATAAAATATATGAAAAGTAAAAACCATGAATAATACCACTCACCACTCACCACTTACTACTCACCAAAGAAAAAAAGCCATCTTCTTAGACCGAGACGGTGTTATCAATGTAGAAAAAGAGTATGTCTCTAAGATTGAGGAGTTTGAGTTTATTGATGGGCTTTTTGAGACATTAAAAAAATTCCAAGAATTAGGGTATTTACTTTTTATAATTACCAATCAATCGGGTATTGGACGGGGATATTATAGTGTCAATGATTTTAACGTTTTAACAACTTGGATGTTAAAAGAGTTTGAAAAAGAGGGAATAGCTATTTCTCAAGTGGAGTTTTGTCCTCATTCCCCTGAACAAATTTGTCAATGTAGAAAACCCAAAACAGGTATGATTGATAATATTTTAAAGAATTTTGATATCGATTTAGAACACTCATGGCTTATAGGGGATAAAGATGCCGATATACAGTGTGCCAAAAATGCCCACATCAAAAACACCATTCAAGTCAAATCGGGACACAAATTTGATGAAACCCAAAGTCAAGCCGATTATGTGTGTGAGAGTATTGTGGAATGTTTTGAAGTGATGAAAATAGTGAGTAGTAAGTAGTGAGTGGTGAAACGATATGACTTTCTTCACTTCTCACTTCTTACCATTTACCTCTTACTTTTTAGTCTTTTCTCTCATGCAAAAATGAAGCAAACTTAGGTTTATTATTTTTTGTCAAGCCATAATATTTAAATGTTATAATGGAACCGATACTTGGAGGGTTTTGTCGTTGTTCTTGGCTAAATCCATTGCCTAAATTAAACACTACACCATTGGGCAGTTTAATAATGAGGCTTTTTAATTGTTTATTATGGTTATAGTTATGTCCAATGACAACACCCTCGGTGTCATAAAACTTTTTGACTTTAAGTAAAGAGTTGCTTAATCCTTCTTCATAAAACGTATTGGGATTTTTAAGCATAACACCTTCCCCTTGATGAGCAATAATGTCATTGAGAAACTCTTCAAGTTCTTGGGTGTTTTTGCACAGTTTTTGAGGTATGATTTTTACATAAGGGTTTTGATGTTCTAAAAACCATTGTTGAACTTTTTTTAATCGCATTACAAAATCACCTTCGGCATAAGGGGCTTCAAAAATATTATAACTTAGGCTTTTCCATTCATCGTTTTTGTGTTGGCTTAATACAATGGATTGAATGTTTTCAAAATCCATTCGTTTGCTCCACAGTTCGCCATCAAGTTCAAAAGGAGGGAACTTTTGAGTAAACCAACGGGGAGCATAAATTGTTTTGCCTTGACGTGTTTTCAACTCTTTGCCATCCCAAAAGGCTCGTATGCCATCAAGTTTTTCACTCATCAACCAGTTATCAATATTTTGGCTGTAATCAAAAAGTTTAGCTTTTTGTAACTCCCCACCCAATAACGTAGTATAAAGAATAAAAATCAACATTAAAAATAATTTTTGCAATACTAAATCCTAAAATGTCATTTAAAAGTTAGTATTATACACAGATAAGATTAAAATTAGGAAAGAAGTGAGAAGTGAGAAGTGAGAAGTGAGAAGTGAGAAGTGAGTGGAGACGTGACTTTCTTTTACCACTCACTATTTACCTCTCACCATTTACTTCTTTCTCTCTAACAAACTTATAACATTCTTTTAGCTAAAATCTTGCAAATTATAAAATATGGAATACAAATGAAATACAATACAATCGATTTTAATGATAAAACAATTTTAATAACGGGCGGTGCTGGGTTTATTGGTTCTAACTTGGCATTTTATTTCCAAGAACATTTTCCTGCTGCTTTGGTAGTGGTGTTGGATTGTTTTCGAAGTGGGCAAACATTAAGCAACGGTAATTTAAAAAGCTTTGGGCACTATAAAAACCTTCTTGGCTTTAAAGGGGTGGTTATCAGTGGAGACATTAATGACAAAAAAATATTAAGAGAATTAGAAATAGAGTATAAATTTGATTATATTTTTCATCAAGCGGCTATTTCTGATACAACGGCCAGTGAACAAGATTTGATGATTAAAACCAATGTCAATGCCTATGAAGATTTACTGCAATTAGCGATTAAACATGGAGCTAATATGATTTATGCCAGTTCAGCAGCTACGTATGGAAATGCCCCCAGCCCTCAAACAGTAGGGTGTGAAAATCCTGGCAATGTGTATGGCTTTTCAAAATTGATGATGGATAACATCAGTGCAAAATACATTGAAGCGGGAGTGGGTATCTCAATTGTGGGATTGCGTTATTTCAATGTTTATGGACCAAGAGAGTTTTTTAAAAATAAAACGGCTTCAACGGTGGTACAATTTGGACACCAAATTTTAGCAGGACAAACGCCCAAACTTTTTGAAGGAAGCGATAAAATCTTACGAGATTTTATCTATATTGAAGATGTGATTCAAGCCAATATTAAAGCGTGTGAACCCAAACGAAGTGGTGTATATAACGTAGGAACAGGAAAGGCTCGAAGTTTTCAAGATATTGCAGATATTTTGCAAAAAGAGCTTAAAACCAATTTGGGTACACACTATATCCCCAATCCTTTTGTCGGACAATATCAATTTCATACCGAAGCCAATATTGAACAAACCGTTAAAATGCTTGATTTTAAACCTCGTTTTGAAATGGAAGAGGGAATTAAAGCTTACATTCCAGAAATCATTCGATTGTATGAAACAGAAGTTTTGACAAAGTAAAGAGTGAAAAGTAAGAAGTAAGAAGTGAAAAGAAACGAAAGAAGAAAATGGAAAAAATAAACCACTCACCACTCACCACTCACTACTCACCCAACATCCTTGTTGTCGGTGATTTAATGATAGACCACTATTTATGGGGAAAATGTGAACGTATTTCACCCGAAGCACCTGTTCAAGTTGTCGATGTACAAAAAGAAACCACTGTTTTGGGGGGAGCGGGAAATGTGATTAATAACTTGCTCTCTTTAGGAAGTCAAGTATGTGTTTTAAGTGTTATAGGCAAAGATGAAACAGCCAATGAACTTAAGCAGATGCTTCAAAGTGTGGGAGCAAAAAGTTTTTTAATTGAAGAAAGCAATCGAAAAACCTCTAAAAAGAGTCGAATCATGGCTTCTCACTCGCAAGTGGTGCGATTTGATAATGAGAGTAAAGAGGACATAGACTTATACTCTCAAAAACAACTTTTAGAAAAATTTGAAGCCTGTGTCGCTTCGTTTGATATTGTTCTGTTTTCAGATTATGGTAAAGGGGTTTTAACACATAATTTATGCCAACAACTCATTGTTTGTGCTAAAAAGAACGGCAAAAAAGTGTTGGTTGACCCCAAAGGGAAAGATTACAGTAAGTATCAAGGGGCGTATCTTTTAACCCCCAATAAAAAAGAGGCACAAGAAGCCAGTAACATTAAAATAAACGATGAAACCTCGTTAAATGCGGCATTAATGAAACTCAAAGCAGTGGCTTCTTTAGAGGTTTCAATGATAACATTAAGTGAAGATGGGATTGCTTTTTTACACAACAATGAAGTCATCATTAAACCCACCGTTGCACGAGAAGTATATGATGTCACAGGGGCAGGTGATACCGTTTTAGCCTCTTTAGGATATGCTTTGGCGTTGCAAAATGATTTGGCTTCAAGCGTTGAATTTGCCAATTTAGCTGCAGGTGTGGTAGTAGGAAAACTTGGAAGTGCTACGGTGAGTTTAGATGAAATTGAAGAGTATAAATCCAGTTTGCACAAAAGTTCCATTGAACTGCACATTAAAACCTTTGATGAAATTGAAAAAGTTGTTTCACGATTAAAACAAAACAATAAAAAAGTGGTTTTTACCAATGGATGTTTTGATATTTTACACAAGGGTCATGTTAGCTATTTAAACGTGGCAAAAAGTTTTGGCGATGTGTTGATTTTAGGGCTTAATTCTGATGCAAGTGTCAAACGGCTTAAAGGAGAAAATCGACCCATTAACTGCCAAGACGATCGTGCGTATATTTTAAGTGCATTGGAGTGTGTGGATTATGTGGTCATATTTGATGAAGACACTCCTTATGAACTGATTTATAAAATCAAACCCGATGTGTTGGTTAAAGGGGCAGATTATGAAGGCAAATGTGTCGTAGGAAGCGATATTGCTAAAGAGACTAAACTCGTAGAGTTTATTAACGGAAAAAGTACCACCAATACAATCAATAAAATCAATGGAGTATCTCAATGAAAGATGTTATAAAAAATGAATTTATGTCGCATTTACAAACCATTCAAACCGTGATTGAAACCATGCAAGAAGAGATAGAAAAAGCTTCATTAATGGCAGTTGAAACACTTAAAAATGGCAATAAAATTTTACTGTGTGGAAACGGAGGAAGTGCAGCTGATGCTCAACATATTGCAGCCGAACTCACAGGTCGATATAAAACCGAACGACGAGGGCTTCCTGCGATTGCTTTAACAACCGATACAAGTGCTTTAACAGCCATTGGAAATGATTATGGCTATGACAGAGTTTTTGACCGACAAGTGGAAAGTTTGGCAGTCAAAGGGGATTTAATCATAGGTATTAGTACCAGTGGAAACAGCTTCAATGTGATTAATGCGTTTAAAGTCGCCAAAGAAATAGGGTGCAAAACTTTAGGATTAAGTGGACGAGATGGTGGAGCTATGAATGAGTGGTGCGATTTAAATGTGGTAGTTCCTTCAAATAACACACCAAGAATCCAAGAGATGCATATTTTATTTGCACATACTATTTGTCAAATTATTGATGATGAATTTACAAATTAGTGAGTAGTGAGTAGTGAGTAGTGAAGCGATGTGACTTTATTCACCTCTTACCACTCACCACTCACCACTTACCATTTACCATTAAAATAAAGAGGAAAAATGAGTAAAGTATTAAACGAAGATGAAAAACAGTATTTATTGGACAGTATTCGAGATGTGGTGGATTTTCCTAAACCGGGGATTGTGTTTAAAGATATTACGACATTATTAAATAACAAAGAAGCATTTGCTTTTTTAATGAACCATTTAGAAGAGCGATATAAAAGTTATCATTTGGAGTATGTCGCAGGAATTGACAGCCGTGGTTTTATTTTTGGAGCGGCATTGGCGGACAGATTGGGAATTGGTTTTGTGCCCATTCGAAAACGAGGAAAACTCCCCGGAACGACTATTTGTGAAAAATATGAGTTGGAGTATGGGTTTGATGAAGTTGAAATCCATATTGATGCGTTTAATAACAAAGTGGGAGCAAAAGTTTTACTCATTGATGATTTAATTGCCACAGGTGGAACCGCTGTTGCTTCTTCAAAATTGGTTGTGGATACCAAAGCTCATTTGGTTGAAGTCTGTTTTTTAATGAGTTTAGAGTTTTTAAATGGCACAAAACGAGTAGGAAAAGTGGCCCCTGTTTATTCGGTGCTGGAAATTTAGAATAGTGAAAAGTAACGAGTGATGAAAAAGACTTGTTACTCGTTACTCTCACAAAAGGAAAAATATGAATAATTTTTACATCCCCAAGCCAAGTGTTTTTGACCCTGTTAATGGGCATTTTGGCATTTTTGGTGGTCGATTTGTTCCTGAAACATTGATGCCATCACTCTTAGAGTTAGAAGAACAGTACAATAAATACCGATTTGATACAACATTTTGGGCAGAAGTGAATGCCTTATTAAAAGATTATGTTGGGCGAGAAAATCCACTTTATTTGGCTAAAAATATCAGTGAAGAAATAGGCGCTAAGGTTTATTTAAAACGTGAAGATTTAAACCATACAGGAGCACATAAGGTTAATAATACCATTGCTCAAGCCATTTTAGCTAAACGTATGGGCAAAACGAAAGTCATTGCTGAAACAGGAGCTGGACAACATGGCGTTGCTACTGCAACGGTGGCGGCACTTTTGGGCTTAGAGTGTACGGTGTTTATGGGGGCAAAAGATGTGGCACGTCAAGAGCTTAATGTCTTTCGGATGAAGCTTTTAGGTGCTAAAGTGGTTTCTGTAGAAAATGGCAGTAAAACTCTTAAAGATGCGATGAATGAAGCCATTCGTTATTGGGTAACCAATGCAAGAGATACGTTTTATATCATAGGAACAGTTGCTGGTCCTCATCCGTATCCTATGATGGTAAGAGATTTTCAAGCCATTATTGGATGGGAAGCCAGACGGCAATTTTTAGATAAAGAAGGGAAATTGCCGGATTTTGTGGTCGCATGTATTGGTGGTGGAAGCAATGCCATTGGCATTTTTTCACACTTTTTAGAAGATAAAGAAACGACGTGTGTGGGAATAGAAGCCGGTGGATTAGGCTTAGATACTAACAAACATGGCTGTTCTTTAGAAAAAGGAAGCCCTGGTGTTTTACACGGACAAATGAGTTATTTGCTTCAAGATGAAGATGGGCAAGTCCTTGAAGCCCATAGTATCAGTGCTGGGCTTGATTATCCTGGTATTGGTCCAGAACACAGTTTCCATAAAGATAATCAAAGTGTCAAATATGATTCCATTACCGATGATGAAGCGTTAGATGCTTTTGTTTGGTTAAGTCAAAAAGAGGGTATCATCCCTGCGTTTGAAAGTTCACATGCCATTGCATATTTAAAAAAAGCCAAAGAGAACTTAAAAGGAAAAACGGTCATTATCAATCTTTCTGGTCGAGGGGATAAAGATATGGCACAAGCACAGCAACTTATAAAATTTAATTAGGAATCGTATGCAAAAAAATTTAAAAAAACACTCAGGAAAAATTTTTGCAATTGTTGTAGTGACGTTTGCACTTTTTTTAATTTACAATTTATACCATGCCCCAGGTGAGGCAATCGATGATAAGTTTGTACATTTACTTAAAACGCACGGCTATGTTATTTTATTTGCATGGAGTATTTTAGAGGGAGAAGCCGGGCTTATTATGGCTGGGCTTCTTTCTCATACAGGCGATATGAATCTCTATTTGGCGATTTTTATTGCAGGGTTGGGTGGTTTTGCAGGCGATCAAATCTATTTTTATATTGGACGATTCAACAAAGGGTATGTCCATCGTAAATTTAAAGGGCAAAGACGTAAATTTGCACTGGCACATATTTTACTTAAAAAACACGGTTGGCCCATTATTTTTGTCCAACGCTACATGTATGGAATGCGTACGGTGATTCCTATTTCTATTGGACTCACACGTTACGATGCCAAAACGTTTGCTTTTATTAATTTAATCAGTGCTTGGTGTTGGGCGGCTATTACGATTGTGCCGGCGTGGTATTTTGGTGAACAAATTCTGCAAGTGATTGTTTGGGCAAAAGAGCATTGGTATTTAGCCTTGCCATTTGCAGTGATTGTCGGTGGAGGAATTTTATATTACTTCAGTTATGTAACGAAAAAAAAGGATACTAAATGAATGTCAGTTTAATACAAAACAGCGATAAGTTAAAATATGATATTGAAATTATACTTATGTTTAAAAAAGAGTTTGAAAAGAGTTCTTTCAAAGAGAAAAAACTTTTAAAAGAGCTTAATTTTAAAGCACAAGATGAAGAAGTGGTTTTTTTGCCTGAAAGTAAAAAGATTTTTGTGGGGTGTGAAGAGAACAGTTATGAATCTTTAGCCATTTCGATGTCAGCTGCGGTTAAAAAGTTTCAAGCCACGCAATTTAAAACGGCATATATTAAACTGTGTAAAGAAGAACAACAATCACTTAAAGCATTTACTCAAGGTGCCATTTTAGGTTCGTACACGTTTACAAAATATAAAAAAGAAGAAAAAAAAGTTGAACAAGAGCTGATTTTAGTGGCTTCAAATGACTTAAAAGAGTTAAGTTCACTCTTTAATGAAGCCGTTATTGTAGCAAACAGTGTAAATAAAACGCGTGATTTTGTCAATACCACACCCGATGATTTTTACCCAAAAATTATGGCAAAAGAGGCCAAAAAAATTGCCAAAGCCAATGAGTTAGAGTATGCTGTGTATGGAGATAAGTATTTAAAGAAAAACAAAATGATGTCTATGTACAGCGTAGGACGAGCATCAAGACATGAGTCTAAATTGATTCATCTGACCTATAAACCCAAAGATGCCAAGAAAAAAGCAGTGCTTATTGGAAAAGGCTTGACGTATGACAGCGGTGGTTTGTCGTTAAAACCCAGCGATTTTATGGTGACCATGAAAAGCGATAAATCAGGTGGTTGTGCGGTATTAAATATCATTGAAGCGGCAAGTAAACTTAAACTGCCCATTGAAATTCATGCCATTGTGGGTGCGGTTGAAAATATGATTGGAGGAGATGCATTTAAACCCGATGATGTACTTAAAGCCAAAAATGGAAAAACCATTGAAGTGCGAAATACTGATGCCGAAGGTCGATTGGTATTGGCTGATTGTTTGTGTTATGCACAAGATGAGATTCAAGACATTGATTATATTTTTGATTATGCTACGCTAACGGGTGCAAGTGTAGTGGGAGTGGGAGAATACACCACTTCAATTATGGGTAACAGCCAAATGCTTAAATGTCATGCCGTACAAAGTGCGATTAATGCAGGAGAATACGCCACAAGTTTGCCTTTTAATCGATTTTTGAGAAAAACCATTAAATCTGAAATCGCCGATGTGTGTAACATTGCCAATACCAGATACGGTGGGGCAATTACTGCGGGGTTGTTTTTAGACCATTTTGTCTATGAACAAAATAAAGATAAGTGGTTACACTTTGATATAGCAGGCCCTGCTTACGTTGAAAAAGCGTGGGGATATAACCCTCATGGAGCAAGTGGAGCAGGGGTGAGAATGAGCATTGAACTGTTAAAAGAGTTGGCTTTAAAATAACCATTTTAGGCAAATCCAAGCAATTTGGATTTGCCTCTTTTTTGTCTCTTTTTTCATTTTGTGAGGCGTTTGCGAAAGTAAAAGTGTAAAATATATACAAAAAAAATTAGGCTTACCTTTGAAAAAAACTTTTATTCTCTTTTTTTGGATATGTTTTGTTCCTTTATTTGCATTGGAAAAAGTTTCTGTACAATTGGATTGGAAGTATCAATTTGAATTTGCTGGATTTATTGCTGCTAAAGAAAAAGGCTTTTATGAAGAAGTCAATTTAGACGTTGAACTGCGAGAGTACCATCCCAACATCGATACAGTCAACGATGTTTTAAATGGGATAAGCACCTACGGCATTTATCATTCAAGCATTTTTATTGAAGACAAAAAGATTAAACCCATTGTGATTTTGGCAACGTATCTGCAAAAATCACCGTTGATTTTTATTGCACAAAAAGGCATCACTCAACCTACTCAGATGATTCATAAAACCATTATGGGGACTAAAAACGAACTTAAATACAGTGCATTGGGATTGATGCTTGAATACTATCATATCAATAAAACCAATGCCACCATTGTTGAACACACCTTTGATTTAAATGATTTTATACAAAAACGTGTTGATGTGATGAGCGCTTTTCGTTCCAATCAATTGTTTGAATTGAAGCAACAAAATATTGAGTATGAAATCATTGAGCCGTTTGATTTTGGATTTAATATGAGTGCAGGAAATTTGTTTACTTCAAAAGAGGAAGCAATCAACCACACAAAAAGAACACAAGCGTTTATACAAGCTTCAAATAAAGGGTGGAAATATGCCATTGAACACAGTGAAGAAATTATTGATATTTTAATTGAAAAATATGGGGTAAAAAAATCAAAAGCTTCATTGCTTTTTGAAGCCAATGAAGTTAAAAAATTGATGATGTTGGATTTTTTTAGAATAGGTGAAATCAATGACGAACTGACAAAATTAACGTTTCGACAACTCAAAAAAGTGGGTTTTATTGATGAGAGTGAACATTTACACAACTTTGTTTTTGACAGTATGGTTAAAAATATCAACATCGATTTTTTATTAACAGAGGATGAAAAAGAGTATTTAGAAAAGAAAAAACGCATTTTGATGTGTATTGATCCACAATGGTACCCTTTCGAAGTAATTCAAAATAAAAAGCATATTGGAATCGCAGCTGATGTGATGAAAAACTTTGAAGAAAAATTGGGTATTCCCATTGAGTATGTCCCCGTAAAGAGTTGGCAAGAATCGATTGAATTGGCAAAAAAAAGAGAGTGTGATATTTTTTCTTTGGCATCACGAACCCCTTCACGATTGGAGTATATGAACTTTACATCACCCTATTTAACTCTTCCTATTGTTATTGCAACAACCAATGAAAAACTCTTTACAGATGATTTAAAAAGTTTACAAAATAAAAAAATTGCAGCTGTACAAGGGTATTCTATTATTGAAAAGATTAAGTCAAAATATCCCTACTTAGAAATCGTTGAAGTCAAAAGTATTCACGAAGGACTCAATTTGGTGCTTGAAGGCAAAGCATATGGATATATTGATAATTTAATGGTGGTCTCTTCTTATATACAAAAGGATTTTACAGGACTTTTAAAAGTCTCCTCCCGATTAAATGACTCTTTGTATTTTAGTGTTGCAACACGCAACGATGAACCTTTACTGAATGAAATTTTTGAAAAACTCGTACAGAGTTTAGATGAACAATCCATGCAAATGATTTTTAATCGTTGGGTTTCAACCATTGAAGAAGTAACATCATACAACAAAGATTTTATAATAACTCTCTTTGTGATATTTATAGCAATTATTGCCGTTTTTTTATATCGACAATATTTATTGCAACGCTACAATAAAGCTTTGTTGAAACTTTCAATTACCGACAATTTAACAGGATTGTACAATCGATTAAAAACCGATGAAAAACTTGAAGAAGAGCAGAAAAAAGTGTTGCGATATGAGAGTTATTGTTGTACTATTTTGCTTCTGGATGTGGATCATTTCAAACGAATCAATGATAATTTTGGTCACCAAATAGGAGACAAGGTTCTTCAAGAAATCGCCACCGTATTGAAAAACAGTGTACGAGACACGGATATAGTTGGACGTTGGGGAGGAGAAGAGTTTTTAATTATTTTGCCCAACACCAATAAAGAAGAAGGCTTTAAAGTGGGTATGAAATTAAAAGATAATATTGCTTCGCAC
Source organism: Epsilonproteobacteria bacterium UBA4036 (assembly GCA_002382325.1). Taxonomy (GTDB): domain Bacteria; phylum Campylobacterota; class Campylobacteria; order Campylobacterales; family Arcobacteraceae; genus Marinarcus. The sequence continues at coordinate 35,254 of DGAG01000004.1, forward strand.
CACTTTTATCAAATTAATCAAGTTAATCAAGTCACTATTAGTTTAGGAGGCTTTGAGTTACAAAACAACATCTCTGTGAATGAAGCCATGAGTCAAGTGGATAAGGCATTGTATGAGTCAAAAAACAAAGGAAGAAATCAAGTCACAATGGCATAAAAAGAAGTTTTATCTATTTCTTGGGCTTCTTTGAGTATAATCCGCATAAAATTAACTCTTTATAACAAGAAAAAGGAAAATTATGGGACTTGGTGTAGGAATTGTAGGATTACCAAATGTGGGGAAATCAACCACATTTAATGCGTTGACAAAAGCACAAAATGCGGAGGCTCAAAACTATCCGTTTTGTACCATTGAACCCAATAAAGCAGTTGTTCCAGTTCCCGATAAACGACTGGACGCGTTAGCTAAAATTGTAAACCCCGATAAAATTCAGCACTCAACAATAGATTTTGTGGATATTGCAGGGCTTGTACGAGGTGCTTCAAAAGGGGAAGGTTTAGGCAATCAATTTTTATCAAATATTCGTGAAGTGGAAGTGATTTTACATATGGTACGTTGTTTTGAAGATGGAAATATTACTCATGTTGAGGGCGATGTGAATCCGCTAAGAGACATTGAAATCATTGAAACGGAACTTATATATGCGGATATTTCACAACTTGAAAAGAAAATTGACCGACTTAAAAAACAATCAAAAGCATCCAAAGAAGCCGCAGCACACTTGGTGATTGCACAAGAACTTTTTACTCATTTAGAAGAGTTAAAGCCTGTTAAAACGTTTGAAAAAATTGAAGATGAAACGTTTAAAATGCTGGATAAAGAGATGCGATTTTTATCCAATAAAGATGTCATATATGGAGCCAATGTTGATGAAGATTCTTTAGCCAATGGGGGCAATGCTTTTGTTGATAGGGTTAAAGTTCATGCAAACAGTGTCAATGCCGATGTGATTATGTTATGTGCAAAAATTGAAGAAGAACTCGTAGGACTTGAAGAGGATGAAGCGCGAGAGTTTTTAACCGATTTAGGCGTAGAAGAGTCAGGATTAGAGCAAATCATACGAAAAGCATTTGATAAGTTGGGATTGCAATCCTATTTTACTGCCGGTAAAATTGAAGTGAGAGCTTGGACGATTCGAAAAAACACCAAAGCACCACAAGCCGCAGCGGTCATTCACAATGATTTTGAAAAAGGGTTTATTAAAGCCGAAGTGATTGCTTATGAAGACTTTGTCAATTTTGGCGGAGAAGCCAAATGCAAAGAAGCAGGAAAACTCAGACTCGAAGGTAAAGAGTACGTTGTTCAAGACGGCGATGTCATGCACTTTAGATTTAATGTTTAAAAAATAACTTTTTTAATTCTTATTTCAGATGACAAATTTGTATAAATTTTATACAAATTTGTCACTTCACTTTTCTCCAATATTTGTATAATCTCATCATAAATTTTAAAGGCAAAAGATATGATGAATACAACAATAAATTTTAAAGGTGTCGAGATAGACACAAATCTCTCAAAATTTATCAAACACATGGATATGGTTGTTCAGTACGCAGACGAATTGGTCTCTTTATCAAAAAGTTGGGATAACTTAGCCCTTCTAAGTCATTTTGGAAACAGCAGTACTAACATCAATGAAACAAAAAATAATTTTTCTGATTTGACCACAAAATTGTTAAATCATTTAAGCAATGAAGTGTTGGAAAAAACCATTCGTGAAATGAGATTTAAAGCTCAAATCTCTATTGATATTTTAATTCGTAATTTATTTGAACGAACGGCTGATATTGGTTTTTTATCAACCAATGAAGACATACGAACGTTTTTAATGGAAAATACCAACAAATATACCAGTGAATATCTGCCTAAGGCTGAAGCCATCAAACAAAGTTTTTATGAGTACATAAAAAAATACAGTGTTTATTATAATATTGTTCTTATGGATACTCATGGCAATATTTTGGTGCAACTTGATGAGAACAGTACTTTAGAAAAATCCAAAGATGAGATTATCTCATATGCCTTAAACTGCAATGAAGAGTATATTGAGACCTTTAAGTATCACGATTTCTTGCCCCATCGAAAACAAAGTTTGGTCTATACTATGCCTGTGCGACAAAGTGATGATGCCAACAGCAAAACCATTGGAATTTTGTCTTTATGTTTTCGTTTTAAAGACGAAATGAAAAGTATTTTTGAGAATTTAAAAAATGAAAACAACAAAGAGTGCTTAACTATTTTGGATAAAGAGGGCAGCGTTATTGCCAGCAGTGATGCTTCACATATTGCGTTGGGAAGTCAATTTAACATTGATTTAAGCACTAAGTATCAACTTGTTTCATACGCAGGACGAGATTATTTGGCTAAAATGTGCAAAACCAATGGCTATCAAGGTTATTTTGGGCAACAATGGTATGGGCATATTATGATTCCTATTGATTATGCTTTTATCCAAGAAGAAGACAACTTAAATTTAAATCAAGCTATTTTATTGGCGATTTTGCAAGAGGGTGAGGGGTTTAATGAAGAACTCAAAAAAATCCCACTCCAAGCCAATGCAATTCAAACGCATCTGAATCGTTTAGTCTGGAATGGCAATATCAATAAAAATTGCGAAGATAACAGCAATAAAAACTTTTCACGAGCGTTGTTGCATGAAATCAGCTCAACAGGAGAAAAAACCAAACAAATTTTTGATTTATCGATTGCTAATTTAACGAAAACCATCATTTTAAATAATACGTCGTATGTGGCCTCTTTAATGGTGGATATTATGGACAGAAATTTATACGAACGAGCCAATGATTGCCGATGGTGGGCATTGACCAGTGAATTTAAAAAAATATTATCAAGCCACGAAATAAGCCCAAAAAGCCATGAAAAACTTGAAGAGATTTTACGTTACATAAACACCTTATACACGGTGTACACCAATATATTTATTTATGACAAACAAGGAATAATTTTAGCCGTTTCCAGTGATTCTCAAAAGCATTTAGTAGGCAAACAGTTGGACGCAGAAGTGCTTAGACGCTCTTTAATGCTTAAAGATTCTAATGACTATGTTGTCTCTGATTTTGAAAAAACAAAGCTATACAACAACGATTTTACCTATATTTATTACGCTTCTATTGTAAACAATCAAGAGTTTGTAGGTGGTATTGGTGTGGTTTTTGATTCAAAAGTTGAATTTAAAGCGATGATAGAAGAGTCCATTCCCAATTTTGATGCAACCAAATCCAATGAAATATTTGGTGTATTAACCACTAAAAATAAAATGATTCTCTCCTCTTCAAACCCTTCTTTGCAAACAGGTGATTTTTTGTCGGTATCGGATAAATTTTTTGCCCTTAAAAAAGGGGAGTCATACAGCGAAATTGTGGTGTATGATAATAAATATTATGCCTTAGGGGTGAAGTGTTCACAAGGGTATCGTGAATATAAAACCAGTGATAATTACGACAATGAAGTCTATGCTCTGTTTTTTTCATATATCAGTCAAGGAAGTTTAAACATAGAGAAAAAACGAGAAATTTTTACCGAAACTCCCGCTTTAATGCAAGAAAATTCACAAGAAATTGCAACATTTTATATCGGAGGAAAATGGCTTGGAGTTCCTATTCATAATGTTTTGGAAGCCGTAAGTATGGAAAAACTTATTGCCACTCCCACATTAAATAACCATCACCCTTTTAAAGGTACCATGACGTACAACAACAAAGCCGTTGCGGTTATTGATATTAAAAATTTTATTGATGAACCCAATATCCCTAGCTACAAAGAGATAGTTATTGTTAAAAATTTTGATGAAAACAGCGATACGTATTTGGGTATTTTAGTCAACTCCTTAGGGGATATTCCTGAAGTGTCGAATAACAGAATTAAAGCCATTGACAATCACATCTTAGGCAGCAGCAGTTTGATTACAAGTATAGTAATGCCTTTAGAAAATATTAAATACGATAAATTACTTTCGTTATTGGATCTTAAAAAACTCAAAAACAATTTGGTCAAAGAGTAATTACAATCCTTAAAGTACAATATTGTAAGCTATATCAACCGTATAAAGCATGAGCCACAAATACTAGGAGAACTTTTTAGAGGTTTTAGTATACACTTTCAACACGGTTTCTTCCACTATTTTTCGCTTTGTACAGTGCTTTATCAGCTTTAGAAATTATTGTTTCAATTGTATCCCCTTCTTGATACATTGCCAATCCGAAACATGAAGTTTTATGTCCAACTTTATCAAAAGGGAACCCCTCTATAAGCTTTCTCAACTTCTCAGCATATTGAATGAGTCCTTTTAAATCTGATTCAGGACAAATGATTAAGAACTCTTCACCTCCCCAACGTCCAACAGTATCAGATTTTCTAGCATTGTCTCGAAGTATTTTAGAGAGACTAGATAAAACATCATCTCCTACTTGGTGTCCGTATGTATCATTAACTTCTTTAAAGTGGTCGATATCAAGTATTATTAGACCCAGTGAAGCTTTATATCTTTGCACTCTATCAAACTCGTATAGTAACACTTCATCTAGTTTATGTCTATTGTAGAGTCCAGTAAGCTGGTCTGTTACATAAAGTTGATTTAATTCTACATTTTTCTCTGCAAGCTCACTTGTCACAGCTTCTACAAAGTGAACTAAACGTGAAATGATTCGTCCATGTTTATTAAGATAAGGGTCACTTGAATCTTTAGGGGTATCATTCACAATTTTAGCAGAGCTGTTACTAAAGATTTTAGTTTTCCCCTCTCTAAAACTAACTATAACCATTGTTGAATTTAATAGCTGTAGATTAGAAGGTGTTCCCAAAAACTCCCCATATGTATAGAATCCAAATGTAGGTGCTACTTTTTGAAATGGTGCAGTTTCAAGTTCAACAAGTTCTTGCATTAAAAAGCGTCTACATCCACATGTAAAGAGAAATATTGCTTCTGGTTGGAATTTTTGTACCAACTGGTGCATTTGAGCAGAATCATTAATGATTAAATCAGGGTCACCATAACCAATTCTGATTTTTTCACCCTCATGAATATCTGCAACAAACTGTATCCCTCCATCTTCATCAACAAAGACTGGAACTCTAGCTAACTCTTCGCCATCACGCTGTAAAAGTACAGGAAACTCTAAAACATTGAGAAAAAAGCTCTCATCATTTGGAAGACCTAAATATTTATCATATACCTCAAATGCAGGACGATTGTCGATTGTTTTTACTAACATACCCTCTACCTTAGTAATCGTCATCTCCTGACTTAAGGGTTTCCATCCTAGATATGTTCTGTAATCTATTTGAAGTTCTTCACCTGTAAATACAACTGCAACAGCTCCTTTTGATTTTATCCATTGATTAGAGAATACTAATGAGTTATCCATAGAGGAATAATTTCCAGCACCTGCTCCAAATATTGGATATGATGATTCAGAAGTTTTTATCCCTTCAAGTAAACTAGCTACATCTATATTTAGTGGTGTACTTAAAAGTAAGACGCCTGCGATATGTTCATCGATGGTAGATATTTCATTAACAATAACTTTACCCATATCAAACTCTTGAGTAGTATCACACTCTTTAGAAATAACATGTAAAGTAGTAATATCAAAAAAGCTGAATCCTATTGCTGTACTATTCGTATAAGTCTTTCCAAAAATTACTTCACCTACTGTTGTAGCTCCGACGATAACAGCTTGGGGGAGTCTCTTAGAAATACTAGAAGTTGCTTCTTCTATCCATTCTTCATCTGTATTAGCTGAAAAAACTTGTACTAATATTGAGGAGGAGTTGCCTTGAGCTTTTATTTCTGTAGAGGAAAGTATCTCTTCAAGCTCTTTTATGTTTTTAATTGAGTATGATAAGTGCCTCATTTTACCAACTTTTTGATTTAAGTAATGTTTCAAATATTAGCATATATATCTTAAAAATTAATATGTAAACATACATAATTTTAAATAAGTGTTACCGATTTATGGGGAGTTTATAATATGTTATAAACCTTGAAGTAGAATATTCCATAAGTATTCTACTTCATCGTCTTCAAAATTGATTAAAGAGTTTTCATAAAAGAGTTCTTCAATTTGGGTATATTCAAACTTTTTGCTGTAAGAACATGACGCATGAGTAGGAAGAAAACTTCTCACTAAACTGATGGTGTGTTCGATTTTTTGTTCACACAATAAACACTCAAATTGAGTATGCAATCGCCCTTCATGCTCCAAAAGTTTAATGTAGCTTTCAATTATGGCTCGTTTGGGGTTTTGTTTAATCATTTTATGCACGGTTTCATTTAAGAGATCAAAATAAAATGATTCAATCTCATCGACCTCTTTTAGATGCGGATAAAAAAGTTTGATAAATCGTTGCCAGCAATAGAGTTTTTCTCGGTCTAAAATCCAATTAAATCCCAATTGTATGACCTCTTTAAGTCGTGGCATAGAACTTTTTAAATTGGACTCTAACTCAAAATCAATTTTGTAGCCAATATTAATCGTAGAGTGTCTTGCCCCATAAAACCGATAGCTTGTATAAATAGCTTCTTGGGCAAGAACGGTTACAATTAAATCATCGTCTTTAACATGTTTAATGTCAATGATATAGCCTTGCATTTACTCTTGTAGACTCTTCATTTCGATAATTTCATCAATAATCTCTTGCGCTTCTTCATCATCAATGTTACCATTATGAATGTCATCGATAAGTTCGTGAAACTCTTGTTGCATCTCTTGCATGTACAAAATCTCTTCTTTGATTGCTTTGTCCTCTTTTTTAGCAGCAACATGTTCAAACAGTTCATCCAAATAATCTTCAAGATCAGGCATAACCTCATTATGGATTAGATTTAAAAGTTTTTCTTGTAGAGTCATAAAGGTCCTTCATTTTTTTGAGATTGTATCCAATTTACTCTACTGATTTGCTTTGAGTGAAATTTATCAAAATTATAGTACAATAAATCACCTTTTTCTTACAAAGGATGTGTATGCGAATCATAATACTGCTTTGGGCTTTTATTCAACTTTTATTCTCATTGCCTCAAGAAGTTATTATTACGCATAATACCAATAATCCCCCCTTTAAATTTGTCAATGAAAACAATGAACCTGATGGAATACTTATTGATATTTGGAAATTATGGAGTCAAAAAACAGGCATAAAAGTGAAGTTTTTTCCTGCAGCGTTTGAAGATTCATTACGCTATATTCAAAATGGCAATGCGGACATTCATGCTGGGTTATTTCACACAGCAAAACGCCAAGAAGAGTTTTTGTTTTCTAAGCCATTAATGCCATTAAAATACTACTATTTTTTTGACAAAAGTATTCAACCTACGTTTAATACCCAAGAGTTAGGAAGTTATGTCATAGGAACACCCAAAGGATTTACTACGACATTTGTTCAAGAGAATTTTCCCAATGTTTTTGTTAAAGAGTATAAAAATTTTCCTGATGTTTATGCTGATTTTATCAACGGTTATCTCAAAGTTTTTGTTTCTCCTGCTGAAAATTTAAAATATTTTTTAAGCTATTATGATCTTGAAAATAATGCCTATTATGATGTCAATCGACCGTTGTATGTCAAAGAGTATTTTGGTGCGCTTAAAATTGGCAATGAAGCCTTGCTTGAGATTGTTAATAAAGGCTTGGAACAAATTACTCAAGAAGAGATAGACGCCATCAAAACCTCTTGGTTTGACCGATTTAACAAGCAGTTAAGACGAGATGAATTGGTATTAACAAGCAAAGAAAAAGAGTGGTTGGCACAACACCCTTTGATCAAAGTTGGCGTGGATGCTTCTTGGCAACCTTTTGATTATGTCAATGACAAAAATGAGCATTTGGGTATTGCTTCTGAATACATCAAATATCTTGAAAAAAAGCTTGGAATCAAAGTTGAAATCGTTTCCGGAGTTTGGGATGAGGTTTTGAACAAAGCAAAAAACAGAGAAGTTGATATCTTAGCTTGTATTGCTAACACACCTAAACGACGAGAATTTTTGCTTTTTACACAAGATTATTTGAATATTAAAACGGTGATTATCACACAAACATCGAGCAATAATATTTTTAATATTCAAAATTTAATGGGTAAAAAAGTCGCTGTAGCTAAAGGAAATTTTGTTCAAGATTTACTGGAAAGCCATTATCCTAATATTCAATTGGTTTTAACCAACACCAATGAAGAAGCACTCAAAGCCGTCGCTTTAGGACAAGCGGATGCTCATATTGGTAATATTGCCACCGCAACGTATTTTATTGAGAAAAATATGTTAAGCAATTTAAAGGTGGTATCGGAACTTCAAAGTTATCATCACAAACTCTCTATTGCTGTACGAAATGATTGGGAAATTTTTAGAAATATTGTGCAAAAAACATTGCACACAATGAGTAAAGAGCAAAAAGAGGCGATTTATTCTAAATGGGTCAAATTTGATAAACCGTTGATTGATTATGATTTGGTGTGGAAAATCTCATTGGGTTTTATGGTATTAATTGTATTAACTCTTTTGTGGATAAAACGCCAAAAAAAGATTATTGAACAAAAAGAACAGTACCAAAAAGAGCTTGAAAAACTGCAAAGCGAATTAGAAAAAGCCTTGCAAAAAGCTCAAGATGCAACCAAAGCCAAAAGTGATTTTCTTTCGAATATGAGTCATGAGATTCGAACACCCATGAACTCTATTTTAGGGTTTACTGAGATTTTAAGTCATGAAATTAGTAACAATGTACATAAAGACTATTTAAACTCCATTAAAACGGCGAGTAAAACATTGTTGGGAATTATTAATGACATTTTAGATTTATCAAAAATTGAAGCAGGAAAACTCAAACTCTCTTATACCGCAATTAACATTAACCATATCATCAAAGAGATGGAAGTCATATTTAAAGACAAACTCAAAGAAAAAAACTTGAGTTTGTTGTTTGAGTTGGATGAAAAGATGCCCGATTATGTTTTGATGGATGAGTTGCGATTTCGACAAATTTTACTCAACTTAATTTCCAATGCCATTAAATTTACTCCTCATGGAACCATTACGATTAAAACAGAAGTAACTTTTACAGAAGCCACGTGTTCAAGTTTTGATTTAAAACTCAAAGTCATAGATACAGGCATAGGGATTGCCTCAGCTGATTTGGAAAAAATCTTTGATTATTTTGAACAAATCAATAACGAACAACATCTTGAAAACTCCAAAGGCAGTGGTTTGGGCTTGGCAATTTGTACAAAAATTGTGAATTTGCTCAATGGAAAAATCAGTGTCAAAAGCGAAATTGAAAAAGGATCAGAATTTTTAATTGAGTTGTATAATATCCATGTCAGTTCAGCCAAAGAGATGCAACAACACGAACATATCAGTACCCATGCGTATGCGTTTGAAAAAGCCAAAGTGCTTATAGTCGATGATATTGCAGACAATCGAAAGCTTATATCACTCTTTTTTGCCTCAACACAGATTGAAACCTTTGAAGCATCTAATGGTGTTGAAGCACTGGAATTTTTAGAGAAAAATAGTGTTGATTTGGTTTTATTGGATATCAAAATGCCCATTTTGGATGGGTATGATACCATTGATAAAATCAAAAATGAGTACGGCTACACCATGCCTATTGTTGCTTTAACCGCTTCAGTAATGGGAGAAGACAGTTATAAAATTGCTCAATACAAATTTGATGGCTATTTACGAAAACCCGTGAGTCAAACGGATCTTTTTGCTGAAATGGCAAGATTTTTACCCCATCATAGTATTGCCCATACCAATGAAAAAAAAGAAATGACATTAAGCGTATCGGCATTAATGCAAAAAAATAAACAGAATGTTTTAAAGCAAATCAGTGAATTTGTTGATGAGTGTAAAAGTATTAAAGATAAAGGCGATTTTTCTTTGATAGAAGCATTTGCTTTAAAAATAAAAGCCTTTGCACACACGTATGAACAAAAAGAGTTGGAAAATTACTGTAAGATTTTACTTCAAAACACAGAGAGTTTTGAAATATCTGCGGTTAAAACGATGTTAAATGATTTTGAAAATATTGCAAAGCAATTGCGTAAGGAGTTGGACAATGTGTAAAAAATTCAATATTTTAGTTGTTGATGATGAAATTAAAAATATCCAATTGGGAATAAATATTTTAAAGAAAAACAGTGCGTATAATTTAATTTTCGCCACCAATGCAGCAGAAACCTTTCAGCGCGTTTTGGACTATGAGTTTGATTTAATATTGTTGGATATTATTATGCAACCACTCGATGGATTTGAAGTGTGTAAGCAACTAAAAGCCAATCCCAATACTCAAGATATTCCCATTATTTTCTTAACAGCCAAAACCGATGAAGAGAGCATTTTAAAAGCGTTTAAACTCGGTGGTGTGGATTATATTACCAAACCCTTTAACGAAAAAGAGCTGGAAGCTCGTGTGAATACACATATTCAACTTAAAGCCTTACAAGATAATTTACAAGAAGAGAATGAAAAAAAAGATAAGATTTTATTGCAACAATCCAAAATGAATGCCATTGGTGAAATGATTGATTATTTAGCCGATCAATGGCGACAGCCTTTGTCCATTGTTTCAGCCAATGCCAGTGCCATACAAATTCAAATGCAATTGGATAATTTGACCAATGAGGCCATTTTGAACTACTCCAATGAAATCATACAAAGAACCAATCGTCTCTCCAGTGTCATAGATGATTTTAAAGAGTTTTTTAAACCCGATACGAGTAGACAATTTTTTGATTTAGGCAATACCATTGAAAGAACACTTAATATGTTATCAGGAACGTTTAAATTTAATGATATAAGGGTCATTTTTGAAGCAAAAAAGATTAATATGCACGGATATAAGTGTGCCGTTATGTATACCATGATTAATCTTCTAAGCAATGCGTTAAGTGCATTAATCAAAGTTAATCCCTCAAATCGTTATCTTTTTATTGATTTGCACCTTGAAAATAATAAGGTCAATATTACTATTAAAGACAGTGCTAATGGCATTGATGATGAGATAAAAGAGCATATCTTTGAACAATATTTTAGTACCAAGAAATTGTATGAAGGCAGTGGTCTTGGATTGTTTATGACCAAAGAAGTGGTTGAAAAAAAGCTTTTAGGCAATATAGAGTTTCAAAATGAAACGTATGTTTTTGAAAATAAAACATTAACGGGAGCAAAATTTACCTTGACTTTGCCAATTGATAAAAAATAAGATATGATTAAATTGCAAATAATATTTCTTATGATATTATCACGAAAATTAAAATATACAAGGGGTTTTTATGCCAGATTTTAAAAATGTTTCTATCAACAAAAGTGCAAATATCTTTTTTGATGGTAAAGTAACGAGTAGAAGCATAGAGTTTGAAGATGGCTCACGAAAAACATTGGGAATTATGTTGCCTGGTGAGTATCAGTTTAATACTGTACATGCTGAAATTATGGAGATTAATTCAGGTGAATTAGAGTACAAATTACCTGCAGAAGAGTGGAAAAAGATAGTTGCTCCAGGTGTATTTGAAGTGCCTGCCAATTCTAAATTTGAAATTAAAATTATCTCTTTAGTGGATTATTGTTGTTCATTTATTAAATAAATCCTACTTTTTGAGAGTCAAGTAAATAATTATTTTCTTGTGTCTTAAAAAACTACAAATTTAAGTAAGTTTAGTCGGAAATATTCATTAATATACTAACTTCTAAGAAAATTTTTAACGGGGGTATTATTAGATTATTTTGTGCCATTTTAATCTATTTTTATTTAAAACAATTAGTGAAATATTGTTTTGAGAAAAAGTAGAAACACAAACTTTTATGGATAATTATTTTATATAAAAAGAGTATCTTTATATAAATTTATAATTCCCCTCCTTTATAATTATGGAACTATAATGTTTTTTTGCTATAATACATTAATAAATTATGTAAAACTTTGATTAAATTTTATTGTGATACAAAGGGAATAAAGTAAATTGATAAATATTATACTATGTGGAGGCTCTGGAACAAGACTATGGCCAATAAGCAGAACACTTCTCCCAAAGCAGTTTGTAAAGCTTTTTGATGATAAATCTCTTTTTCAGCTTACGGTTGAGAGAAATTCAAAACTTTGTGACTTTCAACTAGTTGTTTCAAATACAGAGCAATATTTTCTGGCTATGGATCAACTTGATGAATTAAATAAGCTTAATAGTCAATACCTTTTAGAACCTATAGGAAGAAATACAGCACCAGCTATTGCTTTGGCATGTCTTGCATTAGACCCGCAGGAAATAGTTTTAGTTACACCCTCAGATCACTTAGTCAAAAATGAAAATGAATATCAAAAAATAATCCAAAAAGCAAAAAAATTAGCTAATGAAAAAAACCTAGTGACATTTGGAATTACACCTAAATTTCCTGAAACAGGTTTTGGTTATATTGAAAGTGATACTATTGCCAAAGGCTTTGATGTTGATGATGGTTTAGATGTTTTGAGTTTTAAAGAAAAGCCTAATTTACAAACTGCTATTGAATATATCAATGAAAATAGTTTTTTACATAAAAATAATCTGACTAATAAGTATCACTGGAATTCTGGAATGTTTATGTTTAAAGCAGGTATTTTCTTAGAAGAACTTCAAAAGTATTCACCTAAAATTTATGAAGCTTCATTACTTGCATTTAATAATGCCAATAAAGATGGATTAATAAGAATAAAATATAATGATATGATCAATATTCCTGAAGATAGTATTGATTATGCTGTTATGGAAAAATCAAATAAAGTCAAAGTAGTTCCATCTGATATAGCTTGGTCAGATGTGGGAAGTTTTGACTCTCTTTATGACGAGCTTCCAAAAGATGAAAATAACAACACTTTAAATTCCAATCATATTTCAATTAATAGTAAAAACAATTTGATTTATGGAAATGAGCGAAAAATAGCAACTGTTGATATAGAAGACACAATAATTATAGATACAGGGGATGCGTTACTTGTATCTAAAAAAGGAAGTTCTCAAAAAGTTAAAAAAGTTGTAGAAAAAATAAAAGAGCTAGGCAATGAACTTCATAATATTCATTTAACGGGGTATAGACCATGGGGAACTTATACGGTTTTAGAAGATTCACAAGGCTACAAGATAAAGAGAATTGAAGTAAAGCCAAATTGTAGATTAAGCTTACAATCACATAAACATAGAAATGAGCATTGGATTGTTGTATCTGGAATAGCCACTATAACCTTAGAGGAAGCAGTGTTCAATCTCAAAGAAAATGAATCAACATATATCAAAGCTGGGCACAAACATAGACTTGCAAATGAAACAAATAAACTGCTTGTCATTATTGAAGCTCAAGTGGGCGAATATACAGGTGAAGATGACATTACTAGATTTGATGATGATTTTAAAAGGGATACAAATGGCTAAGATCATATTTAGAGAATATGATATCCGTGCTATCTTTGAAAAAGAACTCAATGAGACAAATGTAAAAAAAAAGGGATACTACTTTGCCAGAGATGTAAAGCAAAAAGTAGCTAATGCCAAATATATTGCTGTAGGATATGATGCAAAAATACACTTACTAAAATTTAAGCAGAGGCTAATATTTAGTATAAATCATACTGGGCTAGAGGTGTTAACTATTGGATTGGTAACAAAGCCTGTAAATTATTTTTCAAAGTTCATTAATTTTGATAATAAAGTTTCATAGGTCTTTATTATGATTACTGAAAGTCATAACTTACTAGAATATAATGATTTTAAGACAACAATTGATAAGCAACCATTCTTCAGAAAAAATATTTATTTTTTAGGTAATACTGTTCTTTCAAGTGATATGTCTATACCAGAGAACACTACTACAGATATAGATGCAAAAGAAAAATATATAGATTATCTTCTAAACGAGTTTAGAAATCTAAAACTATCAAAACACTTTTTTGCATTTGATTGTGGTAATGGAGTAGCAAAAACAGTTCTTTGGAATATAGTAGAAAACCTCAATATAAATTCTAAGAACTTATATGACGAGACAGATAGAACATTCCCATATGATTATCCAGATTTTAATGAAATGGAAACTTTAGAAGATATAAAATATGAGCTTTCAAAGGAAAAATATAATTTAGGCTTTACCTATGATGGAGATGCTGACAATATAGCTGTTTTATCTCCAAAATATAGTCTCAAAGGAGATGCTTTAGCTCTTTTTTTCTCAAAATTTATAAAAAACCAACAGAATAGGTGAAGTGAAATGCAGTCAACTGAAGTAAGAAAGCTTGAAATCATAGATGAACTCAAAGAAAAGTTAACTAATCTACTTGATAACTTTCCTTGTATTAAAGATATCATTGTAGTAAGGGGAGAGAGGGTAGTCTTTGAGAATGGTTTAGGTCTTATAAGAGCTAGCAATACAGCAAAACTTTTTACTAAATTTGAAGCAACTGATAAAAAACACATTGTATTATCAAAAAAATTATTAGAACTTATGGAGAATTAAAAGAATATGATAGAAAATAAAAAAGTAGCATTAATTACAGGAATTACGGGACAAGATGGTTCATATTTAGCAGAGTTTTTATTAAAAAAGGGCTATATTGTTCATGGAATTAAACGAAGAAGTTCTTTATTTAATACAGATAGAATAGATCACTTATACCAAGATCCTCATGTTGAAAATCAAAATTTATTTTTGCATTATGGAGATATGACAGATAGCATGAATTTAACAAGAATCATTCAAGAGACACAACCTGATGAGATCTATAACCTTGCAGCTATGTCTCATGTACATGTATCATTTGAAACTCCTGAATATGTAGCAAATGCAGATGGAACTGGAACACTTAGAATCCTTGAATCTGTAAAACTTCTAGGACTAACTAAAAAAACAAAAATCTATCAAGCCTCAACCAGTGAACTCTACGGAAAAGTCCAAGAGACTCCACAAAGTGAAACTACACCTTTTTATCCAAGATCTCCTTATGCAGTGGCGAAGATGTATGCATACTGGATAACAGTAAACTATAGAGAAGCTTATAGTATGTTTGCTTGTAATGGAATACTATTTAACCACGAATCTCCAGTTAGAGGAGAAACCTTTGTAACCAGAAAAATCACAAGAGCAGCTTCTAAAATAGCTTTAGGTCTTCAAGATAAACTTTATCTTGGAAACCTTGATGCAAAAAGAGATTGGGGTCATGCAAAAGATTATGTAAGAATGATGTGGATGATACTTCAAGCTGATGAGCCAGAAGACTGGGTAATAGCAACAGGACAAACTACTACTGTTAGAGACTTTGTAAAGATGAGCTTTGCCTATGCAGGGATTGTACTAGAGTTCAAAGGTGAGGGAGTAGATGAAAAAGGGTATGTTAGTTCTTGCTTGAATCCAGAATATCAAATTGAAATAGGAACTGAAGTAGTGGCAGTAGATCCAAGATATTTTCGACCAACAGAAGTTGATCTTCTTTTAGGAGATCCTACAAAAGCAGAACAAAAATTAGGATGGAACAGAGAGTATAAACTTCAAGACTTAGTAAATGATATGATGGAATCAGACCTTAAACTTATGACCAAAGATACATATCTTAAAAATGGTGGATATAAGATTATGAGTTATTTCGAATAATGGGATTTGATAAAAATGTCAATAAATAAAAATAGTAAAATTTACATAGCGGGTCATAGAGGATTGGTTGGTTCAGCAATAGTACAAAACCTTGAATCAAAAGGTTATACAAACTTAGTATACAGAATGCACAAAGAGCTAGATCTATCTAATCAACAAAAAGTCTCAGAGTTCTTTGAGTTCGAAAACCCCGAGTATGTGATACTGGCTGCTGCAAAAGTAGGTGGCATAGTAGCAAACAATACCTATAGAGCAGATTTTATCTATGAAAACTTAGCCATTCAAAATAATGTAATTCACCAAAGTTATGTTCATGGTGTGAAAAAACTTCTGTTTTTAGGAAGTACTTGTATTTACCCCAAAAATGCACCACAACCTATGCCAGAAGATTGTTTACTCACAAGTCCACTTGAATATACAAACGAATCATATGCAATAGCAAAGATAGCAGGTATTAAAATGTGTGAGAGTTATAATATCCAATATGGAACTAACTTTATATCTGTAATGCCTACAAATCTTTATGGACCAAATGATAACTTTGATCTTGAAAAATCACATGTACTACCTGCACTGATTCGTAAGATATATTTAGGTAAGGCATTAGAAAATGATGACTGGGAAACAATTTGTAATGATCTTGATAGACTTCCTATAGAAAATGTCAATGGACTTTCCCCCGTTGAGCAAATAAAAATTATTTTATCAAAATATGGAATAAATAAAAAAGAAACTTCTGTAGAAGTGGAAATTTGGGGAAGTGGAAAACCAAGACGTGAATTTCTTTACTCTGAAGATATGGCAGATGCTTGTGTTTTTTTACTAGAAAATAGAGATTTTCAAGATACTTATACTGAAAAAAATAAAGAGATAAGAAACACCCATATTAATATAGGAACAGGAATAGATATTTCGATTAAAGAGCTTGCTGAACTTATTCAAACAATCGTAGATTTTAAAGGTAAACTTAACTTCAATGCAGATAAACCAGATGGAACAATGGTAAAGCTAACAGACTCAAATAAACTTCACTCTCTTGGTTGGAAACATAAGGTTGAGCTTAACAAAGGGATTGAAAGTATGTATAAATGGTACGTAGATTATAAGGGAAATAAATGATTAAAGATAAAATATGTATAATAGGCTTAGGTTAT
>DGAG01000018.1 GCA_002382325.1 Epsilonproteobacteria bacterium UBA4036
TCCGCAATTGCCAAACCTGAAGCATCGTCAGCAGCTTTGTTGATTCTATAACCTGTACTTAATTTCTCCAACGAATTTTGCATTAATCTGTTGGTATTTTGGGCAGCTTCTTGCGCATTAAGCGAAGATACGTTTGTATTGATTCTCATAATAAATCCTTTTTATTTATGACACATTGCAATTGTATAATTGCACCTTAAAACCTTCTTACCGAAGTAAGCATAGAGTCAAAACTCTTCGGAATTCATCAATCCCTATATTGATACGAGAAGTATGACATACCATTTCTTAATGTTAGCTTAATTATAAGCTAATTTCAAGAAAAGTTTGTTAAATTTTGTTTTTTTATATTCCTATCCCATAAAATGCGCTTTTTCCTTTTTAAAATTTTCAATTTTTTACACATAAAAGCAATTACCAATTAAAAATTATGTATAATATCTCAAAATTTATATAATTGTGTAGGAGAATACTGGTGGTATTTATTGATAATATATATGCAGATGAAGTTTTAGACTCAAGAGGAAACCCAACTGTTAGAGCAACTGTTATATTAAGTGATGGGACAAAACAAAGTGCTATCGTGCCAAGTGGTGCAAGTACAGGGAAAAGAGAAGCTTTAGAGTTAAGAGATGCCGATAACCGATATATGGGTAAAGGCGTTTTAAAAGCCGTTGAAAATGTTAATACAACAATTGCCGATGAACTCTTGGGATTAAGCCCATACAATCAAGCTGAAATTGATGCCGTTATGAAAGGCTTAGATGGAACTTCTAATTACTCAAATTTAGGTGCAAATGCCGTATTAGGTGTTTCTATGGCCGTAGCACGAGCTGCAGCAGCATCTTTAAATATTCCATTATACCGATATTTAGGTGGGGCAAATGCCATGACTATGCCTGTTCCTATGTTCAATATTATTAATGGTGGTGAACATGCAAACAATTCTGTTGATTTTCAAGAATATATGATTATGCCCGTAGGTTTTGAAGATTTCAACGAAGGTTTAAGAGCCGTTGCAGAGATTTATCAACACCTTAAAAAAGTTATTGATGCCATGGGTGAAAGCACAGCAGTAGGTGACGAAGGTGGATTTGCACCCAATTTAAAATCCAATGAAGAGCCTATTGTGGTTATTATGCAAGCCATTGAAAAAGCAGGTTATAAAGCAGGTGAGCAAATTGCCATCGCTTTAGACGTTGCAGCAAGTGAACTTATCAATGACAAAGGCTTATACGTCTTAAAATCTGAAAACAAAGAATTAACTTCACAAGAGTTGGTTGCTTACTATGCAAATTTATGTTCTAAATACCCAATCGTTTCAATTGAAGATGGGTTGAGTGAAGACGATTGGGATGGATGGAAAATTTTAACCGATACGTTAGGTTCTAAAGTTCAACTTGTTGGAGATGATTTATTTGTTACCAATGCTTCTATTTTAGCGCAAGGTATTGCTAAAAAAATTGGAAATGCAATTTTAATTAAACCCAATCAAATTGGAAGTGTGAGTGAAACCATGCAAACCATTCGTTTGGCACAACGAAACAACTACAACTGCGTAATGAGTCACCGAAGTGGTGAGAGTGAAGATGCCTTTATTGCTGATTTTGCGGTGGCACTAAACTGCGGACAAATTAAAACAGGAAGTACTGCACGAAGTGATAGAATTGCAAAATACAATCGATTGCTTGAAATTGGTGCAGAAGTTGCCTATGCAGAATATTTAGGGAAACAACCTTTTTCTAAATAATGAATAAAAAAAAATTTATAGTAATTTCAACCGTTTGTGTTGTCATTACTATATTCTTAAGTTTGCATGTGGCAAACTTACTTTTTGGGACAAACTCGTACGAAGTTTACTCGGCTTTAAAAAGTAAACAGACCTACTTGAACAATGAGATAACGCGATTGCAACTTGACAATGCTCGACTGCAAAAAGAGTATTTTGAATTAAAAAACTTGGAGCCTGAAGAATGAAACTTTTTTATTTTATATTAACCCTATTGGTTATTGGAACCCCTTATTTAAGTGCCAGAGAAAATCCTTTTGAACCCACTAAAACATACGAAGAAGAACTTGCCCGTATGATGGAAATAGAAGAAGATTATCCGGCTGAGTTTCAAGAAAAAGATCCCTCGCAATATGAACAAATGAGTCCTGTCGTAGAAGAAGTCATCCCAAAAGTAGAACCCAAAAAAGAAATTGCTCCTGCCCCAAAAGTGGTTGCTAAACCCAAAGTACCCGACGAAAACTTGGTGTATGTTCCTTTAAGAGAGCAGATGTTTACCAAACAAGCCGTTATTTCTGTTCTTCCTGGAGTCGAAGTCAGTTTTGAAGGCAAAAAACTTGAAATCAAGTCAAAATATGAAGTTT
The DNA here is from genome assembly GCA_002382325.1 of Epsilonproteobacteria bacterium UBA4036. Taxonomy (GTDB): domain Bacteria; phylum Campylobacterota; class Campylobacteria; order Campylobacterales; family Arcobacteraceae; genus Marinarcus. Next base: position 2,374 of record DGAG01000018.1, read on the forward strand.
TTCAAAAGTTTGATTTAAATGATGAAAATAAAATTATCCTAGATTTCAGAGCCACCACTTCATTTTATACCATTAGAAAAGATTTAAACTCTCAATACTTTACCAAATTGGTTGTCGGAAATCACAAAGAAGATAAATTCTTCAGAGTTGCCTTACAACTGCCAGCAAGTCCAAAAGATTATAAAGTGACCTATAACGAAGATGTGGTTACGATTGTTTTTGAGGAATCAGGACTTAAGTAAAATGGCTGTGCCATTTTAGTGAGTAGTAAATAGTAAGAAGTGAATGGTTCAAGCATTTGACTCACCTCTCACTACTTACCACTCACCTTTCACTATTTCTTATCACACTCCTGTGCGATTTCATATCCTGCATTTAATACCGCTTCTATCTCTTCTTTAGGTGTTTTCCCCACTGTTGTCAAATAATCACCAATCACAATTGAGTTTGCTCCATATTTAAATACATCGTATTGCTGTTGACCAAACATCACTTCTCTTCCCCCTGCTATCATAATTTTATGTGCATTAGGAAGCATTTGTTTGGCAAGTTCTATCAGTTTAAAAGCTTCTTCTTTACCGATAGAATTTTTCACAATTGGCAAAGCTTCATTGGGATGAAAAAAGTTAATGGGTACGGTCATAGGATCAAGTGAAGCAATGGCTTCAAGCATCGAGATTCTGTCTTCTTGTGTTTCGCCTAAACCAAAAATTCCTCCACACACCAATTTGAGTCCTGCTTCTTTGGCATTAAGTAACGTTTGGTATCGTTCGTCCCATTCATGTGTGGTACAAATTTGACTGTAAAAATCACGCGAAGTCTCCAAGTTATGATTGTAATTATCTACACCAGCAGCTTTTAATGCTTTGAGTTGTTCCAGTGTTGCTGTTCCATTACAGGCAATAAGCTTTAAACCTAAATTCTCTTTTTTAACCGCCCGTGCTGCTTCACATACAAACTCTAAACGTTTCTCATCCAAACCTTTGCCTGCTGTTACCAAACAAAACCCCACCGCTTGATTTTCTTTGGCTTGTTTGGCTTCTTTTACGATTTGTTCAATCTCTTTTCGTTTAAAACGTTGTATGTCTGCTTTATATCGTACACTTTGTGTGCAAAATTTACAATCCTCATTGCATGTACCACTTTCTATATTGCAAATGGCACAAAAATATATTTTCTTATTCTCTTTCATATCGTATCTCTTCTTTTGTAAAACTGTTTGTGTTTATTGATTTAAAATAGTAATCTATTTTGTATTCATCTTGCGTTATTTCAAGCAATACACACTCAACCTTTGGCTTTTCTCTTGCACACACTTCACCCGGATTTAGAAATAAGGTTTTATTTTTATATTCGGTTTCAAAAATATGACTGTGCCCAAAAATAACCACATCTGTATCACCATTTAAATACATGGGCAAATGCATAAGTTTAAACCGTACCTCTTTAATTTTAAAATAGTAGGGTTCTTTATGAATATTATATTCACCTTTGTATGGCAATAAGGCGTTGTCATTGTTTCCAAATACTGCCACATAAGGTAAAGATGAATTTTTAAGAATATCCAAATTCTCTTTAAGACAAATATCCCCTGCATGAATTATATATCGGGCTTCAAGGGATTTTAAAAAATCCACACACTCTTGTGTGTATTGAACTTTTAAATGACTGTCTGAAAGAACACCAATTTTCATCTATCTCTTACTTGCCGTACTCTTTTTTGTAGTTTTTTTGGTGCTTGTTGTCTTTTTTGTTGCTTTTTTTGCACCCGTTTTTTTGCCATTTTTAGCATCATTTTCAATGATTTCCAAACACTGTTCGAGTGTAAGATTTTCTGCTTCAACCCCTTTTGGAAGTTTGAAATTTTTTCGACCTTGTTTAATATAAGGTCCATATTGTCCTATAAGAACTTGTATTTTCTCTTTTTCAAACACTTTAATAGTTGCTTTGGCTTTGGCTTCATCCATTTCTTGAATTAATTCCAATGCTCTTGGCAATTCAATGGTATAAGGGTCATCGGTTTTTAAAGAGTAAAACTTGGTTTTAACTTGCAAATAAGGTCCAAATCGACCAATATTGGCTTTTATCTCTTCACCTTCTTGTGTCGTACCTACAACGCGTGGAAGTGTAAATAAAAACAGTGCTTGTTCAAGCGTTATTGTGTCCATATTTAAATGATCTGGAATGGCAACAAATTTTGGTTTTTCTTCATCCTCTTTTGTTCCAATTTGAACATAAGGACCAAATCTTCCTACTCTGGCACTAACAGGTTTTCCCGATTTGGGGTCAATTCCAATTTCTCGAATTTGTGCATAATCACTTCTTTCAATGCTCTCTTCTTTTTCATCAATACTTTTTTTAAAGCCACTGTAAAACTGTTTTAATACCTCTTCCCAAGCAATTTTTCCCTCAGCAATTTCATCAAACTCTTCTTCGACGCGTGCAGTAAACCCTAAATCAACAATATCGGGGAAATGGTCATTTAAAAAGCTGTTCACAATTTCACCTGTTGGTGTTGGCGCTAATTTCTTATCTTCAGTGACCACGACATATTCTCGTGCTTGAATCGTTGAAATCGTTGGTGCATACGTTGATGGTCTTCCAATGCCTTCACTCTCTAACTTTTTAACCAAAGAAGCTTCCGTGTATCTTGCAGGTGGTTTGGTAAAATTTTGTTCACACTCTAAATGTTCAAGCTCTAAAACTGTACCTTCTTTAATGGTAGGTAAAATCTTTTCACTGCTGTCAAGCGCACTTTCTGGATTGTCGCTTCCTTCGGTATAGGCTTTCATAAATCCTGCAAAGATAATTCTTTGACCCTTAGCTTGAAACTCAAACTCTTTTTCTTTTCCTGCAAGAATTTTATACGTGGTATTGGCTATTTTAGCCGTTGCCATTTGCGTGGCAATGGTTCGTTTCCAAATGAGTGAATACAATCGGTATTGAGCATTGTCCACATACGCTTTAATTTGTGAAGGTTTAAGCGACATATCTACAGGACGTATGGCTTCGTGCGCTTCTTGTGCCCCTTTGGCTTTGCTTTTATACACTCTGGGTTTACTCAAAGCATACTCTTTGCCATACTCTTCTTCAATCACCTCTTTAGCCGCACTTGTTGCCACATTTGAAAGATTTAAAGAATCGGTTCTCATATAGGTAATCAAACCACCCGTATGATTGGGGATATTTCCCACATTTCCTTCGTACAATTGCTGGGCAATAATCATTGTTTGTTTAACAGAATATCCCAATTTTCGACTGGCTTCTTGTTGTAAGGTTGAAGTCGTAAAAGGAGCCGCTGGCGTTCTGGCACTCTCTTTTTCTTCGATTTCATTTAAGATAAAATTGCCTTGATTAATTGAATCTTCAATGGCTTTAGCTTGGGTTTCATTGGCGATTTTTTTGATTTTTCCATCAATTTTTGCCAACTCTGCTTTAAACTCAGGGTTGATAAAGTCCGCCTTGACTTTCCAAAACTCTTCAGGAACAAAGGCTCGGATTTCATTCTCTCTGTCCACAATAATTTTAACGGCCACACTTTGAACTCGTCCCGCACTTAAACCATATCGCACTTTTTTCCAAAGTAGTGGTGAAAGCTCATATCCTACGGCTCTGTCTAAAATACGTCGGGCTTGTTGTGCATCGACTAAATGTTGGTTCACTTCTCTGGGATGTTCTAAGGCTTCTAAAATGGCGTTTTTAGTAATTTCATGAAATACAATTCGTTTTAAAGGGTTTTTTTCAATTTTTAATGCAGGAATTAAATGCCACGCAATGGCTTCTCCCTCTCTGTCCTCATCGGCTGCTAAGTAGATGGTTGTATCTTTGGTAATATGTTTTTTCAAATCGGCTATGACTTTTTTCTTATCAGTAGATATTAAATATTGAGGTTTAAAATTATCAGCGGGGTCAAACCCTAACTTTGATTTAGGAAGATCTCTTACGTGTCCCATGGATGCCATGACCACATACTCTTTGCCTAAAAATTTTGATATTGTTTTTGCTTTTGCTGGTGACTCTACGATAACTAAGTTTTTCACTCTATATGTTCCTTATACTAACCCCTAAATTTTTTGAAGGTGCATTCTATCATAATTTAATTAAAACGACTTAATTGTACAGATTAGTTTTTGGTTTATGCGGTTGGCTTAAGTGTAAACTTCTAGGGGAAAATGGTTATTTCAACTTCCAATTCAATGCCAAATTGCTCTTTGACTTTTTGTTTGGCGAGCTCTATTAAACCAAGGGCATCTTCATACGTGCCTTTGCCTTCATTGATTAAAAAATTCGCATGTTGATTGGAAAAACTCATATCTCCTACTTTGTAGCCTTTTAAACCAACCGCTTCGATAAGTCGTCCGGCAAAATCATCTTTTGGATTTTTAAAACAACTTCCTGCACTTGGGACATGAGGTTGATTTTCTCTCATGGTATTAAACATTTTAAGTTGTTCTTTACTGAAACCTTTTTGGATATTAAAAACCACTTCATAGACAATATCTTCAATATGCGTATGTCGATAAGAGTAGCTTATCTCTTCTTTTTTTATATATCCCTTTTTGGTTTTTAGAGCATCAATATAATTAAAAATTTCCCATGACTTTAATCCCGCATTCATCTTAACCAAACCACCCAAATTTCCCGGTAATTTTGCTAAGAATTCCAAATGAGCGATGTCGTGCTTTTTGGTATACGTCAGCAATTTGCCACTGCTTGTTGCACAGCCTACATAAAGCTTATTATTTTTTTCTTCAATATAATCAAATGTTTCACCTAAAATGGCAAATTTGATTTGTGTTTGAGGATTAATCAACAGATTATTGCCACGTCCAATGATTTGAAAATCGGAGTAATCCCCAATTTCATTGATGACTAAAACCTCATGTACTCCTCCAATATGAATTGAAGTATACTTAGAAAAGTCTACCCGTTTTGTATAATTACCACTCACTTCTTACCACTTACTTCTTACTATTTAGAACGATGTTCTAAATACTCATGGGGGATTAAAAAATCACGTGATTTAATCAAATTTTGATAAAATCCATGTTTATATCCTAACTCATACAACGTATCAAGCGCTTCATATTGAATCTCACTGAGTTCTATTGAATCGTCATTGGCATACAAATCCAAATATTTATCCAAGGTGGGTGCATCGACACGAATAAGCCCTTGTGCAATTAACATTTTGGAAAGCACTTTTTTATTGGCATTGGCAACGTGTACGGCTTTGATAAGTGTTTGCTCATAATCAATGGCAGCATGCAAGGGAAGAGAACGTCGTAAACACATTCCACCTAAAGGTAAAGGCAACTCTTTTCCTGCTAACTCTTGCCAAATATCCCAAAGTTCACGCTCTACTTCTAAAGCATCATTGTAAGTCAGAATGGATTCATGAATCAATACACCCGCATCCACATCGCCATTTAATACAGCTTGTTCTATGTCTAAAAAGTTCATATACGTAATTCGAGCCATAGGATACGCTATTTTAAAAAGTAAGGCATTGGTGGTAAACTCACCACTAAGAGCTACTTTGAAATTCTTTTTTAAAAAAGCTCCTTTTTTCTTGATAAGTTTTGGTCCATACCCATTTCCAAAACTCACCGCTGTTCTTAAAAGGGCATACTCTTCTTTGACAAAAGGATATAAGGCAAAAGAGATAGCACATATGTCATATTCACCTTTAAGGGTAGCTTGGTTAAGTGTCTCGATATCAGCAGCAATATTTTCAAATTTGGCATCTTTTGGACTTACCCAGCCAAACTTGATGGCGTAATACATAAAAATATCATCTGCATCGGGTGAGTGTGCGACGTGTATGGTTCTCAATTATTTTCCTTCTTAGTAATTTCTTCTATGTCCAACATATCCGTTGGTTTTAACTTGGGTACATCTTCTTGCATGGCATCATTTTCTAAAAGAAGTAACTCTTTTTTAGACTCTTGTTGTTTGGGTCTTTCATAATAAACTTCATCAAATTTGGTAAACTTATTGTAGTTAATCATTGAAGAGAGCTCTTTGGTATAAACTTCTCTTTTTTCAGAATATTTCTGAAGTTTTTTCACCAACAAATAAGGGTTTTGGTTCTTTTTTTCAAAGTTAAGTTCTCTAAACTCTTTAAACGCCCAACTTCTTGAAAGCATTTTATAATAATCTTTAATTGCCTCTTTGATGGTTGGATACTTCTTAAGCCAAATGGTTTTTTCACCGCGTAATGAAGAAGCGGCAATTCTTGGCTCATTTTTATTGTAAGACCATACTCCAAAAAGATTATTGGCTTCTTTGAAAAAGCGTGATTCTCCCCAAGCACTCTCCATAGCAGCTTGTGCAATGGTTATTGACTTAGGATGTGGTTTTAATGCCATAAGTAACTCCAAATTATCTTTGGCATTATACTCCTGACGTAACCCTTCTAAAATGGCATTATCGGGGTTTTCTTTGACCAAAACTTTAATGTCGTTAAAATAGTTCAACTCCTCTTCGTACACTTCATCTAAAGGAGGTACAATCATCTTAAGAAAGTTGGCTTTTTTTTCAGAGACACTCATGCTCTCAATCAGCTCTTTTTTATAGGCTTCTTCTTTAAGTGCCTCTTCTTTAATAATGGCTTCACGTTCTAATTTTTCTTTTAAAGCAAACTGTTCAGACGTAACAAAAAATATCAATAACAATACGACGAAAGCTACCACAAAAGAAGAGAGGGAGAAGCGTTTTGAATGGGTTTCTTGATTTTTCATAAAAATAATTTTATCTAAAAATATTATATTTTAAATAAAATGACATTACTGGTTAAAAAACCACTTTAGAAGTGGTTTTTTAATAGCCTGAAATTTGAACATAATATGAAATAATTTCCAACAGAGGTTCAACAAAAAAGATAGAGATCACTGCTGCAACCGCACAAAATCCAATAACTACTTTAAGAGGAGTCGTAGCATTGCTTAAATACTCAATGTTGCTTTTTTCAATGGGCTCTTTTAAGAACATATATACAATGGGTTTTAAATAGTAGTACGCAGCAATGGCTGAATTAATTGCCATAATAAGCGCTAATACAATAAAATCTGCATTAACAGCACTGCTGATTAAGTACATTTTACCCCAAAAAAGAGCAAACGGAGGAACTCCTGCAAGTGAGAGCAAAAACAGTCCCATCATGGTTGCAGCAATCGGTGAAGTTTTAATTAAACCTGAATATTTTTCCAAAGCATGATCACTACTAAATGCCCCATTTTCTTTGGTTCGATTTATCCACAACATTGCAAATCCACCTAAATTGGTAACTAAAAATAAAATCCAATATAAAAACAGTGCCGTTGTGGCTTGTGTGGTTCCTAAAAGAATGGCTACCATAACAAAGCCTGCATGAGAAACCGATGAAAATGCCAACATTCGTTTAATATCGGTTTGTAATAAGGCAATTAAATTAGGAATTGTCATGGTCAATACGGCAACCCCATACAACAAAAGTTGTACCACTGTATCTTCAGCTGCAATAAAAATTTCAAAGAATCGCAACGCTACAACAAAGGCGGCAATTTTTGGAACAATAGACATAAATCCTGCTAAAGATGCGGTTGACCCCTCATAAACATCAGCTACCCAAGTATGAAATGGAAAAAGTGAAATCTTAAATCCAAGAGCCGCCATCATAAAAACAACTCCCACTAAAATAATGGGATAATTAGCAAACTCTGATTCCACAAGCACTTGAGAGATTACTCCCAACTCAACACTTCCTGAAAGTGCATAAAATATCATGGAACCAAACGCAAAAAATGCCGTGGCTAAAGCACCCATGGTAAAATATTTGATTGCGGCTTCAAGAGAGTTGCTTTTATTGTGTAAAGCAATCATCACATACAGTGCCATTGACGCCGTTTCAAGTCCAACAAAAATCAAAATCAACGAATCTGAACTGACCATAAATTGAAACCCAGCAATCATAAATAAATACAAGGCATAATATTCAGGATACGCGGTATCATGGAATCGTAATTTATTAAGCGATAAGAGCAAGAAAAGAATCGTGGCAATAATCATAATAAATTGAGCCAATAAAGAGATTCCATCAATAAGCATTAAATCAAAAAATCCTCGAGTTGCTCCACTGTATCCGTAAAGAACACCAAAATCAACCACTAAAAACAAAATGGCTAACATTATATACAACGACTTATCCAATTTTTTGGCAAATAAATCAATACATAAAATGGTCAATGCTCCAAAAATTGCAATCAGCATTGGAACGATGGTGATAAAATTTAGACTCTCTAAGTCAATGTTAATTGGCGGTATCATTATTTCACCTCCCCAATACTGTTAGCCGATAAGATTTTGGCTTTGGTCGTTTCATTCACGGCCTTTAATTGCATAATTTCAACCAAAGCAGTAACTGATTTATTCACTGGTTCTAAAATGGGTTTAGGGTAAACCCCTAAAATCACCACCAAGGCAACCAAAGGAATTAAGGCAACAAGTTCACGTCCTTTGGCATCATGTAATTTCTCATTTTTGGGATTATTTAAAGGACCAAAAAAGACTTTTTTATACATAACCAGCATATAAACCGCTCCTAAAATAATCGTCAAACCTGCAAGAAGTGTTAACACAGGCGATGTTTTGAAAAATCCCAATAACGATAAAAACTCCCCCACAAAACCAATGGTTAAAGGCAATCCCACTGATGCCATAAGCATTACTGCAAAAATTGTGGCGTAATTGGGCATCACTTTAGCCAAGCCTCCAAATTCGCTGATAAGCTTAGTGTGTCGTCTGTCATAAATGACTCCCACTAACATAAACAGCGCGCCTGAAACAATCCCGTGAGAAATCATTAAAAAGATTGACCCCCCAATTCCTTCAACATTTAACGCAAATGTTCCTAAAATAATCACCCCCATATGTGAAACCGAAGAGTAAGCAATAACTTGTTTCATATCTTCTTGCGCATACGCTACCATCGCAGTATAAATAATCGCAATCAGTGCTAAAATCGCCATAGGGATAACAAAATATGCCGTAGCATCAGGAAATAAGGGAAGTGAAAATCGAATGAATCCATACGTACCCATTTTAAGTAATACAGCAGCTAAAATAACCGAACCAATCGTAGGAGCTTGTCCGTGAGCGTAAGGCAACCATGTGTGAAACGGAACCATAGGAACTTTGATGGCAAACCCTAAGAAAAATGCCACAAAAAGCCATAACTGCATATCAAAAGGTAAAAGCAACATATTCCAATCTAAAAGACTAAAACTCCAATTACCTGTGGTTTGATAGTAAACGTACCCTAAAAAAAGCATCCCAACCAACATGACCAACGAGCCTGTAAAGGTGTACAAGAAAAATTTAATTGAAGCATAAATTCTTAAATTTCCACCCCATGCACCAATGATGTATAACATTGGTACCAATGAGAGTTCCCAAAAAAGATAAAAAATAATAGCGTCCAAACATAAAAAAACGGCTACCATGGTCATTTCTAAAAACAGCACAGAAATGACTAAGTTTTTTAAATCTCTTTTTTCAGTTAATCCAATTAATGAAATCATGGTCATAAAGGTGGTTAAAATAACTAGAAATAACGATATGCCATCCACTGCCACTAAATAGTTAATTCCGTATGAAGGAATAATTGGCAACATCTCCATAAACTGCATTCCGGCATTGTCATTGTCAAAGACAATCCACAACCCAATACTTAACAGAAATTCAATTGCGCTCACAGCAATTGCATACGCTCGAACAGACTCTTTTTGTACTAAAAATCCAATCAATGCGGCAACGGCTGGAAAAAATATTAAAATCGATAAAATGTGTTCCATTTATTCCCCTTACTTCGCTAAACCAAAAAAGATACCAACTACCAATAAAACCGTCAACCCTATTACCATTAAGGTCAATGCTTTTGATAAGTTCCCTGACTGTATTGGTCTGCTCTCTTGTCCTGTTTTGTACACCATTTTTGCAATGCCATCGACAATCACATCAACCACTTTTAAATCAATCTCTTTCCAAGAGAACTGACTCATACGTAAGTAAGGTTTGTTGATAACATTTTCTAAAAAGTGCGGTATGTAGTATTGATTGGCCAAAAGTTTATAACAAAATCGGTGTTGCAACGCTTGACTAAAATAGGTACCATCTTTTTTAAATTTAAATACCGCAAAAATAATTCCCCCTAAAGCCATCGCTGTTGTAATGGCAATTAAGGTATAAAGCGTTGTTGTACTGACATGTATTTCAAGTTCAGGTAATGCCGTTGTAATCATCTCAACAAAAGGGGCTTTAAACCATCCTGCAATAATGGCTAACACAGCCAATGGTGTCATAGCTGCAATCACAAATGGATAGGTTTCGTGAGGATGATACCCAAACTTTTTGAAATTTTCTTCTCCATGAAATACATACATAATCAGTCTGAATGAATAAAAGGCTGTCAATCCAGCGGTTACCCAAAGCACTGCCCAAATAATATACGCGTGTGCCCCAAATGCCACTTCCAAAATCAAATCTTTTGAAAAGAAGCCCGATAAGGGAAAAATTCCAGCAAGTGCCACAGAAGCTATGGTCATAATAATTGAAGTGGCTTTCATATGCTTATGCAATCCACCCATATTTTTAATGTTAATCTCATTGTTTGTCGCATGCATCACATTTCCTGCTCCTAAAAACAGAACCGATTTAAAAAATGCATGCGTGGCAAGGTGAAACAGTGCGACCCAATATGCACCCAAACCAGCGGCAACAAACATATACCCCAATTGAGACAGAGTTGAGAAGGCAATGATTTTTTTAATATTTGTTGCAACTAAAGCTTGAGAAGCTGCAAATATGGCAACAAATGCTCCCAATGAAGCAATCACATATCCCACTTCGGGTACAGCTGTAAAAATTTCATTGGCTCGAATAACCAAATACACCCCTGCTGTTACCATGGTAGCTGCGTGAATCAATGCCGATACAGGAGTAGGACCTTCCATGGCATTCGCCAACCATTGATTAAAAGGAAATTGCGCTGATTTTCCCATGGCTCCAATAAATAAAAATGCGGCAATAGCCACAATAAGCCCATGCGACAAATCACCAATATTGGCAAACACCACATCGTATTGCAATGAGCCAATGTTCCAATAAATAAAGAAAATACCTACTAACATTCCAAGGTCAGCTACACGGTTCATAATAAACGCTTCATTTGCAGCATAACCGGGAGAAACAGAAGAGTAAGGAGAAAGTGTTGAGTAAGGCGAAGCATACATATCTTTACTTCGTTGAACATCGGCCTTATGATACCAAAATCCAATCAATCCCCAAGAACACAATCCTACCCCTTCCCAACCAATAAATAATCCTGCAAAGTTATCGGACATAATTAAAATCATCATTGAAAATACAAAGGCTGAAAGCCATGCAAAAAATCGGTTGAAACTTTTATCGTGGTCCATATAGCCAATTGAATGAATATGTACCATGGTTGAAACAATCGTAACAACACACATCATGGTAGCACTAATGGGGTCAACAATAAATCCAAACGGGATATCAATATTTCCAATAACAATCCAGTCAAGCATTCTTACATGAATAACCTCTTGAGAAGTAAAAACATGAAAAAGCAGATTTAAAGAGGCAATCATGGATACCCCTAAAAGTGCGGATGTAAAAATTCCTGTAAATAACTTTTTAGGCGTATTGGCAAACAGTGTTGCAAACAATGAACCCACAAGCGGTGCAAAAAGTGCTATGTATAAATATTTTTCCATCATTAGCCTTTCATACTTACTATGGAGTCAAGATTAATGCTGCCTTTTCGTTTGTATAGCAAAATCAGTAAACCAAGACCAACGGCCACTTCACTTGCTGCAATTGCCACAATAAAAAAAGCAAACATTTGTCCTGTTAAATCCCCGTGAAATTTTGAAATAGCAGCCAGTCCGATATTGACCGCATTGAGCATAATTTCTGTTGAGAAAAAAAGCATTAACAAATTCTTTCTTCGAACGACTCCCACTAAACCTATGATAAAAATAATCGTGGAGAGAATCAAATAATCATTTAACGCCAGTGTCATTTTTTCTCCTTTGTTGCTTCTTCTTTTTCAAGTTCATCAATTTCATCTTCACTCATCAACGTTACATTGTTGTCCATCTTTTTCCCTGCTAAGATAATCCCACCAATCATAGCAACAAGCAACATCACAGCGGCGACTTCAAAAGGAACAATATATTTTGTAAATAAGACCAACCCAACATCTTGCGCATTGCCATACTCAGGATGTATCGGATACAACCCTTGCATAGCATTTTCTCCAATAATGGGTGCTGCAAAAATAATTACTACCAGTAACGCAATCATTCCTGATAAAAAGAATTTCAACCGTGGATTGGCAATTTTTTCTTCAACTTCTGCCATGGAATCAAAAAACATCATCCCAAACGCATACAGTGCCATAACAGCACCTGTGTACACCACAATTTGAACCACTCCTAAAAAGTCGGCATTGAGCAAAAAGAAAAAAGCCGAAATAAAAATCATTCCCGCAGCCAATGAGCTTAACGCATACAAAGCATTATTGGTCATAACCGTTATACTAAACATTCCAATGGTTAAGAATGCAAACAGATAAAATGCAACTATTTCAAACATATTGCTCCTTTAATACGCAAGTGGTGTTTTTTTCAATCTCTCATCAGCATTAGGAGAGATGGCACCAAATCCAGGATATTCTTCTTGCATGGACAGTTGATCCAATGGCGTTAAGAAATCTTCTTTTAATCCAAAATGCGCTCGTTGTTCACTTGCATTTTCATATCGTCCACCATGAACAATAGCAAGTTCAGGACACACTTCTGCACAATACCCACAAAAAATACAACGCCCTAAGTTAATGGAGTATTCTAAAACCTCTTTTCGTGAATTTTCATCGATTCGTGTGTCCATTCGAATACACTTTGCAATACAAATTTTTTCACACAATCCACATCCAATACATCGATTTTCACCCGATTCCAATAGTGCGAGTAACTTATGAACTGCTCGATATCGTGGACTTATTGGTAATTTCTCAGCGGGGTATTGTACGGTGTGCATATTGTTATTAAACAACGCTTCTTTCATCATTTTAAATGTGATTTTAAGCCCACCAAAAAGCTCTGTTTTAACAGAACGTTTCATAATTTGTTTAAACTCTTGCCACCCTGTTTTAGGATAATCATCATCTTGCACAAGCATATACTCTTGGGTTCCGGTGTTTCGGTTTTTTAAATCTTCTAAATTCATCATTACTCCTAAAACATCATTACAAAGCCAGTAATTAAGATATTAATTACTGCCAATGGCATTAAGATTTTCCAGCACAACCACATCAATTGATCCGGTCGTATATGAGGCCAAGAAGCTCTTGTCCATAAAAAGAAGAAAATCAAAAACATTACTTTTAAGACAATGGCTAAGCCACCTGGTATAAAGTAAAAATCATTAAACCCACCCAAGAAAATCAAAGAAATTAAGAAACAAATCGTAAAAAGGTTGGCATACTCACCAATAAAAAACATCCCCCATCGCATTCCTGAATACTCTGTGGCATATCCTGCTACAATTTCTGCTTCATGCTCAAGCAAGTCAAAGGGTGTTCGGTTGGTTTCTGCAAATCCTGCAATAACAAATAAAATAAATGCCAACGGCTGTGTCCAAACCAACCAGTTAGAAACTCCGCCTGTTTGATATTGGTTAATATCAATCAATGACAAACTTCCTACTAACATTAAAGGTGCTAAAATAGCAAGTCCTGAAACCACTTCATAGGACAAAAGTTGTATCGCTGTTCGTGCCCCTCCTAAAAGAGACCATTTATTGGCACTGCTCATACCTGCAAGTAATGGTCCATAAAGTCCAATACCTGCCACACCCATTACAAACAATAACCCCACATTAATATCAGCGATAATGGGTCGAACGGTGTACCCAAAGAGTTCAAACTCTGGGAAAAAAGGCACGGCTGTCATAGCAATAAATGCTGTGGCTGCTGTGATTATGGGAGCAATTTTGAAAATGGGTTTAACTGCATTAGCAGGAACAAAATCCTCTTTACAAAAAAGCTTTGTTCCATCAGCAATAAGCTGTAAAACACCTTGTGGTCCTACGTTCATAGGTCCCAATCGTCGTTGCATAAATGCCAATATCTTTCTTTCAATATAGGTCGTAAATCCTGCTAATGCTGAAAAAACTGCCAATACAACAACTGCTTTTACAATAGTTTCAATGATAATACTGGTTTCCATTTTTACACCTTTTTAATCGTTGCACTGCTGTATCGACTGGTGCTGAACAATTGTTTCGTTGGGATGGTTTTATCAAAATACGATACATAGGCAATGTCACTGGTTAAGTGATTGTCTAAAATGACTTCAAGCTCTTCTTTACTTGAAGAGGTACTGACTTCCACTTTGTCATTTTCATTCAGACCCAATTTCTCCATTAAGCTGCTTGAAACATACAATGCCGTTTTATCGTTTGATAATTGATGTGCTTTATAGGTAAATTCATTAAACTGATTAATAGGGTTGGCTTTGTAAATTACCGTACCTGTAAAGCCATAGAGTTTTTCAATGGGTTCAAAACTCTCAATGCTTTCATAGGTGGCATTGTCTAAAAGATACCCTCGATTCTCTTCTTGATTATTTTTAAATTCATTGGGCAATTGGTCAAATAAAATGGCTTTAAACCCCTTTTCTTGCGGGAGTTGTTCAGTGTATTCAATGGTGTATTCAACCTCATCATCGAGTAAAACATTGGCAAAATCATTTAGCACATATCCGCCATAAGGTAATGCCACGTTTGTTGGAACCACTCTTTTATCACAAGAGGTGAAGGTTCCTTCTTGCTGATTTAGTGCTGGAATACTGATATTTCCATCACCTAAAGCACTCAACTCAAAGTTGGCTTTTTCATTGTATCCCACCACAAATCCCTCTTCTTGCTCATCTAACGTACAAATCAGACTCACGCCCAAGGTATTGGTTTGTGTTGGAATAATCATCACTTTAAATGGGGTGTATTTTTGAATGAGTCCACACAGTTTGGCTAAATTTACACTTTGAGGATGGTAAATTAAATCTTCTCCTACAATTAAAGTGTACGCATCTTTTTTATCCAACATGGCATTGATAGTTTCAAGTAAACTTTCATCACATCCTATGAGTTCAAAGAGTTGAAGTGATTCATATTCAACTTCTTTTTCTACATTGTTTGAAACCACTTTTTTAACTTCTTTTTCTTCCCCTGTTTCTTCATCTTTTACCATTTCAGAAATGGTTTCTTTGACGACTTCAACCACTTTTTTTGTTTTTTTCGTTTTTAACGTATTTAAATAAGTACGTAAATTCTCGGGTAAATTTTCTCCAAAAAGTTCTAAAATTAAAAACAAAATTGCTTCTTCTCTTAACGGTGCATACGTTATGGTTTCTATGGTTTTACCTTTTTTCCCAAAGCCTTCTACGTGAGTATCCCCTAATGGATGAAAATATAACCCTGCTCCTTTATTGAGTGTAATGGCATTATTAAAGGCATATTTTACACTGGGGGCATCGGATTTTAAAAATGATCCGACTGAAATTAAGAAGTTTGAGTTATGGATATCTTTTAGTGTGGCGTTATAAAAACGACTTCCACTCGTACTGGCAAAATGGTTCATAAAGTTTTGGAAACGTTTGGCATCGTCATTGACAAGCTTCACACCCAATTTTTCTCTTAATTTTTCTAAAATGAACGCTTCTTCATTGGTAATATAGGAGTTAAATTTAATGGTATTGGCTTGTTTAAAGGCTTCAATGGCTTCATCAAACTCTTGTGGATTTTTGGTGGCATTTTTATTTTCAAAATCGTAACCAAATCGTGCCGCTCCACTTAAACTGGCATAATGATGTTCATTGGTGACTCGATAAATCATTGGCGTTTGATCTGCGATTGACGTGTGTTTGACTTCATAATACATCAATGAACAATCACTTGAGTGTGGATTACTCGCAGGGATTTTTGTCAATTCCCATGAATTTGATTTATACTGAAAATCGTGACTGACTAATGCTCCTACCGGACAAACCGATATACACTCACCACAATCAATACACTTATCTTCTTCAAACCCAATGAGTGATTTGTTGAGTTTATTCCACATAGCGTACGCATCTTTAGGCATATTTTCTTTAAACGTTTTATCCAAAGCATCGGAGTCTCTTTTAACGGTACTTAGTGCATTTGAACCAATCATATCTTTACACACCGTCACACACTTTTCACACACAATACACAACCCTGCATCGTAATTCATTACTCCCCAATGCGTTGTTGGTCGATAGGTATCTCGTACGGCATAGCTTTGTGAATCGACTTTCATGTATAAGGTATTGTTTTGAAGTTCACAATCACCACTTTGATCGCACACGCCACATTGTAAAGGATGGTTGACGTCATACACTTCCATAATGGCTCGTCGCTCTTTAGCAATATTTTCTGTCACCGTTTGAATTTGCATGCCCTCTTTGGCTTTGGCATTACAGGCATACACTTGTTTTCCATCGGCTTCAACCAAACACAACCGACATGCTAAGGTTGGGGAACATCGTGTTAAGTAGCAAATGGCTGGAATATAAATATTATTTGCCCGTGCAACATTTAAAAGATACTCACCCTCTTGGGTTTGACATGTTTTTCCATCAATTGTTAACGTAATCATTTCACTCATTATTCATCAACCTTTTCAATTTTTACTTGTTTGTAACTGTAGGGTAACGCTTTGATTCCCTCATGACTGCATAAGGCAATTGTGCCTTGTAAATTGGTGTCTATTTTAAAAACTCTTTGAATTGTTTGCCCATCAAATTGTATGAGAACCTTATCTCCCTCATTGATTTTTGCAATTTTAGAAAAAGAAACGCCACCTAAGAGTTGGTTTTCAACTATGGCATCACTCTTACATATCACCAATCCATCGTATGAGTCCAACTCTTCAATCTCATCTATGGATTCATTGTTATAAGAGTTAATCGCTTCAATATCTTTTGAACATCCATTTTCAATCACTACGTTTACGTTACTGTATTGGTTTAAAGCACCCAACATTTTGATAATATTTTCAGATTTTTTATGTCCTAAAATATCCAAACTCAACAGCACATAAGTGTTTGAAGCTTTCTTTGACATTTCCACAACGTCTTCAAGCTCTTCTTCTCCCACACTGGTTTCAGCACTGACATACCCCACATCCAAATCTTCAATAAACGCTTGAATTTCTGGCGTGCTGTTATGGACAAAATAGTACAAAAGTAACGCACAAATACCCTCTTCACTGCCTACTTCATATTTGATGTACGTTGAGAAGTTCAACTCATTACTTTTATAGTCAATAGGGTTCATATAAATGGTTTGTACTTCACTTTGGTTTAACTTTTCTTGCAAACTTGGGTTAAAAAAAAGTGGCAATCCAAACAGTATAACCACATCACCTTTTTGAAGTAAGTCTAAACTCTTTAGAACGTTTTTTTCCAAAACTATGCTTCCTCACTTACTGCTTGTGTTGATGTCTCTTCCTCTTTTGGCACAAGAGTTTCATCTTTGGCTTTTTTGACCACGATTGTCCAATCGACTTCATTGAATTTCAATGAATTCATCAAGGTATAATTGTTCTCTTTGATTAAATCAGAAATTTTTTGAATGGGTGTAAAGTCCCCCATTTCAAAAAGGAAAATGGCATTTTCATTCTCTTGTATATCGTTTTTCATCAACTCTAAAACTCTGTCATAAAAGTTATCTTTAAGTGGTCTAAGGTCGTATCTTTTCATATTTTCTCCTAACCTTATCGGTCAATTTCACCAAATACGATGTTTAAGTTACCAATGATGGTAACAACATCGGCAAGTTGATGCCCAGGAAGTAAATCTTCCAGCAATCCCGTGTGCCAAAACGATGGGGCTCGTAGCTTCATTTTATACGCATACGGTGTTCCATCACTGACTATCATATACCCCAATTCCCCTTTAGGTGATTCTGTTGCCACATAAACTTCCCCTTTAGGCGGTCGCATACCTTGCGTTACGAGTACAAAGTGTTGCATGAGCGAATAGTTTTGCGTCATAATATCTTCTTTGGGCGCAGAGATATATTCAGGAGCGTGTGCCATAAGTTGTGGTTCACTTTTTTCATACATAGGAATAAGTTGTTTTAAAATCTTCATTGATTCTCGCATCTCTTGCATATAACATTTGTATCGCCCATATGAATCACATGTTTTGGCATACGGAATATCAAAATCAAGCTCGCTATAGATTCCATACGGCATCTCTTTTCGTAAATCCCATTGAAATCCACTTCCTCTTAAAGCCACACCTGAACATCCCCATGATTTTGCCATTTCGGGTGTAATAATTCCCACATTTTCTAAACGCATTCGCCAAATTCGGTTTTGCGTTAAAAGCCCTTCATACTTATCAACCTCTTCGCTTAAAATCGCAATAAATTTGGATAAATCTTCACACCAGTTTGGCGGTAAATCCAAAGGTACTCCTCCGATTCTCACCGCACTGTGTGTGAGTCGTGCCCCACAATAATCTTCCATTAAGTCCATGGCGAATTCTCGTTCTCTGAACGCATAAAGAAAAATTGACATCGCACCCACATCCAGTGCATGCGTCGCCAACCAAAACAAGTGAGAAATAATTCGATTGAGTTCTAAAAGCATGGTTCGTATAATTTCAGCCCGTCTGGGGGCTTCTATACCTAAAAGTTGTTCAACAGCCAGTGCAAAGCCGTAGTTATTTGAAGTTGATGCAATATAATCCATTCTATCGGTTGTCGGTAAAAATTCATTGTACATCATGTTCTCACCCATCTTTTCCATACCACGGTGTAAGTATCCAATGGTAGGTACAGCTTTAACTATCTCTTCGCCTTGAAGTTCCAAAATTAAGCGTAATTGTCCGTGAGCAGAAGGGTGTTGGGGTCCAAAATTGACCACCATAGTGTTATCTTCTCGCTCAAAATTGATGTTTTCAAAAAAAGGTTTTAATCTGTTTACTTGTTGCATTGCTTTTACCTTCTTTTCTTTAATTGAACTGATTTATCTTCATGCAGTTCTTTGATGATTCGTACACCAAACAAACCAACACCGCCCTCTTCTTGATAGGCAAGTGGTGTATGTTCTGGCTCTTTGCCATTGGTAATATCCACGCCATATGGAACTTCATGCCCTAAACGTGCAAATCGTGTGGTGTCATATCGGTCAATAGCAGCACCGTCTCTTATTTCAGGCCCAATTGCCTCTCGGGCTTCTTTTCCAAAAATTTTATCGACTTCATACCATTGTGCCGTTTCATCACCTTGCAGTGGGTAGGTTTTTCGTAAAGGATAATCGTACCAATCGTCAGGCATCAAAATTCGTTTTAAGTTGTGATGATTTTTAACTTTGACTCCGTACATATCGTACATTTCTCTCTCACTCCAGTTTGCCATTTTAAAAACGGATTCCACCGAAGAGAGTTCCTCTTTTTCTTCAATAAAGCACTTCACACGAATACGTTTGTGTTTGCTCATGGAAAGCATTTCATAAAAAATTTCAAAGCCTTGACGTGAAGCAATATAATCAATGGCTGAAAGCTCCATCATCATATCGTATGAGAGTTTCTCTTTTAAAAATTTAACGGCTTTGAGATTGTTTTTTGCTTCAATAATTATCACCAAATGCCCTTTTTCCAAGTAAGCATCCAATACCGTAAATTTCTCTTTAAATATTGTCAAATCATTCAAAAAAACTTCATCGGTTTGCACATCTGTTCTTGGAACAGAAGGAACAACGTGAAATCTGTCGTTATAGTAAGATTTTTTTTGTACATCATTTTTAGGACTATAAGCTCTCATTTATACCAACCTTTTTCGTTTCATTGCTTTAGAAGCAGGTTCTCGTCGTATTTTCTTTTGCAACATCATTAAAGCATACTGCAATGTTTCTGGTCGTGGCGCACACCCAGGCAAATAAATATCCACAGGAACAACTCTGTCTGCTCCTTGTACGGTGGCATACGTATTAAACATCCCACCTGTGTTAGCACAGCTTCCCATAGAAATCACCCATTTGGGATCGGGCATTTGATCATACAATCGTCGCATAAACTCCGCGTGTTTTTTAGTCAACGTTCCTGCAATGACTATCACATCGGCTTGTCGTGGAGAGGCTCTAAAAATTGTTCCAAATCGGTCAAAGTCATATCGTGAAGCACCCGTTGCCATCATCTCAATCGCACAACAGGCTAAACCATACGTTAATGGCCATAAAGAGTTACTTCGTCCAAAGTTAATAAATTTGTCAATTGATGTTAAAACAATAGGCGCTCCGCCATTGGCCAAATAGTTTACTTTATGCTGTGCCATTCAAGTGCTCCTTTTTTCCATGCGTAAATAAATCCAACCGTCAATAATAAGATAAATAAAATCATTTCAACAAAACCAAACCAGCCCAAGACTTTAAAGTCAATTGCCCAAGGAAACATAAAAATAATTTCTACATCGAATAAAATAAATAACAGTGCCATTAAATAAAATTGTACCGAAATAGTATTGGGTTGACGTGTGACTTCTGGTCCACATTCATAAAGGGTTGTTTTGAGTTTTTCTGTATCCAAACGTGCCAGTTTTCGACTCACAAGTCGAGCAAGTGCCACAGTGGCAATAAAAGCACCAAATGTTAATACAAACATTACAAAAACTCCAAAATACGGATGAGCAAAATCCATATGAGTCATAAGTGTCTCCTTAAAAATAATCACAATTTTATCATTACGAACAGTAGTAATCGACCAATATTAGCTAATTGCTTCTAAAATACTTATAAAGAGATTTGAAAAAATTTTTAATTTTTTAAAAAAATCCCATTTTACTCTCTTTATCAAATTGTGTTTTAATCTCTTTTTCAATTTGTTCAATAAATGTTGATAATTTAAACACCGGTTCATCTTCAACTGCGACTTTATAGGCAGTATTTTTAATCACCATCTCAATTTGTCCGCCGGTTAAACTGTAGGTTGAAAGTTGAGATAAATCAAAGCCCTCTTCCAGCGGTAAACTCTCAGGTAAGAGCTTTTTCCACAATTCTAAGCGTTGGTCAATATTGGGTTTAACAAACTCAATCTTATAATTAAAGCGTCTTGAAAAGGCTTTGTCAATGTTTTCAAGCAAGTTTGTCGTTGCAATTAATATGCCATCGAATCGTTCAATTTGTTCCAAGAAGATATTTTGCATCTGATTGTGCATTTTTTCGCTGCCCGACATGCCTTCGCTTGTTCTTGCTCCCAAAAATTGATCTGCTTCATTCAGTAACAAAATCGGTTCGGTTTTGGTTTTATCTTTCAAATCTCGATACGTATCAAAGATACTTCGTACATTTTTTTCACTCTCTCCCACATACATTGATAAAATTTTGGAACAATCAAAACTCAATACCTGTTTTTTAAGTGATCGAGCCAATGCCAAAGAGGTCAATGTTTTTCCCGTACCTGCCGCTCCATAAAAAATGATTCGAGCATCAATGCCTTTTTTCTTGTCTTTAATGCCCCAAGCTTTAAGTCGATTGACCACATTTTTGTCCACTTGTTTAAGCAGTGCATCCAGCGTTTCTCGTGTTTTGGGATTTAAAACCACGTCATCAAGGGTTTTGGTGGAAGAGATCAGCTCAAACATATCTTGCTCTTTAATGAGTGAATCGAGTTTGATTTTATCTTGTCGACTTTTTTTCTTTGTAGGATGAGAAATTTTGTACAAAATATCATCGGGAATATAAAAATTTCGATTAATTCCCCCAAAAGGAGTGAGCATCTCATCGTAATCAATTAACCCACTTGAAACCAATTTTGAACTCTCTTCAAGCAAACTTCGGTGTTTGATTTTTTCATAATCATCACTGGAAATGAGTTCAATAAGCGTATTCATATCTCGAATGGATTCATCGCTTCCTGAATACTCCTCTTTTAACAAAGCCAAAAACAGCGTTTGTTCTTGTTCATTAAGTTCATGCTCTTTAAAAAATCCTTCCAACATCAGCTCATTGGGAGTGACTTTGACTCGTTCTTTAATTCGATTTTCAAGCATAGTCAGCTTGGATTTAAGTCGGTTAATATTGGGACTGCTGGCATCAAAATTGTGTTTTGAGATATTAAGTTTTTGTGCTAGGTCAATTTTAAAAAATTGGTCTTGCAAATACTCTAAATTGTCCGCATATTGTTTGACTTCAGGTAACACAAACTCAATAAGTCCTCCCTCAATAAGTTTTAAAAAAGTGCTGCTAAGGGTAATACTGGAGTTTAAAAGTTCCAACTGAGCAATTTCACTGAGTTTAAGATGATTGTAACTGCTTTGCACAATCCAACCCAACTCTAAAAGCGACTTGATGAGTTTTAAGTGTTCTAAATGTTGATACTCTTTGGCATCATAAAATTGACTTAACACATCTAATACGAGTAAAATATCATTACCTAAGATATACTCTTTAAGCATAAATTGTAAAATAACCGCTTCTTCTTTGCTGCATTTTAACTGTTTGTAGATTTCTGTTTGTTCAATATCATTGGTTTTAATAAAATGAATGATTTCTTGCATATTTATAGTTTTTCCTGTAATTTTTTATCGTATTCAAAAGCTTCTTTTTCGTGTTTAAACTCCAAAACTTCTTGTGTGTTATTGCTTAACGTTAAAATCAGTTTTTGTTTTTTCAGCTCTTTATTTACAATAGTATCATATTTAATCTCTTTTTGGTTTTGTGCCATATTCAAGGTGAAACTATTTTCAACAATTTGTATCTTTTCTTGACATAAGGCTTTGTAGCTGCCATAACCATAGTAAATCTGTGTACACTTGTTTGCTTCTAAGAAACTTCGTATTTTTTCCAAATTATTGCTGTCGTGTATGTTTAAGCCTATGACAATCACGGCAATAAAAAGTATCAGTACAATAAAAATCATTTAACTCCTTTAAAATAGTAACGAGTAAAAAGTAACAAGTGACGAGAAATGCTTGTCACTCGTCACTTGTCACTTGTTATTTAAAACTTATTATAATCCCCACCGTTGCAATGGAAAGCAGTGTTTGTACGGTGATAATAGAGGACATCAATTTCAAATCACCGCCCAGTTGTCGAGCCAAGATATAACTCGAACTCGCCGTTGGCATGGACGCAAACAGTATGAGCACCCATAAAGCTTCGTAACTTATGGTAAACAAAGAAGCTACTCCTACAATCACCAAAGGAAAAATCACCAGTTTTAAAACAACGGATAAAAAGAGTTCATATTTTGCACTGCTGATGTGCGATAACTCCAATCCTACCCCCACCGATAAAAGCCCCATTGGTAAGGCTGCTGCACTTAAAATTGCCAAGGTTTTTATCACTACAATGGGCAAATCTAAGGAACTTACATTCAGTATTCCTCCAATTAAACATGCCACAATCAAAGGGTTGGTAAAAATCGATTTTAGAAATTTTAAAAATTTCAAATCCTCTTTGTTGATAAAATATGAAAATGCCCCAATGCACAAAAAATTGATAAACGGTATCGCAAAAGCAATCAACACCGCCGCAATCACCAATCCAGCATCCCCTAAAAGGGCATCAATGAGCGCTAAAAAAACATAAGTGTTAAACCGAATGGAGCCTTGAATAACCGAGGTAAATGCCCGTTTTTCAATTGTTTTAAAATAGCCCAACACTAAGGTCAGCACCAACATCAGCACCAAAGCAAAAATCGCTGTAAGTACCACATCAAAACTGTTAATGCCACTTAAATTGGCTGTTGCCAGTTTATAAATCAATAACGAAGGGAAAAGCACATAATAGGTAAATCGGTCCATCATCGGCCAAAATTCTAAGGAAGGAAAGGAAACCCGCTTAAAAATATACCCCAAAGAAATCAGCATAAAAATTGGAATAAGTGTTGTAATAATGTTTTGCATGAAGCCTCTTTAAAAAGTGATTATACCACAGAATTTATAACGATTAAGAAGTAATGTGTCTTTAACTTTCACTGTTTAACTGGTTAAAACGACACTCTTTAAGATTGTCTTGGCAGGCTTTAGAAAACATCTCTTGAGCTTTTTGTCGGCTCGGACGAATACCTTGCCCGTGCTTATACATCACTGCAAGATTGTAACACCCTTGTTTGTTGCCCTCTTGACACGAAAGATCAAATAAGTTTAAAGCAATATGATACTGCCCCTTTTTATACTCCATAAGCCCTTTATCAAACTCATCACCCCATACACTCATAGGTAACAACAGTAAGAAAAAAAGTGCAAGAGTACGTTTCATCATAAGGTTCCTTTTCAAATTGAGCTTAATTGTATCAAAATTATGATTAAAAAAGATTTTTATCTATATGATATAAATATAATCACTCTTTATTTGAAAAATTCAGAAATATCCACATCTAATACAAATGCAATTTTTCCCAGATGTTCAAGATTAAAATGGTAATTTTTATAATAAATCTCAGCATAAGATATTACACTCACACTTTTATGTCCTATTGCTTGAGATAACGCCAATTGACTTATCCCTTTTTCTTGTCTTATTCTTTTTACATTATTTCCAATTCTTTTGTGAAACTCATTTACGTTGAAATTATCAACATCTTTCATTTTTTGCCTTATCAATATAAGTTATGATTAATTTTATATGGTTATAATAATTTCAACAACTTATTATAATAAGTCAATAAAGTCACTTGATTTTTTAAAAAGGAAGAAATGAGATGAACAACATTTTAGAATTATTAAAATCAGTAGATATTCAATCAAATATTGTTTACAATAAAATCATTAAAAACACTCATTCTATTTTAATCGTCAAATCATCTTTTTCAAATTCTACGGTACGAGAAATAAAAGAATTGGTAACAATTTATGAACAGTTTTATTCTCATAAAAATATAAAAATTGATGTCTTGGCAAATGGTGATATTTTAATACAAAAGCTTCAGTGAATAACTGACAAATTAAGAAGAGAAAAAAGCTTATAGCCACTTAATTAAGCTACAAACTTTTTTAATTAAAAGAAAAATACAGATAAATTCTTTTTTATGGCTTCTTTACTAAATTATAAAGCGCCTCAATTTCTTGAGCCCAAATTGTTTCATCAATGGTTTCTAAAATCAAAGGAATATCGTCCATTCTTTCATCGCTCATTATAAAGCCAAACGCATCCCAACCGATTTTTCCTACGCCTAAGCTATCATGTCTATCTACTTTGCTTCCAAGGTCGGGTTTAGAGTCATTTAAGTGCATTCCCATAAGATACTTTCGTCCTACAATTTGGTCAAACTCTTTCCATGTGTTATCATAGGCTTCCCTTGTACGAATATCGTAACCTGCGGTAAACATATGGCACGTATCGATACATACTCCTACTCTGGATTTATCTTCTATTTTATCAATAATATACGCCAAATGTTCGAATTTGTACCCTAAGTTACTGCCTTGTCCTGCGGTGTTTTCGATGACCATTTTGACATTTTGAGTCGCATCAATCGCAAAATTAAGTGATGATGCAATATTATCCAAACAGGCTTCTTCCGTTATTTTTCGCAAATGACTCCCTGGATGAAAGTTCAATCTGTCCAATCCTAACGTTTCACAACGTTGTATTTCACCTATAAAACTCTGTAAAGATTTTTCACGTGCCTCAGCTTCGGGATGACCTAAATTGATTAAATAACTGTCATGGGGTAAAATATGTTTCACTTGAATTTGACTTTTCTCTAACTCTTCAAACCACTTATCGATGGTCTTTGTATCCAACTCTTTGGCACTCCATTGCCGTTGATTTTTCGTAAACAAAGCAAACGCTTTTGCACCAATTGCTACGGCATTAATGGGGGCATTAAATACCCCTCCACTGGCACTAACATGCGCACCTACAAATTTCATTTTTATCCTTATTTATTTTATTATTTTTTTATCTTAAAAATTATTTTTATGATTTATTATCAAATATATGGTACAAAAATAGAACTTTAAAGCAAATATAATATACAATTTCCAAATAATGACAAAAAAGTTATAAGAGAATTGATGAAAGAATCCATGAATCAAAAAACAACCTATAAGAAATTAATCTTAAAAAGTATTATCGTTACTCTTTTAATTACTTTGGCAATTGCTTTTATCTACGCGCATGTAATGAAAAAAGAAGCCATCGAAACCTTAACCAAAGTCGATGCTAAAAAAACCACTCAATTGGTTTTTGAAACACTCTATTCTGCGATGTCAAAAGGATGGGACAAACAAGATTTAGAGAATATTATAAAACGAGTCAATAACATCGACAAAGAAATGATTGTCAATGTGTACAGAAGCGAAGAAGTCGCCAAACAGTACGGAGAAATTCAAAAAGATTTAGAAGCTCGTACTAAAAATCCTTTTGTCGGACGAGCTTTTGCACATGAAGAGATTTTTAACCTTATCGACGAATCCACCATTGAGTACTTTTATCCTGTCGTTGCCAAACAAGAGTGTATGGCATGTCATACCACAGCACAAGTGGGCAATGTCTTAGGCGTCATTGAAATTTCTTATCCCATTGTGGATTTGAAAGTATCGCTTTCTTCATTGATTAACTTTTTTGTGGTCTTTGTGATTGCTTTTTCAGGTATTGTGTTTATTGCTTTGTTTATTAAACTCGATAAACATTTGGTTAAGCCCATTAAAAACTTTGTGCAAAATGTCAATCAAATTTCCAATAACAAAGATATCACCCAACGAGTCAATGTTGAAAATGAAATCCATGAAATCCACTCGATGCAAGAGGTGTTTAACAATATGTTGGACTCTTTGGAGTTTCAATTTTACAACGATGAACTTACAGGACTACCAAATCGAAAACGCCTTTTAGAAACAATTAGTAACAAGTCCAATGCCATTTTAATGATTTTAAATATTGATAAATTTCAAGAAATCAACGACTTATACGGAGAGAGCATCGGCGATGAAATTTTGAAAAATACCGCTCAATTGTTAAAAGAGTCTATTCCCGAAAATACCATTTTGTTTAAACTGCATGCCGATGAGTATGCCATTTATTACAAATCGGATTTGGATTATGAACAAATTTACAGTTTTGCTTTGTATTTAAATGATACCATTGAAAACAACACCTACTTGGCGAATAACTCAGAAGTGTTTATCAATGCCACCATTGGAATTGCTTTTGGAAGCAACTTTTTATTAAATAATGCCGATATTGCAATGAAACTTGCCAAAAAGAAAAAGAAGAAGTTTTTAATTTATGATGCGTCCATGAATGTTGAGCATGAGTATGAACAAAATCTCAAATGGTCACAACGTATCAAAGATGCCATTTATCATGACAAAATAGCCCCTTTGTATCAACCCATAGTTGACACTCAAACCAAAGAGATTGTGAAGTATGAAGCGCTTATTCGTATGATAGATGACAACGGCGAATACATTGCACCCACACACTTTTTAGAGTTAGCCAAAAAGAACAAACTCTACCCACAGCTTACTCGTATTATGTTGGACAAAGTTTTTACCAAATTCAAAAAATTACCGTATCAAGTGGCGATTAATATCAGTGTTCAAGATATTCTTAACGATATGGTGCATAAGACCATTATTGAAAAGCTTCAAGAGTATAAACTGGGCGATCGTGTGGTTTTTGAACTCATTGAATCAGAGGGCATTGAAAACTTCGAAGAAGTGAGTGATTTTATCAATGAAGTGAAAAGTTATGGGGCCAAAATCTCAATCGATGATTTTGGAACAGGCTATTCAAATTTTGAGTATCTTATGAAACTCAAAGTCGATTACATCAAAATCGATGCTTCTATGATCAAAGATATTGATACCAATAAAAAATCTCAACTGGTCACACAAACGATTTTGGACTTTGCAAAGAAAATGGGTATTGAAACCATTGCAGAATATATTCACTCTCAAAATGTTTACAATGCCGTTAAAAAAATCGGTATCGATTACTCTCAAGGCTATTTTTTCGGAGAGCCTACAGAGCTTTAAATAACTCTTTGGTACACTTAAATCTTTAAAACTCCAAAAAGGTCTTATATGCTCATTGATTATACAAATTTAGATTCAAATAAACGCTACAAAATTATGTCCAATACGGTCATTCCAAGACCCATAGCTTGGATAGTTACCGAAGATGAAGGCATTATAAATGCTGCTCCATTTTCTTATTTTACTCCACTTTCAAGCGACCCTGCCATTGTGGTTGTCTCTATTGGGCAAAAAGAACACGGTATTCCCAAAGATACCTTGCACAATATTATCAAACACAAAAAAGCCACGATTTGTTTTGTCAATGAAAACAATATTGAAGAAGTGAAATTGTGTGCCAATATGTTGGATAAAAATCAAAGTGAAATCACCACGTATGACATCAAAACTCAAACCATACTTGAGGATTTTCCTCCGATTATTGCTTCAACACAAACGGCACTGTTTTGTACTTTTTATGACAAAATAGACCTTCCAAGCCAAACCACACCCGTACTGCTTGAAATCAAATTTCAATATGCACAAGAGGGTGTTTTTAATGAACGATTAGATGGTTTACCCGATAATATTGGGCGAACAGGTATTGTATTTAAAAAAATGGAAGATTTGTAAAAGTAGGACTTTCGTCCTACTCTACAATTTGATGCAATTTACTGCATTGTGAGAGATGTATTTCTGCTCCTGACATATCATTGATGATATCTTGAAAAGAGTGAAAGTGTGCATTATATACATAAACAAAAATCTCATCCCCTTTTTGTAAAAAGTTGGTTTTCCCAAACTCAGTGTATGCCGTAGCTCCTGCAGCAATCAGCAAGCCTTTTTTGCCTTCAATGTTTTGAATCAATGGGCTTAACTCTTCTAAAGGTCCACAATCTTCTTGCGCATTAAACTTCTCTATCATCCACGTTTTTAGCTGCTCAAAGAAGTATGAGTATGAATTAACGGCACTTAGTGTCCCATAATCTTGTAAAATACCATCACGTCGTACAAATGAAGCGATGTGAAACTTATCTAAAATACCGTTTTTTGTGAATTCATCAATTTTAATAAACTCAGGAGAAATCCCTTTTGAAGCGTGCCCCCAATTCTTTTTGGTGCTCAGTTTACTGTCGTTTTGAATACGATTGGAACAGTCATTAAATGCACTGAAATATTGAGGAACAATATCCAATAACTTCCCCTCTTTATACTTAAAATCACATATCAAAGCAACTTCAGCTTCAACTTGAAGTTGTTCAATCTCATTGTGATTGATAATGTTATTACAAATAGGAAATTCTCCTAAAAAACTGGGGTGTTTTGGAATATAAAAAGGGAAAAGCCCTTTGGGTGCATCTTTCTCTTTTGTTTGTATTTGAGAAAAACCATCTGCTTCACCTGCTTCACCTAAATGATTTGCAAAGTTGCCAGCAACACCAAAACCTAAATAATCTTTTAAATCCTCTAACGAAAATGTATGTTTGTTCATAATATTAACCTTGTGTTATAGAGTTAACAGAAGTTTTACAGTTGAGTTATATTTGGAGGATTTGTGTATAGTAGAAGTGAGAAAAGAGTCTCTGTTAGTTTTTAAATTTTTTTAACTTTTAACAGCGTCCACTATACTCTCCAATTTTGACGACCTTGACTAGCCCAAGGGCGACCGCGAGAGTGACGACGACTGTTTGCATCAGTTGTTTCATTGTATGTCCTTTCAAATGGGCACCTCTAAAAATTAGAATGCCTATAAATAGTACAGTAAGGTATAAGGTTTTAAAAAAAAGAGGTAAAGGACTAGCCGTAGCTAATTCGAGACTCTTTTTTTTAAAAGATTGTGCCTTAATGTACTACCCTTGGGGCGACAAATGAGTATTCCTATCTTAAAGAGTTTTAACTTGAATTACTAAAGTAGTCCTACTTTAAAACTCTTTAACCTAGAAACACTCCTTTGGCGTTTATAGGTGTTCTAATTTTTAGAGGTGCCCTTAATATAGAAAAAGAGAATAACCTCTTTTTCTAAAAGTTTTCTTTAAATTTTTTGCTTATCTTTGCAAGCTAAGATCAGCAGAAGAATCTCTGCTCAACCTCATCATGCAGCTTTGTTCCTGAATATTTTGCTCTTTGCACCAACTCCCAAAAATATCGGTAAGTAGCTCTGTCGTGTAACTCACCATCGTATTGGATGGGTCCCCATTGTGCATCTTGTGCTGCAATTAAAATATTTTGTGCGGCTTCTAGTTCTGTAAAATCTGGTTTCATAGCATCCACGATAGCTTGAACTTGTGTTGGGTAAATTGACCACATTCTCATAAATCCAAACTCGTTTCGTGCACGTTCTGCGTCTTTGTATGTTTGATAAGGGTTTTTCAAATCAAGCGTTACGTTATGACAAGGAATCACATGATTTTGAATCGCTGCTTGACATACTCTGGCTTTTGCCGCACCAATAAGTCTGTGTTCAAATTGTCCTGGACTTCTCATATTAATGGCTGGAATGGCTCCTTGATATCCTGAAACAAAGTCCATCAAACCAAAATCAAGAACTTGTAACCATGGCAACGTTGCAATCTTCTCAACATCTTGAAGAGCTCCGTGTGTTTCAATAAGTACGTGAATAGGAATCTCTCTTGAAATACCTGCTTCACGTGCGACTTTTTGGATATACTCCACTTGTGTTTTTGCCTCTTCATACGATGTCGATTTTGGCAACGTAATGTACGCCAACTTTTCACCTGCACCTGGAACTAAAATATCAACGTCTTGTCTCCAATCAGGGTGAGAAAAGTCATGAATTCTTGTACCCGCCATTCCATATGGGTTATCTTCGGAGTTTACTACTCGTACAATCATTTGAGCATGCTCAACTTCTTTTCCTGTTTCTGCTCCATCTTCACAATCACATGTAATATCAAAAACCGGTCCCAGTTTCTTTTGCATCTCAAAACCTTTTTTAATCAGTTTTTCACTTCCTGCAAAATGCTCACACGTTGGAATAATAGGTAAACCTTTACCAGATTCAAATAGTGCTTCATTTGGGTGTGTCATAATATATCCTTTATTCTTATTGTATTTTTATTTTTTTCTTGGAATTACTACCGTGTAGTCTAAGTCTAAAACCACATTCGGTAAATATTTGCCGTCTTCACCTTTTGGTGATACCACTTCATTGGGAGTTGTGTTTTTTAAACCAATGGTTCGTAATCGCATCAATCCAATGTCTTCTCTTCCTTCAAGTTCGATTTTTTCCAACACTTCTGTGTATGCATAAATCGTATCTCCTGCATAGGTCGGATTACTGTGTGTTCCAGCATTAATCGCATAAATCCATTGCGCATTTTGCAATCCATTAAAAGAAATGGTTCGCGCAACTGAAATAACGTGTCCTCCGTACATCAATCTTTGACCCATTGGTGTACTTTTCATCATATGGTCATTAAAATGAACCTTGGCATTGTTTTGATACAACTTTGTTGCCAATGTATGGTCTGAATCATCAATCGTCAAACCTTCAATATGATTAAGTCTCTCCCCGACTTCATAATCTTCAAAAAAGTATGCGCCCCCCGTTGCATTGGTATCAACATGTTGTACCATAGGAATATTGATATTCGAAACAATAGGTGTAGCAGATGAAAATGTTGGCACTTCATTGATACCACTTATTTCATCTTTATTTTTTTTATGAACCATCACCCATCGCTTTAAATTCAATACTTCCAACCCTTCTTGATTGTATCCAATAGAGTGAACATAGACCACTCCACTTTTACCGTTTGAGTTCTCTTTTAATCCAATAATCTCTGTTTCCAATCGAACTGTATCTCCAACAAAAACAGGATTAGGGAATGCCACTTCAGCATAACCCAAATTGGCAATGGCGTTTAAAGAGATATCTTGTACCGATTTTCCAAATGTTAAATGAAACATCAATAAGTCATCCAAAGGTCGTTTTTCATACCCGAACTCTTGAGCTAAAACATCGCTTGAATGTAAAGCAAATCGACTTCCTGTCAAAGCGATATATAAAGATACATCGCCTTGCGTTATGGTTCTTGGAAGAGGATGAATGATTTTTTGCCCAATGCTAAAATCTTCAAAATAGTTGCCCATATTAATTTTACTGTTCATACTTGCGTCCTTAAAATGCCGTTTGACCAATCTCTTTATATTTATCATATAAAGTGATAACTCGTCTTGCCCATTGGATTCGACGTTCATCGACTAAATCACATCCAAATTGGATAACTTCTTTGCCTTCTTTTAAGCCTTTTTCATACGCATCAATCATCGATTGGGCTTCTTGAACTTCAACTTTTTTAGGCGTAAAAATATCATTGATATACTCCAACTGTGTTGGGTGCATCGCTGCTTTGCCATCACATCCTAAACTGAACGCATCTTTTGAACTGGCTTCACAACTAAACTCATCGGCAATATCAAAATGAGGTCCATCGATAACAATTTTATTGTACGCTCGTGCAGCAAGGCTTATTTGCGTCATATAATGAAAAATCGCTTTAGGGTTGTTTTGAATATTGATTTGCATTTTTTGTGCAAGACTGTTTGAACCAATCAATACACAACGAAGCTTTTGACTTGCGCTGCAAATCTCTTGTGCATTTAACACCCCTAAAGGAGATTCAATCATAATCATAAACTCTAAATTTGGGTCAATCTCATTGAGCAACGCTTCTGCTTCTAATACCTCTTTAGCACTTTCAATATTTGAAAACAATATGGCATCAATTTCAATGCTTTTTAGCAATTCAATGTCCGCTGCGAGTGCCTCTTTGTTGTCAAGATTATTGACTCGTACCACTCGTTCACTGTTGCCAAAAGAGCTGTTTTCATCAAAAACTCGTTTTAAACACGCTCTGGCTGTCTGTTTTTGCTCTTGTAAAATCGCCGCTAAATCAAAAATAACGGCATCGGCTAATACCGCTCGTGCTTTTTGCACATTTCTTTCATTGTATGCGGGAACAAACAACATTGAACGTCTGGCTCGATAGTTTTCACTTGGCAAAATCTCTTTTGTCTTGTTTGCATCAAGCATTTTTATCAAATCTTTTCGAAGCACTTTCCCATTTTTTGTTTTGGGATACTCTTGCATCACATGAATTTGTTTGGGTGCTTTATATTTCGCAAGATGTTCTTGTCCGTATTTTAAAATATCCATTTCATCTTCAGGCGTAATCTCACCATCAGGTAACACAGCAATTGCCACAATGGTTTTATTGGCATCCACATCCAATCCTAACGCCACACAATCGGCAACTTTAGGGTGTGTTTTAATCACTCTTTCAATCTCATGTGGTGATACTCGATACCCAAACGTATTGATGATGTCATCTTTTCGTCCTAAGAACCAAATATACCCTTCTTCATCTCTTTTGGCATAATCGCCTGTAAAAAAATAGCCGTTTCGTTTCACTTTTGCGGTATCTTCTTCTAAATTCCAATACTCTAAAAACAATCCCGGATCATCAATTCCGATACAAATCATTCCTTCTTCTTCCACGCCCACTTCTTCAAGTGTTTGGGGATTAAGAAGTTTGACCGTATGTCCTGGTTGCACAAACCCTGCACTTCCTGGTCGGATGGATCGATATTTTGAGTGTGAAATATAATAAGAGAACTCACTCATTCCAATGGCTTCAAAAATATCTTGTTTGAATCGTTCTTGCCACAATCCCACCATTTCAGATGAAAGATGTTCTCCTGCACTCATACAGTGTCGTAAACTGGGACAATCTTCGATTCCAAAATCGGTTTTTTGAATGATTTGACGATAAATCGTTGGCACCCCAATAAAAATGGTACATTGGTGTTTTTGAATCAATTCAATCCACGTTTTGGCATCGTTTTGTCCTTCGTACGCAATAACGGTATGCCCTTTATATAAAGGATCCATCAACGCTGAACCTAAAACATAGGTCCAGTTAAATTTCCCCGAATGCATGATTCGGTCATTCTCTTTAAAATTAAACCAAAATTCACTGGCAGGTTCTCGTCCTACTAATGAACGATGCGAGTGTAATACCCCTTTAGGAAACCCTGTGGTTCCTGAAGTATAGACCAAATAAGCAGGTTCCCCTGACTTTGAATTATAATGCTTTGGCAAAGCATTGGCTTTGGTTAACACCTCATCTAAGGCATAAATGTGCATCCCTTTTGGCTCTCGCAATCCTTGCGTACTTTCCACCCCTGAGATAATAATATGCTTTAAATCATCTACATTTTCTAAATAGGGCAACAAAGTATCATACATAGAAGCCGATAATACAATCGCTTTGGCTTGAGAATCGGTTGCTAAATACTTCACTTCTGAACCACTTAACAATGTTGACGTCGGTACAGCAATAATTCCTGCTTTAATTGCTCCAAAAAATGAGGTAGGATATGCCAAAGAGTTTTTTAAACAAATTAAGACTCTATCACGCACATCTAAGCCAATATCATTTAAGAAATTGGCAAATCGGTCTGATTTTTCAGATAACTGCTTATAGGTAATTTCTGATGTACCTAAATCGCTGTCTTCAATAATCATTGCCGTGGCATTCTCTTTATTGGTGTTTAAATGTGCACTCGTGCACGCCACCCCAATATTTAAAAATTCGGGCACATTTATCTCAAATTGTGGATATTCATTTAACTTCATGGTGTCCCTCCTTTTTAAATAAGCCCATAAGGCCAGTTTTCTTTAAATGTATGCAATGGCATTCTGTTTAACACGGTCAATGCAAATTTTTGGTCTTCAAAACTTAAACTTCTTAACGCATACGCTCTTAAAAGATTTTGCAATGATTTACCAAACATGGGAGGATCAAGCATCTCTTCTTTGTATCGTATGGCTCCACTTAACAGTGCATCTGCATCAATGGCTGCTTTTAAAATATCAATATCTCGTGCAATCTCTTTAGGCGATGGCGTAAACGCTACTTTACAAATATTGATGTGGTTTGGCGTAATAACTTGTTTCCCTGTTAATCCCATGGCGGTTTCTCGTTTGGCATGAGCATACACATGTCGTGACGCATCATCTCCATGCAAATCGAGCCATCTTCTGATATCTTTTTTCTCTTTGCAAGAATCCGGCAAAGAGTTGGGTGTTAATAATACTTCAACCCCACCAATAACCCCTCGACCTTTTACTCTTGCTTCCATGGTTAGCATATTAAAAAATGTTTCCAATTCATCAATCCAACCC
Source organism: Epsilonproteobacteria bacterium UBA4036 (assembly GCA_002382325.1). Lineage (GTDB taxonomy): Bacteria > Campylobacterota > Campylobacteria > Campylobacterales > Arcobacteraceae > Marinarcus. The sequence continues at coordinate 37,643 of DGAG01000018.1, forward strand.
TCAGGAGTGATTTTATACGCCATGGCTTTTGAGAAGTCATGGATACCAAATACCACGTGTTGTACCGTAGAGTGACTCATTAATTTATCGGCAATTTGCAACGATTTTGGGTGTTCTATAATGGGTTGAATCGTTAAACGACTGCCAATAGAAACCAACCAAGATGAGAGATCTCGAATCTCAGCATCTCCATACACTTCACCTGCTTTGGCTAAAACAATCACATCAATGTATTTGTGAATTTGTCTTAACATTTTTAAATCCTCTTCGTACTCATCGGTTCTAAAAGGATTAATACGAATCGCAATTTGAAAATCACGTTCTGGAAATTTTGGCAACTCCTCTATGAGAAGTTTTCGTGACATCTCTTTCATTCGACACCCGTCTTCAAGGTCAAATAAAAGCGTATGCGCTTTGGTTTTATACGCATGTTTTTGTAATCGAAATTTCGCTTGTTCTAAACTCTCATACGTGCCATCAAGTGGATTAAACTTAATGGGCGGATAGTATATTTGAATTCCAGGCCAGTATCCACCAAGCACAGGTGTTAAATCATCTTTTTCAGTCAGTTTTGACAAGTCTACAAATGATGAAGTCATACTTTTTACCTTTCGTGTAATGTTGTTTTTGTTTACAATTAATGAAAACAGTCATTGAAATTTGTGCATCAAATGTAATGCTGGGTCGAATTAATCCATACATAAAATAAGTCATTACAGATGTTTTTAAACTATCTTTTTGAATTTATATACGTTTAATAAACGCTGTAAGCACCATGATATCGGTTCTTTAAAAAATCATTTTCACGCAGTTTCACATAGTGAGATTTTTTAATTTGATACTCTTACTATGTAAAAGAAATTTCTTCTCTTTTTTGACAAAATCTCACTTTTTTTACAATTTTTGGTTAAGGTCATCTCTAAAATAGATATGTTAGTATTAAAAAAAAATTTAAAGAGGCCCTTGTGCAAAACCAAAACAAATCTTTAACAAAAGGATTATCCATCCTTAAAGAGATTATGCGTTCCAATAAGCCTTTAACTGCCAATACCTTATGTCAACGTTTAGACATTGATAAAAGTACGATGTCACGACTGATTACAACGTTGATGAACGAAGAGTTTATTCAATATGTGGATAACTCCAAAGAGATTATTTTAAATGATCTCATGGGCAATATTGTCTATAAAAAAGACCGAGACAAACTCATAACACGAACACAAGGCTTACTTGATGAGATTTTTTATTTAACACAAGAGTGTGCGTATATTGGGATTTTAGATAACAACTCAGTGCTTTATTTAAATCAAGTAGATAAATCCAAACGAGTATTAACCACACGAAACTCTATTGGTCTTCATGCGCCCTTACATACCAATGGCTTTGGTAAAATATTAATCGCTTTTGGAAATATTGAAACGAACCATCTGAACCTGAAAAAATATACACCCAATACCATTACTCAGCCTACAAAACTTCAAGAAGAGATTGATTTAATACGTCAAAGAGGTTATGCTATTGGCAATGAAGAGCATGAGTTTGGCTTATGTTCACTTGCCGTGCCTTATTTTGATAAACGGGGAGAGTTTGTTGGAACAGTGGGAATTTCTGGACTTTCAGTGCGTTTGGATGAAGCCACTTTACACCAATACGGCAAAAAAATTTTCCAATTGGTTAATCCTACGTTATAATTAATCTTTATCGACTTTTATCGTAATATTATGCACAGAATCTTTAAATAGAATCTTTTTTTGAGGCTGCAAAAAAAGTTTTTTGATAAAATCATCTTCATAAGAGGAGTGCAAATACGTCTTATTAAAGGCTTTAAAGCTTTGACACTCAAAGGTATCTTTACAAATGCGGTTCTCATAAATTTTAAGCTCTAACACCGCTGTTCCTGCTGAAAAAATGGTTACATGAGTATGATTGGGATAGCTTTTTATAAATCCCTTATCGTAAAATTTTAACGTTGGGGTTTTAATTAAAATCGTAGCACTTTGTGATAAACTTGGCTCTTTAAAAGAACATGCCGTTAAAAAAAATGAAATTAAAATAATCTTGAAATACGTTTTTATGCCCTTTCCTTTTTCATTATTTGGCAAAATTTTACTATAATAGGCTTAAATTTAAGGAGTTGCTATTGTTGGTTCATATTTGCTGTTCAGTTGACAGTCACTATTTTTTAGAAAAGTTACAAGAAGAGTTCCCCAAAGAGAAAATAGTAGGCTATTTTTATGACCCCAATATTCAACCTTACAGTGAGTATGCGTTACGGCTTTTGGATGTTCAATACTCTTGTGAGAAATTGGGAATTGAACTGCTTGAAGGGGAGTATGATTTAGAAAATTGGTTACACGCTGTTAAAGGGTTGGAGCAAGAACCTGAAAAAGGGGACCGATGTACGGTTTGTTTTGACCAACGCTTAAAAAGAAGTGTTCAAAAAGCCAAAGAGTTAGGACACACCTCTTTTACGACAACCTTACTTATCTCTCCTAAAAAATCTCAAGATAAACTTGAAATTATCGGCAATGCCTTAGCCCAAGAGCACAATTTGGAATTTGTTTTTAGAGATTATCGCAGTGGAAATGGCACACAACTTCAAGGGCAAGCGGTCAAAGAAAATGCACTGTATCGACAAAATTATTGTGGGTGTTTGTTTGGGCTTATTCCTCAAAGAGAGCAACAAAATCGACTTTTGGATGAGATGATATGCCCCATTAATAAACAGTTGTTACCCCAAAGTATTGAAGCACGATATCAACTCTTTGTACAACGAAATGAATTAGCAAAAAAAAATAAACGCTATGCCATGGTTAAAAGTCGTTTTTTAAACTATCGTCTCTTACGGGGTAAAGTTACTGTCAACAAAGTGGTAGTACCTTCCCATATTCTTTTTTACTCTACTCTTAATAAAGGTAAAACTGCTGGACGTATTGAGTATTCGCATGAGGGATTGCACTATTTAAACAAAGATGAAGTGAAGTTAATCGAACTTTCATTGCTTAATACTTTTTGTCATACCAATTACACAAGCGTTGAAGAGCTTTTTGAACACTCTCTTAGCTTTGAAGAAGAGATACACTTACGACAAAATCTTACTCACTATGCCTATGATTTAAGTACCATTGTTGTTTTAAATACCATTATATATGACGCCAAATATGAGATTGAACTGGATTCAAAAGTTTATGAAGATGTCAAAGAAACAATTTTAATCAAAGGAGATGCATGAAACTCTTAGTGTGTGCCATGGAGACCTCTTCAAATATTCATCTAAAAGAGCTGCAAAAATATTTAAGTTGCGAGGTTGAGCTGTTAGGAATTTTTGATAAAAGTTTGGGTAATCCTACATACGATGTCACCTCTTTAGCGGTCATGGGATTTACCGATGCTTTAAAAAAACTGCCTTTTTTTCTAAAACTCAATACCCAAATGGCACAATTGGCTTCACAAGCGGATAAAGTGTTGCTGATGGATGCGTCTGGATTTAATCTTCCTTTGGCAAAAAAGATTAAAAAACGTTACCCCAATAAAGAGATTATTTACTATATTTTACCTCAAGCTTGGGCATGGAAAAAAGGAAGAATCCCCAAAATCGAAGCATATTGTGACACCTTGTGTTCTATTTTGCCGTTTGAAAAAGCTTTATATACCCAACAAGATAAAATCCACTACGTCGGACACCCTTTATTGGATGAAATCGTCGAATATAAAAATGCTCTTGAACAAAGTGGGAAAATTGTGTTTATGCCAGGAAGTCGTAAAACGGAGATTATGAATTTAATGCCCATTTATAAAGAGGTTGCACAACAGATTCAAGACAAGACTCCTGTTTTGGTGATTCCCGAAAAATTTGATGAGGCTTATATTAAAAAAGTTTACGGTGACATCTCAAATTTTGAAATTTCTCGTCATGCCCATCAAGCTTTAGCACAAGCCGATTTTGCCTTTGTATGCAGTGGTACAGCCACTCTTGAAGCAGCTCTTATTGGAACCCCATTTTGTTTAAATTATATTGCCAAAAAATTGGATTATTTTATTGGTCGAAAGTTTGTCAAACTCCCCTTTATAGGTCTTGCCAATATCTTTTTTGAGAAAATGGGCAAAGAGAGTATCCACGAAGAGTTTTTACAAGAAGATGTCACGGTTGAGAATTTATTGCACGAGTACCACACCATGAATCAAGAAAAATTTTTCAATGATTCTAAACTGTTACGTAAGTACTTACAACACGGCAGTTCAAAAATAGTCGCTAAACTGATTGAAAAATAATCTTCTTTTAGCTAAAATAGCCAAAATTTATAACTTTTACACAAAAAGATAGGACAACAGATGTTAGATGTAACACAAATACAAGAGATACTTCCCCACCGATACCCTTTTTTATTGGTTGACAGAATTACCCAAATGGAAAAAGGCAAAACCATTGAAGGATTTAAAAATATTTCTATAAGCGAACCTGCGTTTATGGGACACTTTCCCGGTCATCCCATTTATCCAGGTGTTTTAATTTTAGAAGGAATGGCACAAGCAGGTGGCGTTTTGGCATTAAAAAGCAATGACTTAAGCAATGAAGAACTGCAAAATAAAGTCATCTATTTTATGAGTATTGACAAAGCCAAATTTAGAAATCCTGTTAAGCCAGGAGATAAATTGATCTATAAAATTGAAGTTTTAAAACTCAGAGGTACCCTCATTGTATTAGACGGAAAAGCTTATGTCGATGATAAATTGGTTGCGGAAGCTGAATTAAAAGCCATGGTTGTGGATAAGTAATTACATGAGTAATATCCACAAAACCGCCATCATTGAAAAAGGTGCAATAATTGGTGAAAACGTCACCATCGGTGCTTACACAACAATTGGAAGCCAAGTTGTGATTGGAAAGGGTACAACCGTAGGTTCTCATACGGTTATTGAAGGCAAAACCACCATTGGAGAAAATAATCAAATCTTTTCACACGCTGCTCTTGGAACCATTCCTCAAGATTTAAAATTTGCAGGTGAAGAGGTTGAACTCATTATTGGAAACAACAACAAAATCCGAGAATTTACTCTCTTCAACCCAGGAACACAAGGGGGTGGAAACATTACACGTATTGGCGACAACAATTTATTTATGGGTTACACCCACGTAGCTCACGATGTTATTGTGGGCAACCATTGTGTCTTTGCCAACGTCGCTACTTTAGCTGGTCACGTTGAAATTGGTGATTTTGTTGTTGTAGGAGGATTAACTCCGGTACATCAATTTTGTAAAATTGGAAGTCACGCGATGATAGCAGGAGGGTCAGTATTAACCCAAGATATCCCACCTTTTTGTTTGGCAGAAGGAAATCGAGCCGTGCTTCGAGGACTAAACCTCAATGGTTTACGAAGACGATTTGAAAATCGAGCCGATATTGATGCGATTAAAAAAGCGTACAAACAAATTTTCGAAAGTGGAAATCCTATCGTAGAGGTTGCCAAAGAGATTTTAGAAAACTCAACCAATGAACAAGTCATAGAATTTGCTCAATTTATAATCAATACAAAAAGAGGCATTCCTTTTACAAGGAAATAGCCTAAATGGAGAATAATTAATCAATGGAAAAATTAACATGCGATTTTTGTGGGGCACAAGACAGTACTGAAAATCCTATCATTTCAGGCGATCATGCGAGTATTTGCAAAATTTGTGTCGAAACAGCACATGATATAATGCACGGCAAAAACAGTGAAGAAAACAATACCAACCTACCCAAAACAGAAAATGAACCCAAAAAAGTTTTAAAACCAAGTGAATTAAAAGCGATTTTAGACGATTATGTTATTGGTCAACACCGAGCTAAAAAAGTTTTAAGTGTTGCCGTGTACAACCACTACAAACGAATTTTTAAATCAACCGTACAAGAACAAGAAGACGATACTGAAATCAACAAATCCAATGTACTGCTGATTGGTCCAACGGGAAGTGGAAAAACACTTTTAGCACAAACCATTGCAAAATATTTGGATGTGCCTTTAGCCATTGCCGATGCTACCAGCTTAACTGAAGCAGGATATGTCGGAGATGACGTTGAAAATGTTGTAACACGACTTTTACAAGCTGCCAATGGTGATGTTAAAAAAGCCGAACAAGGCATTGTGTTTATCGATGAGATTGATAAAGTGGCTCGTATGAGCGAAAATCGTTCAATTACTCGTGATGTATCGGGTGAAGGTGTGCAACAAGCCATGCTTAAAATCATTGAAGGAAGTGTTGTCAATGTTCCCCCTAAAGGAGGAAGAAAACACCCTGGACAAGACGCCATTCAAGTTGATACCACCAATATTTTATTTATTTGTGGTGGAGCATTTGATGGTTTGACGGATATTATCCAAAAACGTCAAGGTGGCAATGTTTTGGGATTTGGGCAAACGAAAAAAGGGAAATCGGATGAAAAAGATGTTATCAATTTCGTTGAACCCGATGATTTGGTAAAATATGGATTAATCCCTGAACTTATTGGACGATTACACATGATTGCCACATTAAATGAAATTACCGAAGATGATATGGTGCATATTTTAAATGAACCCAAAAATGCGTTAACCAAACAGTACCAAAAACTGTTTAAAATGGATGAAGTTACGTTAAATTTCGATAAACTTGCACTCAAAGAGATTGCAAAATTAGCACTTCAAAGAAAAACTGGGGCTCGAGGGTTACGATCGATTTTAGAAGATATTATGCTGGATATTATGTACGATTTACCGGATTATAAAGGTAAAACCGTCACCATAACCAAAGATGTTGTATTAAAACAAAAAGATGTAAAAGTAGTATAAAAGAAAGGAAAAAAATGTTTTTAGACAAACTTATAGGGCTTTTTTCAAATGACATGGCAATTGACTTAGGAACCGCCAATACCATTGTTTCAGTTAAAGGGAAAGGCATTATTATCAATGAACCCTCAGTCGTTGCTGTACAACATGACCGATATGGAGTCGACAAAATCTTAGCAGTTGGGCAAGAAGCCAAACAAATGATTGGAAAAACGCCTTTGAATATTCAAGCGGTACGACCCATGAAAGACGGAGTTATTGCGGATTTTGAAATGACAGAGAGAATGATTCGATATTTTATTGAAAAAGCTCACTCAAGAAAATCATTTATTCGACCACGAATTATTATCTGTATTCCACACGGGATTACTCAAGTGGAACGAAAAGCGGTAAAAGAGTCAGCTTTAAGTGCAGGTGCAAGAGAAGTATTTTTAGTTGAAGAGCCAATGGCAGCTGCCATTGGAGCAGGTATTCCAGTATCAGATCCCGATGGTTATGTCGTAGTTGATATTGGTGGAGGTACGACTGAAATTGGGGTAACTTCTTTAGGAGGATTGGTTTTAAGCAAATCCATCAAAGTAGCAGGTGATCGATTTGATAAAGCGATTATTGATTATGTTCGACAAAACTATAACCTTTATATTGGTGAGCGAACCGCTGAAAATATCAAAATTGAAATAGGAACTGCGGTTAAATTAGACACTGAACTTAAAATCAAAGTAAAAGGTCGAGATAACTCTGGGTTATTATCCACCATTGAATTAGGCAGTGAAGGCGTACGAAGTGCGATTAAGGAACCGCTTAAAGAAATTGCAACGGCAGTAAGAAATGTATTAGAAGATATGCCACCTGATTTAGCAGGTGACGTTGTGGATAACGGTGTTGTTCTTACAGGAGGTGGAGCGCTGATTCGAGGGTTGGATACGTACTTAGCTGAAATTATCAAACTTCCTGTGCACGTTGCCGATGAACCTCTTTTAGCCGTTGCGTATGGAACAAGCCAAGTTCTCAACGAGGAAGAATTACTCAAACTCATTTCAAATGAATAAACTCGTTTTTCTTTTTATACTTTTAATTATCACAGTAGTCTATATCTTTAAAAAAGACAGACTGCTGTCGGATAACTTTCCTATCATTAATGAAATAAAAGCCAAATATATTGAACATATTATTACCACCGAAGAGATTATTTCCAAATATTTTAAACAGATGCAAACCATAGAACGACTCAAACTTCAAAATGAAGACTTGGTCAAATTTCAATCGTTATACAAAAGTGCTCAAACTCAAAATGAAAATTTACTCAACGCCATTCAAACCGTTCCTTTTACGGAAGAGACTATCACTCTTGCCAAAGTATTATCTTATGTTCACCTAAACGATTTTACCAAAGTATGGTTGGACATAAAAAAAGAGGATGAGCGTATTGAAGGACTTATCGACGGACAGTACAGTGCGGGTATTGTCATCAAAAAATCCGGCTATGCCCAAGCCCTTTTAAACGGCAATGAAAAATCCAATTATGCTGTTTTTATCGGTGAAAATAAAGCCCCTGGTATTACCCACGAACATCCCAATAAACAGTTTATTACCATTAAGTTTGTTCCCATTTGGATCACTATTAATATCGGAGATGAAGTCATCACTTCTGGGATGGATGACATCTTTTTTGAAGGCTTAAAAGTGGGCAAAGTGGTCAATATCAAAAAAATGGCAGATATCCAAGAAGCGACCGTATTGCCCTATTCTAAAGTATTAGAGAAAAAATATTTTCATATCTATTCTAAAAAAGACGCGCTACAAATCCCTCATGAAAAAAGCTTTGAAGTCAATCAAGAGCTTGTGCCTGAATAAGTTTAATATCGTGCCATAATGGTATCGACTTTATCCCAAGTCAGTTCTTCTTTATTGCCTTTAAACATAGTGTAAATGTATCGAGCAAACATATCGGTTTCTATGTTGACTTTTGAGCCAACTTTGTAGTTTTTAAACAGCGTATTTTGTATGGTATGAGGAATAATGGTCAATCGAAATCCCTCTTTTACGACTTCATTAATGGTCAAAGAAACACCATCAATCGTGACTGAGCCTTTGGGAATGATGTATCGCAAATACTCTTTAGGTAAAGTAATAATAAAATCCGTCGAATTGCCATTGTTTTTAATGCTTTTTACCACCCCCAGACAATCCACATGCCCTTGCACAATATGTCCTTCAAATCGGTCACCCATTTGCATAGCAGGTTCAATATGGACTTCACCTTTGTAGTTTTCCATGGCTAAGATTTTTTGTGATTCGGGTGAAAGTTCTACACTAAAGCTCTCATTGGTTATTTTTACAACGGTTAAACATGCTCCATTTACGGCTATTGAGTCACCAATTTTTGGCTTATATTGTGCTTTTAAGGTCAAAAAGTTATTTTGAAAACTTAACACTTTTGCCATTTCTCTGATTAATCCCGTAAACAAATCTGTCCTTTTTTATAAAATTACTAATATTTATTATAAAGTATTACCTAACTTCAATGTGATATAATAGCGAAAAATTATTAAGATAGCCATTTGAGGTCGACACACAAATTCCTTAGATAAGTGGAAGAAAACATTTATCTAAGAAATTTCATTCATCATAAAAATTATGAGCTATTTTTAAGGAAAAAAAATGAAATACGATGTTATCGTCGTCGGTGGTGGTCATGCAGGCATTGAAGCGTGTTTGAGTGCTGCACGAATGGGGAAAAAAACCCTTTTAGTCACAATGCTTGTAGAACAAATCGGCGCAGCAAGTTGTAATCCTGCTATTGGAGGACTGGCAAAAGGTCATTTGGTACGAGAACTCGATGCCATTGGTGGAGAGATGGGTCTTTGTACTGATGCTTCGGGGATTCAGTTTCGGATTTTAAATGCTTCAAAAGGGGCTGCCGTTCAAGGAAGCAGGGCCCAAATCGATATGGATAAATACCGAGAATATATGCGAAAAGTGTGTCACAATACACCCAATTTAGAAGTATACCAAGATGAAGTTTCTCAACTGCTTGTGAAAAATAACAATGAAGTGTACGGTGTTCAAACCAAACTGGGTGAAATCTTTGAAGCCAAAAAAGTTATTTTGACCACAGGGACATTTATGAAAGGGCTAATTCATATTGGGCAAAACACTTATGAAGCAGGTCGAGCGTGGGAACTTCCCTCAACTACCCTTTCAACTCAACTCAAAAGTTTGGGCTTGAATGTAGGACGACTTAAAACAGGAACCCCTTCAAGAATCGATGCCAACAGTATTGATTTTTCTGTGATGGACGCTCATGGCGGAGATGAAAAACCCACCCCGTTTTCATTTAGAACCCATACCAAAGAGTTTAATCCCAAACAATATCCGTGTTATATCACCTATACGAACTTAAGTACGCATGATAAAATTTCAAGTAACTTTCATCGAGCGCCCATGTTTACGGGACAAATCGAAGGGCGAGGACCACGGTATTGCCCAAGCATTGAAGACAAAGTCAATCGATTCAGTGAACGAGAGCGACACCAACTCTTTTTAGAGCCACAAACTGCGATGTGTACGGAGTATTATATCAATGGATTAAGTACTTCATTGCCCATTGATGTACAAAAAGAGATGATTCATTCAATCAAAGGGCTAGAAAATGCCAAAATTATTCGATACGGTTACGCCATTGAGTACGATTATGTTGACCCCACCGAACTTAAACACACCCTTGAAACCAAAAAAATCAAGAATCTTTACCACGCAGGACAAATCAACGCAACAACAGGCTATGAAGAAGCAGCGGCTCAAGGGCTTATGGCAGGTATCAATGCAGCTCTTGCTATTGATGACAAAGAGCCTTTTATCTTACGACGAGATGAAGCCTATATTGGCGTACTCATCGATGATTTAGTCACCAAAGGGACAACAGAACCGTATCGAATGTTTACAAGTAGAGCCGAATATCGACTGCTGTTACGAGAAGAAAATGCGGACATAAGACTCTCTGCATACGGACATACCTTTGGACTTATCGATGATGCAACCATAGCCAGAGTCAAACACAAAGAAAAAACCATCAATGACGCCATAGAATTTCTCAAAGAGCAAGTATTAACCTCAAAAAAAGAGACCTTGGAACTTTTAGAACAATTAAATGAAGAGAAAATCAATGATAAGGTTCTGCTTTTGGATATCATTGGACGAAGTACCATTACCAATGAAAAGTTTGATGCTCTTGTGCCTTCTTTAAAAGATATTGACCCTTATTTAAAAGAGCAAATCATTATCGAAGCCAAATATTATCGATACGTTGAAAAACAAAAAAAACAGATCGAAAAAATGAAAAAAATGCTTAAGATGAAAATACCTGAAAATTTTGATTATGCAAGTGTGCCCGGACTTTCCAATGAAGTCATTGAAAAGCTCAACACCTTTAACCCCCCTACTCTTTTCAATGCAAGCGAAATTTCGGGCATTACCCCTGCTGCTATCGATGTTATTCATTTGTATATAAATTTGCGTGGAAAACAATAGCTATGCAAATTTATTTATATGTAAAAAGTGGGCACAGTGTTGACTTGGATGCAACCCGACGTTGTGCAGCTCTTGCTTCTTTTTTAAAAGGGTTTGAGCCCATTTTTTGCACCAATGATAGGGATGTAGGAACTTATGTCAAAACATATTTGGGCATTAAAAAAGTTGTCAACATCGATGGATTATTCAATTTGCTTAACATTATACAACGAGGTGATATCTTAATTTATGAGAGTGATGAAGCCACTCCTGTGGTTGAAAAACAGTTGCGTGAGCTTTGCAGTGCTTTATATACAATAGGGCGTGATCTTCCTAAAAATATCATCAACACGTCTTTATTTACGCCACAAAAAAATACTAAAAAGAATAAAGCATTCTTTTTTGGAGATGATGATTCTCACAATTTACTTTTGAATTTATGTCACAACTCTTCAAAATGCGATTTACCTCTTTTGCGTGGACACTACTTTTTTTTAGATAATGAAAAAAAATTAGCTCCTTTTTTTAGCTTAGTTTTAGAAGAAGAGGAGTATATTCAAACCATTCAAAATACAAAATATCTCTTATCGGGTTCTATTAATGCCTGTTTAGAATCACTCTATTGTGGCAATTCTCCTGTTTTTTACAAGCGAGCCGATAAAAATTATTTGGATATGGATTTTATAGAGAAATTAGATATCCCTATTATTTCAAGTGCCTCTTTGGATGAAATCATCAAAGAGTTTGAAAGTATCATTAAATCCTATCCCATAGTGAATGATTTTGAATACGTTGATTTATCTTTTATGCAAAATGAGATTCAGGATATCCTGAATAAGAATGACACCTTCGTGAGGAAATAAAAGATAATATTATAAGTGTAGCTTATATATTTTTATGTTTATTATAAGCTTACTTTATTTATAATTCGGTTAGAATTACACCGTCAAACTATAAGTTTGACTTATATAAGGAAAAAACATGGCAAAAGTACAAGAGAGCGATGGTGAGTTAGATATTAAAACTCCTTACCGAATTAAACGGTATTATATGTATGCAGTAGTATCCATTATATCGTTGGTTGTGCCATTTATTCGAATAGATGGGAATCATATTTTTTTATTGTCATTTGACAAAAAACAATTGCATTTAATGGGAATTGCATTTGATATGCAAGAACTTTATTTGATGCCTTTTTTATTGATGCTTTTATTTTTAGGAATTTTTGCAGCAACAGCAATAGGTGGTCGAGCTTGGTGTGGTTGGGCCTGTCCCCAAACCATTTTTCGAGTCATTTACCGAGATTTAATTGAGAGTACTCTGTTAAAATTACGACGCATTAAAAATAAACAAAAAGAGCCTGATTATAACAATGCACAAAATGCTTCTAAAAAATTGATTGGAATTGTGCTTTGGTCAATTCTATCACTTGTAGCAGCATCAAACTTTATGTGGTATTTTGTTCCTCCTGAAGATTTTTTTGCGTATTTACAAGACCCAACCGAACATATGTTTTTAATCGGAATTGTATTGAGTATTGCGGCTTTTTTAATTTATGACGTTATCAAACTCAAAGAAGATTTTTGTATTTATGTTTGTCCCTATTCTCGTGTTCAATCAGTTTTATACGACGACGATACCCTTCAAGCAATTTATTCAACCCAAAGAGGGGGAAATATTTACAATGAACACAAAGAAAAAATTATTTTCAAGCAAAAAGATTTAAATGAAAACGATGAATGTACTGCCTGTGAATCATGTGTTACGGTTTGTCCTACGCATATTGATATACGAAAAGGTTTGCAATTAGAGTGTATTAACTGTTTAGAGTGTGTCGATGCCTGTACAAAAGTTATGGGGAAATTGGGGAAACCTTCACTCGTACAATGGTCAAGCACCAATCAAATTTTTAACAATACTCCCACTAAAGTCGTACGAAAATCAACCGTGATGTACACCGTTGCTTTGGTGATTATTTTAGGATTACTGTTTATTATGAGTGGTGAAAAAGAGCATATGTTATTAAACATCAACAAAACCACGCAGTTGTATAAAATAAAAGAAGACAATAAGGTCACCAATAACTTTTTATTTTTATTTCAAAATACCGATTCAAAAGAGCATACCTATGCCTTAGAGATTGTTGATAACCCCGATATTGAAATTGACCGATTTGAACCTTTTAAATTGGGTGCAAAACAGTTAAGTAAAAAAGTGGTGATTTTATCGACCAATAAAATATTGGTCAACGACAATACCAAAGATACTCCTATTACGGTTACAATCAAAGCGTATGCTATTGATGACCCTGAGCGAGTTGTTGTCTATCGAAAAGCGGTCTTTATCTTCCCAAGAGCCGATAAACTTTCACAATAAACAGCTCAATTATGCCGTCGATGGTTTCAAAACCATCGGCGCTTCTTCTGAAAAAATTAACCCCTTCTTAACCAACACTTCGTTATAATCGCGAAATAATTATTTATCAACAATAACGGAGTATCAATAAATGACAAAATTTATATTTGTAACGGGTGGGGTTTTAAGTTCTTTAGGTAAAGGCATTACCTCTGCTTCTATTGCAACTATTTTAAAACAATCGGGGCAAAAAGTCAGCATGTTAAAAATTGACCCTTACTTAAACGTAGACCCAGGCACCATGAGTCCACTTGAACATGGAGAAGTGTTTGTTACAGCCGATGGAGCTGAAACGGATTTGGACTTAGGAAATTATGAGCGATTTATTGATACCACATTAAGTGCAAAAAACAACTTCACCACTGGACAAATTTATCAAACGGTTATCCGACGAGAACGAGAAGGGGGATATTTGGGTAAAACCATTCAAGTTATACCTCACGTTGTTGATGAAATTAAAGACCGAATTTATGAAGCAGGAAAAGATTACGAATTTTTAATCGTTGAATTAGGAGGAACCGTCGGAGATATTGAAGGATTGCCCTTTATGGAAGCCATTCGTCAAATGCGACATGAACTTCAAAAAACCAACACCATGAATATTCACGTTACCCTTGTGCCTTATATTGCAGCTGCCGGTGAGCTTAAAACCAAACCCACTCAACACAGTGTTCAAGAGTTAAGAAGAATTGGGATTACCCCTCATATGATTGTGTGTCGAAGTGAAAAACCTCTTCCTAAGGAGCTGAAGAAAAAATTGGCAATGTCATGTGATATTGACAACAATGCTGTTATTGAAGCAGGTGACGCCCAATCCATTTATCAAGTGCCTATGAACTTCTTAAAAGAGGGGATTTTAACACCCATTTGTGAGCATTTTAACATCAATTTAAAACCCAACATGGAAAAATGGGAAACCTTAGTTAAACATATTATTTTGCCCCAAGATGAAATCACCATTGCTTTTGTAGGGAAATATTTGGATTTAAAAGAATCGTACAAATCATTAACCGAAGCTCTCATCCATGCTGGAGCACATTTAAACACCAAAGTCAAAATCAATTGGTGCGACAGTGAACGTATTGAAGATGTGGGTGCATACGAAATCATCAACAATTCCGATGCCATTTTAGTCGCAGGGGGATTTGGTCACAGAGGCGTTGAAGGAAAACTCAAAGCCATTGAATATGCAAGGATCAATAAAATCCCTTATTTAGGGATTTGTTTGGGAATGCAATTAGCAGTTATTGAATTTGCTCGAAATGTTTTAGGACTTGAAGACGCCAACTCAATTGAGTTTGATCCAGAGACGAAAAATCCTTTGATTTATCTCATTGATGAATTTTTAGACCAAAGTGGTAACAAACAAGTCAGAACTCACTCTTCTCCAATGGGAGGAACCATGCGTTTAGGTGAGTATCCATTTAATCCTAAAAAAGGAACAAAACTTCAAAAAGCGTACGGCAATGATGAAACGTATTATGAACGACATCGACACAGATATGAAGCCAACCCTGCGTATAAAGAAGCCTTAGAAAAAGCGGGAATGATTATCTCAGGAGAGTCCGATGGCTTAATTGAAGCCGTAGAAATTGCAGATCATCCTTGGTTTGTTGGTGTTCAATTTCACCCCGAATTTACTTCACATTTGGAGACACCAAACCCAATTATTTTAGAGTTTGTAAAACAAACGATTAAATAGTTAATGAATAAAATCACCAAATCAAAATTAAATGAACTATTAAACTTACGGCATAAGGATAACCCTTATGCCAAACTTTCAACCCTTCCAAGCCCAGAGAGTTTTAAAGACATTCATCGTGCAACCCAAAGAGTAAAAGAAGCCATTTTAAGTAATGAAAAGATTACCATTGTAGGAGATTATGATGTCGATGGTGTTATTTCTACTACAATTATGATTGACTTTTTTAACACCATTGGCTATGCCGTTGAGTATATTATTCCCAACCGATTTGAGCACGGATATGGGCTATCTCCTAAAATCACTGAACTCATTGACGAGGGATTAGTGATTACTGTAGATAATGGCATTAGTGCCGTTGAAGCTTCAAAGATTTTACACCAAAAAGGGATTGATTTAATCATCACAGACCATCATACCATTCCCAAAGAGTTGCCTGTGGCTTTGGCAATTATTAATCCCAAACAATCTGAGTGTACCTTTGAATTTAAAGAGATTTGTGGAGCGCAAGTGGCATGGTATTTTTGTGCTGCCATTAAAAATGAAATGAATCTCAACGTTGATATGTCAAGCTTTTTAGATATTTTAAGTATTGCCATTATTGCGGATATTATGCCCATGACCAGCCTTAATTACACAATGGTCAAACATGGGTTAAAAAAGATTAAAACCAGTAAACGCCCTGCTTTGATGGCACTTAATGAATTGATGCAAAAATCAAATTTCACTTCCGATGACATTGGATTTTTTATTGCCCCTAAAATCAACAGCGCCGGACGCATGGAAGATGCCTCAACCGCCTTAGCTTTTTTACTGGCAAAAACAAAAGAAGAAGCCAATCAAGCTCTTGAACTGTTAAATGAACTCAATAACTATCGAAAAATCTTACAAGAAGAGATCAGTCAAAAAGCCATCAATGAAATTAAACACGACGACCACGCCATTATTGTTTGGGGAGAGGATTGGCATGAGGGTGTTATTGGAATTGTGGCTTCAAAGCTTTCCAATAAATTTAAAAAGCCTGCTTTTATCTTTTCTGTTACCCATGATGTTGCCAAAGGCAGCGCGCGAGCCAATGGAGAGATTAATTTACACTCCATTATTTCACAAGCCAGTGATTTACTTTTAGGGTTTGGTGGACATAAAAATGCTGCAGGATTATCGTTAAAAAAAGAGAATTTAGAAGAGTTTAAGACCACAATTAACCATGCCATTAGTCAATGTCAAGAAGCATTGCATATTGAACCTCATACCTTAGGTGAATTAGATGTTGACAGTGTTGATTTAGAATTTATTGATATTATTGAACAATATGAACCATATGGACTGGATAATTTAAAACCCATTTTTAAAGTTTCAAACGCTCAAGTTGTCAACTCCATGCTTTTTGGAAAAGAGAAAAATCACTTAAAGCTGATCCTTAACTCCAGTGGTTTTATCTTTGAAGCCATTAAGTTTAATACTCGCACAACGGTGATAAAAGAGGAGATTGATATTATTGTTTCTTTAAATAAGAATGAATTCAGAGGAGATGTAAAAGCACAATTTTTAGTGCATCAGATTTTATAAACTATAACACCATGGGTGTATAGATATTGTGTTTTTTAGGTACTTGCTCAAGTTTTTCAATTTCTGATGTCATAAAAGTTGATTCACTGGCACTTCCTAAAATATGTCCCGTATAAATATCAATCAATTTAATAAAAATACGCAAACGTTTATCCGTAATAGAATATGTACCGACAACGGCAAATCGCTCTTTATAAATATTAGGGTCAATTTCACTGTGTTCTCGGCTTAATATATTAAACCCATGTTTACCCAGTTTAAAATTTTGTCCCAATTCCACTTCTCGTATGATAATATTTTGATTGGATAACACATCTTTTAATGTTTCAGAGAGTAAAAAACCCAGTTTTGAGTGGTTTTGAAGTTGATCAATATTGACAAAATCTGAGACCAAAATCACTTCATCTTGTTCAATATTCATTTTAAGTTTTTTATACGATGACTCTACCATTGACGCAAGAAGTCGTTCAAAGTTACTTGAACCATCGATATTCATATAGACACAACCACTGAAAAAAGTGGCTAAAAAAAGTGAAGATATAAGTAGCTTTATTTTTTTTAGCCCACTGTGCTTAAATTTCATAGCTTAGTTATTCTTTAACTATTTTAATACTTCTTGGCGGTTGACAATCTTTAAAAATCACACAATCATCTCGTAAATTGTGTGCAAATGTTGCTCGTGAAGTTGAAATAATTTGTCCTGAAATATTGTCAATCACTCGTGCATTTAACATAATATTTTTGTATTGTCTTGAGTACGTTCCCACAACCACATAGGTGTTTTCAATTGTATCTTTTAACTTATTGGTATCTCGTGTGATAAAATACTCACCTTGTTCATTGATAGAAACACCCACTTGTCCTCGAAATTCAATCACATTAAACCCTCGGTTTGAGAGTTCATTGATTAAGCTTTCACTCAATACTCGTCCAAACTCTGACGTTTTTTTCAAGTTATCCAGTCGTACAAATGTAGTAATTAATACGGGCTTTGTGGTGTGCATTTTTTTATTTTGCATCATTTGTGTTGCTAAGCTGGCAATGGTACTTTCAAGTGTCTCTTGCGTAGTAACTATTTTTTGAACATTTGCCGCAACATCCAATCGTTGTTTTGCTGCTTCGAGTTTATGAGCATCACTTTGAGCAACAGGATCTTGTGTTGGATCAGTTTTTACGGGTTGTAAAACCTCTTGTTGTGGTTCAAGATTATGGACAACCATAGGCTGTTCTTGAACTTTTTTTGGCTGGTCTAGCACTGGTACTTCTTTCGTTTGTAACTGCTGTGCATTTAAAGATAACAGACCCGTTGCCAGTAAAAACAAGCAAGAGTTTTTCATTAATTTAAGCATCTAATTCCCCTTATACAATATGGTATTCGATTTTATTTAATGTTTGCTTATAAACTCTTGAAAAGATTTGCTGTAATGACCTTATAGTGAGCTTTTAACTCTTCATTGCCTAAAGCAGATACCACTTTTCCGGTGTCGCACATTTCTCTTATAACAGGTTCAAGAGGAATATCCCCTAAAAAGGGAATATTATATTTTTTACACAACTCTTTTCCTGCACCA
The DNA here is from genome assembly GCA_002382325.1 of Epsilonproteobacteria bacterium UBA4036. Taxonomy (GTDB): domain Bacteria; phylum Campylobacterota; class Campylobacteria; order Campylobacterales; family Arcobacteraceae; genus Marinarcus. The sequence goes on from DGAG01000018.1 coordinate 56,216, forward strand.
TTTCCAAAAATATCATAACGCTTTTTCGTATCAGGTGCAACAAAATAACTCATATTTTCAACCAATCCCCCAATAGGCACACCAATATCTTTAAACATCATAATTGCTCGACTTACATCATCTAAAGCCACTTGTTGGGGGGTTGTCACTAAAACAGCTGCACAAAGGGGTAGCTCTTGTGCCATGGTTAATTGCACATCACCTGTGCCAGGGGGCATATCAATAACTAAAAAATCCAATTCACCCCAATCGACATCTTCCAAAAATTGAATCAAGGCAGAAACCGCAACCGAACTTCGCCACACTAAAGGGGTGTCTTCTTTTGGGGTTGTAAGAGCAACGGACATAATTTTGATTCCAAAATTTTCACTGGGAACAATTTTATTGTTATCATTCCATCGCATTTTCTCTTTTTCTACGCCCAAAAGTCGGGGGATATTAGGACCATAAATATCCGCATCCAATAGCCCTACTTTATAGCCCTCTTGAGCCAAACACACGGATAAATTTGCACTGACGGTACTTTTTCCCACTCCCCCTTTTCCTGAGGTTACGGCGATCACTTTTTTTGCATATTTTGCTCGGTTATTAGGAGTTGCTGTACTTCCATAGTTCATCGATTTTCGCGCAACAGCTTGCTTTTTTAAGACATCTATTGTTTCAAAATGCTCTTTCAAAGAAGAGTTTTCAATGGCTTGACTGGTTTGCTCAAACATGGCATCATCGTGAATACTTAAGACAATTTCCAAATGCTTATTGTCTGTTTTTATACTCTCAACAAGTTTTAACTCAACAATATTTCGATTGAGTCTGGGATAATTTATCTGCTCTAAAAAAGCGTTAATCTCATTTTCATTCATACGGGTTTACTCGGCTTTGTTGTTGTAACAGTTTAATCATGGTGTTGGCTTTTTGTATCCACAACGCTGAGACTTCGTGAATATTGGGATATTGTTGTGTCAGTGCTTTATATTGAGCTATTCTGTCATACAATAAAACCATAAGCTTTTGAGTTAATTGTGTCATTTTGTTCTCTTTTTCACAATGCAAAAAAAGATTTTTTAAAATCAATTCTCTGTTTTTACTGGGAAATTCAAAGTCAAGTGCTTTAGCCATTTCAAGCATATCCGATGACGTAATATATACGCCTGAGAAAAAGAGAGTCAACAGCTGATTGATACTGTTTTGATGCTTTGAAACTTCTTCGTGTTTTCTTTTCATTTTCTTTCCTAATGGGTCATTTCTTTGCTAAATTTTTTTGTGCGGCAATACGAACATTTTCTTCTTTATCCAAAGACAACTCTTCTAAAATTTCTTTTGAAGCAGCCATATTGTCTGCAACTCTTAAACGTACCATTTTATCATTATCTTTGCATAAAATTTTTAATAACTTCACTGAAGTATTAATATTGCCTGATAAGCCATCACGTACAATTTTTTCATCGTTAAAGAATTTATCTAAAATAGGTGTGGGCGTGTTGTTATTTGATGCCACTAAAGCTCTGACTAAATTGATTTTATCCAAAGCCAATGTTTCAAGAACATAAATAGGTGTATGAGGATTTTTAGCCACGGCCCAACGTGCTTCCATTGAGTTTGAAGTCGCTAATTGTTCCAACAAATAAATCATCGTATCGCTTTTTTCTAACTCTTTATCATAAACCGATGTTCGCAAACTCAAATTCATTGCCACCATGGATTCAATTTCTTGATTGCCTTGGTTTTTTTCATAAATATTTTGAACTTCATAAATATCCAATGTTTTATCTTTCAAAATGTCTATTATCTCTTGAGTTGTCATTTAATTCCTTTAAAAATTATCAAAAGGATACTATCACATTATTTTTAAATTTTGACTAAATCTTTAAATATAATTTGAACTTATATTTTTTATAAGAATCCGTATTGATGGGAATTAACTAAATCTCTTTACACTGATTTTACATTTTCAAGTTATAATAATTGCTTATATTAATTTCATCCCAAGATTGATATAAATACTAAATATTTAAGTAGGAGTAGCAATGAAAAAAGCTATTAAATTGGTCTTATTTTTACTCTTTTTTGCAACAACTGCGTTGATTGCCAACGACACGTATGGTTCAAGCAGTTACACAAAAAGTATGAAAGAGCATTTGATCAGTGCCAAAGATGCCGTGAAGCTATTGGGCAAAAAAGAGGTGGTATTCGTTAGTGGAGATTCTCACGATACCTATGAAGCCATTGGACATATTGTAGGTTCAGTTGAGATGTATGCTCATCACTTACACCATTCAGATATAACCGGAAGAATGGAGTGCGCCCCTTTATTTATGTGTCCGCAAGAAGCTCAAGAGTATATCGGGTCTAAAGGGATTTCAAATAACACTTTGGTCATTGCTTATGATAACTTTAGAGGACCCAATGCCACAGGTGTTTGGGCATTTTTCAAAAGTTTTGGACACGACAAGGTCAAAATACTTAACGGTGGGATGGATGCCATGAAAGCCGTCGACCCCAACCAACAACTTGTTGATACGTATAAAGATCGAATTAAAACCTTAAAAAAACTCTCTAAAGAACATAAAGAGAATAAAACAAAAGTGGCTCAATACAAACAAGAAGAAGAAACACTCAAAAACAAAATGGATGAACTTGAGCCTAAATTGTATATACAAAAAGGCAAAGAGCCTAAACATACCCACGCAACATATACCATTGATATGAAAAAAATCGACTGGGATTTAATTGTTTCTAAAGACGAGGTGTTAAAAGCCAGTTTGGATTTAACACAAAAAGGAAAAGATTCAAAATATCGAATCATCGATACTCGAGCGATGGCTGAGATTATTGGAGAGAATAAATTGGATAACGTTGCTCGTGGGGGGCATATTCCAGGAGCTACCTTTTTAGAGTGGAGTAATATCACTGATTTTGATAATAAACTCTCTTTTAAGAAATTAGAAGAGTTGCAAAAAGCTTTTGATAAATATGGCATAAAAAAAGATCAAACCATCTATGCATATTGTCATGTCGGTGCAGGACGAAGTACTGAAATTGTGGTTGCTTTACGAATGCTTGGCTATAAAAATGCGAAAGTATATACAGGAAGCTGGGATGAATGGGGTAATGATATGAATTTACCCATAAACAGATAAAAAGGGAGAGTAGATGACAAAACCTATTCAAAAAGAGGAGATTTTGCCACAAAATGGGCAAAAAAGAAGAGATTTTCTAAAAATATCAAGTGCCACGGCTGCCATGATGGCAGGGCAAGGATATTTGTTTGCTAAAACCGATGTTATGAGTGTAGAAAGTGGAAAAGAGAACTACCCCAATACCTCTTATACGGAAAAAATGTATCGAAATGAATTTGGATTTACCTACGGTAAAAAAGAGGAACACGGATTTGCCTATCACTGTGTCAACTGCCAAGGTAACTGTGCTTGGGAAGTGTGGAGTCACAACGGTGTAGTCACACGTGAGAATCAAAGTGCTCGATACCCAAGTGTCAATGCCAAAATTCCTGATTTTAATCCGCGAGGCTGTAATAAAGGAGTTCAACACTCTCAAATTATGTATGAAAAAGATCGAATCCTTTACCCTATGCAACGAGTCGGAGAAAGAGGTGCAGGTCAATGGAAACGATTATCTTGGGATGAAGCTGCCACACAAGTAGCACAAAAAATTTGGGATACCATGACCGATGAAAACATGGGTCCTGATAAACTGCTTATTCAAGCAGGAACCGGTCTTTTAACCGAAGGAAGACGAGGGGCACCCCTTCGATTTTGTACACAATTGGGTGCAAGTCGAATCTATCCTGCTTCGTATTTAGGAGATATGTTCAGTGGTGCTGCTGTTGCGTATGGTGAAGGGAATGTTGGCTGTACGTATGACTTTTTATATCAAGTCAATACGGCTGTATTTTGGGGAGCAAACCCAAGTGTTTCAAGAATTCCTGATGCGCATTTTGTTTGGGAAGGAAAATACAATGGAGCAAAAGTGATTGTTATTACGCCTGAGTTTAATGCCAGTGCCAAGAGTGCTGATTTGTGGTTGCCCATTAAACCGGGTACGGATAATATTTTAGCCATGGGAGTGATTCATATTATTTTAAATGAAAAACTCTATAAACCCGAATTTATCAAAACTTACACCGATTTACCTTTTTTAGTTGATGTTGAAACCAAAAAACTGTTACGACTTTCTGATATGCAAGGACATGATGAACATGAGTTTATTGCCAAAGGAAAAGTCGATCACAGTGCACAAGAACAATTTTACTGTATGAACAAAAAAACAGGAAAAATTGCCTTAATGCCAGGAAGTGAAGGCAGCACTATTAAGAGTTTAAAACTTTCAGACTTTGGTATTGACCCAGAACTTGAAGGAGTTTGGGAAGTCGAAGTTCGAGGGAAAAAACGAAAAGTAACCACAGCATTTGAAATGTTAAAACAAAATGCTGCTTTATTTACTCCGCAATATTGTGCCAAAGAGTGCTTTGTCAATATTTCTCCTGATGTTATTGTGGAATTAGCCCATGATATCGCTTTACCTAAAGTGGTTGAAATCACTGCAGGATTTAGTTTAAATAAATATTTCAACGGTCTTTTATCGGTTTGGAATTTAGCATCGGTTTGTGGACTTACTGGAAGAATGGGACCTTATGGAGGATTAAACACCGAAGGAGAATGGAGCTTAAGTGGTATGGGTGAACTCTCTGGTTTTGCTGGGAAATATCAAGCTCGATTTGGTTCAGGATTTGTGGGTGAGTTTGTTATGGGCAATGGATTGGAAACAGTAGATGAATATTTCAGCGATGAAGACATTAAAAAAGCCCACCAATCCAATGGAAACAACAGTGGAATTGATAAAAAAGAGTACATGCAAATTGTTAAAGAACTGTTAAAAACAGGCGATATGAATAACGGTGAAAATGGCGATGGTCATCGACATTGGTCTCCTGAGGTGGCGATTTTAATTGCCGATTCACGATTTAGACGAAACAAAGGCAGCAAATATCGAGAAGCCTTTTTAAAGAAGATGAAACACGTTACCGTGGTGGATTTTAAAATGAGTGAAACTGCCGTTTGGGCCGATTTACTCTTACCTGCTAAATCACACTATGAAGTGTGGGATTTACGAACAAGTCCTGGATATCACCGATACACTAACTTAGCTCAACCTGTTGCCAACTTAAAACCTGTGGGAGAAGCCATGGATGAGTGGAGTATGTTTACGTTAATTTCTAAAAAACTTGAAGAGCTTGCCAATAAACCAGAAAATATTGCCAAAGCTAAGGTAGCTGACGATGAGCGCTATGCTCGAGATGGATACCATGATTTAACCATTTTCCACAAAGAGTTTACCAACACCGATGAAGAGAGTGAGATGAACATGGAGCCTTATTTGGGAACAGATAAACAAGCCGTTGAAGCTGCCCTTGAAAAATGTGAACAATATCAACCTCACACCATCGAAAAAATGTACAAGCAAGGTGGATTTTTACAAATCAATGAAAAAGGGGGAACCTCTTCAACACTTTATTCCGATCGACCTTACAATACCATGGAACATCATATTTATAAATTTACACCATTTCACACCGTAAGTGGACGACAACAATTTTACGTGGATGCGCCTATGTTCTTACGATTGGGAGCGCAAACCAATACGGGACTTAAAGGAATTCGACCGGACAATAAAGAGTATCCTTTTACACTTATGACGCCACACGCACGTTGGTCAATTCACTCCAACTACAAAACCTCACGAACACTGCAACGATTGCAACGAGGAAAACCGTATGTGGCCATCAATAAAAAAGTGGCTGAAATTAAAGGCATTAAAGACGGGGATGAGATTCGAGTCTACAACCAATTGGGTGAGTTTTATGCTATGGCAAAAGTCAGTTCTTCTGCACCAATGGATTCAATGGTTATGGAACACGGATGGGAGCCTTATCAATACCGAGAATTAAAAGGGCACAATGAGTGTGTACCTACGGCACTTAACTTACTGGAAATGACACACGGTTGGGGGCATCTGAATTTTGGTGCATTATGGGATGGTAACCAATATGCGTATGATGGTGCTGTTAATGTTGAAAAAGCAAAAGCGTAATAAAGGAGAACTGTAACAATGTCAAAAAGACAATTAGCCATGGTAATGGACTTAAACAAATGTATTGGGTGCCAAACGTGTACAGTTGCTTGTAAAACGCAATGGACAAACCGAAATGGTCGAGAGTACATGTACTGGAACAATGTTGAAACCTACCCAGGAACAGGATATCCAAAAAATTGGATGGAATTAGGCGGGGGATTTGATGCAGCAGGTGATTTACAAGAAGGAATTATCCCCAATATTGAAGCCGATTATGGTGTGCCTTGGGATTACAACTTTGAAGAATTAGCTCAAGGGAAACAACTCACGCCAAATATTGAACCAACATGGGGACCAAACTGGGATGAAGATCAAGGAGATGGGGATTTCCCCAATGACAACTACTTTTTCTATATTCCAAGAATTTGTAACCACTGTACCAATCCGGGATGCCTGAGTTCATGTCCAAGAGATGCAATTTTTAAACGAGACCAAGACGGTGTGGTATTAGTCGATTTAGACCGATGTCAAGGATACCGATACTGTATTGCAGGATGTCCGTATAAAAAAATCTATTTTAACCCAAAAATTTCAAAAAGTGAAAAGTGTATTTTATGTTTTCCACGAGTTGAACAAGGTTTACCCCCCGCGTGTGCGCAACAGTGTGTAGGACGAATTCGATTTGTGGGATTTTTAGACGACGAACAAAGTCAAGTACATAAACTCGTACATCAATACAAAGTGGCATTGCCTTTAAATGCACATAAAGGAACGGGTCCTAATATTTACTATATTCCCCCCACAGAAGCCCCACCAAAGTTTGATGCCAATGGAAATGTCATTGAAGGAAGCAATCGAATCCCACATGAAGAGTTAGAAAAACTTTTTGGAAGTGAAGTGCATGGAGCAATTAAAACACTTAAAAGTGAGATGAAAAAACGAAAAGAGACAGGAAAATCAGAACTCATGGATTTACTCATTGCGTACCAACACTCTGAAATGTTTAGATTGGACAATAATTATTATAAATCGTTAGCCAATACTAAATTAGCGCCATTGGATAACCGATACATCAAAGGGAAAAACACCCATAAAATCTCATATTTTAAGGCAGGACACTAAGATGAAAAAACTATTTTATTCAATTATATCAAGCAGTTTTTTAACGCTCAGTGCATGGGCAAATACCCCTGTTATTGTGGTGCATAAAGTCTTAGATGATATTACCAATATTGATGTGGGTTCAAGTCATTGGAGAGGTGCCAAGGAGACTCAAATTATCTTGTATCCTCAAACAACTATCACACTTAATGATAAAAAAGCCAATGAACTCAATGCCAATAACACAGCACAAACCCTATGGGTAAAAGCCATTACCGATGGCAAACATATTGCGTTTAAACTAAGATGGCACGATGAGAGTAAATCCATTCAAAGCGGTAATGCTATTAAAAACACTGAATTTGCCGATGGATTTGCCGTCCAATTTGCTGCAAAATACGATGACCCTACCAAATTGCCCTACATTGGAATGGGAAGCAAAGACCGACCAGTTGTATTCTATTTACAAAAAGCCGTACAAAAACTTTTTGAACCCAATGGCAATGGTGATGTTCAAAAGCAAGTCAATCGAGCCAATGTTCATGCGTTTAATTCATTAATCAACCATGATTTAGAGAAGTTTGATATTGATGTGGAGCAATTAGCCGTTCGTGATTACCAAAAAGCGTTTGTCGCAGAGGGGTTCAGAAGTATGACAGAAATCAAAGATCACAGCACAAAATTTAATGCCCAAATGCAATACCAAACCAAATGGTTTGGTCAAAATGAGTGGGAAGGTGTAGTCGTACGAAGTTTAAACGATGAGTATGTGAAATTTTACAATGACCCATTTCCTGTCGCATTTGCTGTTTGGGATGGCGCAAAAATGGGACGAGATGGCTTAAAAAATCTCTCGACTTGGATTATTGCCCAATTTGAAGGCGTTCAAGGAAGAGATGGGCTCAAAAACGAGTTTGACAAAGATTTAACTGCAGCAAACATTGCCAATGGAGAAACGCTGACCAAAGCCAATTGTGCCTCATGTCATAATTATGGCAATGTCAACGAAGCAGCTTCTTCGTATATGGCTCCTAACTTAAGCAACATTGGAGGGTATTCTACTACGCCTTATTTGATTGAGTCCATTACTCATCCCAATGCCGTTGTAGTACCCGGATACAATCGTAATGCCCACTCCAATTTTGCATGGTATTATGAAGACGGACAAGGGGGAAGAACCTCAGCCATGCCTTCATTTGAATACTTAACACAAGAGGAAATCAATGACATTACTGCCTATTTAAAAACCTTAAAAGCGGAGGTAAAATAAATGAAAAAGCTACTGATTTTTTTGGCAATGGTTGTTCTTTTTACAACAGCACATGCCACCCAAGAAAAAGAGGGATTTCTAACCACCAAATGGTGTGCAGACAGAGGTTTATTTGCTGATTGTCGATTAGAAACCGTGTTTTGTGGCTATGAAGGGTGTTTTAAAGACGAAAAAGAGTTTAAAACGGATATTAATGCCACCTTTGTTCTGAATGTTCACAGTGAAGGGAAATACTATCTTGTGGAGTTTCAAGAAGGGATTGAAATGGGCGAAGTTTTAAAACAAGCCATCAATAAAAATGAGGTTACCTTAATTGGTGAAATTAACAATAACACCATTAAAGCCCAAAGCTTTAAAGCTCCTCCTCCTCCTAAAAAATCATTCTTTAAAGGATGTTTATAACACATAGGGCTTGACCAAGTATCAAGCCCTTTTTTTGTATGATTAAAGAAATCGTTTAAAGGAACCCTCATGGCAAAAATATTAGTCCCTTTAGCCACAGGCTTTGAAGAAATCGAAGCCGTTACTATCATTGATGTATTAAGACGTGCAGGTAACAGTATAATTGCTTGTTCTTTGCAAGATACTCTCGAAGTTGCTGGTGCACATTTTATCACCATTCAAGCCAATAAAACGCTTAAAAATGTCTTGAATGAGGAGTTTGATATGATTGTACTTCCAGGGGGTGGTTTAGGGACTCAAAATCTCTCTTCCAATCAAATGGTCCAAGAATTACTTAAAAAATTCAAAAAAGAGGACAAGCTCATAGGTGCCATTTGTGCTGCTCCTTATGCGCTTCATACGGCGGGAGTTTTAAATCAAAACTATACCTGTTATCCAAGTTTTGAAAAGAAAATCCATGAAACAGGTTATCACTCCAATGAAGATGTTGTCATTGACCAAAATGTGATTACCTCAAGAGGACCTGCAACAGCCATGAGTTTTGCCCTTAAATTAGTTGAAATACTCAATGGAAAACCCAATGCAGAACAGTTAAAACAAGATATGTTGGTCAAACACTAAAAGGAAAATTTTGGATAAACAATACAGAACTTATCTTTACGCATTTTTATCTCGAGTATTTTCAAATGCTTTGGATGAAACGTATTTAAAAGAGTTACAACAAAATGATGAACTCTTAAGTTTATTAGGTGAAAAAAGTTTTAATTGGTTTAAAACCACCTCTTTAGAAACTATTGCTGAAGAACTCAACATCGATTACAGTTCTATTTTTTTGATGAATGCCAAACCCATTGAGTCCTCTATTCTTGATGCTAAAGATGAAATCTTAGTGGGGCTTCAAAACCCTGTTATGCAATTTTATTTTAATCACAACTATGAACTCAATTTAGCGGCTTCACATTTACAAACCCCTGATCATATCTCCATAGAGTTTGCATTTATGCAAAATTTGATTGCCAAAAATGAAATACTCACACAAAAAGAGTTTTTAAAAGCCCATTTACTCAAATGGGCAGTTCCTTATTTTTTGGGAGTCAAACAAATGGCAAAAACACCCTTTTATAAAGATTTGAGTGATTTTACCATTGAATTTTTAGCCAGTGATTATGATTTTTTGGTGAATGAATTGAATTAATTTCACCCTTACTTTATCTTGATATAATATCTTCATTAAATTAACTAAAGAATATATTATGTCAAAGATTCCACAATTTACACACTTACATTTACATACTGAATACTCCCTTTTAGATGGGGCAAATAAAATTAAACTTTTAGCTAAAAAAGTTAAAGAGTTGGGCATGAAAAGTGTTGCCATGACAGATCATGGCAATATGTTTGGAACAATTGATTTTTATAACTCCATGAGGGCAGAGGGAATCAAACCTATCATTGGAATGGAAGCGTATATTCATAACAGTGCTGAAATTGATGATAAATCAACCAAACAACGATTTCACTTATGCTTATATGCCAAAAATGAAATTGGCTATAAAAACTTGATGTATTTAAGCTCACAAGCATATATGAATGGCTTTTACTACTATCCAAGAATCAATAAAAAACTTCTACGTGAAAACTCTGAAGGATTGGTCTGCAGTGCGGCTTGTTTGCAAGGAGAGGTCAATTGGCATTTAAATACTCAAAGTGAACGAAATGTAAAAAATGGGGCAAAAGGGTATGATAAAGCCAAAGAGGTTGCTTTAGAATATAAAGAGATTTTTGGCGATGATTTTTATTTAGAAATTATGCGTCATGGTATTTCGGATCAATTTTTTGTCGATGATTTGATTTTAAAACTCTCAAAAGAGACAGGCATTAAAGTCGTTGCCACCAATGATACTCACTATTTACAACAAAAAGATGCCAATGCCCATGAAGCTTTTATGTGTATTGCTATGAATAAACTCTATGATGACCCCAACAGATTACGACACAGTGTCCATGAGTTTTATCTGAAATCTCCCGAACAAATCACTAAACTTTATGCCGATATTCCACAAGCCATTGAAGCCACTCAAGAGATCGTGGATAAGTGCAATTTAGAGATTAAATTAGGGAACCCCACGCCTCCCAATTTTAAATTTACTCGACAAAAAGCGCAAGAACAAAACCTAACCTTACCTGAACCCCATTTAGAGTACTCATTGGAAAATGACAAGGTTTTGTTTATTCATGAGTGTTGGAAAGGGTTAGAAAAACGACTTGAGATTGTTGAACCTCAAAAACATCAAGAGTATAAAGAACGTCTGCAAGTGGAAATTGATATTATTAACAATATGAAATTCCCTGGCTATATGCTTATTGTTTGGGACTTTGTTATTGTGGCAAAAAATATGGGGATTCCAGTAGGACCGGGACGGGGTTCAGCAGCAGGAAGTTTGGTGGCATTTTCACTTGAAATTACCGATATTGACCCCATGCCTTATGGGTTACTTTTTGAGCGGTTTTTAAATCCCGAACGGGTCAGTATGCCCGATATTGATATGGACTTCTGTCAAACAAGACGAGGAGAAATTATCGATTATGTCGTACAACAATACGGACGTGCCAACGTAGCTCAAATCATCACTTTTGGGAAACTCTTAGCCAAAGGAGTTATTCGAGACGTTGCACGAGTTTTAGATATGCCGTATGCCAAAGCCGATGCCATGGCAAAACTTATCCCTGATGAGTTAGGAATCAACCTTAAAGACTCTTACGAAAAAGAGCCCAAAATCAAAGAACTGTGTGATTCTGACCCTCAAGCAGCAAGAGTATGGGAGTTTGCTTTAGCACTCGAAGGTCTAAACAGAAATGCCGGAACACATGCAGCTGGTGTGGTTATCTCCAATGAGCCTTTATGGAAAAAGACACCTCTGTTTAAACCCAGTGGTTTAGATACCCTAGCAACTCAATACAACGGAAAATACGTTGAAGACGTTGATTTAATTAAATTCGACTTCTTGGGTTTAAAAACGCTCACGGTAATTGAACAAGCCAATCAACTCATCGAAAAACGTCATGGGAAACGTATTGACTTTATTCGAGCGGATGTAAACGACAAAGGTGTCTATGACCTTATTCAAACCGGACACACCATAGGATTATTTCAAATAGAATCCGATGGTATGCAAGATTTAAATAAACGACTGAAACCTTCTAACTTCGAAGATATTATCGCGGTACTTGCCCTTTATCGACCAGGGCCAATGGAATCAGGCATGTTGGATGACTTTATTGACAGAAAGCACGGTCGTAAAGAAATCAACTATTTTTATGATGAGTTTGACGAGCCTTTACGTCCTATTTTAGAACCAACGTATGGAGTCATTGTTTATCAAGAACAGGTTATGCAAATTGTACAAACCATTGGTGGTTTCTCACTGGGTGGTGCGGACTTAGTTCGTCGAGCCATGGGAAAAAAAATTAAAGAAGAGATGGACAGACTCAAAGGTGAATTTGCCGATGGAGGTGTTAAAAAAGGGTATCAAAGAGCTCACTGTGAAGAACTGTTTGATTTAATCGTAAAGTTTGCAGGATACGGATTTAACAAATCTCACTCGGCTGCTTATGCGTTAGTTACTTTTTATACCTCTTATTTAAAAAAATATTATCCTTCTGAGTTTATGGCAGCGTTATTAACATTAGAAAAAGATAATACCGATAAAGTCGTTAAATACGTTGATGAAGTTAAACGTCTAGGCTTAGATCTATTTCCACCTGATATCAACAAATCCGACTTGGTTTTCTCTGCTGCTCAAATTGACGGCAAAGAAGTGGTTATGTTTGGTATGGGTGCGATTAAAGGTGTGGGTGATGTTGCCATTAACTCTATTTTACACGCACGAAAAGAGGGTTATTTTAAAGATTTAAGTGATTTTATCAGTCGAATTGATGGAAGTAAGGTCAATAAAAGAGTCATTGAATCTTTAGCTAAATCAGGAGCTTTTGACAGTTTTGGGTATTCACGACGTTCCATTATTGAACAAATTGAAATCATCGGTGAAACCGTAGGGAAAGTTGCACTTGCCAAAAAGATGGCAACAGGCTCTCTCTTTGGCGATTCCCAAGAACTCACCACCGTTGAAATCACCTTAGAGCATATGCCAGAATACAGTTCAAAAGAGCTTTTAGAGTTTGAAAAAGCCTCTTTGGGATTTTATGTTTCAGGGCACCCTTTGGATGAATACAAAGAGCAAATTGAGCAAATCAATTATACGTTAAGTTCGCAAATTGATGAGTTAGATAATGGCAGTGAGGCTCTTTTTGTAGGAAAAATTGAATCCATTACAGAAAAAATGTCCAAAAAAGGCAATAAATTTGGTATTGTCAATATCATGGACTTTCATGGCAATATTGAGCTGATGCTCTTTGAAGACCGACTTAAAGAGCTACGAAGTGATTTTAATCTTGATGAACCCATTGCCTTTAAAGTTCGTATAACCAAAGATGACCAATTTACCAAAATCAATTTACGTAAAATCGAATCACTCAAAGATGCTAAAAAAGAGAAACTTAAAACCAAAGCCATTCCCAAAGAAGAACCCCCGTTAAACATAGCTATTCCTTACAGTCCTGATGATAAAATCATGTATGAACTCTTTGAAATCATTGCGCATAACCAAGGGAAACGGGAACTGACTTTAACCATAAAATCAAAACTTGCTGATATTCAACTGCAAACGGGCTTTAAAGTCACGTCAAAAGTTGAAGAACTTATTCATCATTTAAATGGAGTGTATATTGTATGAAACATATCTTAATTACCAATGACGATGGCTATGAATCCATAGGATTAAAAGCTTTGATTGAAGCCTTATCTCCTTTAGCTAAAATCACTGTCGTTGCTCCTGCAACAGAAAAATCAGCGTGTGGACACTCTTTAACTTTGACCAAACCGTTACGTTTGATTGGCGTAGAGGATGACTTTTATAAAGTCGATGATGGCACTCCTACGGATTGTGTCTTTATTTCATTAAATACCTTGTTTAAAAGCAATAAAAAACCCGATTTGGTCATCAGTGGTATTAATATTGGTTCAAATATGGGTGAAGATATTACTTACAGTGGAACAGCCAGTGCCGCTATGGAAGCAGTGCTGCAAGGTATTCCTGCCATTGCCATTTCACAAGTGTGTAAAGATAAATGCCATGCCATTAAAAATGGTTGGGATTTTGCATTGGCAAAAAAAACCATCAAAGAGATCACCAAAAAGATTCTCAACCATGACTTTCCTTTGGCCGAACGGAAATTTTTAAACATCAATATTCCTCAAACCTCTATACAGGAGTGTCAAGGCATTAAAATTACTAAAGCAGGTTATCGAGAATATGGCAATGATACTCACCGACACTTAAATCCTCGCGGAGAAGAGTATTATTGGATTGGGTTGCACCCTCTTTTATGGAAAAAAAGCAGCGATTCTTCGTGTGATTTTGAAGCCATACAGAATAATTTTGTCTCGGTTACGCCCATACATTTAGATATGACAAGTTATAATGACATTCATACTTTACAAGAGTGGATTAATTAAAAGGAAAAACATTGGACTTTACACAAGCAATACTGTTTAATATAGAAAAACTCGTCGGAACTTTAAAAAAAGAGGAAGACCTCAAAGAGGTTTTGAAAAAGAAATTCACGAAAAAAGAGTTTAAAGTTTTTGTAGCCGTTGAATCAGGTATTCCCAAAGAAGAGATTGCACACGAGATTCATGGAGATTTACAACGCGTTGATGAGCTTTATAAAACGGCTTGCAAAAAACTCAATCAAGAAAAAATCAAAAAAGAGTTGGTCATTATCTAGCACTACATCGTATTTGATGCAGTGCTTTTTTTCTCTTTGCTTTCATTATTGGCAAAAGAGATATTCTCTTCAAATTTGACCAATATCATTCCTGCAAACTTCTCTTTTTTATAAAACTCTATTCGATAAATTTTTCCCTCTTTATCCACGGAATAGTAGTCCAAAATTTCATTTTTATGGATTTCCAAATTGGATTCATTGCGTTGATTCTTATTGGTATATCCAATCACATTAACTCTGAATCCCTCTTTATCATGGACAAATATTTTTTTATTGGCAATAACCATTTCACCAAAATTAACTCTTTTTGCAATGCCATCAACATTGAGTTCAATCTCTTCTTTGTCGTTATCAATGTCAAAATAATCGGGTCGTAAGCTTACTAAGCGCACATTACCATAATGTATGGCGTACTCTTGGTCATTTTTAAGTACAGTCATTAAAGGATTACTCGGAGTGAAGTTAATTTTCCCATCTTTACTGACAGGAAAATAGTTCAGTTCGGATCGAATGGTACTTAAAGGCAATTTGATTTTATCGTCATAAAATGAGATATAAATATCATCGTACAACGCTTGTTTAATCCCATTTAAGGATAACTCAAAATCTCGTTCAAACTCTATGCCCATCACTCTCATATACTCTTCAAGTGCTAAGATATGATAATACGCACGTTTATAGACGGGAAATTGTTTACTCGCTTCATTTCCAAAAGCCGCTTTTCCTTGATTGATGGCATAATAGGTCAAGGTTTTTTCCATCTCTTTATCGCCAGCTTTGGTATTGGTATTTCGAACATTATAGACATGCTCTTTGTCAATTAAATGTGCGTTAACGTGTTGGCACACTCGATTGGCTATCTCTTCAAGATTGCCATACTTAGGAATATCCAATTGTGCTTGGTCAATAATTGAGCTTTGTCCCCAACGATAAGGTGATCGCATATTATCAATATATGTTTTACGATAAAAACCACTGCCATCATGCAGATTTAATACCACTTTGACATTTTCATGTGAAATGTATTTTTTCACTCGTTGTACATCATCATAATCAGGATCACTGTTTAAAATTTTGGCAAATTTTCGATTCATATCACCAAAATGTCCACGTCCTCTTTTGATAATTGAATAAAAGTTCAAATTAGGAACAACCCAAACCGAACCTTTGGTAATTTTATAATGCGTAGAAATCAAAGAAGCCGCCATAAAGCCCCCCGGTTCATCGCCTTGAATACCACCAACAACCAACAGTGTATTATCGTCGTCGGTTCCTTTTTTAATTAAATCAAATTCAATATTTTTAACATTGGCATAGCTGCTTTGAATCAATAATAAAAAAACAACAACCTTAAACAACCGTAACATGCCAAGGTTCATACCGTACTCCATCTTTGTTATTAATGGTATATCGAATATCGACATACGTCAGTTTAATCATTTTTGAAAACTCCTCAGTCAAAGCAAATCTCTCTGTAAAATTATCGTATCCAAATCCTTTTTTTCCCACGTCAAAATCGCCACTTGAGTGAAACGAATACGCAGGTGGTGCTAAAGAAATAGAGGCTTGACTTAAATTCAAATTGGTTCGGTCTAGTTTATCTAAGAAAAGTTTCATTTGCTTCATAACACTTCTGACACCCGAAGTTAAAATAATACTGTTTCCAATATCTTTAATCATATTATTGTACGTATCTAAGCTTCTGTCTTTAAATAAATAATGACCAGAATACGGTATTTTTACGATGTTGTTTTTATCGATGGTATCGGTGATATTTTGACATGTTCTTTCCCCATAAAAGCCATGAATATTTGGATTATAATAAAAAATATATTCCATAAACTCCAATTCTTCATCGGAAAAAGAACCAATTTTGTTTGACCAACGTGCTGTATTAACGGCTTCATCAAATGACAATATATTGTAATTGCCAAAGCCCACATGCCGTTGAACCAAATTCAATTTTTTTATAACGCTATAAAAACTATCATGATATTTTTGGTCTAAGAAAATATCCTTTGGTTTATCTTGACCCAATTTATTCAATGAATCTACGGTGTAGTAATCATCTTCTTCACTGATAATCGTTTTTGCGAATAAGGTACTGCCAACTGAACTCATAGCCGTTGAACACGCTAATATTTTTAAAAAGTTTCTTCTATTCATAGACAAATTCTACAAAATATATTCTTATAAAACCATTTTGATTGACTCATGCCGATCAAAAAGCTCATAAATGGTTACTCTGTCATCTTCATTGTGTACAATTATTTCTAAGGTAAAACTTAAGAATTTTCCTTTTTTACTCACTTTTGATGGAAGAAGTGAATATTCACGTTGCAACAATACATCTTTGACCCCTTTTAATACTTCTTCATGAGAATATCCAATCAGTTTATACTCCCAAGCACATGGATAGTTTAGCTCTAATTTATGTTGGCTTAAATCAATCATCGTATGTATTCCCCGCTTTTTCCACCGACTTTACTTTCAAGTTGTACCTTTGAAATCACCATGGATTTATCAATGGCTTTAACCATATCGTAAATAGTTAATAAGCCAATAGAAACACCTGTTAACGCTTCCATTTCTACGCCTGTTTGTCCATTAAGCTTTGCTGTTACAAGCAGTTTAAATCCAGGAAGTTCTGGCAATTCTTCAATATCACAATTAATTCCACTCAAAAGTAAAGGATGACACATAGGAATTAACTCACTGGTTTTTTTTACTCCCATAATAGAAGCCACCACGGCGGTTTGTAGCACAGGCCCTTTTTTAGTCTTATTTGAAATAATGGCATCATACGCTTCTTGACTCATTTGTATTTGCCCACTGGCAACTGCAATACGCGTTGTAGGTTCTTTTAAAGAGACGTCAACCATCTTTGGTCGATCTTTTTCATCTAAATGTGTTAAATTCACGAAATTACCTTATTTAATTTATAATTTACTATTATATCATCTTATAATTAAATTGTAATTAAGCAAAATTTAAATAAAATGAGCGTTCAAATTTTAAACGAAAGTGGGTGAACTTTATATGCCAGGCATTAAAGTAAAAGATAGCGAATCTTTTGACGAAGCGTACAGAAGATTTAAAAAGCAATGTGACAGAAACTTAATCGTTACTGAAACACGAGCAAGAAGATTTTTCGAGCCAATGACTGAAAAGCGAAAGAAACAAAAAATCAACGCTAAGAAGAAAATGCTTAAAAGATTGTACATGCTTAGAAGATACGAATCAAGATTATAAGATTTCGCTATTTCCAAGAAAAAGGGTCAGCCGCAAGGTTGACCCTTTTTTTATGGCAAAAATGAGTGCCAACTGACGAGTAAGAAGTAAGAACACAGAGCTCAGAGTTCAGATATATAAAGAGAAAGTAAAAAAAACTGAATGCTGAAC
>DGAG01000015.1 GCA_002382325.1 Epsilonproteobacteria bacterium UBA4036
ATATACTCCTTTGTCAACCCAAGTGATGATATAATGACCGCAGAAGCACACAGTGAAGATGCCAGACCCATGACAACCTTTGAACAAACATGGGGAAGATTGATTATGTTTGGTATTGTCTTCTTGCTCTTTTACTTAGCTATTGCTAAAGGGTTTGAACCCTTGTTGCTTCTTCCTATTGCTTTTGGAGGATTGTTGGCTAATATTCCTTTGGCTCAAATTGCAGGTGAACATGGAATGTTGGGCATTATCTATAATATGGGGATTGCTAATGGATTCTTTCCACTGTTAATCTTTATGGGTGTGGGTGCAATGACAGACTTTACCCCACTTTTAGCTAACCCTAAATCTGCTATCTTAGGTGGTGCAGCTCAATTTGGTATCTTTGGTTCTTTAGTAGGAGCTGTTGCGATTGGCTTTGACTTGCAAAGTGCTTCGGCGATTTCTATTATTGGTGGAGCAGATGGTCCTACGTCTATTTTTATTGCCAATAGACTTGCCCCTGAACTGTTAGGAGCGATTGCTGTTGCAGCTTATTCATATATGGCATTGGTACCTGTTATTCAACCTCCAATTATGAAACTCTTAACCACTGAAGCTGAACGAAAAATTAAAATGCCAAAACTGAGAAAAGTGCATAAATTAGAAAACCTTTTCTTGCCTATTTTAATTCTAATGTTAGCTGTACTGTTTTTACCTGAATCAGCCCCTTTAATTGGAGCCTTTGCTTTTGGAAATTTCTTAAAACAATCCGGAGTTGTAGAAAGACTTTCCGATACCATGCAAAACTCTTTGATTAATATTGTAACCATTTTCCTAGGATTAGGTGTGGGGTCAAAACTTGCTGCAGATAAATTCTTAGTCTTAGATACCTTAGGTATTATGATTATTGGATTATTGGCTTTTAGTGCAGGAACCGCTGCAGGAGTGATTATGGCAAAAATTATGAATAAGTTTAGTTCAGCTGAAAATCAAATCAATCCGTTAATTGGAGCAGCAGGAGTATCTGCTGTACCAATGGCTGCAAGAGTGGTAAGTAAAGTGGGACAAGAGTATGACCGTTCAAATATATTGTTAATGCATGCGATGGGTCCAAATGTTGCTGGTGTCATTGGTTCTGCTGTTGCCGCTGGTGTACTTTTATCAATTTTTTAATTAAATAAACAATAGGAAATATAAATATGTCTGAAATTAAAGACTCGCTTGGTTTACAGAACGTTAAAACCGTATACAGAAACTTAGATATAGATACATTAATTGAACACGCCATACAAAATGAAGGGGCAAAAGTCTCTTCAACAGGTGCTTTAATGATAGATACTGGAATTTTTACGGGAAGAAGTCCAAAAGATAAGTTTTTTGTTAATCAAGATCCTTCCAATAAACATATCTCTTGGGGAGATGTCAATCGTGCCGTTGAGCCAAAAGTTTATGAAGAATTAGAAGCGACTGCAAAACAACAATTAAGTAATAAAGATATCTATATTACAGATGTATATTGCGGTGCCAGTTTAGATTCAAGAAGAAGTATTCGATTTATTACAGAAGTAGCTTGGCAAGCCAACTTCATTCAAAATATGTTTATTCTTCCAACCAAAGAAGAATTAGCAACATTTAAGCCCGATTTTACTGTTTATAATGCGTGTAAAACCATTGATAAATCCTATGTCAGTCATGGTTTACACTCTGAAGTATTTGTCGTATTCAATGTAGAAAAAAACACGTCAATCATTGGTGGAACTTGGTATGCAGGAGAAATGAAAAAAGGAATTTTTTCAATGATGAACTACTGGCTTCCTTTAGAAGGTAAACTTTCAATGCACTGTTCTGCTAACATTGGCAAAGATGGTGACACTGCATTGTTCTTTGGGCTTTCAGGAACGGGTAAAACCACACTTTCAACAGACCCAAACAGAGCCTTAATTGGTGATGATGAACACGGTTGGGATGACAAAGGTATTTTTAACTTTGAGGGAGGTTGTTATGCAAAAGTAATCAACTTAGACCAATCAAGTGAACCCGAAATTTTTGGTGCCATTAAAAAAGGGGCTATTTTAGAAAATGTGGTTGCCAATGAGTTAGGAGAAGTTGATTTCACAGATGGAAGCAAAACAGAAAATACTCGTGTATCATATCCAATTGACCATATTGAAAATCATACACCTGATATGACAGGAAATCATCCTAAAAATATTATTTTCTTAAGTGCTGATGCCTTTGGAGTTTTACCTCCTGTCTCAAAATTGACCAAAGAACAAGCCATGTACTATTTCTTAAGTGGCTATACCGCAAAAGTAGCGGGAACAGAAAGAGGTATTACTGAGCCTGTTGCAACATTTAGCTCATGCTTTGGTGAAGCTTTTTTACCTCTTCATCCAACCATTTATGCTGATTTGTTGGGACAAAAAATTGATAAACACCAAGTCAATGTTTACTTAGTCAATACCGGATGGACAGGCGGTCCTTATGGTGTAGGAAAACGAATGAGTATCAAAAATACACGAGCGTGCATCAATGCCATTTTAGATGGTTCAATTAACAATTCAGAGTTTGAAACTCTGCCTTATTTTAATTTAGCCATGCCAAAAACATTAGCTGGGGTTGATACCAATGTTCTAAACCCAAGAAACACATGGGAAAATAAAGCAGCTTATGATGAAAATGCTCAGAAATTAGCAAAAATGTATATTGAAAACTTTAAAAAATACTTAACGCTAGAAAGTGAATTTGACTTTACAGCAGCAGGTCCACAACTTTAAAAGACAAAAAAAGGAGAAGAACAATCGTTCTTCTCCTTTTTTTACGATTCAATTAAAAGCATTTATCCTTCAATTTGTATCTCTTCAATAATTTCTAAGCCAAATCCATTTAAACCAATAAAAGAGTGTTTACCTCCACTTGAAAGCAATTTAATTTTTTTAATATTTAATGTATTTAAAATTTGAGCCCCAATTCCATAATCTTTTTGCGACTCTTTATGGCTCATTGATTCATTTAAAAAAATCAAAACACCCCCTTTTGCTTGCATAAAATTGATGGTTTTAAGCATGGAATTAAGTTTTTCATTATTTAAAAACAACTCAATATCGGGAATAATGGTATGGAATTTAATATGCGTTGTTTCACACAGTTCATTAAAAAGAATCACCGTATGAACATTACCTAAATGGTCTTTAAACTCTTTTTTTAAACATTGGGTATTAAAAAAGGCAAATGGTTCGCTGCTGATCTCTTCAACTAATGTTTCATGAGAAAGTCGATATTCCACCAAATCTGAGATAAAAATTTGTTTTAAATTATGTTTATGTGCAAAAATGTCCAAATCGTCTCTTCGTGCCATGGTTCCATCTTCTTTCATTATTTCACAAATAACGGCTTCCCCATTAAGTCCTGCAAGTTTACATAAATCCACTGAACCTTCGGTATGCCCTGTTCGAACCAATACACCACCATCTTTTGCAATCAAAGGGAAAATATGCCCTGGCTTAACCAACTCTTCGGCTTTAGAAATGGGATTGGCCAATATTTTAATCGTATCATCTCTTTCCCCTGCACTAATTCCTGTTGTTGCTGTTGCGGCATCAACAGAAACAGTAAAAGCCGTTTCATAGGAAGAAGTATTCGAAGAGACCATAGGATAAAGTTCAAGTTTTCTGGCAGTTGCCGTTGTAACAGAGACACAAATTAAACCTTTAGCATGAGTCGCCATAAAATTTACTTTTTGTGGAGTACTTAAAGGTGCTGCATAGACTAAATCACCTTCATTTTCTCTGTCTTCATCATCCAGCATAATAACCATATTGCCTTTTTGAATCTCTTCTATTGCTTCTTTTACTCGTTGTATTGCTGTCATTCATTATCTCTTTTTCTGTTTTATTTATAACTTTATTATAGCAGAAATTTCAAAAATTCTTCTAAAAGGACTTGACATTAAAATAATTTTTTACTATAATTTCACCACTTAAAACGTTGGGGTATCGCCAAGTGGTAAGGCAACGGTTTTTGGTACCGTCATTCGCAGGTTCGAATCCTGCTACCCCATCCACTTTTAATAACAAGACGCGGAATAGAGCAGTCCGGTAGCTCGTCGGGCTCATAACCCGAAGGTCATAGGTTCAAATCCTATTTCCGCAACCAATTAGATATGTGTGTCTTATGTCAAGGTAGCTCAGCTGGCTAGAGCGCTGGTCTCATAAGCCGGAGGTCGAGAGTTCAAGTCTCTCTCTTGACACCATATTTCTTCAATGTTTTGCATTTCATTGTTTAACATTCTAAAAGTCTTGTTGCTGGTGTAGCTCAGTTGGCTAGAGCAGCTGATTTGTAATCAGCAGGTCGGGGGTTCAAATCCCTTCACCAGCTCCATCACATGACGCGGAATAGAGCAGTCCGGTAGCTCGTCGGGCTCATAACCCGAAGGTCATAGGTTCAAATCCTATTTCCGCAACCAAAAAATAACAAAATGGCACCATACAAATTCACAAGCGAACGATAATCTAATCTCCTAAATTATATACTTGAAATACATTTGAATATTCTTTTAAAAGTGCCATTTTATTTTATTTTCATTATAATATCGTTTTTATAAGCAAGGACAAGAATGACCACTCAAGAGATACAACAGTTTAAAGAAACGATTCAAGAGAGTATTTTGCCTCATATTATTCATATGAATGAACAACAAATTACCAACATTGTACGAAGTACTCCTAACATTTCTGATGCGTTTAAAAATATGCTTTTGGAGCAGTTATTTATACTCAAAGAAAAACAAAAAAAGAGTCCGATTAAATAGGACTTTTAATTATTCTGTCGCTTTATGAACGGCTTCTTTAGTTGATTCCCAAGCTTTTGAAGTGCCCTCTTTGGTTGCTTCCCAGTTTTTTGACGTGTCTTCTTTGACCCCTTCTAATGTTTTACTGCACCCTGAAAAAAATAAGCATGCCAGCAATGTAAGTGAAAATAAACTGAATAATGTTTTCATAGTAACTCCTCAAAATTATTTCACAATTTTATAATAATTCGTCCAAATAAAGAATAAAATAATGATGCTATATAAATTTATAAAAAAACAATCATATACGTTATAATTTAATTATATGTTAAGAAATAATGCTTTATAATCCCGTCCACACAAAATATTACCGTGTGTTGTTGGGGTATCGCCAAGTGGTAAGGCAACGGTTTTTGGTACCGTCATTCGCAGGTTCGAATCCTGCTACCCCATCCATAAATATTCAGCTGGTGAGGTTGGAGAGTGGTCAAATCCTGCGGACTGTAAATCCGCCGCCTTAGGCTTCGAAGGTTCAAATCCTTCTCTCACCACCATGTGGCTCGGTAGCTCAGTCGGTAGAGCAAAGGACTGAAAATCCTTGTGTCGACAGTTCGATTCTGTCTCGCGCCACCATTTTTATTATTAAAATTAATATGCGGGAGTAGCTCAGGGGTAGAGCATAACCTTGCCAAGGTTAGGGTCGCGAGTTCGAATCTCGTCTCCCGCTCCATTAATTTTATACTCTTTTACTAACAAAGTGCGAGTGTGGCGGAACTGGTAGACGCGCGGGACTTAAAATCCCGTTCCCGTTTGGGAGTGTGAGTTCGATTCTCACCATTCGCACCACTTTGATTATCCATTTCTTACAACTTTATGTTATACTTTTTAAATGGAAATTACCAATAATAATCTGCTTAATATTCTTTTACCCAATGATAATAAAGTCATTAAAGAGGCATTAAAACAAGCCGATTTAAACCAGCTGGCTGATTCTTCAAAAAATCGTTCCGTTCAACATATATTAGCCAATTTTTTTAATGACCTTACACAAGGAACAAAATCGAATGAAACCATTGTAAACTTACTTAAAAATGCCAACATTTTTAAAGAACTGACCCCTTTTTCTAAAGAGATACAATCTCTTTCAGAGTTGATTAAGAATGAACCTAAACTCAACACATTTCAATCAAAACTGGATAATTTTATGCTTAATATTACTCAGTTAGATGAAAACAATTTAAAAACGCAAATCAATAATTCGGGTATTTTTTTAGAATCAAAACTAAACACTGCATTAGGCAACTTATCGCAAACCATTACCTCTACGCTTTTAGAACTCAAACAAGCCTTACTTAATACTCCCAATGTCGATTCAAGCAATGCCCTTAAACTGATTGATTCCATTTTAAGCCAAGCCAATAGTTCAAACCCAACAAAAATGTTTGTTGAACTCAAAGAGCTATTAACAACGCTAAAAAACATGATGGCAAATCTTGAAATACCCAATAATCAAACAAATAACATCGTACAAAGCATTCAAAAATTAGAAACTCTTTTTAATAAAGAAATCCTCAATAATCCATCGTTAATCAATGCTTCAAATCAGAATATTAAACCCGAAGTTGCCAATGAGCTTAAATCAATTTTTTCACAACTGCAAACGTATTTCAATGCAACCAATACTCAAGCCAACAAAGAGTTAACTGCTCTTTTAGACAAATTAATTCAAACTCAAAATATGGCACAAAATCCCAATTTTATCCATGACAGTAAAATGCTTCTTACCGAACTGAAGCAACTTCCACAAATGCAAGCTGCTATGGCGTATAACTTACAAAGTAATCACGTTACCGTGTTGACAACACAACTTGAAAATATTATCAATAAACTCTCTTTTGAACAAGCTCAAACACTTAATACCCCAACAATTAAAAACACTCCTTTACTGCCTATGGATGTTGCTCAAAACGTTAAAAATATTTTAAATGAGTTGCAAAAAGCATTGTCAACTTTTAGTTCCACACATACAAATACCGCTTCGTTAATGCAACAAATCGATCAAATTCTTTTGCCACAAAATTTTTCATCTCCACAAACACTTTTAAACAATTTGCAGCAACTGCTGACCCAACTGCATACGACTGAACCCTTTGGAAGTGCATTAAACAACAGTGCCCAAACCAAAGAGTTGATTAATATTATCAATCGTTTTGAAACAATTGTTACCAAAGAGGTTCTAAATAATCCTTTGTTTAATGCCCCACAAAATATCCCAAATCTTTTAAAAGAAGATATCTCCCATGACATGAAAGCCGTACTCTTACAGCTACAAAAAGAGGTGAGTTCTGGTGTACAAACTCAAAACACTCAAGAGATGCTAAAAACCATTGACAGACTTCTTGTTCAAATCGATTACAATCAACTTCTTAGTTTAACCTCCCATACCAATACACTTTATTTGCCTTTTTTATGGGATTTACTCGAAGAAGGTACTATCAGTACAGCAAAAACAAATAA
The DNA here is from genome assembly GCA_002382325.1 of Epsilonproteobacteria bacterium UBA4036. Classification (GTDB taxonomy): domain Bacteria; phylum Campylobacterota; class Campylobacteria; order Campylobacterales; family Arcobacteraceae; genus Marinarcus. The sequence goes on from DGAG01000015.1 coordinate 7,289, forward strand.
AGAGAAGTTTTATTGTCAAATTAATTTAAAACTTAAAGAGCATGGAAAACTTGATTTACTGGTTGCTGTGTACGATGACAATATTGAAATTACGATGTACGCACAACAAGAAGCTTTTAAAAAACAGTTACAATCTAACTTATCCCTGTTAAGAAAAAACCTAAGTTCAGTGGGATTAACTCCTCTTAGTATTCAATTGTATGATTTAAAAGAATCCAACGAACATCCTAAGGCAAAAGAAGAGTTTTCTTTTGTCAATGAATATGCCAAAGATCTTGATTTTGGAATTAATATAAGGGTATAAATGGATTATAAAGACGAAAACATTATCCCTAAAGCCGTGGCTTTAAAATATGACCAAACCGTCGATAATGCACCAAAAGTTACAGCAACAGGCAAAGGAGATATTGCCAAAAATATTATTAAAATTGCTCAAGAAAATGATATTCCCATTAAAAAAGATGAAGATTTAATTGAACTGTTAAGTCAAATTGACATTGACAAAGAGATTCCCCCTGCCATGTATAAAGCTGTTGCAGAAATTTTTACTTTTATTTACGCCATGACCAAAAAAGAGCCTTAAGAATAGTTATACTATAATCTCTTTTAAAAATGGGGTTTGTATAAATTGAGTGATGTAATTAATGCAAAGAAAAATATATTTGATAATACGTATGTTCTTTTTGCTTTATTTGTTGTAGTCATTGTTGTCAATCTTATCTCTTCTGTTTATTTTATTAACATTATGCTTTTGGGTGTTGCTTTTTCAGCGTATACGCGATGTTTAAAAACACAAAACTACTACCCTATGGTGTACGTTGTTTTATCCATTTTATTTATAGAACTCAATAATGGCTTTAAACCTTTTAGTATTTTACTTCTGGGTTCATTTATTTACGTCTATTTAATTCCTTTTTTAACCCGCGTAATGGTTATTGATTCGTTAAGCGATTTGTTGCAGATTGTTTTGTTGTATATTGGTATTTTACTCATTTGGTCTATTACCAATGATACCAATTTTACTCTTATCAAGATTTTATTTTTGAATCTTATTTTAGATATTATACTTATTGGATTGGCCCCTTGAAACGACTTAATTTTATTGTTCTTTTTATTGTTGCCATTGTTGTCTTGTTGCTTTGGCGTGTCTATTTCTTAAGCATTAAATCCAACACATACTATGAAGAACTCTCTAAACAAAACTATATCAAGCGTATTTACGAAGCCCCTTCAAGAGGGATTATTCAAGATCGAAATGGCATTGCCTTAGCCATAAACAATCTGGGGTTTTCTCTCAATGTAAAACCTCATTTACGTTCCTATAAAAATCGTAATATTTTAGATGAATTGTGTGAAACCATTGCGTTGCATTTTCCTCAATTTACCAAAGAAGAATTAATCAAAAAATACTTAAATTTGGATTCTCCTTATCGACACACCTATGTTAAACTCATTGATTATATTCCTTATGATACTTTTTTTAATAAATATACACTGTTTAATTCAATGGATAATCTTAAAGTAGAATCTGCCGTTAAACGCTATTATCCTTATAAACATGTGGCATCGCATATTATTGGTTATGTGGGAAAAGCCTCTAAAGAGGATATCGAAGAGAATTTAGTTTCGCGATACAGTGGCATAATTGGTAAAAATGGACTTGAAAAATTTTACAATCAAAGACTTCAAGGCGAATTGGGTTATAAAGATGTCAAAGTCAATGCTTTAAATAAATATTTAGAAGTATTGGATGAAAAAGAGGTTTCTACGGACAATAATATTAAGACCACCATTGATATTAAATTGCAAGAGTATATTCACGAAATTTTTGGTGACCAAAGTGGTGCAGTCATTGTAATGGATGTTAATAATGGAGAACTTTTAGCGGCTGGAAGTTTTCCTGAGTTTGATAACAATATTTTTGTCAACGGAATCACACATAAAGAGTGGGAAGCCTTAAGAAACGATTTCAATCACCCTTTTACCAATAAAATAATCAGTGGATTATATCCTCCGGGTTCTGTTTGGAAAATGGGCATTGCCTTGTCTTTTTTAGAAAATAATATTGATTCAAATTTTTCAGTCTATTGTACTGCGGAGATGCCTTTAGGTGGAAGAAATTTCCGATGCTGGAAACCCGAAGGACATGGACGTGTTAATTTTAGAAAAGCCATTCGAGAAAGTTGCGATGACTTCTTTTATAAAGGAAGTTTAAAAGTTGATATTGACCAAATGCAAACGACCATGGAGAAGTTTGGGTTTGGTCAAAAAACAGGGGTGGACCAAGTCAATGAATTTATTGGAGTTAATCCCAATCGAGATTGGAAAAAAGAGAAGTTTAAAAAAGCATGGTATACCGGAGAAACGGTTATCTCTTCAATTGGACAAGGGTATGTTTTGGTCACACCCATGCAAGTTGCTCGATATACGGCTTTTTTAGCCACAGGAAAACTTCCACGTCCGCATTTTTATGAAAAGAATTATAAAGAACCTCAAGATATAGAGATTAATGCCCAACATCTTAAACTTATTCAAGCAGGCATGTATGATGTCGCCAATGAAGAAGGTGGTACGGCAAAATGGCATTTAAAAAGCAGCAAAGTAACCTTAGCAAGTAAAACAGGTACGGCACAAGTTGTCAGTATTCCACAATCTGAGAAAGTAAGAATGAAAGAGCATGAGCTGGAGTATTATCACCGTTCGCACGCTTGGCTTACAAGTTATGGACCGTATGAAAATCCTCAATATGCAGTAACGGTTATTGTAGAACATGGTGGACATGGGGGAAGTGCAGGAGGAGTTATTACCTCTAAAATTTTTAATAAACTGCTTGAACTGGGATACATTGAAAAGAAAAAGTAGTTTAATTATTATTGTGGTATCATTCAAACATTATTATTTAGGGATATTATATTGAGAATATTTATAGTTTTGGTGCTGTTTTTTACTGCTTCACTCTTTGCAGCTGATGCTCCTATGATTAATCTTTCTGTGGCAGCAGTTGATCAACCTGCTCAGTTTGTTCGAACCATTAATATCGCCCTACTTTTAGCACTCCTTGCCTTAGCCCCTACTTTACTTTTAATGGTAACAAGTTTTACCCGTTTTGTTATTGTATTTTCGCTTCTAAGACAAGCCATGGGACTTCAACAAACACCTCCGAGTCAAGTGATTATCTCATTGGCATTAATTATGACTATTTTTATTATGGAACCTTATGGAAAAGCTTCTTGGGAGACTGCGGTTAAACCATATATGGAAGAAAAAATTGGCTATGAAGAAGCCTTAGAAAAAGGGGTAAAACCCTTCAAAGAGTTTATGATAAAAAATACTCGAGAATCCGATTTGGCTCTGTTTTATCGTATAAAGAATATGGAAAATCCACAAAATATTGATGATGTTCCTCTGACTTTATTGATGCCTTCTTTTATTGTTTCAGAACTCAGAACTGCTTTTGAAATAGGCTTTTTAATCTTTTTACCCTTTTTAGTTATTGACATTATTGTCGCTTCAATTCTAATGAGTTTAGGGATGATGATGTTACCGCCTGTTATGATATCACTGCCCATTAAAATCATCTTTTTTATTGTCATTGATGGTTGGCATTTAATCATTGGGAATCTGGCACAATCCTTTAAAGTATAACCCTACTCAATACTTATTTTTACAATTTATATAAAAGTGCCACTTCATCACAGACGGGAAAATGTTTACATCGAATACAATCTGCCCAGATTTTGTGTTCGGGGATACTCTCTTTTGAAATCACTTGAAATCCAATACCTTCAAAGAAATCTTTTTGATACGTTAAAGATAAAACTTCTTTAACTTCTAAAAAAGCACCCTCTTCTAAACATTTCTTAACCAAGGTTTTTCCTAATCCCAAACCACGATACTTTTCAGATACCACCAAACTTCGTATTTCAGCTAAATTAACGCTGTGAATATGTAAAGCACAGAAACCTGCGAGTTTACCATCGACTTCCACAGCAGTGTATGAACGAATCGTTGTTGCCATTTCATCGCTGGTTCGTAACAAAATAATGCCTTTATCCACTTCAGATTTAACCAACTCTTGCATTAAAACAATATCACCCAATTTAGGTTTAAAAAAGTTAATGTCCATACAAATACTCCGAAATCGTTTGTTCTAAATCTTGCATTCCTTTTTTCTTTAAATTGGAAATAAAAATGCCATTGGGATTTTCACGTTTAAGTTTCGCCAAATCATTTTGCTTGAGCTTGTCAATTTTAGTAAAAGCATTGATGATGAGTTGATCTCCCCGTTTAATGCTTTTAAGAAATTCATCCACATTTTGGTCAATCTCCAATTGGGGATGTCTGGCATCAATTAAATGAATAAAAATCTGCAAACAGGCTCTTTTTTGTAAATAACCTGTTAAATTTTTGTTCCAATCTTCTTTTAATGATTTCGATACTTTAGCATAACCAAACCCAGGTAAATCTACAAAACGGGCATATAAATGAGGATTTTCGGGGTCTTGTTCATTTTTAAATTTGATATTAAAAAAATTAATGAGTTGCGTTTTCCCTGGTGTTGATGACGATTTTGCCAAACCTTTTCGATGGGTCAAGGTATTAAGTAATGAGCTTTTTCCTACATTACTTCGACCTAAAAATGCAACTTCTGCCACATCAGGGCTGGGTGAATCAGAAATGCTTTGTGCCGATTGCATAAATGAAGCATCAATTATTCTCATTGGTTTGGCCCTCTTTATTGGTATTAGGTTCTGGATCACTTTTTTGTTTATCACTGCTTTCAATATTTAAAATAAATCGAACAGGCTTTTCTTTGCTCCCTTTTACGGTTGCATTTCCTGTTTGTTGATCAATAAAAATATTTTCACCAATAAGCGTTTTATCTTCAGTAATATCTTTTAAATATCCGTTTCCAATAATCTCATATTGAAGTTTTTTGGGCAAATAAATGACTTTATCCCCTTTGCCTTCATAGTGTTTTAGTGCGGTAAAAACTTCAAAAGAGACATTGCCTGTGGCAATATATTTAGTCGCTTCTCTTTTTTGATTCTCTTTTGTCGGCGTATTTAAAAAAACTTCAACTTTATTGGCATTAAGAGTATCTTTGATTCGAACCATTTTGACATCACCTGTAAAAATAGCAATGCCTTTACTGTCATTGGATTCAAAATGATTTGAATCTATAATTAATTTATCTTCTTGCGTAGCAAATAAAAAAATAGTTGTGATTAATAAACTGATAATAATTTTCATACGTTTCCTTAATTGGTCTTATTTTGTGCATTCATATTAATTTCAAAATGCGCTTTTTGGGCTTTTAAATAATTGGTTTTATTGTCTAAATATAAATGACTTCCATTTAAAATATCCCCTTTGTAAACTGAGTTAAAGAGTTTTTCATTATAGGCAATCTCTTTTTGAGTATCATAATATAACTCATGCGTTCTTAATGAAAAAATACTCTCTCGGTCATATTTAACATTATCAAAAAAACTGTAAAGTGTCTCTTTTTTCACCATCTTATCGGCACGAATAATATCTTTATAATCATTATTCTCTTTGTCTTTCACTCGTGTTACAATCGTTCCATCATACATTTCATCTCGTGTTTTATATCGAATGGCATTTTGTGCTTCGACAATGCGTAGAACTTCTTCTTCATTGAGGGTATACATTGTGGCATCGGTAAAAGTCACCAAAGGTGTCTCTTGTACCTCTTTCGTAACGATTTTTTTTGTAATTTCACTGAATAACGAAAAAATCGAGACAATAAAAAGAGTCGCTACAAACAATTTTACACCCATGCGTTTAAAAACTCCTCTTCTAAATTGTACTCTTTAAAAATGTATTCTAACATCTCACGAACAGCACCATCTCCGCCATTTTTACTGCAAACAACATTCACCATATTTTTAATATAACTGCTCGCATTTGCAGGAGCAAATGAAAGCCCTGCTTTTTTTAACATTTTATAGTCATTCAAATCATCGCCAATAACGGCCACTTGACTCCAAGACAACTTCTCTTTTTCCAAAATGGATTCTAACACTTCTTCTTTGTTATGTACCCCTTGATACAAGTATTCAATATGTAAATCTTGAACTCTTTTTTCAACAATACTTGAAGTTCTTCCTGTAATAATAGCCGCTTTTTTCCCAAACTGTTTTGTCCACGTTGAAATAGCCAATCCATCTTTTACATCAAAATTTTTAATCTCATCGCCTGAATTGGTATAAATAATTTTTCCATCGGTCAGTGTGCCATCAACATCAAGAACAATCAATTCAATCATAAAATCCCTTTGGTACTAGGTATTCCTAAGGTTTCATTTTTAACCAAAGCTCGTCTAAGAGCCACAGCAAATGCTTTAAACGTGGCTTCAAGAATATGGTGTTTATTTCGTCCTCGATTTTGAATTAAATGACAAGTAATACCTGCATTTAATACCAAAGCATGGAAAAACTCTTCAACCAATTCACAATCAAACTCCCCTACTTTTCCTGTTACATTGACTTCATAAACCAAAAAAGGTCGATTGCTTAAATCCAATTCACAACTTACCGATGCTTCATCCATAACTACCGTAGCATTGCCGTATCGTTCAACAGCAGCAATAGGAAAAATCGCCTTTTTTAAAGCTTGTCCCAATACAATTCCACAATCCTCTACGCTGTGATGATCATCAATATGCAAATCCCCTTGACAAGATAATTCCATATCAATACCACTGTGTTTACTTAAGGCTTCTAACATATGGTCAAAAAAACCAATACCCGTATTAATAACACTTTTGCCCGTTGTATTTAAATTCAATTTACAAACAATGTCGGTCTCTTTTGTTTTTCTGTTTAACTCAATCATTTTTTCTCCATTATTCTGCAATAATCATAGCACCACTTAAACCGTTGCTCTCTCTGAAATCTTTTGCCTCTTCTTCTGACCTAAATCCACTGATCCACACTCGATTAATGGGTTCATGTTCTAAAATACCCTCTTTAATTATCACATCATATTTATCTTCTAAAATAAGCTTAAATTTACGTTGAGTAATTTTAGCCCCTTCATATCGTCTAAAGGCTCCCACTTGAACAAAATATTTGCCCACACTTGCCACTTCTTCTTTTTCTGCTTGTGTGGTTGCCACTTTGGCATGGAATCCTAAAATTGTGATATTGACCCGTGCCGTTCCTTTTTTTACCATATCAATGTCATGTGCAGCTTTATTAGATAAATCAATAATTCGTCCCGATACAAAAGGTCCACGGTCATTGATTCTTACAATGGTAGATTTACCATTATCTAAGTTATCCACTTTTACCATCGTATTCATTGGCAATGTTTTATGCGCTGCTGTTTGGGCATACATATTATAAATTTCGCCATTGGAGGTCTTTTTTGAATGAAAATCAGGACCATACCATGAAGCAATTCCACCTTGAACATCCCCTACTTTGGCTAAAGTTGGATAATACCATTTTCCAAAAACTTGATAGGGTCGCATCGTTGCTCTGTGCATAGCAGGAGAATTTTTTATCTCTTGATTTGGAATCGATTCATACGTTTTATTACTCCAAGAAGAACCCGAAGAGTAGCTTCCTGCGTAAGTATATCTTTTTTGAGAACACCCTGTTAAAAGAAGCAACAGTGCCCCTAGAAGTAAAAATGTGATTTTATTAGTAGTTGAAAACAAGCTTATCTCCAATATTAATTGAACTGTTTTTTAAATTGTTGTCTTTCATCAATTTTTCCAATGCAATGTTATATCGTTGTGAAATGCTGTAAAGCGTATCTCCATTTTTAACATAATAACTTTTTACTTTCGCAGAAGAAACAGTTTGTTGAGTTACTCGTTGATTCTTCTCATTAAGGATAGGGACAATGAGCTTTTGATTCACAGATAGAACATTACTTTTAAGTTGATTAAAATCTTTGATAATGGAATACGCAATTTTATATTTTTTCCCAATTGATGCCAAAGAATCACCTGCTTTAACTTGATAAATCGTAAATCGGTCATTTTTGATTTGATCTTTATTTAAATTAAATCGAGAAAGAGTACTGTAAGGAATATAAATATCGTACTCCTCAACAAAAGGAGGGATAATATACTCTTTGATATGCAAATTAAGTTTTGCTAACTCTTTATAATCCATACCAATGGCACTGGCAACACTTTGCAAATGCATTCCCCCTTTAACTTTAACCGTAGCAATAGAAGTTGTGGTATTGCCCATGTTCAGTAAATGCGCATCATCATTTGAGATAAAACTTTTATTGTTCATCATACCTAAAGCAACGATTTTTCGGATATACTCTCTGGTTTCATTGGGAACATATTGACGTCGTGTTTTATTTTGTACGGAGAGTAATGTATAAATATCAGGCGTTATCCCCCATGTTTTTACCTCTTTATAGACTTGATATAACTCACGAAATCGAACCTTTTTACTCTGATAATTACTGATAATTTGTCGATACCGCGCAATCTCATCTTTTTTGGCTTTTGAACCATTTTGCTCAACATATAAATCAATCGTCGCACGAGTAATTGCCTCTATGACTCTTCCTTCGCCCGAATTATACGCCATAGCAGCAAGATACCACTTTCCAAATTTTTCATGGAGACGTTTTAAATATTTTGTTGCTGCATACGTTGATTTGACAAAATCCATTCGCTCATCAACATACAAATTGTTCTCTAAACCAAATATTTTTCCAGTTTGAGGCATAAATTGCCATAACCCCATCGCTTTGACATGTGATTTTGCATCCAACGTAAAATTGGATTCTGCCATAGCTAAATAGATAAAAGAGGACGGAAGTCCTTCGTTTCTAAGAATATTTTTAATCATAGGAACAAACAGTGTTGCATCGCTTAATTTTTGTTTATAATAATCCGTGCTTCTTAAATATCGACTGTAGGTTTGTTGTAATTCATAATCGGTGATAAAAGAAGGGTCAATGTCTAACTCGTTTAAAATTTGGATATCTCGTTTATCAAAGTTTGAACCAATTAGCGCTGCATGCAAGTGAGCCACTCCAAAAAAGAGGAGAAAAATAAGTTTATACAATGGCATACCTTTCATTTAATTTTACAAATAGTAGGTATTTTAACTAATTAATACTAGAAAACTCTTTAAATAACATTTGAGCATTTTGGGTTGTAATTCTTTGCATCTCTTCTTGTGAAGTTTCAAGCAATAAAGCCATTGTCTCAACTACATATTGGGTGTATAAAGGCTCATTTCGTTCTCCCCTAAAAGGGTGAGGTGTTAAATAAGGAGCATCGGTTTCAACTAAAAGTTTCTCTTGGGGAATTTTGGGCAATACCTGTACAAGTTTTCGGGCATTTTTAAACGTTAATACACCCCCAATACCAAAATAGAAATTGTGCTGTGCTAAACTTAAGAGTTGTTCATCCGCGTTGTAACAGTGCAATACACCACCGACTTCTTTGGCATTGGTATCCACTAAAATTTTTTTGGAATCATTGGACGCATCACGAATATGAACAATCAAAGGTTTTTGATGCCTTTTTGCAAAATCAATTTGAGCAATAAAAACTCTTTTTTGTAACGCTATTTCATCGTGTTTGGCCATTTCATCTTCAGGAAGTCTGTAGTAATCTAAGCCACATTCACCCACGGCGATACATTTGGGATGAGTAACATATTTTTCCATAATGGTTTCATCGTATCCACGCACATCATAAGGGTGAACACCCACTGAAAAAAAGACTTCAGGATATTTTTCAGCAAGCATAATGGCACGCGGTAAGTCGTTTAAATCGGCACCGGGTATTAAAAAAGCTTTAATACCCCCGTTAATAGCATTTTGAATAACCTGGTCAACATCATCTAAATATTTTTCATTATCTAAATGACAGTGTGTATCAATGATAATTTTACAGCCTTTGTTGTGCTAAATCAATAATCTCATTGATTTTTGCAAGGTCTTTACGCTTAATCCAAGCATCTATTCCAAAATTCTTAAAGGCATCATAATCGCTTTCATCATCAATAATCGCAATAGAAATAAAGTCTGAGGCACACGCATCTGCTTTATTTTCTTCATAATCAAAAATGGAGTTAATGTCTAAAATAACAACATTTCCTTCACCACTGTGATTTTGTCCAAAAACCTCTACTGTGTTCTTTGAGTCAATTAAGCTCTTATCAATATCACAAAAAGTAACTATGTTCATTGTTTCCCCAATCGAATTAAAATAATATTGGATAATTGTATCAAAAAAATTCAAAAACTACAAAATATATCGAGCCGTATCTTCATGTTCTGCAATATTTTCTAATTTTTCATACACCAATTCTCTTGAAACCTCGATGGTTTCACCACTTCGTTCATTGGCATCAAAACTGATATCTTCTAATACTTTTTCAATTACCGTATGCAATCGTCTTGCTCCAATGTCTTCTGCTTTACTGTTTGCTGTTACACTTAAGTGAGCAAATGCTTTAATGGCATCATCACTGAAGGTTAATGTCACTCCCTCAACTTTAAGTAAGGCTTGATACTGTTTAAGTAAAGAGTTTTTGGTATTGGTTAAAATTTGGTACAAGGCCTCTTCATCCAAAGGATTTAATTCCACTCGTAAAGGAAATCGTCCTTGCAATTCAGGCAATAAATCACTTGGTTTACTCACATGAAATGCCCCTGCAGCTATAAATAAAATATGGTCCGTTTTAACTTGTCCAAATTTTGTGTTCACGGTACTGCCCTCAACAATGGGAAGTAAATCGCGTTGAACACCTTCTTTACTGGGGTCTTGATTTTGATTACTTTTTCCTGAAGCAATTTTATCAATTTCATCTAAAAAAATAATTCCTCCATCTTGAGCACGTTTAAGTGCTTCAAGTTTGATGGATTCATGGTCAAGAAGTTTTTCACTGGCAACACCGCGTAAAAGCAGTTTGGCATCTTTAATGGTGACTTCTTTTTTAACTTTATCTTTTCCAAGCCCACTGAGCATTTGATTTAAGCTCTCTTGTACCGAAGAAAAATCAACGGGACTGCCTGAATCAATAATTTCAACACTGGTACGTTTAGGCACTTCTATTTCTATCTTTTTTTCATCAAGCTCACCGCTTAAGACTTTTTCTTCCATTTTATTATAACTTCGAATAAACGACTCTTGGGCTTCTTGAGTGGCCGTTTTAGGCAAAGGAGGAACCAGTTTTTCTACAATTTGACGGATAACTTCTGAATCAATATTCTCTTGTATCTTCTCTTCGTACTCTTTGGTAACTAACGCAATGGATTCATACACCAAATCACGAATCATAGACTCTACATCTCGTCCAACAAATCCTACTTCAGTGTATTTACTGGCTTCAACTTTCACAAAAGGTAAGTTCATCATTTTAGCAAGACGTCTGGCAATTTCTGTTTTTCCAACACCCGTACTTCCAATCATCAAAATATTTTTAGGCATAATCTCTTCTTGCAACTCTTGCGGAAGTTGCATTCTTCGATAACGATTTCGTAAAGCCAAAGCAATGGTTTTTTTGGCATCATTTTGTCCAATAATATAATCATCAAGATATTTAACAATCTCTTTAGGCGTTAAATTCATATAGGTTATTCCTCAATTTTCAATATTTTAATATTTTGATTGGTATAAATACAAAGCTCTCCGGCAATCATTAATGATTCTTTGACTAACTCTTCTTCATCCATTTTTGCATGTTTATACAAAGCACGTGCGGCACTAATCGCATAATTTCCACCACTTCCAATGGCAGCAATTTTCCCGTCTTCTGGTTCAACCACATCGCCTGTTCCACTTAAAATAAAAATATGCTCTTTGTTTAAAACAATCATCATTGCTTCAAGTTGTCGCAAAAGTTTATCTTTTCTCCAGGCTTTTGAAAAAGCGATAACGGCTTTAAGCAAATCCCCTTTGGTTTGTTCTAAATTGGATTCAAACATATCAAATAAATTAAAAGCATCGGCGGTACTTCCTGCAAAACCAGCCAAAATTTGCCCCTTATACAGTGTTCGAATTTTTGTAGCATTGCCTTTTAAAACGGTGTTTCCAAAGGTTACTTGCCCATCGCCACCAATAACAGCTTTGTTTTCCCCTTTATACGCCAATATGGTTGTTGCATCAAACATAATTTTGCCTATACTTCTGCAATAATATCAACTTTGATGGTGGCGTGAATACCATGCCCGAGTTTACAATCGACGTTAAAAATACCCACGGTTTTAATTTTAGTTTCCAAATGAATCTGTTTTTTATCCACTTCAATCGATAATTGTTCAACTAACGCTTCACTGATCTCTTTATTGGTCACTGAACCTATTAAATGTCCATTGGCACCCACTTTATGCTTAATGGTTAATTTTGAAGCTTCAATGGTTGTTGCAATCTCTTTGGCTTTTTCTATTTCTGCCGCTTCTTGTTCTGCTTTTTTTCGCTCGTGTGCTTTATGTTTGTTTAACACTTCTGTCGTCGCGTGCAAAGCAAATCCTTTGCCGATTAAAAAATTCTTTCCATATCCATCTTTTACTTCATGCACTTCACCGGTTTTTCCTAAACCTTTAACATCTTTTATTAATAATACTTTCATAATAACTCCATACTGTTTAAATGGGGTGTATTTTACAATAAATAGTAAAAAATAAAGTTAAAGGAGGCGTTTAATGAAGAAGTAAAAGAAAAATTCTACCCAAAAGTTTGGGTAAAATTACGTTCAACTGGCGATATCCTCTTCATAAGAAGCATCATCAACTTTGACACGAATATTTCGTTTTTTAACATAATTATTCAATCCAATGTGGTTGTTATATCCTAAAAGTTTTGCAATTTTTCGTACAGACAATCCCACACTTAAAAGCTCTTCTATTTTATCTCGTTGTTTATCAAACTTCGATTTTTGAATAGTTCCTTTGGGTTTTCCCAAATGAATACCTTCAACTTTTTTAGCATTTAACGCCTCTTTGGTTCGTAAACTCATTAGCTCTTTTTCTAAATTAATGGTCATATTAATCACACCTAAAATCATTTGTGTGAGCATATCTTGATCATCAATTAAATCCAAATTTTGATTAACCGAAATCACACGAACTTTTTTCTTTAAAAGATACTTTAAAATCTCTAAAATCACTTCCGTTGTTCGTCCAAATACATTTAAATCTGAGACAATAACCGTACACGATTGTGTGCAGCTTTTTAATAAGTTAATAATATTTTCTTCCTCTTTAGGAAAATTAACCTCTATTTCTATTTGTTCATCCAATTCAATATTGCTCTTTTTGAGATACTTCTCAATGGCGTTTTTTTGTGACTCAACGTATTTGGCATTGTATTTATTAACTCGTACAAAACTGACTGTTTTTGCCATGATAATTTTCCTTTTACAAAATGTACTATAATTTTAATATTTATTTTACATTTTATTTAATTTTAAACTATTATAGTTATACAGAATGTTAGCATTATATAATTTAAACTAAACTTAAGAAAAGCCTATAAATGCCGACTTCTTAAAAGAATTTTTTAATCCAAGCTTTTTCATGCTTCTACGGCTTGAAATAAAAGTTATTTTTTGATAAAATCCCTCATATTTTAAACCCAAAAAAGGTTTGCTTTTTGAAACTCATTGTTGCAATAACAGGTGCAAGTGGTGTAAACTTGGGCCTTAAATTCTTAGAAAAACTTCCACACCACATCGATACCTATGTTGTGTTCACTAAAAGTGCAAAATTGGCACTCAAATTAGAGAACAACACGTCTGTAAAAGAGATAAAACGCGACAATATTACGATTTTCAAAGAGTCTCAAATTGGAGCATCCATTGCTTCGGGTTCTTTTGGTGCGGATGCCATGATTATTCTTCCTTGTTCTATGAACACGTTGGCAAAATGTGCAGTGGGAATTGCAGATAATTTAATTACTCGAGCTTTTAGTGTTATGCTTAAAGAAAAGCGAACGGTTATACTCTCTCCCAGAGAAATGCCCTACAGTACCATCGCTTTAGAAAATATGCACAAACTTTCAACGATGAATGTTACAATAGCACCCCCTATATTGGGTTATTATTCACAACAAGAGAGTTTAAAAGATATGGAAAAATTTATTATTGGGAAACTCTTTGATTTGCTCAAAATTGAAAATAATTTATACAAAAGATGGGAATAATAATGCAAAATACCAACCCTACCCTCATAACTTCCTATAAACGAGCTATTTACAGTGGTACGTTTGACCCTATTACCAATGGGCATATGGATATTATTAAACGCGCTGCCAAAATTTTTGATGAAGTTATCATTGCGGTAGCAAAAAGCGAACGAAAAGCCCCTATGTTTTCGCATGAAAAAAGAGTTTTATTTGCCCAAGTAGCTACTAAAGATATAACAGGAGTGAGTGTTTTAGGTTTTGATACATTATTAGTAGATTTAGCCAGTAAACTTGAAGTTAATACCATTATTCGAGGGCTTCGAGCCGTTTCTGATTTTGAATATGAATTACAAATGGGCTATGCAAACTCTTCAATTAACAAAAAAATTGAAACCTTGTATTTGATGCCCACATTGGAAAATGCCTTTGTCTCTTCAACCATTGTACGAGAGATTATCTTATTTAAGGGTAAATACGACCACTTAATCCCAAAGGAAATTATCGAATGTATGTAGTAATTGAAGGCATTGATACAGCAGGAAAATCAACTCAATTGGATTTACTTAAAAGCCATCATCCCGATGCTGTGTTTACCAAAGAACCAGGGGGCACAGCCATTGGACAAAAACTAAGAGCCATGGCTTTAAATGCAGAAGCGCAATCAAACATTGCTGAAATGTTTCTGTTTTTGGCAGATAGAGCAGAACATATCCACGAAGTGATACTTCCTAATATCCATAAAATGATTATCAGTGACAGAAGTATGATAAGTGGCATAGCGTATGCTTCAAGTATCCCTTATGAAATTGTAACGACATTAAATTTAATTGCCACATCAAACACGTTACCAACGCATGTTATTTTATTGGAATTAAGCAAAGAAGAGTTGACATACAGACTCTCACAAAAACAAAACGATGGAATTGAAGCGCGAGGTATTGACTATTTATTAGACATCCAACAACGCATGAAAAAAACGATAGAACTTTTAAATATTAACCATCTTTATATTGATGCCAGTTTAAGCATCAAAGAGATTTCAGAACAAATTGAGGAATTTATTAATGAGTAATATTCAAAGCCTAAGAGGCATGAAAGATATATTAAACCAAGAGAGTGAACGTTTTACTTATTTTATAGAAAATGCATCAAGAATTGCAAAAAATTACGGTTACAGCTACATTGAAACCCCTATTTTAGAAGAGACCGCGCTATTTAAGCGAAGCGTGGGTGAAAGCAGTGATATTGTCAACAAAGAGATGTATCAGTTTATTGATAAAGGGGATAATGACGTTTGTTTACGACCCGAAGGAACCGCAGGAGTCGTACGAAGTTTTGTACAAAATAAATTTGACCGTGCCGGTGGGGTATACAAATTTTATTACTATGGTTCAATGTTTCGTTATGAACGTCCACAAAAAGGAAGACTCAGACAATTTCACCAATTTGGGTGTGAATCATTTGGTGAAACCAGTATTTATGAAGATGTCAACATTATTTGTATGATCAAAGACATTTTCGATTTTTTTGGCATCAAATTTAAATTGTTACTGAATTCATTGGGATGCGATGAGTGTATGCCAAGCTATAAAACTAACTTAGTAGAACACTTAAATCACCTTCGAGACGACCTTTGTGAAGATTGCAACAGAAGAATCCAAACCAACCCCATTCGAGTGTTGGATTGTAAAAATGAAACCTGTAAAACCCTTTTGGTTGATGCACCAAAAATCACGCACAATTTGTGTTCAAATTGTGATACCAACTTTGAAGCATTGAAAGCCATTTTAACCGCCAATAACATTGCTTTTGAAATTGATACCAATTTGGTGCGAGGATTGGATTATTATACGCAAACAGCATTTGAGTTTGTAAGCGACGAAATTGGCGCACAAAGCGCTATTGCAGGAGGAGGACGATACGATAAACTCGTGGAGTTTCTTGGAGGTCGTGCCACTCCTGCTGTGGGATTTGCCATAGGTATTGAGCGAGTTTGGGAGCTGATAAAAATAAAAGAGAGTAAAAAAGAGTATTATTACTTTGGAGCATTGAATGAAGAAGCGTTACCCACTCTTTTTTCATTGGCTTTGAAAAAAAGGAAAGAAGAGAAGTGTTATGTTGAATATGCCCCAAGAGGCTTTAATAAACATTTTAAAATCGCTGAAAAACTTAATGCAACCGTTATGATTTTAATGGGAGAAAATGAGTTACAAACTCAAACAATCACACTGAAAAATCTTCAAACAAAAGAAGAAAAAACTATCTTGATAAAGGAATTTTAATATTGGAAACATATGGTATCGACATCTGGGGTGAGAATAATTTTATTATTGAAAATGGCTTAGTTAAAGTTAATCATGCATCAAAACCTGCGTTAATTAATTTGGTGAAAGAAATACGAGAACAAGACTACAAAGGTCCTTTGTTGTTGCGATTTCCACACTTAACTCAATTGCAAATTGATAAACTTTTTAATCTGTATGAAAATGCCATTAAAGAGTACAACTATCAAGGAAAATTTAATGCCGTTTTTCCTTTGAAAGTCAATCAACTGCCTAACTTTTTACATCCATTGATTGAATCGGGAAAAAAATACAATTATGGATTAGAAGCAGGAAGTAAAGCCGAACTGTTTATTGCCATGACTTATAATAAAACCGCTCCTATTACGGTCAATGGATTTAAAGACAAAGAGATGATTCACTTGGGATTTATTGCCAAAAAAATGGGACATAATATTACGTTAATTATTGAAGGGTTAAACGAACTTGAAATTATTTTAGAAGTTGCACGTGAGACCAAATTAGTGTGTCCTAATATTGGATTAAGAGTACGATTGTTTAATCAAGGCGGCGGTGTTTGGGCAAAAAGTGGTGGAATTGACTCTAAATTTGGATTGAGTTCTACGGAAATTTTAGAAGCGTATGAAATGTTAAAAAAGAACAAATTGAGTGGTTATTTAACGATGATTCATTTTCATATTGGTTCTTCAATGACCAACATTAAACCCCTTAAAAAAGCGCTAAAAGAGTCTGGCCATATCTATGCTGAGCTGAAAAATTTAGGAGCTAAAAACTTAAAAGCCATTAACATTGGTGGCGGGTTAGCGGTTGAATACTCACAATTCAAAAAAAGTATCAACTACTCCATGCAAGAGTTTGCCAATGATGTTATTTTTACTTTAAAAAACATTGCCAAACAAAAAAATGTTGATGAACCCGATATTTTCACCGAATCTGGTCGATTTATTGCAGCAAACTCGACGGTACTTATCACGCCCGTACTGGAACTTTTTTCAGCAGAGTATGAAGCCAACAACTTACGACTTAAAGAGATTAATCCTCCCTTAATTGAGGAGTTAAACTCTCTATACAACGACATTAACTCTAAAATGGCATTGGAATATATGCACGATTCAATTGACCACTTAGAATCATTGTTGAAGCTTTTTGACTTAGGGTATATTGATTTACAAGACCGTTCAAATGCTGAGATTTTAACTCATTTGATTATTAAAAAAGCTATTTCATTTTTAGAAATTGATGACTTTGAAGAGATTAAACGTATTGACAATAAAATTCAAGAAAAGTACTTGTTGAACTTCTCAATTTTCCAATCCTTACCTGATTTTTGGGGGATTGCGCAAGAGTTTCCTGTCATGCCTATTACACACTTAAACAGAAAACCCACACGAAGTGCGAGTTTGTGGGATATTACATGTGACAGTGATGGAGAAATTCCATTTAATCCTAAAAAACCTCTTTATTTACATGACGTCAATTTGGAAAAAGAGGAGTACTATTTAGCCTTTTTCTTAGTGGGAGCTTATCAGGATATTTTAGGCATGAAACACAACCTTTTTTCTCATCCAACTGAGATTAATATTGTCTTTGAAGATGGCAATATGAAACTTGAAAAAATTTGTGAATCACAAAAAATCATTGATATTCTTGAAGATATTGACTATGATACCGATGAAATTCGAAACATTCTTTACGCCAACGTCGATAAAGAGACTTATGAAATTTTAGATAAATATTTAAATGACAACAACTATTTAAAAACAACTTGGAGTTAATATGCAGGATGAAAACAAGCTTAAACCTCTCTCTTTATGGAAACAAATAAAAGAAGATTTTGGCGTACCTAAACTCAATGACCCCGCACTGGAATCAACCGTAGAGTTATTTTTCAGTTATCCTGGGGTTTGGGCGATTATTAACTACCGAATTGCCAATCGACTCTATCGAAAAAATTGGAAAAATCTTGCACGAATCATCAGTGGTATCAGCCAGTTTCTGACGAATATGGACATTCATCCTGCGTGTACCATTGGTCGTCGTGTCTTTATTGACCATGGCATTGGTGTGGTTATTGGCGCAACAACTATTATTGAAGATGATGTACTGATTTACCAAGGAGTTACACTAGGCGGGGTGAGTTTAAACAAAGGAAAACGACACCCCACTGTTAAATCCAACAGTGTTATTGGCAGCGGTGCAAAAGTATTAGGCAATATTACGGTGGGAAAAAATTGTAAAATCGGTGCTAATTCTGTGGTCATTTGTGATGTGCCTAAAAATTGTACTGCTGTGGGTGTTCCTGCAAAAATTATCAAACGAGAAGAGGATAAAAACTCTAAACTTTCACACGATAATTTACCCGATATCACCAAAGAGATGTTTACGTATTTACTGGAAAGAATTGCGATTTTAGAACAAACGTTACGCGACAAAAAAGTTATTGATATGAGTGAAAAAGATAAAGAACTTGAAGATGTTTATGAAAAATTTGTCATAGCGATGAACTCCATTAAAAAATGATTTTAGAACTTCTTCTTTTTGGGGCACTTACTGGTTTCATCTCAGGTTTTTTTGGAGTCGGAGGGGGCATGGTTTTAGTGCCTTTACTGCTTTACGCTTCATTTGATATGAAACAAGCCGTTGCTATTTCTATTATGCAAATGGTCTTTAGCTCAATTTTTGGCTCTTTTTTAAACTTCAAAAATAAACTGTTGCAAATCAAAGATGGATTGCTTGTAGGTATTGGCGGTTTTTTAGGAGGTCTTCAAAGCAGTTTTATTTTAAAAACACTTTCAAGTCAAACCTTACAATATTTGTTTATAGCTGTCGTGATATTTGCCATTTATAAAGTCGGGTTTACAAAAGTGAGTGAAGAAGCCACTTTACATAAAAAACACAACCCATTTATGCTTTTTATTGTGGGCTTAATTATTGGAATGATTGCCATGAGTATTGGGGTGGGTGGTTCTATTATGTTAACACCTATTTTAGTCGGGTTTTTATATTATAACATCAAAGAAGCCACCTCATTAGCGCTTTTTTTTATTATTTTCAGCTCAATGGCGGGGTTTATCTCTTTATCTTTGAGTGGTCAAATGCTTTTTTATGAAGGAACTCTTGTCGGACTCGCCTCTTTAATTGGAGTTTTTTTTGGCATTAAAGCCAAAGCTATTACGCATATTCAATCGTATAAAAAATATACTTTGCTTATGTACAGCATGATTTTGCTCTCAATGCTTTATAAAACATTTGTATCGCACTAAAAAGCTATTTCAACTCTGTTTTTGCCCTCTTTTTTAGCTTGATACATCGCTTGATCGGCTCTTGCTAAAAGAGATTGCAAAGTATCATCAGTTTGAAATTGGGCTATGCCAAAACTGCAACTGACGTTTTTGATGCTATCAAAGGTTAACGCATGAATCAATTTTCGTATCTTTTCAGAGGCCTCGTGCGCTTGTGAAATATTGGTATGAGGATAAATAATAATAAACTCCTCTCCTCCCCAACGACATGCCAAATCCGTTGTTCGTATGGTATTTTTAACCACTCCAGCAATACGTTGCAAAACAATATCTCCTGTAATATGTCCATACGTATCATTAATTTGTTTAAAATTATCAACATCAAATAACACAACGGAAAATGGCTCACTGTTATAACGCTGAACTCTTGAAATCTCTTCTTTAAGTTTTTGTTCAAATTTAACCCGATTGTACAAGGAAGTGAGTTTATCCACTGTTGCTAATTGCTCTAATTGCAAGGCTTTGGATTGCAGTAAATTATTGACAGATGACAGATGCAATTTTTCATCACGCATAAAATCAGCCCATTTAGAATAGATTCTTCCCACCAACTCTTCTTGTGTAATTTGCCCGACGATATTGCCATCATAGTCTTCGACAATGAGTCGTTTAAAGTTTTGTTCTTGAATAAATTTTAACGATTGCGCTATGGTTGTGGTATGTTTGATGGTTTGTAAAGGTGAGGTCATATATGTCGAGATAGGTTGTTCTAAATCTTTGGCTTCACCAAAAAGTTTGACCACATCTTTGGTGGTGATTATCCCCACGGCTTTTTCCTCTTCAAAAAGAATCACACAATCATAAATATTGTCATCCATTAAAGCAATGACCTCTTTTGTGGACAAATGAGAACTTGCTCGTTTAATGTAGGAACTGATCAACAAATCACTGAGCGTTCTTTTTTCAAGAAGCAGTTTAGGATCAACACTGGAAATGATGTCATAATACGAAACAAACCCGCATAATGCTTGTTCTTCATTGACCAAACAAATGCACGTACAATTGGAACTGATATTTTGCACCGCTTCTTGAATAGAGGTTTCATAATTAATAGAAAACACCGTATCGTATTTGATATGTTGAATGGGCGTATCAAAGCTGATATTATCGGCTTTAAGTCGAATCAAATCATTGGCTTTTAAAATGCCAAAACTCTTTTTGGTTTGGGACAATACAATCACATCACGATGATTTTCTTGATACATCAACGTAATGGCTTCTTTGATGGTTTGAGTATCGTTTATTGTTACCACATCTTTAGTTGCAATATCAATCAGTTTGGGAATTTGACTCATATGATGTTCCTTTAAGCTCTTTTTTTAATTATAGCTGAGTTTAGATAAAAATAATAACTTTTATTATGATTTATTTTATGTTAAAAAAGAAGTTAACTTTTAAAACACAACTTTATTTTGGTATTACTTTGGTATAATCGCTATTTTTTAAAAGAGGATACTTATGACCAATTCAATCAAAATTTTTAATGCGTGTGAAAATAATTTAAAAAATATCAACTTAGAAATCCCTAAAAACAAACTTATCGTATTTACAGGGCTTAGCGGAAGTGGGAAGTCCACTTTGGCTTTTGATACGCTTTATGCAGAAGGACAAAGACGATATATTGAATCACTCTCAGCGTATGCTCGACAATTTTTGGATAAAGTGGGCAAACCCGATGTGGAACGAATTGAAGGGTTAACCCCAGCCATTGCCATTGACCAAAAAACCACTTCTAAAAACCCTCGTTCAACCGTAGGTACCATTACTGAAGTGTATGATTATTTGCGTTTATTGTATGCAAGAATTGGAAAACAACATTGTCATCAGTGTGGTAAACCCATCTCTCATATGAGTTCAAGTGATGTTATTGCACAAGTATTGAATTTACCTCCCGAGTCAAAAATTGTGATTTTATCGCCTATTATTAATCGTAAAAAAGGAAGCTTTGCGGATTTGCTTGAAAGCTTACGTAACAAAGGGTATGTCAGAGCCATGATTGATGGAGTGATGGTGCGATTGGATGAAGAGATAGAATTGGCAAAAACCCAAATGCACACCATTAAAGTCGTTATTGACCGTGTGGTTGTCAATGAAGAGAATCACCAACGAATTGCCCAAGATGTCGAAAAAGGATTAAAAGAGAGTTTTGGAGAGCTTGAAATTGAAGTGATGAACCACGAAGAAGTGGGTTTAAGCGATAAACATATTCACTACAGTGAACACATGGCGTGTTTTGATTGTAAAATCTCATTTGAACCACTTGAACCTTTGAGTTTTTCTTTTAACTCTCCCAAAGGAGCTTGTCCCTCATGCGATGGTTTGGGAATTCGATTTTCATTGGATATGAAAAAAATCATCAATGAAGAGTTAAGTATCGAAGAAGGTGCGGTTAAAATCATTTATGGTTTTAACAAAGGGTATTACTTTAAAATGATGAAAGCCTTTTGTGAAGCTGCTAATATTGACACCCATAAACGCTTTGGTGATTTGGAAGAACATCATAAAAAAGCCATTTTACACGGTGGAGTGGAAGAGGCTCGTTTTTTATGGAAACGCCATAAATTGGTGCGAAAATGGGAAGGTGTGGTTAAAATTGCTTACGATATGATCAAAGAAGAGAAAGATTTAGCCGATTATATGACCGAAAAAACATGCAGTGATTGCAAAGGAAATCGTTTACGTCCTGCTTCACAAGCCGTTAAAGTGGCAAACAAAACCATTGCTGAAATCATCTCTATGCCCATTGAAAACAGCCATGAATTTTTTCAAGACGAAACAAATTTCAGCTATTTAAGCCAACAGTTTAAAATGATTGCCTCTCCTATTTTAAAAGAGATAAAAGAGCGAATCTTTTTCTTACACGATGTGGGATTGGGTTACATCACACTTGGACGAGATGCAAGAACCATCAGTGGAGGAGAAGCTCAACGAATACGTGTGGCTTCACAAATTGGTTCAGGGCTAACAGGCGTAATGTATGTTTTAGATGAACCCTCTATTGGTCTGCATGAACGAGACACCAACAAACTCATAAAAACCCTTCGAGCCTTACAAGAAAAAGGCAATACCGTAATCGTGGTTGAACATGACAAGGAGACCATTCAAGCGGCAGATTTTATTGTTGATATTGGTCCAAATGCCGGGAAATTTGGGGGTGAAATTGTTTTTGCTGGAACATTGGATAAAATGAAAAAAGCCAAAACACTCACCGCCCAATACGTCACAAATAAAAAGAAAATTGATTACTATTATGCCAGAGATCAAGAAGAGTTTATTGAAATTCAAGATGTTACGTTAAATAACATCAAAGATTTAAGTGTAAAAATTCCGCTAAAAAACTTGTGTGTCATCACAGGAGTAAGTGGGAGCGGTAAAAGTTCACTGATTTTACAAACCCTACTTCCTGTGGCAAAAGAGCTGCTCAATCACGCCAGAAAAGTCAAAAAAGTTGATGGCGTAACCATTGAAGGCTTAGAAAAACTTGACAAAGTTATCTACTTAGATCAAAGCCCCATTGGACGAACACCACGAAGTAATCCAGCTACGTATACAGGACTTATGGATGAAATACGAACACTGTTTTCAAAAACCAAAGAGGCACAATTACGAGGGTATGCCATTGGACGATTCTCTTTTAATGTCAAAGGCGGTCGATGTGAGAAGTGTCAAGGAGAGGGAGAAATCAAAATCGAAATGCACTTCTTACCCGATATTATGGTTAAATGTGATGACTGTCATGGAAAACGATACAACGCTCAAACTTTAGAGATTTTATACAAAGGCAAAAGCATTGCCGATGTCTTGGATATGAGTGTTTCAGAAGCCTTAGAGTTTTTTACCAAAGTGCCCAAAATCAAAGCGAAACTTCAAACGCTTAATGATGTCGGTCTTGGTTACATCACCTTAGGACAAAATGCCGTTACGTTAAGTGGAGGAGAAGCCCAACGAATTAAACTCTCCAAAGAGTTAAGTAAAAAAGATACAGGTAATACACTGTATGTGCTAGATGAACCCACCACAGGATTGCACTTTGCCGATGTGGACAGACTCATAAAAGTGCTTCACCATTTGGTCGATTTAGGCAACTCTGTATTGGTTATTGAACACAATATGGATATTATCAAAAATGCCGATTGGATTATCGATATGGGACCAGAAGGCGGAAGCAAAGGGGGACTTATCGTCGATACAGGAACGCCTCAACAAATCGCTCAAAACCACAAGAAAAGTGGTTCACATACAGGCTATTATTTGGAAAAAGAGCTCAAAGATTTAAAACGATAAGCAGTGTAATCAAAGATTACTCTGCTGTAATGACTTCATTTATTTTCTTTTTTTCTTTTTTCTCGTATTATTTATTTTGTAGGTACTTTTATACAAATTAGAAATTAAACTGCTTGAAATTTTATACATATTTAAAATGATTTCTCTCGTATCTTTTTCGGATTTTAGTTTTGTTTTTTCATACATATCTAAAAGTTGCAAATAGTTTATATTTTTTAAAAAAGGATACAAGAAAACGGATTTTTCCTCTTCAATAATCCATTCACTTAAAAGGCAAATTATCATAAGTTCTGGCATCCACTTTTGACCATTTTTAAGATTATTTTCCAATCCTTTAACTAAACTGTCATAGTAAATCATTAAAGGTTCTTCTTGTTTTGCCAAAATCTTCAACGCAGCGTTTTTATGCATATTGGCAATGATACTTCTCAAGTAACTTGAACTTACCACACACTCTTGAAGTTGTAAAAGTAGTGTTCTTAAAATATTGGTGATGAAAATATTTTCTTCATCATCACCAATACAATGATAGATCTCTCCTTTATCAAGTTTTTCAAAATACTCTTCAAGCGTTGTTCGTATAAATACCAACAACGCTTCTGTTTTTTGTTCTCGTAAAAGTTTGGGTTTTATTCTTTTTTGAGGTTGCATTTTTATATCTTAAAAGCTTTCCCAATTATTATCATTTTTTTTCTCTATAGTTGGATTTTTTTTATTTTCCAAAGCAGGACTTACTGCCTCTTTTTTTTCCATACTTTTAGCTTTAACTTCATTTTTCCCAATAAATTCTTTTTTATTTGCATCACTAACAACTAATTTGGCAATTTCATCCGTTAAAACCGCAATATCATGTGCTTGCGAAGCGACCATCGCATTTTGTTGAGTTTGTTGGTCAAGTTGATTTACCGCATCATTGATTTGTTCTATTCCTAAAAGTTGTTCTTTTGAAGCCCCTTCAATATTAGAAATCAAACCAATAGTTTGTGAAATATTCTCATTGAGTTGTTTATATCCCTTAATCATATTTCCCGCAATACTTTTCCCCTGATTGGCTTTTTGTGTTGCATTCTCAACCAATGTTTTAATCTCTTTAGCAGCTTCTGCTGAACGTGATGCCAAATTCCGAACCTCTTGAGCAACAACCGCAAACCCTTTTCCTGCTTCTCCTGCAGTTGCGGCCTCAACTGCGGCATTTAAGCTTAAAATATTGGTTTGAAATGCAATTTGGTCAATAACTGAAATGGCTTCATTAATGGCTGTAACTTGCGCATTAATTTCATCCATAGAGATATTGGTTTGATTGGCTAATTTTTCTCCTTCTTGAGCTGATTGAGTTACATTACTTGAAAAACTTGCCATTTTAGCAATATTATCAGTCGTACTTCTAATATTTGAAGTAATTTGTTCCAAGGCTGCTGCTGTTTCTTCTAAAGAACTCGCCGCTTCATTGGAACTGGCATTAAGCTTATCAACATTTCCAAGTAGTATATTTGAACTCTCGTCCAAAGTTAAGCCATTGGATTTATTTTCCACTAACATTTGAGTAATAGAATCTCCTAAAATATTTACTCCGTTTGAAAGCTTTAAAAGATGTTCTTTCAATCCTTTTTGATCAATTTTATTTACGTAAGAATATTTTGAATACTCTTCTAAAATATTAAGTACATTATCAATATTATTTTCGAAATTATCTGCCATTTTATTTAAAACAATTTTTAATTCCATTAAAGAGGGATTTGAAACATTTGTATTGAGTCGTTGACTTAAATCACCATTTTCGAATTCGCCCAAAACTGCAATAGTTTCATCGATAAGCTTTCTATCTTCTTCTATACCTTTTTGAGTTTTGATAATATTGTCGTTGACCACTTTTGACATTTCTCCAAATTCATCTTTGGAGTTTATACTGATAAGTTCAACTTTATTAGATTCTCTATTTAAAAATGAAAAGAAAGAAGATAGTCCATTTCTAAATAATTCCAATTTATTTGATATATCTACAATAATCATATATGCTAAAAACAAAATAATACACAAAGCAAGAGTTATTGTAATAATTGTTGTAATTTTACTGGTTTGATAAATTTCATAGGCTACTTCTGTTTCATGTTTAGCAACTGCTAATTGCAATGAAATTAATGCTGAAATCTTTTCCCCTATGGGATCAATATTTGAATATAAATCTTCAATAGTTATTTTAGTTAGTAAATCTAAATCTCTATTTTTACAGGCATCTTTTATTCTTTGTGCCGTAACATCTCCTAATTTCATAAGATTTCCCACTTCATCCGCTAATACGGCTTCTTCTGGTGTCAAGGTTGTTGCAATATAAGCCTGCCAATTTTTTTGTATTTTGACTTGAGCTCTTTCTATATTTGAAATACAACTTTCAAAGTTAAAATTTCCATTTCGTGTTTGATGAGTTGTATCAACAATATTAACCGCATATTCATCAGCAATAATCTTTAACTGTTCCAAAGGAACAACTCTATCGTTATAAACGGTTTCAAGTCCATTATTAACTTTTTTTAACTGAACTAACCCCATTATTCCAACAATACCCAATGCAATTAATGCCACTAATGCTAAAATTGACAACTTCATTTTTGTCTTTATATTTTGAAACATTCTTTTCCTTTTATACTATACTTATATTAGATATAAGTTATACTTGCGTATCTCATTCATCAAATACGTATACGTCTATTTATATTTTAATATTTTATCAATTACGAGTAATCTTTTGATTACACTCATTGAAATTTTATGAATAGATTTACTGTCTTTTTTTTAAATAAAATATTGAGTTAAGTTATATCACATTATTTCTTTGTCACATTGAAATAGTAACATACAAATATAAAGGAAATAAATATTTTTAAAAATAATTATATAATTTTATTTCACTTTTATTTATATTATTATTGAGATATTTTGAGAGAGCTACAAAACAAAAAAATTTTTAACCTTGAATGTTTTTTTCTTAATTTTCATATTCTTAAAATTGATAGTTCAGAGTTTTTTAAAGAAAAATAAACTGTTGCTTATTTTACAGTCCCTTTTATTTATACTATTTTAATGTATATATTTATCTTCCAAAGACTCTTTTATTTCTAAGAATTTATCTAAATGTGTAAAAAACAACTCAATTAAATAAGGATCAAAGTGTTTTCCTTTTTCTTTTTGGAATAAATCAAGAATTTTTTCAATATCCCATGCTTGTTTATATACTCTGTCATGTCCCAAAGCATCGAAAACATCAGCAACGGCAGTAATACGTCCATAAATATGAATCTCTTCTCCTTTTAATCCAAAAGGATATCCTGTACCATCAAATTTTTCATGATGTTCTTTAGCAATAATAGCAGCAGCTTGAAAGACTTCTCCCGTAGACTCTTTTAAAATATTGTGTCCTAAAATTGTATGTTTTTTTATGACATCAAACTCTTCTTTAGTGAGTTTACTTGGTTTATTTAAAATTGAATCCGATATTCCAACCTTACCAATATCGTGCATAGGACTTGCTGCAAATAAAATCTCAATCTCTTTTAAAGAGAGTCCATACAGTTCGGCTAATAGCTTTGAATAATAGGCTACTCTTTTTACATGATTACCTGTTTCTTTGCTTCTTGTTTCTGCAATTTCACCCATTTTATAGATAATTTCTTGTTGCATTTTTTCAAGCTGAAGATGCAATGAAAAAACCTCTGTAACATCTTTTCGAATACTCATATACTCTAAAACTTTTCCTTTAGAATTTTTAATAGGTACAACCGTTGCTAAAGAGTGAAACGTTTTTCCATTTTTATCAATATTGGCAATTTGTCCTTTCCAAATCTCCCCTTTGGTTATTTCTTTCCATATTTTTTGAATATCTTGATGCGTAACTTCTTTGGGTCGTTTTATTAAGAAATAATCTTTACCAATTAACTCATCTTGAGCATATCCACTTTTTTCATAAAACAGTTTATTGGCATAAGTAATTTTTCTATTGGGAGCAATTCGCAAAATAAGATTACTTTGTTCAATAGCATTTTCGTATAATTTTGACAAAGTCAATACATCTTTGAAATTTTCTTTATTAATATCAAATTGTTTTTGAAGATATTCTTTGGTTGTTTCAAGTTCTGTTATATCTGTGCGAATCGCAATATACTCTATAATATTTCCTTGAATATCTAAAATAGGATTAATAATAGCATGTACCCAATACTCACTCCCTTCTTTTTTTTGATTCTTTATTTTTCCTATCCATGGTTTTTTTAATTCTTTTATGGTATACCACATCTGTTCAAAAATCTCTTTTGGCATATCAATATGTCTTACAATATTATGAGGCTTTCCTAAGAGTTCTTCTTTATTAAACCCAGATACCCTACAAAATTCACTGTTTGCGTAGGTAATGATTCCTTTCGAATCAGTTTTTGATACAATAAAACTCATATCTACGGTTGCTTTATATTGTTCAAGCAATTGTAAAGATTCTTCATATGACTGTTCTAAAAGGCTGGTTGATTTTAATATTTCTTTAGAAATAACTACCATTAAAACAATTATACAAATAATTGAAAAAATCAAAAAAGCATTTAAACTATAAATTTTCAATAATATCTGATCAATTTTACTTTCAATTAAATCATTTATCTTTTTGAAAATCAATTTTTCGATTTCATATAATGCATTGATTGATTTTGTAGTAGTATCAAACCAAATATCTGCATTGATTTTATAATTTTTATCATAAATGACTTCATTTAAGATTTCCATTGTTAAATCAATGTGTTTATTCTTTACTTTTATTTTATACTCTTTTAAAAATTCTTTAGAAATAATAATTTCAAAATCTTTCATATTTTTAAGATAATCATTTTTAAGATAATAAATATTTTTGATATCTTCTACGTTATGGGTATCAAGAAAACCTTCAAGTAATATCGCACGAATTTTTCCTAATGATTCTTTGGAATTCAATAAAAAATTATAAGAATTAATATACATACTGTTTTCGGAATCTTTTGTCAATGTTGGAATAATCTTAATTCTTCTTTGCAGTTTAGAAATGAGTTGTGAATATATTTCCACAATTTCATTTTTATTTAATTCGTTATTCTCAATATTTAGGCGATATTTTGTTATTTGTTCAAAATCATTTTGAACAAGATTTATCAAAGAATAGCTTACTTCAAGATTCTTTGCTTTACACTTTTGTACAGAAGCATCAACGTTATCTCTTGCTTGCAATAAAGACTCTTTAATTTGATGAGTTTTATATAAAATATAATAAACACTTAAACCTCTTTCGATTTGTAATGTATGAATTATTTTGGACAAACATTGCACTTCGGTAAGATATGTTTTTGTCTCTTCTAAGTTTTGTTTGTTTGTTAATGTGTTATTTATCAGTAAAACAAACATAAAAACAATAAAAGAAAGAGGTAAAAACAGTAACAATAATAATTTTTGTTTAAGATTTAATTTCATTTTCTTTTTCATTGGCAATAATAGTCGAAAAAATCATTGAAATAACAATACTTAACATGATTCCCTCTACAAAAAAAATAGCAAAAAAGAGAAAGACTCTTTCTTGCTATTTTAATACTATCCTTAAATTTATCTCAATATTATTATAATTCAAATAATATTTTAATGACCTGTGTCAATAAAATAATATTTTTATATATTTTTTTACTTATTTGTGCATGTAAAATTTCTTAACTTCAATGCTCAAATGAAATTGGAATGAATTCAGTAAGTTTTTATTATGATAAAGAACAAATTTTAGAAATATGCTTATATTTTTTAAATTTCTAAAATAACAGAAATAGCAAAAAAACACATTAACTATCAATTTACAAAGGATTTAAAACGATGAGTGATATAGAAACGTTTATTCAAATGGTGCAAAATGAAGAGTTTGCACCCGCACATGAAATTTTAGAACACGATTGGAAAGCTTATAAGAAACAAAATGAAATGCAAAAAGCCAAAGCGTTACAAGGACTTATCAATGGTACAACGGCTTTAGCTTTGTATAAAAAAGGCAAAGTGGAAGGGTATCAAAAGGTATGGGAAACTTTTTTAAAGTATCACACTCTCCTTGATGAAATAGAGCTGGAAAATAAAGATTATTTTCTTGCTGCACGAGAATTATTATTCAAAAAAAACAAAGAAGTGACACAACAAACTCAGAACAATTTTGAGTAACCAAATTGTAATTTAGCTTCGTTAGTATTCCATTTTATTGGAGTTACTATGAGATTTTTACATCATTTAAGTGTCAAAGCAAAACTGCGGATTTTTTCTGTTATATCTGTTCTTGGATTTATTATTTTAATTGGTATGATGATTTTTATGTTCTATTCAACCAATCAATACAAAGCATTGGAATATAACTTACTCAATCTTCAACAACACATTACACAAATTAATTTAGGCATTGCCAATTACTTCTCCCATCAAAAACTTGATGAATACAATAACGCCTATACAAAAAGTCAAACAACTATTCAATCGCTGAGTTCATTGATGCAAACATTGGATTTGTCCTCTGAACAACTTAAAAAAACAGCTCAAACCCTTGAACATCTCAATGTGGTCTTTTTGGATATTGTTGAAGATAAAAAAAAGGTATTTGACTATTTACAACAAATGAAACAAAGCAAGGAGCATATCAATAAAATCTTTGAAACCAATTATGATTATAAACTGCTTCAATACATGACCAAACTTGAAATTTATGAAAAAAACTTTTTACTTGAACACGATACGGATATCAACGAATTTATAAGCACTCAAATTAAAATGCGTCGTGCCGTGGGCGCCTCTGAGAATTTTATTGCCAATGAAAAGTTACAACGCACCATTGTAGGGCATTTGATCTCATATAAAAGTATGTTTGAGAATATTGTTGAACTTGAAACACTTATAGGAAAAGATATTACGCAAGGCAAACTCAAAGTTTTACATGAACTCAATCAAACCATTATGAACACAGTTGAAAAAGATTTAACCACGTTAGATACTCTTATTGAGAAAAAAGTTGAGTTTCTCATCTCTGCTTTAATTCTTATTTCCTTTGTTATGATTGTTCTTGAACTGATTTTGGCATTTTTAATGTTTGATACCATTAATAAATCTTTAGTTGCCGTTAAAAATGGGTTAAATGATTTTTTTGATTTTATTAACTACAAAAAAGAGCATATCTCTAAAATTGAATTAAAAACTCAAGATGAATTTGGAGAAATGGCACAAGAAATCAATAAAAATATCGACAAAAGTATGCAAACCTTTAATAACAACAAAGCCATTTTGGAACAAACCAATGATATCATCCAAAAAATATCCAATGGCTTTTTTTCGTATCATATCAATGAAAAAGATATTGTCTCACCCGATATGCAAAAACTCGTACAATCAATCAATTTAATGATTGCACAAACCAAAAACAAATTTGATACGATTGTTCAAGCACTGGAAAATTATGGAGAGTATAATTTTAATTTCCAAATCAAACAAGACAATACTCTGCAAAGACTTAATGGCGATTTTGGATCACTGGTTGCCAGTACGAAACTTATTGGTAATAATATTTCTGAATTTTTGGCCATGATTATGAATACTTCTGATAAGCTTACTTACGATACCAAACAACTCAACAGAAGTGTTGAAGAGTTAGAAAAGAGTTCAACTCATCAAAAAACAGCGCTTCAAACGAGTGTTCATACCTTGCAAAACATCACTAAAACCATCAATAACAACACCCAAAATACTCAACAAATGAGCCAATTGACAAACGATGTTTCAAACAGTGCTAATGTGGGTTACGATTTGGCAAAAAAAACCGCTGAGGCAATGAATGAAATCACCCATGAAGTGGGTTATATTAATGATGCCATTGAAATTATTGACAAAATTGCCTTTCAAACCAATATTTTAAGCTTAAACGCTGCTGTTGAAGCAGCCACAGCAGGAGAAGCCGGAAAAGGCTTTGCCGTAGTTGCCCAAGAAGTCCGGAATTTAGCCAACAGAAGTGCCCAAGCCGCACAAGAGATTAAAAATCTGGTGCAAAAAGCCAATGACAAAACCAAAATAGGAAAAGAGATTGCGTTTAATATGATTACAGGGTATGAGAGTTTAAGTGCCAAAATTGATAACACCACCACTTTGGTTAAAGAGTTAGAACACTCTTCCTTAATTCAACAAAATGGTATTAATCAAATCAATAAGGAAGTTCATATTTTAGAAGATAATGTCAAAATTAATGCACAAAACTCACAAAATATTGCTCAACTCTCATTTGAGATTTCACAACTTTCCAAAAAACTCGCACATACGGCTTCACAATCAAATTATAATATTAAGGCCAAAGACCAAGTATGTGATATTGATTTAGTCTATGCCACTGCAAAGTTAAAAAATGGGATTATCAAATTTAAAAATCACCACTTTAAAGCCTTAAGTTCTTATAAAAACAGCACCATTGATTCCCATGAAAAGACTCTTTTAGGAGAATGGATACAAACCCAAGAGAGTTCAAACAAACCCTTTGTGCATTTTGAAATGTGGCAACAATTAAAACAATTCAATCAAGAATACACTCAAAACATTCAAAAATATATCACCTTAAGTGCTAAAAAAGTCAATAACGATGAATTGATACAAATTTCTACCCAAATAGAACAATTGACCATTTCAATTTTTGACACACTTAATGAACTTAAAGTACTCAATTGTAAAAATTAAGAACTCTAAAAATAGCTTTTTGGCAATAAATGCACGTTCTTTTTACCTAATCATTGCTACAATTGTTCATAACTTTTTTAAATTAGACTAGGAACCTTATGAACAAAGCTGAAAAAGAAATTTTAAAACAATTTGAACAAGAAAATATTATAGCCAATTTAGCTCGTTATGAACTTGCTTATCAAATTGCACTGGAAGTTTTGGTTCAAAGAACTGAATTTGATGAAGCCTCTGCGTTACAAAAACTTCAAACCATGCAGTTAGAAATAGAACCTGAAAATCTATTTTATACAGTCATTGCTCTCATTCGCAATAAAAAAACATTTAAGAATTTTAAACAAGAGTTTGAAAAAGAGTTACAACAACACGCCTGTATCAATGCGTTAGAAGATTATTTAAGAAGTGATTCTCAACTGCTTCATCCAGAAATGTTTTTAGAACAAACCATAGAAGAGATTAATGACAATAAATTCTTTAATACAGCCATGCAAAAAATTTTTGAAGAAGAGTATGAAAATGTTCTCATACGATGGAGAAGTATCATCAACAAAGATCTCGCACAAGAAATCAAGCAAACAGCCATTTCAATGCTTTAAGCGATATCTTCATCCTGAGCTAAGTGCATTAAATAGGCTTTAAGCTTCATCATTTCATCCGTAGGATACTGTGTCATATAATCACCACGATTGACTTTGACATAAAAATCCTTACTCTCAGGATTATATCCAAAATTCACGTTTGAGATAACAAACTCAACCCCTTTGACCTCTTTTTGCTCTTTACGTTCCGCTTTTCTCACATCCGCTAACTCTTTAAGCAACTCAGGATGGTCAATATTTCTATTTTTAACTTCTTCATCCAATAAACGAGTCTCTTTAATTGATGCTACTGGTTCCACATTTTTGGGAATAACATTTTCAAACTGCTCAAATCGGGGAATGTTTCCAACTTCCATAATAACCTCCTTTTTAAAGAGTTTTTATATCTATTACGATTATAACTCTGCAACTCTTAAATTTAATATAAGTTTTTTGATTAATTAAGAGAATTTTAAAGCGACTGCTCAAACTTCTTATTAAAATATTCTCTGTTTTAAAGCAAAATGCAAAATTTTGTTGTATAATATCCGTTAAATTTTAATTTAAGGAGAATTTCTTGGACGATACTTCCCAGAGGTGCACGCCATCGCATAAAGAGGTAATATGGATATTTTAATATTACTGTTTATTGCCGTCATTGGTGTTTCGTTTTTGTGTTCAGTTTTAGAGTCTATTATTTTATCTACTAATATCTCTTATATTTCAATATTAGAGAAAAACAATCCTGCCCGAGGGGCTTTGCTTAAAAAGCTTAAAATAAATATTGACAAATCAATCTCTTCGATTTTAATCCTAAATACCATTGCCAATACTCTTGGAGCAACTGCCATTGGGGTACAAGCACAAAATGTATTTCAAGGTAACAGCAATTTGGTTTTATTGATTTCAATTATTTTAACCTTTCTCATCTTATTTGTTGCCGAAATTATTCCAAAAACCATTGGTGCAGTATATTGGAAACAATTAGCTCCGGCTGCAGCTGTTATAATTAAGTACTTTATTTTTATTACCACACCCATTATTGTTATTACACAATTTGTCACCAAAAAAATTGCCAATGGTAAAAATCTTAATGAATCTATTTCAAGAGAAGAGTTAATTCATTCTACTTTATTAAGTGAAGAAGAAGGAATTATTGGTGATTTAGAATCCGATATTATTGAAAATACGTTAACCTTACATAACATAAAAGTCAAAGATATTTTAACCCCTCGTTCTGTTATGTATGCCATTCAAAAAGATATGAAGATTAAAGATATTTTGGACGACAAACGCACCTATAAGTTTTCACGAGTTCCTATTTATGACCAATCCATTGATCATATTGTGGGCGTTGTTTTAACCAAAAAACTCTTTAAACAAGCCATTAAAAATAAAGAAGCCAGTATCGAATCGATTATGCTTCCTATTTTTACACTCAATGAGAATATTCCCGTTTCCAAAGCACTTAATACCTTTATTAAAAAACGAGAACATATGTTTTTGGTTTTAGACAACTATGACCAAACCGAAGGTATTGTTACGCTTGAAGATTGTATTGAAACGCTTTTAGGCTTAGAAATCATGGATGAGTCTGATACCATTGATGATATGAGAAAATTAGCACTTCGACAAATGAAAGCCAAACGAAAAGAAAAAGAGATTACCAATAAATTGGCTTAAAAAGGAAGGGTTCTTCTAAAAAGAAGAATCCTCTTTTTTAAGTTTTCTTACAATTGATTTTTTAACCGACTCTACCACAAAATTACGATGTGAACTGTTGACATTGGCAATTTGTTTATTGCATTTTTCGCACACAAATTCGGTTTGATGCAACAACGTGTCAAAATGATAAAAAAGCTCACTGTGACAAGCAGGACAGGTGGGTTTTAAATTTAATATCTCTTTATTGATATTCCATTCCCACGTCCATTGTGTATCATAAAAAATATCTTCATGATATTGAAAATAAGAAGGGGCTTGGAATTTAAAGAGAATATCAAACAAAACATTTAAAAAAGTGCATACGGCTAAACTCAAAAGAAATAGCATCACCATATGACTCAACTCTTTATTATCCGAAATCAAGACTCCAGCACCCGTCATAAAAAGGGTTAAAGCAAACCAATACATATATCTGTTTATTTTATGAATCATATTTCCTCTTTAACCCAATAAGGGATGTTTTTTAGGCTATTATTTTAACACAATTTTTGTAACAATATGATAAGATGACAAAATTATTTTTTAAAGTAGAAGAAATTGACACCCATTGCCAGAGAAGTATGTTA
This sequence comes from Epsilonproteobacteria bacterium UBA4036, assembly GCA_002382325.1. Taxonomy (GTDB): domain Bacteria; phylum Campylobacterota; class Campylobacteria; order Campylobacterales; family Arcobacteraceae; genus Marinarcus. The sequence continues at coordinate 42,932 of DGAG01000015.1, forward strand.
TGCCTGTTACAGACCAAAAACCAGTTGTGTCTGTCAACAAATTACGCCCTTACACACCCGAACAAAATTTGTTATTTTAATGCATCCTAAAGAGTACAGAAAAACCAAAAACACCACCGGACATTTGACGCATAAATCATTGCCTAATTCCGCTTTGTATGTGGGTATTGATTTTACCAAACATCCTAAAATAAACGCCCTACTTCACGATAAAACCAATGAATGTTTTTTGCTTTACCCCAAAGAAAACTCCATTAAATTAAACCATGAAAAAATTCACAGCCAAAAAAATATTGTCATTTTTATTATTGATTCTACTTGGGCTTGTTCAAGAAAAATTTTAAGAGAGAACTCTTTTTTTGAAGAGATGAAAACCATCAGTTTTGAGCATAATCTTCGCTCAGCTTTTCATATTAAAACACAACCCAATGAGTTTTGTTTATCCACGATTGAATCCACTTTGTGTCTGTTAGAGTTGCTCAACCAACAAAAGCTTGAAGTCTTAGAAGAAGATCAGCTCAAAGAGTTTTTAAGCCCTTTTAATGCAATGGTTGACTACCAATTAATGTGTGCAAGAAATAACAAGATACGCTATAAAGAGCCCTCTTAATATTTAAATCCAAAGCCAATTTTTTTGAGTTCTAATAAATCGTCGGCTTGAAAAAGATGTTCTTCTTTTAAGACATTAAAAATAAAACGAATTTCGGCATTGGTAAAACCATCGAGTTCTTTATCTTTAATTTTAACACCCTCTTTAGCCACATACAAGCGTTTAAGTTTTCCATTTTTTTCTTTAATATAATAGACCAAATCATAGAGTTTGGTATTGATTTTCTCAAGCGTGACCACCACTTTGCCCTCACGTGCTTTTAAAGCATAAGAAGGGACAAGTTTTAAAAACTCTTCTTCGTTAATATACCCAATATACAACTTGGTAAAAATATCAAAATAAAGACCCATTTGTTGAGATTTAAAACAGTTTAAATCCAACGGATATTTAGGATGTTGTCTTGATATCGTTAATATATTTTCCAACGTTTGAAAATATTGAAACTTTTCATATTTCACTTTATACGTTTGGATAAATTTTTTATGTTTTTGAACAAACAGAAGCTTTTTGGCTTTTTTATCAAAAATAATTTTATGCAATAATTCATCGTCTTCAATGTCTTTTGTAATCCAAATCGTACAATACGAAGGAAATTTGGAAAGCCCTTTAGACCCTTCGGTTAAAACAATTAATGCTCGAACCGTTAAATGGGGAAAAAGCATTTTTAAAAGTGCTGATTTTTTATACAAACGCTTGACTAAACTGTCGGTTTTTTTAGAGGTACTCATCTCAACAAAATAGACGCTGTCTGTTGTAAAAAACAAAGCATCAAATTCACTGATGTCTTTATAGGCGCTTTTATAGACAATTTGCGCGCTAATATCAAGCATGAGTCCACTTTTATAATATTTCAAGCTCTGATTTTGATAGGGACCTTTTAATACAAATGCCGTAATTTGGTCTTCGTTTAACGCATAATTAATCAAATGTTCATAAATAATATTTTCAAACACTTCTCCTTTGAAACTCGTGTATGCAGCGATAAAATTTGCAGAGTCAACGGGTTCATCGTTTAAGATAAGTTTTTTGATGTTTTTTGTTGTATAAGGATACTGAAAAAGATTGGATTTGATTTTTTCAAGATTTAGTTGTTCGATATCTTCGTTTATTTTAAAATGGTGCAAACTCAATTCTTAATAGTTAATTTTGTCTCAATTATATCAAAAGAGACTTTTTTTTTCATAAAATCGTTCTTTTTTAGAAAAATTTAATCTTAATTCATTAGAATGCCCCCATGAAAAGAAATATCTTTATACTCCTATTAACACTTTTTTTAACCTCACTTTTGTATGCCAAAGAGGAAGTCAAACTCTATTTTCATAACAACACCTTAAGCAATGCACAAACCGCACTGCTTTTTTTGGAAGGCAGCCACATTACGCAAGCCAAACTCACTTTTGAAAAACTCCACATTGATTTTTTGCCTCATCCCCATAAAAAAGAGAGTTTTTTTGCATTAATTCCTATTTCGTACTATCATAAACCCAATGCGTATAAAGTTATTGTCTCTTATAAACACCAGGGAGAAAAGATTTTCAAGGGCATTTTTTTAACCGTTGTGGACGCTCAATATAAAAGTGAAATTTTGAGTGTACAACCCTCAAAAATTTATCTGAGTCAAGAAGATAAAAAAAGAACACAAGAAGAGTACGCTGATGCCATGAAAGTGTACAATCAAACCACAAAAGGTTTGGTAACTTCTTTTATAAAACCTCTATCTACCCCTATTACCAGCGATTTTGGAAATCAACGACTCTATAATAACACTCTTCAAAGTTTTCATTCAGGTACAGATTTTAAAGCTGCTATTGGGACACCCATATATTCCAGTGCCAATGGCGTAGTTAAGATTGCAAAAAATCGTTTTTATGCAGGAAATTCTGTTGTGATTGATCATGGATATGGCGTTTATTCGTGTTATTATCATTTGGATTCTTTAAAAGTTAAAGAGGGACAAAAAATAAAACAAAATGAGCTCTTAGGCTATTCAGGTAATACAGGAAGAGTCACAGGTCCTCATTTGCACTTTGCCATTCGAATAAAAAATATTATTGTAGACCCCTTACAATTTATTAAAATCATAAATATTTTGCAATAAATTATAATTATTTTATGCTAATTCAGATAGAATAAGCGCTTAATCAATCTTTATTATGACTATTCTAAGGCGTATATCATGCGAAAAACTTTCAAAAACTATATTTTTTCGAGACAAATTATCTTAGTAACTATTATCTTCTTTATTTGCTTTGCTTTTAGTACCTATTTACACACGACTTTAACCAAAAAAGAGGCTTTGGCTCACTCAGAAAATATTTCAAATCAAATTTTCTCTTCCATGTATCAAGTCATGAGAAAAGGATGGAGCAAACAAGATGTTGAACTCTTTACTCAATCCCTAAAAGATAATTTTAAAGACAGCAATTACAACATCAACATATACCGAAGTCAAACCGTATCAGAACTTTTTGGAGAAGTTAAAGAAAACACCAAAGACAATATCCTTATGAATATTTTAGAGGGAAAACAAGAAGAACTTTTTTATTTTCAAGACGATATTATTCGAAATATTTTACCTTTACATGCCAGAAGTGAGTGTATCTCTTGTCATGCCAATGCCCAAGTGGGAGATGTTTTGGGCGTCATTGAAGTCAAACACAATTTGTCGAATCTTTTTAAAGAAACGAAATATCAATTTATTGTCTTTTTCTTAATTATTATCCCTATTTTTTATCTGGTTGCCTTTATCTCTTCTCGCAATACCAGTAAAAAACTCACCAGCAGTTTGGATTTGTTTAATGACAAAGTCCAATCGATTAACTCCGTACAAGATTTTAAGCAATTCAATTCAAAAGACATTGATTTGTATTTTTATGAACTCAATCAAATCATACGACACATCAATGATATGGCAGAAAAACTTAAAAAAGTGGCTGTCGATAAAGAGCTTTTAGAGTTCGAAGTGAAACTTTTGGATAAATTTATTATTACTTCTGAAGTGGTCAAAGATTGGCGAGAATACATCAGTGATTTGCTGACTGAAATCAATAAAATCATGGAAACCTATACGCTTATGACAATGTTTCGAGTCGGAGATGACCAATTTGAAGTCGATATTTTTTGGCTGGGTGTTCCTCAAGATGATATCAAAATTCATTTTGAAGAGTATTTGCATCATACCATTAAAAACTCACAATATTTTGAAGGAATGAGTGATTTTATTATCAAACATATTATTGCCAATGGAGACATTAAACTCAATAATTTAAACAAAGAAGATATTGAGTATCGTTCAAAATCACTCTTTTTAGATACCCCAAAAATTGGTGGTATTGTAGGAATTGGTTTGCAATCCGCGTATGCCAGTGATCCGATTCGATATATTGTAATTGATTCTATTTTAACCACCATGGCAAACTTAGTAGGCTCTGTTAAAGCCATCAATAAATACACTGAAGATTTAGAATATTATGCTGCACGTGACCCATTGACGGGTTTGTTTAACCAAAGAGTTTTTAACGACTTTATGGCATATGAAACCAAACGAGCCAAACGACATGACTACTCATTTGCTCTTATGGTCATTGATTGCGATAACTTTAAATCCATCAACGACAACCATGGTCATGCCTTTGGTGATCTGTTTTTACAAACCATTGCTAAAGTCTTAGAAGAAGAAAAACGTGACGAAGATATTGTGGCACGTTATGGAGGCGATGAGTTTACCATTATTCTTCCTGAATGCAATGAAAATGGTGCGGTTACTGTTGCCAATCGAATTGCACAAAAAATTGCCCAAACCAAGCTTGAAGCCCCTACTGGCAATAAAATTGGATTAACCATCTCTATTGGTATTAGTGTTTATCCTCAACATACCACTTCCCAAAAAGATATGTTTATGATTGCTGATTCGATGATGTATCATGCCAAAGAAGAAGGAAAAAATTCTGTTAAACTTGCCAATCAAGAAGACATTGAAGTGATTTTAAATGAAAAACAGCACAAATCTTCACTGCTTTCAACTGCCATTGAAAATGATCAAATCGTTCCGTTCTTTCAACCCATTCAAATGTCTAAAAACAATAAAAATGGCGTGGTTATTCATGAATTACTCATGCGAATTCAACAAGAAGATAAGCTTATTTCTGCCTATGAATTTATTGAAATTGCAGAGATGATGGGATTGATTAATAAAATGGATTTAATGGTCATCAAAAAAGCTTTCCAAAAAATCAATGAAACCAACTACCAAGGAATTTTATTTATCAATTTATCTCCAAAATCTTTGGTTGTCAGTAACTTTATTGATAAGATAAATGCTTTGGTTGAAGAGTTTAATATTAATAAAGAGAAAATCGTATTTGAAATTACCGAAAGAGAGACCGTAAAAAACTTTTCTTTGTTGGAAAAATTTGTACAAAATCTAAAAGCGGAGGGCTTTAAATTTGCGATTGATGACTTTGGTTCAGGCTTTTCTTCGTTTCACTACATCAAAAAATTTCCTATTGATTATTTAAAAGTTGATGGGGATTTTATCATTAATATTAATAACGACCACAAAGACAAAGCGTTTGTCCACAGTATTGTAACTTTGGCACAAGAGTTAAATATCCAAACCATTGCAGAGTTTGTTGAAAGTGAAGAGATTGTTGAGATACTTGATGACATGGGTGTGGATTATTATCAAGGGTACCATATTGGAAAACCCAATCAAGAATTTATGCAATTAAAATAATCAAAGAAGAGTTGTTTGAACATATATTATTTAATCGATGCCATTTTAATCATTGCCATTTTACTCTTAAGTTATTGGGCCTATCAAAATCGTTTTTATATCAAGCTTTTTGAATATTTTAAGGTTTTTCTCTTAATTACCATTGCCGCCAAACTCTCTTCACCCATGGCAATGCTTTTAAAAAAACTTCATGTTATTGCTCCTGATTCTTACGCCATTGCCATTTTTATTGGCTTTATACTCAATCTTGTTATCCTTTTTTCATCGTATAAATTGATACTTAAATTTTTAGATACATTAATTAATTCTCAAAGCATTAAACTATTTTTTGCAAAACTCATTACCCTATTTGAGATGACTGTTATTTGTACCTTTTCTCTGTTTTTAATCATGCAAATAACTCCTGTCAAACGCTATGTTTATCCCCCTTTAGCAAAAACCATTACGTATCCTTACATCAAATCCTTTTACACCCAATTTTTAAACGATGACTTTATTTATGCCATTTTACACACCGATACCAAAACCAATCACAAAGAACTCATTTTTAAATCGTTTAAAAACTCTTTTTGATTAGCATTAAATGCTTCAATACATTTTTGGCAAATACAGGCTTTCATTTTCAAGTCAGTTGGGATAACTTCTCTCAATGCCATAGGAACTTGAATGGTATTACACCAGCAAGGCTCACTGCTTTTGGCTCTACATAAATTGGGTTTCTTACATAAAGGGCAAATCATTTCATCGATTATTTTTTCTGTACACATTGTTGCTCCTTGTTTTTTGCAATCAAAATGAAACTTTCGTGTTATATACTTCTTTAACTTAATAAAGGAGAAAAGATGATTAAAGCAACATTAACGTTGATTGCACTTTCTGTGTATTTCACCTTCAAAACGTCTTTAATTTTGATTGATGAGTACGTTCTTAAATCAAAATCAAATGTAGCCGCATAAGCTCTATGTGGCTAAAAGAAACTATTTTCTTCTAAAAATCAAATTCTTCAAGCTTCTGTTTTCATTGAGTGATTTAAAACTCTCTGCATTGTCCAATCGCTTTTCAAATACAAATTCACGGGCATTTTCTTCAAAGAGTGTTTGTACAAACCTTTCATCTAAAATAGGATCATTTAAACACGCCATTACTTGTGTATTTTCACAGCTTAATTCACCCAAACGTCTGATAATTTTACTGTAATCTTTTGATGCAATAAAACTTCCTTTTTGAAAAGAAGGAGGATCAATTATAATCAAATCATAAGGTGCAAACTTACGTATTTTACTCCACGATTTTAAAATATTAAAAGGCAAAAACTTGACGCAATTGGTTTGTAAATCATTCAAATAATGGTTGTCTCTTCCCGTATTGAGTGCAGCTTTACTCATATCGACATTCACCACTTGTTTGGCACCATGATATAAAGCAACCACACTAAACGAGCACGTATACGAAAAGAGATTCAAAACGTTTTTTCCACGACAGTTTTGAGCGACAAACTCTCGCCCTTTTTTCATATCAGCAAAAAAACCGATATTTTGATGATTTAAAAAGCTTAAATGATATTTTAAACCATTTTCTATGGCATGCGTACTTTCACCAAATAAAACTTCACTGGGAGCTTTAGATACATATCTTCTTTGAAGTATGGCGGTGTTAAAACCTTTGGTTTTAAGCGTTTTTAAAAATTCTACTAACTCATTTTCAATGGTTTCATCACACTTATCAAAAAAAACGACAAACAACAAAGTATCAATACTGTCAATGGTTAAGAACTCAAATCCTTTAAAACACCCTCCTCTCCCATGAAAAATACGAGTAAACTCTCTGCTTTTGTTTTCTAAATTTGCCAATATTTCCGTTTGAACCACTTCAATCATCGCTTTTTCCTAGTTTTCCTGCTAAAAATCCGCTTGAAAAAGACCACTGTAAATTGTATCCTCCACAAGGACCATCTAAATCTACAATTTCTCCACAAAAATAAAGCCCTGATACCCGTTTACTTTCCATCGTTTTGGGGTTCAACTCTTTTAAGGCAATGCCTCCTCTTGTTATCATCGCATTTTTAAAACCTTCATGTCCTACAACAGTTAAAGGAGTCCAAGCCAAATACTTCACGAGTTTTTCTCTTTTAATTCCTTCAAGATTTTTAAACCTATCTTCAAATGTAATATCACACATATTACACAACTCTTGAGCCACACTTGTAGGCAATAACGTTGAGATAAGTTCAAGAACCGTTTGCGTCGGATTTTGACTTAAACACGTTTTCAAATACGTAAAAATTTGCTCCTCATTTAATCCCTTGGTTAAATTTACCAACAAAGGCACTTCTCCTTGGGTATCAAGTATGGGAGTGAGTTCTCGTGCAAAATCTAAAACAACAGGCCCACGAATACCTTCTTTGGTAAAAATCAAATCCCCCGTGGCTTTAAGTTTTTTATATTGGAGTAAATTCACTTTAAGTGTTGCAGCAGCAATGGTATTGGCCTTACAAGAAGCCACCCATTTTTCTTTGGTAATAAGAGGCATCATGGCAGGATGTAAAGAGGTTACACTGTGCCCAAAGTTTTGAGCAAACGTATAGCCCTCACCCGTTGCTCCCAAAGTGGGATACCCCAATCCTCCCGTAGCAATAATCAAATGCTCTGCAGTGAAACTTTCATGCGCTGTTTGTACAATAAAAACATCATTTGCTTTGCTTATTTCAGTAATATTAACTTCACATAGAACTTCGATGTTTAAACGTCTTAACTCTTTGTCCAAGGCGTCTAAAATCGTGCTAGAATTGTGGGTAATAGGAAAAACTCGAAAGCCATCTGGGGCATGACTTTGCACTCCAATTGTTTGAAAAAACTCGCGTAAATCGTCAGCGGTAAATCGTTTGAGTGCATCACTCATAAATCGCCCGTGTTTTCCAAATTTTCGCATAAACTCATCTTGGGGCAACGTATTGGTTAAGTTACATCTTCCTCCGCCTGTGGCTTTTAACTTTGTAGCAATTTTTGGCATTTTTTCAAGTAGCAAAACTTTTTTATTTTCTAAAGCGGCACTAATGCTTGCCATAATTCCAGCAGCACCCGCCCCTATTATCATCACATCAAATTTTAGGTTCAAATCATTCTCTTAATCGTTTTTTTGTATTATATATTAATTGATATAAAGGGGTTGTTATGAAAGAGTTTGACTTAATCATTATTGGTGGTGGCAGAGCCTCCAGTTTAGCTAAAATGGCAGGAAATTTGGGTAAAAAAGTTGCCATAATTGAAAAAGACTCTTTGGGAGGAACTTGCCCAAACAAAGGTTGTGTACCGTCAAAACTTTTAATAGGTTATGCTCATGCGGCACGAAATATCAAAGATGCCAAACGCCATTTTATTGATGCTACCATCAACCACATAGATATTGAAAAAATCTTTGAAAAAACCAATGACTATATCGCTAAGATTGATGATATTTATCAAAAAAAGTTCAATGAAAATGTTACTGTTTTTAGAGGGACAGGCTCTTTTGTCTCCAATAAAGTCGTACAGGTCAATGATGAGTTATTAACCGCACAACACATTGTTATAGCAACGGGTTCACGTCCTATTAAGCCACCGCATGAAAAAGCATGGAGCAGTGATGATATTTTCCCTTTAAAACACATTCCAAAATCGATTGCCATCGTGGGTTCTGGATTTATCGCCGTTGAACTTGCCAATTTCTTTGATGCCATAGGCATACAAACAAAACTTTTAGTACGAAGTGAAACGTTACTTGGAAATGAAGATGAAACCATTTCAACCATTTTTAAAGAGGAGTTCACCAAAAATGTTGATGTTGCTTTTAACACCACTATCAAAGAAACTCATTATGAGAACAATCATTTTGAACTCACATTAGAAAACAAAAACGGTGAAATCTCAAAACACTCGTGTGAAGCGTTATTGTATGCTACTGGACGACAATCCAATGCAGACACCTTGCATTTAGAAAATACCAGTATCGAACTGACAACAAAAGGCTACATCAAGTGCAATGAATTTTTTGAAACCCATGCCAAAGACGTTTTTGTGGTTGGCGATGCCACAGGAGAAAATATGCTACAACATGCCGCAGCTTATGAAATCAATCATTTGGGAAAATATTTATATGAAGGGGAAAAATCGGCTTTAACATTCAAATATATGCCACACGCGGTTTTTTGTGACCCAGAAATTGCCAGTGTGGGAATCACAGAAGAAGAAGCCAAAAAACAAAACTTGAACTATGTGGTAACAACCACCAACTGGTTAGCCAGTGCCAAAGCCCAGTCTTTGAGAATCAAATATCCTCTTACAAAATTGATTGTCAATCCTTATACGTATGAAATTTTAGGGTGTCATATGATTGGATACGAAAGTTCAACAATGATTCATCAAGTCTTAGCAGTGATGCATTTAAGCAACGATATTAGACATTTAAAAGAGATGCTATACATTCACCCTGCATTAAGCGAAGCACTGCTTCCTGCAAGTATGGAATGTATTAAAGCTATTAAAAAGTATAAAGAGGAACATTAACCTCTTTATTGCGTTAAAACAGTTACACTGCACCCATAAGTTGTTTTGAACTTTCACCTTTAAGTGAACACATCTCTTCATAAGTTCGAGCCGTCTCTTTGGTGTCAGAAGTCAATAACTCTTCATAGAGTTTTTCAACTTTTTCTTCGGGTTTTTTGACACTTTTCATATCACTTTTATCCAATGATGCTAAATCTAAAAGCTCATTCCAAACCGAACTCTCATCTAACATAAATGCCGTAAAGGGAATCCCTTTATACTCAAAAGTTCCATTGGCTTCTAAATCGGTTACATACAATAAATACATTCCATCTGGAACGAAAAACTCTTCGTATTTTTCAAACAATGGTTCAAAATCCTCAAAACTTTCCAATTCGCATGTTAAAAATTTGATGCTTGTATCTGTACTCATCATAATAACTTGTCGTGCTTGAATTTTTGGAGGTAATTTTCTATCAGGGGAGAGTTGTTTTCCGGGTTCAATAATCAAAGCTCCTCGGTATCCGTGTAAGCCATTGCTTAATGTTGCATTTAATGAAGGTTGCCAGTCCAATTCATTTTGTTTGATAAATTCTATAACGGTTGCCATTTTTTTTCCTTAATCTGTAATTTGTTTGAAGTATGCAAGTTATGTTCCCTACATTGATGTTGTTTTTCTGTATTTTTTGGTTAATCGGGCAAAATCATAAAAATCACTGAGCATCAAATAGCGTATTTGTACATCGGCAAACTTTTTACGCACCAATTCAAATCCTTCATTATAGAGTCTGACATCATTGATAAACTCTTGTGGATATTCCAGTTTTTCCTCTTTAGCATTAGCAAAACACTCCATAAACTCCACAAATAAGATATTGACCAACTCCTCTTTTTGTGGCGTTTGTTGATGCAAAAAATCATCAATGGTTTCAAACTGCGCACATATCTTTTTTAAACACTCTTGCATGGAGTATTGCTTTTACATTCATTGATATCTTTGGGTTTTGGCATACGAATATGAAGCAATTCATTGATTGTATCAATATCAAAACCACATACTTTGGTTTGATTGATTTCCAATAAAGGACGCTTTATTAAAATAGGCTCTTTTATCATTAATTCTATGGCTTCCTCTTTTGATAAAACCGTGATATCCAAAGCATTGTTTTTGATTTTTAAAGCCGACATATTGAAAATATTTTCCACGCTTAAGTCTTTAAAAAAACTCTCCAATAACTCTTTTGTCCACACCACATTTAAAATATCTTTGACTTCAAACTCGACTCCTGCATTTTTGAGTAACGCTTTTTGTCGGGCATTTCCCCCGCACCCTTTTTTTTCATAAAAAACCACCACGGGTTTGGTATAAAATTTCATATTAACTCACTTTATTTTTAGTATTTAAAAAATGCACCAAATCGCTGTCCATGCTTATAAGATGTAAATCAAACCATGAAGGCAACTTCTCTTTATAATAGGCTTTGAGCATTTTTTGACCAAAAGAACTTTGTGCAAGATTTAAAAAATATTGCATTTCGGCTAACACTTTATTATGCTCATCTTTATGCTCTTTATGGGTTAAATAGCCAAATTCGTCCATTAAAGCTTCTTCATGGGCAAAATGTTTTTTACTGTGCACAAGTAAAATCGTCAATTTCTCTTTAACACTATTAATATCATGGATATCAACACTGTTATACACCTCTAAAAACTCTTGATGCAACTCGTCCATTGAATCAAATTGGAGTAAATGTTTTGGGGGTTCAAACTCTTTTAACTTTTTCATGTTTTTTCTTTTATCCTTCCTAATGCAAATGGTGTACCTTTGAGAAAAATAATAAATTATATTATCAAGTTAAGTGTCATAAAAGGGTTTTTATTAAAATAAAAACAGAGTAATTTTTAGATACAATAAAAAAAATAATTAAAAAGACCGAGGCAATGGAATTAAAAAGATTTACTCCTATTTCAAAAGATATTTTAAAACAAGGCGAATGCTACCCTTTTAATATTTACAAAGAGATTGAAGAGAAAGTTTTTTTAGTCTTACTTAAAAAAAATGATCTCTTTGTCAAAAGTAAAGAGTGTTTTTTAGTCGATGAGAACATCTCAACACTTTACATTAAATCTGAAGACAAAAAACTCTATCAACTCTATATTCAAAACCATATTAATGTTATTTTAGATGACCCTTCGGTCAATTTAGATACCAAAGCTTCTTTTATCAACCAAATTGCTTCTGTAACGATGAATGAACTGTTTGAAAGTGAAGTAACCTCCCAAAATATTGCCCAAATTGATTCTGTCATTGACAACTCGGTGCATTTAATTTTAAAAGACAACAAAGCAATGTACTCGATGCTTAAAGTCACTTCGTATGATTATTACACCTATACACACTGTATTGATGTAGCAGCCTATGCCATTGGTTTTGGTGTATATTTAGGACTTGAAGAACAGCAACTCATAACATTGGGAAAAGCTGCCATGTTACATGATATTGGTAAAAAATATATTGACCATGATATTATTACAAAAAATGGAAGCTTGACGTATGAAGAGTTTGAAATTGTAAAACAGCATCCGCAACTGAGTGTTATGCTTTTAAAGGGCATTGGAGAAACCGACGATACGTTACTGACTATTATCGAACAACACCATGAAAAAATTGATGGCTCAGGATATCCTTATGGTTTAAAAGCGCATCAAATCCACGATTTAGCAAAAATTGTTGCCATTTGTGATATTTTCAATGCCTTAACCACACGACGAACCTACAAAGACCGTATGAGCAGTTTTTATGCGTTTAATATTATGTTTTCTGAAATGAAAAATCAGTTATGTCCAACGTATTTGAAGAAATTTGTTAAGTTTATGGGATACCATGAAGAGAGTGAGTGACAAGTGAAAAGTGACAAGAATAAAGACTCGTCACTCGTCACTCGTTACTCGTCACTGGTTACTTATCACTAATCGTTAACTCAGTTCCACTCCACACTTATCACACTCTTTTCGAAACCATCCACGCCCAGGAAACGTTCCACAACTGGGACACTTCCAAAATAAAAAGTAATACCCAAAATAAATCACAAAACCAGCTACTGCTGCGTTAAACCAAGTGTTTTTGTCTAAACCATAAATCACATCGATGTCTTTAAACATCATGACTATACTTGGAGTTAATAAAAGAAAAAATATTCCTGCGACTATTTTTGAACGCAATACCGTTTTAGCAAACTCTTTTTTGATATCTTCTTTAGACATAAACTTCCTTTATTTTTGAATCGATACATACAATTTTTCCACCTTAGCTCGTGCCCAAGGTGTTTTTCTCAAAAATGTAAGTGACGATTTTACACTAGGGTTACTTTTAAAGCAATTAATATTGATGCGTTTAGAAAGCTCCTCCCAGCCAAAATGTTCCACCAAATGATTGAGTATGTCTTCTAGTTTTATGCCATGTAAAGGGTTATTGGGATTATTGTCCATACATTTTCTTCTTTGTTTTAAAATTTGTAAGGATTATATAGCACGTACGGTTTGTTTTATGTTAAGCCAATTGTTGAAGCACTTTTATAAGCTCCTCTTTTTTGGCTTCATTGCTTATACACCCTTGTTTAACATCAAAGTTTTCATAAAAATTGGGCAATGAGAAACTGCCTTTGACTTCTCCTTTGAAAAAAGGAGCTGTATGAATCGCGGTTTCTAAAACCGACAAACCACCACGAGCACCCGGTGAAGTTGCCATAAGTATCATGGGCTTATTTTGAAAGACTTTCATATTGATTCGTGAAGCCCAATCAAAAATATTTTTATAGGCTACTGAGTACGATAAGTTGTGTTCAGCAAATGAAATCAGTAAAGCATCACACCAAGCGATTTTGGCTAAAAACTCTTTAGCTAACTTAGGCTCTCTCAAAGCTTTGTTCCTGTCTTCAGAGTACAAAGGAAGCTCATAATCATTTAAATCTAATATCTCTACTTCATCGGTTTGAACAAGTGTTGTTGCATACGTCACAAGCTGTTTGTTAATCGAAGTAGAACTGTTACTGGCAGCAAAGGCTAAGAGTTTCATTGTTACTCCTTTAAATAGAGTTCTAGTAAGTATTATATATGAAAAAGTTTAGAATACTCTGATATATTTCATTCAGTTATATTTATTCAATTCTCATCAAAAAGAGACATTGTATTATGTTTTTGGAACATTTATAAGTATACCTTAAGCAAATATACTTTACAATTCTTAATAGTAACTTAAAAGGAAAGATAATGATTATCAACCAATTAGTGTCGTTACAACAGTATAACAATGAAATAACACAACACATGAAACAAATGCAAAAACTTGAAGAAAGTATAAAAAGTGATAATAATGTTGAAGTAAAGAATCTTCCGACAGAGTATATTGAAGAATTTCAAATGAATGAAGCACAACTCATTGAAAAAAGGATTTTTGAACAAATTTTAAATACATATTCAAGCTCATCATTAGAAGATTCAGATTTCTGGAAATTCCATCATAATAAGGACACCAGCAGTATAGATAATGCAAAAAAAGAGATGGAAACTCTTGTCAAAGAGCTTAACTCAGGAGAACAAACCCAAAGAGTTCAAGACTTTTTAAATTCAAGAATGGATAATCTTACAAAAGAAAGAACCACTTATAAAACACAAATCGGTTTTTCAGAATCGTTTAATATCTCAACTCTCAATGCACAATACAATATTAACATTTCATTCTCTTTCATACAAAGTTATAACAAAATGAATGAAAAAGACAGCAGTACTGGAGCTTCGAACATATTAAATTTAATCAATCAAGTTGATTATAAGAATATGTCAATTGAGATATCTCAATCAGAACAAAACAGTACACAAAGTTCAACGCTTGAAGAGTTAAATACTTGGCTCGATACACAAGGTAAAAATTTTAATAAAGTATATACAAACAATGAAACCAATGAAAACTTTAAAATACTAAATCAGTTTCAATCAACAACACAATTCTACAGTTACTTATAGGACTTCATATCATTATGATATCTGTTCCTCTTAATTTTGTTATGACTTTTTGCTGACTGCAACACCGCCTATGACAATAAGCAAAATACCTACAAAAGTATATGTGTCTGGCAAACTATCGCCCAACATCACGCCAAATCCTATGGCAAAAGGAATATTGGTATAACCTACTACGCCAATAATACTTGCTTTACTTAGACTGTATGCTTTGGTTAAAAACCATTGAGAAGCCGTAGAAAAAAGAGCCATCATACCAATCAGTGCCCAAATAAATGGCTCACTGTGCAGTCGTATGGTAACATACGGGGTAAACAAAAATAAACAAAAGGGTATAAGCACACCAAACGCTACAAAAGAAAGCATAATCACTCGTGTGTCATAGATGTCTTTGATTTTTTTAATCGTAGCATACGCCGTAGCAGCAAAAAAACCACCTAACACTCCTATGATATGCTCTAAAGAGATTTCTAGCCCAAAGGGTTTCATAATAAAAATTATGCCTAAAAATCCAATGAGTAAAGCAATAAAGATACGTAAATTGATGCTTTCTTTCATCAAATAGTACGCAAGTATGGTGACAAAAAACGGTGAAGTTTTATTTAATACCACGGCTTCACCCAAAGGAATGGTTGCAATGGTATAAAAGAAAAGTATCATCGCTACTGCGCCTAAAAAACCTCGTAAAAAAAGTAAGTGAAGTTTGGACGTATCAACAGGAACAGAGAACTTTTTAAGTGACCAAAAGATAAGAATAAAACCAATCAAATTTCGATAAAACACAATTTCAAAAGGGTCAATACTTTGTGAAAGAAATTTTGCCACTGCTCCATTAATAGCGCCTAAAAGAGCACTAATGAGCATAAACAGTACGCCTTTATCGATTGATTTTAACTGTTCTGGCATCTAGTCTAAATATTTTTCACCTGCAGCAGCTGTAAAAGTCATCTCTACAAGTAAATGGGGATCTACAAGTTCTGCTTTGACACACGCACGACTGGGTGCACAATTTTGGGGAAACCAAGTATCCCAAACTTCATTGAGTGCATCAAAATTGGCAAAATCAGTAACATAAATCGTCACGGCTAAAATCCGAGATTTATCGCTGTCAATCAAAGACAAAGTCGCTTCGGCTTGTTCAAATATTTGTTGTACTTGCCCTTTGATATTGGCTGTTGTGTCAGTCTCTGCAACTTCAGTGAATGTGGCAATACCATTAAAAACGGTTACATCTGACCAACGTTTGCAAGGATTAATTCGGTGGATTTTCATCAATTTTCCTTAATAACTATTATGCTTGTGAATTTATGGTAATTTATCTTATTTTGATAAAGTCCTAGCTGAATTGTGTCGTGATTTTATTTTTTATTAAAACTTTTCTTATCTTTATAGCGATACAATGAAATGATAAAAAATACACAAAGATTGATTATGATGACAACCAATATAAACTCAATACTTGCTACACCAAACACCACAAAAAATAGTGACATACCCAACAATGAAGAGTCCTTCAAAAGTAATCTGATACCAAATCAACAAAAAATAACAAGCGAAAAAACCAGTGCTTTCACCTTTGAAAATATTAAAGGAATCACGTTAGAAGAGATTGATATTTTATTTAAAAATGAAGACGATAAAAATATGGCAAAAAATCTAAGACTTGCAACCTTATTTACCTATGATGAATATTTAGCAAAAGCCTTGTTTAATACCGTTTTAGGGCAACCTTTTAATGTGGGATATTCTTATTTAACCAACCGATACGAAGATAAAAGTCTCTTCTTAACCTCAACAAGCAGTGATAATTTATTTGATTTATTACAAGAGTCAATCCACTTCAAAATCAATAACCAAACGACAAAACCAAGTGAGGTCATACCGCAAGAGAAATTAGATAAAATCTTAACCCATGTGAACTCTTTTAATTTTTTAAGTGCCTTTTCCCATAGTTCAAAAAGAGGTTACGATAAATATAAAGATGAAAAAAATGATTACGCTTTTTTATACAACGATTACCATTTAAAATACCAAGAACTTATATACAAATATCAAGAATTTGAGAGTCACAATAAAATATTGATGAAACAGTTTTAAAAAGCTTTGCTCCACTTTTTTGCTTTTTTATGAATGATATATATTTCCAATAACAGCCATAATGGTTAATACCTTGAGTATCAAAAGTTGTGCCATTCTACTCTCTTTTATTTTATCAATCAACGTTTATCCTTGTGTTTATTTTAAATTTTATTAATTATAATAAAACAATTAAAAAATAATAAGATTTTCATTTACTCAAATATAATAATTTATTAAATTATTATAATGTCTATTTAAGTTTATTTTTATATAATTTATCACATTAAAGTTCAAGGAGTTTATCAATGTCTTCAATCAGTGATAGAGTAGATAGTTTTAATGTTGGCTTTTTTAGTACTAAAATTAGTGATAGAGAGCTTACTAAGTTAGAAGTTAATACTCCTGCCGAATTAGCTGGCTTTAAAGATAAGATGAAGGTTATAAGTACTGAAGCTAATACGCCTCCTCTTTCTAAATACGTCCAACTTGATGGATACTCTCTTGATAAAGATAATAATAAAATACCTACTAAAATTACATTAGAAGGTGTTTATGCAAAAGATTCATTTTTGGATAAAGATGGTAATTGGGATGTAGAAGCAGAAGCAGTAGCTTATAAAGAGAGAGAACTTGCACATAAAAAAGAGTTCATTGATAACTGGATAAAAAATAATGGCTTTGGTGAATTAGAAAATACAGCTCAATTAATGAAAGCATTATTAGAAAAAACAGAATCATAATAATACTTTTATTAAAAATAAACTGTTAAAAAAATTACTTTATTTTATGCAATATATATGTATTTCCAACAACAAAAATAAGGGTTAATGCCTTTAATATCAAAATTTGTGCCATTCTACTCTCTTTTATTTTATTGATCAACATTTAACCTTGTGTTTATTTTTAAACCTTAAATAGTACTTTTAAAATCGGGAATATTATTCATCATTTCTTTATAGGTTTTATGACTATTTAAAGCGTTTATGACGATATTCAAAGGTCTTGAATAATAAATACCTAAATCATATTCATCTTCATTTAACGTAAAAGCCAGTTTTTCTTTAGGAGGCATAAACTGGGCATTAATTTCTTTTTTATTTCCTCTTGCATCTATTTTAACCCAAGCATATTTATCTAAATATACAGCATTTAATCCATGTAAACAAAAAGAATCTTTTTTATCCTCAGAACAATGTAATCTTTGATAACAAAAAGCGGTAGGTATTTTATTTGCTCTTAATAAAGCTGCCAATAAATGAGATTTTGCAAAACACCATCCTGCTTTTTCTTTTAGAACCTCACTTGCTTTACAGGTACTGACATCTATTTTATAGTCACCGCTGTGTTTGATTTCATCTCGTACGTATTCAAAGCAATTCTTAACAATTTCTTGATCACTGTTACAATGTTGTGTTAGGTCTTTTGCTAGTCTTAAAATAGATGCATTTGAATAATCTATAATATTGGTTTCTTCTAAATAAATTTTTTTATTAATCATACTTTTATCCTTATTCTTTATTTATAATACCTTCCAACATAATCCAAAATATCAATTCTTATGACAGCGGTTCCTTTTACCATTTTTTCTGGCAATTCTTTATGTGTTAAATGAGGAGTAAATTTTTCAACAATTTTTACTAAAGCACTATACTTTTCATTAAAATCACACACAAGACTTGCTGTTCCTCTAAGAATAATACTGTTAAATTTGGTATTAACATCACACGGATTTTCAACTTCTTCATACAGTAAAGAAATCATTTCATCAATTTCGAAACAAACATTAGCATTAAATTTTATATTATCAATCTTTTTTCCTTTGGGTAACCCATGCATATATATTTTATTATCAAAATGGACAAAATGCATAGGTAAAATATAAGGATAACCATCTTCACCGTATGTTCCTAGACGTCCGACTTCTGCTCGTTGCAATAAATCATTGATTTGTTCTTCCCTTAGCAAATGTGTTTTAGTTCTATGTCTCATTTTTTATCCTTTATTTTAATTCATCTAGGGCTTTTTGGAATCTTTTAAACCCCAGATTTATCTCTTTTCTTGAAATATTTAAAGCAGGTAAAAATCGTATAATATCTTTCCCCGATTTTAAAACTAAAACTTGATTCTTTAAACATACTTCAAGTAAAGATTGAAGTTTTTCCTCTTCTTTTAATTTTAAGCCTAACATCAAACCCACTCCACTTTTAGAAGAAAAAAGCTCATTATTTGTCTTGAAAATCTTTTCAAGCTTTTTTTGAAAAAGGCAAATAGTATTTGCGATTTTTTTTGTTCTATATTTTTTTTCTAAAATTGTTAACACTTCCACTGCTGTTGTTGTACATAAAGGATTTCCACCAAAAGTTGAACCATGATCACCCTTTTCGAAAATATTTATTTTCTTTGTCATCATCAAACCTATAGGTAAGCCACCTGCTAAACCTTTTGCCATAGTTATAATATCTGGCTTTAATTCAAAAAAATTAGAAGCTAAAAACTCTCCTGTTCGATAAACTCCTGTTTGAATTTCATCGATAACAAATAAAACACCTTTTTCTTGTAGATATTGATTTAATGTTTGTAACTCTTTTTTATCGAAAGCTTTTATCCCACCTTCCCCTTGAATTAATTCAAGCATCACGGCAACACTGTTTTTATCTATTTTATTTTTTATATCCTGTACATCTTTTGCATAAATAAACTCATTTGGAAAAGGTTCAAAACCTAATTGTTTATCTTTTTGTCCTGTTGCATTTAACGTAGCCAAAGTTCTTCCATGAAAAGAGTTTTCTAAAGTAATAATATTATGTTTTTTTATCCCTTTACATTTTGCATATTTTCTGATAAATTTAATTGCTGTTTCATTGGCTTCTGCTCCACTGTTACAGAAAAATCCTTGCATATTTTTGTATCCACTTAATAATGCAACTTTTTTTGCACACTCTTCTTGAGTTTTTATAGGGTAAATATTGGATACATGAATAATCTTTTTTGCTTGATTTGCTATGGTCTTTACAAGCTTTTTATTTCCATGACCTAAACAGTTAACCCCAATTCCTGAAGTAAAATCAATATAATCTTTTCCTTTTTTATCAAATAAAGTAGAACCCTTTGCATATAAAAACTCAACTTTAAAAGGATTATATATATCCAGTAAATGTTTGCTCATTTTTTTCCTTACGTATGATAAACTTCAAATTGTTTATCTTCTTCTTTCAATTGATATCTTTTCTTTAGAGATTCTTTAAAGGCTTTCCCTAAAAATTCTGATTCAATAGCTTTTTTTGTTAAAGCCATATTAAAACTAGGATTGACAATTAATTTATTTAAAAGCTCTATTGATAAATCATCTTCTTGTCTTTTTATCAATCTCATTTCATCCTCTTTACAAATCGTTCCTTCTTTTAAAACCTTTGCATACCAACCGGTATATCCACTATCAAAAATAAATTTCGTCATCTGCTTTTGATTTGTATTGGCACTTAATTTCCAACAAGGTTGCCTTGGTTGGGTTATTTGGATTTGACTTTGCCCTATTTCATAAATATCTCCAATACAAATATCTTCTTCGCTTATGTTTGATAAAATCAGGTTCTCTCCAAAATGTGCCATTTGATCTATTTCAAAACTTATGTTGCACTCTTTACTTATTTTTTCGTATGTTTTTTCTGAAAATAAAAATAAGGCTTTATTTTCTCCACCATGATGGATTAAATCCGCTTGTTCATCTTCTTTAAAGCCTGTTTTTGTCAAAAAAGCTTTTTCAACAGGGTACTTTTTAATTGCAGAAACAAGCTCTTTTCTTTTTATCCCTTCTAAAAGGCTTTTTTGGACTTTTCCCACTTTCAAATAGAGTACTTTGACTACTTCTTCCATGGGCTTAATCTTTTACTATATATCGACTTGAAATGGCTAACCTATTCCAACTATTGATGACAATAGCTAACCACTCAACGGCGATAAGCTCCTCTTTTGTCAAAACTTCTTTCGCCTTTTCATAAACTTCATCAGGCACTTGGTTTTCACTTACTAACGTGATTGCTTCAACTAAAGATAAACAAGCCTTCTCTTTTGAAGAAAAATAATCACTCTCTTCCCAAGCAGCAATGACACTTATCCTTTCAATACTCTCTTTACAATCCAAAGCATCTTTTGTATGAAGTCTTATACAATAAGCACACTTATTTATTTGAGAAGCTTTTAATTTAAGTAAATGAACAAAACCTTCATTGATTCCTGCTTTTAAGGTTAACTCTTTTAATTCTTCTTCCATACTTGATAATTTTTTGTACATTGAAGGCACTTCCACGCCTATATTAATTCTCTTTGTCATATCATTTCCTTATTTATTTAAGTTTTATAAAAGTATAATATCAATAAACTGTACTTTAAACAAGATACACTTTATATAATTTTCATAAGGTCAATTATGTATAAATTTGAAAAATCATCCATTCCTTTATATCTTCAATTATATGAACAAATAAAAATGGATATTCAAAATAATACCCTTGCTGGTACAAAACTTTTATCGATTAGAAAAATGTGTCAAGAGTATAAACTCAGTAAAACAACGGTTGAATCTGCCTATAATCAACTTTATGCCGAAGGTTATATAGAAAGTCGTCCTCAAAGTGGTTTTTTTGTAAGTGAAGATTTACATAAAGAGTTTAAACAAAAACATCAAGAGATGTCAGAAGAAAAAATTTCTGAAAAAAAATATAAATACAACTTCTATCCTGCTCAATATAGTGATGATGTATTTCCAAAAAAACTTTGGGCTAAGCTACATAATAAAGTCATTACAAGTATCAATCTAGGTCTATATCCCAATAAACAAGGAGATTTAGAACTTAGAAAAGAGATAAAAAACTACTTAGCAAGTTCAAGAGCAGTTATCTGTGAAGAAGAACAAATTATTGTTTGTAGTGGCTTTTCTGATTCTATGTTTATTGTTGCTACTCTTTTAAAAGAATTCACCTCTTCTATTAGTATAGAAAATCCTGGTTATAAAGTTACTCCAAAAGTTTTTAAGCTATTTGATTATAAAATTAATCCTATTGCCATTACAAAACAAGGGATTGATTTAAAAGAGCTTGAACAAAGTAAAAGCAAACTGGTCTATGTAACTCCTTCTCATCAATATCCAACAGGAGTTACAATTCCTATTTCTAAAAGAATAAAGCTTATAAATTGGGCGATTAAAAATAATAGTTATATCATAGAAGATGACTATGACAGTGAACTCTCTTATAATAATCGCCCTATTCCATCACTACAAGGGATTAATAACAATGAAAGAGTGATTTACTCTGGTACTTTCTCAAAAGCTTTATCTCCTGCTTTAAGAATAAGTTATCTTGTTTTGCCTAAAAAACTTTTAGAAAAATATAAAAATACTTTTGATTTTTCATTTTCAGGAGTACCTATTGATATACAAAAAACATTGGAAGCTTTTATCAAAGAAGGTTACTGGGATAAACATATAAGAAAAATGAGAGCCTTAAATAAGAAAAAACATGATTTAATGAAAAAAGCTATGAGTGCCTATCTTAAAGATACCATCAAGATATTAAGAGAAGGGAGTGGTTTAGCCATATTATTTAAACCAAAAGTAAAAATTGACTGGAAAAAATTAGAACTATTACTTGAAAAAAACTCTATAAAAATATATTCCATACAGTTTGATACAAATTTAGAAGATAATGTTATCAATTTGGGTTTTGGCTGCTTAAAAGAAGAAGAAATTTTTCCCGCAGTGGAATCCTTTTCACAAGCATGGGGTAATGCTATTAGAAGTTAGAAGTTTCGGGGACAGGATAGATAATTTAAGGCAATAGGATACTACTTCTAGGTCATATATCGTACATTTAAGTATCCTATCCTCAGAATTTTCCCCAGAATTTTCATATCATAATAATTCATTACAACTTACAATTAAGTGAAAGATTTGAGGCAGATTATAAGAAGTTTTGTTAGTATCTTACTAAATAAAAGATTTTATGGATAAATATAATAATGAATAAAAAAAATATAGAAACATTTGATGAACTTGCCCAATTATGCAATTACTCTTTTGTAGAAAACCTTAACAGTGACCCTGATGCAAAATACAATGAAGATAACAAATTTCCAAGAGAAGTTTTTAGTGGACATTATGTACCTGTCATTCCAACACCTATCAAAGAGCCCATATATATTTCACATAGTATTAACTTTTTTAAAGAATTGGGTTTGAGTGAGAACTTGATAAAATCAGATGAATTTATCAAACTGTTTTCAGGCGATATGTCCAATCTTTCTCAACCCATGCAAAATATAGGTTGGGCAACGGGTTATGCTTTGTCTATTTATGGGACTGAATATTATGCCCAATGTCCTTTTCAAACGGGAAATGGCTATGGAGATGGCAGAGCAATCTCAGTTCTTGAAGCTGTAATCAATGGTAAAAGATGGGAATTTCAACTAAAAGGTGCAGGAAGAACACCCTATTGCAGAGGTGCAGATGGACGTGCCGTGTTAAGATCAAGCGTACGAGAGTTTTTAGCTCAAGAACATATGCATGCACTTCAAATCCCCACATCAAGGTCTTTGACTTTGTTTACTTCACAAAAAGAGCAAGTGACAAGACCTTGGTTTAAAGATAATTCTTACTCAAAAGAGCCTGAAGTTATGATTGAAGAAGATGTTGCCATTACGACTAGAGTTGCTCCTTCTTTTATACGTGTTGGGCAACTTGAACTTTTTGGAAGACGTGCGAGAAAAAATGAACATGAAAACGCTTTAAAAGAGTTAGAAATGATTGTTTTACATCTGATTGACAGAGAGTACAGCGAAGTAATCAATCAAAATTTAAAGCTTGATGAAAAAATCATACTGCTTGCAAAAGAGTTTCAAAACCGCCTTACGTCATTGGTGGCTAACTGGATACGAGTTGGCTATTGTCAAGGCAATTTTAACAGTGATAACTGCGCAGCAGGTGGATTTACACTTGATTATGGTCCGTTTGGATTTATTGAGATGTTTGACCACAAATATCAATCTTGGACAGGTGGAGGAATGCACTTTTCGTTTTTCAATCAACCCGTTGCAGCCCAAAAAAACTTTAAATCATTTTGCAGTGCTTTAAAACCATTGCTTAGTTCAAACACAAATGTTTTAGAAGAACTTGAAAAAATCGAACATAATTTTCCAAAAATTATGCAACAAAAAATGGAACATATGTGGGCTAGAAAACTAGGTCTTAGCAAATTTGATGTTGAGTTGTTTGAAGAACTTATCAATCTGTTAATAGAAACCAAAGTTGACTATACGATATTTTTTAGAGAACTCTCATCTATTCCTGATGATATGAGTAGCCTAGAAAAAAGTTTTTATGGAAGTGTAAAAGATGAAACGATGAAAGAAAAATGGAACAGTTGGCTCGAAATTTGGAAAACAAAAATCGATGTAAATGATGAAGAATCAAAACAAAAACTATCAAAGCAAATGAAACTTACGAATCCCAAATACACATTAAGAGAATGGCATCTGGTTTGGGCATATCAAGAAGCGCAAAATGGAAACTATGCGCCCGTACAAGAATTACAAGAAATCATGACAAAGCCCTACGAAGAACAAACAAAAGAGATAGAAGAGAAATACTATAGTAAAAAACCTTCAGATTTTTTTGGAATAGCTGGGATATCGCATGTAAGTTGTTCGTCGTAAAAAAGATTTAACTTATGCGTTCCCAGACTCTTTATCGTTCTAAAACATTTTATTAAATTGTTTATCCAGTTCCAAATAAAGCGTGTACTTATTTTGGTTTATTGTCATACATAAAGCGTATAAGTTTTGCATATTTGCCATTTGGGCATAATCAACGCTTTGATGAGAAAAATCCATCAGTTTAATATCTTGCAAAAAGCTCAAATGTTTGGCATTTAAAGAAGCCATTATGGCATTGGATACATTCAAAAATATCTCTTTGTTTACAACAATTAAATCTTCATCGATTTTATTTTTCATTTCATTATTGCTGTTTTGGCAAGACTCTATAAGAAAAGCAAGAAAAAGCGGTATGTGATATATGATCTCATACTCATCATTGTCTGTTTCAAATGTCAATAAATAGCTTAAATAGTTATTCTCTTTTAGAGATTCTTCTTGAGAAAAAAAAGCATTTTCAACGGCTGTATTAGGTAAAACTTTTTTAAAAGTCTCAATAATCTCTTCTAAAATGATTTGCCTTATTACGCTATGTTGTGAGGTTGGCGTATGTGTTGTATCTGAAGGGTTGAATATATCATCAGGATTGTCCTCTATGATGACTTCAATATTCTCATTATTAAAAAAAAATGGCAAACTATTTCCTTTATTAATCGTGTTTTACTCTAACAAATTATTTTTTATGATTTGCATAGGATACCATAATTGATAGCGTGATTTTAATTAATCTGCATATTTTTCATTGATATAAAACCATTCATTTTATTAATCCTCTTCTTGACTAAATAGAACAAACACCTCTTTTTATTCAAGTCCGTTTTAAGTAGTAATACCTTCACATAAAAAATAAATTTTTCATAGATAATTTATTGGCTACTATGTTTCCTTTCATAAATTTTATTCACCATTTAAAACAGATAACACCGTTGCTCGACTTGTTTTAAGCTCTTGCGTTATTTTAGCAATATTAATATCACCGTTTGGAGTATAATATTTTTCATCATCTAACATTTTTAAAATCGTATCTTTTTTATCAAGGATTTCTTGAGAAGTCTCTCTTTTTTGAAAACTGAAATCCTCTTCACTCATACTTTCCATCGCGTCTAAATCTCTTTTAATGGTTGGCATGGTTACTTTGAGCTCTTTTGCCAACTCTTTTGGCTCTTCAATGCCTTGGGCGATTAAATCTCGTATGGCGATTCTTCTGGTTTTCATTTTACGACGACGATGATATGAGAGTTTCAATATTGTTTCTTTGTATTTTAAAATGTGCAATTAAAAGATTTATTAGGAAAAATATAGATTTCCAGCAAGTGTTACAACAACAAATACCTTAAAAAGTAAAATTTGTGCAATTTTGCTTTCTTTTATTTTATTGATCAAAGTCTATCCTTTTGTTTATTTTAAATTTTATTGATTATAACAAAACTCATGTGAAAAAAAGTGGAGATTCAACCTCTGGGGGGGGTGTAACATTTGACTTCAACAGGTTTACCTGTTCGGTACTAGGTTTTGTTATCATTTTTAATTAATCGTTGAAATAAAATATCTTCTAAATTTCTACTTGAATCTACCATTAATAAAATATATACTTTTTCATTTTCAATTTTATATATTATTCTCCATCTTTGAAAGATAACTTCTCTATACTTCAAAATTCCAATTTGCTGAAGCTCTGGCACAACTCTTTTTTTCTCAGGAAAGTAATATAAATTATTACACTCTTCTTTTATAGCAAAAAATATTTTTTTTGCTGTTTCTATACTATCTGTTTTAATATATTCAATAATTGATTCCAAATCAAATTCAGCACTTTTTGTCCAGATAACTTCAAAGTTTTTCATTGAAAATTATCCAAAGAGTTTTTTTTCTAAATTATTAAACATATCCTCTTGACGAATAATATGGTTGTTTTCAATATCATTCTCACTTTGAACAATTAACTTTAACAAATTTAATGAATTTTGCATATTTTCATAGCTCTTAATATCTTGAACAACTGCTTTAGCCTCACCATTTTGTGTGATAATAATTGTTCGTTGATTTTCATTTACACTGTTTATGACATCAGCTGTCTTCGATTTTAAATAGCTAATTGGTTTTATGTCTTGACTTAAATGCATAGGTGCAACCTTTTTAAGATATCGTTTTAGATAGTACTATATTTAGATTTAATTTAGTATTAAATATTTTTTGTGATAACGTTTAATTGAATAAGAATGTGTCTAGTGTTTTGAGGTCATTCCAAAGGTGTATTTAAAATACATCAAGCCAAGAAAGCGGAAACTCTTGTAGTTTTAAAGAGAAATATTAAATTTAAGTATACATTCCCAACTGGAAGTTGGGAACGAGGAAAGAATTTCAACATAAATGCAAAATGGTGCCTGACACCTATTTTATTTCATTCAAGTAAATCTAAATTCTTAATTACTAACTCTGCTGACTTAATAGTTTCAATTGATACATCAGGATCAAGTTTAGATTCAATTTCATTGATTTCATCCATCCACTTAATATATTCTGTATCTGTAAACTCTCCAGCCTTTTTTTCTGTACTTTTTTCAATAAATTTAATTAAATTAATTGTCAATTCTTTTGCCTCTATAGAGGGGATACTTCGAAAATCATCTTCAAAAAAATCTTTTTCATACTCATCTTCATTATCAGCCATTTTTAAATATCTACTTAAATAATAAAAAGCTTCTCTTACATCAACTAAGTTATAATCCTTAATAATATCGCTTAAATTCTCCATTAATCAATCCTTATTATATCAAATGCTGATTGTGGCAAATCTGATAATATATATTCATGAGACAAGGGATTAGCCTTATCCTTAACATTTACCTTATGATAAAAAGGTACAGCTTCAAGACGAGATATGACACATAGCAAAGGTCTAAAGTGCATGTCTTTAGCAGATTTTGAAATATAAACTATTTCATCATGTTGTTCTTGTGTTATTTTATTTAGTTTAAGCATGGTAGAGGCTCCTTTCCGAATCCCTCTTCTATTTAACTTAATTTTTGTATTATGATGGTCTACTCCATTAACTTCTTTTTTTAATGTATTATAGATTTCTATAGGAGAAGAACTTGGAGGTACAGTAAAATGAGGTGATTCAAAATCAGAACCAAAATATGGCGTACACCACATATAGTGTCGATCCCCATAGTATTTTTTATTTATATTATAAGCCAATGTAGTCATCGTTGAATATAATATAGGATGACTAATATCATCTAATGACATAAACTACCTCCTTATTTAGTTTTGCTAAATTCTATATAAAATAATCTTAAATTAATGTTTTAAAAGTTTTATTACCTTAGAGATATTAACAGACTCATATAAATAAAGCTGTAGATTTTAGCTTCAGACAAGGAAGAGAAGAAAATCTGCGATTGAGCATACAAGTAGTATGTGATTGAGCTGATTTTCTTATCTGACGCAGTATCAAGTTAAAAGATACTGCTTTATTTTATTCCCATTCGATGGTTGCTGGTGGTTTTGAGCTAATATCATACACCACTCTATTAATCCCATCCACCTCATTAATTATCCGTCTTGAAATCGTTTCCAACACATCATGAGGGATATGTGCAAACGTTGCTGTCATACCGTCTGTGGCTTCTACGATTCTTACACAAACTGTGTTGTCATATGTTCTGTTATCGCCCATTACTCCAACTGATTTTACGTTTAACAATACGGTAAACGCTTGCCATGTTTGGTCGTATAATCCTGTGGCGTGTAAGACATCTAGCATGATGATGTCGGCTTTTCGCAATAGCTCTAAGTCAGGTTTGTTTACGTCACCCATAATTCGAATCGCAAGTCCAGGTCCTGGGAATGGGTGTCTTCCAATCATCTGTTTGGGAAGTCCTAACTCTAAACCTAACGCTCGTACTTCATCTTTGAAAATTTCTCTAAGTGGCTCAATAAGTTCAAACTTCATCCAATCGGGTAATCCCCCTACGTTGTGGTGCGATTTAATCGTCTTACTTGGTCCTTTTACTGAAACTGACTCAATCACATCGGTGTAAAGTGTCCCTTGTGCCAAGAACTCAATGCCATCATGTTTTTTGGCTTCTTCATCAAAGACTCGAATAAAGGTCTCTCCGATGATTTTTCGTTTGGTTTCAGGGTCAGTTACCCCTTCAAGTTTTGATAAGAATTGCTCACTGGCATCTACAGTAATTAAAGGAACACCTCTTGACGCAAACATCGCTTCAACTTGTTCTCGCTCATTGGCACGTAATAATCCATTATCTACAAATACAGAAACAAGTTGGTCACCTATGGCTTCAGCTAAAAGTGTGGCTACGACTGAACTGTCCACTCCACCACTAACCCCACAAAGCACTTTTTTATTTCCTACTTTGTCTTGAATCTTTTGGATTTGCTCTTTGGCAAAGCTTCCCATGTTCCAAGTGCTTTCACATCCACAAATATGTTTCGCAAAGTTTTTCAAAAGTTTACTTCCCTCTTGTGAGTGATACACTTCAGGGTGAAATTGAAACGCATAAATACGTTTTTCTAAGTTGGCAATGGCAGCAAACGGTGAGTTTTCACTTGTACCTATTTTTTCAAAACCTTCAGGAATATGCTCCACTTTGTCTCCGTGACTCATCCAAACAATTTGTCCATCGGTTGTATCTTTAAAAATATCACTTGGTGTTTCAAAATTGAGTTTGGCCTTTCCGTATTCGTGATGATCTGCAGGAATAACTGAACCACCAAAATGTTGAGAAATAAGTTGCATACCATAACAAATTCCCAAGATGGGTAAGCCAAGTTCAAAGATTTTTGCATCTGGGTGGTAAGCATCTTTGGCATATACAGAAGCCGGTCCCCCACTTAAAATAATACCTTTGGGTGTTTTAGCAAGTATTTCTTCAATCTTTTCATTGTAAGGGACAATTTCGCTGTAGACACCGCTTTCTCTTAGTTTTCGAGCAATAATTTGAGTGTATTGACTTCCAAAATCTAAAACTATTATGGGAACATGTTTCATGTACTGTTTTCCTTTGTTATGCTTAATATAAATGCAATAATAACTAAAAAGGTGTTAAGTTTTGATGAAAAAGATAAAAGAATAAAAAAGAAGAAAAGCATAAAAGTGCCGAAGCACTTTTATACGGTTTTATCCGATATGGTAAAACCCTAAGATTTCGTATTGAACATACCAAACCCCAACCGAAACAAAATATCCAATTACGATGGTCCAAGCATATTTCATGTGTGCACCAAAGGTGTAAATACCGTGTAATTTACCCATTACACCAACCCCTGCAGCACTACCAAAAGAGATCATTGATCCCCCAACTCCAGCCGTTAAGGTTACAAGCATCCATTGGTCAAGCCCCATAGCAGGGTTTGCTTTTAACACAGCACTCATAACAGGTACGTTATCTACAATTGCAGAAAGGAATCCTACTCCAATATTTGACCATGTTGGTCCTAAAACACTTGGATCGTAAACAACAGCAGCCAATGCCAACCAACCAATAAAGTATAAAGCCCCTACTGCTGCTAAAATACCAAAGAAAAACATCAAAGTATTGTTTTCGATTTTGGCAATGGAATGAAAGACATTAAAGTGTTCATTTCCGTATTTTTTCTTTAAAGAGTAAGAGAAAAGTTTAAGCAAAGACAAACCAAACATCATACCCCACATCGCAGGTAAGTGTAAGACTTGGTGTGACATAACGGCACAAAAAATGGTAAACACTCCTAAAAACATAACCACTTTTGCCCCTTCGTGCATTTTAGGTTTAACCTCTTTAGACGCATCAAAATCAGGAACTTCATCGGGAACAACACGAGCCAATAAAATAGCCGTAACCAAATATCCAATAATAGACGCAGGGAATAAAAACATAAAGTCTGTAAAGGTTCCTTTTCCAGCTGTCCATGCCATCAACGTAGTAATATCCCCAAATGGCGACCACGCACCCCCAGCATTCGCAGCAACAACAATGTTAATCGCACCCGGTACTAAAAAATCTTTTCGATGTTTTTCAATGGTAATAAGTACAGTTGATAAAATCAACGCCGTTGTTAAGTTATCGGCAATGGGTGAAAGGAAAAACGCTAAGATACCCGTAAGCCAATAGAGTTTTCTATAGGTGTAACCTTTTGAAATCAAATTATATTTTAATCGGTCAAACACACCCATATGAATCAACGATTCAATGTAAGTCATCGCAACAAATAAGAAGAAGAAAATTTCAGCAATTTCTAAAATCAAGTGTTGCGCTTGGGTATGAACCAAATCCATACTTAAGCCATTCATTGCATAGTAAAGTGCTACTAAAATAAACATAAATGTACCAATAAACAAAGCCGGCTTAGCTTTATCAATTGAATACTTCTCCTCGGCGGCTACAAAATAGTAACCCACAACAAAAACCAATAAACAGGCAAAACCTACCCATGTCATGGTTATATCTGGTGCAACTTCTCCTGTGGATCCGCTTGCAGCAAGTAGTGATAAAGATGACAACAGCAATGTCATCAAGATTTTTAACATCATTTCTCCTTAAAAAGTAAGTATGCTTATAAGTCCATTATAATGCATAAAACAGAAAAGATTCTGCCGTAAATAAACTTAAATTATTAATAATTGTAAATTTTCTGTCAAGAAGATGTCAATTTTTTATATAATGCGCACCCAGTGATTCTTTGCGGTTTATTGCCGCTTTTAATATCGATTTTGCTGTTAATAATCTTAAAAACAAGAGTCGGCCTACCTCTTCTTTTAAAAATGTATCGATTTGTATCAATGTGTTTTTCAGTTCTTCTTCATTTCGCATAATGGCAACATGTTCCCACATCATTTTTCGCAAACGGTTTTTAATCTCTTTATCAATCTCTTGGTTACGAATAAAGTGTTTGATGCTTTGTGTGTAGTTTTTACTCTCTATGGTAAAATTTATTGCCAAACTCTTTTCAACGGCAATTTTAGAAAAGACAATTCCTTCAAGTAAAGAGTTCGATGCCAAACGATTCGCTCCATGCACTCCCGTACACGCACACTCACCAATGGCATATAAGTTTTTCATACCCAAAACTTGTGCGTCTAAATTCGTAGCAATTCCTCCCATGGCATAATGAAATGCCGGAGAAATCGGAACTTTTTCAAAGGGCAGTTCAAATCCTAACTCTTTTAAGTTGGCATAAATATTGGGAAATCGTTTTTTAAACTCTGCTTTTTCAAAGTTTTCAAACGATAAAAAGACCCCTTTTTTGGTCTTTTTAGCATAGTCAAAAATAGCACGACTCACCACATCTCGCGGTGCTAATTCTCCGTCTTTGTGATAATCAAAAACAAAACGCTTATTCTCTTCATCAACAATATGCGCCCCCTCACCTCTTAAGGCTTCACTTAAAAGCGGTTTTCGAGCAAAATGAGTACCTTTGACCACCGTTGGATGAAATTGCATCATCTCCATGTCTTTAAGTTCAAGCCCTTTTTCCAAACAAATGCCTTGGATTTCTCCCGCAATGGCTGTTGAGTTGGTATGATATTTGTAAATAGACCCAATGCCACCACTGGCAATAATGGTATTATGCGCATAAACCACTTTTTGGGTGGTTTCATCACTGAAATATTGTGCCCCATAACATACCCCGTTTTCAATGAGCAAATCGCACACCACCGCGTTGGTCATAATTTCATGCGGACACACTTGCAGTAAAAACAGATGAATCATTCGTCCTGTGGCATCGCCATCGGCATGCAAAATTCGGCTTCGACAATGAGCAGCTTCTTTGGTAAATGCCAATTCGCCTTTGGCATTTTTATCAAACTGTAAACCAGCGGTAATCAAATCATCAATACACGCGCGTGAGTTTTCACTTAAAATCCGTACGGCTTGTTCGTTGTTGTGATGAACACCCGCAATAAGTGTATCTTGGATATGAGGCTCGATGTCGGTTTTGTCAACGGCTGTTGCAACTCCGCCTTGTGCCCAAAATGTGTTGCACTCCCACGGAGATTTTTTGCATAAAATTAATACTTTTTTATCTTTGGGTATGAGTCTTGCTGCGTTAAGACCTGCAATACCACTGCCTATTATTAAATAATCATAAATCATTTATTTGCTGGTTGTTCTTGGTCATTAACATATACAGGGTCTGCTTTGTATCCACACCCACTAAAAGATAATAAAAAACTTGCTATAATGCAAGCATGAAAAAAGTAAACGATATTCTTACGCATTTGAAGTTCAATCCTGAGTTTAAAAAATTAAACACTCATACTACACTACAAAAACTAATAAACACCTTACCTTTGAAGCTAAAAAAAGGGGTAAAATTTGCGTATATTAAAAAAGACGTTCTTTTTTTTGTCTTAACTCATCCTGTATATAAAATGGAGTTTTCTCACAACAAAGATTTGATTTGGTCGTTGCTTAAAACCTTGGGCATTGCCAATATTTCCGATATCAATTTTTTTGTTACGAATGTTATGGAAAAAAAAGAGTCTCTTCAAGAAGAAAAACCCTTTTTCCAAGAGCGTTCGTATGGAATTTTTGAAAATTTTATTCAAGACAAACCCCTTCACCATAAGATAGAAACCATCCGAAAACTCATAAAAAATCTTTCGTGACATTTAAGCAGGCTTTAAAAAAATCTCAACTAGAATATTACTTATTATCTTTAAGGTTTAATTATGTCACTTTGTTCACGCCTCTTTTATTTCTGTAAAAAAGGCTCTTTTTTTCTCCTGTTTTTTTTGCCCTTAACCCTTTTTGCTTCTTTAAGTTTTTATGATTTTTTTAGAACCAATCACTCTGCTATGCTTATCATCGATGCACACTCAGGAAAAATTATTGATGCCAATAACGCGGCACAAAAATTTTATCAATACACGCTTGATGACTTTAAACAATTAAACATAAGTGATATTAACACGTTTAGCCAAGAACAAGTTTTACGTGAACTTAAACTGGCTAAAAAACAAAATCGAAATTTCTTTATCTTTAGACACCGACTTAACAATGGTGAAATCAAAACAGTTGAAGTAAGAACCACCCCTTATGTACTTGAAAACCAAGATGTCTTGATTTCTATTATTCAAGATATTACCCTAGAACGATTTAAGCCCAACGATGTTTTACACTATCAAGAACAACTTGAAGCACTTATTGATGAACAAACCCAACAGTTAGAAAAAGTACATCACTCACGGCTTATCTATTTTGCTCTTGCCACACTTGTGTTGGCTATGACCATTTTAATTTTGTTAAAAATATTAAAAAATCTCAAAAAACTCAAAGATACTCTTGCGTATAAAAACAATGAAATTGAACACTTGTTGGACAACAATGCAGTGGCAATTTTTTTGGCAAACGCCCAACGCAAAATTTGTAAAGCCAACCAACGTGCTTATGAAATGTTTGGTTATAATAAAGAGGAACTTTACAATCAAAGTTTTGAGATACTTCATATTTCAAACGAATTTTTCGAACAATTTGCACCCCAATACCAAAAACTTCTCAAAAAAGAGGTAATCAGTGTAGATTATCCTTTTAAGAAAAAAGATGGTACAGAAATTTGGTGTTCAGTTTATGGAACTCTTATCAACTGTAACACGTGTACCAATGAAATCATTTGGACACTGTTAGATATTACCGATAAAAAAATGATTCAAAAAGAGAGAGAAACCATCATTGAAAAACTTGAACTAACGTTAGAAGCAACTCATGTAGGTGTTTGGGATTGGGATATTGAAAAAAATAAAATACTTTGGGATAAAAACCTCTATCATCTTCTTGGATATGAAGAAAATGCGTTTAAAATTACCTATGAAAAATGGGAATCTCTTTTACACATTCAAGATAAACAAAAGGTATATCAAAGTCTTCAAAAACAATTGAAAAATAGTGATATTTTTATTGATGAATTTCGCTATAAAAAAGCCGATAATTCTTGGATTTGGATAGAAGTACGAGGTAAAGTGATTCGATACGATGAACAGAATAATCCTTTACAAATGGTAGGAATCAACACCGATATTACGCACTTAAAAGAGTATGAAACCATCTTAAAACAAGAAGTTGCCCAAAAAACAAAAGAGTTAAATGCTTTAAATAAGCATTTAGAACAACGCATTGAAATTGAAGTACAAAAAAATCTTCAAAAAGATATTTTGATTCAACAAAAAACACGTTTGGCTGCTATTGGAGAGATGATTGGAAACATTGCTCACCAATGGCGACAACCCTTAAGTGTGATTACCACATCTGTTAGTGGATTAAAGATTAAAGAAGAGTTGGATTTACTCACATCGACTGATATAAAAGAGGTCAATGAGTGTGTTATGAAAAATGCCAATTTTCTTTCACATACCATTGATAATTTTAGAAATTTCTTTGCCAATGAAGAGGAAGTTCAACGAACGTTTATTGTGGCAAATGTACTTGAAAACACAATTAATATTATCAAAAATACCTATGACCATAATTTTATTACCCTAATGTGCAAAATCAATAAAAATATTGCCTATTATGGAAGCGAAAACTTATTGTCTCAAGTGATTTTAAATCTTTTAACCAATGCCAAAGATGCTTTACTGGCTCATAATATCAAAGAAAAATATGTCTATATTGAACTGTTTGAAAAAAATGAACGTATTTATATTACCATTCAAGACAATGCAGGGGGAATTGAACACGACATCCAAGACAAAATATTTGACCCTTACTTTACGACCAAACATCAATCACAAGGAACAGGTTTAGGACTTTATATCAGCAATCAAATTATTGAAACTCATTTTAATGGCAATATTTACAATGAAAATAAACGTTTAAAACAGCAATGGGGCAGTTGCTTTACCATTGAGTTTCCTAAAGGGCACCTCTAAAGTTAAAAATATTTAATCTTTTTTTCTTCTTCTTTGTAATTGGGGCAATGTACTTCTACCCAATCCCAAAACGCCTTGGAATGGTTTTTATGTTTTATGTGTGCAAGTTCATGAATGACAATATAATCGACACAACTAAACGGCAGTTTCATTAAATTGGTACTTAAATTTATCACATTGTTGTATGAGCAACTTCCCCAACGACTTTTTGTTTTCCGAAATTTTAAGCAAGAAGGAAAAGCATTCATTTTTTGAGCATATTTTTGCACAATATCAGGCAAAATCTCTTGGGCTTTTTGTTTATAGAACCCATCAATTTGTTCTTGAGTTAAATTAAAATCTTCCAAAAGACATACTCTTCCTAAAAAGTAAAATTCATGGGGTTGAAGCAGTTTTGCTTTAAGAGGTACAATGTGTTTTTCCAACCAAAGCATTTTTTGTTGAACTAAGGCTTTTGCCTCTTCTAAAGAGTAATACCAATGGGCTTTTATACGAATTGTTTTAGCATCAACAATTCTAATATAGCACCGTTTCATTTTTTTACTTTTTTCAAAGTGTACCGTTATGTCTTCATTATCTATTTTTACACTGAAATTCAAAATTAACCTTAAGAATTATTTTGATAAAATCCTACCAAAATTTAACATAGGAAACGCGTAAATGAAAATTGCAAAAAGAATGGAAAATCTATCTCCATCGGTTACAATGGCAATTACTGCATTAGGTCGAGAACTCAAAGCTCAAGGAAGAGATATCTTAAGTTTCAGTGCGGGTGAGCCTGATTTTGATACCCCAGAAATCATCAAAGAGGCTGCAATTGAAGCAATCAAAGCAGGACATACGAAATACACTGCTGTTGAGGGAATTACTGAAACCAAACAAGCCATTATTAACAAACTTAAAAAAGACCATGGATTAAACTATGAATTAAACCATATTGTCATCAGCAATGGAGCTAAACATTCTTTATTTAATCTTTTTCAAGTTTTGATTGAAGAAGGGGATGAAGTCATTATTCCAGCACCTTATTGGGTTACGTATCCTGAACAAGTCAAATACTCTGATGGTGTTCCTGTTTTTATTGACACCGATGATTCGACCAATTTTAAAATCACACCCGAACAATTAAAAGCCGCCATTACACCAAAAACAAAAATTTTATTGCTGAACTCTCCTTCAAATCCAACAGGTGGAATTTACTCTAAAGAAGAATTAACGGCATTAGGAAAAGTGCTTGAGGGCACAGATATTTTAGTCTTTTCAGATGAAATGTACGAAAAAATCATTTACGACGGAAAAAAATTTACAGCAGCAGCTGAAGTCAGCGAAGATATGTTTCAACGAACGGTTACTATTAATGGATTAAGTAAAGCTGTAGCAATGACCGGTTGGCGTTTTGGATACATTGCCACACCTAAAGTTGAACTGGTTAAAGCGATGATTAAACTGCAAGGACAAGTTACATCAAATATTAACTCAATTACTCAACACGCTTCGATTTTAGCCCTTGAAGGCAAAGCCGATGAAGCCATTGAAACCATGAGAGTGGAGTTTGAAAAACGAAGAAATGTTGCCATTACACAACTTAACTACATCAAAGGGATCTCTTGTGTTAAACCTGAAGGTGCTTTTTATTTGTTTGCCAATATCAAAGAACTCACCAATGATTCAATTAAATTTTGTTCAGAACTTTTAGAAAAAGAGGGAGTTGCTGTTGTACCTGGTCTTGCATTTGGAGCAGAGGGATACTTCAGATTCTCTTTCGCAACAGATTTACCCAGCATTGAAAAAGGGATTGAAAGAATCCGAAAATTTGTTGAAGAGAACTACTGATTTATTATGTCTAAAATGACAAAACAAAAAAAAGCCACGGTTGTCTCCACAAGCGTTGCTGCTTTTTTAACACTGAGCAAACTCATTGTTGGGATTGCCAGTGGTTCTGTCGCCGTTTTGGCTTCTGCTGTGGATTCTGTTTTGGATATGTTTGTCTCAATTTTCAACTACTTTGCCATTAATAACTCCGAAAAACCTGCCGATGAAAACTTTAATTATGGTCGTGGAAAGATTGAAGCTTTAGCTTCAGTAATTGAAGGTACGATTATTACTGTTTCTGGGCTTTTTTTATTTTATCAAGCCATCAAAAAAGCCATCAGTGGGGAAACCTCTTCGTATTTGGATGTTTCATTAATTGTGATGATTATCTCTTTATGTATAACCATTTTATTGGTTCTGTACTTAAATAAAGTTGCCAAACAGACCAACAGTATGGTGGTTAAAGCCGATGCTTTACACTATAAAACTGACGTTTACTCCAATATTGCGGTATTGGCGTCTTTGGTGTTGGTTCATTTGACCAATTATGAAATTTTTGATGTCATTGTTGGGGGAGGAATTGCTCTTTATATTATTTATTCATCTTATGAACTCATCAAAGAAGGGGTTTTGGTCTTACTTGATCGTGCCGTAGAAGAAACCTTGGTTGAAAAAATTAAAGAGATTTTACTTTCAGAAAAAGAGATCAATGCGTATCATTTATTAAAAACCAGAGAAGCAGGACACCAAACCTTTGTGGATGTTCATTTGGTGTTTGATTGTTTAATTACACTAATGGGTGCCCACAAAGTTGCAGACAGAATTGAAGATAAAATCAAACAACTTGACACCCAACGTGAGTGGATTATCACCATTCATATGGACCCTTATGATGATTTAGAAATAGACAAGGAGAATAAGTGAAAAAGATCATGCTCTTTTTTTTATGCGTAAGTGCAACGCTTTTTGCACAAGTTGATTTAAGTAAAGCCAACTTATACAAAGCCGATATTAACTCTCAAACAGCCTATGATATGCAACAAAAAGGGGCTTTATTGATTGATGTAAGAACCAAACGAGAGTTTGAGTTTTCAAGACCCAAAGGAGCGATTAATATCCCTGTATTTAATGAAAAATTTGGACAACGAGTCTTTAATCAAGATTTTATTGAACAAATTGATTATGCAGTTAAAGGCAACCACGACAAAGAGATTATTCTCATTTGCAGAAGTGGTTCACGCACCAAATTTGCAGCAAATTTACTTGCCAATGATGGATTTAGCAATGTCTATAACATCCAACAAGGATTTGCGTATGACTGGAGTAAAACCGATTTACCCGTAGAGAAATAATCTTCTTTATAGGGTGTTTTTATAGCCTTTCACACTGGTGTACAAATAAAACAATGATTGCACCATGAAAAAATAAAAAGCATTGGTCAATCCAATATAGACAAATACCACATCGGCTATAAAAAAACAAATAAACGCATAGCCTCTGATTTTTGGCGTATGACTTGAAAGTAAAAAACTTCCAAATATTGCCAAAGAAGATGCCAACAAATCCACCCATAAAACGGTAAAATCAATCTCTCTCATGCGTGGTACAATACTAAAATAAAGCACACAACCCAACAACAATAACACCATGCTCATAAGCATGGTATCTCGTTTTTTATGGGAAGTGTGCTTATATATTCCAATAATCGCCGTCATAAAAAAAAGCACCATTTGTAAAATAATAGGCACTTTACCTTTCAACGTAAAAAATATGAGTAATGCCGTATTGGAAATAAAAAAGCTAATAAAGCCATAATAAAGCGGTTTGGTATTGATTTTAGTACTCGTAGCCATCAAATAAGCCCCAAGAATAGAAAAAATAGCCCCAAACGCTTCAAGTAGTATCATTGTGTGTCCATAAATTTTTTTGAGAGTGTAGCGTATTTTTAGTTAGACTTCATTGGGTTGGGTGTTATGCAAATTAATGATTTTAAAGTTTATTGATAATGTGTTATAATAAATCAAAAATAATAAAGAAAGTCCATGAGAGCAACCAAAGAAAATATACTATCTTATTTACAAGAAATTAAATCTGAACTTACCCATAAAGGCATTCAAAAACTTGCCCTCTTTGGAAGTTATGCAAAAGATGAACCAACGATTTACAGCGATATTGATATTGCTATACAAAAAGATAAAACATTTCTTTTGCAACACTCTTCATACAGCTATTTTGAACTTATTTCGTATATCAAAGAGAAAATAAGTGCAAAGTTTCATAAAAATATTGATGTTTTTGACCTTGATTCACAAAGCAGTTTTAAACAATCTATTGAAAAAGAGTTGATTTATGTTTAGTATTAAAGCGTATGAAAGAGTAAAACTTATTGTTAAAAAAATCAATTTCATTGAAGCAATTGTCAAAGAAAAAGGCTCAGTTGCAAAAGCCTTAGAAGATGAACAAAACTCGAGAGCTTCTATTTTAATGCATCTTACAAGTATAGCAGAACAGTTTGACAAGCTACTTCACAATGGTGAGTTAGAAGTTTTAGCTTATTTTGAGAAACAAGATATCAAAGGCAGTTATGAGCTAAGAAATTTTATAGCACACGATTATGAAGGTGTTGATTTGTATATCGTTGAAGATGTGATAATTCAAAGATTGCCAATCATTAAGCAATCGGCATTGAGTGTATTGAGGGCTAATTAAATTAAGTTTTTTATTTAAAGAAATTAATGATTTTTAGGTGATTGTCTATTGTAAATTCGTGTTGCATATCTTCAAAGAAAGTATAAATAAGTAATATTTATTTTATCGCTCATTTGCTTTATCTCTATTAAACTTAAACCCTTTTGTTTTTAAAGAAAAAGAACTGAGTTTTTTAGGAGTTTGAATTTCTCTATTTTCCTCTACACTTAGCTGAATCTCATTTTTTGGCAATTTATTAAAAAATGCCATAACTTTCTCAAAAATAGTATCATTGACTTCTACTTTTAAAGTACGTATAGCATCTCCTTATAAGAGAAGGAATTCCATGGACACTGAAAACTCAAATGAAGATATTGAAAGACTTCAAAATAAAATTTTTGTGGGTTAGTTTTGGCTTATTCTAAAAACAAGTATCATTTCCAAACCAAATTTCACTGTTCACCATTTATTAATCACTAAATCCTTTCCTTAACCCATTTTTAGATACACTGTTTGCTTAAAAATTGATGAACTAGTAAAAGAGTATATTGGTGATAATAATAAGATATCTAACAAAAGTAGAAAATCATAAGACCTAATAGAGGTAGTTAAATATTTTATATTAATCTATGAGATACTATGAATATTTTAAAATAGTACAATACAAGTATAACTGAAAGGTAAAGTTTTTTAATCATGAACAAAATAGAAAAAGAAGCTTTGAATTATCTAAAAGATAATAAAAAAGAATTTTTAGAAAAATATTTAAATGGCTATGAAGTTCAAGAAATTAAAACTGCAATTTTTACAGCAGGTGCAAGTGGAGCAGGAAAAACTGAATATGCAATAAGTAGAAAAGAGAAAGAACCATTTTTATTACATATGGATATTGATGATATTAGAGATTTTTTTTCATCTATTGGATACAATGGCTCAAATTCAAGTGATTATCAAAGACCAGCTTCAAAAGGTGTAAATTGGCTATTTGATAGAGCAGCAAAAAAAGGTTATTCTTTTATTTTAGATTCAAATTTTGCAGAAGCTACAATTGCACAAAGTAATATTCAAAGACTTTTAGATAAAGGTTATGTAATAGAGATTAATTACATATTTAGAAATATTCAGAAAAGTTTTGAATTTGCTAAAAAAAGAGAATCTATGACAAAAAGAAAAGTTCCTTTAGAAGTTGTAAAAAGTAGCTTTAAAAATTCATTTGATACAACATTACTTATTAAATCAATTTTTCAAGATGCTATCATTTTAAATATTTTTGATAGAGAAAATGATATAATCCACGAAGATGTAGATGAAAAACAATTTTATATTTTATTAGCAGGAGAAATTTTATGAGTTTAGAAGATTATTTAAAACAAAATATTAAACCAGATATATTACAAAAAGCAACAGAGTTTAAAAACTCTTCAAATTATCAAGCTATTAAAACGTATACTTCATCTCATAAATATCAAGCCGCAAAAACATCTCTAAAAAATAGAGATAAAAGTGTACATAAAACGACACTTGCAGATATTGAAAGACTACAAAATAAAATTTTAGTGGGTTAGTTTTTCACTTATTATAAAACAAATTCAATTTCCAAACCAAATTTCACTGTTCACTAGTCACTAGTCACTAAAATCCTTTCCTTAACCCAATTTTAGATAAACTACACCCTCAAAAATACAAAACCTATTTTCACATTTCAAAAGGATTTTTAAACACACTATGGCACTCATCGACCTCCAAAACATCAACAAACAATACGACACCAAAATCATTTTAAAAGAAGCCAATTTTACTTTGCTTGAGGGGCAACGCGTTGCTGTCATTGGGCAAAATGGTCAAGGTAAATCTACCTTGATGAAAATCATTATGAACCAAACCGAAGCCGATTCAGGGATTGTATCCATTGATAAATCGGTTAAAATTGAGATGCTGGACCAACAACCTAAATTTGCTTTAAACCTAAGCGTTCGAGATGCGATTGAAGGGCAACTCGTTGAGATAAAAAAAGCCAAAGATGAATACGAAAAAATCACCCATGATTTAGCCACACAATATGATAATATGGAGCTTTTACACCGTCAAGCCCAATTGGCTACTTACATTGATTTTCACAACGCATGGGATTTGGACAACTTAATTGAACGGGTTTTAAAAGAGTTTGCCCTAAAAGAGTATGAACATAAAGATGTGAATTTGCTTAGTGGAGGAGAACAACGACGGGTAAGTTTAGCAGGATTGTTGCTTAAAAAACCCGATGTGTTGTTACTTGATGAGCCAACAAACCATTTGGATGTTTATATGGTGGAGTTTTTAGAACAACTGCTACTTAAAAACAATTTTACGCTTGTTTTTATCTCTCACGACCGTTATTTTATTGACAACATTGCCACCAATGTTATTGAAATTGATGGAGGCGTTTTACGAAAATTTAACGGTGGATACAGTTCTTATTTGGAACAAAAGCAACAAATACTTGAAAATATGCAAAAAGACCACGAAAACCTCTTGCGATTGGTCAAACGAGAAGCCCATTGGATGCAACGAGGTGTAACTGCCAGACGTAAACGAAATGAACGACGAAAATCCGAATACTTTGATTTAAAACAAAAAGCCAAAAGCAATCCTGCACAAATACGAAAAATGACCTTAGAGCTTCAAAGAGAGCAAAAAGCTTTTAACTCCGATGAAATCCAAAACCGAAAAAAAATGCTGTTTGAAATTGAAAACATTGAAAAATCATTGGGCAATAAACTTCTTATCAAAGATTTCAGTACTCGAATTTTACAAAAAGATACCATCGCTATTGTTGGTCCTAACGGAACTGGCAAATCAACTCTTCTGAGAATTTTTTTAGGCAAACTCAATGTAGATAAAGGGCTTTTTAAAAAAGGCGATTTTGAAGTGGGATATTTTGACCAACATCGAGAAATGCTTGATGATTCTAAAAACATCATGGAAACCTTTTGTCCCAATGGCGGTGACAGAGTCCAACTAAGTGATGGTCGAGATATGCACGTTTTTGGATACTTAAAAAACTTTTTATTTCCCAAAGAGTATTTGGATAAAAAAGTGGGTACCTTAAGTGGAGGAGAAAAAAACCGTGTGGCACTTGCTCTACTTTTCACTAAAAAAGTGGATTGTTTGGTTTTAGATGAGCCAACCAATGACTTAGATATTCCTACGATTAACATCTTAGAAGAGTATTTGCAAAACTTTCAAGGAGCGTTGATTTTTGTCAGTCACGACCGATATTTTGTCGATAAGATTGCTAAAAAGTTGTATGTTTTTAAAGGAAGCAACGGTGAAATTATAGAGAGTTTCCAACCGTACAGTGAGTATTTGGAAATTGAAAAAGAGCTTCAAGACTTAAATGAATTTGAAAAAGAGCTCTCTAAAAACAATCAAATGACTAAAGCCAATGAGACAGCAGCAACTTCGATAAAAAAGCAAACCAAACTCAGTTATAAAGAACAAAGAGAGTATGATGCTTTACCTCAAGAGTTAGAAACTCTTGAAACAAAGATTGAAGAACTTACGTTGTGTTTAAGCAACCCAAAATGTTATGAACAAAAAGGCATCGTAGCGGTTTCAAGTGAATTAGAAATAACCAAAGAGGCGTATGAAAAAAAAGTAGAACGCTTCTTAGAACTTGAAGAGTTAATTGAAAGTTTTAAACAATAATTCAATATAATAATTTTTCTTATTAAAATATAAAGGCAACCTATGAGTTTGATTGAACAACTAAAAAATGATTTAAAAG
The DNA here is from genome assembly GCA_002382325.1 of Epsilonproteobacteria bacterium UBA4036. Lineage (GTDB taxonomy): Bacteria > Campylobacterota > Campylobacteria > Campylobacterales > Arcobacteraceae > Marinarcus. The sequence goes on from DGAG01000015.1 coordinate 86,744, forward strand.
ACGCCATGAGAGCGCAAGAAGTTGTACGAAGAGACAGTATTCGAGCGATTAATACCATGATAAAACAAGTGCAAGTGGATGAAAGAAAAGAGTTAAACGATGAAGATGTTATCAAACTCATACAACGAGGCATCAAACAAAGAGAAGAAGCAGCAAGCCAATATAAAGAGGCAGGACGTGAAGATTTGGTTCAAAAAGAGCTTGAACAAGTGGAGATTTTCAAATCCTATTTACCCCAACAATTAAGTGATGAAGAATTGCAAAGCCGTATGCAACAAATCATCCAAGACGTGGGGGCTGCTTCCATGAAAGACATGGGAAAAGTCATGGGCGTTGCCACTAAGACCTTTGCAGGAGTGGCAGATGGAAAACGAATCAATGAAATGGTCAAAAAACTTTTAGGATAATACAATGAGTAACCAAATTGCTAAGGTGATTAAACAAACATTTCTGAATTTGAAAGACAAAAGCATTTTAGCAACTCCTTTGGAATACAACAAAGAGTTTTGTAAAGTGGCAAAAGAGTTCAAGGTTGAAGTCAATGAGTGTAAAAAGTTTCAAGAGTTTGTCTCAAAGTTAAATGCCGTAGAATTGGAAGAAGTTAAAAAAAGAGAAATCAAAACTCCCGAAGAGCTGATTCCCATTTTACTTGAACGTATCGCCATTAAAAATGTCAGCACCTTAAGTGAAATGCTTACTTCTTCTTTAACCCCATCAATCAGTTTACAACTGGATGAAAATCTGGCGAAATTTAACATCAAAATAGGAAACTCCCCTGCTTTGATGTTTGAAGAAGATATTCAAAAAGAGATGCAATCCTTCATTACTCAACGATTCGCTTCGGATAAAGCTTTTGTCAAACAAAAAACCGAAGATATCGCAAAACTCGTAACGTTGATGGGAAAATATCTTAACGATGCCATTACCAATAACACTTCTGGAAGTGAAAATGTATCCGGTATTAAAGAGCAAATCAAAGCCATTGATATTTCAAAAAGTAAACCCACTGATCTCTCTGAGTTACAAAATCGTTTGGTCAATGCGGTTGAAAATATTGAAAATGAGATGAATATAGTGGGTAAAAATTTAGAAAAAGACAAATCCAATGTGTGCCAACTTGAAGACAGAATCAAATGCTTAGAACAAGAGCTCGAAGTTGCCACCAAAGAGAGTCGAACCGATCACTTAACGGGTGTTTTAACACGACGAGCTTTTGAAAAAGAGTTAAGCAAAGTTGAAAGCAATTTTGAAAGAAACACCATTGAGTACGCCGTGGTATTTGTCGACATCGATTTTTTCAAAAAAATCAATGACTCTTATGGGCATGAAGCAGGTGATGTTATTTTAAAAACATTTGCCAAAATTTTAGAAAAACAGACTCGTGAGTACGACGTTATTTGCCGATATGGAGGAGAAGAGTTTGTTGCCATTGTGCATTTTAAACTCAAACGAGAACTGCTTGGGTACTTAAAGCGTCTTAAAACCATTGTGGCTGAAAACAAATTTGTATATGAAGATAAACGTATTCAAATCACATTTAGTGCGGGGGTTTCAGTAAGAAGCCAGTATAAAACCTATGAAGAAGCGATTAAAAAAGCCGACGAACTGCTTTATGAAGCCAAAAACAATGGTCGAAATAAGATTATTTTGGACGACGGAAAAATACTTTAGAAATACCCTTTAATTTTTCCGTAAAGCCTTAATGCGTTGATTGGATTGTACAATCCTTTCATAGGCAATATTGCCTTTTATAAGCTCTTCATAAATCGTATCAACCAGCTCTTTGATGTCGTGTTTTCCCAATTGGTTTCCAAATAACAACATATCAACGCCTGAGTTAATCGCCAAAGTTACTGTCTGTTTTAAACTGTAGTGTTCACTGATGGCTTTCATTTGTAAATCATCACTGATTATCACTCCTTTATATCCTAATGTTTTTCTTAAAAGTTCAGTGTTGATTGCTTGTGAAAGGGTTGCGGGATACTGTTCATCCAAAGTGGCATTAAAAATATGGGCAGTCATAATCATTTGAACACGCTGTTGCTTAATCAATTCAATAAAAGGTTCTAACTCTTTTTTGCTCCACGTATGCGTCACATCCACAAACCCTTTGTGTGAATCATTGAACGATGAACCATGTCCTGGGAAATGCTTCAACACCCCTACAATTCCTTTTTCTTCTAAGGCTTCTAAAAAAAGTGATGCGTATAAGACCACTTTACTTACCTCACTGCCGTATGAGCGATTGAGTTGATAAATGACCGTGTTATTTTTATTTAACGCCAAATCTACCACAGGAGCAAAGTTGGTATTAATGCCATTGTCTTTTAACATTGAAGCTTGTTTGGTATATTCTGTTTTGGCTTCTTCAATACTTTTTAGTGCCATAGCAGAAGCACTTGAGGTGTTTAAAAAACCGTAAGAGGGTTTCAGTCTTTGTACGTTTCCACCCTCTTGGTCAACGGAAATAATCAAATGAGGTGAAATCGTTTTAAGAAAAGAGGTCAAGGCTTGAAGTTGTTGCGGTGACTCAATATTTTTTACCTTGGCTTTATCGTCATAAAATCGGTCAAATAAAATCACTCCACCCAAATCATAACGTTGGATGGCTTGTACAATTGCACTGTTAGAATCAATTTTGGCTTCATCAAAACCCAACACAATCATTTGACCAATTTGTTTTTCCAACACTTCTTTTGAAGGCAGTTCTGCACAAAAAAGTTCAAAGGCAATGAGCATGGCAATCAATATTTTTATCATCAAATTCCTTAGCATTTATTCTAAAAAATTATAGCCATTTTTAATTAAAGGATTGTGCTTTGACCTCTTCTTTTCCAATAAACTCTTTTTCATTGGCATCTTCTACAACACTGTTGGCAATGGTTTGAGTGCTTTGTGCAATTTGCTTCGTTTGTGTTGCTACTTGAGCATTTTGTTGGGTTTGTTGGTCAAGTTCAGCAACCGCACTGTTGATTTGTTCAATACCAACAAGCTGCTCTTTGGATGCCATTTCAACATCTTTTATAAGATCAAGCGTTTTAGAGATATTTTCATTTAAATGGTGATAACCTTGAATCATCTCATTGGCAATATTTTTACCGTTATTGGCTTTCATATTTGCACTTTCAACAAGCGATTTAATCTCTTTAGCAGCATCGGCACTTCGATTGGCCAAATTCCGCACCTCTTGGGCAACCACGGCAAACCCTTTTCCTGCTTCTCCAGCTGTGGCTGCTTCAACAGCAGCATTGAGACTTAAAATATTGGTTTGAAACGCAATTTGATCAATAACCGTAATGGCTTCATTAATGGCTTCAACTTGCCCATTGATTTCATCCATAGAAACCGTTGTTTCATTGGCAAGACGTTCACCGTTATTGGCACTGCTGGTCAACTCTTTGGCATACAAAGACATTTTGACAATATTTTCAGTGTTGCTGGAAATATTACCCGTAATCTCTTCAAGTGCTGCGGCGGTTTCTTCCAAAGAAGCTGCTGCTTGATTGGAAGCAATACTTAACGTCTCCACATTTTGAAGTAAAAAAGTGGCACTGTGTTGCAAGGTCAAGCCATTGGATTTATTCGTCACAAGCATTCCATTGATTAAACTGTTGACTTCATTTAAACGCAATTCAATCACACCATAGGCATTGTCAATACTTTTTCGAAAATCAAATTTGGCAAAATTCTCCAACATCTCCAAAACACTGTTGGTGTTGTTGGCAATATTTTTATTGAGTGTGGCAATCATATCATTAAAACTTAACTTTAATGCCCCTAAAGAATCACTCTCTATGACACTTTTGAGTTTATGCGTTAGTTCACCTTTTTTGATTCGTTCAACCACCAAAGAGACCTCGTGCAAAAACTCTTTTTCTTGATTGATAATTTTTTCTGTTTTTTGAATATTTTCATTCACGATATCGGACATTTTTCCAAACTCATCTTCGGATTGAATCGAGATGAGTTGAGCCGTTGGTGTTTGCTTATTAACAAAACTAAAAAAACTCAATAACCCTGCTTGAAAAAGTTTTATTTTGCTCAAAATATCTTTAGTGACTAAAAAAGAGATAAAGAAAATAAAAAGCAATCCCGCAATCGCAATAGCCGAAAAAACCATCAGCAATTTTGTTGCCGATGAAATCTCTTGGTTAATACTTTGAATTAAATTTGCAGCCAAATAATCATCAACTTGTTTAAGCAGATTGATTTTTTGTGTGATTGTCGTAAACCACACTTGGGCATCAAGATTAAAATTGTTCTCGTTTTCCAAAAGAGTTTTTCGCATTAACGCCACCTCTTCTACGGCTTTGGTTTTTAATGTTGTGGTAAAAAAATCTAACTCTTTGGCGGTTGTGTAGTCTTTAAAATTCTTTAAAAATCCATCTTGAATAGCAATAATAGAGACAAATCGATTTTTTAAATCCCCTTTAAACACATTATTAACCAACGCATTTGCTCCCAATGCTCGTTCTATTCCTGTTCTCTCTTTTGCCAATAAAAAGTTAATATAGGCATTGAGTTGTTGAGAAATAATGGGTGAATCAGAGAGTTTAGAAATCTCCACAACGGCTTCTAAAATCACCTCATTGGTATTGGTATAATACGCCAATGCTTCACTGGTTTGCAAAGATTGTTGCTGTACTAACGTTCGCATAGTAGGAAGATTGTCTAAATTTTCTTGGATTTGTTTGATTTTGTTGCCAAGGGATTCAACCAAAATATGGCGTTTTATGTAGGTTAAAAATGCTTCCAATTCTACATTGGTATCAAGGTGTTGTTGTTGAAGTTCTTTGACAAAACTTTGAGCGTTGCTGCCTAAAAACCCTGCAGTGAACCCTCTTTCCTTTTGCAGTTCATGCACCAATCTTGAAAAATACGTAGAGAGTTCAACCCCGATTTTCAACTCTTGAAAATGAACTTTTTTTTGATATTTTTCATAGATAATATTCAATACAAAAAAACTCAATATGGTAATCATAATATAAACTAACAGTCGTAACTTTGCTTTGAGCGTTAAATTTGAAACCATAACAAAACCTTTTTCTAAACTTAAAGATTTTGATTATATTCTAAATATAATTTTTAGGAATTGATGTACATCAAGTTAAAAGATAAATTATTAAGTTATTTATATTTTTCTCTTATTTCTAAAAATTCATCCAAGTTATCAAAGAAAATATCAACCAAATTGGGGTCAAAATGTTTGCCTTTTTCTTCTTTAAAATACTCTAAAACATCATTGAGTTTCCATGCTTTTTTATAGACACGTTCACTGCCTAAAGCATCAAAAACATCAGCAATGGCGGTAATGCGTCCATAAATATGTATGTCTTCACCGCTTAAGCCTCTTGGATAACCTGTGCCATCCCATTTTTCGTGGTGTTCATATGCCACAATAGCCGATGCTTTTAAAATAGGACGATGGGAGGTTTTTAAGATTTCATACCCAACAGTGGTATGCGATTTCATGATTTCAAACTCTTCGCATGTGAGTTTATCGGGTTTATTTAATAACGAATCGGGAATACCCACTTTACCAATATCGTGCATGGGACTGGCATGTTTGAGCAGTTCGGCTTCACTTTGACTCAAGCCATATTTGATGGCTAACAGTTTTGAGTATTCGGCAACGACTTTAACATGATTACCGGTTTCTTCACTTCGTGTTTCTACAATTTCACCCATTTTATAAATCACTTCTCGTTGGGTATCTTCTAACTCTTTGTGCAAATTAATCACTTCGGTAATATCTTGTCGTATTTGCATATACTCTAATATCTCACCCGATTTGTTTTTAATGGGGACTACTGTGGCAATTGAGTAAAACGGATTTCCCTTTTTATCAATATTTTTTAATGTTCCTTTCCACACTTTTCCTGCTTCTAAAATTCGAAAAAGTTTATCAATTTCACTGTCACTGACATCAGGATATTTAATAAAAGTATAGGGTTTCCCCACTAACTCTTCATTGGTATAGCCACTGACTTCGCAAAAAAGTTTGTTGGCATAGGTCATCTCTTTTTTTAAATTGATTCGTAAAATGATGTTACTTTTTTCCATGGCATATTCATACAATTTTGACAAACTCAATGACTCTTCTAAAAACTTATAATCTTTATCTAAAAGACGTTTGGTGTCTAATATTTTGGCGTTGAGTTCTTTAACTTTGGCATTGACTTCTGCACTGATATTTTCTTCAATCAAAGGAATATCGGTAATCTCTTTGTTGACATATTTAAAAAACTGTTCAATTCCATGAAAAAGATTTTCAATGGAAGCATGAATGTTTTTTGAAATAATAAAGCCCAAAATAAAGACCAATAACGTAATAGTCAAACTGGCTGCTAAAAAGACAAATATTGATATTTTGAACTCATTTAACAGCAACTGGATTTTGATATTGGTTTGATTAATTAAATAGTCATCAATCTTTTTGAGTTTATTGATTTTACTGGTAATATTCTCAAACCAATATTGAGCATTGTGAGGATTTTTTATCGCTTTGTGGCTATTATCGTAGTGTTTGTATTGTAAAATGTCTTCTGAAATACGATTGACCTCATCAATGTCTTTTCCCATTAAAAGTCGATTATAAAACTTTAAAGTCTCTTCGCTTGAATAGATTTTAAACTTTTCCATATAGACATTTTCTATTTGAGTTAAATTGTAAAACTCATTAAGCAAATCTTTGTTTAAATACGCTTCATTTAAGATTGTTGTACCCAATGCTCTTTGAATACCCACCACATCTTTGGCAAATAAAAAGTTGACATAAGAAATAAGGTGCAATGAAAGCTCTGCATTGCTGGCAATTTTTGAAATATGTAAAATGGTGTGTAAAAAACGTTTGTTAAGATGAGTATAAAAGGCAATACTCTCTTTCGTATCAATCAAAGTCAAATCAACTTTTTCTCGATAGGCATTTAATTTTTCAAGCTCTTTTAACGCACGTTCTAAGTTGTGATTAAACTCTTCATTGAAACTTGTTTTATCAAAATGGGTTAAAAAATCATAGAGTTCATTTTGACGTTTATTGGTTTTTTCTCGCTGAAGTTGCAAAAGATCATAAAACTCCTCTTTGTTTCCCAAGTACCCAGCACTGGCACCTCTTTCAATTTGAAGTTCATGAATCAAAAAACTGGTTTTGGTACACAATACCACCAATTTCTCAAGTTTGTTTAAATTCAGATGCTTTTGATAACTTTTGACACTAAAAATTGATGCCATTAAAATCAAACCACATACAGGCATAATGACCAAAAATATTAACTTATTTTTAATCAGGGTACTGTTGTTTTTGGCTTCCAAATAGAACTCCTTAAAAAATTCATAATCATAAATGTAACAATATAAAATTATATTTTTTTAAGAATACTCTTTTTTACTCTCTCATTCCTTGATTAATGTCATTATTTGTCAAAAAAATCAAATGGTTCGAATGGGTTCTGCGGATGGTTTAGCAAAATAGTATCCTTGCATATAATCCACACCAATTGAACGTATTGTTTCTATCTCGTATGGGGTTTCTATCCCTTCTGCTAACACTTCAATATTATTCTCCTTAGCAACCGTATATAACGCTTTATAAACCGATTGTTTAAACTCATCTTTATTGATGTTTTCAATAATATTTCTGTCAATTTTAATAATATCAGGTTTGAGTTTGATGAGCATATTTAAACTTGAATACCCCTCTCCCACATCATCTAAAGCAATCTTATACCCTTTTTCTCGATAATACATCAATATCTCTTTTAAATGCACTTGATCTTTGACCTTTTGTGTCTCAACCACTTCAAAAACAATATTTTTGGAATCAAATTCCAATTGATTCGCCCATTTAACAGTGGAATTCAAACAAAACTCTGGGTCATAAATGGAAGTGGGAATAAAATTGATAAACACTTTTTGATGAATCTTTTTTACAGCAGCAGTTTTTAAAGCGGATTCTCGGCACAATCTGTCAAGTTTAAAATCCATATCATTACGTGAGGATTTATCAAACAGTTCATACGGATACATCAACTCACCATTGGCCTTTACTCCACGGATAAGTGCTTCATAGCCATAAATGGTGTTATCCTCTGCTTTTACAATAGGTTGAAAATGTGAAGTTAAACTCTCATTGTTAATAATATCAAAGAACTCTTTGTCTTGGATAAGGTTAATATAACGTTGCAAAGGTTTGGCGCTTAAAAGCATTTGAAGATTAAAATTGGCACACACCTCTTGAACATATATTTTGATTTTTTGTGTTTCAAGCTCATTAAAATGTGCACTAAACGCATCGGCATTGGAGTGAAAGAACTGCTCTTCACTGGATACTTCAACATAAACTAAGTCATGCAATTTTTGCAAATCAAAGCCCAACTTCATTAAAAAAATTCTCATTTTTAATGCCAACTCTTCAACTTCACTGATGAAAAATATTTTTACCGCTTTATCTTCTAACATAAACTTATCGGTACATTTTGAACACGACATTACTCTTCCTTTTTACTGTTATGGCTCTAATCGATTAATTTCCCACTGGTTACTCTCAAGCAAACGATACTCAAATCGGTCATGCAACCTATCTTTTCCTCCTTGCCAAAACTCTATAACTAAAGGTTTTATGACATAACCACCCCAAAAAGAAGGAAAAGGAACTTCCCCTTTTAAAAACTTATTTTTGACTTCATTAAACTTTGCTTCCAATAAACTGCGAGAACTGATAATTTGACTTTGATGTGAAATATACGCACCAATTTGACTCCCTTTGGGACGACTCAAAAAGTACTTCAAAGACTCTTGTGTACTGATTTTTTCACAAATGCCTTCAATTTTTACTTGTCGCTCTAACCCCAACCATGCAAAAGATGCAGCACATTTGGGATTTTCTTTGAGTTGTTGCGCTTTTTTGCTTTTATAATTGGAGAAAAAAACAAACCCCTTTTCATCGTACATTTTAAGTAACACCGTACGAATTGAAGGCATCAAATCCAAACCTACTGTGGCTAAATTCATCGCATTGGGTTCAAGAAGTTCAGCTTGAATGGCTTGATTAAACCACAACTCAAACTGCTTGATAGGATTGGGGTCTAACTCTTTTTTGCGTAATCCTTTGGTCATATACTCTTGTCGCATCGAAGCTAAATTCATAGTAACTCTTTTATATCGGATTCTATCTCTTCAGGTTTAGTTGCAGGGGCATATCGTTTCACAACTTCTCCTTGCTTATTGACCAAAAATTTTGTGAAATTCCATTTAATGGCTTCGCTGCCTAAAAGACCCTTGGCATTTTGTTTTAAGAAAACATATAAAGGGTGAGTGTGTTCTCCATTGACATCAATTTTAGAAAAGAGTTCAAACGTAACGTTATAGGTTAAGGAACAAAAAGATTTGATCTCTTCTTCACTGCCTGGTTCTTGCCCTAAAAACTGATTACAAGGAAATCCCAAAATGGATAAGCCCTTATCGTAATACGTTTCATGCAGCTTTTGTAAGCCTTCATATTGAGGGGTGTAACCACAACGACTGGCAACATTGACAATCAGTAAAACACGGTTTTCATACTTTTTAAATGAAATTTCTTGTTGGTTAATATCTTTTACACTGAACTCATAAATTTCCATGTTGTTCTCTCCTAAAAGCAATGTTGTTAATCCTATTATGGCAAACCATATACGCACTATCATCCTTTTTTTCTTTGCATATCATTGTACAATGATACTCTTTTTGTGTTAAATTCAACAAGAATTATGGCATGATTGACACAAAAAAATTATTTAAGATTTTTCTATCAAACATATTTCACCAGAAGTTTTATGAGCAATCGGACCACTGCCTTTGCCAATTTGTGGTGCATTTTTAATGCCTAAATAGATAAACTTTTTTGCCATACTTAAAGCCTCTTCCAAACTTTTTCCCAACGCCAAATTTGCCACAATAGCACTGGAATAACTGCACCCTGTCCCATGATAATTATTGATTTCTAAATACGGCGTATCAAATCGCTTCAATTCCAATTTTTTCCATAAAATGTCAACCGAACGAAAATGAGTGTTAATAAACACTTTATGATTTTTAATGACCACCGCACAAGGCAGATCACTTAAAACGCTTAAATTAAAATTTTCATACCCAAAAAGAGCTTTAGCTTCATGCAAATTGGGTGTAATAAGCGTCACATACGGAAATAAAGTTTTTAAATTTTCAATGGCATCGTCATGTAAAAGTTTTGACCCTGCTTTTGACACAAATACAGGGTCAAACACAATAGGTATTTTTAGGTGTCGTATCACCTCTTTGATTTCATTGATGATTTCATTGCTGTATAACATTCCAATTTTTATGGCACACACCTCAAAATCCGCTAAAACAGCTTCAATTTGAGCCCGTACAAAAGAAGCAGGGACTTCTTGAATGTGAGTCACCCCTTGAGTATTTTGAGCGGTTAATACCGTAATAGCACTGCAACCAAAGACACCAAATGCTTCAAACGTTTTTAAATCGGCTTGAATCCCAGCCCCACCACTGCTGTCACTTCCTGCAATAGTTAAAACCACTTTCATGTCTCTCCTTTTTTGTTTCTTAAGTATAACCAACCTGACAACTCTTTAGTACTCTTTTTTGTCAGTTGATGGATAAAAAGCATTTTTGCCTAAACAGTCTTGCAACTCTTTTTTAAAGTAGCCCCTAATGTCTCACATACCTTGGTTTCATTTAACTCCTTATGCAATATTTCAACACCCAAAGCCACCCCAGGCCAACCTTGCCCTGAAAAAAGGGTATCACCTACATTATAAAGACCACTAAATGGAGTTGAAGCACACGGCAAGTTAAAAAAACTTTTTAAGGAGAGTTTGTTGCCCCCACAGTTTAAACGATGGGCATAGCGTTGAAAAGTTTTAGACGTTGCACTAAAACAACACACTATATTTTGACGTTGAAGCATTTTAAAATGTTCTAAAAAAGCTTGAACTAAAAACTCTTGCGTTTGCAATTTTTTTTCTTCGTACTCTTTGGAATTTAACTCTTTCCAAAACAGAGCTTTCGTATGACAAGAAATCGTAATACTGTAGCCATTTTTTGAGAGTTTTTCATCGTATTGGTCACTAAAAGAGACAAAAAAACTGTTTGAAAGAGTATGAGGAATCGTTTTCTCTAAAATGATTTGATAATGATGCAAAAACTCTTCTTGCGTTTGAAGAATCATATAAAGCACAAACGCACTTTGGTCATGCAAAGAAAACTGTTGATAATAGTTTTGAATGTTTTCTTGAACAAAAAGTTTACCGCTGTCATATACCGTAGAATTTAATACCACATGGTATGCACAATACTCCTGCTTATTGGTAACAATACGGTAAAACTTCTTATCTTTATACACACATAGCACCTCTTCTTGAGTATGCACATTAATCTCTTTAAGTAACTCTTCGATTAAACTTCCCATACCACCATTGACATAATAGACTTTATGAAAGGGATATGCCAAACCCAATGCCATAGAGAGCAATGGAATGGTTTGATAAGTACTTTGAACCGTAATAAGCAGTTGAGCATTGATAAAGTTTTCATACTCGCGTGAGATTTTTCCCAATGTTGTTTCAATAAAAGAACAAGCACTTTTAAACAGTATCCCTTTATACGTTTTGAAAAGCCAAATGAAAAACCACGCACTTTTAAGATACGATATGATGTTTTTTTTAGAATAATAGATATCATTAAGTTGCCAAAATTTTTCATCGATTTCTTTGATGGTTTGCCAAAATTTTCGATTGTTTTTATTGGGATAAGCTTCTTGTATTTGTTCTAAAAATGCCTCAAAATCGGTTTGTCTGTCAATAACAGTATTGCCTTGAATCACTCGTATTGCTGTTTGGCTTTTTTTAATGTTGGGATAAAATCCAATAGCATCAAACATTTTTTTAATGATATGTCCCTCTTCATATCCCATAAACGTAGTTGCTCCTGCATTGTAATAGTTTCCAAAACGTTTAAAGGTTGAAGCACATCCTCCCACATTTTTATCTTTTTCAAAAACAATGATATTTTTGTTCTGATTTAATGCCGCAATAAGCGTTCCACCTATACCTGAACCTACAATAGCCACATCAAAAACTTTAGAGCATTTCAAAGTAACTCCTTATTTTTTAGTTATTTTAGGCAATTATGCTGATATTTCGTAGGAGTAAAATGGCGTTTGATGACTAATCTTTATATTTATCTCGTATTTTTTTAAATTCATTCACGTTGTTCATAAATAAATCCACAAGCGTGGGGTCAAAGTGTTTGCCCTTTTCTTCAATAAGCAGTTGAAAAATTTTTTCATCTTTCCACGCTTTTTTATAACAACGATCACTGCCTAAAGCATCAAATACATCTGCAATAGCCGTAATACGTCCAAAAATATGGATTTTCTCCCCTTTGAGTTTTCTTGGATACCCAGAACCGTCCCATTTTTCATGATGCTCTCTTGCTACAATGGCAGCAGCTTTAAGCACTTCTCGTTTGGAGTTTTTCAAAATATTATAACCAATGACTGAATGTGTTTTCATAATCTTCCACTCTTGAGAGGTTAATGCCCCTGGCTTATTTAAAATGGCATCGGGGATTCCTACTTTACCAATATCGTGCATAGGACTGGCTGTAAACAATATTTCCGCTTCTTTGCTGCTTAGACCATACAATTCAGCTAACAGTTTGGAATACTCTGCCACACGTTTAACATGATTGCCGGTCTCTTTACTTCGTGTTTCTCCAATTTCACCCATTTTATACACAATTTCTCGTTGGGTTGCTTCAAGCTCTTCATGCAGTTCAACCACTTGGGAAATATCTTGTCGTAT
>DGAG01000016.1 GCA_002382325.1 Epsilonproteobacteria bacterium UBA4036
CATAATTCTTTATTATCATGTATTAATTTTAATGAAATATGCCTAAGATTTTGATTATTTTCCCTTGAAGTATTACAAAAGTGTATGAATTAATTCATAATAAATAAGAAACTAAAATTAAATATTTTTATTGTTGCAATTTTTTTAAAAAATGTTTTAAATGATTATAAGAACTAAAAAAATTACAGTTTAATAGATTCGTTAAGTTTGCTTGATTAACAATAAGTTTTCTTTTTTCTAAATAGGATATCGCATTAACAATTTCTTTATCGGTAATCATTCTTGCACAGTAAATAATCTTTGGAGAAATGTCATTTATAGTAGTTTCATACCAATATGGAACTTCTTTTATGTCTTGAACCATATCAAAATAAGATAATTTATTGTGAAGCATATACTTTTTAAGGTCTTTAGGAAAAGATTCAAATAAATTTATGATAATTCCAAATAAAAGATATTGCTCATAAATTGATATTCGAGCGAATGAATTATTAGTTTTTGAAAAAGTATTTGAATTAAAATTCTTTAAAAAGATATTTTCTGAATTTTTGATGATTATTTTTTTATGTAATAATATTAATTTTGAGATATGAGCTAATATATCAAAAAATGAAAAAGAATAAATAATGAATTTCCCAAGATTTATATATCCTTTTTCTAATATTTCTAAAAGTTGAGTATTTGATTCAAATAAAATGTTTTTTTCAATATATTGGACATCAGTTTTGCAAAGTTCAAATCCGCATTTAGTACAAAAGTTATATTTTAATTCATTATTATACATTTTATAGGGGTTTATTGGAGTATTACATTTTGGGCATTTATCATGCAAATAACATTTATGCTTTTTACAAAAAGTATAAAATACAATTCTATGTTCTTTTTTAAGATAGGGGATTTTTTCTTCTTCCCAACATTTTGGGCAGAATCTATATTGAGTTAAGAATTTGTTACTTCCATTTCTAATTATCTCTTCTTGTAAATACCCATCATACGAAGGCATTGTCATATTTTTCAATTTTTTTACAGGAAATGATGTTTTTTCAGATAGCACTTCAAGCACATCTTCTAAGATAGAGGCATCAATATTAGGAGTGAGATTATATGTAAATTTTTTTAAAGGGAAATGCAGATGCCAAAAAGTTTTAGGATAAGTGTGGTGAGCATATGCACATCGTGCAAACCATGATGAAAAGATTTCATTTTCAAATGGCTCAGGTGTAATTAAAAATTTTGATTTCTCAATCAATGGATTTTTAATACCCCTTATCATATGTTTTTTAAGTTAGTGTTTTTATGTACATTATATAGACTGTTGAAATCACAATTTTTAATTTCATCAATTGTAATTCGTTCGCTTCCTGTTCGAATTGCATAAATGGCAGCAGCTTTTAATAAATTTATGATTTCACCAATATACCCTTCAGAAATTTCAAGAATAATTTCAGCACTATTTTTATTAAGAATGTTGGATTGTTTTTTTAATGGCAATATACTTAATATGGTGGCTAATAAATTAATAAAATCTTTATCCATTTTCCATTTTGTTAAATATACTGGTCTAAATCTACTGCTTATTTGATTATTGGTACTTATAGCTCTAAGTGCATCTTTTATACCTGATAGAATAATAGGGATTTTTAAGCTATTACTTAAATTTTTAATTGTATCCATCATTGAATTTCTTTTAAGAGCTGAACCACCTAGAATATTATGGATTTCATCAATAATTAATGTTTCAACATTAAGTTGTTTAAAATAAAATTCAACTAATTTCTTTTTGGCTGCAACAGTATCTCTTTCTCTATATTCGACATTAAGTGTGCTTAATATTTCTGAATAGAGTCTTGATTCAGTTACTTCTGTTGGAGCTAAAATATAAACAATTGGCATTCCTGTGGTATGGTATTCTGTATAAAAATTTTCTTGTTCGGTTAAAGAACATAAGTTTAAGTCATAGTTTTTATGTAAAGACATAAATCTTTCAAGTAATGAAGTTTTACCATTGTTACTTGAACCTACTAATAGGATACTTGTAACACGTAGTTTTCCTTTTTCATATTGGATTAAATCTTCCATTTTTTGTAAAATATCTGAAGCTAAAGGATAGTCAATCCAACACTCTTTTGTAATGTAGGTTAATCTTTCCTCATCGGATTTTGAAAGAATATTTTGTGTTTCAGTTGTTAATACCACATTATCCAAATTTAATCCTTATTTAATTTATCATGAATATTAAATGTTTGAATATTTGAAAATAATTCGTCAATGTTTTTATCTATATTTTGAGAAGATTGTATGTTTTGTTTTGTACTCTCTTTAATGTCTTTCATCTTGATAGATTTAGATTTACGTAATTTTGCTTTTCTTGTGTTTGATACAGCTTCATCTTCAATTTGTTCTAAAATATCATAAGCTTCAAATATAGCTTCTTCATTATAATTTGTAATATTTTTCTCTTTGAGATACCTTTTTGCTGCATTTAAATCCCATAAGGTCATTTCTGGAGCTTCAATCTTTCTATAATAAATTTCAAAATATTCTTCAAGCTCTGGGTCAAAAAAATAAAGTATTTTAATGTTTAAAGGGTCTCTTTTAACTTTAAACTTTGGTCTTTTTTTATCATTATCCTTTCTATTAATCCAATGCCTTAAAACATCACCATAATAGGTGATTCCATCAAGGGTAATTCCATCTTTCTGCAAAGTTCTATAAAAAGTGGGTAAAAGTGTAATTCTAATACTATCTTTATCTTCAAGCATATCAGGCAACTGTCCTATACCAATATTTTCATCATCACCAAATATTCCTATTTCATATTGTTTAACAGGAGTATTATTCATACCTAAATGTATTTTATTGTGATAAGCATTAATAAAATATTGAATCAACCAACGTGTTAAATCTTTTATAGAAAAAGCGGCTTTCTTTTCAGAGTTATATCCATCTCTTTGTCGTATATTTGATTTTGTTGTTCCTGGTAAATTATGAATTTCTGTTTTTAAAGTTGAGAAAAAACGCTCAATATGTGCTCCAAATTGGGGTTCTCCCACAGGTCTTTTTACCAAAGTAATATTTAATTCAGAACATACTCTTTCCATATCTGCACCGACTAATTCTCCCCCATTGTCTACATGAATAATTCTAGGAATTCCATAAATATTCCATTCTCCCTTAATATTATGTGCTTTCACAAATTCTTCTTTAGGTAAGAAAGTATTATATAGACATTGATTCACACTAAAATAACCAGTTGAATGTAATGAGATATAAAATCCTGCAACCATTCTTGAATATACGTCGATGGCTAGAGTTAAAGTTGGTCGTCCAATTGGGTTTCTGTTTTTTTCATCTACCAAAATAATATCTAATGGCGTATGGTCAATTTGAATAACATCCATAGGACAAACACCATCAGGAAAAGTTCCATCAAAGTTATCAAAGTCTCTATTTGCTTTGCGTGGACTATGTCGTGCCTTTAAAGCTAATTTTGGGTCTATTTTTTTGATTCTATTTCTTACCGTATTTTCATGGGGAACTTCATATTGTTCTGTTTGGCAGCGTTGTTTAATCTTTCTAAAAATTTTACTAAAACTGTATCGTTGTTTATTTAAATAGAGTTCTTCTATCGTATCTAAAATAATAGCTTCAATATTAGGATCTAATCGTGAACCAGACTTACCTCTTTTTTTTGTTTTTGGTACCAATGAACTTTTTTGTTCAGTCTCTTCATATTGTTTAATCCAACGATAGATGGTGGTGTAAGCGATATTATGTTTTTTTGCTAAGGTAATTACTTCTTGCTTTGTTCTACTAGTAAAAAGTAAATCTTTAATAATTTCATATCTTTGTTCTGCAATATTCCACTCTTCATCGCTGAAGTTATCAAGGATTACTTTATTTTTATTTGGTTGAGAAGATAATTGTTCAACAAGTACTTCGAGTTGATTGTTTTGATTATCTGCTGATTGAATAAGTACTGTGTAGTAATTAATGGCTTTAATAACAATGTATTCTTCATTCTTATAAAAAACTTTTTGATTCTTTTTGATTTTTAGTCTTCCCATCGTATTTCCTTTGGGTCAATCATTGAAGCCATTGTAACTTTTTTAGTTAAATCAATACATTCAAAATTTTTAAATACTAAATTCCATAGATAAGGGATAAATCTCAGTCTTTCGGTTTGATTAATGGTTAGGCTATCTAATAAATCTTTTATAGCAATTGAAGTGTTTAAATTTAATAATTCTTTTTTTATTTTGTATTGTATCTCTTGGTTTTCTTTTAAAAAGGCACAATTATAAATGGCTTTGATATTATTTATATAAACTGTATTAATATCATTATCTGTAAAAATAAAAAAGTTCAAGTTTTTTTCTTCTTTTATTTTTTGTCTTTGTAATTTGAGTTTTTCTTGGAGTTCTATACTATTTTTGATTTTTGATAAAGGTTTTACTTCAAATACTTTTTGAGAACCATCAATATAAGTTATTAATGTATCAGTAGGATACCTTCTTGTTAATCCTTGATATTTATAATATACAAGAAAAGGTTGCTCATGATAACTTTGAACATTTCTATCAAATTCGAGAAGCAAATAAAAATCATGTTCTAATTTTGATTCAAAATTAATTTGTCTTTTATTTTTATAGCTTGAAAAGTAACCAGTTACTGATATATGGCTTTTTTTTATTTTTCTTATAGCTTTCATATCTTAAGTATCTTAAATATATGATTTTAAAACTTTTATCCATCGATCTAAATGTATATATTCAGGTTTAACCATATAGTGATTAATTGAAATATTTTTATAAGTATCTTCAAGTATTTTGACTAAATCCTCAAAAGTTCGAGTATTAATTAACGTAAATTCTTTCTTTTTTACTTCTAGGTAGTGAGAACGACAATTGTATTTAGCATTTCTTCGAATTGTATCAGTGGCTTCTAAATCATCTAAATATGAAAAGAATGTTAATTTAATATTATCATTGTTAATAATCTTTTTGCATATTGGACAATTGCAAATGTACTCATAAAATTCTTTTTTTGTTTTTATTGGAATATCTCTAATTAGCCTAATCATACTTTCTGGTTGCATTCTTTTATACAACATTGGCAAGTAAAATTTGGATAAAGGTATTCCTCCTCCATGGTTAATTTTTTTTGATTCACCATATGCTACACTGTGACAAACACCATTTAATCCAAAATTAAAAAGTATTTGATGTAAATAACCACCATATAGGGAATAAATTTTTTTAGTTTGATTTTTTTGTTTATAATAAATAAGTAGTGAAATTAGATTTTCAATAATATTTTCATTAATACTGACTTCATTAAAATCATCAATCCAAAAAACCATACCGTCAGCTTTACAATATATATCTAAAATCTGAGTAATTGCTTTTTTGTTTGATAAAATTTCTTTACTAATGATTAAATTGGCATATAAAGGCTTGTTATATTTGTCTTTTACTTTTAAAGAGATATCGAGAAGTTTTTTATTAATATCTAACCATTTTAAATCTTTTTCATCTAATATACAAAATGCTGGTGCAATTAAAATTTCTGGAGTACGAAATTGTTTAGAAAAAGATATCATTTCTTTCATTTCTGAATCTAAATTTTCATTAATAAAATTATTTTGGAAATCTAATATATCTTCCGAAAGTTTATTTAACCCATGTTTAAGTACTTGTTCTATGGTAAGCGAAGTATCACTGTCAATAACATAATCTAATCCATATTCTATTGCTAATTTCATATAAGATGATTTGATTTTTCCAGCTTTATTTTTAATATTTGATAAGTTTAATTGAAAACTGTATAAGCGAGGATCTATAAAAAATTTCTTATTAGGGAAACTACTATACAATGTATCTGCTTTATTTGTTGATTGATGACATAATATATTTGCATTAAATACAATTAAATCTATATCATTAAGGTATTCTTGTAAAAATATTTTATCTTCCGCAGTATCGAATCGTATTAAATGTTCTAGTTTCATGTAAACCTCTTAAATTAAAGTTTTAAGACTTTTTGAAATAAATAGTCTCTATAAAAATCAACTTTTTCTTTAGATGAAGAGGGTTTAACCTCCTCAACTAAAATATTTGTTTCTAAATCATATGTTAATAATCCTATTCCTCTTTCTTTGAGAAGTAGCAAAGTGTCTTCTTTTAGTTTAGTTTTTGGAATACAAAGATAAGAATAGTCTGTAACTAATTGATAGTCCATAATTTGTTCAAATGCTTTTTTCCAATTACGTAATTTAAATTCAACAGCAATAATAGTGTCTTTTTTTTTGAGTATTAAATCAATTGATCTTGTAAAAATTTTAACTTCTTCAAAGACTTCATATTTTTTTAATAACAGTGGTTTTACTTTTTGTACTAATTCTTGTTCACTCAAATTATGCCTCATTTAATATTTCATCTTTTATGCGAGAATTTTCAGTCATATATTCATATGTAACATATACATATCTTATTAACTCTCTTGTTTGCATATGATTATATATATTTTTAAAGCTAGTAAGTTTTTCTAATACATATTGATCCAGATAATTTAAGAGATGTTGTTCTGTATAGTCAATGCCTATAGGGGATAGTTGATAAGTTATTTG
The DNA here is from genome assembly GCA_002382325.1 of Epsilonproteobacteria bacterium UBA4036. Lineage (GTDB taxonomy): Bacteria > Campylobacterota > Campylobacteria > Campylobacterales > Arcobacteraceae > Marinarcus. The sequence continues at coordinate 6,629 of DGAG01000016.1, forward strand.
CTCACCTAACTTGTCATCAAATATAAATTTATTTTCTTCTATTTGTTTCTCTACGAAATTTAACGAAATTAAAGTTTCTATACTTTTAACTAATTTGTCAGAGAAAGGACCATAATAATGGGCTCGAAAAGTAAATAAATTACCATTATCTAGACTTAGTTTTTTATGTAGCTGTAATTGCTTATGTTGTTCTTCTTCATATAAAAACACTATTTTCTGGAACTTAGTCTTACCTTTAATTGGTTCCTTGTTGTTTAAATACAGCAATATAAGTAGTATAGATTTTTCTGAAATTTTCATTTTTTCTCATTTCGCAAAGAATAATTTCTAAATGTTACTATATTATAACTTATTAATAATAGTAAAATGATTTAATATAAGATCATTTTCTACCTTATTATATAATTTGTTGATAATTTGTTTTGTAACCAGTAAAAATTCACTTTCGATGATTTTCAAATCTTTTTTTCTAAAGCTATCATATTCATTATAAAATCTTTCAATGAGATATTTAACAATAAATCGTTCGTCATTATCTATGTGCTTTTCCCAATTTGGAAAGTAATCATCTAATAAACACTCATATAAAAATATATAACGATTTGAAATAATAATTTTTAATACATCCTTATTCATAATATGCTCCTAGTATATATTGACCTTTCTACTTTCCAAATGAATTCATCTTTCATTACATACGATGAATAATGAAAATTAGGCTCCAATAAATCATCCCGATTCTCAATCTCAAGCATAAGTGACTTCCATTTTCTTTTGCCAACTTTATTGCCATCAATAACAATATTTTTCTTGTTAAAAAGCACAGGAATATCAACTTGATTTCCAAATTTGTCAATAAAACCAATAATTTGTTGCTTTCGATTTTTAATTAAAATGTTCTTCATGTATTTTATTTCTCCTTTTTAATATAGATTTAAATTGATTTCTATTTATTACTGTAAATATTCCTCTTTTTGTTTGTGAATAGAAAACATTAATTAGCCACTATTGCACAAAAATAGTTCTATTTGTTTTTGTGATTGACATATGGATTGTCAAAAGCGGGAATCTGTGTTGTCAGTGGCGGAGCATTGGGCGTTGATGCCATTGCCCATGCTTCTGCAGGAGCTGATAATACCATTATGGTCAGTCCTACGGGTTTGGATATTATTTACCCAGCTACGAATCGTTTGTTGATACGTAATATTCAGGAAAATGGCTTGGTGTTGAGTATGTTTGAACATAATTTTAAAGCCACTCCTTGGAGTTTTGTTGCCCGTAATGAATTGGTCGTTGCATTAAGCGAAATATTAATTGTGACTCAAGCAGATAAAAACAGTGGCAGTCTAAGAAGTGTCGAATTTGCCTTAAATATGGGAAAAAAAGTTTATGTTTTTCCTCATCGTATTGGAGAGAGTGAAGGAACCAATATGTTGCTGAAAAATCATTTAGCTGAGGCAATTTATGATATTAATGAGTTTATAGATGCTTTAGTATCTAAACAAAAAAAAGAGTCTGTTATCGATGACTTTTTAGAGTATTGCAAACAACATCCCTTGTATGATGAAGCCGTTTCAAAATATAGCAGCAAAGTATTTGAATATGAACTTGAGGGTAAAATTGAAATTAAACAAGGAAGAGTTATCCCTGTTTTACATGGGAACTGAACAGAATTTTTTATTTTTTGCGTATTTTAAGATGAGATATCCCACCACACCTGAAAGTAAAGAACCCATTAAAATAGCCAATCGGTCGGTGTGCATAAAAGCATCTGAATCATTGTAGGCCAAAGAGTCAATAAACAAACTCATGGTAAAGCCAATACCTGTTAAAACCGCCACGCCATACATTTGTGTCCACGTGGCACATTTGGGCAGTTGGGCTAGGTTAAATTTGACGGCTAAATAGACAAAAAACATGACGCCTATTTGTTTGCCTAAAAACAGACCTAAGGTAATACCCAATGCCACATCGTTGGTTAAATCATGCAAGGAAATAGTTCTTAAATCAACACCGGCATTCATAAATGCAAAAATGGGCAATACAAAATAGGCTACCCAAAAATTCAAATTGCGTTGTAAGATTCGTGCAGGTGAGATGTGCTTTCCACTTTCACTTTTCATGTTTAACGGAATCGTAAAGGCTAAAATAATACCTGCAAGTGTGGCATGAACCCCCGATTTTAAAACACTTATCCATAACAGGATGCCTACAATAATATATGCAGTGATACGCACTATGTTGAGTTTGTTCATGATAAGTAATACAAGAAAACAGCAAAAGGCTAAAAACATGGAAATAAAAGATAAATCGTGGGTATAAAAAATAGAGATAATTAAAATGGCACCAATATCATCCATAATTGCCAATGCCATTAAAAATATCTTTAAGGTCACTGGAACTTTGTTGCCCAAAAGAGATAAAATACCCAAAGCAAAAGCAATATCTGTGGCAGTAGGAATCGCCCACCCTTTTAAAGCAAAAGCATCATCGTAGTTAAACGCAATAAAAATCAGTGCAGGAAAAAGCATCCCTCCAATGGCAGCTAAACCAGGCAGCGCGATTTTTGAAAAAGAGGAGAGATGACCACCGAGTAACTCCCGTTTAATCTCTAAACCAATAAGCAAAAAGAACAGTGCCATAAGTCCATCATTGATCCACAAAAGTAGGGGCTTTTTAAGTTCTAACAGTTCACCAATACTGACTTGAATGGGTACTTGTAGAATATTGACATAATAGACAGAAAAAGGAGAATTACGTAAAAAAAGAGCCAAAAGAGTGATAAAAATAAGAATGATTCCAGAAGAAGACTCTTTTTTAATAAACTCTTTAACTAATATTCTCAAGGTATTTCCTTAACGCTAAATTATCGTTTGCAGTTATATGGTATTACAAAATCGCTTAAGGTCTTAATTGATACGTAATATCTCCTGCTCCAACACCCACAATTAAACCATGTGTGTAGCTTTTAAGTACACAATTGTTTGCATCAATGATTTCAATTTTTCCTGCTGTTGAGACGATTTTTTGAGCAAAAATGGGGTTATATTTTTCAAACTCTTGTTGAAAATTAATGGCAATTTCACTCTCTCCTGCACTGTAAACAGGTAATATAATTAATTCATCACACCCTTTGAAGCACTCTTTAAATTCAGCTAAATTATCAATGGTTCGGGAATATTTGTGCGGTTGCCAAATGACCACGGTTTTATTCATATTTTTTAAATTGCTGTATAAACTGACCGATTTAATGGTCGCTCGAATTTCCGTAGGATGATGGGCATAATCATCTATAACAACCAAGCCATTGGTTTTTTGTACAATATCAAATCGTTTTTTAATGCCTTTATATTTTGCTAAATTGGCTTTGATATCATCTAAACCTATTTCGTGAAGTGCGGCTAAAATTGCCAATGAAGCATCTAAAGCGATGTGATGCCCAAAGCCCCATACTTCAAAATGACCTAAATCTTTAAGTTCAAATGAGGTATAGGGTTCACCGTTTTTAAGGGTAAAGGCAATCTCTTTAATGTCTTTTGAGGGGTATAATCGAATGGCATCTAAATCATGTAATGAAGCTAAAAATTCATCTTCAGCATTAATAACACGCACTTTTGCCATCTGTAAAAATTGCCCATAGGCATTATAAAAACGTTTTAAATCGTGTTGGTAATACTCCATATGTTCAGGTTCTGCATTGGTTACAATGGCACAATAAGGGTTTGAGAGTAAAAAACTTCCATCGCTCTCATCGGCTTCAAACGCAACAAGATTGTTGACGTATCGGAAATTTGAATCAAACTCTTTGGAAATGGCACCAATGAGGGCAGAACTTTGTAAAATAGAAGCCAAAATCGCTGTTGTCGTACTTTTCCCGTGCGCACCCGCCACACAATAGTTTTTTTTATCTGATAAAACAATACGTAAAGCTTCTTTTCGTGAAAGGGTTTCAATGTTGTGTTTGGCAGCTTCTATAATTTCGACATTGCATTGCTTAACAGCAGCAGAGTAAATCACAATATCTTGATGGGTAATGGCACTTTCATGATGAGGTATCGTAACACAAATTCCCTCTTTTTTTAGTGCTTGTGTTAAGGGAGTCTCTTTAATATCTGAACCACTTACGGTGTGTCCATCGTGTTTTAAAATTCGTGCCAGTGCGGATAAACCAATGCCACCTATACCAATAAAGTGTATTTTCATATGTCAGTCCAATAAATGTTTTAAGTTGTTAAATTCGTTTTGTAGTGTTGCGAGGTTATCGTGAATATAAGTATTCACATCAAACGTAAAGTTGATGATAAAATAACCGTATTGTTCAACCACATCCATAACATGGGTATCCACACAATTATCATAAAAACTGTCCAAATCAATCTCTTTGGAACACGCAATTAAATGAACTTTAAAGGCATCGATGAGTTTTTCATCTTCAATAATATGTATGAGTAAAAACAGAAACTCTTTGGCACCGTTAAAATCGTTATAACTCCATTTTTCAATGGCATGTTCGTAAAATGAACGCACATAAAGCAACTCATCGTTTTTAAGTTGTAATTTTTTTCCACTGTTGACAATGGCTTCAATTTTTTCAAATGCAATTTTTAAAATGGTTTCATAAATGGCATTGATTTTTTCTTCATCCAAATCCAAAATTAACATGGAATCAAGCACTTCATACAACGCTGAAATATTTTCAGTTTGGATGGCATCTAACCTTGTTTGTTCTAAATAGTTTAGAAATTCTGGATTGGTTCTGGCTTCGTGCAGTTCGGCTTTATCCATTGATAAACTCCTTAAGTCGTGTTAATACTTCTTTGGTTTTGGTAGCATTTTCAACTAAGGCAATACGTACATACCCTTTGCCTTGACCATGTCGTCCTAAAAAACTTCCCGGCAGAACTTTGATGTTTTTTTCTTGATAAAGTTTTTGAGTAAATTCAAGTTCATCTTCCACTTCAAGCCAAATGTAAAAAGTGGCATCAGGAATCTCTATGCCTAAAATTGCTTTGGCAAGTTCAAAATTCTCTTTGTAAGTGTTTCGAAACGCCTTAACGTGTTCTTCATCGTTCCACGCATCGGCACTCGCTTTTTGTAACGGCACAGGAGAAGCACATCCCACATAGGTTCGATAGTTTAAATACTCTTTTAAAATGCTCTCATCACCTGCAATAAAGCCACTTCTCAATCCTGGGGCACTGCTTCGTTTTGAAATGGAGTTTAAGACCAAAACATTTTTAAAATCAGGATTTCCCGCTTGAATGGAAGCTTCGAGTAGAGTGTGAGGTTTTTTGGTTTCATCAAAAAAGATTTCACTGTAGCATTCATCGTTGATTAAAACAAAATCAAACTCTAAGGCTTTTTTGACCCATGAAGTTAAGGCTTCAAGTTCCATGACAGCTGAGGTGGGGTTGTTGGGATAGTTTAATATAACCAAATCACATTTTTTAAGTTCTTCATCGCTTAACAGGGCTTGAAAATGGTTGGCTTTAGTTAAATTAATATGAATCACATTGGCTCTTGAAGCAATAGCAGCTCCCTCATAAATTTGGTAAAAAGGATTCGTAAACGCCATGGTAGGATTGGGTTTATCAAACAAATAAAATTGAGGAAAGTTAAACAAAACTTCTCGTGTGCCAAATGTAGGTATGAGTTGTGAAGCGTTAAGTGTGACATTAAAACGTGTTTGTACAAAGTTTAGCATTGACTCTTTTAAGTACTCTTCACCTGCAGTTTTGGGGTATTTATTCAACAATGAGCTGTTGTTTTGCAAACTTTGTTGGATAAACAATGGGGTGTCAAATTGAGGTTCACCAATGGTTAATGAACTCAATGGGTATTGATTGTTGGGAGTAATATCTTTTAACAATTCATTTAGTTTTTCAAATGGATAGGCTTCAAAATTCATGGATTTCCTTTAAAATAGGGCTGTTATTCTTCAACTACAGGAATGAGCAGTTGGTTAAAACGATTTGAATCAAAAGCGATTAAATCGGAATTGGTGTAAAAAAACTCATAAAAATATCGTTTCTTAAACATGGATTGTTTCAAGGGCATAATTTGTAAAATATCGCTTTGCTCTTTTAAAACACGAATGGGGTTTTTTTCATCGCTGATGAGCTGAATCTTTTGATTAAAGATTTTTGCCAAATTTTCAAAATGGTCTAAAATATCGGTTTTGTTCTCAACGCCAAGTGGGTCAAGGTTGTAAATTTTGGTTTTGGTTTTTAATTGACTTGAAATGTCAAACACAATAGGTGAAATTTGTTCATACGATTTTTTATCGTCTAAGACAACTACCGTTTCTTGAATCTTCTCTACTTTTTTAAGCCCCATTTTTAAAATGGGGATTCGTAAATTGATGATTTCTTTGATTTCAAGCTTATTGGCAAACAGTTCATACGAGAGCATAAAAAGTCCCACATCAAAGCGTTTGACATCTTTAGCAATAATCTCTTTAAATCCCATATTATGATAATCAATTTCCAAAATAATGGAATCAAAACCAACCAGTTCAGCTTTAATCATATTCATAATACCCACATTGGAAGGTCGAGTTACTTTTACAATGAGTTTGCGGTTTTTGAGTTTTTCATTTAAAAACTTTGCCTCTTTGACCGCTTTAATGACTTCATACTCTTTTTGTGAATATAAATCCAAATACAAATAGATATTGTGTCCAAATGGCATGGGAAATTGCCCTTCATTTTTGGACATGGCATTATACACTTGCATTAAAACTTTGGGTTTCCCAATGATTAAAATGACATCATTGGGCTTTAAAATCAGTGAGGGTTTAACGCTGATAAGTCGGTCATTTCGATACAAACCAAAAATTTTCCAATCCACTTGCTCAATAGAGCCAATGTATCGATAGGCATACGAACTTCCAAAAGGAATTCGAATCTCCATAATTTCACCTTGTCGTAACCCAATATTTTGAGCAACAACGGGAATATTGGGCAGTCGTTCAACCATACCATTGGCTAAAACATCAATCCCTTTATAAATATTAACATACGGGTCTTTTAACTCAATTCCCCAATAATCCAAAATATTGATTTGCATATTGGCTTTTTTTCGTTTGATATTTTCAATAACATTGAGCATATCGTCTTTTGAGTTTAATGCAATTAAGGCAACGGTATGAACATCTTTATCCAAAATCATCGAAAGTTTTGAAAAAGAGGTGGGGTCAAATTTGTAAAAAGTAAAATTGGATGGTTTTTTTGTCGTCATAATTTGGTCATTAATATAGACCACATCATAATAATTTTCACCTGTGTTGGATTCAACAATACGGTGCAACAGTTTTTTGGCAACAATACCATCTAAGATAATTAATATTTTTTTCATGGACGATATTATAGCTAAAAAACATCATAACTCAATTAGTACACAAATAGTTTTTGGTACAATGGCGTTTTAGATAACACAAGGACAAACAGTTTAATGCAATTTACCATTGATGCAACACAACAAAATGCACGAGCTTGTACGATTAAAACAGCTCACAGTACCATACAAACACCTGTATTTATGCCCGTAGGTACGCAAGGAACCGTTAAAGCGCTTGATGCCAATGATATGTTAAGTTTAGGGGCAAAAATTATTTTGGGCAATACGTATCATTTGTATTTACGACCCGGAAGCAAGCTGGTTAAAAAATTTGGTGGACTTCATGGCTTTTCAAAATTTCCCCACTCTTTTTTAACGGATTCAGGAGGTTTTCAAGCGTTTTCTTTGAGTGATAATTCCAAGCCCGATGAAAAGGGTATCATGTTTAAATCCCATATTGATGGGAGTCGTCACTACTTTACGCCTCAAAGTGTATTGGATACTCAATACGATTTAGGCAGTGATATCATGATGATTTTAGATGATTTAGTGGCATTGCCCAATACCAAAGAACGGATTAAACTCTCTATTGAGCGAACCACGGCTTGGGCAAAAGAAGCCATCACCTATCATAAAGAACAACAAGCAAAAGGCATTGGGGTCAATCAAAATATTTTTGCCATCATTCAAGGAGGCATTGATAAAGAGTTTCGACAACAAAGTGCCGAACAACTTTGTGCGTTAAGTGATTACGATGGGTTTGCTATTGGGGGCTTAAGTGTGGGTGAAGCCAATCAAGATATGTACGATACCGTAGCGTGGACAACCCAATTTATGCCCAAAGATAAACCTCGCTATCTTATGGGGGTTGGAACGCCTGAAGATTTAATCGAAAACGTTGAACGGGGTGTGGATATGTTTGATTGTGTTATGCCCACACGAAATGCCCGAAATGGTACACTTTTTACTTCTTTTGGACGATTAAATATACGAAAAGCGTGTTACAAAGAAGATGCTTTACCTATTGATGAAAGTTGCGGATGTTATACGTGTCAAAACTTTTCAAGAGCCTATTTAAATCATTTGTTAAGAGCAGGTGAAATCACCTATTTTAGACTGGCGTCTATTCATAATATTTATTACTATTTGGATTTGATGAAACAAGCAAGAGAAGCGATATTGAATCAAAACTGGGTGGCATTTAAAAAAGAGTTTTATGCCAAAAGAGCAGTTAAAGAGGAGTAAACCTCACTTTTGATACAATAAATTCATAAAAATAGAAGGAAAAAAATGACCGTTGATGATAAAACCATTGAAAAACTGGCAAAGTTGTCAAGTTTAGAGATTGATGAAAATAAAAAAGAGAGCTTAAAACAAGAGTTGGGTGATATTATCAATTTTGTTGAAAATCTGAATGAAATTGATGTCAGCCACATTGAAGCCACGTTTACAACTGTTGAAGGGGGAACACCACTAAGAGAAGATGTTGCCGTTCAAGATTTAGAAATGTCCAATCATATCATAGAACATGCCCCTCAAAGTGAAGAGGGCTTTTTTGTGGTTCCTAAAATTATTGAGTAAGCCATGATAACAGTATACGGAATCAAAACATGCGGAAGTGTCAGAAATGCATTGAAATTTTTTAAAGATAATAACATCGATGTAGAGTTTTTTGATTTTAAAAAAGAGACACTAACCCAAGAAAAAATTGCTTCTTGGATTAAAAAATCAGACATCAATATTTTGTTCAATAACAAAGGAACGAAATATAAAAACTTAGGTCTAAAAGAGTTAAATCTTGATGATCAAGGCAAATTTGAGTGGTTATGTAAAGAACCCATGCTCTTTAAACGTCCTGTAATTGAATTTAAAAATACGTTGGTTGTGGCGTGGGATGAAGAAGTTTACAAGAACACTTTTTTATAAAAGTGTTCTTGTTAAGTATTGAAGAACCCCAAAGGTATTTCGGGTTTTTTATTTACTGATTGGCTCGGGCTTCTTTTAACGTATCTGCAATCATAAACGCCAATTCTAAAGCTTGATCCGCATTGAGTCTTGGGTCACATTGGGTGTGGTATCGGCTTGAGAGACTCTCTTGCGTCACTGCTGATGAACAAGAACCCGTACACTCTGTTACATTTTGTCCGGTCATTTCCAAATGAATTCCCCCTGCGTAAGTTCCTTCACTTTTGTGAATTTGGAAAAACTGTTTGACTTCACTTAAAATGGCATCAAAATCTCGTGTTTTATACCCGTTATCTGCTTTTATGGTGTTTCCATGCATTGGGTCACATGACCATAAAACATTTCTTCCTTCGGCTTTGACTTTTTTGAGTAAATTAGGAAAAATATCGCCTACTTTAGACGCTCCCATTCGTACAATTAAGTTTAATCGTCCGGCTTCATTTAAAGGGTTAAGGGCATCAATAAGTTTGATCAGTTCATCTTCTTTCATTGAAGGACCAACTTTACACCCAATAGGGTTTTTAATGCCTCTAAAATACTCAATATGCGCCCCATCAAGTTCTCGCGTTCGATCACCAATCCAAAGCATATGGGCACTGCAATCAAACCAATCTCCTGTAATAGAGTCTCGTCTTGTTAAGGCTTCTTCATAGTTAAGTAACAACGCTTCATGTGAGGTATAAAGAGTGGTTTGACTGATTTGTGGCGTATTTTCACTGGTGATGCCACACGCTTTCATAAACTGTAACGTTTGTGAAATTTGATTTGCCATCTCTTCATATTTTACCCCTAAGGCATTGTCTTTAACAAAATCCAAATTCCATAAGTGCAGTTGATTTAAATCTGCCATTCCACCTCGTGAAAAAGCTCGTAAAAGGTTGAGTGTGGAAGCACTTTGGTTGTACGCTTTTAACAGTTTTTTGGCTTTTGGGTTTCTTGCTTTCTCATCAAAGTCAATGTCATTGATAATATCACCTCGGTAAGAAGGAAAAGAAACACCGTTAATCTCTTCAAAATCGGCACTTCGAGGTTTGGCAAATTGTCCGGCAACTCGTCCGACTTTAACCACAGGGCATCCGCCTGAAAACGTTAAAATAACCGCCATTTGCATCATGACTTTAAACAAATCTTTGATGTTGTTGGCATTAAATGCGGCAAAACTCTCTGCACAATCTCCGCCTTGCAGTAAAAAGGCATCGCCTCTTACGACTTTGGCCAAATCTTTTTTTAAATTTAACGCCTCTCCTGCAAAAATCAAAGGAGGATAGCTTTTTAATTCATTTTCAACTTTGTGTAATTTTTCAATATCGGTATAAGTGGGTTGTTGTTTGATTGGAAAATTTCTCCAGCTGCTTGGATTCCAATTGTTCATAAAATGACCTTTATAAATTTTTTAAGCGATTCTAACCAAATGTTACTTAAGATTGTTTAATTATTCTAAGGTAGTTTGTAATGGAATTGTAATTATAAAGGTGGCACCTTGTTCATTGTTTTTACCGACAATGTTCCCTTTAAAATGGGTTTCAATAATGGTTTTACTCATATCAAGCCCAATGCCAGTGCCATGAGTTTCTCCTTTGGTTGTAAAGCGTTTGTCAAAAATTTTGGGTAAGACATCAAGAGGGATACCTCCTGCATTATCAGCAATTTCAATGATGCAAGAAGCATTATGTTCATAAATTCTTAAATAAATTTCGGGAAATCGAATATTGTTTTCTTCAATGGCATCAATGGAGTTTTTAAAGATATTTAATATCACTTGAATTAATTCACTCGTACAAATATAAAGCTCTTTGTCAAAGGTGATTTCTTTAATAAGTTTGACCCCAAATTTCTTAATTAAAGATTCAAGAAGCACCAAAGATTTATCAACAACACACTCCATACGAATATGCTCTTTGAGTTGAGAATCTTTAAAAAAACTTCTAAAGTCTTTGATGGTATTGTTTAAAAACTCAACATTGTTTAAAATTTGTTCGGTTGTTTTTTCAAACACATCACTGGTCAATAACCCCATGGTATTGTACACTTGCAAAGAACTTACCCCCGCAGAAAAGACATTTAAAGGTTGACGCCATTGATGAACAATCATGTCTAAAATCTCTCCCATTTGGGCGTGTCTGGCATTGGCAAATAAAATCTCATCTTTTTCCAAACTCTTTTGAACCTCTTTTTGAACTCGTTGCTCTAAAGTTTCGTTGAGTTGTTCAAGTTCATAAGTGGTTTTACTGATAAGTTGTGACAATGCTTTTGTACGGTAAAAATCGGGATGTTTCTCCTCTTTAAATTTGACCTCTAAGGTATTTTGTGTGGCAATTTGACTTGGTGTATGACTTTCACTTATGGCTAAAATAGTCATGGTTTGATTCATCAATCGTGTACTGTTTTGACTGTAAAAAAACTCTCCATAGGTAAAAAAACCACTGGTACAAGCCAAGGCTTGAAGCGGTTTTATTTCGGTTGTAATCTCTTTTTTGAGTAACGATTTTCGTGCCATGCAAGAATAGACAAAAATGGCTTCAAGTGGATGTTGTGCTAAGTTTTTAGCTTGAAGTAACCCTTGATGCAAAATCATTTGAATATCGCCGTATCCAAATTTGACTTGGCTGCCTTGAGGGACATTGCCTGCAAATCCCAAACTGCCATCGTCATATTTGTTTAAAACGGCCCGTGCGATGTTTAATCCATCTTTTTGAATCACTAAAGGAAATTCAACACCAATATTGGGCAACATAGAGGCGATTTCTTCACCCAAATAGTACGCATAAAAATCAACGGCGGATTTGCCATCAATGCTGTAAACACGGTTTTTATGGGAGTGTTCAACCGTATGGCTTTTCCCTAAACATTGCCAAGAAAAGTTATAGTCAGTAAAAATATTGAGATTTTTATTGAACAAAGCTGCCCCTACAGCACCTTTGTTGGAAATGGTGTGTTCATTAAAAATATAGGTGTTTTTAAATGAAGCGTTGTCTCCTGCCATTCCTCCTGCAACAATCACAGTAGGATGGATTGAAGTTAAGCCTTTTAAATACTCTTCTGCATTGGTGTGTAAGCCATCAGTAAAGGTAATAAGCAGTTTAAATTCATCAATATTGTTTCTGTTTTCAATGGATTGCATAAGGGTTGAGCCCAAGGTAAAACTGTTTTCTTCGTGAGTGATTATATTGGTTTGTATAGAGGTGTTTTCAAAAAGACAAAAGGTGATTACACTCTTTTGTGAAGTGATCTCTTTGGGTGAAATCTCTCCTGAAGTGGTTGAACCAATGATTTTGGCATGAGGCAGAAAGTAAAGGAGCTCTTGGCGTAAGGTATCAATGTAAGTGTAGTCAATTATTCCCGTAAAAACTTGAATCAATATCTCTTGATGAGTTGATATATGATGGGCATATATGAACTCTTCTAATGTTTTTTTATTTTGGTATATAAATGAGTAACACTGCATTGGTATCCTTTACATTGTTTATGCCACCAATTTAGAGAGTAAATCCTTAAATGACTCTTTAAATGAATCCAGTCCTTCTTGTAATAAATCGTCGTAAATTCGGTTCATATCAATGTTTTTTAATGCCAGAAGTTCAAAAAATTCATTGCATTCATCCAGTGTTTTAATCTGGCTTTTTGTTTTAGAACCCTCTTTAACCCAATGCTCAATGGTCAATAAAGGAGCTGTATTAATGGCATTAGGGAAAATGAGATTATCCACATAATAACTGGGATCCAAATGAGCCGATTTGGTTGCAGTTGATGCAAAAAGTGTTCGAATGTTTTTATTTTTAAAGAGGTTAATTTCGTGATAACATTTTGTGGCATTAAGAATACCCAAATGAGAAGTTGGAAGATGTTTACTTTCAAACAAAGCATCACACATTTTATCAAAACGGCTTACAAAAACAGAAATAACCGCTTTAACCCCTTTGTTACTGGCTTTAATACCTTCATTTAACGCTTTTGCACACTCTATGGCTTGTTGGGGTGAAAAAATCAAAGTGGCATTGACATTGATGCCTTGTGTGGTTAATGCTTTCATCGCACCGTATCCCGCTTGTGTGGCAGGGACTTTTATCATAACATTTTCATTGCCAATGGTATTGTACAATCGAATCCCTTCTGCAATAGTTCCTTCCTCATCATCGCATAATAAAGGGTCAACTTCTAATGAGATAAAACCATCATTGGGATTGTTTTCATAAAGTGGGTATAAAATTTCAGAAGCTCGTTTGATGTCAGTAATTGCCAACTCTTCGTAAATCTTTTTTTGGTCATTAGCTTGAAGCATATCAAGCTGTTGACGGTAAGCCACTGAATTTGAAATCGCTGATTCGAAAATCGCTGGATTACTTGTAGCTCCGTGTATGATCTCATTTTGGATGAGTTCTTTGAATTGATTTTCTAAAAAATCTCTCTCAATAAAATCACACCAAAGTGAAAAGTTTATTTCGTCTTTTAAAGCCATTGTTTATTCCTCGATTTTAGCTAAAATTTGTGTTAAGTCTTTTGTGTCTATAATGATATTTGCCTCTTTTTTTAAAATATCGTGCGCACAAAAAGCGACTCTTTTATCGGCATATTTAAACATAGAAACGTCATTGGCTCCATCACCTGCTACAAGGGTCTGCTTTGAAGTAATGCCCATAACCGTTTGTATTCTTTGAAGCATATCTCCTTTTGAAAAGCCAAACATCATCTCTCCACCAATAAGCCCTGTAAGAAGCCCATCTTTGTGGTGCAAGGTATTTGAAAACTCTGCATCAAGACCATATTTTTCTTTAAAAGGTGTTGTTCCAATTCGAAATCCACCTGAAAAACAAACCACTTTGTAGCCTTTGTTTTGAAGGGCTTTGATGGTCTCTTCTGCCCCTGGCATAGGAGGTAATGACGCACAAATATCAACCGCTCTTTGGTAAGACAAGCCTTGTAAAAGTCCCACTCGTGTGGTTAAACTCTCGAAAAAATCCAGTCGTCCTGACATCGCTTCTTCGGTAATTTTGGCAACTTTTTCTTTGATACCAAGCTCTTGTGCTAAAAAGTCAATTGTTTCTCCATCCATTAAGGTTGAATCAAAATCGAACACGGCTAATTTCATTATAAATCCTATGTTAAATATTTAAAGGCTATAATTATAGCCAAAATACTTTAAGGAATCTTTTTTAATGTTTGATGCACTCATAAGCAAATTAAAATCGGGTAATTTTTTAACACTTGAAACCACCCCTCAACACGAACCTTCGATGGATACAATTGTTGCCAAAATCAAAGCGTTGAATTTGGATGACAAAGTGGATGGTTTTTCTGCAACAGATAATCCCTTAGCCAAACTTAAATACAGTTCACTGTTTGCTGCCTTACGATTACAAACAGCGTTTAATAAACCCGTTATTACGACCATGACCATGCGAGACAAAAATAAAATTGCTCTGCAATCGGATTTGCTGGGTGCCAATGATTTTGACATACGTGCGATTTTAGCCCTTACGGGGGATCCTGCTAAAATGAGTGACCAACCCAACAGTAAAGGGGTATTTGAAAGCAACTCAACACTATTATTAAAAATGATGAAATCGTTTAATCACGGCATGGACTTAGCGGGACGTCCGTTTAAAATCCAACCCAAAGAGATTTACCCTTTTGCTGTGACCAACTCGTATGCAAAAAGTTTCAAATCCTTAGAGAGAAAAATGCACAAAAAGATTCAAGAGGGGGCGTTGGGATTAATTTCTCAACCAGTTTATGACCTTGAAAATGCCAAAATGCTTTTAGAGAGTTTTGAAAATGCCAAAAATGAAGTCAGTTCTCACAAACAAGAAGCTCAACTGATTTTTGGTATTTTTCCTATTGTAAAATTGCGAACGGCTCTTTTTTTATCTGCCCAAGTGCCAGGGATTCATGTACCACAATACTGGATTGATGCGTTAGAAAAAGCCAATGCAAAAAGTGAAGAGGAAGAGAGAAAAGTGGGCTTAGAGTTAAATCATAAACTTTTTAGCGAGATTAAAGAATTTCATCCTAAAATTCATTTAATGACAGCGAATAACTTTGAACTTGCCAATGAGTTAATTGTCAATGGTTGAAAGGTTAGCTTCAATTGATGTGGGGCTAAAACGTATTGGTGTGGCACTGTGTTTGCACGAAAAAATCGTCACCCCACAACCCGCCATTTTACGAAAAAATAGAAACCAAGCTGCCCATGATGTGAACACTTTTTTAAAAGAGTGGGAAATTGATAAACTGATTGTGGGTTTTCCTAGTTCAAGCGAAGATACCCAAAATCGAATCAAACATTTTATCAATTTATTACAGTTAAAAATCCCTTACGAATTTCAAGAAGAGAACTTAAGTTCCATAGAAGCTGAAGAGCTAATCAAAGGGGAAATCAAACATAAGCGAGATGGTAGAATTGACTCCATTGCTGCTAAAATTATTTTAGAAAGATACCTTGTAAGAGTGAGTAGTAAGTAGTGAGAAGTAAGTAGAAAATTCACCACTTACTTCTCACCTCTCACTTCTTACTCAAAATAACCGCCGCAACCGCAAACCCACCATCATGCGTAATACTCACACTGATTTTTTTTATGTTAAACTTTTTTTTGAGTTTTTTTGCCAGTTTGATTTTAGGGGCATTTTTTTTGGTTTTGGAGATGATAATATCATGAAAACCACATGTTTTCCCAATGCCACATCCCAATGCTTTGCTGGCAGCTTCTTTGGCTGCCCAAAATCCAGCTGCCGTTTGAGCCGATTTGACCAGTTGAATTTCTTCTTCATTTAAAAATCTCTCCAACGCTTTTTGTGGAAATTTCTCCATGAGTTTTTCAATTCTTTGAATACTTACAATATCTATGCCTATCATTTTAAACCTATGTTGTGTATAATCTTTTTTATGAAATTGTTTATCAAAAAAGTATTATACCTTATCATTATGCTATTTATTATTAGCCTTATTTCATTTATTGCCATTAATTTAGCTCCCAACTCTTTTTTTGCAAGCGGTGAGTTAAATCCCAATATCACTCAAGAATCTATTGACCATTTAAAAGCAATTTATGGCTTAGATAAGCCCTTGTATGTACAATATTTTTCTTGGATTTGGGCGATGCTGCATCTTGATTTTGGCATTTCGTTTGCCAGTGGACAGATGGTTAAAACAGAGATTTTGAATCGTATTCCCATTACGTTAACGATTAATAGTATCAGTATGGTTTTAGTCTTTGTGTTGTCGCTGTATTTGGGCATTAAATCGGCATTGCACAAAAACAAGTGGTTTGACAAATTTGCCAGTCAGCTTTCCTTGTTGAGTTTTTCCATGCCTTCATTTTATTTGGCACTGTTATTGGTGTTGATTTTTTCCATTCAGTTAGAGTGGTTACCTATTGCAGGGTTGCACTCCGTTTCCAATGCCACAGGTGTTGAATACTATTTGGATGTGGCATGGCATTTGATTTTGCCCATTGGTATTATTACCTTTGGGGGCATTGGAAGTTTAACTTTGTATATTCGTTCACTTACCATTGAGATTTTAAAAAGCGATTATATCTTTTTTGCCAAAGCACGAGGCTTGAGTCAAAAACAGATTTTGCGTTACTATATTTTGCCCAATTTATATCCGCCTGTTATTACGCTTTTGGGTCTGTCTTTGCCCGGAATCATTGGTGGAAGTGTTATTTTGGAGTCGATTTTTTCCATTGATGGGATGGGGCTACTTTTTTATCAAAGTGCATTAAGTCATGATTATCCAGTCATTATGGGTATCTTGATAATTGGTGCGTTTTTAACCCTTCTTGGAAATATGTTGGCGGATTTGGTCTTACTCAAACTTAACCCCAATATGAGTTAAAAAGAGTCTTTTTATAAATTTTTTTTAATAAGATTTTGGCTAGAATAAAAATCAAAAATAAGGGTAAACATGCAACACTTAATTACGACTTCTGATTTCTCAAAAGAGGAAATTATCGACCTTTTTGAAGATGCTAAAATGTTCAAAGATTTAAAATCAAATCTTTTTTTACAAGGTAAAATTGTGGTGAATTTGTTTTTTGAAAATTCGACACGAACACGAAGTGCCTTTGAAATTGCAGCAAAACGTTTGGGTGCGCAAGTGATTTCTTTGGATGTCGGACAAAGTTCAAGAAGCAAAGGGGAAACCATTTTTGATACCATTGCCAATATTGAAGCCATGAAACCCGATGCCTTAACCATTCGACACAGTGAGTGTGGATTGCCCGGAAGTTTAGTTGACCATGTCACTTGCCCCATTATTAATGCAGGAGATGGAACGCATGCTCATCCAACACAAGCCTTATTGGATTTGTTTACCATATTAGAGCATTTTAATTGGGATGCCCAAGGGAAAAAAGTTGCAATCGTAGGAGATGTTAAATCATCACGAGTTGCAGGTTCAAATCGACGATTGCTTCCTCGTTTTGGTATGGAAGTGGTATTTGTTGCACCCGATTGTTTCAAATACGACGATGCCGATGGGTTTAAACAGTACACACACATCAGTGAAATCATTGATGAGGTGGATGTTATAATGAGTTTACGAACACAACTTGAACGACACAATGAAGTCTATTTTGAATCGCTCAATGAGTATGCCAAAGATTATTGTATCACTGAAGAGACGTTGGGTGATCGTGATATTTTATTATTGCACCCAGGTCCTGTTAATCGAAATGTTGACATCAGTGATGCCATGTTAAAAGATCCTCGATGTAAAGTATTACAACAAGTCAGCAATGGCGTGGCAGTTCGAATGGCGATTTTGAAAAAACTATTGGGATAGTTTTGAACCAAACATTTCAAGAAAAGCTCAACTATTATGGCTCTTTAAAAGAGCCATTTTTTTTTATGATTTCATACGATTTAACACAAAGTGTTGTCTGTCCTTTAAAAAAATTACCCCCGTTTATTAAATATGAAATCAATAAAAAAGTCAACTCCTCAAACCAAAATTTGGTATTGAAAAAATATCCTATTGCTTTTAAGACGTACCAAAAAAAGTTTCAAGTGCTTCAAGAACAAATCCGTGCAGGTAACAGTTATTTATTGAACTTAACTGCAAAAACGCGTATAGAAACAGCATTGAGTCTGGATGAAATTTATGATAAAGCAGCCAGTAAATTTAAACTGCAATACAAAGACCAATTTGTCTGTTTTTCTCCTGAACAATTTGTTCAAATTAAAAATAATACCATTTTTACCTTTCCTATGAAAGGAACCATTGATGCCAAAATCAAAAATGCCAAGCAGCTGATTTTAAACAATGAAAAAGAGAAAGCCGAACATATTATGGTTGTTGATTTATTGCGTAATGATTTATCCATTGTGGCAAAAAAAGTGCGTGTAAAGAAATTTCGATACGTAGAATCTTTACAAGCAGGGAACAAAACATTACTGCAAGTCAGCTCCAAAATTGCAGGAACACTGCCTAAAAATTGGCATGAAATGGTGGGTGATATTATCATCAAACTCTTACCGGCTGGGTCAATTACAGGAACACCTAAGAAAAAAACAGTGGAGATATTAAAAGGGATTGAGAAATATAATCGAGGTTTTTATACGGGTATTTTTGGTGTATATGATGGCAAAAATCTTAACAGTGCGGTGATGATTCGATTTATTGAAAAAAGCAAAAACAATCGATATTTTTATAAAAGTGGGGGTGGAATTACCTGTGATTCAGACTGTTTTAGTGAATATCAAGAATTAATTGATAAAATATATATCCCGAGTTAATTATTACACTATAATTAAAAAAATATTCAAAGGTGTGTCATGCGAAACAATGAAATATTTTTCGAAACCATCAAATGCGATGATGGAATAGCGTATAATTTAGAGTACCACAATCAACGAATTGCTCGAACCATTATGATTAATATTAATTTACATGAATACATTTTACCCATCAGCGATGATTTTTTGAAATGCAAAGTGTTGTACGACAAATACGGGGTTTTGGATGTGATATATGAACCCTATGTCAAACGGTTGATTCGTACATTTAAAATCGTTGAAGACGATACCATTGAATACAAATACAAAAGCATGAACAGGGAACACATCAATAAATTGTATGCCCAAAAAGAGAGTGCCGATGAAATTATTATTGTCAAAAATGGTTGGGTGACGGACACCTCTATTGCCAATATTGCTATTTTTGATGGCAGCAATTGGTTGACCACAAAGATGCCACTACTTCGAGGAACTACTCAAGAAAGATTGTTGGATAATAAAGAGTTAATCCAAACAAATATCAGTGTGGATATGCTTAAAAATGCCCAAAAAATTGCCCTGCTTAATGCAATGGTTGGTATGAATATCTTAGAACACTACTCATTTTTAGAGTAAATACGCGTCAATAACTCTTTCCATTTATCGATTTTACCCCAATCAATTTTGACCACTTTTCCCAAGGTTTGAGCTTTGAGTTCACGCGATTCAAACTCATTAAAAGCAACCAATGGAATCAAGTCCACTCTTTTGTGCAAAGGCAATACCCGAAAACTCAAATTGTCTAACACATACAATGTGTCAGAGGAGACCTCATGATAAAGCAATACCATATGATACGTGGTATGTTCTTTAACTTGCACAATGGCTAAGTAGAGGTTTTCTTTTGGGATACCTACTTCAATAAGGGTCAAATATTTGGCAATGGCATAATCTTCACAGTCGCCTTTGCCCTTGATGATAAACTCTTTTCGTGTTGCCCAATAATCATCAGAACTGTATTTGTTTTCATCATGGATGGGTAGACTTTGATTGTAAAAAAGATTTACATGAACCAATTTTTGCATGAGATTGAGGGGTTTAACTTTTTGTCGCATTAAATAAAAGGCTTCAAAACGGTTTAAAATAAAATGACTTTGAGGCAATTGTTCAATACGTTTGAGATCTTTTTGGGTTAAAACCAGCTCTTTAGAAAGAAGAGTAGAGCATAAAAGAAGTATAAGTAAAGTTATGTGTTTCATAAGTTATAATACATAACTAATAATAAAAAAAAGGTTATAAATGATTAATACCATAATAAATAACGACGAATACCGAACATTAAGCAAAAAGCAAATCAAAGAAGTGATTCAATTTTTATTGAACAACCATCAAGAGTTTGCCGTCACTGCCAATGTCAAAGGGATTTCATTTGAGCCACCACTGCCTACTTCTATTTTAGATAAATTATCCACTTTCTCTTTGTTTGTTCTTTCCAATTATACCTACTCAACCATTGAATTAAATAACGATTATTTAACTTTTGAAGCAGGTTTTGGAAAAGAAAATTTTGGAGCGCAAGTTAAAATCCCTTTGTTAGCAGTGTTTCAAATTATTATTGGGGAGTCAATTTTATATATTAATTCCATTGCAACTTCAGATAATTTTGTACAAAAAGAGGAGTTGGTGAAAAAATCGATTGATGTGTTTAAAAACAATCCTAAAAATAAGAAACTGATTCAAGAGTAAAAAAGATGAAGAGTCATGGCGTTGCCATGAACTTTTCATTTAAAAGAGTGAACTAAATTTTGGGTGAAAATGGGAACAATGCACTTCCCCAAGTAAGTCCTGCTCCAAAAGCATCAAATAAAACCGTATCACCTGCTTTGATTCTTCCTTGTTCATAGGCATAATTCATTGCCATAGGAATAGAAGCTGCCGAAGTGTTGCCGTATTTATCAACAGTAATTACGGTTTGTTCTTCACTTAATCCTAATGCTTCGCCTACGGCTTTAATAATTCGTAAGTTGGCTTGATGAGGGATAAAATGGTCAATGCTTTCATTGCTGAGTTTATGTTTTTCAAGCATCACTTTAACATCCGATGTCAGTGTTTTTACTGCCAGTTTAAAGGTTTCATTTCCTTTCATTTGGATACACGCCATTTTGTTGTCTAAAACTTCTTGTGAGCAAGGGTGTTTGCTTCCTCCCCCTGGCGTTTTAATCAAATCATCGTAGTTGCCATCGCTTGAACAATTGACATCGACAATGGCTTCCGTGATATTATCTGTTGCACTTATAACAGCAGCTCCAGCACCATCACCAAAAATAAAACATGTTCCTCTGTCCGTATAATCCAAAATAGAGGTGTAGGTTTCTGCCCCAACGATTAAAACATTTTTTTTCATTCCTGATTCGATAAAGGCTTTAGCAATACTTAACGCATAGACAAACCCCGTACAAGCAGCGCTGATGTCAAATGCCATAAGATTGGGTAAACCCAATTTTGAAGCAATCAAACACGCCGTTGATGGCATACACAAATAATCAGGTGTTACGGTGGCACAAATCAATAAATCCACTTCTTCTTTACTTATTCCAGCTCTTTGAATGGCAATTTCAGCAGCTTTTGCTCCTAAATCAGATGATGCTTCATTCTCTTCGGAGATTCGTCTCTCTTTGATTCCTGTTCTTTTTGTAATCCACTCATCCGTTGTGTCAATGATTTTTTCAAAATCTTTATTGGTCATAACTTTAGGAGGAATATACGCACCAATTGATCTAAAAGCTGCATAAGTCATAAAAAATCCTTATTAATTTGTTTTGTAACGTTGTAATCTTTCTTCGATATTTTGATTCATATTAGAGTTTGCAGCTCTAATGGCTTGAAAGATAGCATTTTTGATTGCTTTGTGATTTGATTTTCCATGTGCAATAATAACGGGAGATTTTACTCCTAAAAGTGGCGCACCACCGTATTCTGCATAATCAACTCGCACTTTTAAGTTTTTGAACACTTTTCTCATGAGGACTGCTCCTGCAATTGAGATCAATGATCGTTTGAGATTTTTCTTTAAGATTTTACCAATAGTATCGGCAACACCTTCAGCGGTTTTAAGCAAAATATTACCAATAAATCCATCGCATACAACCACATCGACTGTACCTTTGAAAATATCACTGCCTTCAACATTTCCTGCAAAGTTAGGAAGTTTGGCTTTGGTAATGAGTTCATAGGCTTCTTTGGTTGCTTCATTGCCTTTAGATTCTTCTTCGCCATTGCTAAGAAGTCCCATAATTGGGTCATCAAGTTCCAAAACATATTGGGCATAGACTTGTCCCATAATGGCAAATTCAAACAGATTTTTGGCATCGCAATCCACATTGGCACCCACATCAAGAACCAAAGTATTTTGGTTTTCGCTTGTTGGCATAAGTGTCGCAATAGCAGGTCGGCTTACCCCTTTAATTCGTCCTATTCTTAATGTCGCCAATGACATCGAAGCACCCGAATGTCCTGCAGAAACAACGGCATCGGCAACGCCATCTTTAACCAATTCAATGGCTTTATAAATGGTGCTTTCTTTTCGTTTTAATGCATCGGTTGCACTGTCGTGCATGGATATAACGTCGTGGGTATCTAGGATTTCAATTCTGTCATCAAGTGAACGTGGGATTAATGGGAGTAAAACATCTTTTTTTCCAACTGCGATAGCAGTAAAATTGTTGTTTTGTTTTAAAGCGGCAACGAGGCCTTCCATAATAGGTGTAGGACCAAAGTCCCCACCCATTGCATCAATGGCTATTTTTACCATTAGCTTTTATATTCACCAGTATTTGGGTTTACCGTATGAGGCATTTTCCAAGTTCCATCACTGTCTTTTACAGGTTTTTTTAATGTAATTTTATAGTGTGTTCTTCTTTTTGCACTTCGCGTATGACTCACTCGTCTTTTTGGTACTGCCATGTTATTCTCCTTATTTAAAATTCTTTTTCAAATACTTCATCAGTATTTGCACACTCTTTACAAAAGTGATATTCACTTTGTATTGAAGCTATTTCATTTTGAATTATTTCATCAAAATCAATAATGCCATTTTCTATTTCAATAACTAATTCATCCGATTCTTTATCGAAAACGCCATCACTTAACAAAAAATCAAGTGATTCATTAAGCTCTAAATCTTCGCTTTTTCCGCATCGGCAACACTCAATAGGAACGCTTCCGCAAAAATCTGCTTCGATTTTGACTAAAGATGGCGACATTTTACAAAAATTACCCTCTAACTTAACTGAATTAAATTCAGTTTGGAACTCTTTTGGAGTCTGAGGGATTTTTTTAAACTCTATTTTCATAGATTGTTATTAGCAAATTTCTCTGTCTGAAAAGAAAAATTTGATTTCATTGGCTGCATTTTCTAATGAATCTGAACCATGCACTGCATTGGCATCAATAGAGTCTGCAAAATCAGCTCTGATTGTTCCAGCAGCAGCTTCTTTAGGGTTAGTTGCTCCCATTAAGTCTCTGTTTTTAGTCATTGCATTTTCACCTTCTAAAACTGAAATTACAACAGGACCAGAAATCATAAACTCAACTAATTCACCAAAAAATGGTCTTGCCGCATGAACTGCGTAAAAAGCTTCAGCATCAGCTTTGCTTAATTGTACTTTTTTCATCGCAGCAATTCTTAATCCAGCAGATTCGAATCTGTCTAAGATTTTGCCTACGACGTTTTTAGCAACAGCATCAGGCTTGATGATTGATAATGTTTGTTCCATACTTTATTTTCCTAAGTTAAATTTTGAGTCGCGGATTATACCTAAAAAAATAAAAAAAGGCAAGTAGCTAAAAACTACTTGCCTTTTAAAGGTGCAAAATAAAAAACTAAAGATTAGTCTTCAACGCAAGGTTGACCTGCAACTGCACCTTCAGTAGTTGGGTTTTCACCCCATACAATACATCCTTCAGTAGGACATGCTTCTGCACATGCAGGTGAGTCATTGTGTCCAATACACTCTACACATTTATCTTCATAAACATAGTAAATATCTTCACCTGTTGGATTCTCATCATTATCTACAATTGCTTCAGTTGGACACTCGTCTAAACATGCATCACAGCTAATACAAATGTCTGTAATTACTACTGCCATATTTTCTCCTTAGATTAATAGTGGTAACTTTAACACAGATAAAATAAATTTTTGTTTAAATTTCTTGGCTATAAAATTATCGTTATAAGGTAGGTAAATATTACACAATTTTCATCAAAGGATAAAAATTATCCTAAAATAAATATTTTCTTAATTTAAAAAACTTATACGATAAGGTTTAGTTTTTTTAAAGTAATTATTGTACAATTTCAATCACAAAACTTAAAAAAGAAAGAGGAATTTAATATGTTAGTAACGAAAAAAGCTCCAGATTTTACAGCAACAGCTGTACTTGCAGATGGTTCAATTGTAGAAGATTTTAATTTATATGAAAACATTGGTGAAAAAGGTGCAGTACTGTTTTTCTACCCATTAGACTTTACATTTGTTTGTCCGTCAGAAATTATTGCGTTTTCAAAAAGAATTGAAGAGTTCTCTTCAAGAGGAGTAAGTGTTATTGGTGTTTCTGTTGATTCACAATTTTCACACTTTGCATGGAGAGAAACTCCTGTTGAAAATGGTGGTATAGGACGAGTTAAATATCCATTGGTTGCAGACTTAAGCAAACAAATCTCAAAAGATTATGATGTATTATTTGGAGATTCAGTTGCACTTAGAGGATCATTTTTAATTGACAAAGATGGAACAGTACGACACGCGGTAATCAATGACTTACCACTTGGAAGAAACATCGATGAGATGATCAGAATGGTTGATACCATGTTATTTACCAATGAGCACGGTGAAGTTTGTCCTGCAGGATGGAACAAAGGGGATGAAGGTATGAAAGCAGACACAAAAGGTGTGGCTGAATACTTAGCAAAAAACGAAGGTAAATTATAATATCTTTGTTATAATGAATAAAGGTACCAAATATTGGTACCTTTTTTTTTGGATTTTTTATCTTAAACCTTCTTCTGAAAATTGATTTAATTGACAAATTTAAAAATAAAGACTAAAATTACAAAATCACAAATAATTCCAAATTAACTACATCAAATAACTACTTGATTATAGTAAATCTAAAAAAGGTTAAACAAACTTATGGAAGAGTCAAAAACTCAAACGAAACAGACAAAAGCATCTTCTAAATCTAACGGAAGTTGTAAGACAAATAAAGCAAGAACACACATACCTGTTGAGGGATACACCATTGAAAAACTCAGAGAATATCCTTTAGAAGAACTTCTTAAAATTGCCAAAGAACTTGATGTAGAAAACCCACAAGAACTCAAACGACAAGAGCTGATGTTTTCAATTTTAAAATCACAAATCGATGCAGGTGGATTTATTTTATTCACAGGTATTTTAGAGATCAAAGACGGTGGATTTGGATTTTTACGCGCCATGGATGGAAACTTCTCAGATACGTCCAACGACTCGTATGTCAGTGCCACACAAATTAAAAAATTTGCTCTAAGAACGGGAGATATCGTCACAGGGCAGGTGCGACCGCCCAACAAGGACAGCGAGAAATATTATGCGCTTTTAAAAATAGAAGCCATCAATTATCTGCCTATCCAAGAATCCAAAAACCGACCTTTATTTGACAACTTAACCCCTCTTTACTCAACCCAAAAATTTAAATTTGAATACGAAGCCACCCGAATGACAGGAAGAATTTTAGACCTGTTTTCTCCCATGGGAAAAGGTCAGCGAAGTTTGATTGTGGCTCCTCCTAAAACAGGTAAAACCGAATTACTCAAAGAGTTAGCTCACGGAATCTCACGAAACCACCCCGAAACACATTTAATGGTACTGTTAATCGATGAACGACCCGAAGAGGTTACGGATATGCAACGAAGTGTAAAAGGAGAAGTTTACTCTTCAACTTTTGATTTACCTGCGCACAATCACGTTCGAGTCGCTGAAATCGTGATTGAAAAAGCCAAGCGTTTGGTTGAAATGAAAAAAGACGTTGTGATTTTACTTGACTCTATTACAAGACTTGCTCGTGCATACAACACCGTAACACCAAGTTCTGGAAAAGTGCTTTCAGGTGGGGTTGATGCCAATGCCTTACACAAACCCAAACGATTTTTTGGAGCAGCAAGAAACATAGAAGAGGGTGGAAGTTTGACCATCATTTCAACAGCTCTAATCGAAACAGGTTCAAAAATGGATGAAGTCATTTTCGAAGAGTTCAAAGGAACAGGAAACAGTGAAGTCGTCCTAAGCCGAAATGCCGCTAACAGAAGAGTTTATCCCGCGTTTGATATTGTCAAATCAGGAACACGAAAAGAAGAGCTACTCTTAAGCCCCGATATTTTACAAAAAACGTGGATTTTGCGAAATGCCATTTCAAGTATGGATGAAGTAGAAGCGTTGAAATTCTTGTACTCTAAGATGCAAAAGACGAAGGATAATGAAGAGTTTTTTGCGTCAATGAACGAATAAAAGGCTTGATTTATCAAGCTCTTTTGCTCTCTATCTGCGTTGAATAAAACTTTTTATTCACTCACTCACTTACTACGTGTAAGCTCCCTCACAAAAAATTCGATTCGCCTTGATATAAACCAAAATATCTTAATAACTCAAGCCTTTTTTGATAAAATAGTTTACATGGTTTAAATTATGTATGAAAATGTTTATGTAGAAAAAGATGATAAGTTTATTGTAGGATTTATTAACTCACATGGAGAGTTAGAATATACAGAGTATAAAGCATATGATGGCGGAACTTTTGAACTTGATAGTTCAAAAGAGTATACAAAAGAAGAATTAGAAGAATTTATTTTAGAAAATGTTTAACAATTGCTATATTTAAATATCAATTTTGAATACTTATTGTAGGATCTAATATGAGTATTTTGAAAGCAGTATTAAATGACATTTAAAAATTAATTTAGGAAATACTAATATTAAATATCAATCTTTTGTTAAATGGGTGAGTGGAAAAAGAGGTTTTTTATCTAAAATAATTTTATGACTTACAAAAGAATTTAATAGCTATGAGCTATTTGTGGGTGAAAGACTTGGTTTATTTTGACTCGCCATATTATCTTTTACCCCAAGCGGTGAGTTTTACATTTAAGGAAAAACATTGGATATAAATCTTTATTCAACATTATCAAATAATTATTCTAGTAATTCTCAAAAAATAAGAGTTTTAACTGAAAAATGGGCACTTGAAAATATTTTTTGTCCTTCTTGTGGAGGAATAATTAGTGATTATGAAAATAATAAGCCTGTTGCTGATTTTTATTGTGGAAGTTGTTCTGAAGATTATGAATTAAAAAGTAAGAAAGATAAAATAGGTAAAAAAATTGTAGATGGTGCATATTCTACAATGATAGAGAGATTACAAAGTGATACAAACCCAAATTTTTTCTTTTTAAATTACGACAAGAATAGTTTGAATGTTTCCAATTTTATTGTAATACCAAAACATTTTTTTACACCTGAAATTATTGAAAAAAGAAACCCATTATCTTCAACTGCAAAAAGAGCTGGATGGATAGGCTGTAATATTTTATTAGAAACGATACCTCAAAGTGGAAAAATATTTTATGTAAAAGATAATAAAGTTCAGAGTAAAAATGAAATTATTGATAATTGGAATAAAACAGTATTTTTGAAAGAAAATAAAAATCTTGATTCAAGGGGTTGGCTTCTTGATATTATAAAATGTATTGAAAAAATTAATAAAAAAGATTTTATGTTAAATGAAATTTATCAATTTGAAAATTATTTGAGGTTAAAACATCCTAACAATAATAATATTCAAGCAAAAATCAGACAACAGTTACAAATTCTAAGAGATAAAAAATTTTTATATTTTTCAAGTCGTGGAAAATATAAATTAAGGTAAATTATGAAAATACAAAGAGAACAAGTAATAAAAATAATCAAATATTGTGATGAAAACCCAAATTTTTATTTTCCATTTAAAATTATTTGTAAAGATTTTAAAGAAAATACTGAATATTACCAAACAGATTTTTTGGAAGAAATGGATTATAAATTTATTGAAAAAGATAATAATTTAATAAATTTTTATTTAGAAGAAAATTTACAAAATTTGTATTCAGAAACAGTAGAATTGATGGCAAAAGGTTTTCTTCATAAAATTGAACATAAAGATATTTTAAATAAAATTTCAAATTTAGCAATAGAATATAGAACAAGTTGGAAAGAAGATTTATGGGAATCTTCTGACATTGAAGAATATGGATTAAATGAGTTTTTAGGTGGAAAAGCAGAGGCATTTGAAGATTGTGTAGAGATTATTAATAAATATTTGTTTACTATTCCAATGCTATCAACAAATGTAATTATAAAAGAATTAGAAAATTTAGCACAAACATTTCAAACAAATAATGGGGAATCAATTACTTATTCAGATATTTATAAATGGAGAGAAAGAGCATCTTTTATATCAATAAATGAAATGGGACAAAGTATTTTACAATTGATCAATGGCGAATTTGATTTTGATGATGAAAAAATTTATTTAATTGCAGAATCTATTATTCTAAGAATTAAATCTGATACAAATAAATGGTATGAATAAAATGTATCAGCCTTTGGCTTTTATGGTTATGCAAAGATTTTTGCAAAATGGATTTAGTTTAAAAGAAGATATTATAAAACATCAACATAACTGTAAAGCTACGGGTTTTGGGTGAAAAAAGTATAGAAGCCAATTTCTTACTTATAATGCACGAGCATTTGTTTATATTTAAAAAGGGATAAGAGTTAAGCTTTATCCTTCACCAATCAAAAAGTAAATTAAAAAATAGGATAAATTAAACCACAAGATTTATCTTGTGGTTTAATAGTGCTTAGGCTTGATAGTTTCTGACCATATTTTTGGGATGAAGTAACTCATCGAGTTCTTCTTTGGTAAAGAGTTCTTGTTCTAAAATGATGTCATAGACTCGTTTGTTTTGTGCCAAAGCCTCTTTGGCGATGGTTGAGCTTTTTTCATAGCCTAACACAGGAGCCAAACACGTAATAAGGCTTACTGAGTTTAAGATATTTTTCATACATATCTCTTCATTGGCGGTGATGCCTTTAACGCATTTTTCGCCTAAGGTATAAAACGCTTTTCGCATCATATTAATAGACGTAAAGAGTTTATACGCAATCAAAGGTTCAAATACGTTGAGTTGCAGTTGCCCGTGCTCACTTGCGATTGAAATGGTAGCATCCGCACCAATAACTTCAAATGCCACTTGATTGACCACTTCGGGAATAACAGGATTGACTTTACCTGGCATGATAGAGCTTCCTGGTTGCATTGGAGGAAGATTGATTTCATTTAACCCTGCTCGTGGACCACTGCTTAAAAGCCGTAAATCGTTGCACACTTTAGACATCTTGATGGCAATACGTTTTAAAATCCCTGAAATATGCACAAACGCACCCGTGTCTTGCGTAGCTTCGATTAAGTCACCGGCACTGATATAATCAACCCCTGTTACTTCTCGTAAGTTGCTAATGACTTTTCGTTGGTACGCGGGTTTGGTGTTGATGCCTGTTCCAATAGCCGTAGCGCCTAAATTAACCTCTTTAAGCAGTGCTTGAGCATCTCGAAGTCTGAAAATATCTTCATCGATCATCACGGCAAAGGTTTTAAACTCTTGCCCCAATGTCATGGGCACAGCATCTTGAAGTTGAGTTCTTCCCATTTTAAGAACATCTTTAAACTCAACGGATTTTTCATAAAAACAATCCCGTAAAAAACGCAGGGAGTCTTTGAGTTTAAAAATGAGTTCGTGCAACGTAACTTTGATGGCAGTAGGATAGACATCGTTGGTGGATTGACTCATATTAATATGATTGTTAGGATGAATAATATCATACGAACTTTTGGGATGCCCCAAGATTTCTAATGCCCGATTGGCGATGACTTCATTGGCGTTCATATTCGTAGAAGTTCCTGCTCCTCCTTGAATTGGGTCAACAATAAATTGGTCATGAAATTTGCCATCAATAATCTCATTGCACGCTTGTATAATTGCATCGCGTTGCATATCGGTTAAATCGCCCAATTCAAAGTTGGTCAAGGCACACGCTTTTTTGACTTTGGCTAATGATTTGATAAAGGTAGGGAAAAGTGAAATATCGGTTTTAGTGATATTGAAATTCTCTTTTGCTCTAACAGATTGAATCCCATAATATTTGTTAAGTTCTATTTGTTTTTCGCCCAAAAAATCTTTTTCGATACGATATAAGGTCTCCATAATTTTCCTCTTATTTTGATTTTTAATATAAATGTCGAGTATACTCTTTTAAACGTATATAAATGGTTACGTAAATGTTTTATTTAAATTTATTTAGGAAAAGCTGTGAATAGCAAAAAAAACTCACCTTTAATCCAATGGTACAATACGTTTGGACGACACGATTTACCGTGGCGAAATACCACCAATGCGTATCATATTTATCTCAGCGAAATTATGTTGCAACAAACTCAAGTCAAGACGGTATTGGAGCGGTTTTATTTTCAATTTTTAGAGAAGTTTCCTTCCTTGCAAAGTGTTGCACAAGCCCATGAAGATGAGATCTTAAAAGCATGGGAAGGGTTGGGTTATTACACAAGAGCCAGAAATTTGCACAAAACCGCACAAGAGACAAAAGCAGTTTTGCCTCAAAGTGTTGATGAATTGGTCAAGCTTTCAGGCATTGGACTCTCAACTGCTCATGCAATTGCCTGTTTTGCTTTTGGGGCGAAAGTACCTATTTTAGATGGCAATGTCAAGCGGATTTTGTACCGTTATTTTGCCTTAAAAAGTGCCAGTGAAAAAGAGCTTTGGAAAAGAGCCTATGCGTTGTTTGAGGGCAATGAAACTATGGCGTATGAACACAATCAAGCGTTGATGGATATTGGCTCGTATGTTTGTACAAGAACTCAAGCAAAATGCCAAGAGTGTCCTTTCAATCAAACGTGTCAAGGAAAATCTACGCCTTTAGCATTTCCACAAAAAAAGCCCAAAAAAGCCAAAGAACAACGAACACGTTTTTTGATTATTTATCGACATCAAAATCGTTTGGCTTTGTCGAAAAATGAAACCAAATTACTCAAAGGTTTATATGGGTTTTTCCAGTATGAGGAATTGCCACAAATAGAGGGTTTGAACTATTTAGGAACCATTAAACATGAATATTCACACATCTCATTGAGTGCCAAAGTGTATGTTTGTGATGTTGAATTAAATCAATGTAAAGAGTGGTTTGAATATGATTCGATTTCTCAAATGGCACTGAGCAGAGTTGACCACAAGGCATGGGCACTTTTAAAAAATTAGATGAATATGCACAAATCATTCCTTTGGATAAAAAATTAGTTAAAATTTTTAAAAAAATTGACAAGATGTAACAAAATCAGAGAAGTTTTTTGCTAAAATTCCTTACAATTTTGTAAAAGGAAAAAAAAGATGTCATATTTAGAAGATGTATTTAACTATTTAAAACGAACCAGCCCTGCTCAAAGCGAGTTTTATCAAGCAGCAGAAGAAGTATTATACTCATTGGAACCTCTTTTGGATAAATATCCAAAATACAGAAAACACAAAATCATAGAACGAATTGTAGAACCCGAACGACAAATTATGTTTCGAATCAACTGGGTGGATGACAACGGTGAGATTCAAGTCAATAAAGGGTATCGAATCGAGTTTAACTCAGCACTGGGACCTTATAAAGGGGGACTTCGATTTCATCCAAGTGTCAATGCAGGGGTAATCAAATTTTTAGGCTTTGAACAGATTTTTAAAAATGCGTTAACAGGTCTTCAAATTGGGGGCGGAAAAGGGGGAAGCGATTTTAACCCTAAAGGACGGTCAGACAATGAAATCATGCGATTTTGTCAAGCGTTTATGAGTGAATTGTATCGACATATTGGGGCCAATACCGATGTGCCTGCAGGAGATATTGGAGTGGGGGCAAGAGAGATTGGGTATATGTTTGGAATGTACAAAAAACTTGCCAACAAATACGAAGGGGTTTTAACAGGAAAATCACTCAAATGGGGTGGTTCACTTGCGCGTACAGAAGCCACAGGATATGGCTGTGTCTATTTTGCAAAATATATGTTAGCCGCACGAGGAGAAACGTTAGAGGGCAAAAAATGTGTGGTTTCAGGTTCTGGAAATGTGGCGATTTATACCATTGAAAAGCTTTATCATTTAGGGGCATTGCCTATTACTTGTAGTGATTCAAAAGGGATGATTGTCGATGAAGAGGGAATTGATTTATTGCTTTTAAAAGAGTTAAAAGAGAATCAACGTACCAGTTTAAGTGAATACACCACCTATCGACCTCATGCAAAATATACACCAGTAGAAGAGTATCCAGCAGGTAAAAATGGAGTTTACAGCGTTCCTTGTGATGCGGCATTTCCAAGTGCAACACAAAATGAACTTAATGTTGAAGATGCAAAAGCTCTTTTAGCCAATGGATGTATTTGTGTGAGTGAAGGGGCGAATATGCCATCAACAGCAGAAGCCGTTGAATTGTTTGTTGAATCAAAAATTGCATACGGACCAGGAAAAGCTGCCAATGCAGGAGGGGTTGCTACAAGTCAACTGGAAATGGCACAAAATGCTTCGATGGTATCATGGACATTTGAAGAAGTCGATGCCAAATTGGATCAAATTATGAAAAATATTTTTGAATCTGCCAGTTCAACGGCGGCTGAGTTTGGAGAACCTACCAATTTAGTTTTGGGTGCAAATATTGCAGGATTTAAAAAAGTTGCTGATGCCATGATTGAGCAAGGCTTAGTCTAATCTTCTTTAATACAGTACTTCCAAACAGAAGTACTGTATCTTTCTTCTGGGGCTTTCTTCCCTAATTATTTTATTTATAAACTTATGCTAGAATATTGGCTTATTTATAACGGACATAAAGGTCAAAATTGAAAGTAGGTGTGTTTGATTCGGGTTTAGGCGGATTAACGGTTTTAAAAGCCATTCAAGAAGTCTTAAAAGGAGCAGAGCTTTTTTATATTGCAGATACAGCATACGCTCCGTATGGGGAAAAGTCCGTTGAAGAGATTTTAAAACGATGCGATGATATTACTCGATATCTTTTGGAAACTCATGGCATAGAAGCACTCATAGTAGCGTGTAACACTGCTACATCAGCTGCCATTAAACACTTAAGAGAAAAGTTCCCTTTTTTAATCGTCATTGGAACGGAACCGGGTATTAAACCGGCTATTTTAAAGACTCAAACGGCACAAGTGGGTGTGTTAGCAACGCCAACCACACTTAAAGGTGACAAGTATCAGTTGTTGGTCAATGAGTTAGCCAATATCAAACACGTGACGTTGTACGAACAAGCATGTGTGGGGTTGGTTGAACAAATTGAAAAAGGGGAAACCCACACTAAAAAGACGTTTGAAATGCTTGAAAAATGGCTTATGCCTATGAAAGAAAAAAATGTTGATACCCTTGTGTTGGGGTGTACGCATTATCCTTTAGTAGAAGAGACCATCAAACGTATTATGGGAAATGATATTACGTTGATACAAACAGGCGATGCCATTGCCAAGCATTTGATGTGTTTGAGTCAAAATAAAGGGCATAAAAATGAGGGAGAGTTGCTTACTCATGTCTGTTATACGGGTGAAATAAACCATTTGATGATTGAAAAAATCATCAACAATAAAACCATAAAAGTTAGGAAGTGTGCCATATGAATCAAGAAACTGCCCAAAAAAAAGTATTGGCTTTAAAATATCGTCCCAAACGATTTGAAGATTTAATTGGACAAACAACGATTTCGCAAACGTTGAGTTTGGCGTTGGATTCAAATCGTCTTTCTCATGCGTACTTATTTTCAGGTTTGAGAGGAAGCGGAAAAACTTCCACAGCACGAATTATGGCAAAAGCATTACTGTGCAGCAATGGACCTACATCTAAACCGTGTGAAGTGTGTCCGAACTGTATTAGTACCAATACCAATCGGCACTTAGATGTGATTGAAATGGATGCCGCTTCAAATCGTGGGATTGATGATATTAAAGATTTGATTGAACACACCAAATACAAACCCAGTTCTGCTCGTTTTAAAGTCTTTATTATCGATGAGGTGCATATGTTGACTCCTCAAGCGTTTAATGCTTTGCTTAAAACACTTGAAGAACCTCCCGGGTTTGTAAAATTTATTTTAGCAACCACTGACCCACTGAAACTTCCTGCTACGATTTTAAGCCGAACACAACATTTTCGATTTAAAAAGATTTCCAACAAAGATGTTATCCATCATTTATCGCATATTTTACATGAAGAAAATATTGATTATGAAACGGAAGCGTTGGATATCTTAAGCCGAAGCGGACAAGGCAGTTTGCGAGATACCCTTACTTTGCTTGACCAAGCCATTATTTTTTCCAAAGGGAAAATCACCACCGCGTGTGTGACCGATATGTTGGGTATGATTGACCCACAATTTATGGATAATATTTTTGATGTTGTGTTACACAAAGGAGAGATTAATCCTATTATTGAAGCACTTGAAGAGTATGAAGCGGGGCAAGTGTGCGATGAAATGACCGTTTATTTAAAACAAAAAATGCTTCAAAACGATAAAACAAAATTTGATGTGATGTTATACGACCGATTTTTTAGAATCATTGCCGATGCCAAACATTTGTTGAGTCTGAACTCAAACAGCAGTTTTGTACTGATTTTAATGCTTAATAAAATGATTGAAGCAACGCATTTAAAAACCATTGAAGAGATTATCAGTGAGGTTGAACACGTCCAAACCACGCCCAGTAGTAAACCTGCTGTTGTTCAAAAACCTCTTGAAAAACCCATACAAACCGCTCCTGCTGTACAACAAGAAGAACCTTCATTGGTGACGGCTAATTTAAACAGTGATTCGCACATGGAATTGACACAAACTTCAAACGATGAAGAAGAAATCTACGATGAACTGCCTACTCAAGAAGCGTATGTGGAATTGCCAACAGTAAATGCATCACAACAATATTATACACAACTTATTGATAAGATATATGAACGAAGCCATGAATTGGGTGAGTGTTTTGAGAAAAATTTTAAGCTGACCTCGTATGAAAATAATGTGTTGCATATTACTTCATATGCTCAAGATGAAGACCGAAAATTGTTGTATAAAAATTTTGCACTCATACGAAGTTTTGTGGCAGATGTTTACGGCAATGAAACACAAATGGAGTTTGATAAAGCCGAAATCGAAAAAAAAAAGGATGAAATAGTCCAAAATAAAGAAGAAAACTCTGTTGCGTCAATGATTGAAGATGTGGAATTTCACTATAATGAGCAAGAATCCAATGGGAATGAACAAAGTTCAGGATGTGTGGCAAGCTCACTTGATGCCAAAGAACCCAGTGCATCAGAGCAAGAGTTGCAAATACAAGAGTTGTTAAACTCTAACATGGTCAATAAAGCCAAAGAGTTGTTTGATATTAAAAAAATTAATGTGCAAACCAAGATTTAGTTTTTTACACTTAAGAAAGCTTTGACTATAATAAATGAGTTTTAAAACAGGAGAAAAAATGATAAAAAAAATAACCCTTTTTGTATCGTGTTGTGCCGTTGCTACATCATTGTATGCCAAAGCAGTTGACAACGATATTATTGCATTTGAGAAGAAACGATTTGAAAATAACAAACAAATTGAACTTAAAAAAGTGGAGTTGTACTTCAAACAAGAGTTGGCGCAAAAAGATTGGTATGCTTATATTTTAGACATAGATGCCAATTATCAAGGCAAACCCGTAAAATTTAAAGACATTGTTTTTTCCAATGGTTTGGTTGTAGCTCCTGAATTGATTGATTTAAAAAGTGGCAACAGCTTAAAAGATGGAATTGTTCCAACGTTGGATGAAAAATATTACAACAAAGCCAATTTGATTTTAGGCGATGCCACTGCCAAAGATAAAATTGTGGTTTTTTCAGACCCTTTATGCCCTTTTTGTATGGATTATATCCCCGATGTAATTAACCATGTTAAAAAGAGTGGTAATGTGGCGTTATACTATTATCATTTCCCTCTTCTAAGACTTCATCCTGCGTCAAAAGCATTAACGAAACTTATGGATGTAGCACACGAACAAGGGGTTAAAGATATTATTTTAAAAACGTATCAAGCCGATTGGGATAAATATTTTACCGAACAAGAAAGCGATGAGTTAAAAATCTTAAACGCGTTTAATCAAGAGTTTGGGTTGCAACTGACGTTGGAGCAAATCCAAGATAAAAAAATAGAAGAGAAAATTTACAAGGACATCTCTTTGGGAGAAGATGCTATGGTGCAAGGAACACCCACTATTTTTGTCAATGGCAAATACGATAAAACCAAAACAAAATTTTTAGAGACAGGAAAATAAGGAATGCAAAAATTAGTAATCGCAACAAGAAGCAGTCAATTGGCGTTATGGCAAAGTGAATATATCAAAGCAGAACTTTTAAAACATTATCCCACCATGGAGATTGAATTAAAAACATTTTCAACTAAAGCAGACAAAATTTTAGATGTGCCTTTGGCAAAAATTGGGGGCAAAGGACTTTTTACTAAAGAGTTAGAAATTGCACTGCAAAATCATGAAGCCGATATTGCTGTACACTCACTTAAAGATGTGCCTGTTGAATTTGAAGAAGGATTTGTATTGGCCGCATTAACCAAACGATTTGACCCAAGAGATGCGTTTTTAAGCCAAAAATATAAAAGTGTCCATGAATTGCCCCAAGGAGCTGTGATTGGAACAACGAGTTTACGAAGACGAATGGAATTAAAACTCTTAAGACCCGATATTAAACTCAAAGATTTACGAGGAAACATTAACACACGAATTGCGAAACTTAAAGCAGGTGAATACGATGCCATTATTTTAGCGGCAACGGGTGTACAAAAACTTCAAATTGAACATGAGGTGAATTATTTTTCTCCCATTGCAGTTGAAGATATGATTCCCTCAATGGGACAAGCCACTTTAGGAATAGAGACTTTGGACAATCCCAAATTAGTAGAGTTGCTTTCTGTTTTACATGACCAAAATGCGTTGATTGAATCGACCATTGAAAGAGATTTTGTGCGAACATTAGAAGGGGGTTGTCAAGTTCCTATTGGAGTTAAAGCCACCCTTTTAGAAGATAAAACTATCGATATCAGAGCCATTGTAGGGATGCCCGATGGAAGTGAATATATCAAAGAAGAAATCAATATTGATATAAAAGATTATGCCAATGCAGGGCAAAACTTAGCACAAACGTTTATCAAAAAAGGAGCAAAAGAGTTGCTCAAACGTGCTGAGCAAGTGGCTTTTCAATAACTAAAACAAGGAGAAAAAATGAGAAAAGTTGATGTAAACAATGTGGCATTTTGTTTGGTTGATGTTCAAGAGAGATTGTTCCCTTTTATGCAAAACAAAGCAACCTTAGAAAAAAATTTAGAGATTTTAGTCAAAGGGTTACAACTGCACGATGTGCCAATGGTGATTAACGAACAGTATAAAAAAGGTATCGGAGAAACGATTGAGCCATTAAGAGAGTTGGTTGAAGAGTCTCCTCACTTTGAAAAAACAACGTTTTCGTGTTGTGGAAATGAAGATGGATTAGCTGCCATTAAAGCATTGGGTAAAAAGCAAATCATCGTAGCAGGAATTGAGACACATGTGTGTGTACTTCAAACGTGTTTAGACCTGCTTGAAGAGGGATTTCAAGTGATACTTGTAACGGATTGTTGTTCAAGTCGAAAACAAAGCGATAAAGATGTGGCAATCACTCGACTCGTACAAGCAGGCGCAATTCCTGCAACGTATGAAATGATACTGTTTGAGTTAACGGTTAATGCCAAACACTCAAAATTTAAAGAAATTTCTGCTTTAGTGAAATAACTTTTATACAAAAGCACCTTGGTGCTTTTGTATCTCCTATGATTCTTATAATTTTTTGATATACTTTTCATATGAAAAAATTATTTTTTATCTTCATCCTTTTTTCTTTTTCTGTGTTTGTTTTTGCTCAAGAACAAAGAGTGTATAAAGTAGTTATTAGAAGTGATTGGAAGCCCTACTATTTTATCAATGAAGAAGGCAAACCCGATGGTTATGCGGTTGAATTGTTTGAACATATTGCTAAAGAAGCTAAAATCCGTTTTGAGTTTGTCATTGCAGCCAATTTCCAAGAGATTATTCAATTGCTTAATGAAGGTAAAGTTGATATTGTTCCCAATATTAGTATTGTTTCTCATAGAGAGGCTCTTTTGTTATTTACTCAACCTACGGACAATTTTATGGTTAATATCTATAAACATGAAACGTCTAAAAATATTAATACGTTAAATGATATAGAAAACAGAAAAATTGGTTTGGTGTCCAATAATATTTGTGCAAAACTCATTGACCAAAACTATACCTATGTACAAAAAACCTATTATGTTGATTATAAAAGCCTAATAGAAGGATTGCTTAACAAAGAAGTGGATGTTTTTTGTTATCCCAAACCACTCATTGAGTTTGTCAATGGAAAACATCCAAGCAGTATAGTTCCTTTGAATAAATCTCTTCAAGAGATTAAAAGAGGAGTGGGAATTATTAAGTCAAATTTTGATTTATTGCCCCATTTAGATGAAGCCATTACCAATTTAAAGCTGACAGGAAAACTTGATGCGTTACAAGAAAAATGGTTTAAAGAGAAAAAATACATTGAACTCTCTTTGAGTGAAACCATTTTTTTGGTGGTGAGTTTTTTTGGGATTTTGTTGACAAGTGCCATTATGGCAATCTATTTTATTCATAAAAAGAAGTGGCTTTTGACCAATGCCATGTTGGAAAAAGAGGTTGAGAAACAGACCCTTCGGTATAAAGAACAAAATAAAAAACTGGAACAACTTCAAGAAAAACTTAAACAGCAACTTAACAAAGATACCTTAACCAATGTTTACAATCGCACTTTTTATAATCAAAAAATCCAAGAGATGCTCTCTTTGTACCAACGACATAATATGGTTTTCTCTTTTTTAATTTTTGATATTGACGATTTTAAATACATCAACGACAATTATGGACACAGTGTGGGTGATCACGTTTTGGTTGAGTTGTGCACCTTGGTGCAAAAGCAAATACGTCTTACTGACTATTTATTTCGAGTAGGAGGTGAAGAGTTTATTGTTCTTTTTTCCAATACTTCTCAAAAAGAGATTAGGGATGCCGTAGAAAAATTGCGATTAACCATAGAAAAAGAGTTAAATGTTTTAGAAAACAGAATAATTACCGTAAGCATGGGATTAACCCAAGTTCAAGCTCAAGATACTCAAGAGAGTATTTTTAACCGAGCCGATGAACTTTTATACGAAGCGAAAAAAAAGGGAAAGAATCAAGTAATTGTCTCTTAAATTACCAATCAATAGGCGTTTTTCCTGATTGTTTTAAAAGTTCATTGGTTTTTGAAAAATGTTTACAGCCAAAAAATCCTCGATACGAAGACAAAGGACTGGGATGGGGTGCGGTTAGGATGTGATGTTTTGTTTTATCAATAAGTTTTGTTTTGGCAATGGCAGGGCTTCCCCACAATAAAAAAACGATATTTTCACAACGGTGTGAAATGTGTTTGATGATGTTATCGGTAAAAATCTCCCAACCCAGATTGTGATGGGATTTGGGTTTGCCTTCTTCAACGGTTAAAATCGTATTTAAAAGTAAAACACCTTGTGTTGCCCACGGGGTTAAATCTCCATCCAGACACTGTGATGGGCGTTGTAAATCTTCATAAATTTCTTTTAATATGTTTTGCATGGAGGGGGGATTTTTAACCTCTTTGGGGGTTGAAAAAGAGAAGCCTTGTGCTTGATTGACTCCATGATAGGGATCTTGTCCTAATATAACCACGTTAAGATTTTCAAAAGGGGTTTTCGTAAAGGCATTAAATATTTTATTTTTGGGTGGAAAAACAGTGGTGGTTTCATATCGTTCATCAATCAGATTTTTAAGTTGTTTAAAATAGGGTTGCTTTTTTTCGTTATTGATAATCTCTTCCCACGTTGACATGGTTCTCCTTTGGTAAATTCTAAAGAGGTATTATGGCTAAAAAGTGTTTATAAAAAAGAATCAATCAAAGAGGATGAAAAGTTTAAAACCAAACAAAGCAAAGAAGGTTTAAGGGGGGGGACCTTCTTTGTCAGTGTTTTTGTAAGCTTGACCACTTCTTACATCAATAAGTAAAGTTCGTCTTGTCTGTTTTTGGTCAAAGAAAACTTGAGTAGCTCAAGTTTTAGTAGGTATCAGCTGGAACGTAAACATTCCCTTCCATAATAATTCGGGCACTTCTGCTCATAGTAGCTTTATCTACAATAAATTTTCCATTTTCTTGTTTGATAACCGCACCTACTTTTAGAGTTCCTGAGGGATGCCCAAACTCTACAGCAGATTTTTCTCCGCCACCCGCAGCTAAGTTAACTAATGTACCAGGAATACACGCAGCAACTCCAATCGCAACTGATGCTGTTCCCATCATCGCGTGGTGTAATTTTTGCATTGATAAAGCTCGTACGTGTAAATCAATTTCATTGGCTTTTACTTCTTTACCACTTGAGGTGGTAAAATCGCTTTTAGGTGCAACAAAAGCAATTTTTGGTGTATGTTGTCTGGTCTCTGCCTCTTTTAAATCAGAAATTAGGCCCATTTTTAATGCGGCATACGATCGAATGGTTTCAAATCGTGCAAGTGCTTCCACATCTGAGTTAATATCACCTTGAAGCTCAGTTCCTTTGTAGCCAATATCACTCGCATTAACAAAACATGTAGGAATTCCTGCTGTTATCATGGTAGCTTTAAATGTACCAATACCTGGTACTTCTAAATCATCTACTAAGTTTCCTGTTGGGAATAACTCTTCACTTGGATCAACGGGTTCTGCGAACTCTAAAACAATCTCTTCGGCAGGAAAAGCAACACCATCAATGTAGTAATCACCTATTTCTTTGACCATACCATCTATCATCGTGATATAACACAAAATGGTTTTTTTGATATTGGCTTGCCAAATTCTTACACAACAAACGCCATTGTCAGGTACATTGTCAACCAATCCCTCTTTAATCGCAAAAGGACCCACCGCACTTGATAAGTTTCCACAATTTCCACTCATGTCCACAAAATCTGCATCAATAGCTACTTGACAAAAATAGTAATCAACATCATGATTAGGAACACTGCTTTTCCCCACTAAAATGGCTTTAGATGTTGATGAAGTTGCTCCTCCCATACCGTCCATTTGTTGTTTGTACACGTCTGGACTTCCAACAATTCTTTGAAGTAATTTATCTCTTTTTTTTGGATCTTCTTGTGCTTCCTTAGGTAAATCTGCAATATTGAAAAACGTTCCTTTAGAAGTTCCGCCTCTCATATAGGTAGCTTTAACTTTGAATTGTGGTTTGTAATGACTCATATATATTTTTCCTTAAAAAATAGTTTTGATTTAAAACTTTCTAAAAAAATCTTTTAATTTCTTTAAACAGTTTTAGAAAAATCCTAAAGAGCAAATGCTCTTTAGAGATTTATTTTTTTGAAGATGCAATAACATCTTTAGCGAATTTTTGTAAAATACCACCCGCTTTATAGACTTCAACTTCTGCCGAAGTATCTAATCGACAAAGAACTGGGAATTTAACTACTTCACCGTTTGCTCGTGTCATTACCACCGTTAATTCAGTTCTTGGAGTAATTTCTCCTTCAATATCAAACACTTCACTTCCATCAATTGCGTAGGTGTGTCGTGTATCACCTTTTTTGAATTGTAATGGTAAAACGCCCATTCCAACAAGGTTTGTTCTGTGAATTCGCTCAATTGATTCAGCAATAACCACTTCAACACCTGCAAGTCTTACACCTTTTGCAGCCCAGTCTCTTGAAGATCCTTGCCCGTAGTTTGTCCCTGCAACAATAATTAAAGGTTGTTTTCTGTTTGTATAGGTTTCAATGGCTTCCCACATTCTTGACTCAACACCTTCTGGCATAATTTTTGTCAATGAACCTTGTTTTACTTTTCCATTTTCATCTTTAACCATTTCATTGTAGAGTTTTGGATTGGCTAATGTTGCTCTTGAAGCAGTATTGTGATCCCCTCTGTGTGTGGCATATGAGTTTAAATCTTCAACCGGTAATCCCATTTTTAAACAATATTCACCCGACGCACTTGTTGGTAAAATTGCATTTGATGGTGAAAGGTGGTCTGTGGTAATATCATTGGGGAATACACCTAATGGTCGCATATTTTTCAACGCTGGCATTTGCATATATTCATCTTCCCAATAAGGAGGTTTGTTGATATAGGTTGATTGTGTATTCCAGTGATAGAATGGCTCAACTTTAATACCCGCTAAACCATTTCGTGCAAACATTGGGTCATAAATTGCAGCAAACATTTCAGGTTTAACCGCATTTTTTACAACTGCATCGATTTGGGCATCAGTTGGCCATAAATCTTTTAACTTAATATCATTTCCATTTTTATCTTTTCCTAAAACATCTGTTTCAATGTTAAATCGGATACTTCCAGCAAGCGCATAAGCAATTACAAGTGGAGGTGAAGCTAAAAATGCCTCTTTAATAAATGGGTGAATTCTTCCATCAAAGTTTCTGTTCCCTGATAATACAGCCGTTGTATAAATACCCGCATCAGCAGCAGCTTGTTGAATTTTTGGGTCAAGTGCTCCTGACATACCATTACACGTAGTACATGCAAATCCAACAATACCAAATCCTAATTTTTCTAACTCTGGTAACAGTCCTGATTCTTTTAAGTATAACTCAGCTACTTTTGAACCGGGTGCTAAAGAAGATTTAACCCATGGTTTTCTCGTTAAGCCAAGCTCATTTGCTTTTTTAGCCAATAAGGCTGCTGCAACCACGTTTCTAGGATTTGATGTATTGGTACATGAAGTAATCGCTGCAATTAAAACAGCACCATCAGGCATAACATCATCAGAAATTGTAATTTTTTTAGTAATTCCTTCTGAATCTAATGTTGAAACAGGAAGTAATTTATGTGGTTGAGAAGGACCTGCTAAAGTTCTTGTCACTGTCGATAAATCAAATTCAATGGTTCTTGCATAGGTTGCTTGTGTTAATGAATCCGCCCATAAACCATTGGCTTTTGCATAGGTTTCTACTAATTTAACTTGTTTTTCTTCTCGACCCGTAATTCTTAAATAATCAATGGTTCTGTCATCAATAGCAAACATAGCAGCACTTGCCCCATACTCAGGAGTCATGTTAGAAATCGTTGCTCTGTCACCTAAATCAAGATATTGGATACCTGTTCCAAAGAATTCTAAGTAAGCAGAAATAACATTATTTTCTCTTAAATAAGATGTCATAGAAAGTGC
The DNA here is from genome assembly GCA_002382325.1 of Epsilonproteobacteria bacterium UBA4036. GTDB lineage: Bacteria > Campylobacterota > Campylobacteria > Campylobacterales > Arcobacteraceae > Marinarcus. The sequence goes on from DGAG01000016.1 coordinate 50,118, forward strand.
AATATCTGTTGCCGTAATACCTTCTGCTCTTGTTCCTGTGATATTAACACCAATAATTTCAGGTACTCTCATATAAGAAGGATTTCCAAGCATTACGTTTTCTGCTTCTAATCCACCCACACCCACAGCGATAACACCCAATGCATCTACGTGAGGTGTATGTGAATCTGTACCTACAAGTGTATCAGGAGAGGCAATACCATCGATATTGTGTACAACGGGAGACATTTTTTCTAGGTTGATTTGGTGCATAATACCATTACCTGGAGGAATAACGTCTACGTTATTGAAGGCTTCTTTTGTCCAGTTAATAAAGTGAAATCTGTCCGCATTTCTTCTGTCTTCGATGTCTCTGTTTTTTTGGAATGCATCGGGGTCAAATCCACCACATTCAACGGCTAAAGAGTGGTCAACGATTAATTGTGTGGGTACAACTGGATTAACTTTTTGTGGGTCTCCCCCTTCTTTTGCAACAGCTTCTCTTAAACCTGCTAAGTCAACAAATGCTGTTAATCCAAGAATATCATGACAAATAACTCGGCTTGGGTACCAAGGAAAATCTTTGTCTGTTCTTTTTTCAATTAATTGAATCAGTGAATCTTTTAAATCTTCACTTGGACATTTTCGGATTAAGTTTTCAGCCAATACTCTTGATGTATAGTTAAGTTTTGCAAAAGAACCGGGTTGAATCTCTTCAACTGCTTCTTTCACATCGTAATACTTTACATCTAAACCATCTAATTTTTTGAGATATTTTTCGTTTGTCATTTATGTATCCATTTTTGTTTTGTAATCTAATAGGATTATCTGCGAGAGCAGACAATCCTATTTTATTTGTTCCAGTTGTGCTGGTTCGTTGAAAATGTTGCTTCGGAAACTTCCGAAGCAACAAGCGTTTTTATAAAATTATTTTCTGTCGTCTAAAGAAACGAAAGCTCTTGGCTCTGGTCCTGTATACTCAGAACTTGGTCTGATAATTCTGTTATTTGCTCTTTGTTCAAATGCGTGAGCAGCCCATCCAGCAGCTCTTGACATAATGAATAAAGGAGTATAGTAAAGTCTTTCAATTTCCATATAGTGGTAAATTAATCCACCAAAGAAGTCGATATTGTCTGGAAGACCTTTTTCAGCTTTTACTTTGTCTCTGATTGCAGTTGCAATATCAAACAGTTTTGGATCTGAAGTTTCAAGTTCTTTTAACTCTTTTGCTAATTCAAAACCAATTGGTGATCTTGGGTCTAAGTTTCTGTAAACTCTGTGACCAAATCCCATGATTTTTTCTTTTTTAGCAAACAGTTTATCTACTTCTGCTAATGCATGTTCAACATTGTCAAATTGTAATACGAATTTGATTGCAACTTCGTTTGCTCCACCATGTAAGTGACCTTTTAAAGTTCCAATTCCTGTTGTCATACAAGAGTAAATGTCTGATAAAGTTGAAGCTGTAATTCTGTTTGCAAAAGTTGATGCGTTGAATTCATGCTCTGCATATAAAGTTAACATAGCGTTCATCGCTTTAACTTCAACAGCTAAAGGTTTAACTTCTTTTAATCTTTCTACAATAAATCCTGCAATTGTATCTTCATCTGAAGCCAATTCAATCTCTTTTCCATTTACATGCCAGTGATGCCAGTAAACTAAAAATGAAGGAAATGCCCCTAATAATCTTGTAATTTTATCCATTTGATCAGAGAAATCTTCTGCTTCTGGCTCAATACAACCTAATGCAGAAGTTGCAGTTTTCATTACATCCATTGGGTGTGATGAAGCTGGAATTGCTTTTAATACTTCTTTAACTGAAGCTGGTAATTGTCTACCTGCAATAATTTTTCTTCTAAACATTTTAAGTTCATGTTTGTTTGGTAATTCACCCACTAATAAAAGATATGCTACTTCTTCGAAGTCTGCTTTTAAAGCTAAATCTGCGATATCATAACCTCTATAGTTAAGTCCATTTCCTAAACCACACGTACAAATTGCTGATTGCCCTGCTGTAACACCTGCTAATCCAGACATATTTTCTCCTTATTACGTTTTATTAAATTATTTTTATTTTACTTATTTTGCTTTTGATTTAGCAAACAATTCGTCCATTTTTTTCTCATAGTCGTGGTAACCTAACATATCGTAAAGTTCCATTCTTGTTTGCATGGTATCTAATGTACCCGATTGTGTACCTTTTTCTCTTAAATCTTTATAGACATTTAATGCCGCTTTATTCATTGCTCTAAATGCAGATAAAGGATAAAGAACCATAGAAATACCAACACTTCCTAACTCTTCTGTTGTAAACATTGGAGTTGCACCAAATTCAGTAATATTTGCTAATACTGGAACTTTGATAACATCAGTAAATTCTTTGTACTCTTTTAATGTATGAATTGCTTCAGCAAAAATCATATCAGCACCTGCTTCAACGTAGGCTTTAGCTCTATCAATAGCAGCTTGTTGACCCTCACTTGCATGTGCATCTGTTCTTGCCATAATTACGAATTCCAGATCCGTTTTTGCATCAACTGCAGCTCTGATTCTATCACACATTTCTTCTGTAGATACTAACTCTTTGTTTGGTCTGTGTCCACATCTTTTTGCAGCAACTTGATCTTCAATATGAATCCCCGCAGCTCCTGCTTTTGTCATCTCTTTTACAGTTCGTGCAATATTAAATGCATGTCCCCAACCTGTATCAGCATCAACTAATAAAGGAACGTCAGTAATAGAAGTAATTCTTCTGATATCAATACACACATCTTCTAACATAGTCATACCTAAATCAGGTAAACCATAACTGGAATTTGCAACTCCAGCTCCTGAAAGATACAATGCTTTGTATCCAACTTTTGTAGCTTGTAATGCAGAGTATGCATTGACTGCACCTACAATTTGTAAAGGTGTTTCAGCTTTAAGTGCGTCTCTAAATCTTTTTCCAGCGCTCATAATATTCCTTATAATTAATTTTCTTAAAATCATTATACACGATAATAAATGACAAGTGGTGCATATTTTTAATAAGTAAAACACAATTTTAAAGCATAGTGTAGTTTTATGTACATATTTTGTTCTTATGTATAATTATGGTACAATTGCAGAATATTTTTAAACATTATGAAAAAAGAGGTGTGCGGTGTTTTATAAAAACAGTATAGAAAAAATCATAGAAATTTACAAAAAATCAAACCTAAGTATATCTAAATTTGCGGCATTAATTCAAAAAGACAGAAGAACAGTCACTTCTTGGATTGACCAAATAAGCGACTCTGAACCGTCGCAAAGTGTCAAAGAGAATATTTGTAAAACATTCCGATATCCTGATTATATTTGGGAAGAAGCGTGCAGTGGTGAAGAGTTTATAAAATCCATTACAGAAATTCCTCAAAAAGAGGTACGAATTATCGATGAAGATTATATGGGGCGTTTAAAATACATCTTAGAGATGGAACAAAACCGACGATTTGTGATACAAGCACAGTTCCCTGGACCCATGTATCGTGACAGTGCTGTACAAAAAGTGTACAAGACACAAACCAGTAATGAAATCGAAGAACTCAAACAAGAACGTATTCATCAAATGTTGCGATACGATTATGATACGACAGAGTGGTACTCCATCAAGTCATTGTTGAGTTTTTGTTTTGCCAGCATTGGAAATTTTTATACCAAAGAACAAAAAATTGCTATTTTGGAATTGATTTATGAGTTGTTTAACAATAATTACAACAAAAAACTCTTTTTGTTTGATTCATTTTCCCGAAAAATTTATGGGATGGAGACGACCTATATTTCAATCAATGTCAAACAAAAAATTCTTTTCTTTAAATCACCGATTGAATCAGTGTTTATAGAAATACGAAACAAAAAACTCGTGGAACGTATGCACAAATACTACTCTTCTCCTGTGGAAGCACCCAGTCATGTGAACTTTTTAGAATCGGTTAAAATTATAAAAATTTTACAAGATGCGTTAAAATACAATAATACCATCGAACAAGCGTATGAAATGATTAATCGTAAAACGGATTACGGAGAGTTGTTTTACAACAACTTGAGCATTGATTTACAAAAAAGAGTCAGCGAGCCAAAAGAGGGACAAAAAAGGAATTAAGGATGAAAAGTACTCGAGAAAAGTTATTGGACATTGCTTTTGATGAAATTTATCATAATGGGTATGCCAATACTTCTGTGGATAAAATTTTGAAAAAAGCCAATATGAATAAAGGCAGTATGTATCACTTTTTTAAATCAAAAAAAGAGTTGGGGTTGGCAGTAATTCGTGAAAGAGTCAATGAGTATATTGTTGGAAAATATGGAGCATTGTTAACGTATGAAGAAAATATTTGCGATGAAATGATGAAACTGATTAAAAACCGAAACAATTTTGACTTCAGTTGCGGTTGTAAATTGAATAATATGATGCAAGAGTTATCGCCTATTGATAAAGATTTTAAAGAGGCTTTGGAAATTGTCTATTTAAAATTTGAAAATATCATCGAACACGTTTTAGACAAAGCCGTAGCAAAAAATGAAATCGTTCACAACGACACCAAAGCACTCTCTTTGTTTGTCGTTGCATCCATTGAAGGGTGTTTGGGAACAGCAAAAAAATCTCAAGATGGCAACTTCTTTCAAACGTGCATCTCTCAACTTGAACTTCTTTTAAACTCTCTGAAAAAATAAATTTTTAAAAGTCTTGACTAATTGGTCAAGATTTTGCTATAGTTGTATTTGACTGATTAGTCAAGTTGATTTGTCGGTGATTTTCATCAAAGGAGTCTCTTATGTCACAAATAATTGGAGCAATCATATTGGGTATATCGCTGGTGTTGTTATTTGTTATGACCATAAGTGATAAAATATAAAAGGAGATGTTATGCCCTATATCAATGTAAAACTCAATTTGGCTGAAGATGTCAAATTAAGAGATCAAATTGTTAAGGTTGTGTTGGAAAATACCACTCATATATTGGGAAAAAACGAAGATGTTACTTCTGTATTGGTTGAGTTTGTACCTCAAAATGCTTGGAGTGTAGGTGGAAAAAATGTCCCTACGTTTTATTTGGATATTAAAATTACAAAAGGTACCAATACAAAAGTCCAAAAAGCAGACTATATTCAAGCCATATATAAAGAGTTTGAAACTCTTTTGGGCAAGATAGACCAAGCAAGTTATGTTTTGATTCATGAGATTGATGCAGATGCTTGGGGATTTGAAGGCATCACACAAGAGCGACGTTTTATCCAACCATAAAGGAGTAGCATGAGCGATACGATTAAAAAATCAATGTTGCCGTTTGGGTTTATTTTTTTATACGGCAGTGGATTTATTTTTACGCAATATGGATTGCAAAACAGTTCTCCTATGGCATTTTTGAGTATTCGTTTTTTTATTGCGTTTTGGATTTTATTACTCATTGCGTATATGTTAAAAGTTCCTATACCTAAAACAAAAAAAGAGTTTTTTCATATTGCCGTTGCAGGAAGTTTGACCGTAGGAACCTTTTCTATTGGGGTGTTTTTATCCATTTCATATGGAGTTTCAGGCGCTTTAAATGCTTTGATTATCGCATTACAACCTATTATTGTAACGTTTATTGCGTCAAAATTTTTAGAAGAAACCGCCAATAAAAAAGTATGGCTGGGCTTAATCATCGGATTTATAGGGGTGGCGTTTGTTGTCGTATCGAAACTTGATACGTCTTATGCTTCTTTTATAGGAGTTTTTTGGTCTGTTGTCGCATTGTTGGGGTTAAGTTTTGGAAGTTTGTATCAAAAAAAATATTGTACAGGAATGAACTTATACTCAGGTGGAGCCATACAAACACTAAGTTCAACCGTATTGACTTTACCGTTTTTATATTTTGAGAATATTCATATCACGTGGAATACTGAATTTATGATTGCCCTTGTTTATATGGCAGTCGGTGTGAGTATAGGAGCCTTGTCATTGTTATACGTAATGATAAAAAATGGCGAAGTTTCAAAGGTCTCTTCTATTTTTTATTTAGTTCCCGTAAGTGCAGCTTTGGTTTCATATTTTTTATTGGGAGAAAAAATGGAGCTCAATGTTGTCATAGGGATTATAACCGTACTTGTAGGAATAATGCTTATTAATAAACGCAAAGCTTAAGATAAAAAGAGTTTAATGGACATCACAAAACTGATAATAACTATAAGTGGGCGAATGATTTTTTGCCCATTTTTAACTACCATTCTAGCCCCCACAAAGGCTCCACACATTTGTCCTAACCCCATACACAAACCAAGAGTCCAATAAATTTTTCCAAAAATCATAAAAAAACAAAGCGATGCAATATTGCTGATGAAGTTAAGAACTTTGGCATGAGCTGTGGCTTTGGTGAGGTTAAACCCAAGAAGAAGCACAAAGGCTATGGCAAAAAATGAGCCAGTACCTGGACCAAAAAACCCGTCATAAAAACCCACACCAAAAGCCACCAAAAAACTAAAAACTACAATAGAAATCCGTTTTTCATTGTCCAATGAGCCAATGTTGGGAAAAAATAAAAAGTATAAACCAATGGCGATGAGTAACACAGGAATGATTTGTTTTAAAACAGAAGCATCGATTTGCAATAAAGCAAACACACCCAATGCTGCTCCAATAAATGTCAGAGCAATCATCAGTTTCATTTCTCGTAAATTGACCATCTTCTTTTTGACAAAATAAGCTGCTGCTGTAAATGAGCCAAAAGTGCTTTGCAGTTTATTGGTTGCAAGTGCAGCTGCGGGAGGAAGTCCTGCGTATAAAAGCGCTGGAATAGTCAACAATCCGCCACCTCCTGCGATGGCATCGACTAAGCCTGCAAAAAAGGCAACGGAAAAAAGTATTAAAAAGAGTTCAAGTCCAAATTCCATTTAGGAAGTCACCTTTGAGTTGTATTTTGTCATTTGACTGTGGAATTATAGTATAAAAAAGAGTATAATTTATTAAGGGCATCACTAAAAATTAGAACGCCTATAAATGCCAAAGGAGTGTTTCTAGGTTAAAGAGTTTTAAAGTGGGACTACTTTAGTAATTCAAGTTAAAACTCTTTAAGATTGGAATACTCATTTGTCGCCCCAAGGGTAGTACATTAAGGCACAATCTTTTAAAAAAAAGAGTCTCGAATTAGCTACGGCTAGTCCTTCGACTCTTTTTTTTAAAACCTTATACCTTACTGTACTATTTATAGGCATTCTAATTTTTAGAGGTGCCCTCAAATAAAACAAGGGGGATATAAAGATGAAAACTTTACGTAAAACAGTCAAAATAGGTTGTGTAGTATTAGGTTCGTTAGGAGTAATCGCAAGTGCACTTTTAGCGCAAGATTTACCCGACAGAGGTCCCGTTCCTTTTGCCACATATGACGTCAATGGTGATGGGTATGTGAGCCAACAAGAGTTTTATGACATAAGAGATGCCAGAATGCAGCAAAAAGCAACCGCTGGAATGCCCATGAAAAATGCAGGCAATGCACCTGATTTTAGTGCTTTAGACAAAGACAAAGACGGCAAACTCACTGAGTTAGAACTCTTAAGAGGACAAAATGAGCAAATGCAAAAAAACAAAGGCAATAAATCAATGCAACCACAGCAATCAAGAATGCCCGCATTTGAAAGTTTTGACACCAACAAAGATGGAAGGTTAAGCAAACAAGAACTTGAAGAATCCAGAGATAAAAGAATGGAACAAAAAGCAGCCGATGGAAAAATGCTAAAAAACAGCGCCAACCGAATGCCTTTTGAAGACATCGATGCCAATGGGGATGGGCAAATTTCTAAAGAGGAATTTTTGAATCATCAAATGAGAAGAAAATAGGGTGGTCGCATTGTGCGACCACCTTATTTTAATATTCTCTTGAAAAGCTAAAGCTTTCCGCTTCCACTTTCTTTATTCGTAAAGAAAGTTCGCAAAGAAAACTCACCACGGGCTTCGACGGCAAAGCTACCCTCTCTTATTATTTTATTCTTTTCAGCTCTGCTTGTGCTTGCACTCTCTTTGAGAAAACTCGCTAAAGAGTGCGTTTAGCACTCTTCTTACGCTCAGACAGTTTCGAGCTGGTTTTGAAAAGAATAAAATAAACGTTCGGCGTCTGCAGATGTGGTAATATCTCTAGTATTCAAACTATCTTTTATTAATTGAGTTAAGAGAAGTTTATAATCTTAGAAAATCAAATATGTCAATGTCCTTATCCCCTTGTTTCCAACATCTGAAAAGCCGAACGTTTATTTTTTATTTCGGTAAAGCCGAGGACTGTTTGACGAGAGAAAAGTGCCAAATGCACTTTTTCGAGGAGTTCCGCAGGCAGAAATAAAAAATAATAAGTGAGGGAACCCCAAGGGCTTTGAAGCTTAGTTGGTGGTTTTGCTTACTTTGTCCACACAAAGTAAGAGAGCGGAAACCCTTGTGGTTTTCAAGAGAGATATTTTTAATCTTATGATGATTTTATCATTCTCATTTGTATATATATTTTACTACTTGTAAATATCACCTCTGCTATCAACTTTTAATATTTGAATCTCTTCTTCATTCATGTGAAAAAGTATTCTGTACTTTGATACTCTGATTCTATAAATAGGAGGGATATCATTACCTGTTAGTTTTTTCACATCCCCATCTGGTAAGTTTTGAATAGCTTGAAAGATTTTTTCTTGAAGTTTTCTATCATATTTTGAAAACTTCTTTTCAAATGTTTTAGAATATGAAATAATCATAAGTTGAATTTATTTTTAAAATCTTCATTTGAAGTAAATTCATCATTTGCTAGTATTGATAAAATCTCTTTTTCATCATCAGCTTCAAGTATCAACTCAGCTTGTTGTTTTGTTTTAGCATTTTTTGCAATGTATTCACTAAGGCTTTCTCTAATCATTTGTGAAATTGATTTTTTTTCTATAAAACTTACCGCTCTAGCTTGTTCATACAGTGTTTCATCTATTGTTAAATTTAATCTATGCATAAATACTCCTTCATGTAGTGATGTATAGATGTATTATATCATAAGTTGTTCAATGAATTCAACTTTTTGTTAAGTAGTATAAAAACTGTTGTCTAACGTTTGACTTGAGAAATAGTTTTGCCCGCTAGGGTAAACTATTTCTTTCCAAGATTTTGTTATACATCGTATTTTAATAAAGTTTTTGTTGTTTCATCTGCTAATTTATCAATTTTTGTGGAACTTTCAAGTTCTTTCACTTTAATTGTTGTTAGTGATACAAACATCATTGTTGAATACCAAAGACCTATTGATGGATGTTCTGTCGAAATTTTTTCCCATTTTTCTCTTGTATCTTTATCATCTACATACCAAGTTATAGTTTTTAACCAAGATTTTTTTTGATTCTTATCAAGAGAGTTAATATGCTCTTTTAGATTGAAATTAATATTTTCAAATTTATGAACAATCATATTCCTAAGTTCAGAAAAACGCTTTACAAATGTACGTTGTTCACTTGTGAGTAAATTATAATCTTTAGTAATTTTCAACTTTCCTATTTGTTCATCTGATAGAGGTAATCTTTCTATGAGTGATTTTAATTTTTCTTCTTCTGTTTGAGCTACAATTAATTCAGTTACAATAGTTTCTATAAGTGCGTGTGCTTTTATAATCATAGACCAATCATCAGTTTTTAATATGGACAGCATAAATTCTGTTTTATCTATAAGCCCTTCAGCCATGGAATTTTTAGTATCATTTAATATTTCTGATGCTTGTTCTTTAGTTAGATACATTTAATTCCTTTCTTGTGTATAACTATTTATTGAACATACATTATATATAAAACACACTGAAAAACGACAAATAACATACACAAAATATGTTGTATATCAAAACACCTAGAAATGCCTTAAATAAGGTGTTTTTACTTATTTAGTTATAAAAAATACTATACTTTATAAATAAATTTTAAGTTTATGATATGATTTTTATGTATGTTTAATGTCGATATTTCGATGATAATAGTACATTATGTATGTATATTAGGACAATACCGTGATAAACCTGCATTATGTTAAATATATTGGAAAAAACTACACTCCAAAGATTAAATCCATAATTTACACACCCCTTATCCAAACTATGCTACCATCACACAATGAATACAAAACATAAAATACTTAAAGATATTTTCGGACACGACGCTTTTAGGAGCTTTCAAGAAGAGGTTGTGGACATGATTTTAGCCAAAAAAGATGTGCTGACTATCCTTCCAACGGGCGGTGGAAAATCACTTTGTTACCAACTTCCTGCACTTTTGATGGAGGGAACGACGGTTGTTATTTCTCCTTTGATTGCTTTGATGCAAGACCAAATTAAAGCATTAAATGATTTGAATATCTCTGCTGATATGATAAGTTCGGCTACGAGTAACGATGAAAATGCCTTGACGTTGCAAAAACTTTTACGAGGAGAACTTAAATTTGTTTATGTGGCACCTGAACGTTTCAGTTCCAATGATTTTGTAGGAGTGTTACAACGAATTAATATCAACTATTTTGTCATAGATGAAGCACACTGTGTTTCTGCTTGGGGTCACGAGTTTAGGGCTGAGTATCGAAATTTAGACAGACTTAAACGATTTTTCCCCAATAGTGCTATTGCTGCATTTACAGCAACAGCTACAAAAAAAGTGGAAGCCGATATTGCTCAAAGTTTGAATCTGAATACGCCTAATCATTTTCGAGCAAAAACCATACGGGATAATTTGTATATCTCTTGTGAGCCACGCATTGGCAATGGAAAAAACCAAATCTTGAGTTTTTTAAAATCGCACAAAGGGTTGTGTGGAATCATTTACACCTTTACTCGAAAAGAAGCTGAAAGTACGGCTTCCTTTTTACAAGAAAATGGATACAGTGCAAAAGCCTATCACGCAGGAATAAGCACTGAGGTGAAAAATGCTGTTTTTAATGATTTTGTGTACGAAAAAATAGATATCGTCGTAGCTACTATTGCCTTTGGTATGGGAATAGACAAATCAAATATTCGCTTTGTTTTGCACACCTCTTTGCCAAAAACTTTGGAAAATTACTACCAAGAAATTGGACGTGCAGGGCGTGATGGCGATGTGTCGTATGTGCATATGCTGTATGCTAAAAACGATGAAATCAAACGAAAAATACAAATCGATGAAGCTTTGGACAATGCGTATAAAACCACTGCTTTAGAAAAACTTGAAACCATGTATCGCTATTGTGTGAGCAATCAATGTCGGCATAAACTCATCGCTTCATATTTTGAAGATACGATTGATGAGTGCAAAACATTGTGTGATAACTGCACGAAAGGGGAAGTGGAACTTATCGATATCAGCATTGAGGCACAAAAGTTTTTAAGTGCCGTGTACCGAAGCGAACAACGATTTGGTATCAATCATATTATTGATATTTTAAGAGGCTCTAAAAACCAAAAGGTGTTGGAGTTTGCTCATAATCAATTAAGTGTATATGGCTTGGGAAGTGAGATTTCTAAAAACCAATGGATAGCGCTAACAGATAGACTTATTGATATCGAAGCTGTCAGTTTAGGAGAGTTTCGAGCGGTAAAACTTCAACCCTTGGGTTTTGAAATTTTAAAAGGCAATCAAAAAGTTTTTTTAGAGAGCGATAAATTTAATATTGAGCAAAAAGAGGCACAACACGAAGAGGAACAAAGTGTCGATGAACTGATTTATGAACGATTTAAGAATTTGCGAAAAGAGATTGCACTAAGCCATGAAGTACCTGCATACGTAATATTTGGCGATAAAAGTTTAAAAGAGCTTGCTTCAAAATTGCCTACAACCAAAGAAGAGATGTTGCGTATCAATGGAGTAGGTGAGGTGAAGTTTGAGAAATATGGAGAGATGTTTTTGGCGTTGTGTTTGAGTATCAAAGAAGAGTTTGAACAACAACTTGAACAAAAAGTTCCGCTCAAAAAACTGACCAAAACCTACTTGGATACATTTGAACTTTTAGAAGAATCAAAAAGTGTAGAAGAGATAGCACAAATCAGAGATTTAGGCTTGAGTACAATTATTTCACACATCAATTTGTTGTGTGAACACCAAAAAATTTCACCGCAAAAACGCACCGAACTTTTAGCGCCTTTAGAAATACCGCAAGAGATTAAACAGTGGATAGAAGAGGGCTTGAAACAACAAAATCTACGAGAACTTCGCCAATATCTCTCTTTGTATGAACACTTATATACGAACGCTTAATTTGCTTGACAAAAACCAATTCATATGATAATATTTTCATATGATAAAAATTACATATGAATCGGAGAAAACATTATGAAAAAAACATTTAAAGCAAAAAATATCTCTTGCAATAATTGTGCAAATTTGATTAAAGCGACACTTGAAGATGACTTTGGACCAATTGAAGTCAATTTAAACGTCAATCCCAAAGAGGTGACAGTAGAAATCGAAAACGACGAAAAAGAAGCCATTTTCAAAGAAGAGATGGGGTCTATTGGATTTGATGTAATAGAAGAGTAAGATGAGCGAGTTAAAACCACTGATTCGTTCGTGTTGTGAAGACATCAGTTATATTCCTGACATTGAAAAGACTTTGCCCACTCAAAGTGAACTTGCTTCTTTAAGTCATATTTTTAAAGCTTTATCTGATCCCATTCGGCTTAAAATAGTGTTTGCTTTATTGGAGTATGAAATTTGTGTAGGAGAGATGGCAAACTTACTGCAACTTCCTCAATCTCATGTTTCACATCAACTCAAGATTTTACGTAAATACGGTATTGTAGAGTTTACAAAAGATAAAAAAATGTCTTTTTACTACATTAAAAATGCATACATGAAAAGCGTACTCAAAATGACCTTACATGGCACAAAGGAAACTCATGTCTAAAGAAAAAATCAAACTCAATATTTCCGGTATGACGTGTGTGAATTGCTCCAATGGCATTGAACGTGTGGTGGGGAAAATGAAAGGATTGGAGTCAGCGAAAGTCAGCTTTGCTTCAAATGAAGGGGAGTTTTTTATAGACTCTGAAGTGTTGCCAAAAGAGAAATTAATCCAAAAAATTGAACAACTGGGCTATGGCGTAGAAGAGGATTTAAAAGCATTAGAACAGAGCAAACAAAAAGCCTATAACGAACTTGCAAGAGTCTTTTTCTTAAGTGCTTGTATTGCTGCCATTATGTTTGTTTTGATGTTTTTCCCTTTACAAAATATACAAGCCAACCACTATTTGATGTTTGGTTTAGCCACTGTTGTGCAGTTTTATGCCGGTGGTCGATTTTACACTTTTGCCTATAAAGCACTTAAAAACAGAAACTACGATATGAATGTATTGGTGGCATTGGGTACAAGTGCGGCGTATTTTTACTCGGTGTTTGTGGTTTTTTTCCCCTCTATATTTCCTGAAAATTTACGATTTCTTTATTTTGATGGGGCTGTAGTGATTATTACCTTTATTCTTTTAGGACGTTTACTTGAAGAGCGTTCAAAAGCCAAAGCCACAGACTTTTTAAAAAAACTTATGGATTTAGCTCCTTTAAATGCGACACTCCTTTGTGAAGATGGGAGTTTAAAAACGGTCTTAGCAAGTAGCTTGAAAATAGGAGATAAAGTTTTAATTAAAACGGGTGAGAAAATATCAACCGATGCAGTTATTACTAAAGGAAGTGCCGATATTGATACTTCTATGATAACAGGTGAATCGATGCCTGTGTATAAAACCATGGGCGATGAGGTCATTGCTGGCACACTTAACACCACAGGAGTCATTGAAGTAGAAGTGTTAAAAGAGTCAAAAGATACAACACTTTCAAAAATCGTAGCACTGTTAAGTACAGCACAAAGTAAGAAGCTACCTATTAGCCGATATGCTGATAAGGTTGCCAATATATTTGTGCCTGCAGTTATTTTGATTTCTGTTTTGACATTTTTCGTGTGGTTTGTTATCCTAGGAGATACACTAAGTGCTATCTTAGCCTCAATTTCTGTTTTAATTATCTCTTGTCCTTGTGCCTTGGGATTAGCTACGCCAATTGCTATTGTAAGTTCTGTAGGCAAAGGTGCACGTGAGGGAATTTTAATCAAAAATCCTGAAATTCTTGAATTGATTAAAGACATCAAATATGCTGTTTTTGATAAAACGGGTACACTTACTACTGGTATTATCAGTGTGAAAAATGCTTTATACGAAGAGGAACATTTGGATATGTTGGCTTCACTTGAAACTCAAAGTGAACACCCCATTTCTAAAGCAGTGGTCAATTTTGCAAAAGACAAAAATATGCCGTGCAATAAGCTGTTTGATGAGATTAAAATTATTGCGGGGCAAGGTATTGTTGCCCCGTATGAGAATAAAAAAGTGTGTATTGGGTCATTGGGATTTTTACAAAACAATGATGTAAAAATTGAAGAAAAATATATGAATTTTTACACTCAAGCGTTAAGTGAGGGTTCGGGTGTAATATTGGCTTCATATGACAATCAATGTGTTGGAGTATTTGCTTTAGAAGATACCATCAAAGAGGGGGCGATTGAGTTAATCCAGAACTTAAAAGCAAAAAATATCACCCCTATTTTACTTACAGGTGATAACCAAACCACCGCAAACAGTGTGGCGAAGAAATTGCATATTGAAAAAGTGTTTGCCCAAGTGCTTCCTGATGAAAAATATAAAGTCATTATCGAACTTCAAAAAGAGGCAAAAGTGATGTTTGTAGGGGATGGGGTCAATGATTCTCCTTCGATTAAACAAGCCGATATAGGTATTACCTTGAATTCAGGTTCTGATATTACTAAAGATGCAGGCGATATTATATTAATCAACAATGAGTTAAATGCCGTCTTAAAAAGCATTAATTTATCAATTGAATCAATGAAAATCATCAAACAAAATCTTTTTTGGGCGTTTATTTATAATGCTGCTGGCATACCTTTAGCTGCGGGAGTATTTTTCCCTTTATTTGGTGTGATGTTAAGTCCGATGTATGCAGGGATTGCGATGAGTTTTTCTTCAGTTACGGTGGTGTTAAATTCGTTGAGATTGAAATTCAAAAGAATATAATACTCTCTTGAAAACCACAAGGGTTTCCGCCTTTACTTTCTTTATCCGTAAAGAAAGTAACAAAGAAACTCTCCACGGCTTCGGTGGCAAAGCTCCCCTCGCTTATTATTTTCATTTTTTGGCTTTTTAAAACTCGCTAAAAGGTGCGTTAAGCACCTTTCTTAACGCTTCAAACAGTTAAAAAGCTGGTTTCAAAAAAAGAAAATAAACACTCGGCACCTGCAGATGTGGAACAAAATCCCTAGTGTTCAAAGTATCTTTTATTAATTGAGATTAGTGAAGTTGTTAAGCAAGAAAATCAAATATGAAAATGTCCTTATCCCTCTTATTCCAACATCTGAAAAGCCGAACGTTTATTTTTATTTTCGGAAAAGAGTTGCAACTGTTTGAGTAAATAAATGTGCTAAATGCACATTTATTTATGAGTTTTGCGACTCAGAAAAGAAAAATAATAAGTGAGGGAACCCCAAGGGCTTTGAAGCTTAGTTGGTGGCTTTGCTTACTTTGTCCACACAAAGTAAGAGAGCGGAAATCCATGTGGTTTTCAAGAGAGGTATTTTTAATCTTTTGATAATTTTATCATTCTTATTTGTATATATGTTTTCCTATTTTTTAGAGAACATTAAAGTGGAGATTCAACCTCTGGGGGTGTAATTTTAATAATATCATTTATATAGTAATAGGTGATATTATTAAATTTAAATTTGGAAAAATTTCTAAATTATAATTTAGTTTAATTAAATCCTTTGTACACAGTATAGACTCTTTAGCATCATTATTTGTTGATACATAATCTTGGTCTATATGAACAATTTTGTTTCGGCATAATCTAATCTTATCAATTTCAATATATAATTCATAAGGAATTAAATTCATCAATTCCAATAAATTAATAATTACACTTATGCTTAAGCTTTCTAAATGTTTTTTTCTAGCTTTATTAATTCTCTTACTTCCATTATCAAATGAATTATTTAGAGAGTTGATATGTTTTTCCCATATTTGTATGATAATGCTTTCAATTATAAACCATGAAAATAAAATTGAAGTTTGATTGTTACCTTCTTTATACTCTGATATACTTCTCAACAATGTTGATAATATTTTTATCAAATTATAGTCTTTACAAGCATATTCAAAATTTTGAACTGTATGTTCTAAAACTTTTTTATTTATGAATCTATTATTCTTACTTTTTATCAAATGGTAATTACTATCGGGCAACCTATTTTTTTTATAAATTTCAATTGGCTCTTGATTATGACTAGCAGATTGACATCCTTGAAATTTCTCAAGTGAATCAAAATATGCAAAATAAGCTCTCATAACATCTTTTTTTGTTAATTCATTAGTTTCTAAAAAAGTTTCTTTTTCTATTTCATATAATGATGAATCTAAAAGGAGATAAAATGTATTTAAATATTCTATATAATCATTCCAGTTTTTAATATCATTTGATATTGTATAATTAGGATTATTTAGTCTATCACTCCATGGAATCATCTTGTTTTCTAGTTTATAGACACGAAGTATTATCATGCCGTCTTGAGCAATTTTAATTGAAAAATCATCATTGTCTTTACTGAAAACAATTTCTTCAAGTTTATTTTTTAGTTCTTCGTCTTCAATTTTTTCAAGTTCTTCACTTGAAATAAAATTATTAGCCCAAAAAGGTACTGAGCTATAAAATGAAATAAATCCTAAAATTTTCATATACTTTCCTATATGAGTCTAACTATGTATTGAACATACATTATATATAAAACACACTGAAAAACGACAAATAACATACATAAGATATGTTGTATATCAAAATACATAGAAATACCTTAAATAAGGTATTTTTGGCTATTTAGTTATAAAAAATACTATGCTTTCGTATATCCCTTAACTCAAACTATGATACCATCACACAATAAATTTACGAACTTAGGCAAATCAGACAAGGAAAACAATGAACTACAAAGATATTGATTTTAACGAACTTTATAAAAAACAAAAAGAGGCTTCTACCTTTAAAATCAAAGACCAAAAAGAGTGGAATAAAAAAGCTCAATCGATGAATAAAAAGATTCATAAAAGTATTTACAACGATGAACTCATTGCTAAAATTGATTTTACGCAGTGTCAAAGCCTTTTAGATGTAGGGTGTGGAGTAGGAAATATTGCTGTAAAAGTGGCTAAAAAAATCCCAAAAGTTTATGCGTTGGATTATTCGGATGTGATGTTGGAATTTTTAAATGAAAATATGGTGTTGGAAAAATGTGAAAATATTACGCCTATAAAAGCCTCTTGGGAAGAGGATTGGAGTGAAATTCCATCAGCTGATATTGTATTGGCTTCACGTTCTATGGAAGTGAAAGATATGAAAGAGGCTTTGGAAAAAATCAATGCAAAAGCGAATAAAAGAGTTTATATTACCTACAAAGTAGGGGGCAGTTTTGTGGATAAAAAAATACTCAAAGCCATGGGCAAAGCAATATTTGATAAACCCGATTATATCTATGTGTTAAATATTTTGTACGGTATGGGTATCAATGCAAAGCTTGATTATCTCAGAAGTGAAGGCAGACGTGAACAGTATGACTCAAAAGAGAGTTTTATCAAAAGTGTGGAGTGGAGTTTGGATGATTTAACTCAAGAAGACAAAGAGAAATTGAGCCTTTACTATGACAGTTTAGGGGAAAATAAAGAAAACTTAGCAGAACAATACAATTATTGGGCACTGATTTCTTGGGAGGTGCAAAATTAGAATTTTCTAATTTTGCTTTTGCCGTATTTGCGTGATAGTTTGCCCACCAATGGCATAATTGTCCGTCGAAACTTCTTCGATGATGACCACTGCACTTTTAGCTCCTCTGCCATTAAAAATTTTGGCAAACAATTCTGTGATACCTTGGCATAGTTGCTCTTTTTGCTCTTTGGTAGCCCCTCCATCTTCATGGGTCATTTTTACAGTAATTACAGGCATGGTTTCTCCTTTTATTTTATGACTTCTTTTAGCAGAATTTATAAAAAATTCTTAAAGAAGCAAACACTAAAGTAGGCAACGAGTTGCCTAGTCTTTTACGATTTTTAATAATTTTGAAAGAAGAAGTAAAACTACTCCTCCTGAAACAATAAACGCCGTTAAAAACAAAGCATAGTCATAGTTTCCAAATTTTTCGATTAAAGCCACACAATAAAGTGGAGCCAACACTTGTCCTACTCCATATGCTGTTGTTAATGCTCCCATTAAAATTACAGGATTATGAGAAGCCAGTTTCCCTCCTAAACTCATAAAAAGTGCCACTAAACCTATAAATGTCCCTCCGTACAATACCCCTGAAAGCAGATTCAAATAGACATTGGTGGTCAAAGCAGAGATTAAAATCCCGATAACTTGTAAGGACATCGCAATGATAATGATATTGACACTGCCATATTTATGGGCCAAGTTCATCCAAATGATACACGAAGGAATCCCAGCAAGTCCAACAATCGTCCAAGTAAGATTGCCATATCCTTCTAAGCCTTCAAGGGAGTTAATAATATCAGGGATAAATGTCGATTGCACCACCATCCCCACCCCTTCACAAAAGTAAGCCAGAGTAAGTAAAATAACAAAGGGGGTAAAAAGCTTGAAATCAAAATGGTGTTTAATCACTTTGGTATGAATTGTTTTATCAAACGATAAAATGTAAATCGGATAGGCACACGATATTAAGGCAAAAATTGTAAGAACCATCCACGCATTTTCCCATGACCCTTCAAAACTAAATACCCCTCGGACAATTAAATCACTCACAAGTATCGAAAAACCAATTCCAGAAAAGTGAATCCCCATGGCTTTGGTTTTACTTTCAAATTTGAGTTTGCTCATCACAATAGCTGAACCCACCACCAATGCCATGGCAGCACCAAATCCTGCGATGATTCTTGATATTATCCACAAGGTTTCATTGTGTGTGGTGGCTAACACTAAAGTGGTAACAACCGATAAAACCATTCCCAAACGGAAAAATTTGACTTTAGTATAAATGTCTTTGATAAAGACGGCAAAAATTGAGCCAGCTAAATATCCCATGTAATTGACTGAGGCTAAAATCCCTGCAAAACTGACGGTCAAATAATCTTCAAGCATAGCAGGCAACAGTGAAGTGAAAACAAATCGTGCGACACCTACGCCAATGATTAACGCTAAAATCCCCGCTAAGATGATAGCTGCATTTGAATCTCTGTTCAGTAAATTTATTTTTTGCATCTTGATTCCAATAATTTTTCTGTTATAATATCACTAAATATAATATCGTGTCAAATACTTAATCACGATTAATGATATAAGGAAAAGTGATATGGACTCAAATTTACTCAAAGTTTTTGTGGAAGTTGTCAAAGTAAAAAGTATTTCAAAAGCAGCCTTAGAGTTGGATTTTGCTCAATCGAATGTAACTTCAAGGATACAACAACTTGAAAAAAGTTTGGGCTATAAACTTTTTCACCGTGTTCCTAAAGGAGTGATGCTCACAAGAGAGGGTGAAAGGCTATATTCACATGCGGTTGAAATTGTCAAAAAAGTTGAAATTGCGTCATTGGATATGAAAAATATGGTCAATCAAGAGCAACTTATCGTGGGATCAACTGAGTCCAATGCGGTGACACGTATTGTGCCTTTTTTACTTAAATTGCACAAAGATTATCCCAAAATGCAATTGGAGCTTATTACTAATACCACGAAAGATATTATAAAAATGTTGTTGGATTATCAAGTGGATATTGCCTTTATCAGTGGTGTTCCTAAAGAAGAGGAGTTGATGGTTTTAAGTAAAGTTGATGAAACCATTGTTTTAGTTGAACCTAAAAATGAAAAGAGCAATAATGTTTTTTTATGTTTTAAAAAAGGGTGTGCGTACAATGATTTTGGGGCAAACTACTTGATGAACACAACACAAACCGAGCATAAACGGTTAGAATTTGGAAGTTACGAAACCATTTTAGGCTGTGTAAAAGCGGGTATGGGGAAAAGTTTGTTGCCTTTAAGTATTGTGGAAAAACTGAAGTATACCGATGATTTAAAAATTACTCATTTATCGGAAGAAATCGCTTATTTACCGACGTGTTTGGTGTGCCGAAAAGATAATATGCCCAAAATCAGTGAGTATTTAAAAACCATAGTAGGGTAATGGGGTGTTTTATCGTTTAAACAACTCTTTTTTATAAAATTGCGAAAGATAAATGCCTACAAATATAAAAATCATACCAATAAAATGGTAAAACAAAATACGTTCATCTAAAAATAAAAAAGCTAAAATCGTTCCAAAAATGGGCATAAGATGAGTGAACTGTCCTGTCTTTTCGGCTCCAATTTCTAAAATACCTTTGTTCCAAAATAAAAAGGACAAAATAGAGGGGAAAATCACCATAAATAAAATGATGTCATAATGTTTATGCACTAAGACAATATCTGCTTCAAGGCTTTGTGTGGAGTATATATAGATGGGTAACAATATCATAAATCCCACTACAACCATGGTGGTAAAAAACTGCGTGGGATTGAGGGGGATTTTTTTATATTTTAATAACACAGAATACAAAGCCCACGTCAAGGTTGCACTGATAATATATAAATCCCCACGGTTTAATTCAAAATTTCCAATTTCTGATAGTTCTCCTTTAAGTACGATAAACACCACACCCAATGTAGATAAAATAATTCCTAAAATTTGATTGCTTGTGATTTTTGCTTTTAAAATAAATAACGATAAAAACACCACCAAGATAGGGAAAATAGAATTAATCAATAACGCGTTGGTTGCAGTGGTCTTTTCCAATCCAAAATACAACAGCGTGTTAAAACAGACAATGGAAAAAAATGCCAATAAAAGTATTAAAAGCCACTCTTTTTTTATGACAGTTAAAATCGTATTAAAATAAAGAATAAAAAAGGGTAAAACCACAATAAATACACCTAACCATCGGTAAAAAGCTAACGTAATGGGTTCAAACTCTTCGTGTAGGTATCGTCCTAAGATAAAATTGGATGACCAAAAAAGCACGCAAAGTGCAAGTAAGATATAGATTTTGATTTTCATGCTTCTCCTAAAATGAAATTATAGTAAATAAAAGATATAATTCAAGAAAAGTTATAAGGTAAACTATGCAATACAGTACACAAAGAATGGTGATGTATCCTCACTTAAATGCTGCAGGGATACTGTTTGGAGGAATGGCATTATCGTGGTTGGATGAAGATGCCATTATTTATGCGGCCAATTTACTTGACACAAATCGTATTGCGACTGTTAAAATGTCAGAAGTGATTTTTAAAAGTGCGGCGAATATTGGAGATATTTTAATTTCAGGTGTTGAGTTGGTGCGAATAGGAAGAACCTCTATTACCGTAAAATGTGAATTAAGAAATAAAACAACCAATAACGTTATTGTTCAAGTTGATGAGGTGGTGATTGTGGCATTGGATTACAATAAAAAACCAACCGTGCATAAATTGGCACCTCAGGACGATAATTAAATCTTATTTTAGAATATGCTCTTCAAAATCGCTTCGGGTATGTTTAATGGGATGATTGCTTAACGCTCGAACCGTATATACAAATGAGATTTTAGGGCTATTCGTACTGTTTTTATGGGCATGATGTAGAGTTTTACAATGAAATAAAACCACATCGCCTTGCTCTAAATTGGTGTGTACTTTTGTTTTTATAAGAGCTTGGTTTAAAGGGTGTTCATCCAAAAAATTACTTTGTGCATCAAACTGCTCTTTGCTAAACGTCATGGTATGAGAACCTGGAATAAACTCCAAAAGACCATTTTCTAAATACTCCTCACCCAGTGCTAACCAAACCGAAATTAAGTTGTCATTTTCAAAGTTCCAGTAACGCACATCTTGGTGCCAAAACGTTCGGGTACTTTCTTGGGGCATTTTTGTCATAATTGAGTTATGGTGTGCCAAAGTTAAAACAGGGGTGTCCTGTAAAAGTTCTCTTAATATGGGTCGGATTTCAAGGTTTGTCATCCACTGTTTAAAAACAGCTTCTCTTTGATAGACTTGTCGAAGCCGCCTTACGGTTGTTTGGGCATTATCAAGTTGCATATACTCTTGTTCCGTTTCTATGGGAGCAATTTTTTGGCGTAAATGTTCTTGGGCTTTTTCTAAAATGGTGTTGCATAAGGTGGGGTTTGCAAATCTTTTTAAAACCAAAAAACCATTGGTTTGAAATTCATTGAGTTGCTCTTGATTTAACTTCATTGGTACTCTTTAGAGAAAATTTGTGGTATTGTATAAAAATAACAATTAAAAGAAGTAACAAGTTAAAAGTGACCAGAGACAAGCTTTAAAATGCTTGTCACTCGTTACTTGTTACTGTTTATGATTTTTTAATCATCTAAATCTCTAAAGCCGCCTTTTTTCATGTCTTCAAAATCGTCATTGTCGTCATCATAATAGTCATCGTAATCCACAGTGAAGATTTTAGGATACCCCAATCTTACTAACTCTTTGTCTAAATTCTCTTCTGTCAATCTATTTTTGACTTTAGCAATGATGGTTTGTATATCTTCCTCTTTCACATCATTGGCTCTCAGTTCATAAATAATCGAATTCATAATCAACCTTTTATTTGAAATAAATTTTTAGTATTATTGTACAACCGCATCGTGCCATTGCACCAATGTTAACCTATATCCACTTTTGACCTCTTTGACTTCATGGGTAAAAAATGGATTACTCAAAAACAAAAGCATATCACCCGCTTCAGGACGAAGAGTGACATGTTCTTTTTTTTCATTATATAAGTAGTTAAATACTAATTCACCTCCATTAAAACTGTTATTTAATTGTACTTCTTCGCTCCACGAAGTTCCAAATAAGACTGAGGTTATTTTTCGTTGTGGGGCGACATTAACAAAGCCTACAATAGCATCATCTTTAAGCAGTACATTCGAATCATCACTGTGCGCTTTATAAAAAGAGCCTTGCGTGTACTCTAAAACTTGTACGGGCGTTGATGTGGTTAAGGCTAAACTAAAAAAGGATTCAATCTCTTTTTGATGTTTGAAAAAACTTTTTTCGTATATTTTCTGATATGTTTTTTCCAGCTCATAAATTTTGGTTTTTCGTATTTGTTTATTTAAAGCCTCTTGAACAAAGAGTTCATTTTTTTGTCGAATCTTTGCATCAATGGCATCGTTGTTTTTTTGTACCAATTGAACAATCTTTTTACAACTGCTTTTCGATAAAAAATTCTTAATAATCAAATACGGATAATCATAATAAGGATTGGGTAAAAGCTTATTTTGAAAATCCAGATGAATTAAAAAATCATCACAAAAAATTTTATTGCTGATTTGAGTCATTATTGTAACTGCTTGTAAAGATTGGTTAAATCTCCTAACACCCAAATATCAACGATTTTTCCGTCTTTAAATTTAAAAAAAGAGGCACCGTTATATTTGATTCTGTTGCCTGTTGGCTCAAAATCAAAGAGCTTTCCTTTATGTGTTCCATTATAAATGGCTCGAACAGCAATGTAATCATTTTCACACACCATAAGTTCAACACCATGAAACAAGTTGGGAATCCCTGTAAGGATTTTATCCATATAATTGGCAAACTCTTGTTTTCCTACGGTGTTAATATCCAGTGACCCGTGAAAGGTAATATTATCATCAAAAAGAGTTTCAATATACTCTTTTTTATTTTTATTCCATAACTCTTCATAATAGAGTTTCACTAGGTCTTTATTTGATTTTGGTTTCATCTCTCCCTTTCTGTTTTAATTTTCGTTCAATAATTTTATCATTTTTTTGACTAAAATAGAGCGTTTTTTTAGGCTTTAATTTTTTGTTTTATGTATAAATTTTTTAAAATAAAAAGCACGGTTTTAATCGAAAGTACCGAAGCCGTTTCTTCTACGGTATGATACCCCGTTGTTGGAATTTGCAAGGTTGTTCCTTGAATACTTCCTGACGATTCTTTGACAATTCTTCCCAGCTCCGTACTTCCTAAAGACAGAAGGGATTGATTGTTTTGTACACGAAGTTTGTTTTTTTCTTGAATATAGACATCTTTACACGAAAAATCAATACTGTACTTATGGCAAAAGTTTTTTAATGTTTTAAGTAACGGTGACTTAAATCGTGCGTTGGCATCTCGATTTCGTAAAACAATTTGTTGTACATCAGCTTGTGAACGAGTATCATACGGGCTTGTGTCTAAAACCAACAACTCATTGGTCGAAAGTCGATTCTTTCTGAACCACTCATAAATATAACGCCACGATTTTCCTGCTTCTTCTTGTGCGGTGAAAAATGCGGTTCCTTGATAGCCATTTTGATATAAGTAAATAATAATCGCAGCACTAATCACGTTATCCAGTTGGGCGGAAAGTAAGCCTTTTTCATTTTTGAGTTTGTCCATAAAAGCAATGGGCGTTCCTGGTTGTAAGTGGGAGAGCCCTTTGATTTCAAAAATCAAGTTGTTGATCTCTTCACACATATAAGCATTGGTAATCTCCCCAATACCTAAATAACTTCCTCCCCAAGGGTCATACGCTTGTACTTTTTGATTTAAGTAACGTGAGGTTATAAGTTGAAAGGTTTGTTCTGAAACGGAATTTCCCGTCAAATCTGAACGGTTTTTGGCTAAAAATGCCGCAAATTGGAACTCATTGGGACCTGTGCATACAAGCCCATGTCGGTCGATATGGGCACTGAGCATCCCATGCATTGGATTTTTGCCTTGAGCCACTAATAGTCCATCGTAGTATTGAGTGGTGATGCCCAACTCTTCTAATTCTCGCTTTAAGTAGAGGAAAAAAGCGTGTTCTGAACCAATAACCGAAGGGATTCGTATAAGTTGTTTTAACATATCTAAAAAAGAGACAAAGTTTTTAATTGACTCTATTTCTTCAAGTGATTCTTTTTTGTTTAATTTATTCATTTTTATTTTTGACTTATTACTCTATCGGCTAAGATGGCTAAATCATCTAGGCGTAATTTGACCGTTGATTTAATCAGCTCATCAAAGCTTAAATTATATTTTGCAATCAATGCACTTGCCGTTTCATAATTTCGATTGTACTTAATTTCGTGAACAATTTCGTTTATTTTAGCTTTAAAAAGTATGAGTTCTCGCTCTTTGCTGCTTGAGAGTTCATCTATCATTGTTTAACTTTACAATTATGTTTTTATTCTGCTTTTTCTTTTTTTAAAAGGCACTCTTCGTATAACTCTTCACACTTTGAATAACACTTGTCGTTACCGTTCTCTTTTTCTTCACACTCTATGGCACATTGATCATAGATTTTATCACATTCGTCATCCATAAACATTTCATCGTTGATGATAACATCTTCATTGGATACAACATCATTGGCTTGAAGTGCTAAGATAAACACAAGAGACGCCATAAAAATATACTTAAACATTCATTCTCCTATTTGACAATAAATTAAGAAACCATACTCATAATTATGAGTATGACCATGGTCGAAAAAAACTCTTCAAGCCTTGTTGTCACAAGCTTTTCAGAGCTTTTTTTGAACCAGCATTTTGACGATTTTTCATTTAACTAACGAATTATAAACTAAAAGTGAAAAATTTTTCCAAAAAAATATTAAAAAAATATTTTTTTTATAAGAAGTCCGATTTTATGGCTTTTAAAGAGAAAAAATTTTTAATATTTTTTGACCATAAGTGGAATAGCTGTAAGAAATTTTATATAAAATTTATTTTGTTTTTAATTTTTTCATTGCATCGGCAAGTTTGGCAATATCAAAAATATCCAATTTTAGTGTTTTTTGGATAATTTGATTTAAAGTAATGTTATTATCCAAGGCAATTTTTGCCCCTGTTTCATAGTTATGATGTGTTCGAATTTCATTGGCTATTCGTAAAACAATATCATACACAGGATCACTTAATCGATAAGTATCAAATTGAGTATTGGGTTTTTTAATCACTCATCATCCTTAGAAAATAAATATGGGTACCTTGCGTTTTTAGAAGTACCCTATAATTATAATATAAAATTTGGATTTTGTGTTACACAGTGAAAGAGAAATCGTAAGTGGTGAGTAGTGAATGGTTGATGGGTGTGGTTGTTTTAAAGTTTATCGACGATAATAAGATATTTCCCTTTAAAGGGTATTTTGGGAAAATTGAGAGGTTTTTGGGCTGTGGGGTTTTTCCATTGATTATTGTGTATATTGTTGGCATGTAAAACAAGGTGTTCATCTAAAAAAAGATTTAACTCATTTGAAATACGAATACACCCATGAGATTGGGGTTGCCCCAATTTAAAAGTGGATTCGTGTGCGTGTAGGGCAAACTCTAAATAATCACTTATAGTGTCGGGTTTGCTGTCTTTTTTCCCATTAATTCGATAACGAATTGATGTTTGTTTGCCAAAATAAAAGACAAATCGCTCTTTTTGTCCGTAGGGCATAACGTTTTTCTCTTCAATAAATTCTCCACTGGAACGCCATCCTTGTAAACTTTCAAAAATACCCGTAGGGGTTTTTAAATAGTGGTCATCGCCTTGTTTTATCTCTTTTTCTTTTTCCATATTTCCTGTGGAAACTAAATCTGAACCAATATGATGAAGCGTTTGTGTGTGGGCATCATAAAACAGAACACTTAAACGTTGTTGTGATAAATCCAAGAAACTCAAAAACTGTGAAGTGGATATTTTTTTTGAATGAATGACTGTAAAAAGATACTCTTTTATTTTATGTAATGTTTGAACAGAAAGTTCAATTTGTTGATAATACTCTTTTTGATGGTGTTTCAAAAAAGGGTTATTTTGAACACTTTCCCACCCTTTAAGTCGGGTTATAGTTTGATTGATACACACTTCATTATTTTGACAGGTTTCATATAAAAAGTGTGAATAGTGTTTTTTATAGAGATTTTTTTCATTGACTTCATTAAAAAATGTTGTTTGCAGTTGGGCCACAAAGCTTTCGTTTGAGAACAAATAGCTAAATAGGCATACGTAAAGTAAAATCAATTTTTTCATAAGAAAGTGTATCTAATACGGCATAAAAAAAAGGGAAAGCACAGGCTCTCCCTTGTGTAAAATATCAAAAGTTATTATAAAACGCTTGATTTGATGACCATCATTTTTTCGTTTGACATTTCATCCATACTGTGGTGGATTCCTCCCATACCAAGTCCAGAAGCTTTGGCTCCTCCAAATGGCATCCAATCGACTCTAAATGCTGTGTGGTCATTGACCATAACAGCAGTGGCATTAAGTCGTTTTACACATTTTAATGCAGTATCTAAGTTTTTAGTAAATACTGCTGCTTGAAACGATACTTCTAAGCTGTTGGCTCTTTTAATGGCATCATCGATGTTTGAGTATGAGTAAATACACACAACGGGTCCAAACACCTCTTTTGTAGAAACTAAAGCATCATCAGCAGGGTTTACAATAACGGTTGGTTCAAAACAAGAAGCAGAGATTCTTTTTCCACCGGTTAAAATTTTTCCGCCTTTTGTTACGGCTTCATTAACCCACTCTTCAACTCTATTGACTTCGTTGTTGTTAATAAGTGGTCCGACTTCAGTTTTAGGGTCTAATTGATCTCCTACGACTAATTTAGATGCGTATGCTGCTAATTTTGTTGCGACTTCATCACAAATGGATTCGTGTACAAATACTCTTTGCACAGAAACACACACTTGACCTGCGTGATAAAAACCACCTTTTCCAATGGAAGGAATCAGTTCAGCAATGTCTGCATCCGGCTCAACAATAACAGGGGCAACTCCACCGTGTTCTAACGCTACTCGTGTACCATTGGCTACTTTTGAGTTTAAGTACCAACCTACTGCACCTGAACCAATAAAGGTTAAGAAGTTTACTTTTGGGCTTGTTGCGAGTAATTCACCGGCTTCTCTTCCACACACAACGGCTTGAGCCCAACCATTTGGAAGCCCCGCTTCTTTTAGGATTTCTACCAATTGAATCGCACTCATAGGAGTTTGAGTGGCAGGTTTGATAATAACTGAACACCCCACCGCAATCGCAGGAATTACTTGGTGAACGGCTAAATTAAATGGGTGGTTAAATGCAGAAACGGCTGCAACAACCCCAATAGGCTCTTTAAAGGTATATGCCATTCGGTTGGCACTGCTTAGGGTGTGTCCCATTGCGATTTCTTTGCCTTCAAATGCACCTAAATGCTCAATAGCCAGTTTTACACCATTGATGGCTCTGTGAACTTCTACTTTAGAATCAATATAGGGTTTTCCCCCTTCACTTGCACAAAGCAGGGTTAACTCTTCAATTTGTGAAGACATAATTTCAACCACTTTTTCTAAAATCTCTACGCGTTTATATTTTGGTAATGCTTGTGTGTGATCTAAAAAAGTAGAACTGGCTAATTCAATCGCACTTTCTACTTCTTCTATTGAACTAAAGGGAACAGTTCCCACTACTCTTCCATCAAACGGTGACGTTACTTCTATTGTATTCATTCTTTTCCTTTTCTTTTTTTGGTCTGGCTTTTTTAAAGGTGTATTATAACATACACGTTTTATTTGCCAATAAGTCGTTTAAAATCGCATGGTTAAGTGAATAATCAACGGCTAAATCAATTAAGTGAACCCCTTTACCATTAACACAATTTTTTAATGTTTCTTCAAACTCTTCACACGACGTTGGACGGTGACCAGTTGCTCCATACGCTTCAGCGTATTTAACAAAATCAGGGTTACCTAAATCCAGTCCGAAGTTATCAAATCCCATACCACTTTGTTTCCATTTAATCATACCATAAGCGTTGTCATTTAAAATGATAACGGTCAAGTCAAGCCCCAGTCTTACAGCTGTTTCCATCTCTTGTGAGTTCATCATAAAACCACCATCACCACACACAGCTACAACTTTTCTATCAGGATGAACCATTTTAGCGGCCATTCCAGAAGGAAGTCCTGCTCCCATAGTGGCTAAAGCATTGTCAAGCAACAAGGTATTGGGTTGGGCACATCGGTAGTTTCGGGCAAACCAAATTTTATAGACCCCATTATCTAAAGTAACAATATCTTCATCATCCAATGTTTGTCGGATGGTTCGTACGGCTTTTTGAGGTAAGATTGGGAATCGTGTATCTCCAAAATATTTACTCAATCGTGTTCGAATGTCTTCTGCTAGTCGAATGTAGTAATCAAAATCCCAATGCTCTTGTTTTGAAACAGCTGTAGTAAGGTTATTGACATTTGAAGCAATATCCCCAATAACGTCCAATTGTGGGAAATAGGTGTCATCAACTTCTGATGGGAAGAAGTTTACATGGATTACTTTTGTTGCATCGGGGGTGTTTTCCATAAAAAACGGTGGTTTTTCAATGACATCATGTCCTACATTGATGATTAAATCTGCTCGTTCAATTGCACAGTGAATAAAATCATTTTTTGATAAAGCAGCGGTACTTAAACATAATTTATGATTTTCATCGACTACCCCTTTACCCATTTGTGTTGAGAAGAAAGGAATGCCTGTTTCATTAACAAAATTGGTCAATGCGTTACCAATTCGGCTTCGGTTTGCACCTGCACCAATTAAAAGAAGAGGTCTTTTGGCTTTTTCAATCATTTTTGCAGCAGCTAAAATCGCATCTTTATCGGCTTTTGGATAGTGAAAACTTCGTACAGGATAGATGTTAAAATCAACTTCTTCATCCGCAATGTCTTCGGGTAACTCAATATGAACAGCCCCTGGTCGTTCCGTTGTTGCGATTTTAAAGGCCTCTCTTACCATTGAAGGGATGTTGTTACCATTTACTACTTGTTTGGCATATTTTGTTACGGGTTTCATCATATTGACAATGTCAACGATTTGAAATCGACCTTGTTTTGATTTTTTGATGGGTTTTTGTCCTGTAATCATCATCATTGGCATACCACCAAGTTGAGCATACGCTGCAGCTGTTACAAAGTTAGTAGCCCCAGGTCCAAGTGTGGCTAAACAGACACCCACTTTTCCTGTTAATCGTCCATACGTTGCTGCCATAAACCCAGCACCTTGCTCATGTCTTGTTAAAATAAGTTTAATATTTGAATTTCTTAATGATTCTAAAAAGTCCAAGTTTTCTTCACCTGGAATACCAAAAATATATTCAACACCTTCGTTTTCTAAAGCTTTAACGAATAAATCTGAAGCTTTCATAATTTCTCCAATTTTTTAATTTTTGTTAGTTTCTCAAAATCTATGTTAAATGAAAATTAAACATAAATTCTACATTGTGTTTGTAATACTAAATCAAAGCAAAAAAGAGCTCTTTAGGAGCCTAAAAAGCTCTTTTTGACCTCTTTTTAAATCGGTCTTTGTGTAAAAAAGTTACTAAATAATGATGAAAAAGCAACGAGTGCCTATTTTATGGCATTTACAAAAATGTTAACAATTTTTTAGACAATTTTTCTACTGTGTTACTTTATTACTCGAAAAATGACACTATTTGAAATCAATTTTGAGTGATTGGTTAATACATTTTTCCAAAAAGTTGCAGATGAATCAAATAAAGGCGTAAATCAAACTCAACTTGCATATAATCGTTTTGAATAAAGGTACACAGATTATAAAAGGCTTTATTATGCTCTTTTTCTTTTAAATGCGCCAATTCGTGTACGACAATCATTTCCAAAAATTTTTCAGGAACCTGTTTGAATAACGTGGCAATTTTTATTTCATTTTTGGCTTTAAGGTTTCCCCCTTGTACACGAGAGATAAACGTGTGCATACCTAAGGCATTGTTGACTTGAATTTTACTGTCATAAATGATTTTATTGATTTGAAATTTTTTAAAGTAGTTGTTTTTAAACTCCATGACATACTCATAGAGTAATTTATCGTTGGAAATAGTATGTTTATGGGGATATTTGTTTTTTATATAGCTGCTTAAGGTTTTGTTTTCAATAAGTTTTAGTACACTCTCTTGAAGTGATTGAGGGTAGTGACAGATGTAGTTTAAATGATTCATATGAAATTTTATCATAAATAATTTGTTTGTTAAAAATATTTGGATAAACTTTTCTTTTTTAAGGGATACAATGGTTTTTAAAAACGAAGAGAAAATTATAAAAATAATAAAATATACTCCCCCTTTATTTGTTGTATTATTTGCCTGTATTATCTCACTGGTGCTTTTAATTGATAATAAAATAACCTTTAATAAAGAGAAAGAAAAACTTGAAAATGACTATCTTTTGCGCAATCAAGAGCTGGTTAAAAACGATGTTGAAATGGTCTATAACTATATTTCAAAACAGCAAGTATCGATGGAAAATCGATTAAAACAGAGTTTAAAAAACCGTGTTAATGAAGCGTATATTATTGCCATGGAAATTTATCATCAAAATCAACATTTGGGCAAAGAAACGGTAACAAAGCTGATTAAAGATGCGTTAGTCAATGTTCGATTTAATGAAGGTCGAGGCTATTATTTTATTTACTCTATGGATTATGAGTGTATATTATTGCCCATTAATCGAAGTTTAGAAGGGACAAGTTTTTATAATTTTAAAGAAGGTCGTGGAGAATACTTAACTCGAAATATTGTTGAAATGGTCAGAAAAAATAAAGAGGGGTATTTAACGTGGTGGTTCCCCAAACCCTCAGATTTGACGACATCCTATAAAAAAATAGGCTTTAATAAATATTTTGAACCCCTTGATTGGTTTATTGGAACAGGGGAATATTTTGATGAATTTGAACAAAGTACTCAAAAAAAAGTTTTGAATGATATTGAAGAAATGATGAGTATGACCAACAACAAATATCTGTTTATTTTAACTCAAGAGGGTGTTTTTTTGTCACACCCTCAAAAAGAGCTTGTGGGTAAAAATTTGTTGGAAGAAAACAGTTTAATTGGAGAAAACAACAAGCATGAAGCCATTAATAATTTAAATGCGTTTAAACAACTCTCCAAAGAAGGTGGTTTCCATGAGTATGCCCATTTAAACGAAAATAAAAAGTGGCTTATGAAAACGAGCTATGTCAAAGGCGTAGATAAATGGGATTGGATTTTAGGAAAAGGGTTTTATGAAAGTGATGTTGCTTATGTATTGCAAGAGAAACAACAGCAACTCAAAGAGGAGTTTAATAAACAATTACTCAATATCTTTTTAATTGCATTGGTGTTAATTGTGCTTTTATTGATGTTATCGTCTTATGTTTCAAGATTGCTTCAAGCTAAATTTAAAGGGTATAAGCAAAATATTCAAGCCCACATTCAAAAAGACAAATTGCAACAAGAGTTGCTTTTTCAACAATCAAAAATGGCTGCAATGGGAGAAATGATAGGTAATATTGCCCACCAATGGCGACAGCCTTTAAGTGCGATTACCCTAAGTGCAACAACCTTGGAGTTAAAAAATGAGATGAACAGTTTAAACAAAGAAGAGGTTGATGTTCATGTTCAAAATATTACTCATTCCGCTCAATATCTCTCAACGACTATTGATGATTTTAGAAACTTTTTTAAACCACACAAAGAGAAAAATGAGTTTACCATTCAAAGTGCGATTGAAAAAACATTAAAGCTGATTTACGTACAATTTAAAAATAAAGAGATTGAAATCATAAAAAATATTCACCCCACTCCTTTGTACAGTTACGAAAATGAATTGGTTCAAGTGTTAATCAATGTACTTAACAATGCCAAAGATGAGTTGGAGAAAAAAGCGGGTCCAAAATTAATTTTTATTGATACCTACACCAAAAAAAATCAACTTTTTATCGAAATAAAAGATAATGCTTTGGGTATTCCTGTGGCAATTATAAATCGAATATTTGAACCCTATTTTACGACAAAACATCAAAAACAAGGGACAGGAATAGGGCTTTATATGAGCAGTGAGATTGTAACGAAACATTTAAAAGGTGAAATTAAAGCTCAAAATACTCAATTTAAATTTAACAATAAAACCCATAAAGGGGCATTGATAACCATTACTTTGCCACTAGGAGAGCCCCATGCCCATACCTGAAAACCCTTATATCTACTTGGCGATTTTTTTACTCGTAAGCATCTACTTTGCGTGGAAAATTAACAGAGATTAATTTTGCTGTAAGATATTCAAGATAAAATATATTTTTTAGTCACTTTATTTATAGGAAAATCAATGGTTAAATATATGGCGACATTTCAGAACTACATTTCAAAAGAGTCGTTAAGTGGTATTATCCTTTTTTGTGCAACCGTTTTTGCGGTCTTGGTTGCCAATTCGAGTTGGGGTGATGCGTATTACAATTTATGGCATATGCCTTTGGGCATAGCCTTGGGTGATTCAACCATTACAATGGATTTAACGCATTGGATTGATGATGGTTTGATGTCGATTTTCTTTTTGATGGTGGGGCTTGAAATCAAACGAGAACTGGTTTGCGGTGAGTTGTCCTCTGTTCAAAAAGCCTCTTTCCCTGTGGTTGCTGCTATTGGAGGCATGCTTATTCCTGCACTGATTTATGTGGGATTAAATACCAACAATCCTTTAGGGTTTGGTATTCCCATGGCAACGGATATTGCGTTTGCCTTGGGGATTTTGATGCTTTTGGGTAAACGAGTCAATCCTGCCATTAAACTTTTTTTAGTGGCATTGGCTGTTGTGGATGACTTGGGTGCTGTTTTGGTTGTAGCCGTAGTCTACACCAATGAAATCAACTCTATTTACTTTTTGCATGCGGGATTGACCTATGCCATTCTTTGGATTTTTAATTTAGCTGGGGTTAAAAAGTTAGGTCCTTATTTGATTTTAGGTATTTTTTTATGGGTGTTCATCCACAGTATTGGTATTCATGCCACCATTGCAGGAGTGTTATTGGCATTTGTGATACCCATTCATGGAAAAATAGATGAAAAGAGTTTTGTGGCAAATACGCAGCACAGTCTAAAAGAGTTTGAACGTACAAGTAACTCAAAACAAACTCTCAGTCATGACCAAATTGATGCCCTTGAAAACATTGCGTACAATTATGATAATGTGCAAAATCCTTTGGTCAAACTTGAACATAATCTGCACAATTTTTCTGCTTTTTTTATCATGCCTTTGTTTGCTTTTTCCAATGCGGGAGTGCTGATTGATATGTCAACCATTTCAACGCATTTTATGATTGTTTTAGGCGTAGTATTAGGGTTATTAATTGGAAAACCCATTGGTGTCGTTGGATTTACCTATTTAGCCGTTAAATTCAAATGGGTGGCAAAGCCTTCTGAAATAAGTTGGTCAGATATTGTTGCGGTTGGATTTTTAGCAGGAATTGGGTTTACGATGTCTATTTTTATTACCCATTTGGCATTTGAAGATGAAAGTTTGATTGCCGCAGTTAAATTGGGGGTCTTTTTTGCCTCTTTTATTGCTGCTGTTATTGGAGTAATATTGATTATGATCAGTGCAAAAAAAAGAAGAGCTTAACGCTTTTCTTTTTGTAATGCCAAAAGAGCGATTCCACTTAAAATAATCGTTGAGGCAATAACAATATGCAAAGTGAGTGCTTCATCGAGTAAAACAACCCCTCCTACGGTGGCTAATACGGGCACAATGAGTTGTATGATACTTGCTGTTGAAGTCTCTATTTTGGTTACAACCATATACCACAACACATAGCCTATACCTGAAGTTAGACTTCCGCTGATTATGGCATAAAGAAAACTCTGCGCACTAAGGTGTATTTGTGGAAAGCTTACCAATGCAAAGAGAACAACAAACAGCACTGAGTAACTAAAATTGTATGAGGTGCTTAGCAATGGGTGCTGGGTATTTTTCCCAATAATGGAGTAAAACGCCCAGGTCAATCCTGCTAATGCCATAAGCAAAGCCCCTTTAAGGGAGACAGAAGAGCTTGACGTGGGCAAAAGTAAGTAACCTAAACCAAAAAGAGCAATCCCTCCTCCTATGATTTTAAAAACTCCGACATTTTGCTTAGTTAGTAAAGCATAAGCAATCATTGCAATTTGTACGGTTCCAAATAAAATGAGTGCTCCTACTCCTGTATCAATGAGAACATACGAATATGAAAAAGCGATGGCATATAAAAAGAGTAATCCAGATGAGATAAATTGTGTTTTTTTTATGGCATAGTTATGCCATGAAAAAGAGGTTTTTGAAAAGAGGCTAACGCACAAAAGTAGGGTAATTGCACCACTTATTAAGCGAATGGCACTAAAAGAGAAAGGGTCAATACCTTGATTAAAAAATGCCAATTTGCATAAAACAGAATTGGCGGCTAAAAAGAGCAAAGCCAAAGCCGTAACAAAAAAGAACATCACTCTTTGAGGTTTGAAAAAAGACATTGAAACTCCCAATAAAAATACCGCAAAGATAAAGTAAAGTGACTAAATACTCTCTTGTATGGCTTTTAAATCTTCTATTTTACTCAAATACTCACTTTGTTTGGATAAAACAAACTCGATTCTGCCTTGATTGATTTCCAAATATTGTTCTTTGGAATATTTAATAATTTTAAACAAATAATTTCGCTTGGAGGTTAAAAAGTCTTCAATTTTTTCAAACCCAAAATTGACTCTTAGTTTGGTTAAAATCTCCTCTTCTCTTGGGTGATAAATATGAAATTTGGTGGGCTCTTTTTCATACAATAATACCGACTCCGCAATTTGTTGTTCAAAGTGTGCAATCGTTGCTTGTGTCGTTTGAATATAACTGTAACTGAGTGCCCCATTAAAATAAGCAAACTTTTTACGTAGGGCTGAAATGTTTTCTAAAATGGCTCGATGGTAATCTCTTAAAATGTTTTCATACACTTTAGCTGCAAAATGCCGTGTGGCAGAAAACTCTGAATCTGAAGCAATTTCTCGTTGTTTTTTAATGAGTTCATACGGTTCTTGCCATCGTTGAACTTTGTGTTTTAAGTTTCGATACACGTTTCGAAATGCCGTATCTGAATCCAGTTGCACTTGTTTTAAATCTTTGATGGCTTTTTTAAACATTTTATCAATGGTTTGGTCATCGTAAAAGAGATTTTTATAGACATTATCTGAATCAATCCAATACGTCTCATACTCAATTTTTTCGTAGCTGTCTTTACTTAAAAAAGAGCTTTTGGCTTCGTATCGATAGGCTTTTTGTTTTTTGATATTTTTATACGTCACATTTGCCATGGTTTCCATAATGCTTTCAAGAGCATTGTAAATGGTAAATAACTCTTTGGAGTAGGTTTTATGAATAGCATCAAATTCCGATAAAATCTCCTCTTCACTCTCTTTTAATACATCGGATAAACTGCCAAATACACCAATAATGGTTTGGTACTCTTTGATTAAAATATCACAAAAACTTCGCAAATCTTTCTTAATGGCATACTCTTTGGCTTCAGCCGCTTGAGGTCGAATGGTGTTATTAATAAAATCCAAAACTTCTTGAATATTGGACTCTTCAATGAGTTGCCTGTTTTGAGTGGTATCGGTATTTTGGATTTTGATAATCTCTTGTTTATAGGCTTTAAATTTCTCTTCAAAGAAAGAAAGATTGTCGACATCTTTTTCCCATAAATCGTGTTTAAACTCTTCAATAATTTTGTCATATTGCGTTTTAAGCAAAACATCTTGGTGTAAGGCTCTGGCTTCAAGCGCCATTTTAGCTGAAATAGGGGTAACTTGGGCAAAAAATTGTGAAAACTTCTCTTGGATATATTTTACAGTAGTATTGACTTGTTCGGGAGTAAATTTATCTTTTTGATTAAGAACACACAACGATTTGTTTTTAAAATGGCTCATATACTCTTCTAAAATTTTGGCTTCGCTTTGTTTGCCTGCATTATCAATCAAAGTCAGCCAAATAATTCCTCCCACGTCTCGCAATACTCGCTTGGTTGTATCGGTATCACTTTGAGATTGAGAGTTCAGTCCTGGAGTATCAACAAAAGAGATATCTTTTAAGACATCCATGGGAGCATAAAGCGTTAAATACTTAATGTCGTCCATATCTTTTTGTCGCTGATCCGTAAATGCCGCAATATTTTCGATGCTGTGATACTCTTCGGCCCCTGATTTATACGTGATTTTGAGTTTATACTCTTCCCCATAATTGATAAAATTAACTTTAGAGGTTACGGGAGTAATTCCCGTAGGTAAAATATTTCGTGAGAGTAAGGCATTTAAAAATGTTGATTTTCCAGCTGAAAATTGTCCTGTAATAGCAACTTCCATGGGGTATCTTGCTCGTCTGATTTGTTTATCCAAAATGGCTTCCAGTGAAGAAGAGGGCATAAATTTAGGGTCTAAAAGGGCGGCTTTTATACGTTTAATATCTCCAACTAAGCCTTTTTCATAGATCTCTTCTTTTTTGGCATAAGTGGCTTTAAACTCTTTAACAAAATTGCTTAAGATACTCATAGTTTAAGTCCTTTGTTAATGTGATCTAATTTTTTAATTTTTCCATGAAGTGTTACAATGAGTTCATCTTTGTTTTTCTCATTTTCTTCAAAAGTAGCAAGACGATGTTGCAGAGCTTTTTCATCTTTAATAAGTTTTTGTTCAAACACCTCTAAAGGCTCTTGCAGTTCTTTAAAGAAGTTTTCAATTAAGAGTTGTGAAACGGTTTTGGCTTTTTCTTTAATACTTTGCTCAATGGGTTCAAACTCATTTTTAATAAATCCTTCAATGGCTCGGTCAAATTCAACGAGTTTATTGGCTTTGAGCTGATTGACTTCTTGAAGAATTTTATTGATTAAAATGTCGTTTGAAGTCGTTAAAAACCCAGCTTTAAAGTCATCTTGAAAAAACCCTCGTGCATCAAAGTTGTCATTTTTATGGCTTAGGACAAACCCAAAATCATGGTATTTTTGTTCACAAATTTCCCCAATATCTTGTGATTTTTTGATAAATTTATATCGATAATCACGAATAACATCAATAATACCATCTTTAATCGCCGTTTGAATAATGGTTTTGATTCGTTCATTTTCTGGGCGTTTTTTGGTTTTCTCAAAAGAGTATTTGACATCATTAAAGACTCGTTGTTTGATAACATTTTGTAAATCCAACAGCTCATTTTTGATAAAGGTTTCCAATGTTTCTATGTAGTTTTTAGCATCGTTTTTATATACCATTATATCTTCTCTCATGGCTTGAAAGATTTTTTCATTGGTATTTTTTTTGGTGTTAAACTCTTCCAAATCGGCTTGAAGTTCCTCTTTGGATTTAGAGAGTAAAATGATTTCGTAGTTAAGTGATTTTAACTCTTTTTCAATGAGTTTTTTAATCTTTGACTTTGAGGATTTAACAATCAAATCAGACTTGCTTGAATTGGCACCAAAGAGTGTTTCTTGAAGATAATGTTCAATGTCTAAAATCCCTGTATCTTCAAGTGTATATCCTGCTTTTATGGCTTCTTGTGCTTGATTGGTTCGATGTAAAAGTGCCATACGTCCTGAAATAGGAATAAATTTGATGGTATTTAAAATATAATCAAGTTTACTGTCTTTGTTTAACGCTTTAAGTTGCCGTTCAATCGAAGTTTTAGTGTAGTCAATAACCTCTTGTAACTCTTTTTTAGAAACTGTATCGGCCCTTGTTATAACAATAAGCAGTTTAGAAATATTTTGATACAGTAAAGCATCGATAATAAACTCAACATCTTTGAGTGTGGCACTTTGAGAAACATTCATTAAATGCAACATCAAATCGCATTGACTTAAATACTCTTTGGTAATCTCTTCTCGTTGAATAACAGGGTCATCCAGTCCTGGGGTGTCAACAATTTCGATACCATCTTGTAAAAATGCCAAATCGGATTTGAGTTCAACGTATTTAACCAAATTGCACTTTTTCCCACTTTTTTCAGCTGACGTGTAAAGGGCTAAATTATTGATATCAACCTCTTGACTGAGTGATTCTTCTTTGATATACGTATTAAGGTCTTCTTTAAACAGCTTTTGTGTCTCTTCTACAAATTCGGCAATTGAAGGCAGCTCATTGGCACTTCGTACGATGGTATTCCACTCTTTGGTATTCCAAAAAAAGACTTTGGCACTGCTTTTGGTGTCGTATTTTACAATGGTTAAATTGGCTGTTTCAGGAACAACCGCACTGCCTAAAATCTCTTTTCCCATTAAGGCATTTAGCATGGTGGATTTACCGGCATTCATCACCCCAGTAATTCCAATGGAAAATTTTTGATTGTTTATGTAAGAGGTGACTTCATCGAGTTCATTTTTAAACTCATTGGAGTTAAACGTTGCTTTTAAATCGGCAATTAATGCTTCGAGTTCATATTTGTTTTCTTGGAATGTTTTGAGATTTTCTTCAATGTTTTCAGATGATTTCTTCTCTTCTTCACAACAGCTTACTTCACTGGGATCAAATAAAGAGAGCAGTTTTGTATAATTGAGGGTTTCTAAAATCTCTTCTTGATTTAAATACCCAAAAGAGGCATTGAGCTTTTCCAAATCTTCTTTTTTGGTCTCTTTACTAATGGCATCCAATAACCCATGTTGAAGTTGGTGCAGTTCATCCAAAGAAGTAGGGGCTTTATCTGAAATTTGTTCAGCCAAAGTTTTAAAGGAGTTGAGTGCCAAAAACTTATCGCTCTCTTTTCGTGTAGGAACTAAAATCAGCGCAGCAATTTCAAAAAAATTGGGGTGAGATTTTCGTTTACTGGTATTAAATGACGTTGTTTTATCAATTTGTATTCCGTGATACAGTAAAAAGTAGTTGTTGGCTAAGTTCATCATAACTCCAATTAAGGTTGCTGTAAATATAAAAAGTTAATTACCACATAATGGGGTAATTAACTTTTTGTACAATGAGGTAAGATATAGAGGAAATTCCTCTATATTCTTATCGTAATGCGACTAATTTTCTTCGTAAGTAAGCAATTTTATTTTGCAGTGGTAAGTGTTTTGGACAGTGGTCTTCACACGCAAGCAGTGACATACAACCAAAGATTCCGTCATCGTCACCAATTAATTCATAGTAATCTTCATGCGTTCGATTATCGTGTGGGTCAACTTCAAATCGAGCAACTCTGTTAAGTCCAACAGGACCTACAAAATCTGGTCTCATAAGTTTTGTACCACACGATGCCACACAAATTCCACACTCGATACATCGGTCTAATTCAAACGTTTGATCGGCAATATCTGGATCGATTCTCTCTTCCATTTTTGCAATATCAACTTCTTCATTGCTGTGAATCCATGATTCTACTCTTTTAGACATGGCATCCATCCATTTACCTGTATTAACCGATAAATCTTTGATTAATTCAAAAGCAGGCATAGGCATTAATGTTAATTTTCCTTCCGGATAATTAGCAATAAGTGTTCTACACGCAAGGGCTGGTTTACCGTTTACAACCATCCCACAACTTCCACAAATTCCTGCTCGACATACAAAGTCAAACGATAAATCGGCATCATACTCTTCTCTGATTTTTGTTAAGGCAATAAACAGAGTCATACCTGGTGTCTCTTCTAATTTATAGTCCACAAAATGTGGTTTTGAAACAGCACTTCTTGGGTTAAATTTAAGTGCTGAAATGATTATTTCTCTCCCTTTAGGTGTGCTCATTATTTGTCTCCTGCT
Organism: Epsilonproteobacteria bacterium UBA4036; assembly: GCA_002382325.1. Lineage (GTDB taxonomy): Bacteria > Campylobacterota > Campylobacteria > Campylobacterales > Arcobacteraceae > Marinarcus. The sequence continues at coordinate 90,682 of DGAG01000016.1, forward strand.
CTTTCATTTTTCTCTTTATAATTCATAGGTAAATCAAAAGGCATTAAGGCATGTTGGATTTCGTGTCTGTCTTTTCCTTCTGCTTGCATTTTTTCAGTTAATTCGTCCACTTCTTGTTGTCGTTTTTCAGATAATTCATGCTCAATAATCATACCCTTAGCACCGTATCCTCTAAACGCAGGTGGCATCTCCATTTTCATAATATCCAATGGCTCATACGTAATGGTTGGTTCTAAATCGTCTGCATTTGGCCAAGAAGTTAAGGTTCTGTTTAACCAGTTGGCATCGTCTCGTTTTAAGAAGTCTTCTCTGTAGTGAGCCCCTCTTGATTCGGTTCGATCACGTGCTCCTTTTGCTACACAAAGAGCTACTTTTAACATTCTTGGAACTCGGTATGCCTCTTCAAGTTCAGGATTTCCTGCTCGAACTTTTGATTTAACATTGATGTGTTTGGTTTTTTGTAATAACTCTTTTAACTCTTCTACGGCTTCTTCTAAGTGTGGACCATCTCTAAAAATACCCACTTTTTCATCCATAAGTTCTTTCATTCTGTTTTTAATTTTGAAGATATCTTCGCTTCCGTTGTACGCTAAAATTTCATCCAAATATTTATCTTGAGCGTCAACAAATTTTTGTACAGTTGAAGTAGGAATGGTGACATCATTTTCCAAACAATAATCGGCAAAATAGTTACCAATAATCATCCCAGCAACAACGGTTTCAGAAACAGAGTTTCCTCCCAGTCGGTTAAATCCGTGCATATCCCAACAAGCCGCTTCCCCACACGCAAAAAGACCACTTAAGTTTTGAGACTCACCTGTTGGTTTAGTTCGAATACCACCCATAGAGTAGTGTTGCATTGGTAATACTGGAGCCCAACCTTTTGGACCTTCATCCGCGGGGTCAATTCCGTTGAAGATTTGACAAATTTCTTGTACATCTCTTAGGTTCTTTTCAATGTGCTCTCGACCTAAAATAGAGATATCTAACCAAATGTGGTATCCGTATGGTGAAGGAACCCCTTTACCGTTTCTGATATGCTCAATCATTCTTCTTGAAACAACGTCTCTTGAAGCCAGTTCTTTTTTCTCTGGCTCATAATCTGGCATAAATCGGTGACCGTCAACGTCTCTTAAAATACCCCCATCACCTCGACACCCTTCAGTTAATAAAATCCCTGATGGTACGATTGGAGTGGGGTGAAATTGTACGGCTTCCATGTTTCCTAATGTTGCAATTCCTGTCTCAAGTGCAATAGCTTGTCCCGTACCTTCACAAATTACAGCGTTTGTAGTTTGTTTAAATACTCGTCCGTATCCACCTGTGGCAATACAAGTACCTTTAGCCACATACGCTTCTAATTCACCTGTAATTAAATCTCGTACAACAGCTCCATAGCATCGTCCATTTTCATGAATTAAACTTAAAGCTTCTTTTCGGTCTCTGATATCAACATTGTGTTTTAATGCTTCATTAGCAACACCAAATAACATCGTATGTCCCGTTGCATCAGCGGTATAACAGGTTCTCCATTTTTTAGTTCCACCAAAGTCTCGTGATGTGATTAATCCATGTCTGTCATCATCTTCTGTGATGGTTGTTTTTTTAGCATTAATAACGGCTTCTCGTGAACCTGCTCGAACTCTTGTCCAAGGCACTCCCCATGATGCTAATTCTCGAATCGCTTTTGGTGCAGTGTGTACGAACATACGTGCTACTTCTTGATCGCAACCCCAATCGCTTCCTTTAACGGTGTCAGCAAAGTGTAAATCCTCATTGTCTCCATCAGACATTTTTGAGTTACCTAAACTTGCTTGCATTCCCCCTTGTGCAGCAGCACTGTGAGAACGTTTAACAGGAACTAATGACAATACAACGGTACTTAACCCTTTTTTTTGTGCAGCAACAGCAGCTCGTAAACCAGCAAGTCCTCCACCAATAACCAATGCGTCACAGTAATTAATTTTCATTATGCAATTCTCCCTGTTGTTTTGTATTCAATAACTTGTGCTGTGGGCACATATTTTTGTCCTACGGTTCCCGCTTTAGCATTTTCCATACCAATTTTCATGTAAGCTGCTAAGGTAGCAAATCCTAAAACTAAGAAAAATACAGTAAGGATTTTTTTAACAGTTTTTAATTTTGCTCTTGAAGCTTTGGGGTCATTTCCATCAAACCAACCCCATTTAACACAGAGTCGATATAACCCAATGGTTCCATGAAATTCTACAGCTAATAATAAAAGGATATACAACGGCCACATCCATTCGCTCCAAACTCTGTCTGATGAAGCATAAGGACCAATGGCATCAGAGTGAGTCATAATGATGTAGAGGTGAACTGAACCCAAAAAGAACATGGCAAAACCAGTAAAGGCTTGTGTGAACCATAATTTTGTGTCTTCATGACCCATATTGTTTGCATGTGCTTTCATTACTTGGTACTGTTTAAAGTTACCAGGAAGTTTTCTCATTCCCATAGCAGCATGAGTGATAAAAATAATAAATATTACCAATGCCGCAATTGAAACCAATAAAGGACTGCCGCCTTCAATAATAAAACTCGCCTCTAAAAATTTTGTCACAGAGTACATAAAATCTTTACTGACTAAAATTGAAGACACCAAAAGCATATGTCCCCACATAAAAAGACCAAGAATTAATCCTGTTGCACTTTGGATATAATCCAGTTTCGCAGGCATTCGACTTTTTTTTCTCTCAACTGTTTTGCCTAAATAACCTTCTATTAGGTCACTCATAGTTAATCCTTTCATTGGTTGTATTTTAATACATAATAATATTCAAAACTTATGTAGCATAAATGTAAGTTATGACTATTATAGCTGTAGTTAAATTTTGTAGCATAAGAATAGCAAAAAATTGCTTGAAAGTTAATTATATATTTGTGAAATATTGATACAAAAATAAAAAAAGCAACCCTTTAAAACCCCTTAAATATGGGATTTGTAGGATTGCTTAAGGGAAATTAAGTTTTAGAAAGAACACTCAAAAACAGTGTTACTTTCTAACACATTAATTTATTTAAGAAAGAGTGACTCTACGGATACTTTAACTAAGTCAAAAATTCCATCAATACTTGGTATTGGAATAAAGAATAATACAGCTGATCCAATTCCTCCCCAAACGATTAAAATCGCAACCAAAGCAATGGCATAGGTTGAAATTCGTGAGTCATCAAAGGCCTCTTCTTCAAACTGTTTGTTCTTAGGATAGAAGTACATCATGGCAATTAACTTAAAGTAATAGTAAATGGATACGCACGTTGCTAAGATAGCATAAATGGCTAAATAGATGTAACCTGCACTGATGGCTTCTGTGAAGACATACAATTTGGCAATAAACCCAATGGTGGAAGGAATCCCCGCCAATGAAAATAAGAATATGGTCATCATTGCAGCTAAAAAGGGTCTTTCTTGTGCCAAACCTTTAAAGTCATCGTAGGTGACTCTTACTCGTGTTTGGGCGATAATATGAGAAACCAATCCAAATGCTCCAATGGCAGTCAACAAATACGAAATAAGATAAAACAGAATCGAATAGGCACTTTGAATGTTTTCACCTACAGCAATAAAGGCTAAAAGTAAATAGCCTGTATGCACAATTGAAGATGCGGCTAACATTCTTTTGACAATTTTTTGCGTTAAGGCTAACCATGTTCCCAATGTTAAGGTAAACAAAATTAGAATCGTTAAAATAGGATCCCAAAAATCCTGCATACTTGGGAATGTTTGTAAAAAGGCTCTTAAGAAGAAAGAAAAAATTGCAACTTTAAATACTGACGCCATAAACGCAGTAACTAAAATAGGTGCCCCTCGGTAGACGTCCAATACCCAAGATTGGAAAGGGAAAGCGGCGATTTTAAAAATAAACGTAAATAAAATAAGGGTAATTCCAATATAGACTAACGTTAATTCACTGTTTTCATGAGAAGCAATAAAAGTCGCTAATTCACCTAAGTGTGTTGTGCTTGTTGCTCCAAAAATCAGTACCACACCTAAGAGGTAAAAAGCACCAATAAAGGCACCTAAAACCAAATATTTAAAGATGGCTTCAATTCTTTTTTCATTATCGGTGTTAAATCCTACTAAGATATAAACAGCAAATGAGGCAATTTCCAAAGCAATATATGCAGTAATCAACTCATTGGCATTTGCTAATAACATCATACCAAAGAGTGAAAACATCAAAATGCTGTAAAATTCACCTTTAATAAAACTTCGCTCTTGTGCATAGTGTTCACCAATTAAAATAACCAATAACGTACCTGTAATTAATGCCATATTAAAAAAATTGGCATAGGTGTCAAAAATCAATAAATCGTATAAATACTCACTGTACGGAAGTAAAGTAAACGATTCTCCCGCGGGATAAATTGAAAAGCCCAATGCCAAGAGTAAAAAGAGCGTAGAAACAATAATATGGTTTTTGATGCTAAAACGATCATACATGCTTAGAAACATCAATACCAATGCCCCAATTAACACAGTAAGAACGGGTAAAATGTTCATAATTTCCATCATTTTGTAGCTCCTATGTGTAAAATATCGGTTAAGTAGTGTGTAATTGATGGTTCAAATTTATCCATAAAAGGTTCAGGATAAACCCCCATTAGAAAAACTAAAATAACCCAAGGGGCCAACCCAATAATCTCTTTAACTTTTAAATCTCTCATTTTTAGAGCAGGTCCTTCTTTTTTTTGTAAAATGGCTCGTTGGAACATCCATAACATAAATGAAGCTGCAACCAATACCGTAACTGCCGAAATATAGCCCATAATGTGATTAAATTCATATACACCAAAGATAATTAACAATTCAGCTACAAATCCATTGGTACCAGGTAATCCGACATTGGCAAACAGCATAATGGCAAAAATCAGAGTAAAAATAGGGGCTTGTTTGGCAATTCCTCCTAAATCTTTAATCGTTTTTAATCCGGTTTGGTCATACAATACTCCTATGAGTAAAAACAAGGCTCCCGTTGCAATGGCGTGAGCAATCACTAAATATAAGGCTCCACCAATACCGTATTCATTGAGCGAGAAAATACCTGCTGCAATAAAAGAGAGGTGAGAAGCCGACGAATACGCAAACATTCGTTTGATATCATCTTGCATGAGTGCGGCAATACCAAAATAGATTAAACCAAATAATCCAATAAAAACAAACCAGCTGGAAAACTGAATATAAATATCAGGAAAAAGAGGAATCATAAATCGTACAACCGCATAAATCCCTAATTTTGCCATAATAGAAGAGAGTAAAAATACAGCACCTGTTGGGGCATTTTTATAGGTTTCCATAATCCAAGTATGAAAAGGGAAAAGAGGAATTTTAATCGCAAATGCCGTTAAAAATGCTAAAAATAACCAAAATTTTTCTTGATAAGAAAAGGTGGTAATTTGAGTTAAATCAGAGTATTGAAAACTCCAAACGCCAAACTCTTCAAAATACGCCACACCCAAATAAATAATTGCCACAAACATCATAAGTGAACCAAACATTGTATAAACCGTAACTTTAATGGTGGTAAATATTTTGTTGCCACTTCCAAAGTTACCAATCATTAAAAATACAGGTAACAGCATCACTTCCCAAAAGAAGTAAAATAAAATGACATCCAAAGACAATAATGCTCCCGTTACCCCTGTTTGAACCAAAAGCATATTAATCCAATATCCTTTGGTTCTTCCATCCCATAAAAGAAGATATGACGTTGGAATTAAAATGGCAATCATCATTAAGATGGTTAACGAAAATCCATCCACACCAATGTAATAATTAATTCCGTAGTTTAAAATCCAAGGCACGTTGGTAACAAATTGCATGTCACTGTTTGACTCATAGTTTAAATAAATTTTTAGTACAAGAACAAGAATGATTATTGTTGTAATAAATGCAATGTTTCTGACATCTTCCACTTTAGTTGTAGAAATCATTAAAATGAAAGCCACAAACGCCGGTAGAAAAATAATAAATGATAATATATCTGTACCCATTCTATTGTCCTATTAATGTAGTGTAAAGATATAAGAATGCACAACTCATACCTATTAACATATATAATGCATAAAATCTTACATTTCCGTTTTGTAAAAATGCAAGTTTTTTACCAAAATCAACAAACTCACGACAAACGAGCATAATCATTCCATCGACAACCTTATCATCAACAACTCGATCAAAGAAGTGACTGATTTTTTTCAAAGATTTGACAAAAACATAATCATACAACTCATCGATATAGAATTTGTTTCCAATAATACCTTCTTCGGTTTCTGGTTTAGACACATCAAAGCGAGCATATTTTTTATACGCCACTAAAATCCCTAATGCGGCTACGGCAACACTGGCAAACATTAAAAGGTACTCGGTTGAGTGTGACATATGAAGGGCTGTTGAGCCTAATTGTGCCAACCACGTATCGACTTGATGCTCTCCGCCAAAAATAGCAGGAAAGTTTAAAAATCCTGCAAAAACAGCACCAATGGCTAAAACCAATAAAGGAAATGAGATGGTTTTGTCGGTTGAAGCATAATGCACATCATGTCCATTGGGTGCAACAAAAACAACAAAGTAAAGTCTGAACATATAAAATGCCGTTAAAAATGCGGTAAAAATACCAATACCGTAAATGATAAACTCTCCTTCTTGGAACGCCGCTGCTAAAATGGCATCTTTACTGAAAAATCCCGAAAAAGGGGGAATCCCTGCAATGGCAATCACACCAATTAAAAAGGTTGCTTTTACAATGGGTTGATAGACTCTGTGTTGTGCCATTTTAAAGATATTTTGTTCGTGATGTAAGGCTAAGATGGCAGCACCAGCACCCATAAACAGCATGGCTTTAAAGAAAGCGTGAGTAAACACGTGAAATAACCCAGAAGAGTAAAAGCCTAATCCCACAGCAATAAACATATACCCCAGTTGACTCATAGTAGAGTAGGCTAAAATCTTCTTAATGTCTGTTTGTCGTGTGGCAATAACGGCGGCTAAAAGCGCAGAAAATGCTCCAATATAGGCAATAAACAGACCAATTTCTTCAATTCCTGTGTATAAAAAGTGGAATCGTGCCACCATATAAACCCCAGCAGTAACCATGGTTGCTGCGTGAATCAAGGCTGAAATAGGCGTAGGCCCTGCCATCGCATCAGGTAACCAAACATACAAAGGCACTTGAGCTGATTTACCCATGGCTCCCACAAAAAGTAAGAACCCAGCAAGTGCGAGAGTTCCTGTGGTTGCTACACCTACATTTGCTTCCATTGAAGCAAAATCAAGCCCCGTTTTACCTAAAGCAAAAAAGAGGGTAACGACTCCTAGAATAAACCCTAAATCCCCAACTCTGTTGACAATAAAGGCTTTATTTCCTGCCATAACATTGTCTGCATCGGTATAGTAAAAAGAGATCAGTAAATAAGAACATACTCCAACACCTTCCCAACCAATAAATAAAATAATGGGATTATCCGCAAGAACCAAAACCAACATTGAAGCTAAGAAAAGGTTAAAGTAGGCAAAAAACTTACCAAAGCCTTCATCGTTTTTCATATACCCCACGGCATAAATATGAATCAGCCAACCAACAAAAGTAACAAACATAGCCATAAAGATTGCCAGTTTATCCCCTAAGAATTTCATTTCAATGACTAAACCATTAATATCTAACCATGTGAAGATGCTTTGATGAAAGGTAACATCACTGCTTTTCATCTCTAAAAATAATACTAATGTAAAAATAAATGCAATAAATGGAGTAATTGTCCCAATGAGTGCAAATAAAATTTCAGGCAGAGGTTTTCTTTTGATATGGTAAAGGTAAAATCCACCGTTTAACAAAGCTCCCAATAACGGAGCTAAAATAATGAGAACCAAATAAGGCGTATGCATTATTCAACCTCCTGTTTAAGTTCGGTAAAGATATCGGTATCCAATTTCCCTTTACTTCTAAATAATAAAATAATAACCGACAGAAAAATAGCAGCTTCTGCTGCAGCAATGGCAACGACCATAATGGATACAATTTGTCCATCCATATTAAAATGGTATCGTGCAAAGGTGACTAAGAACAAATTGATGGCATTTAACATCAATTCAATTGACATATAAATCACAAAAATATTTCTTCGTGCAATCACCCCAATGACTCCAATGGAAAACAGAATCATAGAAACGGTTGCATACCCTAATAAACTAGTCAATTTAACTCCTTTGCTTTTCTCTTCTTGGCTAAAACCACTGATCCAATTAATGCCACTAAGAGTAAAATTGAGATAAGTTCAAAAGGGATAAGCCAATCTTTGTATAAAATTAACCCAATCTCTTTGACTCCACCAAATCCCTCTTCAACAATTGACATATCGGCTTGTGGCATTTTTGCAACGGTATCAAGAATAAGCGCATTAATAGGAAGCATAATGGCAATTCCAAGACCAATTAAAAAATTTCGTCTGGGTTCTTGTGGTAAATCTTTATCTTCAATATTTAAGTACATTAAAATAAAAAGCAACAAGGTCATAATAGCGCCGGCATAGACAATGATTTGAACCATAAACATAAAAGAAGCACTTAATAAAGCAAAAAGACCTCCCACTGAAATAACACTGATTAAAAGACCCAATGCAGCATAAATTGGGCTTTTATATAACAGCATAGCAACAGCACCCGTAATGGCAAAAAATGCCAGTGCTGCAAATAAAATATCAATCATTTTTGCTCCTTTGGTACAAACTCTTCATGAGACATCAATCGTTGTTTATCGACAACAAAATCCTCTCTGCGACTGGCTGTAAAACTGAAAATACCTGTATCCATTCGAATCGCATCACACGGACACGCATCCACGCAATAACCACAAAAAACACACTCTAAAAGATCAATTTTAAATTGTTTTGGTCGTTTTTCAGCTACATTGTCAAATCGTTCTTCGGCTTCAATAAAAATACATTGTGCAGGACAAGCCGTTGCACACATATAACATGCCACACACTTTTCACTGCCATCGTCCCACTTGGTTAATCGATGAACCCCTCTGTAACGTTCTGTAATATCCGTAGGTTGAACTTCTGGATATTGCAGTGTTTCTAAATTAGACGTATCGCCTAAGTTTTTGACAAATCGTTTAAATGTAGTTTTCATTCCCCCTGCAATGGCAGGAATATACAAACGGTCTTTTAAACTGCTTCCGTGTCGTTGAATAATTTTTACACCCATATTAATTTCCTAAAAAAACGATAACAATCGCAGTGATTACGATATTTAAAAGTGCCAATGGCAATAACACTTTCCATCCCAACATTTGCAATTGATCGTATCTGAATCGTAACAGTGTCCATCGAATCCAAATGAAAACAAAACACATCATAAAGAATTTGACCATAAAAGTACTGACTTGAACCACCGCGGTAGCAATATTGATTCCATTTTGGCTTAAGCCACTTAGGAAAATCCATAACAAGGTTAAGGTAATCACTAATCCCAGTCCTAAAAAAACTTTGGTTAATACTTTGGTCTCTTTAGCACGTGGGTCATTGGGGTTATCCCATGTGTTATTTTTTTGCATCCAACCCACAAACAGTAAGGTCATAACAGGAACCATTAAAATAAGAACCATTAAAACATTGTCAATGTTGGCTTTAAGTGTTGCCGTGTCCATCCAAGGAATGTGATAACCACCAAAAAACAGGGTCACAATAAAAGCACTTGAAGCGGCCATAGCGGCAAATTCGCCTACTTGAAACAGACCAAAACGCATGGCGGAATACTCTGTATGGTAACCGGCTACGATTTCTGATTCTCCTTCTGAAATATCAAAAGGGGTTCTATTGGCTTCAGCAAAGGCACATACGATAAAAATCAGACACGCCAGTGGCTGAATAATGACACCCCACGAGGGTAAAAAGCCAAATGCCAACTCACCTTGTGCGGCAACCATATCATTAAGATGAAGGCTTCCATAAGAGATGATAATTGAAATAACCGATAATGCCATAGCCGCTTCATACGAGATAACTTGAGCAGTTGTTCGAATCGAACTTAATAAACCAAATTTACTGTTTGAAGAGTAGCCGCCTAAAATAATTCCATAAGTGGCTAACCCCGCAAAAGCAAAAAACCATAAAATCCCTAAGTGCATAGGTATGGCTTGCATCATATGAGATTGTCCATCAATAATTAATTCATCTGCAAACGGCACAACGGCAAATGTTAAGAGTGAACAAAAAAATACAATAGCGGGAGCAGCTGTAAAGAAAAATTTGTACTTGATGTGTGAGGGCGTAAAATCTTCTTTAAAGACAAGTTTTAACATGTCCGCAATACTTTGAATAAGTCCACCCAATCTAAAACCACCAATATGGCATCTGTTTGGTCCTGTTCTATCTTGGATAAAACCGGCAACTCTTCTTTCCCACCATACTAAAATAGGGGTGGTTCCTACAGCGAGTTTCACTGCAAGTAAAATGTTGACAATTATAACAATAACTGATACAAAATCCATTGTGTTCCTTTTTAAAGCATTGAGTTTATAGTATCAAGAAACTCTTTTAAATCAACAGCACGTGTATCTTTATTGATTTTTGAAATAACTTCTTGTTGTATACCATCGCAATTGATATAAGTTCCATTCTTTTCTAAAAAGGATGAAATTCCTATGGCAATGTTTGCAAAACTGTTGATTGCACTGTTATGTGATGTTAAGTGAATGACTTTTTTTCCGTTTAACAACGTAGGTTTGTCTTCAAAATAACTGTTTTCTAAAATAATCACCAATGAAGCCTGAGCAAGATTTGCATTAAATTGTCTTTCATCTTCACTGATATTTATGGTTTCGTACGCTTTTCGGTTGGGTGCTTTGTCATGGGTTCTTAACAGTTCATCTTTAAACGATTCATCAAAATAGTATGGGGCATAACCAGAAATTGATGCGTGTGTTTTTACGGCAAGTTGTTGAGCCGCTTTTAACTCTTCGCACGATAACATAGGAGATACCACAATCAAAATATTTTTTTCTTCTTTGAGAGTTTTAATCACAGAAGCTTTTGCGTTATTAAGGGTTTCTGTTTCTTGGTTGCATTGCATTGTTAAAAATCGATTTTCATTCTCTTTTTTATAGCTTAATCTTCCCTCATCGCAAATAAAATGACCATTAACTGCTTTGTTGACTTTAGGTCTGAATCTGAAAATGGTATCGTCTTCATATTTCTCTTTTCGGTGGTCAACATAAATATTACACCCTTTTGAACATCCCTTACAAATGGCTTCAAACGTTTCCATAAACCAAACACGTTGTTTAAACCTAAAATCTTTACTGGTTAAGGCACCAACAGGACATAAATCAACCACATTCATGGCATATTCGCTTTGAAGTTCCATGCCAGGGAAAGTTCCAATAACACTGTGATCCGCACGTGAATGAACACCCAATTCATTGGTTTTCGTGACGTTTTTGAAAAATCGAACGCATCGTGTACATAACACACATCGCTCTTGATCCAACATAACGTTTCGACCCAAATCGACTCGTTTGAGGGCATGGTTTTTTTGAACATTGACACGATTGACATAAAAACCACTGTCCATATAATAGTCTTGGAGTTTACACTCGCCTGCTTGGTCACATGTTGGACAATCCAATGGGTGATTGACCAATTGCAGTTCTAAAATATCTTTTCGAACTTTTTCAATTTTCTCACCCTTTGTTCGTACAATCATACCTTCTTTGACAGGAGTATCACAAGCAATTTGAGGTCGTTTTTGTCCTTCGATTTCTACCATACACATTCGACAGTTTCCATCTTTTCCCAGTGCTTGATGATAACAAAAATGAGGAATATGAATATTCTCTTCTAATAAAGCATCAATCAGCAAACTGCCTTTTTGTGCTTCAAACTCTTTATCATTTATTGATATCTTAACCATCTCACTCATTCTTTGTTATCTCCTTTAGTGGGGCACATAAATTTTTATTTACCTGTGTATAATTGTCTTGGTCGTGCAATTTTATGATTTGGATCTTGTTTTAATTCTGACCATTGTGTAATCCATCCAACTGTTCGTCCAATAACAAAGATAGGCGTAAACATTTCAACTGGAATTCTTAATGCTGTTAAAATCACACCTGAATAGAAGTCAATGTTTGGATATAATCCTCTTTGTTTGAAGTAATCATCATTTAACGCAGCTTCTTCAACGGCTGCTGCAACATCAAGCAGTTGAGAATCAAGATTTAATTCCACTCGTAATTTATCTTGTAGTTTTTTAAGCGTTTCAGCTCGTGGATCTCTGTTTTTATAGACTCGGTGACCAAATCCCATCAATCTGAATGGGTCATTTTTGTCTTTGGCTTTAGCAATATAAGAAGGAACATTTTTAACATCGCCAATCATTCGTAACTGATCCATAACTTTTTCATTGGCTCCTCCGTGAGCTGAACCCCATAATGCAGCAATACCAGAAGCAATCGCTACATAAGGGTGTGCTTCAGTAGAACCTACGTTTCTTACTGTTGTTGTAGAGGCATTTTGTTCGTGGTCGGCATGAAGTGTAAAAATGGCATCTAAAGCATCCACTTCCACTTGTTTGATCTCATCTTTTAAGCCACCGCCTAAGTTTTTCATTTTTCCACCCGGATAGGCTCGTAACATGTATAAAAAGTTTTCAGTGAAGTATCGATCAACATCAGGGTAAATCATTGGAACACCAATAGAGTTTCTGTATGCCATAGCTGCAATAGTAGGCATTTTTGCTACGATTCTTCGTCTCATTTCCATGAACTCTTTTTCATCTTCTAAGTTTAAATGCTCTTTATAAAATGTTGATAAAGCCATAACAGCCGCACCTAATGTTGCCATTGGATGTGCGCCATCTGGGAAAGCATCAAAAATTCTTACCAATCCTTCATTAATAAATGATCGATGTCTGATCTCTAAATCAAAATCTTTAGACTCTTCTGGCGTAGGTAATTTCCCTCTCATAAGCAGATGACAGACATCTAAGTAAGAGTGTTTACCTGCAAGTTCTTCAATAGGATAACCACGATATCTTAATTCAGAGTTTTCACCATCAATAAAAGTGATTTTTGATTCACAACTTGCTGTTGATGTATAACCTGGATCGTAAGTAAACATACCTGAATCTTTGTAAAAAGTCGAAATATTTACAACATCTGGTCCTCTTGTACCACTTAAAATATCATACTCGTATGATTTACCATTTCGGTTATCCGTTAAAGTCATTGTATTCTTTGCCATTTTTTTCTCCTATTTTTAATTTAAATTTTATTTGTTAAACTCAGCGATAAATTCATCTTTGTATTTTTCAACAATACTTTTGATAATATCTTTAACTGCAGGTGCAAATACACATACGGTTTTACCATTCATTGTTTCACATACATCAAGAATTGTTGTAAGGTCCTCTTGCGAACCGTTCCCCTCTAAAATCTTTTTTAGAATCTTATCAATCCACCCCGTCCCCTCTCGACAAGGTGTACATTGTCCGCAAGACTCGTGATGATAAAACTCAATTAAGTTTTTAGCCACATCAACCATAGAAACACCCTCTGGAATGATCATCATTCCTCCTGTTCCTAAGGTTGAACCAATATCCCACATCGATTCATAATCCAAATAGGCGTTTTCAACTTCTTGCGCCGTAAGAATTGGACACGATGCTCCTCCTGGGATAACCGCCTTTAGTTTTAAGCCGTCTTTCATTCCTCCGCCAATCTCATTGATGACATCAATCATTTTGCACCCATATTGTAACTCATACACTCCTGGGTTTTTAACCGGGCCACTCATGGCAAACAGCATGGTTCCTGGTGCTTTTTCGGTTCCGTATTTGGTATAAGATTCATACCCATTTAATACAATGTTTGGAACAGAAGAGATGGTTTCAACGTTGTTGACGGTTGCGGGCATATCATAAAACCATTCACACTCTTTACCGTGTGGTTTTAATCGTGGGTGTCCACGTTTTCCCTCAACTGATTCAATCAAGGCAGATTTTTCTCCACAAATATAAGCTCCACCGCCTCTGTGAACGGTAATATCAATTCTATAGTCATATTTGTTCATCACTTTTGGACCAATAATTCCTGCGGCATAGGCTTCATCAATGGCAACATTGAGTCTATCAATGAACCATTTGTACTCACCTCTGATATAAATGTAAGCATCATGAGCACCAATAGCGTATGATGAACAAATGATTCCTTCAATTAAAAGATGTGGGTCGTATTGAAAAATTTGTCGGTCTTTAAAAGTACCAGGTTCAGATTCATCTCCATTGACAATTAAATATCGTGGTCGTTCATCCACTGGTGGCATAAGTTTCCATTTAGGACCACAATGTGCTCCCCCACCACCTTTTCCTCTTAAACCACTTTTACAGACTTCTTCTGTGATTTCATTGGGAGTCATAGAAAAGGCTTTATCGATTGATTCGTATCGACCATGTTTTAAAGCCACTTCAAGTTTATGTGAATTGGGAATATCAAAGTTTTTACTGACGATTTTTACAATCATTTCATTGGCACCCATTATTTACACTCCTTAATGATTTTATCCAGCTTTTCAACCGTTAAGTTTTCGTGGTATTGATGATTGAGTGCAATCATTGGAGCACCACCACATGCCCCTTGACACTCCACTTCACTTAAGTGAAATTTTCCATCAGGGGTAGTTTGCCCTGGTTCAATTCCCAATGTCTCTTTGATAAATTTTTTCAGTTCAGGCGCACCCATAATCATACAAGATAAGGTTTTACACAATTCTATGTGGTATGTTCCAATGGGTTTGAGATTGAACATCGTATAAAAAGTTGCAAATTCATAGACTTGAATAGGCGATTTTCCTAATTTTTCTGCCACATAAATCATCGCATCGGGACTGACCCATCCCTCTTGCTCTTGAACTAGCCATAAAGCGGGAAGCATCATTGAGTCAATCTTTGGATACTTTTTCGCGGTGATTTGAAATTTTTCTTCGTTTTCTGGCGTATATTTAAATTTTCCCATTATCTGTCAAACTCCCCTGCAATAAAGTTCATACTTGCCATTGTAATAACAGCATCGGCTAACATATCCCCTTCAACTATTTTTGAATATGCACCTAACGCATAAAAACAAGGCGGTCGACATTTGACTTTATACGGTGTTCCACTTCCATCACTGACGACAAAAAATCCTAATTCTCCGTTGGCAGCTTCTGTTGCGCTGTAAAATTCACCTTGTGGTACTTTAATACCTTCAAAAGTGAGTTTAAATTGATTCATTAAGCCCTCTATATTTCCGTAAACATCTTCTTTTTTAGGCAATAAAACATCCGGTGCAATCACATTAATTTCACCTGAAGGAAGATTTTTCATCGCTTGTCGGATGATTCTCATGCTTTGTCTCATCTCTTCAAATTTACACATAATTCGGTCATAAACATCCCCATGACTTCCTAACACAACATCAAAATCAAATGAATCATAAAAGTAGTATGGATTGGCTTTTCGAATATCATAATTGACACCTGCTGCTCTTAAGTTCACTCCCGTAATTCCAGCACTAAGGGCAAACTCTTTGGTAATAACACCCACATCTTGTGTTCTGTCATGAAAAATTCGGTTGTGCTCAACTAAGCTTAGTGCATCGTCAATCCCTCTTTCAACGGCTTTTAAAACATCTTCTAAATCGCCAGCAAAACCATCGTATAAGTCATATTCTAATCCACCAATTCGTGTATAAGAGTTGGTTAATCTGGCACCCGTTAATTTTGAAAGTAGATCATAGGCTTTATCTCTGGCTGAGAAGATAAACCAAAAGTTGGTTAATCCCCCTAAGTCAACCATATTGGCTGCATTACAAACGATGTGGTCAATGATTCTTGAAAGTTCACCAATAATTACACGAATAAATTGGGCTCGTGGAGTAATTTCTAAACCTAACATCTCTTCAATGGTTTTACAATAACCAATGTTATTTAAAATCGCACTGCAATAGTTTAATCGATCCGTATAAGGAATAATTTGCGAATAGGTATGGTTTTCGCAACTTTTTTCAAAGCCTCGGTGTAAGTACCCAATTTCTGTCACACAGGCTTTGATGGTTTCCCCTTCAAGTGCCATAAAGTTTCGAATGGTACCGTGAGAAGCGGGGTGAGAAGGACCAATATTGATCAACATCAGTTCATCTTGTTCTTTGGCATTGTAGCCTTTTGATTCTAATAATGGGGTCATCTCATCCATTAATGATTCGGTCTCTTTACATGGTTGATAATGCGTAATGGCATAATCTTTTCGTAAAGGATGCCCTACAAATTCATGATGATTTAAGACTCGCTTTAAATTAGGATGATTTTTGAAAATAATGCCATATTGGTCGTAGGTTTCTCTTTCAGCCCAATTGGCTGCATAAAAAATATCTGAAAGTGAATCAACCGTTAAGCTGTTATTGTCGACAAAAGTTTTAATGGTAACGGTTTTTTTAAATGAAGCGTCACGCAAAATATAAATTAAGGCAAAACGGTGGTCAGATTTAATCGGATATTTAAGATAATCAACAGCCGTAATATCAAGTAATAAAGTGAATTGATCTTTGTTTTTGAGCGTTAAAACAGTTTCTCTTAATTTGCTGGGGTCAATAATCATGTCTGGCTTAAGCATCTAAATACCCCTTGAAATTTTTAAGTCGGTCTTTGATAATGGATTCATCTTGTGATTTTTCTTGTATTCTCATAATAGCATCTAACACCGCTTCTGGTCTGGGAGGACACCCTGCAATATATTCATCAACAGGAATAATCGTATCAATACCTTGTACGGTGGTGTAGTTGTCGTAAAATCCGCCTGAACATGCACACGCACCCATAGAAATCACCCATTTAGGCTCACACATTTGATCATAAATTTTTTTCAATACAGGGGCTTGTTTAAATGAAATTGTTCCAGCAACAATCATTAAGTCAGCTTGTCTTGGAGAAAATCGTACGACTTCAGCTCCAAATCGTGATAAGTCGTATCGAGCAGCTGCTACGGACATAAACTCAATCCCACAGCAAGCTGTTCCAAATACCATTGGCCACATAGAGTATGATCTTGCCCAGTTTACGGCTTTATCTAATTTTGTTGTAACGACAGAGTCGCCAAAAATTGCTTCTGCTCCTAATCCCATGAAAGTGCCTTTTTCTTATAAATGTAGAGTAATCCTGCAAAGAGTAATCCCATAAAAATAAACATTTTAATTAAACCAAAATATCCCAATTCTAAAACGTTGACTGCCCATGGAAACATAAATACAATCTCTACATCAAACAGCAGAAATGAAATTGCTACCAAATAAAATTTAACCGCAAATCGTAATTTTGTTCCACCAACTGGGTGCGATACCCCTGATTCGTACACTTTGTTTTTTTCCACATCATCTTTATTTTGAGGTCCTAAAAAGCGTGACAGCAAAAAAACTGACACTAAAATGGCACCGACTAAAACAAAAATTACTGAAGATAACAGTAGTTCATTTGACATAGTTTTATTCCCATAAGTTTTATTATTTGATGATTGTACTATATTTTAAAAAACAAAAGGTTTTTTTGCCCAGTTAAATAGTTTAAATTTTGCTAAATGAGAAGAAAGGTAATACTTTAATCCCACACTGTTTAGTCAAGATTAGAAGTAAGTATTGATATTTTTTAAGTATTTATTAAGATGACTCGAAGGGAGCGCAACATTGAGTCTAAAATGCTTAGAGCCGTTTTTACCAAAGCTTGTGCCATCATTCAATGCAATTTTTACTCCATTGAGTAATCGTTCTTTAATTTCCAAGTGTGTATATTCGTAACAACTAAAGTCAAGCCAAATCAGGTAAGTCGCCTCGGGTTTACAAAATTTTATTTGTGTGGATTTTAATAACTTTTGCGTCACTTCAATGTTCTTTTTTAAATACGATAAAAGTTGTTCCAGCCAAATATCACCCTTTTCATATGCTGCTTGAGTGGCAACGGTACCAAAGACATTAATGCTTTGAATTTCTCGGGTTTTTACCACATCATCAAAGGTTTTTTTCATTTTTTTATTTTCACAAATGGCATAAGCACAATTAAGTCCCGCAATGTTAAACGTTTTTCCTGCAGAATTAAGCGTTAGCGTGATGTTTGAAATCTCTTTGGAAAGTGACGCTAAGGGGGTGAATTTTTTAAAAACCAAATCGGCATGGATTTCGTCGCTGATGATGGTAATATTATGCTCCAAACAGATATCAGCCAGTGCTTGCAGTTCTTCTTTATCCCACACTCGACCCACAGGATTATGAGGAGAACAAAGGGTTAATATTTTGGTTTTAGGGGTGATTTTTTGTTTTAAGTCTTCTAAATCCATGGTGTAATAGCCATTTTCTTCTTTTAAAGGATTATAGACAACGTTACGCTTGTTGTGTTTAATACAATTAAATAAAGGAAAGTAAACAGGCGTTTGTACAATGATTTCATCGCCTTGATCACTGAACGCTTCAATGGCTGCACTGTATGCGGGTACAACACCATTTAAAAAACTCAAGCTTGACGTTTGGATTTCCCAATTATGCCGTTTAAGCATCCAATTTTTCACACTGTTTTGAAGTTTAGGTGTAATAATTCCATAGCCATATACACCGTGTAAAGCTCTTTGTACAATCGCATCATTAACAAAAGGCGGCGTTTTAAAATCCATGTCAGCTACCCATAAAGGATTGACATCACTTTTGCCAAAATAGTGTTCTAATCCATCGTATTTAGCACATTGGGTGTTTTTTCGTTCAATGATTTCATCAAAATCATAGATTATTTTTTCCAAGCAAATTCTCCAATGTGAGTTAAAAGGGCATTTAAATGATTTTTTACAGTACTAATGTCTTTGATATTTCTGCCTTGAAGTACTAAAATTCCATCGCTGTTTAAACGCTTTGGCAACTCATTTAAAAATGTCTCTACACAATACAATTCATTAAAATCATTCGTAACTAAAATGAGGTCATACCCTTTAAAATGAGGTTTTAAATTGCACGAATCGCCTTGCCAAAACTGGCAATTTTTAATTTTTTGCTCCTCTTTTTGGTTTTGAGCATTTAAAATATTTCGAGCCGTAAAATCAATTCCCGTAACATTTTTATACGCGTGAGCCAATAAAAAGGTTGCCGTACCATAATAACATCCCAAATTCAAAGCAGAATTGTGTTTAAAAGGTTTGTTATACGCAAAGACAGTTTGCACAGCGTCTTTAAAAAACGCCTCTTCTTCATCTTTGAAGATGTGTGCTTTTTGCTCTTGAAGTTGGTTGTATGTGGAGGCAACTTCCACATATCGGAATCCCGCGTGTTGTGGAAAATGTCGTCTAAAAGCGTATCGTGATTCTTTTAAAACTTCATTGCCTGTTGAAATAAAGGAACCCCCTTTAAAAATATTGTGTCTTCCATCAAATGTAGGCACTGAAAAATCATCGTATAAAGGATGCACTTCAAAGCCTTCAAACCCATCTATGGCTGTGGTTGTCCATTGCCATACATTTCCTAAAACATCATAAAAGCCGTTACTTTCAAACACAGTAACAGGACACGAAGAACTGAAATGCTCCAAATTGATATTAAAAGGGGCAATTTCTCCCCACTGTTGTTCATCTTTTGCACAAGAATGTTGTTTTAGCGCATGCCAAAGGGCTTCACTGGGAAGCGTAATGTGAGTGTTGGTTTGTTGGCTTTTCCATTTACAAAAAGCTTGAGCTTCTAAATAATTGACATCAACAGGCCAATTTAAAGGCAGAGGAATAATGTTTGTCATCGTACGATATTGATAGCTTTTGCCACTTGGAATCCAAAAAATAGGGTGTTGAGCCTTTTTATAGGTTTTCCAAGCAACTCCTTCTTTGCTCCAAAACTCATCTTTGTTGTAGCCATCATCTTGGACAAATTCCAAAAATTCGCCGTTGCTGACCAAATATTTTGAGGCTTTAAAACAAGGCGTTTGTTCTTCAAAAAAGCCGTATTCATTGTCCCAACCGTAAAACTCATCCTCTTTTTGTTTGTTCAATACAATACTCAAAGAAGGAACTTCCAGCAGTTCATTGGTGGGATGAGTGCCATACTCTTGACACTCAATTCCAAAAGAATTGGGCTTGACACACTCTATGGGCAGTTGACGATGTAATACCGAAGAAGTTTCGATATGTATTTTTTCATGTTCAATGCCCATCATAATGACCCACATAGGGTTTTCCCATGAAATGGGCAGTGTAAATGAGCAGCTTTGAATGTAGTTTGAAACAACCTCTTTGGCTTTTTTTCTGTATTCTCTGACTTCTTGCACTGTTGGCCACGCATAGTTGTCATTATTTAAATCATCCCACGACATTTCATCGACACCAATGGCAAAAATTGATTCAAAATGAGGATTGATTCGCTCACTAATATAACCACCTAAAATCAATTTATTGATATAAAATGTTGAAGTATGCCCATAATAAAAAATGAGCTTATGACGTAGGGGTTCGGGTTGCATATAAAAAACTTCATCGTTTATAAAAACATCGTCAAACAGTTTTTCAAAGAGGGTGTAAGTTTTTAAAAAATAGTTTAAAATTTCGTGGCGTTTCTCTTGTATTGTTCCTGAGTGTAAATTAATATTTCGTGTAATATACTCTTTCATACTTAACCTTTAATTGTGTAGATATAATAATAGTTAAATCTTTCTTTATTAATTTTAAAATAAGCAAGAGTTGGATACATATATAAAAAAATAATCAAAGGGTTACTATGACCAACAATGAACTTATGCAAGAAGATTTAAACTATATTTTTCATCCTTGTTCTCAAATGAAAGACCATGAAACTTTGCCTTTGATTCCCATTAAAAAAGGGTATGGCGCATATATTGAAGATTTTGAGGGTAATGCTTATTTGGATGGTATCAGCAGTTGGTGGGTCAATTTATTTGGGCATTGCAATGCGTATATTAATGAAAAAATTGCCGAACAACTTCAAGAGTTGGAGCATGTTATTTTTGCAGGATTTACCCATAAGCCTGCCATAGATTTAGCCAAACGACTTGTTTCCCTTACGCCTGAACCTTTACAGAAACTTTTTTTTGCGGATAACGGTTCAAGTGCCATTGAAATCAGTCTTAAAATGGCGTTTCAATATTTTAAAAACAAAGGAGAAACAAGACCCCTGTTTGTCTCGCTGGAAAATTCGTATCACGGTGAAACCATGGGGGCATTAGCTGTGAGTGATACAGGCTTGTATAAAGAGGTCTATGAAGAGATTTTAATCAAAACCTTACACGCTAAAAGTCCAGCATTGCATGATGAAAAAGAGGCGTTAGAGCATATGAGAGAAGTTTTACAAAAAAATTCTGGCAAAATTTGTGCGGTTGTAGTGGAGCCATTAGTGCAGTGTGCAGGAAGTATGAAAATGTACGATGCCTCGTATTTAAAAGCTCTACGAACATTGTGTGATGAGTTTGGCGTATTTTTAATTGCCGATGAGATTGCCGTAGGGTTTGGACGCACAGGTACGATGTTTGCTATTGAACAAGCGGGGATTTGTCCTGACTTTTTATGTTTATCAAAAGGCATAACAGGCGGTTACATGCCTTTATCGGTGGTGCTGTTTACTCAAGATATTTATGATGCGTTTTATTGTGATTACCATGAAGGAAAATCCTTTTTAGATTCGCACTCCTATACGGGCAATACGATTGCTTGTGCGGTTGCTAATGCCGTTTTGGATATATTTGAATATAAAAATATTATAAAAACGAATCAAGAAAAAATCAATTTCATCAAAGAAGAGACGCAAAAATTTAAAAGCTTGGATAATGTTTTGGAAGTGCGTCAACGAGGGATGATTTGTGCGATTGAATTACAAGGATATGCCCCAAAAGAGCGTATTGGTTTAAAAATATTTCAAGAAGCATTAAAACAAGGGGTCTACATACGACCTTTGGGACATGTGATTTATTTTATGCCACCTTATATTTTTACACAAGAGCAGTTAAAAAAGATGATTGAGACCACCTATGCGATTGTTAAATCGCTGTGAAATATTAAATTGGATAGAATAACAAAAAATTAAAAATTGGAAAAATGATGAAAGAAGCCATTGCACTTTTAAAAAAACATAACTTATTGAAAATTATTGATGAAGAGTTGGATATCTATTTAGAAATTCCTCATGTTGCCTATGTTGAGGTGAAAAGACCCGATTCTAAAGCGATTTTATTTACCAATGTTGTTGATAAAAAAAACAATAAAAAGTTTGATATCCCTGTATTGATGAACGTATTTTGTAATGAAGAAGCAGTACAACTTTTTATTGGTGATGGCGATAAAATTGGACGAGAGATTGAAAGCTTACTTAAAATGAAGCCACCCACGACTTTTTCAGAAAAACTCTCAACCTTTGGAAAACTCTTTGCACTTAAAAATACCATTCCTAAAAAACTCAAAGGAAAAGGGGAGTGTCAACAAGTCATTAAACTAGGAGTTGAGGCTAAACTCTCTGATTTACCGATTCTAACCACATGGGAGCAAGACGGTGGTCCTTTTATTACCATGGGGCAAGTCTATACAACGTCTTTAAATGGTGAATTGAAAAATTTAGGGATGTATCGATTGCAAGTCTATGAGGATAATACATTAGGAATGCACTGGCAAATTCATAAAGATTCAAACCATTTTTTCCATGAGTATAAAGCTGCAGGTAAAAAAATGCCTGTAAGTATTGGAATTGGTGGGGATCCTATGTACATTTGGTGTGGTCAAGCACCGTTGCCCATTGGTATTTTTGAGTTGATGTTGTACGGTTTTGTTAAAAATAAAAATGCTCAACTCGTAAAAAGTATCACCAATGATATTTATGTCCCTAAAGACAATGATTTTATTATTGAAGGGTTTGTTGATCCAAGTAAACTTAGAATCGAAGGACCATTTGGAGATCATACCGGGTACTACACGCTTGAAGAAGAGTATCCTTTTATGGAAATAACCGCCATTACACATAAAAAAGAGCCTACGTATTTGGCTACGGTTGTGGGAAAACCTCCATTGGAAGATAAGTATATGGGACATGCCACAGAGCGAATTTTCTTACCGTTACTTAAAACCACAGCCCCGGATTTAATTGATTATTATATGCCTGAAAATGGGGTGTTTCACAATTTAATCTTAGCCAAAATCAAAACACTTTACCCAGGACATGCCTCTCAAATGATGCACGCCTTTTGGGGAGTAGGGCAAATGAGTTTTGTCAAACATGCTATTTTTGTAGGAGAAGATGCTCCTTCTTTAACCAACCATGAAGCCATCGTTGAATACATTTTAAATCGAGTTAATTTTGATGATATATTGGTTTCTCGTGGCGTGGTTGATGCCCTTGACCACAGCAGTCCCAAATTTGCCGTAGGGGGAAAACTGGGGCTTGATTGTACAGCAGATGAGATTGATGAACTGGGAATTACACTTTTAAGCGATGATGAGTTACTTCAAAAAATGCAACACATCAGCAATGAGATAAAAACCTTGAAACAATATTTTACGCAAACCAAAAATCCCATTTGTGTCATTGGGGTGGATAAAACACGCAATCAAAAATATCTTTTAGAGGAGTTAAAACCTCTGTTTGACCATATCAAAATATTGGTTGTCGTTGATGAAGCTAAAAACAGCGTAGACAATCCTTATATGCTCGTATGGAGAGTAACCAATAACATTGACTCCAATCGAGATTTATACCTCTATGGACATACCATTTGCCTAGATGCGACCAATAAAAACAGCCACGACAACTTCAAACGACGATGGCCCGATGACGTGGATTGCACCAAAGAAGTCATTGAGTCATTAGTAAAACGTGGAATCATAGAAGTCGATGAGGTATTTGAAAAGCAGTTTAGGTTGTGCCAGTAAGTATGTATTGGTTGATGGTGATGAGTTTTAAAGGTGGAAACTCCCAACTTTCAGTTGGGAATACATACTAAAATTTTCACCATCTCAAAAGAGTCCAAAATAAGTTTCATTTTCCGAAACTCTCGTCACTTTTCACTTTTCACCATTCACTACTCACTCTACTCATCCTGCTTTCACTCCATTTTTCCCATGCTCTTTGACATAGTACATTAAATTATCCACACGAGTTAAGGCACTGTTTGCTGTATCCTCGTCTTGCAATTGGGTCACACCAAAACTGCAGGTAACGGTTTGATTGATTTGAAAGTTAAAATTTTCAATTTTTTCTTTTAAATGAAGGGCTGCAATGGTGGCTTGTTCTAGATTGGTTTGGGTTAAGACAATTAAAAACTCTTCACCGCCCCAACGTCCTACTTGGTCGGTGGATCGAATACTGTTTTTGGTTAATTGGGCTAAATCGATTAACACGGTATCGGCTAAATTGTGTCCGAATGTATCGTTGATACGTTTAAATCCATCAATATCAAAAAAGATAATGGATACAGGAGTTTTATAGCGAGTGGCACTTTGCAATTGTTCTTCTAAGATGGTATCAATTTGGCTGCGATTATTGATTTTGGTTAACGTATCAATGGTAGCCGCTTTATAGAGTTTTTGTTCCGTAATTTTTCGTTTTTCAATCTCTTGTTTGAGTCTGACATTATAAAAACCAAAAATCAAAAGACAAAGAAACAAGGGCACCCCTAATTTATAGAGCAAACTGTAATCCGTATGAGAAGCGTAGAGGATTTTAAAATATTTTTCCTCGATTTGATTGAGGCTTTCTTCATCTAAACTTTCAATGGCTTTATTAAGTAGCCCAATTAACTCAGACTCCTTTTTATGTGCCATATAACGCAAATCATAGCTATAAGAGGTGGTGCCAGAAATCTTTAGATTA
This sequence comes from Epsilonproteobacteria bacterium UBA4036, assembly GCA_002382325.1. Classification (GTDB taxonomy): domain Bacteria; phylum Campylobacterota; class Campylobacteria; order Campylobacterales; family Arcobacteraceae; genus Marinarcus. The sequence continues at coordinate 115,560 of DGAG01000016.1, forward strand.
GAAAAATTGCCTGATTTGATGTGATGTGTTAATGTAGGCAATACATCAATAAAAGCAAACGCTTTATTGGATGCCAAAAGGTCCAATGCCATTTTGCTGTTTTGAACTTCAATAAAATTAATTTTAGGGTATTGCGTTTTTATTTTTTTGGCAATAAGAGTGTTTTTAACCAATAAAACCGTTTTATGATTGAGTTGATTCATGCTACTAATAAACTCTTCATTGTTTCGTGTGGCAATTGCATAGGGGTAAGATTTTATGACATTGGAATAAATCATATCTTCTTGGGTGGTTGTATCATAACTGAGTTGAAGTTTAACACTGTGTGAAGTTTGTTTGAGCCGATTTTCAACGACATTGGGGGTTAATAGAGGTTCATAATGGGAAGAGAGTTGAATATTTTTTCGAAGTTGTTCCCAAATATCAATGGCAATTCCTCGTACAAAATCCGTGTCATACAAATAAAAAGGTTCAAAATTTTCTGTCAAATAAGTAACCTTTTGTTTTTTGATAAACTCTTTTTCTTCGGGTGAAAATAAAAGCAATTTATTGTTATAAATAAAATCGGTTAAATTCATTTTAAAATTTTTAGTAAAGCCTAAAATTGAGTAGATTTTTGCAATCTCTTCTACTTTTTCTTGATCAAGATGACCTAAGGCAACCCCTGTATTGAGTGCCAACTCTTTTAACACATACGCTTCATATAAAAGAGCATCCAACGTTCTGTTTTGAGTATTGTATTGATTAAAAATCAAATTGACGGTTTCACTGATATTATCAAAGGCATATTGCCATCCTTTTAAAGAAGCTTTATAAAAATGATAGACATCAATGGGATTGTCTTTGAGTTCTTTTTGAGAGGTGAATAAAATGCCATCGTAAAAATTAAATCCATAATCTTTGGGGTCAAAAACAGTGTAGGGAATTTTTTTAACTTCTAATGCGTAGGGTTCATTGGAGATATATGCTCCTACAGCATCGGTTTTCTTTTCAATTAGATCCTTGATATTATAAGTATGATTTTGAAAGTTTAACTCTTTTAAATCAACACCATTACTCACAAGCATGGCATGAATAGCAACCGTACCTATGGCATCATTGGTGAGCATAATATTTTTGTGTTTTAAGTCAGCCATTGATTTTAGTTGAGAATCTTCCAGTGCCAATAAAATCAAAGGAGAATTTTGGAAAATGGCAAATAAAGCAACAATATCATTGCCTTTGATTTTATCCAAAATAACAGAAGAACGACCTATACTGTAAGTTGAAATGCCTTTAAGAACATCTTGAGTCAAATTGACGTTATTGTTCATCTCTTTAAAAGAGACATCCAACCCATACTCTTTATAGTATCCTTTTTCTTTGGCAACATAATACCCTGCAAACTGGAATTGATGCAACCAAGGCAGTTGCAAACTCACTTTTCGCAAAGGCTCTTGGGCAAATAAAGAACCACAAAACAGCAGTAAAATAGTACAATATAAATAAATATTTTTCATACAAAAATTGTACTACAAATACCTAAAAAAGGCAATGCTAGGTGTTAACAACTAAAATGTCACTGGCACAAATATCCAAATAAATTGTGCTATTGTCACTAAAATTAAAATCTGAAGAGACATTGGCTTTGATAAAAAAAGTGTTATGTTCACTAAAATTTAACACCAATTCATAATAATCTCCACAATACGAAACTTGCTTAATATGAAGCTTAATTGCCGTTGGATGATAGGTAACAAACGTTTTATTCAATCGGATAATGGCACTTTGTTCTTCCTGAAGAGTTATTCCAAAATGTTGAACAATGCTTTGAGGTAAAATATTAATGTCACCTAAAAACTTTGCAATATACAAGTTTGCAGGTTGACTAAAAAGTTCTTGAGGTGTTCCAAATTGTACCAAGGTTTTATTTTGTAAAATTCCAATTTTATCGGAAATACTCAAGGCCTCTTTTTTATCGTGTGTGACTAAAATCGCACTTAAGCCCAATTTTTTTATGATGTCTTTGAGCCAAAGTTTGGTTTTATCGCGTAAAAGTGAGTCTAAATTTGAAAAAGGTTCATCGAGTAATAATATTTTGGGATTGTACGCAATGGTTCTTGCAATGCTTACTCGCTGTTGCTGTCCTCCGCTTAATTCATGGATTTGTTTGTTTCTGTGTTCAACCAAATCAAACTGTTTGAGTAACTCATCAACGCGTCGTTGCTTTTCAATGGCATTGAGGTTAAATAAAGCAAATCCGATATTTTCTTTAACATCCAAATGCGGAAACAACGCATAATCTTGAAAAATATACCCAATGTCTTTATTGCATTTTTGATTGCCTGAAATTTGACAAGTTTCATTGAGCAGAATTTCACCTTCAAATTTCTCTTGTAAAGAAGCAATGGCTCGTAAAATAGTGCTTTTCCCACTTCCACTGGGTCCTAGAATGGTTACAATTTCTCCTTCTTGAACGCTAAAAGAGACCTCTTTTAAAATCTCCATATTGCCAAAAGAGATGCCAAAATTATTGACTTTTATTCCAAACATGTTAATCCTTAATCATATTTCGTGCCAAAATAAGTACCGAAACAATTCCAAGACCCACGATAAACATTGCAGGAACACTGGATTGTACTATTTGGGATTGATTGACATACTCATGACTTAAAATTGCCAGAGTGTCGTAGTTAAATGGGCGTAAAACCAACGTTAAGGGCAGTTCTTTAATCACTTCAATGAAGACAATAATAAACGATGCCAACACAGAGTTTTTGATTAAGGGCAAAATAACGTGTCTCAATGTTGTTATGGGAGTAATATTCATTGTTTTACACGCATCATCATAACTGCTTGGGATTTTTGAAAATCCCGATTCATAGTTATTAATTGAAATGGCTAAAAAACGTACACTGTAACCAAAAATTAAAGCAATTATTGTGCCACTGATTAAAATATTAAGCGTTAAAATATTGAAAATATAGCGGTCAATAAGTGCAAAAAAGCTTAAAATCCCTACGGCAACAACTGCCCCAGGAATAGAGTATCCCAGTTTGACAATTTGTGTGAGAATATCGGAAGTTTTATTTTTGCTCAAACGCACATTGTAAACAAAAATAAAAGCTAAAGCCGTGATTAAAAAAGCACTAAAGGTGGCTATTATAAGAGTTTGAATAAGAATTTGAATAAAAGAATCATCAATAACTTCGTGGTAGGAAAGCATAAACCAGTAACTCATTTGAGTAAAAGGAAGTAAAAATCCCAAGAAAAAAGGGATGAAGCATAACAAAAATGCCAAAATATTATTACCCCCTTTTAATTTGATTTTAGAAATGGGCTTAAAATCTTTTCCACTGCTTTTATACTGTTTGTTAATGCGTTGTAATTTTTCTAAAAAAATCAGTACAAAAATAAATAACATTAATAAACTTGCTAATCGTGCAGCATCTTCAATGCTTCCCATACCAAACCATGTTCGAAAGATTCCTGTTACAAAAGTAGCCACACCATAATAATCCATCACGCCAAAATCAGAAACGGCTTCCATAACGGCTAAAATAACACCGGCAACAATAGCTGGTCTTGAAATAGGAATGATAACCTTATAAAATATTTGCCACTGGGATAAGCCTAAGGTTTTAGACGCATCAATAATGGAAGCCGATTCTGCCCGTAAATAGGTTTTTGAAATCAAATAAACGTAAGGATACAAAACCAAAGACATAACAATAATCGCCCCTTCAATTGACATAATGTCAAAAAAAATAACTTCATCCAAGCGTTTGTCAAACAAATTTAAAATAAAGGTTGTCACAGTCCCCGTTATATCAAACATTCCGCCATAAATATACGCCACAATATACGTAGGAATAGCAAACGGTAAAATCAAAGCGTAGTGAAAAAAGTTTGAAAAAGAGAAACTAAAAACAGTGGTGACATAAGCCGTTGAAAACCCAATGATTGAGGTTAAAAAAGCAACGCCTACCATAATATATAAAGAGTTAAAAATATAATCCCCAAGAACGGTTTGTTTTAAGTGTTCCCAGTTTTCGGAACTGCCTAAAAAAATATGAGAAAGAATGATAATGGCAGGAACAGAAATAAGCAGTGTTAAAACAACACTGCTTATGTTTAATGGCTTAAAATTTTTCAAATGACTCTTTTATTGTGTTTGATATTATTTCCAGTTTGCTTGGTCGAAAATTTTAACAGCTAGTTTATTATTTTCTCCTAAAACATTCATTGAAATGGTGTCATCTTCAAATGTTCCCCATGATTTTACCACATCACTGGCTTCAATATTTTGTAATACCGGATATTCAAAATTGGCTTGTGCAAAAAGTTTTTGCGCATCAGGTGAAGCTAAAAATTCAATAAATTTAATGGCATTGTCTTTATTGGGAGAGTATTTTGCCACTCCTGTACCGCTTACGTTAATATGCGTTCCACCCTTTTCAAATTTTGGAAATAAGATTTTCACTTTTTTAACAGCCTCGGCTTGTGCTACATCTTTGTTATCCACCATTTGTCCCACATAATAGGTATTGGCGATCGCAATCTCTCCAATTCCATTGGCAATGGCGGTGACTTGATATCGGTCATTTCCTTTAGGCTCTTTTGCCATATTTGCCACAACCCCTTTTGCCCATTGTAGTGCGTATTCTTCTCCATGATGAGCAATAACAGCGGCTAAAAGTGATTGATTGTAAATGTTATTTGACGATCGAATCATAATTTTCCCTTTGAATTTAGGATCAGCCAAATCTTCATACGTTTTTAATTCATTGGGAACGGTTGAGTCCAATGTATGTAAAACAACTCGAGCTCGTTTGGTCAAAGCAAACCATTGGTTGTCTTTGTCTCTTAATTTTTCAGGAATATTGGCTATTAAATATTCAGAATCTATGGATTGTAAAAGTCCTTGATTTTTGGCTTGAAACAGACCTCCTGCATCAACCGTAATTAAAACATCTGCGGGTGAATTTTGACCTTCACTTTGCATTCGTTTAATTAAAGCACTGGCATCGGCTTTGACGACATTGACTTTTATGCCTGTTTTATCTTCAAACATTTTAAAGAGTTCTTTATCGGTGTCATAGTGTCGGTGAGAATAGACATTTACTTCTGAATTTGCAAAAAGTGAACCAGCTAAGAGTAAGGCGCTTAGCGTTAATTTTTTAAACATTGTACTTCCTTTTTTGATAATAATTATTGTAATATTAATTAAACCAAGCTTCATTTTTGCTTAATAGTAAGAATGATTATCAATTGTAAATTAAAAGCTAAAAAAATTAATCTATAAAGTGATATAATTTTTAAAAGTAAAGATAATGAAGGAATAAATGTGATTTTAATGATTGATAACTATGACAGTTTTACATACAACATAGTTCAATATTGTTTGGAATTGGGTGCGGATTTGAAAGTGATTCGTAACGATGAGTTAAGTGTAGAAGAGATTGAACAACTCAATCCTGAAAAAATTATTATCTCCCCAGGACCAGCAACTCCCAATGAAGCAGGGGTATGTTTGGAAGTGATTAAATATTTTGCTCATAAAAAGCCTATTTTGGGGATTTGTTTGGGGCATCAAAGCATTGCACAAGCTTTTGGGGCTCAAGTCATACGAGCTAAAAATTTAATGCACGGCAAAATTTCCAAAATTGAAGTGATTAAAGAGAGTGAAATTTTTAAAGGCTTACCCAAACAGTTTAATCAAACACGATATCACTCTTTAAGTGTTAAAGAAGAGGGAATGCCTGCATGTATTGTTCCTACTGCCATCAGTTTGGATGACAACGAAATTATGGCACTTCAAATTAAAGATTTGCCTATTTTTGGTGTTCAATTTCACCCTGAATCCATTATGAGTGAATATGGGTATGAAATTATTGATAATTTTTTAAAGTTATGATATTAACACACCATTGGCAACATAAATTTTTAATCTTAACTTTGGCTCTTTTTGTAGCCATACTCCTCGTGGTTGCAGAAAGTTTAAGTATCAGTTATAAAGAAGCACTGATATTTTATGAAGAAAAAAACCTGCTTCACTATTTAACACAAATTTCAGCCTCTGTGTTGGGACAAAACAGTATTGCTTTACGACTCCCTTTTATCGTATTGTACACATTAAGTGTTCTTTTGATGTATCAAATGACACATAACTATTTTAAAAATGACAATGATCGATTGATTTCTATTCTTATTTTTATGTTTTTACCAGGAATTATTGGGGCCTCTTTGTTGGTCAATAATTCAATTGTTGTTATTTTTTGTACCACTCTTTATTTGTATCGATACAAAATAACAGGAGAACACAACTTTTATTTGTTGGCGATTTTTCTTTTTATTGATAATTCGTTTGCCATTTTATTTTTAGCGCTGTTTTTTTATGCCTTACAAAATCGACAAAACAATCTTTTGATAATTGCATTAGGTTTGTTTGGTTTATCGATGTATATGTATGGGTTTGAAACATCAGGAAAACCACGAAGCCATATTTTGGATTTGTTTGCCATTTATGCCTCGATTTTCTCTCCGCTTGTATTTTTATATTTCTTTTATTCTATGTACCGTGTTGGAATTAAAGGCAAAAAATCAATTTTTTGGTATATCTCCGTAACGGCACTGGTTTTTTCCTTTTTGCTCTCTTTTCGGCAAAAAATCTATATAGAAGATTTTGCTCCTTTTGTTGTGGTTACTATTCCTGTGATGATGAAACTCTTTTTTCACTCTTTACGGGTAAGACTTAAAGAATTTAGAAAAAAACACTATGTTTTAGCTTACAGTGCCATTGTGATTTTAGCCCTAAATGTTTTGGTCATTTTATTTAACAAACCTTTGTATTTACTTTTAAAAGAAGAAGAGAATCATTTTGCCTATAAATATCATTTTGCTCAAGAGATTGCCGATATTTTAAAAAACAATCGTATTGAAGCTATCACTACTAATGATGTGGAATTGAATTTGCGTTTAAAATATTATGGCATCGAAGAAGATAAAAGGCATTTCATCTCATTAACACCATTAAACTTGTACGATAAACGATTTGATATTGTTTATTTAAACAAAAATATTCTTTCTATTTATTATGTCAATTTGGATACTCAAGAAAAATGATGTTTAAAAAAGCATTGACTTTTTTAGAAATTATTATTGTTTTAATCTTATTGGGCATTTTTTATTCGGCATTTATTTTAAAGTTTGATATAAAAGATAATCAATTGGACGTTGCCACTGACCGATTGATTTTGTATTTAAAACAGACACGTATTCAAGCACTCATTGATAATAAGTTTGACCCCAATGACAACTTATGGCATAAAAAACGTTGGAGTCTTAAATTTTTACGATGCAATAAAGATGTGGGTGGACTGTATTATGCCATTTACAGTGATACGAACCAAACGGGGCAAATTGCCAAAAGTGAAACACTCAAAGATCCACTAACCAATCAATACATTTATAGCGATAACCAATGCGACTATTACGAAGACAGAAGTAAATATGTATTATTGACGAAAGAGTTTGATATTACAGATGTCAAAGTGAGTTGCAATGATACTACCTCATTGGGTCAACTCTCTTTTGGAAGTTCCGGAGAATTGTATTCAAAACTTTCAAATGAAGCTCATAAACATTTTGAATATTTAGTAAAAAGAGCTTGTGAAATCACCTTGTATAACAGTAAAGGAGATATATCTGTTATTGTAATAGAGCCTCATACGGGATTTATTCAAAAAAAATCAAAAATTTAAGCCAACATTCAGAGAAAGTTCTTGACAAAGTATAAAATTTTGTCTATAATTC
>DGAG01000012.1 GCA_002382325.1 Epsilonproteobacteria bacterium UBA4036
TGGGTTGACAAAGGAGTATATCCCTGTTGTTTTATAAAAAGAGTCAATCAATTGGGTAATTGATTTCTCTTTATATTCATGATGAACTTCTTCTTGTTCTTGTGGCGTTACACTGGAAGAGCCAGCGTAAGCGTTTACACTCAACAGCATAAACAGTGCTAACAGCACGGGAACAATTGTTTTTTTCATTCATTTCCTTTTTGTTGTTCATGGTGAATAACTGCCGTTATAGCAGCCACTTTTTGAGCCATATTGGAAGAAACATTCTGAGGTTTATTCACCTCTTGAGCCTTTTTTTCTGGTAGGGGAAAATATTTTCCGATCAATTTTGCTTGCAATTTAATGGCATAGACCATGATAGTTAAGAAAAGAAATACCACTCCCATTCCCAAGAACATAAACTTTACAGATTCCATCAGCACATTGGTTTCCATAACTCTCCTTTTTTAAAAAAATTAGTGTATTGTAGTTAAATAAGAAAAATAGTTCTTCTTATAAATTGCGTAATTTATTGTTTATTCGTGCTAATTTAATTGTCTAATTGTGTTATAATTATGTAATGAAAAGAGAGACGCTAAAACGACGCATTAAAATTGCCAATGATATTATGTATTATATCTATACCCATATTGAAACTCATATTGATATTGAAGAACTCAGTTACAATTTGGACGTGAGCAAATTTCATATGCACCGAATCTTTAAAGAGATTTTTGGCAAAAATATTTATGAGATGATCAAATCCATTCGTTTGCAAAAAGCAGCCAATTTGCTCTTAACCAATAACACCTCCACCATTTCTAACATTGCCAATTTATGTGGGTACAGTTCTCAATCTTCTTTTATAAAAGCTTTTAAAGAACGATTTGACGTCTCACCCAAACAGTGGCGACAAGGCGATTATAAAACCTATTCACACAAAATTTTACAGCAATCACAAAAAGCGATGCAATCACAAGCTGACTTTACCAAACTTAAACCCACCATTGTCAAAATGCCTGATTTGCAAAGTTTTTATATCCGAAACAAAGGGTACAATACCAATATCAAAGAGACTTGGCAAAAACTTTACACATGGGTTTTAAACAATAATATAGAAAACTACACCCAAATTGCCTTGCTCCATGATAATCCCACCATTACACCACTGGGTGAGTGTCAATATATTGCTTGTATTGTTGTAGAAGAAGCGCTTGTTTTAGCTAACAATCGACTGCCCAATTTTAAAATATCCAATGGCGTGTATGCCAAGTTTGATTTTCAAGGAAAACACGGAGATATGTTACGGTTTATTCACTGGGTGTACCACGAATGGCTGTTACAAAGTGAATATGAAACCACCACCAAACCCTCCTATGTGATTTATCATAAAAACAATTTTTTAAGTGAAGATAACACCTTTGATGTGAGTTTTTATATTTCAATTAATTTTTAATTTCTTAAGACACAAAGTTTTAAAAAATGAGTTATAATACTAAAATTTTTGACGGAGAAAATCTATGTTTAGTATGCCCAGTGGAATGGAATTAGGAATTATTGTATTGGTCATTTTACTTCTTTTTGGAGGAAAAAAAATACCTGAATTGGCAAAAGGTTTGGGAAGTGGCATTAAAAACTTTAAAAATGCCATGAAAGAGGATGACACCCCTGCACCTGTACAACAAGTGCAAGAGAATACTCAAAAAGTAGAAGAGAAAACGGTGTAAACTTTTGCTCGTTCTTATAAAAACAGAACGAGCAGAATTTTCTTTTTATTTCATAGTAGCCAAAAACTCTTTGGGCAATTTTGTTACGACTTTTGACTTTTTAAACCCTTTTAAATCTCGTGAAATAATCACATCAATACCACAAAGCTCGGCACTGGTATAAATTACACTGTCTTCAAAATCTTTTCCACTATTTTGTAAAGCGTGTTGTAGTACATCTTTATTGACATTTGTAATTTCAAAAAGCAAAAGCAATTTTTGAATAATATTATTGGCATTTAAAACTGTTGTTGTTTTAGAAACCAAATAATAAATGGTTGTAATCGTCGTCGCACATAAAAATCCATTCACTTGACCTGATTCTATTTGTACAAATATCTCTTTAGCCTCTTGACAAAAAGGTTCTCTTTGCAATAATACATCAAGTACAATATTGGTGTCTAACAGTACTTTCATAGATATTTTTCTTCTAAATAGGTTTTATAATCATTTTCATCAAGCTTAACACTTTTGAGCGACCCATATAAAGAGTCGGTGATTTGAGTATTTTTGTTTTTAATTTCAATTTTTTCTTTTTCTAAAAGCAATTTAAAGTAGTTGTTCACCAGTTTTGACACAGAAGTTTTATGCTCTTTAGCAAACTTTTTTACCTCTTCAATAATCTCTTGCTCTGTATAGAGTGTAATTTTAGCACTCATTGTTCATCCTTGTCGTATATTTTATAAAAATTTATACGACTATTTTACAAGATATTTAAAGGTTTGTCAAATTTTATTTTCGTCGTGTGTTTTGACGTATTGAGATGATGAGTTGGTAAATTAAGTAAGCTATGATAACTTTGTAAATTAATCCACTAAAAGTTAAATGCTCTTTCCCAGTCATTATGGAAAAGGGGTTTAATTGGTTTGCTAAAAAATCCCAATTAATCGCATTGAGTTGTATAAAAATGAATGTAAATATCAGTAAACTTATTTTTTGAATTAATTCTTTTGTAAATACTGCAAATCCTATTGGAATGGTTGTTATTAAACTGATAAATAAATATCTGTCTGTTTCATAAAAATATGTTTGATTAAATACAGTTACAATACAAGAAATTAGAATTATCCATAACAAAGATAATGTCCAATCTTGAGAATGATTTGAAGCTAATCCGTGAATTTTAAAAACTAGCCATTCGAAAATATTTTTTCCTTTTTTTACATCCTTATCTAATTCTTTTTCACGTTCATTCATTTCTAAAGCATAAAATTTATTGGCTTCGATAATATTGTTTTGTTGTTCAAAAGAGTCTTTTATTATTCGTGCTGTTTCACGATTTGCAATATTTATAGTTATAGTTTCACCATGAAACTTTTCTTCTTTTTCATCGTAAAACCTAGTTCTTGCTGTAACGTCTAAAAAATTAACTTTTTCTAAAAATATAGTATCTCGTAAATTTACTTTTTTTGTAAATGTACAATCACGAAAACTTATATACTTCTCAAACTTAGTGTATTTGAAATCTGTTTGACCATTAAATTTACTACTAGAACAATCACATACACTATAAAAAATTGACTCACTTAAATCAAATTCACCCTCGACTATGCAGAAATTTAAAAAAAAATCATTATTGAATATTCTTTTTTTTGCTGTTAAATTCTGTTTAAATATACAATCATCAAATAATATTAATTTGTCATTTTCATCTAAATCAATATTAAAATCACCATAAAATGTGCAATTCCTAAAATATAAATCACTATATTGCCAAAATTCAAAATCAGTAAAGTTTACATCTGGAAACTTAAGATTCTCTAATGGTGTGTTAAAATCTCCTTTTATATAAAAAAAAGGATCTTCTTGAGTTATATTAGCCTTGTCTTCATTTAATCCTTTTATGTTCTCAAAGGATTTACCTAATAATATAAAAAAATCATTTCGCTGTATACGGTATTTTTCTTTAAGCTTTAAATTTTCAAACCAATCATCTTTTTCACAATGTAAAATACATTTATCTCTATTTTCAAAAACTTCTAAATCACAATCTTTACAACTACGTTGATTCATATTTTCACTTTATATTTTAATGTTTAAATATTATCACAATTTTGATTTATTCTCTTAAAAACCTAAAGGTTTTCGCTCTCTTACTTTGTATGGACAAAGTAAGCCTGTGCTTGCACTCTCTTTGAGAAAACCACCAACTAAATTTCAAAGCCCTTGGGTTCCCTCATTTATTATTTTTAATTTCTAAAGTTGCAAAACTCATAAATAAATGTACGTTTAGTACATTTATTTACTCAAACAGTTGTAACTCTTTTTTCGAAATAAAAAATAAACATTCGGCTTTTCAGACGTTGGTCAAAATGGGATAAGGACATTTACATATTTGATTTTCTAAGATTAGAATTTCTTCTTTATTCAATGAGCAAAAGATAGTTCAAACCGCTTTGTATTTCCACATCTGCAGACGCTGAGCGTTTGTTTTAATCTTTTCAAAACAAGCTCGAAACTGTTTGAGCGTTAAGCAAGGTGCTAAATGCACCTTGTAGCGAGTTTTGCAGAGCTGAAAAGATTAAAACAATAAGCGAAGGTAGCTTTGCCGTCGAAGCCGTGGAGAGTTTCTTTGCTAACTTTCTTTTCGGTAAAAGAAAGTGGGGCGAAAACCTTTAGGTTTTCAAGAGAGGTATTATAATTATCAAAAAATCTTCCATAAAAAAAGCCCCACTAAACAGTGAGGCTTTAAATAAAAGTATTAGAAACTCACGTTTCTAAATTGTGCCTTGTTCATACATGGCTCTTAACTTCTCTTTCTCTTTTTGCCGTTTTAACTTCTCAGCCTCTTTGGCTCTAAAGTTTTCAATTGAGAATTTCAACTGAACTAAGAAAGTTGATGCGATAAAAATAGAAGAGTAAGTTCCCACAATAATACCTACAAGTAAAGTAAAGGCAAAACCGTGGATAATTTCACTTCCAAATACAAACAATGTAACCACCACAAAGAAAGTGGTCAATGATGTCAATGTTGTTCGTGATAACGTTCTTGAAACCGATTCGTTGACCACATTTTCAAGTAACGACTCTTTTGATGTTTGCACCCCTTCTCGAATACGGTCAAATACAATAATGGTATCGTTGAGTGAGTATCCAAGCAAGGTTAAAAGTGCGGCCAAAATATCCAAATTGACTTCAACTTCAAATAAGGCAATCGCTCCTAACGCAATAACAATATCATGCACCAAAGCAAAGATTGAAGCCACCGCAAAACGATACTCAAAACGGTAACTGACGTAAATTAAAATCATTACCAAAGAAAGAGCCAATGCCATAACTCCTTTTTCTCGTAATTCATCCCCTACTTTGGGACCTACCATATCGACTCTTCTGATTTCAAAGTTTCCAGTGGAGTCTAAAAGTTGGTGCATTTCATCGCCAATATCTGTTGCCACAGATGCTGATGACGTGGTAATTCGAATAACAATCTCTTCATCTGATCCAAACTCAGTAATAGAAGCATTAGCAAACTGTGGTTTTTGTTTTAAAATATCTCGAATATTATCAATAGGTGCTGTTTTATCGTATTTGATTTGGACAAGTGTTCCTCCTGCAAAATCAATCCCAAAGTTCAATCCTTTGGTGAACAAAATTCCCAATGAAGCCAAAAATAAAATCAAGGAAAGACCTAAAAAGGGCAACCTTTTGCCCATAAAATTATACGTTTTATCTGTTTTAAAAAATTCCATTATTTCACTCCAAACCAATTGCCAATATTTTTAGACTTTTGAATTTTATTCATCAACATTTCATAAATCCCATGTGTTCCTAAAATGGCTGTGAGCATTGAAGCTAAAATACCAATTGAAATCGTTACGGCAAATCCTTTGACAGGACCTGTTCCATACGCATATAAAATGACGGCCACTAAAAGAGTGGTAATATTGGCATCCAAAATCGCACTCATGGCATTGGCATACCCATCTTCAATGGCTTTTTTAACCGAAACACCCGCTTGAAGCAGTTCTCGGATTCTTTCAGTGATAATAACATTCGCATCCACTGCCATCCCCACGGTTAAAACAATTCCTGCCATCCCTGGAAGCGTAAGCGTTGCACCAAACATTGCCATAACAGCTACAATGATAAAAATATTGGTAATCAGTGCAATATTGGCAATAATCCCTGCTGTTTTATAGTACACCACCATAAAAATCATGACCACACCAAATCCTACTAACAATGCTATCATTGAAGCTTGGATTGAATCTGCTCCTAAGCTTGGACCTACGCTTCGTTTTTCAAGCAGTTTTACACTCGCCGGCAATGCCCCACTTCGTAAAGCAATGGCAACATTTCCTGCTTCAACGAGAGTAAAGCCTCCCGAAATTTGTCCGCTTCCACCACCAATTCTCTCTCTGATATTGGGGGCAGAATAGACTTTACCGTCTAAAACCACCGCCAATCGTTTGCCGATATTATTGGCAGTAAAGTCTCCAAAAATTCGTGCTCCACTTGAGTTAAGCGTAAAGTTAATAATGGGTTGATTGGATTGATCAAACGCCACTTGAGCATCAATAATTTGTTCTCCGTTTAAAATGGGAATTTCTTTGACCAAATATTTTTCATTGGGGTTGTCTGATTTTTCTAAAATCACCGCTCCATATAAAGCGGCTTGTTCAGGAGTCATAGAATAGACTTGATCGGCAATTTCTTCATCGACTGCCATCATTTCTAAATTGGCAGGTTGAGAGATAAGTTCTCGTGCGGCTTTTTCTTCTGCGGCACTTTTAATCCCTGGAAGTTCTACTACAATATCGGTTTCACCTTGTCGTATAACGGTTGGCTCTGCTAAACCAAATTGGTCCAATCGATTTCGTATGGTTTCAACAGCTTGTGAAACCGATAAATCTTTTACAAGTTCTTTTTCACTTTGGCTAAGTGAAATAAGATAATTGAGAGCATTGGGTTTTTGAATATCCAAACCTTTGATTTTGGATAACATTTCATCGACTTTTTTGATTTCGTCTTCATCTAAAATGCTAAATTCAACCGTATCGCCATTGATACTCAGTTCATCAAGTAAGATATCTTCATCTTGTGCAAAGTATTTAATCGAAGAGGCATAACTTTTGATTTTAGATGTAACCGCTTCATCGGTATTCACGCCTAAAAGCATATGAAGTCCACCTTGTAAATCTAAGCCTAAATTGATTTTTTTCCCACTGTCGGTTTGTAAAAAAGATGGCATAGCAAAAACAACACCAAATATGATACTCAGTGCAAATATTATGAGTCTATAATTAAAGATTTTCAATTCTTTCCCTTAAGTGTGTGTAAGTGTGGTAAAACATCTAAGTGTTAGATGTTTTACTTAAAAAGATTATTCTAATACTTTTGAAACAAATTCTCTCATCAGTTTCATTTCTGAACCATCATGATTTTTAACCAATAAAAATTCTTCTTCAACTTTACTAATTTCAACCATTAAGCCACCGTGTGTTACAATCTTATCGCCTTTTTTTAAATTAGCCACCATCTCTTTATGTGCTTTCGCTTGTTTTTGTTGTGGTCTAATAATCAAAAAGTAAAAAATTGCAAACAATGCAACCAGAGGTAGTAATGAAGTCAATAAATCTCCACTTTGTCCCATATAATTTCCTTTGTAAGTTTTATTTATGTTTTTATTAAAACGGCTAAATTTTAACAAAACAAATATAATAAAGGGCTTGTATTGTGCTCTTTTTTTCAGTGCTTTTATCTATTTAGAGCATTTTGGTGTGCAAATACCTCTTCTTAATTCACTTTTAGCACTTGTGGCGTTTTATTTACTCTTAACTCTTCCTCGAAATGCCCTGTTTTTTGCGGGATTTTTTGTGGGAATTTTATGGTTTTATTGGGTCAGTTTCAGTTTTATTTATTATGAATTGTCCTATTTAATCCCATTGGTTATTTTGGGCTTTGCACTGGGGTATGGTTTAGTTTTTTATCTGCTTGCCCTTTGGAATACGATTTATTATCGTGTTTTTGCTCTTTTTGCTTTAAGTTTTATTACCATTTTAGGCTTTAATTGGTTGCAACTTGAACTGCTTTTATTGCACTCTTATTTTGGCATAGAAAAAATTGATTTGCTTATTATTTTAGTTGCCATGGCTTTATTTGTTCGTTTTAAATGGCCGGCTTTATTGCTCTTAATCTTAGCCTTAAACATCAATTTTACGCAACCTATGTATGAGAAGCAACACCATTTGAATATTGCTATGCCTCAATTTAATCTTTCACAACATCAAAAATGGAACA
The DNA here is from genome assembly GCA_002382325.1 of Epsilonproteobacteria bacterium UBA4036. Classification (GTDB taxonomy): domain Bacteria; phylum Campylobacterota; class Campylobacteria; order Campylobacterales; family Arcobacteraceae; genus Marinarcus. The sequence continues at coordinate 7,986 of DGAG01000012.1, forward strand.
CATCCTATAAAGAAGAGATTATTGCGATGAATTTAGAAGCAATAGACCAAGCCATACAAGAGCAGTACGATTTGATTATTCTACCTGAAACAGCATTTCCCATTGTTTTAAATACGCATCAAACCCTATTTGAAACCTTAGAAGAAAAAGCCCAAGAGATTGACATCGTTACAGGGGCTTTATACAAACAAGAGAACCATTACTACAACTCCACGTATCACTTTTCCAATTACGGTGTAAATATTGCCAACAAAGTCGTACTGGTTCCTTTTGGAGAGGAGATTCCTTTGCCCAAACTCTTACGAGATTTTATCAATAACACTTTTTATAATGGCGCACAAGATTACTCCAAAGCCACGGCTCCGACTGATTTTGAAATTAAAGGGGTGAAATTTAGAAATGCTATTTGCTACGAAACCACCACTCATGCTATTTTTCAAGACTTGAACGATGTGGCTTTTATGATCTCCATATCCAACAACGCATGGTTTACTCCTTCCATTGAACCCACCTTACAAAAACTGCTTATGCAGTACTATTCAAAACTCTATGGGGTAACGATTTATGCCGTTGCAAATGGAAGCTCTAATTGGGTGATTGGTGAGTGATTGGTAACTGGTGAGTAGTGAATAGTGAGTGGAAATTTCTTCTCACCACTTACTTCTTACTTTTCACTCATTACTTTTCTAAGCATTAAAATATAAAACACCGCTGGAATAATCATCAATGTTAAAAATGCAGAGCTTATCATTCCTCCAATCATGGGTGCTGCAATTCGTTGCATCACTTCACTTCCCACTCCTTGAATGTACATAATAGGAATAAGTCCTCCTAAAATGGCAAACAGTGTCATCAATTTGGGTCGAAGTCGCAATACGGCTCCTTTATAAATGGCATGAAATAACTCTTTTTTTTCAGGCTTTGTACATTTCTCTTTTAATTCAAGCATCGCTTCATGCAAATAGACCAACATCACAATAGAGGTTTCTGCAGCCACGCCTAGAAGAGCTAAAAATCCAACGATAACAGCAATAGAAATATTAAAGTTCAGATATTCTAAATAAAATATTCCCCCTGTTAAGGCAAAAGGCAAGGTAAAAAAGATAATAAACGTGTACGTCATATTACGTAAAGCAAAATAAATCAATAAGAAAATAATCACAAACGTCAATGGAATAATATAGACTAACCGTTGCATTGCACTTTCTAAATATTCACTTTGTCCTGCCCATTCAAAATAAAACCCTGTGGGTAAAGTAATCTCTTTTAAGAGTTCTTTGGCTTCATCTTTATATTGTTTGGCAGAAATTTCTGTTTTTGGTGTAATATAAATAAAGTTTACATTCAAAGCTTTTTCTGATTTAATCACAGATGGGCCTGTTTCATACTGTAAAGTAGCAAAGGTACTTAAGGGTTGGAAACCCAATTTGGTTTTAATGTGTAAATTATTGAGTGAATTAATCTCTTCTCTTTGTGTCGTTTCATATCGCAAACTAATGGGATATCGCTCAAGTCCTTCTAAAAATGTTGAAACTTGACTTCCAGCAACTCCTAAAGAAATTGTACTTAACACTTCATTTTTGGTAATTCCGTATCGAGATAATTGTTCATCGTGTATGTTAATATTTAAATAATACCCCGAATTGATTTTATCCGAAGAGACAGAGAGTGTTTTATCAAACTTTTTTAACTTTTGTTCAATCTGCAATGCCACCTCTTCTAGTTTGGCATGGTCATTTCCATAGAGTTTAATTCCAAGTGGCGTTCGAATTCCAGTTAAAAGCATATCAATTCGCCCTCGTATTGGATACGTCCAAGAGTTAATCAATCCAGCCAATTGAAGTTTCTCATCCATTTCTTTAAGAAGTTGTTTGTAGGTCATTCCTTCTCGCCACTCATTTTCGGGTTTAAACTGCACAATCGTTTCAATCATAGCAAGTGGAGCGGGATCGGTTGCTGTATCGGCTCGTCCTGCTTTACCAAATACCGTTTCTACTTCTGGAAAAGATTTTAACACTTGATTGGTTTTTTGCGTTAATTCTTTGGCCAAATCTACTCCAATTCCATAAGGAGTTACGGGCATATACATAAATGTTTGCTCATTCATCATGGGCATAAATTCCCAATTGAGTTTCTTGTACACAGGGTATGCCACAATTAACGTTGCAACAAATATTCCAACTACAAGATAACGAAATCTCAATGAAACTTTTAATAACGGTGAATACAATTTGATAAAAAATTGATTTAGCCAGTTATTATGTTCTGGCATAATTTTACCCCGAATGAGAAATATCATTAAAATAGGCACCAAAGTAATTGAAAGCACGGCTCCTGCAATCATCGCAAATGATTTAGTAAATGCTAAGGGTGAGAACAATCGCCCTTCTTGCCCCGTAAGTGCAAAAATAGGTAAAAAAGAGACTACCACTAAAATCAAGGCAAAAAATATAGGACGCCCTACTTGTTTGGCTGATTTGATGATAATTTCAATACGCTCTTGGTTTGAGATATTTTCTTTTCCTTGCAAATATTTATGCGCATTTTCGACCATAACAATCGTCGCATCCACCATCGCACCAATGGCAATAGCAATACCACCCAAACTCATAATATTTGAGCCTAAACCAAACACTTTCATGAGTAAAAAAGTCAAAAGAACCGTAATAGGAAGTGTAATGATAATAATTAAAGCACTTCTAAAATGGAATAAAAACAACCCACTGACAATCATAACGATAATACTCTCTTCAATCAGTGTATTTTTTAGTGTATCAATGGCTTTATCTATAAGCGAACTTCGGTCATACGTTTCTACTACTTCAACATCAGCAATATTTAAAGTTTTAAGTTTTTCTTTTACCGCTTTGATTACTTTATACGGATTTTCTCCATAACGAACCACAATAATTCCACCAACGGTTTCACCTTCCCCATTTAAATCAGCCATTCCTCGACGGTTAGAAGATGTCACATTGACTTGGGCAATATCTTTTATGGTTAGAGGGATTGAATTGATGGTTTTAACCGTAATATTTTCTATATCCACAACACTTTGTAAATATCCTCGTGCTGTTACCATATGTTCAAAACCATTTTCTAAAACGATTCTTCCACCGCTGTCATTGTTGTTTTGGGTTAAGGCATTTTTGACCTCAGCAATACTTAAATCATATTGTACAAGCTTATCTTGATTTAACGTGATTTCATAGTTTTTAATGTATCCACCAATTGATGCGACTTCTGAAACACCATCTACTCCTAAAAGAGCAAATTTGTAATAATAATCTTGTAACGTTCGTAACTCTTGCAAGTTTTTAGTTTTAGACTTTAGTGCATACTCATATGCCCAACCCACACCTGTAGCATCGGGACCAATTTGTACACTTGAACCTTCAGGAAATGTTCCTTGTAAGCTTGAAAGTTGTTCTAATATTCGGTTTCTTGAATCGTATAAATCCGTACCCTCTTTAAAAATAATATAAATCAAGGCATTTTGAAAACTGCTCATGGCACGAACCGTATCAATATTGGGCAAACTCATTAAGTTTGAAATCAAAGGATAAGAGATTTGTTCTTCAATCGTTTTAGGACTTTGCCCTGCCCATTTTACTTGCACAATAACTTGTGGAGGAGATAAATCGGGTAAGGCGTCTAAACTGGTGTTTTTAACTGACCAAAGTGAAGCAACCGTTAAAATAACAGTAAAAAAAAGTATGAGAAATTTATTCTTAACACTGTATGAGATGATACTTTCTACCATACTATTATCCTACCACTCTTCATCTTTGCTGTACAAAGAGTTTGTTACAGCATCTGAATCCAATAAGAAAAGGGCATTATTGATGACTTCTTCTCCCGCTTTTAAACCACTTAAGACTTCATACGTATTTGAACCTATACGCTTTGCTTCAATTTCAATGGGTTCATACTCTTCATTGGGAAGAGATAAAAAGGCAAAGTGTTTATCTCCTTTTTGAATTACCGCTTCTTTAGGCAGAGTCAATGTTGTTTTTTCTTGGGTTTGCACTACGATTTTAGCGAACATATTGGGACTTAATTGCAGAGCTTTATTTTCCACAACAAATCTTACCGATACAGTTTTGTTTTTTTCATCCACGATAGGATAAATTGTATCAACGTGCATTTTAAAAGGTTCTTTGATGCCATCAATATATAACTTTGCTTGCAATCCTTTTTTCATAAAAGACAAATCATTTTGATACACTTGTGCGATAAACCACAACTGCTCGATATTCGCCAATTGCAATAATAGCTGACCTTTTTTAAAAGCACTTCCGTTGTTGATATTTCGTTGTAAAACAATAGCGTCAAAAGGAGCATACAAAGCAATGTTTTCAAAAATTGTATCTTGGTTTTTAATCCGTTTTAGCTCTTGATCTTGCAATCCTAACGCAATGAGTTTTTCAAATCCACTGTTATAGAGTTTGTCATTGATGGTTTTTAAGACTTTTAACTCTTTTTGAATACTCACTAATTCATTGGAATAGAGTTCAAATAAAGGCTCTCCTTTTTTGACAACCTTATAATCTTCATTGGCAAAAAGTTTGGTAATATACCCATCAAATCGGGTTGTCACATCAAAAACTCTGCTTGTATCGACTGTTGTTTGTCCATAAAAACTTTGAGTTTGAATAATTTTTTCTTCTTTGACTTTGACTGTTGTTTTATTAAAAAGTTGCTTCACATCTAAGATTTGGGCATTGGATTGAAGTAAAAACAACGTGCCAATAACGATTGTTTGAATTAAAAATTTCATTGGAGTATTCCTTTATTATAATACATGGCTTTTGAAAGTGTTTGAAAATAGTTGAATTTTTCATCGAGTAATAAAAGTTGATAGTTAATCTCTTCATTTAAACTGTTGATGACTTCTTGAGGTTTCACTTTTTCTAAACTGTTATACAACTCTATACTCTCTTGAACTTTTTGTTGTATAGGTAAAATAGTGGTTGTTAAGACATTAATGGTTTTCAGTGAATTGTCAAATTCATTGTTAAGAAGTTTTGTTTGTGTCGTAAACTGTTTTTCTAAATCTTTTAAACGACTGATTTCTTCATAGTTTTTTGATTTGGCTCTTAAAGCCTTGCTGTTTTCTGTTCCATACAGTGCCAAAGGCACTGCAATTGAAAAGTTCACATAGTCTTCAAACTTGTTATCTCGTTGAAAATACGCGACATTAAAACTCACATCGGGGATTTTGTTTTCTTCTTCTAATTTGATTTGAGTCATCGCTTTTTTACTGATAAGTTCTTGTATTTTAAGTTTTGGATGGTGTGAAAAATCAATCACCAAAGGTTGTGAAAAATGTTCTAAATCCACTTCTAAGTGTTGAATTTTTTCTTGAGTAATTTCTTCCAATCGCAGATATAAATTTTTAATGGTCGTATCCAGTTTAATTTTTTGTAAATTGACTTTTGAATACATAATTTGAGCATTGAGTGCTTGTGTTTGAAGCACTTGGTTATTTTCATATAAATAGGTATTGAGTTGTTCTAATTTTGAAATATTATGTAAATAACTCTCTAATAATTTTGACTTTTTTTCTAAAAGGGCAATCGAAAAACAAAATTCATAAATTTTTGATTGCAGTTCAAGTTTTTTATCTTCTAACAAAAAGGTTAAAATTTCTTTGTCTTTTAAAGCAATTTCTTCTTTATATTCCAGTTTATCTCCCATAGGGATAACTTGCGTTATTCCTATAAATTGGGCTTGCATCGCTTCTAAATCTCTTTTACTGACATCATCAAACTGAATATCATTGGCACCAAAAATTAGCATTGGATTTTGCCATTTTTTTGCCAACACGATATTTTCATTGGCCCCTACAATGGCTTTTTGTAATCCCGAAATGGTGTAATTTTTCTCATAGGTTGTTTGCACTAACTCTTGTGGTGTAATCCCAAAAAGCTGTGAAAAACACAAACAAGAAAGTAAAAGAGATTTGGCTTTCATCAGTAGTTTACACTCCCTTTCACCATTCGCACTTTTTTATCGGCCGTTCTGAATTTAATTTGATATTGCCATGTTCCATTCATACTTAAGTTGATATTGGCTTTAAAAACACTGTTGATTAATTTTCCTTCATCTTCATACTCCATATAGGGCATTCCTGGCATTTCAGGCATAAAAAATTTAACTTTAATATCGGCGTTTTTCAATGCTTCATTGTTATTTGAAACCATAATTTCCACTTCATTATTTCCCGTAACAAAAGGTTTTTCAGTGTGCACAATGACTTTATACTCATCTCGTGTCAGCATTTCATTGTGATACGCCATACCGCTGCTTGCAGAACTGGCATGATTCATTTTTGAGTGATCCATTTGGGCATGTTCATTTGCAAACAACGCGGTACTTGCTACGAGTGATAAACCAATTAAGGCTAATTTGATTGATTTCATTGTTTTTCCTTGTAATGTATTTTTACAAGTATAAGCTAAGTTGTGTGTATTGTGTGTGGAGTTTTTTTAAATATGAAGAGGGAATTTGTTATTCGTATGCACGAATAACAAACCCTTTTTTCCCGTCATTTGAAAGTAAATTATAATTGGCATTAAATACTTGTGCTTTTTTTTGGGTATGAGCTTTAATCACCCAATTCGCTTCAATGGCTCGATGTTTTGCTAAACCCGATTGACTCAGTTTTTTCATGGTATCAATGGTATGTTGTGTCACTTTAAGTTTATCATAAATAAAACTGTTGGTTTGCAGGTTTTTAAACAGTGTAAATTCTGTTTCGTCAATAATACCAATAATCTCAAAATATTTGGCATTTTTATGTTTATCCACAAACGCTATGATATTTTTACGACATTGCGAAGAAATTGAGTATTTTCCCACTTCCATATCGTAACATTTTGCAAAATCTTTAACTCGTTTTGCCAATGCTGCTTTTTCTGAACTGCTTTCATAATTGATACTTAATGGCGCTTCACTGACAGTTTCAGTTCGCTCTTTTAACGTTGCGTCAACGTTTTTAGTTATGGGTTGAGACGCCACTTGAAGAGCTTGCTCTTTCTCTTCTTGTAAAGAAGCAATCTCTTTTAAAAAGGCCTGTTTTTCTTCCAAAGCCGCATTGAGTTTGGCTTCAACTTTTTTAAACTCTTCGTTTGTTTTATATTGAAGTTGCACGTGATAAGGCAAATCTTGAAACTCCACATTTTGAGCAGTATTTGATGAGGGATTGCTTTGTGTTTTTTGGGGCATAAAATGCAGATATGTCAATGCCAATAAGGCCAAAGTTAAAAGAGAATACGCGACATAATGTATACTATTTGAGCCAGTTTGTGTTACGGGGATTTCTTGATTTTCCATTCTTGTCTCCTGCATTGTGATAGCCTACATCATACCAAAAATTTGACTAAAACTTCGTAAGATACTTTTTTTTAATACGATTTAAAATGGCTTTTTTACTTAAGTGTTCATTTTCCAATTGCACTTCATACGCATAATCCAATATCGTTTTAAACACTTTATTAGGAACAAACCCCAAATCAATTAAGTCTCGTCCCATAACCAAAGGTTTTAAGGCACTGTGATGCACTTCAAGTTCTTGGGCTTGAGTTAAAAGCCAAGAAATGGCTTCATCGCATTGTGTTTTATCTAGTATTGCTCGCCCTTTGCAATCGGCTTGTGCCACCAAACACAAATCTTCAATATTGACTCGTTTTGCCAATCGTTTAATCGCTTTTGTTGAAGAGTCATCCCGATACAATTGAAAAGGAGCCAAATGGTTTTCAACAAGTTGCACAACATTTAAAATAAGTTTTTTATCTTGTGTCAAACGATTTAAAAATGATAACGTAGGGGATACACCCTCTTTTTCATGTTTATAGGAAGTGATTTTCCCCTTGATGATTTGAGTGGTTGCAGGTTTACCTAAATCATGACACACTACAGCCAACATCAAATACAAATTTCGAAACTCATCATGGGTTTTAAGTTTTGCCATTTCATCAATTGCCATTAGTGTATGAATCCAAACATCTCCTTCAGGATGATATTCAAACTCTTGAACACAACCCATCAAAGCTTTTAGTTCAGGAAAATATTTTAAAATCCCTAACTCTTTTAAAAGTTCAAACCCCAAAGAGGGTTTGGCTGATTGCAACAATAATTTCTTAAACTCTTCAAAAATACGATGAGAAGAGAGCTCTTCAAGTAAGCCGTTTGTAACCATTGATTGACACAATTGAAATGTTTTTGCATCTAAACGCAATTCAAAACGTGAAGACAATTGAACAGCACGATAAACACGTAAAGGGTCTTCAATAAATGATTCATCTTTAATATGACGTAAGATTTTATGTTCTAAATCTTTTAAACCGTTGTTGGGGTCTAAAAAAGTGTGTGAATTAAAATCGTAGCCAATGGAATTAATGGTAAAATCACGACGTAAACTTGCCTTTTCAAAACTTAAAAAAGCATCGCTTTGAACTTCAAATCCGGTATACCCTTTTGCAATTTTTTTTTCAGTTCGGGGTAAAGCAAAATCAAATTCATAGGTGTTGCTTTGCAGTTTAAACACACCAAAACTTTTTCCTACGAGTTTGACGTTACCAAATTGGCTTAAAAGAGTTTGTATTTTAAGAATATCATTGCACCCAAACAGTTCAATGTCATAATCTTTAAGCGGTTTATTTAAAAAAAAATCCCGAACACAGCCCCCTACAAGTATGGGTTTAATCCCATTTTCTTGCAGGGTTTTTAAAACTTTTTCAAGCTCTAAAGGAATAAAAAATTTATTTTTTTTCTTTATAGACGTGTACATCAGTTTGAGGATATGGAATGGTAATACCCTCTTGGTCAAATTGAGTTTTTATCGTTTCAATTAGCTCAAATCGAACATCCCAATAATCAGGCGTATTCACCCAAGCTCGAACAATAAAATTCACCGAAGAATCCGCCAATTCACTTACTGCGATTTTATTGGCTTCGTCTTGTAACACTTTTTCATGGGAAGCCACAATTGAAATGAGCAACTCTTTGACTTTTTTGATATCATCTTCATACCCTACACCAATAAGCAAATCCACCCGTCGTTTGTCGTGGGCATTGACATTAATAATACTGCCACTGGTAATACTGGCATTGGGTACAAGGATTTTTTGATTATCACCCGTTTTAAACTCCGTATTAAACAGGTGAATTTCAGTGATTGTTCCGCTTACTCCCCCAGCAGTTACAAAATCTCCAATTTTAAAGGGTTTAAAAAAGACGATCATAACGCCCGAAGCAAAGTTTGATAAAGAGTCTTTCAACGCCAAACCAATGGCTAAACCAGCGGCTCCTAAAATGGCTAAAAAAGAGGTTGTTTCTATGCCAACTTGCTTTAACGCGGTTAAAATAACAACGACCAACAACGCATAATAGATGATATTTTTAAAAAACACCACCAACGTTTCATCCAGCTTTGAACTTTTTCTCAAACCTTTTATGATTAAATTGGTGACTTCACCTACAACCCATTTTCCTACAAAAAATATTGCCAGTGCCAGAATAATATTCATTGCATACGCTAAAATTGCATCCATGTACTTATCCTTTGTTGATTAATGTTTCTAAATATGACGCCGCTTTTGAAAGCTCAATTTCTGTTTTTTCCAGTGTTCTTCTGTCCACAATTTCAACTCGATTTTCACTGAGTTTTTTCCCCACAATTATAGCATACGGAAATCCAATCAGTTCAAAATCTTTCATCTTAAAACCAAAACGAGCCGATGCTCTGTCGTCTAAAAGGGTTTCAATTTTTTTGCTTTTAAGTTCATTATAAAGTTTTTCACCGGCAGTTAACTCTTCTTCATTTTTGGCATTTGATACAATAATATCCACCATAAAAGGGGCGGTTGCTTTTGTCCAAATACACCCTTTATCATCATGGTGTTGTTCAATCACAGCAGCCACCAATCTTGAAACACCAATTCCATAACAGCCCATAATAAAGGGTTTGGCTTTGCCATTTTCATCCAAGAAATTGGCATTCATTGCAGCAGAATATTTTGTTCCCAATTGAAAAATATGCCCTGCTTCAATTCCTTTGGTGTAGGAAAGTTTTCCCCCACAACACGCACATGTATCTCCTTCTTGAACGGCAACCAAATCAAAATAGTTTGCCTCTTTTAAAGAAGATAAATCACTGTTAATCAGATGATAATTTTCTTCATTGGCACCACATACCAAGCCTTGTTCATCTTTGATTTCTTGATCAATAACATAAGTAACATTCTTTGGCAAATTAAAAGGGCCCACATACCCTGCACATAATCCCGCTTGGGCAATCTCTTCTTCTGAAATATCAATCAACTCTAAAGCATCCACACTGTTACACGCTTTGGTTGTTTCAAGTTCATCATCGCCTCGAATAAAAAAGATAACCACTCTGTTTGTATTTTCATAAATGGCTTTTTTAATAACGGCTTTAATGGTTTGTGCTTTAGAAACACTTAAAAAATTACTCACTTCTTCAATGGTTTTAAACCCAACGGTTTGAACTTTTTCCGTTTTTACAGAAAGTTCTGTGTTTTCATACCACGCATTAAAATGTCTTTTTTTACGCACAGCCGCTTCAATATTCGCCCCATATTCACAGGAATCACATACTACAATCGTGTCTTCTCCACTGTTAGCTAAGACATGAAACTCTTTAGAGCCACTTCCTCCAATGGCTCCACTGTCAGCAGCTACAACTCTAAAATTTAAGCCCAATTGAGTATAGATTTTTCGATACGTTTCTTCCATAAGATTAAATTCACGTACCAAATCCTCTTCATTGGCATGAAAAGAGTAACCGTCTTTCATTAAAAACTCTCGACCTCTCATAAGTCCAAATCGTGGTCGTGCTTCATCTCGAAACTTGGTATTAATTTGATACAAATGTACCGGTAACTCTTTGTAAGAAGTAATCCTGTTTTTGACCATATTAACAACCGATTCTTCATTGGTTGGACTTAAAACAAATTCACTGTTTTTTCTGTCTTTAAATCGCAACATCTCATGACCCATGGTATTTGCTCGACCTGATTCTTCCCATAACGACAAAGGCGTTACAAAACCAAATTGCACCTCATTGGCACCGGCATCGTCCATGGCATTTTTAACAATGGTTCTGATTTTGTCTAAAACAATTTTTCCTAACGGCATAAAGTCGTAAATTCCCGCACCCGTTTGAGCAATAAACCCTGCTCTAACAAGGTATTGATGTGACGGTAAAGTGGCATCGTTGGGAGTCTCTTTGGTCGTGGGTATAAACAGTTTACTGAATTTCATAAAACAATTTCCTAAGTATTAAATTTAATGGCATGTTCGCATTGGTGCAAAACATTGGAGTCATTTTGTAAGCCAAACACCGCTTGAATGGAGCCTAAAACCACATCACACTCTGATTTTTTGGCAATATCTTTGAGTTGAATGGTGGGTTGATGTAAAAACTCATTTAAAACCGTTTGGCACAATTTTTTAATGTTTTCTTCGTTTGAACCATCTACAAAGCCTTTGGCGATGGCTAAAGCAACACGTTTTTCAATCACATCATTGGCTTTTATATAGAGATTTTTCACCACCGGTTCAATCTCTAAAGATTTTAACCAATCAAAAAACTCACTGCTTTGCTGATTCACAATCAAATAGGCTTGTTTGGCTTTTTGTGCCCGTAAACTCATATTTTCATTGACAATATCTTGTAAATCATCCACCGCAAAAATTTGCAAATGAGGACTTTTTATTTCATCAATATCTCGAGGCACGGCAATGTCAAACCAATATCGGTTGAAATCACACTCTTGCACCATATTTTGTTTAATAATGGGATAAGGGGCAGAAGTGGCACTGATTAAAATGGGCAATTGATTTAAAAGTTGGTTAATGTTTTCATAGGGTTGTACATCAATGGGTTTTTCAAATGTACTTGCAAGCAGTTTGGCTTTTTTAAGATTTCGACTGACTAACACCACATCAAATCCTGAAGCCAACAGATGTTTTACAGTCAGTTCACTCATTTCACCCGCACCCACAACTAAGGCTTTAACCCCTTCATTATTGGGAATTAGACTTTTGGCTTTTGCAACAGCCGTGCTGGCAACAGAAACAGAACCTGTCCCTAAACTCGTAGCTGTTCGTACACTTGCCGCACATTTAAACGCATAAGTCATCGCTCGTGTTATGCCTTGAGAACAGTACCCTTTGGCTAAAGAGAGACGATAGGCATCTTTTAATTGCCCTACAATTTGTGTTTCACCAATGACCAAAGAGTCTAAGGCTGATGCTACTGTAAAAAGGTGATGAATCGCCCCTGAAGTTTCATAAATATTGGCTCGTAAGCTTAAATCTTCATAATCCAGTTCCGAATATTTTGCCAACGTTTTTAAAATAATCTCTTTGGCTTTTTCAATGTCATTCACCGTGGTAATGATTTCAACCCGATTACAGGTTGATAAAAGTACAGCTTCTTTGATGATGGCGTTATCCAAAATCGTTTTTAAAAAAGTTTCTCTGGCATTGTCATCTGAGAATGCTAACTTTTCACGCGTATGGATATCGGTATTTTTATGGGTAAAGCTTATACTCAAGTAACTCATTTTTAAAACTCTCTTTCTATCATCGCTTTCATAATCATCACAAGGTCAAGAGTATTTTCATCTTTCAACGCTTCTATGGCTTCATTGCCAAGGGTTTTAGCTTGTAATATGGCATCTTGCAACGCATGAGTTGTGTTCATTTGCTCTTTTATCCAAGCGATTTCTTCTTGACGTAATGATTTTTTATACATCGATTCTAATTTTTGTTTATCTTCAATTCGTTGGTGTAAAAATAAGTAAGGAATGGTTACTTTGCCTTCAACAAAATCAAGCATGGCGGGTTTTCCTAATGTACTTGAATCTTGAGTAATATCTAAAATGTCGTCAATCATCTGGAAAGCCAATCCCAGATTTTTTCCGTATAAGGCATATTTTTCTTCATCTTTAGAGGCTAAAATAGCTGCCGCACGAGCAGAAGCTTCAATCAAAGAAGCCGTTTTTTTATAAATCATATCCAAATATAAATCATAATTGCTGTTAAATTTTTGAGTTAAATCCACATCCAACATCTCACCAATACTTAAAAGTGTAACCGCATGAGAAACCGTATGGGCAATACGTTTATCCATTTGTGAAAGTTCCGTAAATGCTTTTGAGTACAAGATATCACCAAACATAATGGCCGTTTTATTGTCAAACAAAGCATTTACTGAAGGTTTTCCCCTTCGTGTGTCCGATTCATCAATCACATCATCGTGCAATAACGATGCCGCATGAATCATCTCAACAATGGCACACAACTTTATGGCTTCTTCATTGATTCCTGCGATTTTCAAAATTAACTTACTTCGTAACATTTTTCCTGTTGCAAGCAACTCCAAAAGTGTCAATGATTTGGCATCATTGCACTCTTGAACAAATGTTTTGATTTGGTTTTTAACTAAACTTAACTCTTCCACGCCCAACCTTATGAATCTAATCTACAAATAATTTCACCCGTAAACTCAACATAAAGTCCTTTTTTCATACGAGCCACCTCATCGGCGTTTTCGTAAGTGTATTGAGCAATGTGTTTATTAATATCATACTCTTCACCTTGTCCTTGTGAAAGCATTAACTCCATAGCGGCATATCGTTCTATGATTTTATCCATCTCATCTTCAACCACATCGGCACTTGCTTGTCGTGTTATATCAAAAAATTTTGACTTAGGACTTCCCATAAAAATGTCATCTTCATCTTCTGTAAACCAATCTTTCATGTAACTCATTTTCTACCCTTTTTTTATACCATATGAAGCATATCACTATTTAAAATGTTTTGCCTTGATTTTAATTAATTTTCCAATCGAACACGTACGGATTTGGCATGGGCACTTAACCCTTCTGTGTCTGCCAATAACGCACACGCTTCACCCAATTCTTGAATGGCTTCATGAGAAAAACTAATGATTGAACTCTTTTTCAAAAAGTTTTCTACATTCAAAGGACTATAAAATTTTGCGGTACTGCCCGTTGGCAAGGTATGATTGGGGCCAGCCATATAATCCCCAATGGGTTCAGGGGTGTTTTGTCCTAAGAAAATAGCACCTGCGTGTTTGATTTTTGCCAAAAGTTCAAACGGATTGTGTGTCATAACTTCTAAATGTTCTGGTGCAATTTCATTCATTAATTCAATGGCTTCATCCATTGACCTTGCCACAATAATTGCTCCTCTCTCATCGATTGATTTTTGGGCAATGGCTTTTCGACTTAAAGTTTTTAAATATTCATCCACTTCAATGCTGGTTTGTTTTGCAATCTCTTCACACGTTGTAATCATAATAGAACTTGCCATTTCATCGTGTTCTGCTTGTGAAAGTAAATCAATGGCTAAATATTTAGCATTGGCACTGCCATCACTTAAAATTCCAATTTCACTGGGACCTGCAATCATATCAATATGCACTTCTCCAAAAACCAATTTTTTCGCCGTTGCCACAAAAATATTGCCAGGGCCTGTAATCACATCCACTTTAGGAATGGTTTGCGTCCCATATGCCATAGCAGCAATGGCACTGGCACCTCCCACTTTATAGGCTTTTGTAATTCCACACAAATGACACGCCGCTAAAAGCAATTCGTTGGGTTCATTGTTAGGAGTGGGCGTACAAACAACAATCTCTTCAACCCCTGCAACAATGGCAGGAATGGCATTCATCAATAAACTGCTTGGATACGCTGCTTTTCCACCAGGGATATACAATCCCGCACGATCAACAGCAGTAACCTTTTGCCCTAAAATCGTACCGTTTTTTTCAAAATCCATCCAAGATTTTGGCAGTTGTTTTTCATGGTAGGCTTTAATTCGGTCATACGCCAAATGCAAAGCACTTCTAAGATTTGTATCCAATTTATCGTACGCTTCTTTCATCGCACTTGGTTTAATTTGTAAATCTTCATCACTTTTGACAACCCATTTATCAAACTTTTCTATGTGTGTTTTAAGGGCTTCATTTTTATGTTCAATAATTTCATCAATAATTTGAGTTACGATACTTGAAACTTCTTTGATATCGGTTTTAGCTCTGCTTAAAATTTGTTCAAATTCTGCTTTAAAATTAGCATCATTGGTATTAATTATTTTCATAAATATCCTCTATTTTATCTTTTTTAGTATCTCTTTTACAATGTCATCGGTTTTTTTATTTTCAACATCAATAACAATATCTGCAACGGCTTCATAACTTGGAACTCTTAATTTAAAGAGTTTTTTGGCTTCTTTTAAATCCTGCAACAAAGGTCTTTTTTTGAGCTTATTTTTGGCATTAGGGGCACTTTTAATTCGATGAATAATGCCATCAAAAGAGGATTGCAAATAAACAATCGTACCCAGATTTTTAAAATTGGGTCGTTTAAAAAAACCTCCTCCCACAGAAATAATCGAATTGCTTACACTTTTTTCTATCCAATTCGCACACTCTTGCTCAAGGTTTCTAAAATACTCCTCACCCTCTTTTGCAAATATTGTTTTGATGCGTCTGTTTTGTAAACTCTCTATTAAATCATCGGTATCCACAGCAAATCTGCTGGAGTGTTTTGCTAACGCTCGAGCAACGGTGCCTTTTCCAACACCCATAAAACCCATTAGTATAATATTATCTTTTTTCATAGGAAAGGATTATATCTAAATTTGTGTAAAACTTTATGAAAGAGGCAAAGTAATCGTAAAAATTGCCCCTGTGTATTGATGATTGTCATACACAAAGGTTTGGTTTTCGACTTCAATTTTACCCTCCATATGGTCTTGAATAATTTGATGGGTCATATAAAGTCCAATACCCGTGCCATTGCTTTTATATTTGGTGGTAAAATAAGGTTCAAAGATTTTTCCTATGACCTCTTCTTTTATCCCACCGCCATTGTCTTTAATGGTAATAATGGCATGTTGATTTTCTTGATAAATATTCATAAAAATATATTTGTTGTAATTTTTGTTTTCTAAAGCATCTTTGGCATTATAAAAGATATTTAAAATCGCTTGAATAAACTCATTTTCATAGTTTTGAATACTAAACGTTTCAATTCGTTCAAATACCACTTCGATGTTATAAATTTTACACATTCCCTCAAGCAGTTTAAGGTTTTTCTTAATGGATTGCTCAACATTAAAAGGTTTTCTCTCTTTTTCACTTTTAAAGAAATTTCTAAAATCATCAATGGTTTTAGACAAATGTTGTACGGTATCGTTTAAAACATCCAACTCTTTGATTGCCTCTTCTTCTTTAAACTCTCCAAACTCTATTTGCAGTTTTAAGCCCGTTGCTGTGGTACTGATGATATTTAAAGGTTGTCGCCATTGGTGCGCAATATTGCCAATCATTTCACCCATGGACGCCATTTTGGTTTGTTGTACCAGTAATTTTTCTTTGTTTTTGATTTCACTGATATCAATTAAAACTGAAACTCGCACTTTTTTACCATTTAACATAATATTAGTGCCTTGAGCAAGAGCAGGAAAAGCTGTACCATCTTTTCGCAGAGCTTTAACTTCATAAGGAAGAGTGTTTTCTTTAAACTTTTTTTGAACATCAACTAACGATTGAATATGGGCAAAAGCCGATATACTTAAGCCTTTCATCTCCTCTTTTGAAGCATATCCAAACATTTTAACGGCCACTTCATTGACGTCAACACAAATTTTTCCCTCATAAATAAAAACAGCATCAAGCATACAATCATAAATGACTTCAATGCTTTTGAGTGATTTTTCAAGTTTCTTTTTGGTCTTAACCAACTCTTTATTGATAACTTCTAATTGCAGTGCTTGTTTTTTGACTTTTTGATTGTATTGCTGTAAATTACGGTTTCGATGGATAACCAATGCCATAATAATCAGTAAAACCACAGCAATTTTAATGGCTAAATCGTAATCGGTTTTTTTGTCGTATGCCACAGAAATCCATTGGTTAAAAATGGCTTGAGACTCTTGTGGCGTCAATTGAGCAATGGCTTTTTCAAAAATATCAAAAAGAATTAAATCATCGTTTCTTACCCCAATGCCTAACTCCCAAGTTTCATCAAATTTTCCTGCAATTTTAAGTTCGCCGATATATTTTTTTTGCAGTTCATACCCAACAGTAGCTAATGTTCCTACAAAACCAAACAGTTCGGCATTGGCAACTTTTTTTAATCCCTCTTGGATATTTTCAACTTCCACGAGTCGGTTATGAGGAAATTTTCGTTTTAACAATTCAGCAAAGGCATACCCTTTTACAATCCCCAATGTTTGGGTATTAATAATATCTTCCACATTAGGAATAAACAACGTATCTAATTTTGTAGCAACCACCAAAGGAAAAGACATATACGGCTTTGTAAAATTCATGTACTCCAAACGACTGGGCGTACTCATAGCCAGTGAAAAAATATCACATTTTCTCTCTTGTGCAAAAAGCAAGGACTCTTCCCATGTTTGTGTAGGAACAAGCACAATAGGAATACCAAACTTGTTCTGAAATATTGCCATAAAATCCGCTGCCATTCCAATGTGTTTGCCTTTTTCTATTTTTTCATACGGCATCCAATTGGGGTCAACACACATTGTAATTGTCTTTTTTTTATTGAGGTATTCTTGATATTCTGAAAAATCATTGCTGTTTTCAGAGGATGTTTTTGCCAGACCCATGACGAAAAAAGCAAGAAAAAGTATCATGATTTTCATAAACAATACCACCACTAAAAAATAAATTAAATGATTATATCTTTATTTGACTAAAATTAAAAGTAACTTTTACGAGCATATCGTTGAAGCATCGTAACATTACCTAAAATCCCACCTTGATGCACGTATAATATTTTCTTATACGGATTGTTGCGTAAATAGTTTTGTAAAACGATAAAGCCCAAAGGGTCATACAATAAATCAAACTCAATGTGGGTTTGCTCTTTTAAATTTTTATACATGCAGTAAAACTCTTTATACAATTTTCCAAAATGGTATTTTTTATCCCTATTTAAAATCGTAGGAAACGTCATTGGCTCTTTTTCTAACAGCTCAAATTGTTTTTTTAAATACGTCTCATCTCCCACACAAGCACACGTTAAAACCTTAAAAGGAAGATTTTTTTGTAAAAACAGTGCGGTTGTTCCTGTGCCACTGGGAAGAAATATTTCAAGTTCGTCAAGCCGATGTGTTTGTGCAAACTCTTCAATCTCCAAAGCCAATTTTTTAATCCCAAACTCTGCTTCTTTAAGCGCTCCCCCTTCTTGTATAAATAGCGTATCTTCCTCAAATTTTTCAGGCACACATTTGCCTTGAATCAGCCTCATGCCATTGTCCAAAGCATTTTTATAATTTCCCATGGGATTTTGAGCTAAAAAGCCAGAAACATGATCCGTATAATAGATAAATTCCCACTTTTTTAATCGGCATAACACACTTAACGAGTACATGGCATTGGATTGATTGGAACCATGACTGATGACTTTTTTTATAGAAGGAAAATCATGTTCCAAAAAGTACAGAAATTTTCTGGCTTTATTGCCACTAAAATCGTGATGGAGCAAATCATCACGTTTGATAAAAATCTCAAATGTGTTAAAATTTACTTTTTGGACAGGTGAGTTTATAATTTTCATAAGAACATTATACTACAATTAGCAAAAATCATTGAGGATGTTTTATGGATTTATTGACCTATATTGAAAAAGGTGGGCTAATTGTTTATTTGCTTATTGCCTTAAATATTATTGGATTTACCATTATTATTTGGAAATTCTTAACTCTTCCTCACAAAGAAAAAATTACCTATAAAATTTTACGAAAACTCAATTTAGCCAAAAATATTGATACTCAAATTGAATACGAAATCAAAAAACTCGAAACTGGACTTAATTTGATTAAAAACATTGCATCGGTTGCTCCCTTACTGGGATTGTTAGGAACTGTGGTGGGAGTATTAAAAGCCTTTGAAGCCATAACTGCCAATGGCTTAGGAGATCCTACCATCTTTTCAACAGGAATTTCTATTGCACTTATTACTACAATTGCAGGGCTTATTGTTGCTATTCCTCATCATATTTGTTACAACTATTTTATTGCCGTATTAGATGAGTTGGAGTTAAAAGCCAAAAAAGAGGCCTCTGAAATTAAATGAAACGACGAGAAAAACTCAGTACCGATTTAACCCCATTAGTAGATGTTATTTTTATTTTATTAATCTTTTTTATTGTCACTTCTGTCTTTAAAAAAGATGAACTTGCCCTTATTTTGGATCTTCCCAGTTCCAATGCAAAAGAGTCACAAGTTGAGCAAAAAGAGATTACGATTGAACTGAGTGAAACAAAAATTGCCTACAAAGGCAAAGAGATTGAACTGGATGATTTAAACTTAGCACTTCGATTGATTAAAAATAGAAATGATGCGATTATTTTAAGAATTGATAAAAATGTTAAATATGAACGCGTAGTTAAACTGTTAGATTTACTTCAAGCACATAACTTAAACAATTTGGCACTCATAACCAATGAGTAGAGTGTTGGTGGTTTTGAGTTGATGGTTGATAGCAATTTTGCCATCAACCATCAACCATCAACCATTAACTGTAAACTAATTTTTATTCAGACACTGTAAATCTGAAAAAGCCGTTTCAAGTCTTGCTATCATAGATTCTTGACCCGCTCGTAAAAATTTTCGTGGGTCATAGTAGTTTTTATTGGGTTTGTCTTCCCCTTGAGGGTTTCCAATTTGTCCTTGCAAGTAGTCATGGTTTTTGGCTTCATATCCTCGAACACCATCCCAGAATGCCCATTGCGTATCGGTATCAATATTCATTTTGACTACGCCATAGCCAATGGCTTCTCTTATTTCACTCAACAATGAACCCGAACCACCATGAAAAACAAAATTAACGGGTTTATCATGGGTACTAAGTTTATTGGCAATAAATTTTTGAGAGTTGTCTAAAATAATGGGTGAGAGTTTTACATTGCCTGGTTTATACACCCCATGAACATTTCCAAAACTTGCAGCAATGGTAAAATGAGGACTGACTTGATTTAATTGCTCATACGCATAACTGACTTCACTGGGTTGAGTATATAATAAGGCATTATCTACATGAGAGTTATCAACACCATCTTCTTCTCCCCCTGTAATTCCCAATTCAATTTCAATCATCATATCAATGGCTGACATGGTTTTAAAATACTCAACGCATGTAGCAATATTTTCTTCTAATGTGTCTTCACTTAAATCCAACATATGTGAAGTATAAAGAGGTCGTCCTGTTCGCTCAAAATGATTTTTACCGGCAACCAATAAACCATCAATCCAAGGTAGTAATTTTCGTGCTGCGTGGTCAGTATGTAAAATAACAGGAATCCCATAAGCAACGGCCAAAGTATGAATATGCACCGCTCCACTAATTGCCCCTAAAATTGCTGCATCATCACTTTTTAAGCCTTTACCGGCAAAAAAAGCAGCTCCTCCGTTTGAAAATTGAACGATAACAGGAGATTGCGCTTTTTGTGCTGCTTCCAGTACGGCATTGGCAGAATCTGTTCCCACCACATTGACGGCTGGAATAGCAAAGTTGTTCTCTTTGGCATAGTTAAATAATTTGTGTGCTTCGCTTCCGCTTAAGACACCTGGCTTAACAATATCTAATACTCCCACGTTTTAACTCCTTACTTGATTACGATTTTTGCAGATTCTTTTAATTTAGCCACCACATCTTTAATATTGTTTCTAAATTTTTCTTGAGTAAGTACTTGTTTGATTTGCTCTTTGACTTCATCAAAATTTAATTTTTTTGAAGGAGTTTTATCTTCTAAGTAAATCACATGATAGCCAAATTGTGTTTTTACAGGCGTCTTAGTATAGGTTCCTTTTTGTAAAGCCGCCGCCGCACTTGAAAATTCTGGAACCATTTGATTGGCAGCAAATTCACCTAAAGAACCGCCATTTTTACCTGTAGGTCCTGTTGATTTTGTTTTCGCCAATTCAATAAAAGATTCCAATTTATTTTTAGAAGCATCCAATGATTTAATCACGGCTTTGGCTTCATCTTCACTTTGCACTAAGATATGTCGAGCGTTGAGTTTTTCTTGAGTAATAAATTGTTCTTGATTTTTAGCATAATAATCGCTGATCTCTTTATCCGATACAGAGATTTTTTTGAACTCTTCTTGCATCCAAATTTCCAATGCCAAATCTTTTTTGATTTTTTCTAACGCTTCTTTAAACGAACTGTTTTTTTCAACGCCACTTTTTAAAGCAGATTTCGTTAAAAGCTTTTTTTCAACCAATTGATTGATCACCATCTCTTGTGTTTTTACAGGTAACGTATCAAAATCAACTTGTGGATTTCTTAAAACTACGGCGATATCTTCTTTGGTGATATTTTCTCCATCAACTGTCGCATACACATCTTTAGCACTTAAACTTGTTGTTGTTAATGCCAATGCTGTTACGAAACTAAGAACCCATTTTTTACTTGTTACTCTCTTTTGCATATCTGTCCTTTGAAATTTTATGGATTTAATTCTATCCTCTTTTTATTAACACTTGCGTTAATAATTTAAAAAACGCATTGTATCATAATCAAAATAAAGTATGGTTACTCAATTTTTAAAAATTTTTAAAATTTAACTTAAAAACCCTTTAAAAAATTAAATTCTTATGATATAATTCCGAAAATTTAAACTTAACTTAAATTTAAGCTCAACTTAAAGCAAAAATGACTTTATAAAAAAGGAAATCCATTTATGAGAATTTTAATCATTGAAGACGAAATTACACTGAACAGAACACTGCAAGAAGGATTAACGGATTTTGGTTACCAAGTAGACACAGCAGAGAATTATAAAGATGCTGAGTATTTTATTGACATTAGAAATTATGATTTAGTATTAACCGATTGGATGTTACCCGATGGTGATGGTATTGAGTTATGTAAAATTGTAAAAAACAGAAGTTCAAGAACTGCAGTGGTGATTCTTTCAGCACGAGACGATAAAGAGAGCGAAATCGAAGCCTTAAAATCAGGAGCAGATGATTATATTAAAAAACCATTTGATTTTGATATTTTATTAGCACGAATTGAAGCAAGATTGAGATTTGGTGGTACGAATATCATTGAAATTGATGATTTATCGATTAACCCTGATGAAGAGAAAATCATGTATGACGGTGAAGAAATCGAACTTAAAGGGAAACCATTTGAAGTATTAACTCACCTTGCACGACACCGAGATCAAATTGTTTCAAAAGAACAACTGCTTGATGCCATTTGGGAAGAACCAGAGTTAGTAACGCCAAACGTTATTGAAGTTGCCATTAACCAAATCAGACAAAAAATGGACAAACCATTAAACATCTCTACCATTGAAACCATTCGAAGAAGAGGTTACCGATTTTGTTATCCAAATACATCAAGCGACACAACTAACTAAGTCCTTGCATGATATATTCGAAGAGCATCTATAAGCAATTTCACCAAAAACTTATATTTGCGACTTCGATTTTTATTGTTACTCTCTCCTTTATTTTTTATGGTTATACCAAAGCAACTATCTATGAAGATATCAAAGATGGACTTCTTCAAGATGCCAAACTCATTTATAAAGTCAGTAAAGAATCAAAATTTCAAGATGCCACTTTTAATGTTATTACGTTAGGCGATGTCAATGTTGATATTGTGGCGTTAGAAGATGTTAATGACATAAAATATATCAATTTCAGACAAAATGATGATTATTATGTTCAATTGCTTTACCCTTTTGATATACAAGAAAAAAAATTTATTAAAATTACTAAAAATATTAACTCTTCACGGAAGATGCTCAGCAAAATTTTTAACAATATTTTACTCTTAAGCTTAGGTGGCTTAATCATGGTTATCTTGTATGCGTTTACCGTTTCTAAAACACTTTTAAAACCCATTATTCAAATTACTGAAAAACTTTCTAATATGAATGAAAACTTTTTAACCCAAATTGATAAAAATACTCTTCCTATTGAATTTCATCCTTTAGCCAATTCCATTAATACCCTAACCAATAAAATACAAAACTTTGTTAAATTTAAAAAAGAACTTTTTATCGGTGCTGCGCATGAACTTAAAACACCCCTTGCTGTAATGAAACTGAAAAATGAAGTGACCTTAATGAAAAAAAGAGAGTGCACTAAATATGAAGAAACATTAAAACTCACCATTGCACAAATCAATGAAATGAATAAAATGATTACGTCGATTTTAGATATAGGACGAGCAGAAGGAGCGCAGTTTGAGAAGCCTGTTGAATTGGATATTGTTAATTTTTTAAACTCAAAAATTAATGATTATAAACTGCTTTCAGAACAAAAAGATGTTGCGTTACATTTTAACACCAAACTCAAATCATTTATTACCATTATACAACCCACTTTGCTGACACATATTATTCAAAACTTTGTTCAAAATGCCATTAAATTTACCCCAAAAGGCAATAACATTCAGGTCAATTTATACAAAAGTCAAGGTACGGCTGTCATTGAAGTCATTGATGAAGGCATAGGTATTGATGAAAACTTGGATTTATTTGCTCCTTTTAAACGAGTAGGTGCTGAATCGGGTGCGGGATTAGGGCTATTTTTAGCCAAAAATGCTGCTGATACCTTAGGTGCAACCATCAGCTTAAAAAATCGTCCGGATGATAAAAAAGGTACGATTGCTACATTGATTTTGTCCAGCAACCCTACGTGTAAAATTTAAAGAAGTGACGAGTAACAAGTTAAACCTCGTCACTTGTTACTTGTTTCTTGTCACTGTTTATTATCCAAATATTGCTTTGTGTTCAATTTTAGTACAGTGATTTTGCACCACTTTGAGTCCTGCATCTTTGGCTTTTTGTGCCGCTTCATTGTTCACCAATCCCAACTGTGTCCAAATCGTATCAACATCCCCTCTCATAATGGCTTCATCAACAACTTCTGCTATAACATCAGGTTTTCTAAAAATATCCACCATATCGATTTTAAAAGGGATTTCACTTAAATTCCGATAGACTTTTTCTCCTAAAATGGTCTCTTCTTTAGGATACACTGGCACAATAACAAACCCTGCATTTTTTAAATAGTTTGCCACCATATTACTGGCTTTTGTTGTATCGGGTGAGCACCCAATAATTGCAATGGTTTTGGTATTTTCAAAAATCGTTTTAATCTCTTTTGTAGAGGAATTAACGCTTGGCATTTCACAACTCATTATTCAATCCTTTTAAGTTTTTCTTGTATATAGTGTTTAACATCTTCATAATTGATGGTTTCAGTAAAGTCTTCAAATTTTGCACCAGCAGCATTAGGATGCCCTCCTCCATTGGCAAGTTTTTGAGCAATCAACGAGACGTCCACTTTGCCATTAGCCCTCAAAGAAATGGCTCCTCTTCTACTAATATCAATAAAGAAGTCATACTCACTGTTGGCTTTTAAAAAAGCATTTGCGGGTATTGAAATTGACCCTAAGGTGTATGTCAGTACTCCTTTATGCTCTTTATAATAAACGGTCAATTCCTCTTTTTTATTCTCTAAGGTTTGAACCAAATAACGTGCGCTTAGATTGTCAATCGTATTGTTATTGTCATCTTGTTTTAAGTACTCTTTTTTAATAAAGTGTATGCTATCGTCCAAAGCAATATTGCCATTGTTTTCATTGATAAATCGTGCTGCAGTGGCTAAAAGCCATAATCGATAATTGCGATTCTCTTCAGCGAATAGAACATTATTAATTTCATTTGCTTGTGTCACCAATCGCATCAGTACTTTTCCAAACTCAAAATTCTTAGTCTCATGCTCTAACCAAATATCAACGGCATTAATACAATCAACCAAAGGTTTTATCCACGTATTTTCTTGTGTATTAAACCCTTCATATTGATCAAATAAATAATCGTACACAATTTTAGTGGCACATCGTGAAGTATCTAAAAAATACCAATCATACTTTTGGGCACACTTTTCTCCTGTAATATGATGATCTAAAAGTTGTAAAGTAATGTTTGCTCCCAAATCATTGAGTTGAGTGATTTCTTTGTGTAACTCTTTGGCTTCACCTAAGGTAAGATTTAAATCGCTGATAATAAATAAAATCTCTTCATTAAGATGTTCTTTGATTTTTTCTAACACCTTTTGAAGACAAAGCTTAACCTCCAATCCATAATTGGCATTAAGAAAATAGCCCGTTTTAAAAAACTCTTTGGTTAATAATTGACAACCGTATCCATCCAAATCGGTGTGAGAAATATGAAATAGCTTCATTCTGAAATATCTTTTAGTGTTAATTCTTTTAAAAACAGATTGATTTTTGACTGTAAATTATTTAACAATGGCCAAATAGTACAACAACTTCCTATGTCAGAAGGACACGATGTAATAGAAGGAGAACACTCAAAGACTGAAGGAATTTTTTCTTCTGCTGCCGTGGTGATTTCTAAAATGGTGATATGGTCATACGGTTTATTTAAAACAAACCCTCCATTGACCCCTTTATAGGATTTTACAATCTCATACTTGGCTAAGTTTTGCATGATTTTGGCTAAAAAAGATTTTGAAATATTTAACTCACGAGAAAGGACATCCACATTTTTAGGCTCATCACTTTTAGCAATGGAAATAAGTGAAAGTAATGCATACTCGCTCTTTTTTGTAAGTAACATAAATTTCCTAATTTTTAAATTTTTCTATTTTACAGAAATTATGTTTAAGGTTTGTGGAATTGAAAATTGTAGTTTAAAAGTTTTGAAAAAGAGTGAAGGAGAAACATAAAGGTCTTAAAAAAAGACCTTTATTAAAAATTATTTAGCTCGGATACCTAAATCTGCAACCAATGTTGTAAATCTGGCATAATCTGTAGCTCTTAGGTATTTAAGAAGTCTTTTTCTTTTACCTACCATTTTAAGTAATCCTAATCTTGAAGAGTGATCTTTTTTGTTGATCTTTAAATGTTCTGTAAGAACTTTAATTTGCTCTGTTAAAATTGCGATTTGAACTTCCGCTGAACCTGTGTCTTTTTCATCTCTTCTGTATTTAGCAATAATTTCGCTTTTTACATCCTGATCTAAAGCCATAATGACCTCCTGATTGGTATATTATCTCACTGTTTTTGCAGTGGAGGCGTATTATAAGAAAATTAGTATTAAAGTTACTTTAATTAAAGGGCACCTATAAATCTTAATTACGCAATAAAATCCAAAGAACTTAACACTCCAGCCGTTCCATCTTCTCGTAAAAAAATAGAACTGCTTTTAAGCTGTGCCATGCTCTCATTAACTGACTTATTATACGTAAAGGCACTCTTGACTTCATTTAAATATAATGCCCCTATTCCCACTTGTCCCAAACCAATAAGAGTATCGTCTCCTGTTTCATTTTTACTCCAAATAAGCAAATCATTAAAAATAGGGTCATTTTCATCAATCCAATTATTGCCATCACTGTCATACGCTCTTAACTCTTCAAAACCATTGTTGGTGTTTGGACCAAATAGTTCACTGCCATTATCGATTTCACCGTTATGATTTTTATCCAACACCAAAAAGCCATTTCCTTTTTTTAATGCCGGTAAATCCAGTAACATTTCATTGTTTTTTAAATCAAATTTGAAACTCATGGTATCGCTTAATGTATCAAATGCAGTTGCACTGCCATCGTATTGTATGACCAATGGGTCTAAAAAACTTGTTTCTTCAAACGTCAAAGTCTCTTTATGTTGTTCAAAAAATGCCTTGGTATAACTGCATTCTAAATTGACCGTAAACTCTTTATCGCCCGTTTTAATAAGTGCTTGAGTATTAAAAGCAATGGAATCACTTCTTGAATACTCTATGGTTTTTTCAATTTTAACTTCTCTTTTAATGGCAAATCGAATATTGTCTTGGCTTTGTTTGTTCATTCCCTCTGCCATATGATTTATCTTAGGATACATACAAACACGTTTTTTGCCTTGTAAAAAACGTTGTAATATCTGTTCTAAAATCACTTTAGTAATCTCTTCATAAGGTTGTAAATGACTTTGCGTATGTTTAACTTCATAGGTGCGCTCAAGGTAATCACTTTTATTAGGTTGAATCGGTTTTTCTTTGACCAAAGGAGAACTTAATGGCTCAAGCACCAATTGTCTGAATGTTAATTCCGATGTAATATTCATTTCATAATGACTGGATGATTGTGTACACATTTGTACTTCTGAAGATTCTATTTTCATAATAACTCCTTTATTCTATACAAATATCATAATATATTACACAAAATAAAAGAAGAGGAAAAGAGTTAAAATAATACAAAAAATTATTTAATAAGCATAATTTAATTCAATATTAAGAATAGGAAGAACTTTTGAATGCTTAATGTTGAATGTTTAATTCTTAATTTAAAATTCAACATTCAACATTAAAACTCACCCTCCTGTTTCATAAAAAGCTCGACTGGAAGTCTCTTGACTCCACTTGTTTTTTTCAGGTTTATTGGCTAACACATTTTTTAGAATTTGTGTCGCTTTTTGTATGTCTTTATTTTGTATGGCTTCTTTAATGCTTTGGGCATCTTCAAAATATAAACAGGGAATCAACACCCCACTGGCAGTCAATCGTACACGATTACAAGTGGCACAAAAATCATCTTTATGTGGTTCTATAATGCCAAAGACATAACCATCATCAAGCATATAATCTTGTGAAGGAGAACTTCCTTTTCTTTCACATTTAACAAAATGATATTTTTGTGCAATAATCTTTTGAATCTCTTCAGAGGTATAGCCTTTGGTTGTCATGAGAGCTTGTTGGTTTTCCATAAACTCAATAAAACGCACGGTGTAGCCTCTTTGTTTACAAAAATCTAAAATATCAAGCAATTCATCGTCATTGACTCCTTGCATAGGAACACAGTTGACTTTAATTTTAAGCCCCACTTCATCCGCTTTGTCAATTCCTTCTAAGACGGTTTGTAAAACATCTTTTTGAGCGATTTTCTCAGCAATTTTGGGTTTGAGTGAATCCAAAGAGACATTAATTCGTTTCAATCCTGCCTCTTTTAATTTTTGTGCGGCTTGGGGAAGTAAGTAGGCATTGGTAGTTAATGCTAAGTCAATATCTTCTTTATATTGAGCAATCATGGCAATAAAATGTTCTAATCCCTCTCTTAAAAGAGGTTCTCCTCCTGTAATTCTGACTTTTTTTACTCCCTCATCAATACACACTTTAACAAATTCAAATAACTCTTCGTAGGTGAGTAAATTTTCTTTAGGAACCCAAGAAAATGGCTTCTCTGGCATACAATATTGACATCTAAAATTGCATCGTTCGGTTACTGAAACGCGCAAATAATCTACTACTCGGTTGTGTCCATCTATTAACATATCATTCACTTAATTATAAATTTTGATAGGATAATATAAAATTGCTTAAACAAAATATTATCAGGTAGGTAGTTTGACTTTACAAGAAATTATTAATTCCATTGACTTTTTCAAGACATTAACACAAGAGCAGATTGAACAGTTGTGTGAAATTTCCACACTTAAACGATTTTCAAAAGATGCCATTTTGTATTATGAAAGTGAAAGTACCAATAACTTAATGTTTTTGGTCAAAGGCTTACTTAAAGTTTACAAAGTTGATAAATTTGACAATGAAATTTTTCTTTATCATATCCATGAAAATTGTATGATTTCGGAGTTGACTTCCCTAAGACAACATGAAATATTCTGTTTTTCCAACGCAGAATTTGTTAAAGATTCACAAATTCTTTCAATCAATTTTGAAAAATTTAATGAACTCTTTTTATCTCACAATATTTTAACTCAAGAGTTTATCGAAGAGTTATTAAAAAAGACCCAACAGTTACAATGTATTATCAACCGTGAATTGGTCTTTGACGCAACAGCAAAAGTGGCCTTTATGCTTCACAATGATTTGGAAATGTTTAATCATTTAAAACGACAAGAGGTCTCTTTTTTACTGCATATCCAACCTGAAACACTTTCACGAGTCTTAAAACGTCTGACACGAAACAAAGTCATTGACATTGTAAGTGGAGAAGTTATAATATTAAATCACGACGAACTCACTGCCATATTTAGAGGAGTAGCAGTATGAAAAGCCAAAAAATCAGTACCAAAATAAAAACACTCGGTGCCTTACTTGTTTTTTTAACCCTTTGTATTATCGCTACAACGATTTATCTGAATGAAAAAAACACCAAAGATGCTCTTATTATCAATATTGTGGGAAAACAACGAATGCTTACACAAAAGATTGCCAAAAATGTTTTCTATTTGCATCATACGCGTTCGAGCAATTTTATTGAATTGGATGCGGCCATTCAAGAGTTTATTTACAGTTTAAACTCTTTAAAAAATGGTAATGAACTTTTAGGTATCAAGCCAGTTCCTACTGAAAATATTGCCACTCAATTTTATATCATTGATATTATTTGGAACAACTACAACCAAAATGTTCAAGATTTTAAACGAGAACTGTTGCTTGAGCAAGACAACTACTCCAAACGAACTCAACTGTATGTGGATACGATTTATACGACCAACACAGTATTGCTTACAGAAGTGGATAATTTAGTGCATCTGTACACCGTTTACGCAGAAAACAAAACCAAATATCTGAAATATTTTCAATATGCAGCTGCAGTGGTGTTAATTCTACTCTTTTTTTACGGTTTTATTAAATTAAGAGAGATTGAGCAAAATGCACAAAACTTTATTGACTCCACTAAAAAACTTATCCAAGGCAATGATATTGAACATCTTAAACCCATTGAAGTCAAAGCCGAGAGTGAAATCGTAGAAGTTTCGGATACCATTAACTGTTTTATCAATAAAATCAACTCTGCCATGGAGTTTTCAAGCAGTGCGATTGAACAATCCAAACAAGCCTCCAATAAACTCGAAGAGATCACCGAAGAGTTTGACAAAATCTTAGATGATTTAAAAGATTCGGCAACAATTTCTCAACAACTTAACAAAAGTGAAGATATGGTCATTGAATCCACTGAAGATTTGATTGCTTCAACCAAACGCCTTCAAGAGCTTAAAAACGAGCTTGATAAACTCAAAAAAAGCTGTAATGACAAGAAACTGAGTGACCATTAGTAACAAAATGTGACACAAAAGTTTCTTTTATCTTAAGCGAATCTTAAAAAATAAAGTTATATACTTTCAGTATTGACCTACATCAATTAAGGAATACTTATATTTAATTATAATTCACCTCCAATTTAAGTAAATTATAAAAGATAAGTTTTTCTTATAATTTTCGGTCAATTGTTGTTGTTTATTATTACACTCTTTTGTATGAGTGTAATTTATTTTTTAAAGGAGAGAAGATGAACCAGTTAAGTAAACTTTCATCACTTTTTCTTGGTAGTGTACTTGCCGCAAATGTGGCAACGGCAAGTAACACTTTAGAACAAGTAATGAAAGAACGTGGATTAACCGAACGTGATGTTTTGGCTGCTGCTAAAACATACACTCCAACGGGAATGAAAGATGAATACTATGTATTTAGTTCAGGAGGACAATCCGGACAAGTCATTGTATATGGTGTTCCATCAATGAGAATTTTAAAATATATTGGTGTTTTTACACCCGAACCTTGGCAAGGATATGGATTTGACAACGAATCAAGAAAAGTTCTTGAAAGTGGTTATATTCGAGGTCAAAAAATTGAATGGGGAGATACTCATCATCCCAATTTTAGTGAAAAAAATGGTGAATACGTAGGGGATTATCTTTTTATTAACGATAAAGCCAATCCAAGAGTTGCGGTTATTAACTTACACGATTTTGAAACCACACAAATCGTGGTCAATCCTGTTTTACGAAGTACTCATGGTGGAAGCTTTGTAACACCCAATACTGAATATATCATCGATGCTGCTCAATATGCAGCACCCTTTGAAAATGAATACTTCCCTATTGAGATGTATGAAGAGAAGTATCGTGGTGGGGTAACGATGTGGAAATTTGATTATGCCAAAGGGAAAATCAATGAAAAAGAGTCGTTTACTTTAGAATTACCTCCTTATATGCAAGATTTAAGTGATGCAGGAAAAGGTCTTTCTATGGGCTGGGGATTTACCAACAGCTTTAACTCAGAGATGTATACAGGTGGAATTGAACAAGGCAAACCTCCTTTTGAAGCCGGTATGTCAAGAAATGATACCGATTATCTTCATGTGTATAACTGGCAAAAAATTGCCGAATTGGCAAAAGATCCCAAAAATGTAAAAGTGATCAACAATCATAAAGTTGTTACCATTGAAGCTGCGGTAAAAGGCAATGCATTGTTTTTAATTCCTGAAGCCAAATCACCTCACGGTTCTGATGTTACCCCTGATGGTCGATTTATCATCGTAGGTGGAAAACTTGACACTCACGCTTCTGTGTATGATTTCAAAAAAATCAAAGAACAAATCGATAAAAAAGAGTTTGTAGGGAAAGACCCTTTTGGGATTCCAATTTTAGATTTCAAAAAATCTTTGTACGGACAACTTGAGTTGGGACTTGGGCCATTGCATCATACTTTTGATGAAAAAGAAGGCATTGTTTATACCTCATTGTATGTGGATTCACAAATTGTCAAATGGGATTACAAAAACCTAAAAGTCCTTGATAGAGTTAATGTTCACTATAACATTGGACACTTAGATTCTATGGAAGGGAAATCAAGTAAACCCAAAGGGAAATATGCGATTGCTTTAAATAAATTATCCATTGACCGATTCTTACCTGTTGGTCCATTACATCCACAAAATCACCAGTTAATTGACATTAACAGCGACAAAATGGAAATGATTTATGACATGCCAATTGGATTAGGAGAACCTCACGATGTTATTTCAATTCATGCAAGTAAACTTAAACCTGCCAAAGGGTATGAAATTGGAACAAACAGCCGAACAGGTGA
This sequence comes from Epsilonproteobacteria bacterium UBA4036, assembly GCA_002382325.1. Lineage (GTDB taxonomy): Bacteria > Campylobacterota > Campylobacteria > Campylobacterales > Arcobacteraceae > Marinarcus. The sequence goes on from DGAG01000012.1 coordinate 39,958, forward strand.
AGTTCATGAAGGTATGACACTAGCAGGTCAAGAGAGAATTGAACGAGATGGAAATAAAGTTAAAGTCTATATGACTGCTATTCGAAGTCACTTAAACCCTGAGCACATTACCGTTAATAAAGGTGATGAAGTGACCATTTATGTTACTAACTTAGAGCGAGCCGTTGATGAAACACACGCTTTTGGTATTTCACAACTTAATGTTCATGCTTCTGTTGAACCAGGTAAAACTGCGTCAGTAACGTTTAAAGCTGATCAAGAAGGGATTTTTCCTTATTATTGTACTGAGTTTTGTTCAGCACTTCACTTAGAGATGATGGGATATTTGTATGTTAAAGATCCTAAGAAAAAATACCCTGATTTCAAAGCAGCAAAAGTGGCGAAAATGAGTAAAACAGAACTTGAAGCAGAATACAAAAAAATCGTTGCAACCAATAAAGCAACCGATGATGTTATTCAAAGTGTAGTGAAGTTCTTAAAAGAGAAAGGATTCCAAAAATATCCTCAAATTAAAGCTCAAGTTGAAGATGCGTTAGATCAATACGGAAAAATTCCTGCAGAAAAAGCCAAAGCCGATGCTGCGTATAAAAAAGGAGATTTAAACTCTGCTATTTTATGGGAAAACCAAGTATGGCAATATATGGTTAAAACGGCTGATGTTGGATTAAGAGCGAAAAATGCCTTAGCCAAAGAAATTGCAACGCCAATGAGTGAAGCAGCTAAAAAAGGTGAAGAGGCCTATTTACGAGGTGGATGTAATGGATGCCACGTTGTAGGAAAAGTTTCATCTGGTCCTGATATTACAGGAGCTTTATTGCGACATGAAAACGGTGAACAGTTCTTAACAAACTTCATCTTGAACCCAGAAAAATATTACGACAATCCGTATATTGATGCTATGATTAAAGCATTTAACTTACGAATGCCAAATCAAAATATGAAGCCTGAAGAGGTCAAAAATATTATTGAATACATGAAATGGATTGACGAAAACGCCGGTCTACAGTAACCATTTAGCAAGGATTTTTCCTTGCTAAATCTCACACAAAATCTATTACTTTTGTTTTGAATCAATTATTTCTAGTAACAAAATTGTTATAGTAGTAATTATGTTTTATTCTTAGGAGAATTATTATGAAAAAGTATCAAATCTTTACCGTTTTGGCTTTATTATTACTTACATTTAGCTTCACCATTCCTATCATGGGGTTTTATGGCGTAAGCAACAAAATTAAAAATCATGACACACAATCTATCCCTTCTTATGCCTATGCCGTTTGGGATTTTTATCATAAATTTCAATATGTCAGTCCCTATACTCCTAAAGGAGCAGAAGGTTCACTTGAAGAGATGATAAAACGAAAAGGAGAAATTGGAGTTGCTTCTATTCCTGTGTGGAAAGTATCTCTTGAAGCGCCCAACTATCCTAAAGAGGCCTTCCCTCATGGTATTCCTGTTTATTTTCATTTTGATGGATACAGCGGTGATGTTGAAGAGATGAATACCATTAACCACTACATTGGAATGTATCCAATGGAACACGGTGGACAATTTGAACGGGCATTAGTGCCGTACTTTTTCCTAATTACGACTCTTATGATGATTGGCTATTTGTATACCAACAGCAAAAAATCATGGCTTTTAATGGTCATACCCGTTATTTTACCTTTGGCATTTTTAATTGATTATGCCGGATGGTTATACTGGTATGGACACAATATGCAAGATTGGGGAGCTTTCACCATCAAACCGTTTATGCCAACGGTTTTTGGACAAGGTAAAGTGGCACAATTTACCACCCACTCTTACCCAACAGTTGGATTTTATATTTTAATGCTTACGAGTATTTTAAGTATTTTATCTATTTTCTCGAAACTAAAAGAGAATAAAAAGTAAATGAGTTGCGTCGTGAAACGAACCGTTTTTTTCCTCTTACTTTCTCCTTTTTTTGCATGGGCTTCTTTATTACAAGAAGCCATTGATAACGCTCCTGAGGGTGCAAAAATTGAGTTACAAAGCGGAGAGTATCATGGCAATATTGTTATTAATAAGCCTTTAACCATTGATGGATTAAATCAAAAAGCGCACATTATAGGGGATCAAAAAGGCTCTGTTATTACCATTAACAGTTCCAACGTGGTCATTAAAAACCTGACCATTAAAGGCACAGGAATGAGCCATGAAAAAACGGACAGTGCGATTGTTGCAAGTAATGTAAACAATATTAGTATTGAAAATAATCACATTGAAGAGAGTTTATTTGGTGTCTTTTTTGACCGAGTAAATCGTTCCAAATTGCTTGATAATTATATTACTTCTAAAAATGTTGATTTGGGATTGCGAGGCGATGCCATTAAACTTTGGTATGCCCATGACAACCAAATTATTGGCAATACCATCGAAAAATCACGTGATTTTGTCTTGTGGTACTCCAGTGGCAATACCATTGAAAACAACATTGGGCGCCATAATCGCTATTCGGTGCATTTTATGTATGCCGGACGTAACATGGTCAAAAACAACCTTTTTGAGTTTAACTCAGTGGGGATTTTTTTCATGTTCAGCAGTGGAACAACGGCAATAAATAACACCATTCGAAATTCGGTGGGCTCTTTTGGAGTAGGTATTGGTATGAAAGACAGTTCGGATTTTACACTCATTAATAACGACATTGTTTACAATGCCAGAGGGTTATATATTGACCAATCCCCTTTTCAACCTGGGACAATCAATATCTATAAAGGCAATAAAATTTTATATAACACCAGCGGAGTGCAGTTTCAAGTTTCACGAGAGAAAAGTATTTTTACTCAAAATTTGCTCAAAGGAAACATGGAACAAGTGGTTAATGATTCTCCCAAAAACAATTTGGAATTAAATCATTGGGATAAAAACTATTGGGATACCTATGAGGGGTTTGACCAAGATGAGAATGGCATTGGTGATTTACCTTTTAAACACTATGCCTATGCCGATAAACTTTGGCTTTATAATCCCAATATCAAGTTTTTTTATGGTTCAGTGGTCATGGATTTACTCAATTTTTTATCTAAAATTGCACCATTTTCACAACCTGATTTATTGGCAACGGATAACAACCCATTAATGGAGTGGAATTTTGAAAACGAATGATACACGACGAACCTTTATCAAAGTAGGAGCTTCAACGCTGTTTTTTGGTTCACTGTTTGGAACGGGATTATACTTTACTCCCAAACTTAATGCCCAAAAAACTCTGTTGCGTCCTCCTGGAGCGTTAAATGAAAAAGATTTTTTATCCACATGTATTAAGTGTGGGCAGTGTGTGCAAGTCTGCCCTTATCACACTTTATCTTTGTTGGATATCAAAAGTGGAAACAGTGTAGGAACACCCTATGTGGATGCAAGAGAGCGTGGCTGCTATTTATGTGATTTATTGCCTTGTGTGTTGGCATGTCCCAGTGGATCACTCAATCACGATGTCATTGAAGCTTCTCAAGTTGAAATGGGAATCGCTTTGCTTAAAAATCCCAATAAATGTTTAGCTCTTTTAAACCAAGAGGTCACTCAAGAGGATATTGCTTCTATTTTAACGCATTCCAATAAAAATGAGCGAGAAGAAAAAGTCTTAAAGGATGTACAAAGTTATGTGGGGAAACCTTGTACGATTTGTGCGGATTTATGTCCGTATCCCCAAAAAGAAAATGCCATTGCCATGGTGCAAAACCAACAAGGGCAATGGTATCCACAAGTTCGAAGCGAATGTGTGGGTTGTGGTGTCTGTGAAGAACTTTGCCCTGTGCAAGGAGAAGCAGCCATCGTTATTATTCCAAGAGCAAAATACAGTGAGGTCTATGAATGAAATATATACTCGTTTTAGTCAGTTTGTTTTTATTAACAGGCTGTGATAACAAAGAAGAAACCAAAGAATCAAGCAGTCAAGGCAAACAAGCCACTACACAAAGTATCAATGTGGTGCAAAATGCCACAAAAATTGAAAAAGACAATGCCTTTGTGACGTACGATATTAATGGCAATAAAGTAGTCAATATCGCGCCTGCGGGAGAAGAAGAGACTCCCTTAACCAAAGAAATAGGTGCATTAGCCACTATTCGTACAAGTTATGAAGCGGTCAATGCCAATTTAATTTCCATGAATTTAAGTAAAAATTACATTGTAAAGTGTTCTTCTTGCCATGATGATTATGCCAATGGGGTGGTTGGTCCTTCGTTGTTGCATAAAAGCGCCGATGAAATTGCCGACAAAATCAAAGCGTACAAAAATTTAACACAAGTCAATGTTTTAATGAAATATTTGGTTTCACAAATGGATGATGAAGAGATTGAATCGTTGGCAAAAGAGATTGCCCAATTAAACAAAGAACTTATGGAGGCAAAAAATGAGTAGTGGAAAAATAATCGGATTGGTAGCAAGTTTAGGTATTGTTCTTCTGTTAATTTTTATGTTGGTTCAAGAAACCAGCACAAAAAAAGCCCTTGTTGTTGAGCAAAAAGTTGAACAACCTGCTCCTAAAAAAACAATCAAAACCGAAGAAGAAGAGAAACTTGAAGAGTTAAAAAAACAAGCTTCGGTATCAATAAATAACAGTGTGAGTCAATTATATTCACTCCGGTGTAAAGCGTGTCATGGAAGTGAAGGACAAGGCAGTCAAGTGGGTCCTTCAATTAAAGGTAAAAGCGTTGAATACATTTTAAGTAAACTTGATGATTATAAAAATAATCGAGTCACCAACTCTTTAATGCAAGGCTTATTAACCAATGCCACACAAGAAGAGTTAAACACCTTAGCGCAAGAGATTTCGAGTTTTAAATAAAGGTTTATAATGAATAAATATACCACACGAGCCACCATCGAGGGAACCTCTTTTTTTGATACGTTTATTAGTGTCAATAAAGAGGGGAAAAAACGATTGGGTATTCGATTTTACCGATGGCTTAGCGTAATTTTAATTCATGTTGTTTTTATCTTATCGTATTGGGTCGATTTACAAGTTTTAGAAGGAACATTAAGTGGTTCACGATTTTTGGGATTTCACTTGATTGATCCGTTTATGACCCTGCAAGTCTTTGCGGCACACCACCAAATTCCTATAAATTTAGCCATTGGAACAATTACCATAGTCATTGTCTATTTGCTCATAGGTGGTCGTGCGTATTGCTCATGGGTATGTCCTTATACTATTTTAGGTGAAATCAGTGAAAAATGGCATCAAACGTTAGTGCATAAAAAAATCATCAAAGAGCGTTTTTTTGATTACAAAATCAAATACATTTTTTGGAGTATATTTTTAGTGTTGGCTTTTTTTACAGGCTTTTTAGTCTTTGAAACCTTTAATATCGTAGGAATTTTAAGTCGTGCTTTAATTTATGGTTACTCTCTTGCCTTGCTGTTTGTTGTTGCCGTATTTTTAATGGACATCTTTTTTTCACAACGTGCTTGGTGTCGTTATGTCTGTCCTGTAGGAACGACATACAGTTTTATTGGATGGCCCAGTGCCACAAAAGTGGTATGGGATGACCGATGTGACCATTGCCGTGTGTGCAGTGATGTTTGTTTGGTGCCTCATGTGTTAGAAATTACCAAAAAAAATGCCAATGTAGAGAATAAAAAAACGGTTTCAATTATCTCAGGAGATTGTACTTTGTGTGGACGATGTATTGAAGTGTGTCACACCGATGCATTAAATTATGAAACCAAATTAAAGAAGTTAATATGATAGAAGTGAAGAATTTAACCAAAAAATTTGGTGAACAAAAAAGTTTAGATAATGTAAATTTACTCTTTAAAAACAACGAAAGTGCCATTATTATGGGACAAAATGGAGCGGGGAAAACGACTTTGATTCGTACCATTTTAGGGGAATACATCCCCACAAATGGCTCAATTTTAATCAATACGTATGACCCATTTAAACAACGAGAAGAAGCCTTAAAAAACATTGGATTTGTGCCTCAGCTTCCTCCTCCAATTAAACTTTCTGTTAAAGAACTTATCCATTATGCCGTGGTTTCAAGCGGTTCCAATCAAGAAAGGATATATGAGTTATGCCAACAATTGGAGTTGGATTTAAATGCCAATTTGCATAAACTTTTTTTCAAACTCTCAGGCGGAATGAAACAAAAACTGTTGATTGCCATCGCATTGGCAAAAAATCCCAATATTTTTATTTTTGATGAACCTACGGCGAATTTAGACCCCAAAGGGCGAGAGATTTTTTACTCTATTTTAGATGAATTCACGCACAACCGTATTATGATTTTTATCAGCCACCGACTTGAAGAGGTGCATCATATTGTGAATCGAAAAATCGAAATGGATTTAGGAAAGGTGGTTTTCGATGAAAAAATTTAAAAATCTTTTTTTAATCTTTTCTATAGATATTAAAGAATCTCTTCGTTCAAAATGGTTTTTGTCGTACAGTTTAGTGTTTGGTGGAATTGTTGCTTTGTTTTTTATTTCAGGTGTAACCGAATCAAAAATTCAAGGCTTTAGTGGGTTAAGTCGTTTATTGCTTATTTTTATTGAAATTTGTATCGTGATTTTGCCCATTTTTATTTTAATCAGCACCGTACGAACCATTGCAGCTGACAGAGACAGCAATGTATTGGAGTATTTACTCTCTTTTCCTGTGGCTTTAAAAGATTATTTCTTTGGACGATTTTTAGGAAGATTGGTCAGTGTGACGCTTCCCATTTTTGGTGCGTTAATTTTGGCACTTATTTGGGGAGTCGCCAAAGGCGTTGAAGTGCCTTGGGGAATCTTTTTTTACTACATTGGTTTGATTTTTGCACTCAATGTCAACTTTTTGGGTTTCAGTTTTTTTATCTCGTCTTTAGTCAAAACACAAGAAGTTGCTTTGGGTGTGGCTTTTTTTCTTTGGTTAGCCCTTTTGGCTTTTATTGATATTTTGCTTATTGGCTTTTTAACACAAAAATTTGCCAATGCCGAATTAATATTTTCCATTGCATTAAGCAATCCTTTACAAGTATTTCGATTAGGTGCTATCTCTTTATTTGACCCAGAGTTAGCGGTCATTGGTCCTTCGGCATATTTTATTTTGGATAATTTTGGAAAAGCATTTTTTTCCATTTATGCGATTGTTTACCCCATCGTACTGGGATTAATTTTTGCTGTTTTGGGCTATATTGCCTTTAAAAAACGAGATTTAGTTTAAGGAGAAAGAAGATGAAATATTTAGTTTTGATTGTATTGTTGTGTTCCGCTGTTTTAGGAAAAAATTTAGAGTTTGAGGGATTGGGATATGAGGATTTAAATATCAGTGACACGCAAGTTTGTCCTGTGAAACAAGTGACCTTACCTCAAAACAGAGATTTTATTGGTGTGGTGGTGTATAAAGACAACAGTTTTGACGTGACCAGTTCGCCCAAATATACCTTTAAACAGAAGCATCATATTGAAAAAACCAAAGAAAAAGAGATTGCAAAGGTTTATGTGACGGATTATAAAACCAAAAAACTCATCGATACACAAAAGGCTTATTATGTCTTTGGAAGTACCCTTATGAGTATAGGCGGAGATGACATTATCCCTTTTGCTCACCAAAAAGATGCTCAAGAGTTTATGCAACAACATAAAGGGAAAAAGATTTATACCATTGAGCGAATGAATGAGAGATTTATTGACTTTTTGGAAATTCGATAAGGAGCTACTGTGCAAAAAGTATGGATTAAAACCGTTCTTCTTTCTTTGATATTTTTATTTTCATTAACGGGATGTCAAGAGGATTCTTTAGCAAATGGGATGAAAAAAGTGCATTGGGACAGAGATATTTGCGAACGATGTAAAATGATTATCAGTGAACGAAAATTTGCCGTACAGATTTTAAATCCTGCTACCCAACAAAGTTATATGTTTGATGACTTAGGGTGTGCGGTTTTGTGGTTTAAAGAGGAAAATTTAGATTGGTTTAATGAGGCTAAAATATGGATAAATGATGCCTCATCAGGACAATGGCTTGAGGCAAGAGAAGCTATTTATGTGCCCGATACACTTACTCCTATGGGCTATGGATTAAGTGCTTATTCTAAAAAAACCATTATAGAACACTCCAATAATTTAACTTTTGATCAAGCCGTTGAAAAGATTTTACATATTGATCATGCCCAAAAAAGTCGAAGAAAAAGCAGTACACTCCAACCTTAAATGGTATCGATAAATTTAATTTGTCGATACTATTTATTGATTTAGATTAAGGAATTCTGCTTTTTCTTAAGATAAAATGACAGATAGTTTAAAAAAGAGGTTTAGTATGGAAATAGCAACCATTACCAATGTTGTAATTTTTTTAGTCTTTGTGGCGGCATTGATGGTATTTTCACTCTCTCCTGCGATTTGGATTTGCGAAAAACTCTCTTCACGATTTGTGTTTATAGACCTGCACTCCAGTAAAATTACTATTTTATTGACATTGATTTTCTCTATGTTAGCAACTCTTTTTATTTTTCTTTTCTAAATTCCTTTCTCGTTAATTTATATTTATACATTAAGCTGTATCTTATGTTGTCACGGCTTTTTCTCTCATTTCTTACTTCATATAATTATTACCTTAAATAAAAAATTAATTTTTATAAATGATTTTTTCTTAAAAAAGTTGACATTAATCAATTCATAAATTTTAATATTCCTCTACAATTACTTAAGATAAAAATTTGATAAGGGGTCAAAAAATGTTTAGTGAAGTTGTTAGATCACGTCCAGAAATCGCGTTGGATGATTTCTTACCAATATTTTTGTCATCATCGTTTGTACTCGTGTTTGGAGTTTTATTTGTAGGTATTTATACCTTAGTTAAAATGAAGTTAATCAAAGGGTATTTAATGCCTTTAGCTTACTTTTTTTGGGGACTTCAAGCATATTGTATGTATTTTATGGCTGTTACGATTCAAGTGGGGCCTGTGTTGGAAAAAATTTTAATGACTGCCATGGTTGCATATTTAACTCTTCCACACTTGTACTATTATTTGAATCAAAAAGCGGATGAGAAATACGAAAATTAAATTAAGGGAGGTAGCAAAGTGTCTAAAAAAGTTTCTGTTTGGACAGACATACGTTTTTGGCAACGTTCAGCTGCATGGGTTACGGGTTTTGCTGCAATGTTATTGATTTGGCTTACATTTGATTCAATGGGGCAAATTGCAATGGGGACTGATAATGACCTACAAAATGGTGTAACAAAACGTGTTCCATCACCATCGGTTATTAATTATAAAATCACTTACGAAATGAGTGATAAAAGAGGTCACGAGGTGCCAGTTATTGGTGGAAAAGAGACTTTCTTTGGTAGAGATGATTACTCAGAAGAGGAAGCAAGAGCGCTTCTTAACTTAGGGAAATTAGGTGTTCAAGCTAAGAACTGTATGAATTGTCATACCCTTTTAGGAAATGGTGCTTATTATGCTCCTGATTTAACTAAAGCTTGGCTAGACCCAATGTGGGATGGTTATATGGCACGATTAGGAAAAGATACTAAAGAGGAAGCAATGGCTGAATTCTTACAATTCCCATCTGAAAATCCATCACATGGAAGAATGATGCCAAATCTTGGAATTACAGCAGAAGAAGCAAAAGGGATTGTAGCATTCTTAAAACATATGTCTTCAATTGATACCAATGGTTTCCCAAGAAACTTCTCAAAAATGCAAGGAGCTATCCATGGCAAATAATTTAACTTATGAATCTAAAAAATTAGGGGTGATGTATTTTAGCGTCGCTGCTGCACTTTTAGGGGCTCAATTGCTTTTTGGATTGGTTGCAGGTATTCAATTTGTTTTCCCAGGCTTTTTATTTGAAGTATTGGATTTTAACGTCGCAAGAATGGTGCACATTAATGCGTTGGTTGTTTGGTTATTGTATGCAATGATTGGTTCAGTTTACTATTTATTGCCTGATGAAACGGGTATTGAAACAGTAGGTGTGGGTTTAGGAAAACTTGGTTTTTATGTTTTAACCTTAGCCGTTACTGTCGTTGTATTGGTTTACATTTTAGTACAAGTAGGACCTGCAAATCATGCAACATTATGGTTAATTAATGAAGGTCGAGAATACATTGAAGCTCCAAGATGGGCAGATATTGGTATTGTCGTTGTTGTTTTAATTTTCTTAGCCAATGTGTATTTAACAGCGATTAAAGGTGAAAGAACAGGTATTATTACAGTACTTATGGCAGATTTATTGGCACTTGCAGGTTTATATCTTGCAGGTATGTTCTATACTGAAAATATTTCAATGGATCAATACTGGTGGTGGTGGGTTATCCACTTATGGGTTGAAGCTACATGGGAAGTATTTGTTGCTTCTATTATTGGTTGGGCATTGATTAAAACTATTGGTGCCAATCGACAAATCGTTGAAATGTGGTTATGGATTGAAGTTGCTATGCTATTTGGTTCTGGTATTTTAGGTATTGGACACCACTATTTCTGGATCGGTACACCTGAGTACTGGTGGGAAATTGGAGCACTTTTCTCTGCATTAGAGCCAGTTCCTTTGGTTGCTATGTTTGTCCACGTTATGTATGACTGGGGTAAAGAAGCAGGTATTAAAAAAGGTGCCGGTGAAAAACCTATGATGAACAACACTCCTGCTTTTATGTGGTTTGTTGGAAGTGCTTTTGGAAACTTTTTAGGTGCAGGTGTTTGGGGATTCTTCCATACGCTACCTCAAATGAATATTTATACTCACGGTACACAATTTACCGCAGCACATGGTCACTTAGCTTTCTTTGGTGCTTTTGCCATGGCTATGATTGCTATGTTTTACATGGGTGTTCAAGGAACAACCGGTAAAAAAGAGTTGAAAATGACGTTTGCTTCTAAAATGGGATTTGCTTTACTTTGTATTGGTGTAGTAGGAATGACAGTATCATTAACTATTGCTGGATACGGTCAAGTTATGGTTGAAAGAGCTCAAATGGGTGCTACATGGGAAGCATACTTTATCTCTCAAAACAGTCACTGGTTTTTACAAGCCATGGGTTGGAGATTGGTAATGGGTGTGGTAACATTAGTAGGATTCTTATATTTAGTGTATGACTTATTAACCATAAGAAATTCTAAAGTTAATAACCAATAAGGAGGATGAGATGATAGAACCATTTACAGATATTGTTCCAAGTTTTTTTGGAACACTTAATCAAGGACCTTTAACCTTGACACTTTTTTTACACACTGTGATTGTACTTCCAATGTTTTGGATTTATGCACAAGAGAAAAAAAGATTAGAAGAAGAGAAATAAGCGCAACAGTAGAAGGAATGGGGGTTTCTTCTACTGCTTGTTAAAAAACAGGTCGAAATGGTATCTTTTTTTATTAAATAAAGATAAGATTACATGTATTAATTTTATATAAGGAGAAGAATATGAAATTATCAAAAGTTTTAAGTATAGCAGCAATTGCTTGTTTAGGTCTTGTAAGTACTGCAGCTGCAGAAATTAAGTTATCTAAAGCACAAATGGATGAAGCAACAGAAGTCTATTTTGACAGATGTGCAGGTTGTCATGGAATGCTTAGAAAAGGGGCATTAGGTCCAAATCTTGAGCCTGAAAAAATGAAAGGTATGGGTACTGATACTTTAAAATATATTATCCATGAAGGAACTCCTGGTGGTATGCCAGAGTGGGGAAAATCGGGAGAATTAAGTGCTGCACAAACAGATTTGATGGCAAAATACCTTCAAGTAGAAGCGCCTCAACCACCTGAGAAATCTCTTGCAGATATGAAAAAATCTCACAAAGTGTTAATCCCAGTTAAAGATCGACCAAAAGCGCCTGAAGCGAAAAACTGGAAAGATTATTTTGCTGTTATCTTAAGAGACGTAGGTCAAATCGCTATTGTTGATGGTGTAACTAAAGATGTTGTTTCTGTTGTTCCTTCTGGGTTTGCAACACACATCACACGAACAGGTGCATCGGGACGATATATGTATGTTATTGGTAGAGATGGAAAAGCCTCTATGATTGACTTATGGATGAAAGTTCCTAAAAACGTTGCAGAAATCAGAACGTGTAACGATGCAAGAGCAATCGATACATCAAAACACAAAGATTATCTTGACAAATATGCGGTTGTTGGATGCTACTGGCCACCATCAATTGTAACATTAGATGCAGATACACTTGATCCATTAAAAATTGTTTCTACAGCAAGTTATACGTATGACGAAAACGTATATACAAGAGAAGCTCGAGTTGCTGCAATTATTGCATCACATGACAAACCTGAATGGGTAATTAATATTAAAGAAACAGGTCAAGTATGGTTATATGACTACTCTAATATTAAAAATCCAAAAATTACTATGGTTGAAGCAGAAAGATTCTTACACGATGGTGGATGGGATTTATCAAAAAGATATTTCATGACTGCAGCTAATGCAAGAAACGTAATTTCTGTTATCGATACAAAAGAAGGGAAATTGGTTGCAAATATTCCATCTGAAGGGAATAAACCACACCCAGGACGAGGTGTAAACGTAGACCATCCTAAATATGGTCCAATTTGGGGTTCAGGACACATTGGTTCAAATGACATTATTTTCATCGGAACTGACCCTGTAAATCATCCAAAAAATGCTTGGAAAATTGTTAAAAAAACTAAACTTCCTGGTGATGGAGGAGGAAACCTATTTGTTAAAGGTCATCCAAACTCTCCTTATATCTTTGCGGACAGACCAGTTCACCCAGATAGAAAATTACAAACACAAATTTATGTAATTGACAAAAACACACTTGAAGTAGTAAAAACACTTCCAATTGACGAAAAATACTTAAAACCTGCAAAAGCACCAAATGGAAAAGAAGTACAAGCAAGAGGTCCTGTACACTTTGAATTTAATGCTGATGGGTCAGAAGTATGGACAAGTATTTGGGGGAACAAACTTGCGGCATCTCCAATCTTAGTTTATGATTCAAAAACATTGAAACTTAAAAAAGTAATTGATGACAAAAGACTTATTACTCCAACAGGTAAGTTCAACGTAACAAATACAATGAACGATACTTACTAAGAATTTTTTCTTATATCAAGCCTTCGGGCTTGATATTTCTCTACCCAAAGGATTTCCCATGAAAACTGCATTTATTTTTTCAAGTCTTATAACTCTTTTTTTATGTAATGCCAATGCTGTTGATGAAGCATCGGGACATATGGTTGAAGCATTGCCTAAAAAAGAAGTTGGAAAAGAGCTGTACAATCAATATTGTGCAACCTGTCATCACACCAAACGAGTGGGCATTGATGGACCTCCTTTATTGCCAAAACTCTTAAAAAAATACGATGAAAAGAGCTTAGCTGCTAAAATCAAAGATGGCTTTCCTCAAACATTGATGCCAAAATACGATTTTTTAAACCCCTATGAACTGCTTCAAATTGCTCGTTACATCAAATCAGATATTGACGATGATTTTTCATGGAGTGCTAATGATATACGAAACTCTATTGTTTCTTACGATGATCCGTATGAACCTTTAAAGATTAAAGATAAAGAACAAATTTTACCTGTGGTTGAACGAGATGGCAATAAGGTATGGATTATGGAAGATACCCGAATATTGGATAAATTTCATTTAGACAATGTTCACGGTGGAATCAAATACACCATGGATGCAAAAAACATCTATGTTCCGACTCGTGATGGTTTTGTTCAACGATACTCTTTAAAAACGGGTCAACGAATGAACAAAGTACGAGCGTGTATTAACTTACGAAATATCTCGTTAAGTCGTGATGGTAAAAATGTTTTTGCCACGTGTTTGTTGCCTGAACAACTGGTTGTCTTAGATTCAAGCAGTATGCTTCCCAAAACCATCAAAAAACTCGATGGCAAAGTTTCTGCTTTGTATGAGTTTTACTCAAAAGATGAAGCCATTTTTACCTTTAGAAATAAACCGCTTTTAGGGAAATTGGATACTCAAACTTTTGACATCAGTTATACCACCATAAAAGAACCCATTGAAGACTTCTTTATTGACCCTTTTGAAGATTATTTAATTGGAACGGCAAGAAGAGGAGATGTCTTAAGTGTTTATGATTTAAAAAACAATTCAATTGTATTTGAACATGCCATGAAAGGTATGCCACACTTGTTTTCGGCGACATATTGGTATCAAGACGGAAACTTCTATTTTGGAACACCTCACATTAAAAAACCCTACATTACTGTGTGGAAAATGTATGATTGGGCATTTACAAAAGAAGTCAACATAGGTGGCGATGGTTTTTTTGTCAAAACACACCCTTATACTCCTTATCTTTGGGCAGACAATGGAAGCGATGAGTTGGTTTTAATTGATAAAAAAGATTATAAAACCAAAACCATTACCCCACGAAAAAACAAACAATATATTCATACAGAATACAGTGGCGATGGCAAATATGCCTATTTGAGTATTTATGAAAAAGAGGGTGAAGTCATCGTCATAGATACGCTTAACTTTAAAGAATTAGCAGCCTATGATGCCAATATTCCTGTGGGAAAATATAACTTTATCAATAAAAACAGAGAATTTTATCCCAGACTTTTTGGTATGGATATTTTTAAAGAAAAATGTCAAGAGCGTTTGCCTTGCGATACAAGCAACTTTAATGCCTACGAGAAAAAAAGTTTAAATGACTTTTTGTCAACATTACACTAAGGAAATCTTATGAAATTTTTAACCACTTTACTGATAGTTTTTTGTTTACATGCCTCTTTACAAGCCAAAACATTTGCCATTGTCAATGGAGAAGAAATCAATGCTCAAGAAGTTGATTTTTTTATGAGAAGTTTAGACAAAGAAGAGACGTATGAACAACTCTCAACAGAAGAAAAAAATCTTATCTTGCATCAGGTTATTGAGAAAAAGTTATTAATACAAGAAGCAAAAAAAGAGAAGCTTCAAGAGAGTAAAGCTTTTCAAAAAACGCTTGACGATTTAAAAAACAATTTATTGGTTGAGTTTTGGATGAAAAAACAGTTTGATTCCACGCCTGTAACAAAACAAGAAATCGAACACTATTATCAGCAACATATCGATGAATTTAAACAAAGTTTTCAAATCAAAGCTCGACACATTGTTGTAGAAACATCCACTGAAGCTGACGCCATTATTGATGAATTAAATGCCACCAAAACTGATATTCAAAAAAAATTTATTGATTTAGCCAATGAAAAATCTCTTGAACCCACTGCCAATACTCGAGGAGGCGACTTAGGATGGTTTAAACAAGGTGATATGCTTGAAGAATTTTGGCAAGAAGCAATGAACATCAAGCCAAATCATTATTCAAAAAAACCTCTGCAAACGCCTTTTGGGTACCATGTTCTTTTTGTTGATGGGAAAAAACCCAGCTTTACGATTAAACTTGAACAAGTCTATGACACCATTAAAAACAAACTTCAAATGGAACGATTCCAACAACGAGTCGATGAGACCATTAAAAACATCAAAAAAAATTCACAAATCACCGTTATAAAATAACAATTAGTGACATGAATCAAGATTTTAACTTTTTTATTTCGTTAAAATTTATTATGTAAAAGGAAAATTTCATGAAAACTAAAGTTTTTTATACTATTTTATTTTTGTGTATCAGCGCCCAAGCTTCTGCGAGTAAAGGCGAACTACTGTTTAAAGAGTATTGTTGGGGATGTCACCACGAAACCTCTATGGCTTTTGGACCTTCCTTTAAGCAAATTGCCAATATGCGAAACAGTGGCGAGATTATTTCGCATATTGTTGATCCTAAAAATACCTATAAACAGTTGGGATATTCAAGAAGCGTTATGCCCGAATTTAAGAATTTTTCACAAGAAGAACTTCAAAATTTAAGCGATTTTATTCAAAGTTTCAAGGATTAATATGTTCAGACTTTCCAATTTAATTAAATCCACTCTCAATGGTGAAAAAAGTCGAACACTCAATGGTTCTATTATCATTTGGAATTTTACCAATCGCTGTAATTTACTGTGTCATCACTGTTACAGCAAAGCCGATGCCAATGAAAAAGATACCTTAAGCTTTGAACAAATCCAACAAACCATTCCCAAACTTAAAAAAGCCGGCGTCAACTTTGTAATTTTTAGTGGGGGAGAACCTCTTTTAAGAAAAGATATTTTTAATATTGCTCAATGTATGAAAGACAATGGCATTATGACCTATTTATCCACCAATGGAATGTATGTGAGTCCTAAAAATGTGAAACAAATTATTGATACGTTTAATTACATTGGGATTTCAATTGATGGCATTGAACAAATCCATGATTACTTTCGAGGTCAAAAAGGGGCGTATGAAAAAAGCATTGATGCCATAAAACTCATTCAAGAAAATGGGGGAAATGCAGGGATACGTTTTACTTTGACCAAAGAGACTCAAAACAGTTTTTATGCCATGTTTGACTTAGTGGAAAAACTCAATGTCAATAAGCTTTATATTTCCCATTTGGTCTATTCAGGACGAGGAGAAGAAAACTTAGAGATTGATATTTCAAAAGAGCAACGACGAGAATACGTTGAGTTTATTATCAATAAAGCATTTGAGTATTATGAAGAAGGAAAAGAGATTGATTTGGTCACAGGTAATATGGAAATGGATGCCATTTTACTGCTTAAAGAGTTTCAAAAACGCTTCCCAAGTTATGCTCAAACGCTCAAAGACAAACTGCTTTCATGGGGTGGAAACAGTGCAGGAAATAGATTGGGCAATATGGATTGGTTGGGCAATGTAAAGCCCGATCCTTTTTTTCCCTTTACTGTGGGTAATTATTTACAAGAAGATTTTGATACCATTTGGCTCAATAAAGAGAATCCTCTTTTAGAAAATTTACGCACAACACCACGAGACATCAAAGGAAAGTGTGGCATTTGCCAGTATATTGATATTTGTAATGGGGGCTCACGTAGTCGTGCGTACGCTATTACAGGTGATTTGTGGGACGAAGACCCTTCGTGTTATTTAAGCTATGAAGAGATTAGGAGATAAAATGATGAAACTGTTTTTAATACTGCTATTGGCATGCAGTTCTTTACTTGCCAAAGAAAAAATCTTTGTGGTGGAACGAGAGAGTTCTTCTTTAGCTGTTATTGAGGATGATGTTCAAACAAGCAAAATACCCAATATGCGCAATATGAACCACGGTGTGGTAAAGTTTTATGAAAACGATGGGTATGTAATTTCACGAGACGGTTATGTCATTAAATTTGACCCAAAAAGTGAAAAAATTTTAGCCGAGTATAAAACCAGTAAAAGTGCCATTGGTTTTGAAATCAATAAACACTATGTTGCAGTGGCAAATTATGATGATAAGAGTGTGGATATTTTGGACAGAGACTTAAATCCCATTAAAAAGATTTTAACCAACTCTCGTAATGTCGGTATTAAAATTTACAATAACTATTTGATTTTTTCACAAATGGACAATGACACCATTTCAGTCTATAAAGATTTAAGTAATAACAAAAGAAAACCTGTTTTTACTCTATACAAAGAGTTTAAAAATGTAGGAGAACTTCCTTTTGATGCAATGATTCAAAATGAAAAATACATTGCAGGTTTTTTTACTTCACAACATTTTGGTGTGGTTGATTTGGAAAAAATGAGTTATCAAAAAGTGGATATCTTCTTAGATGAAAATCGACAACGTGTCTTAAAAGTACCGCATTTTGGCTTTTGGAGTTTAAGCACCAAAGAAGTGTTTGTTCCAGCAGTGGGTGATAATAAAGTCTTAGTATATGACAACAATTTTAAGTTTATTAAAAATATTCAAACACAAGGTTTGCCTGTATTTACAAGTCTTAGTCCCAAAAAAGATTTCCTAGCGGTTACTTTTTCGGGAAAAGATTTTCCGACCATTCAAATCATTGATACGGCTTCTTTAGAGATTATAAAAGAGTTTACTTTTGATGGAAAAGTGCTTCATGTACGTTGGTCAAAAGAGAAAAATGCCTTGTATGTTTCCGTTAATGACACCAACAAGGTGGTGGTGATTAATACCCAAAATTGGGAAATAAAAAACGAAATACACAATATCAACAAGCCTTCGGGTCTATTTATTTATGAGGAGAACTAAGATGAGTAAAGTCTATTTAACAGGAGCCGGTCCTGGCGATATTGAATTAATGACCTTAAAAGCGGCACGTGTGATTAAAGAAGCCGACATCATTATTTATGATAGGTTAGCCAATCCTGAAATCTTGGATATGGCAAGAAAAGATGTTAAACTCATTTATGTGGGCAAAGAAGATGGACGACACAGTGTTCCTCAAGATGAAATCAATGAAATCATTTATCAATCGGCTTTAAAATATGAAACCGTCGTACGGCTTAAAGGCGGTGACCCTTTTGTTTTTGGACGAGGAGGAGAAGAAGCCATTTATTTATATGACAGAGATATTAAGTTTGAAATTATCCCAGGGATTACTTCAAGTGTCAGTGTCCCAGCCTATGCAGGTATTCCTGTTACACACAGAGGCGTAACGACTTCATTTAGAGTGGTAACGGGACATGAAACTCCCAATAAAAAAATCTCACAAGTGGAGTGGCAAACCTTTTTAAATGATGAAACCATTGTCTTTTTAATGGGCTTTCATAACATTAAACTCATTACAAGAAAACTGATGAATTTAGGCAAACGACCCGACTACCCCTGTGCCGTGATTTCAAAAGGAACCACTCCCGATCAAGAGGTTGTTACAGGTACCCTAGAAACCATTGTAGAACTTTCCAAAGGTATGCCTACGCCTGCGATTATTGTTGTAGGAGAAGTGGTCAAATTACGCGACAAAATCAAATGGTTTAAATAACCTTTTGATTTTAATTGACTTTATCTTCTCGTTTCCACAAACGTTTTAAGTTGTGGATATACACAATTAATATAAAAAACACTGAAGAGGTTATCCCTAAAGCAATCAGCAAATCGGTCTCTTCAGGCACAGTTTCAAGCAAAATCAACTTTCTTATCATCACGACAAACGCGATTTCTAAGAAAGTCAACGCATAATCAAACCCATTTTTGATAAACAGTGTTTTAACAATTGCAATCACAATAAGAGTAAATAGACCATCGGTTAAAATCATTTTAATGGAGACAAAATCCAAAGCCCCTTGATTTAATGTAAACGAAATGATTTTATGAGATAAACTCATCAGACATATTGCCAAATACAAAATCATAATTAAAATAAAAATATATTTCAGCATATTAATCATACGCAAAAGTATCGTGTCAACTTTATTTTCAAGGACTTTATCCACTTGATTAAGCTTTACAAACACTTTTTCAATAACGCTTTTGTTCTCTGCAGCTTTCACGATTTGCCTCTTTTATTACCTAAGAGTAATTTTTCGCGAATAGTATCACACAAACTCTAAAAAGACAAGACAATAAAAGCAAAAAAATTGCTTTTATTGTAAAGAGGATTTTTTTAGATAAAAAACTGTTTTAATTCTTCTTTATTTATTGTTTTTTTGGTCATATCAACCAGACCTTCGTTTTTAAAGGTACGTAAAATTCGGGAAAGTGTTTCAGGTGAAATGTTCAAAATTTCTGCGGTGATAATGTTTTTGGTGTTAAAAAACTCTTCGGTATGGTCATGAATGTATTTTGCCACTCTCTCTTGAGAATCAAGCACAATATGCATGGAAACCAAATTCTCTAAGTTTTTAATTTTTTTAATCAGTGACGTTTGTATTTTAAATGCCAAAGAGGGATTTTGGTAAATAATCTCTTTTAATGAGGCAAAATCAATCATAATCACCTCTACATTGGTAAATGCTTGTGCAGTTGCAGGATAAGGGATTTGCTCAAAATTAGCCACCTCAGCAATAAGTTCATTGGGATGAAAATATTTTAAAATCACCTCTTTGTCATTGGATGTTACTTTATAAAGCTTGATGATTCCACTTTTAAGTAAATACAAATATTTTGATTCATCGCCCTCATAAAAAATGATGCTCTCTTTAGGAAAACTCGCTTCCTTACTGAATGCTTCAATTTGAGCCAAAGTATCGTCACATAAATCTTGAAATAAGAAAAAGTCTTTGAGCTTTGTATTCATAATAATCACCTTTGTAAAAAGAATATTCTACAATTTTGTGAATTAAATATTCTTATTTACAATCAATAATTAATATTTTTGTTTAAGGATTCTTCAAATTGGATAATTTGACCATCAAGTGTTTTTAGAAATTCAACAATCAACTCGGTCTCTTCTTGAGTAAAAATGATTCCCAATTGGTATTTTCCCATAATTTGCACTGCCTCTTTAAGCTCTTTAACACTGCCATTATGAAAATAAGGTGAAGTTTGATGAATGTTTCTTAAAATGGGGACTCGAAACAGTTTGTTGTTATCTTTTCCTTTAAAGCCCCCGATATTCTCAAAAGGAAAAGTTCTGTCAATAAGTTGAAATTGAGGCAGAACACTTGTTTTGTCATTGACTACTTGAACATTAAGCCACTCATTCCACCAAGTTCTTAATGGAAACTTTTCAACACTTAAGCCTCCAAAACTTGTACCCGCATGACACCCTTTGCACCCTTTGGTTAAAAACAGTTCAAACCCTTTTTTGGCTTTACTGTTCATGGCATCGTTATTGCCTTCTAAAAATTCATCCAAACTTCCACGCGTCAATAATGTTCTTTCATACGAAGCTAACGCTTTTTGAACATTTTCAAAACTCACAGCGGGTTCATTCTCAAACACCGTATTAAAAAGTTGCACATATTCAGAACTTTCTTGAAGTCGTTTTACCACCTCTTCTTGGGTCATATTCATCTCAAAATGTGCTTGAATAGGACCTGCTGCTTGTTCTTCAAGAGTTTTAGCTCTGGCATTCCAAAAATATGCCGTGGCAAACGCTGTATTTAACACCGTAGGAGTATTTAAATGGCTGGGATTTTTTTGATTGTTATGCCCAATGGCAGTCGGTAAATTATCTTCACCGCCCTCTTTGAGTTTATGGCATGTTGCACAGCTGATATCGTTGTTTTTAGAAAGTAACGTATCGTTAAAAAGTTTTTGCCCTAAAGCCACTTCATCATGTGATATTTCCCCATTTTTAATCGTCAACAGTTTTGAAGCTTCCCTAAAATTCGTAGGTATGGGATTGATGTTTAAATCCAAGGCTTTTTTCCGTAAAGCATTGTCATCAAATTTATACTCATGATGATACTCAAAAAACTGGGGCAGTTGTGTAATAAAAAAGAAAATCAGCAATCCACCCAGAACAAATGTAATCACTTCCAACGCTTTTCGCATAACTAACCTTTATATTGCATATTAATGTTAATTATAAATGATTTACACAGAAAAAAAAATAACCTAGGTCAAGAGCGCTTAAATCTCAAAAAAGTTTTCAACCCACTTTTTTTCTTCAGACGTGATTTCAAATTGTTTGATAGGCTGTTTGTTGGCATCTAAAATCATCAATACATTCCCTTGAAGTTTTAAAAACTCTTTGCCCCACTGTTTGTCCAAACTGTCCATATATTTTAATGCTTCTGAAGCAGGGGGTTTGGTTTTTTCATCGGTTTTTTTATCCACAACAGTAAACCCACCCAATCGTTTCTCAACAGTATAAGGCAAATAAGGTTTCAAAATAGAATAGACTCTCTCATTTTTTGCTTCGGGCATGGCATTTTGGAATGCGATAAATCCAATCATAAAAAAACCCACTAAAAATCCCAGTAAAAGTAAGTTACTGTTTTTTGTTTTCATCTGTTTGTCTCCAACTTTGTATATATTCTTTGGCTTTTTGGTCTAAAAATTGCATTCGCTCTTTGCCTTTGGGCATAGTTTTTCGGTAGTTTTTCATCTGTTCTAAAAATTCTACTATGTTATTGGGAATAAGGTTTGATAGAAAAATACGCAACTGTTTTGCCACAGCAGGTGAAGATCCACCTGTCGAAATGGCAATGGTTAAATCCCCTTTTTTGACATACGAAGGAAAAATAAAATCGCAATATTGTTGTAAATCCACACAATTACAAAGACAAGGATATTGTCGTGTTTCTAAATAAATCTCTTCTTGTAAGGCAAAATTATCCACAGCAGCAATAACTATATCATAGCCTTGAGCGTCACCTTTTTCATAGGTTTTTACCAAATGAGTTAAGCGGTGTTGTTGGATTAATGCCATTGTGGCTTCATTGTAGGCTTGGGCAATAAGTGTAATATTGTGGGTAAAATCGAGCAGATGTTCGAGTTTTTCTAATGCAACATTTCCCCCACCTACGATTAAAATCTTTTTATCATCAAACTTCAAAAATGCAGGAAAATATGCCATACAAAAACCTTTGTGTTAAAAAGTTATTCTAACCAAATGAAAATTAGCTTTCCTTAATTTGAATCAATTTATACTCAATACAACTCCTCTTGTTTAATGTATTGATTGACACACGCACTGTGAATGAGTTTATTGGTATTGGTATACAACGTTTTATATCGTTCAAATTTGAGTTCATGATTGCGTTTGATTTTATTGTACCCATAATACGTTGCCAGTGCAATGAGACCAAAAAGAGTATAAATCACTTCTGAATGAGTCGCATAGAGTTCTGTAAATAAAGCCACCACATTGTGAATCATAAAAATCAGCATAATACCTACTGAACCAATCCAAATCTCATAGGCACTGCCTTTGGAATCCACAGAAAAGTTTTCCAAATTTTTAAGTTCTTGCACATTTTTATTGATGGTATTTTTAGCATCAATCGTTTGTTCAGAATCGTTTTTATCAATTATTAAAGCTTTGGCATGAATCGAAGAGAGTTCTGAATAACGATTGATTAAAATGTACTCTTGAAGTAATGCTTCATCTGTTTGTAAAATCGTTGTAATGGTTTCACACGAAAGCTCCATTGATTGATATTTCTCTTTTATTTCAAACAAAATGGTATTGTACAAACTCTCTTCATAAATTTCTTGAGCCACTTTTTGAATATTCATAACCATCGTATCTCCTTTAATGAGACGTTAAAACGTCTCATTTATACTGTTTTTAATGCAGGTACACACGCTGTTGTATCTAGCGTTGTTTTGGTAAAAATGCGTAAAAGTCCATTTAAACCAATACTCATAATCACATTAACCAAAAAACACACCCAAGCTACTATTAACATAAACCCACAAATTCCTGCTAAAATCATATAGGTTTCATACTCACCGTTAATATACAACGTTCGTCGCAACATTCCATCCATGGCTGCCATTCCCATAAACGCTCCCATTCCTATACCACCAATGAGTTGCCCCCAAAAGTGAATATTGGCAAGTTTTTGACTGTAGAGCTTAACGTTATTTGTTACTATTGGCCAAAGTGTGTACAAGGCTGAATACAACGTCATACTAAGACCCACTAAAATCGCCACATGCACATGAGGACCTACAATCCATTGTGTGTTGTGCAAAACTCGATTTAATCCCATGTCCGCTTGTAAGATTCCAGCAGGTACAGCTAACATAAAGCCTAAAATTCCTGCGAGTAAAAACTTTAATTCGTTACTCATTTTTAACGGTCGCGCACTCCATAACGTCACTAACGTAATAAACACCGCAATGCCTTGAGTGACCAATTCAAATGCTGTAACCATCTCTCCTGAAACCAGTTTCATCATATTGGGTTGTCCTTGATCTGCCAATAAATGATGCGACCAAACAAACCAAGACACTACTAACTCTAAAAGTAAGGCAGCTCGTGCAATGTTTTGCATAAAAAGTTTTTTGCCCGTAATAAGCATGGCCAATAAATACCATGTTCCTGCGACATAAATGAGCACCAACCCATCGGCGATTAAATCCAATCCCCACCAAAAAAAATTTTTATACAATAAGGCATTAACCGATGTATAATCCATAGGAACACCTGCTAGTTCAGCAAAAATATAGATCAAAATTAAAATCCCACACGTTAAAATGACCAACGCATCCAAAAAGGTATCTATCGTTCCTCGAAAAATCGCAACCACAGGCAATGAAACCGCTGGTTCTTTAGCATACGGCTCTTTGCCTTGCATTTTATATAAAATATTTAAAAATCCATCAATACCCAATGCTGAAATCAGTAAAGGTTTAATGGGGCGTTTCTCATGCCCTTTTTCCGTATAAAATACCGTGGCAAAAATATTGTAAATGAATCCAATCGTACCAAACATAATAAGTGCAATTCCACCCACAAACACCAAACCACCCACAGCATTGTACTGCTTAAAATCAACGGGCAATGGCCAATACAGTGTGTAAAGAGGTGCGTAGTGGTAAATAAATCCTCCCAACCACGAAGACAACGCCCCAACGGCGATGAGTATCCATGTCCAATTGGCAATTTTGACACTGTACAATGGTTTGTTCATCAAATACGGCACTAAAAAGGTAAATGCCCCAAACACCAATAAATAGGTTGAACCAAATATCCCTACAATGGGATGTACGGTCATAATTGAAAAGTAATGAGACTCATCAATAAACGGTAACGGTGTGATTTGCTGAGCGCGCATCATCATTCCCTCAATTGCCGCTAACCCATAATACAACACTCCCACAATAACCGCTCGCAGTGTAACTTTTTGAACAGCGGTAAGCCCTTGGGCATTTAAGCCCCCTTCATTTCCATGAAGCAATGTTTTAAGAACGCTCATGTTGTACCTTTCTCATTGCATATTTGTCATTGGTTTCGCACCCTTGGACTTCAAACGCATTTTCATAATAAATATACGCCCCTTTGGGTCCTGAGTATTCGGTTGAACGAATAGAGTAAACTCCATTTTTTTCAAATTTCCACATCAGTTGATTGGAACTTCCAGGTACGACTTGCATTTGTAACACCATAGAGTTGTTTTGTCGAAACAGTCCAAACCCATAGGTTAAATCTTTTGAGTCCACATCAAACAAAACATACTCTTGACATTGTGCGATGATTCTTTTTTGAGGCAATTCAAAATGGTGGTCTTTGACCACAATATTAACTACCTTATCAGGAGTGATATGATCTCGTTTAAAATCAATTTCCACCCACGGTATTTTATTGAATGTTACAATATGAATCGCAACTCCTACTGTAACTAACACTCCCACATATCCATAAAATATACTGGGCTTAACTATTCTTGGCTTTCCTTTGGGCGACATCACACCAAAAGCAAACCACGCTATCAACAACATTACCGAAACGGTATAAATGGTGTAGACAATTTTTAACATATTCAATACATCAGTAGAATCTGTCATAACCTCTTTCTCCTTTTGCTTAACATCTAAAACGAAGTATAAATCAATACTATTTTATAAACATTGACATATATCAAGATTGTATATTTAATATACATTTATATTAGATAATTAATAACTGTACTGTATGTATAAAAGATATGCCTTTTATGTATTAATTTTAGTTCATTTTAAAAATATTACAGTTTGTCATATTTTTAAGATAGTTTTTCTTTTTTTGTTATTGTTTTAAAAATTGAATCATAGGAACAGATATAGAACTCATCCTTGAAGATATACACAATAAAATATTTACTGTTCGAGGTGTTCAAGTTATGCTGGACAGTGATTTGGCAAAACTTTACACTATAGAAACAAAAACATTTAATCAGGCAATAAGAAGAAATATCAAAAGATTTCCTGAAGATTTTAGATTTCAACTCAATAATGATGAAAAAAATGAACTGGTAACAAAATGTTACCAGTTGCAAAACTTAAAACATTCCTATATCAATCCTTATGTTTTCACTGAACAAGGGGTGTCAATGTTAAGTGCAGTTTTAAAAAGTGATATAGCAATCAACAGAAGTGTACAAATCATCAGAGCTTTTGTAAATATGAAACAATTTATATCATCAAATAACGACCTTTTTAAAAAGATAGATACTCTTGAGAAAAAGCAAATAGAACATGAGATAAAATCAGATGAAAAATTTGATAAGATATTTGTTGCATTAGAACAAAAACAATTAAAGCCAACACAAGGCATATTTTACGATGGTCAAATTTTTGATGCCTATCGTTTTATATCTGATTTATTAAGACAAGCCAGTAAAACAGTTATTCTCATCGATAATTATATTGATGATACTACACTGACGATTTTCAGTAAAATTCCCCATATAAAAGTAACTATCTACACGCATACCATATCCAAACAACTCAAACTGGATTTAGAGAAATACTATACTCAATATAATAATATCTCTGTAAAAATATTTAAAAATTCTCACGACAGATTCCTTATCATTGATAATAAAACAATTTTTCATATAGGGGCAAGTTTAAAAGACCTCGGCAAAAAATGGTTCGCTTTTTCAAAAATGGATATGGCTTTATTTGAGGATATGTTTTCTAAGTTGGAGTAAAGAGTTTGGGGTTGTGTGGTTTTGCTTGAGATTTTAGTTTTTTTATGCTCTTGAAAACCTAAAGATTTCCGCCTTTTACTTTTTAATGGTAAAAAGTAACAAAAAGCCACCAACAAAGCTTCAAAGCCCTTTGGGGTTCCCTCACTTATTATTTTTTATTTCTGCCTGCGGAACTCCTCGAAAAAGTGCGTTTAGCACTTTTCTCTCGTCAAACAGTCCTCGGCTTTACCGAAATAAAAAATAAACGCTCGGCTTTTCAGATGTTGGAAAGAATGGGATAAGGACATTGACATATTTGATTTTCTAAGATTACAACTTCACTGACTTTAATTTACTAAAGATAGTTTGAAGTGTAGGGATTTAATTCCTGCCTTTGATGAAGCTAAGATTTTAGGCTTTTTTTTCGGGGAACAGCGAGGACTCGTATACTAGAAATAATGGAGATATGATAATATATTTTCATAGAGTTAGTTAAAATGATATATCGGCGAGGATTGGAAGAAATTAAATTAATAATTATCTTGGCAAACAGTTGGATAGTCATATTTAAATTTGAGTGGCAACAATAACAGTTTAACTAGTTAGTATTCACGAGTACAAAGTTTATATGACAAATCAGGTAGGAGAAATCCTACCCTAACGAACTCTTTATCCTAAAATAAAGGTTCTAGAAATGTATTCTATCGGATTAGATATTAGTAAGTCAACAATCAATGTATATGTTCCTTATAATGATTTAGACTTAGTTATTGAAAACAGCTTAAAAGGGATAAAAACTTTATACTCAAAACTAAAAAAACAGTATAAAAAAGAACTTGATAAATTAGTGTTTGTTTATGAACCAACTGGGAATTATTCTTCACTTTTAAAATCTTTTTGTGCAAATAAAAATATTCGATGTTTTATCATTAATCCTAAACAAAGTTCTAACTATGCAAAAGCATTAGGAAATAAAACTAAAACAGATAAAATAGATGCAAAAATGTTAAGTAGCGCTATAACCCTTGCAAATAAAAAAGATATAAAAGTACCAGTACTTAACATACTTTACGAAAAGTTACAAGAATTAATGATTTATAAATCATTAATTGTAAAACAAAAAACTCAATGTATGAATCATTTAGAATCTAAACAATATAATACTTCTACATATTTAGTTAATAAATTAAAAAAAAAGATAGAATTATTGCAAAAAGAGGAAGAAGACATTCTAGAAAAAATAAAGTTATTGTTAAAAACTGATGATACATTATATAAATCATTTTTAAATCTACAAACAATAAAAAGAGTTGGAGAAAAAATAGCTATAGAATTATTGTTGCATTTTATTAAATATCCCGATGCAAATAAAAAACAAATTGTCTCATTGGCTGGATTAGAACCAATTTATAGAGAATCTGGAAGCTCATATAAAACAAAAGCAAGAATTTCTAAAAGTGGATCCGTGAGCTGTCGTTCAGCATTATTTATGGCAGTTTTTAGCTATCAACAATTAGATTTACCATTGATTGAATTTTATAAAAGATTAAAAGAAAAAGGCAAATCAACCAATGTAATTAAAGTGGCTTTAATGAGAAAATTACTCATACTAGCTCATTCTCTTTATAAAAATAACCAGTGTTATGAGGAAGAAAAATATGTTAAATATGCGGGCAATTAAGTAAATATTTATGAGTTCTTAAGGTGGCAACTGTTTGAGGAGAGAAAAGTGCTAAATGCACTTTTTCGACGAGTTCCACAGCGCAGAAAAAAAAGTCTAAAATCTTAGGGTCTGTTCCTTCATCAACTTGGCAGTCTTTTTTGCTTACTTTTTCGAGACCAAAAAGTAAGAAAGCGGAAACCCTTGTGGTTTTCAAGAGAGCCTCTATTTTACTATATTTCAGAAATTCGTATCCTTAAAATTCTTTATCTGAACTAAGTATCTTTAGTATTTTATCAAGAAGATTTTGTTAGATTTTACTTTAAACATATTTCTACAAATCTAGTTCCATAATTTGTAAATTTCAATATGTAATTAGTTGTTGTTTTAAATTCAAACTTGTCTGCTCCAGGAATTGCAAAACCAGGAAGTTGACTCATCAAATCTTCTTCAATTTTAGAAGTTCTAGTTTCAACTACTTCTATAAGTTTTAATCTTTGTAAATTATCATAATAAGTATTGGAATTTTCTTTATCAATATTGATTTCATTACAAATTTTATTAAAACTATTTCTTAACATTATTGATAAATTTGAATTTTTTGATGTATTCATAAAGTTACATACAATAGGATATTTTTCTTCATTCGATAACAGTTGAAGAAGCCTTGCTTCTTCAACTGTTAATTGTTTAATTACTTCAACATATGATGGATGAGTTCTATCTGTAGTATCTTGATTTAATGATTTTGCGAGAAGATTTGCATACATTTCTTTTAAACTTTCTTTATGTCCTGCAAATTTTAATGCTTCTAGTACTGGTCCAGCTACTGTAGGATCAGGAGTACATATTTTTTCTTCAGGAATATCTTTAAGTTTTTCAGCGACATCATTTTCAATAAAACTTTTTAACTTATCTGCTCCCCACACAACACAGCTAATTGGTAATAAAGCTACATTAATAGCTTTTCCTAAAGTTTCTAGTGATTTTCCAAGTTGTTTTGTAACGGGTTGTAATCCATCTTCATAAATTGGAATTGCTTTTACTAATCCTGTTGTGGCATTAATTATATCTTTTGTATTTGAACTTTGTGATTCTATATTTTCTGATTCACTCAATTATTTATCCTCTCTTCAACTTAACAATTTATCAATTTTACATTATATACAAGCCATCCTAAAAATATCATAGACAAAACAAGCACCCAACAGTGCTTGTTTTCCAAAAAAATCAAACCCCAAACGTCTCCTTAATCTTCTCCTCAAAATCTTTATCACTCAATGCTTTTCGCAAAGGAACAAAGGTATCGGCTTCTTCTCCTACTTTTACTGCGATTTCACTTTTCTCATTTTCAATAATATCTTTAATGGCTTGTGCGATTGGCATGGGGCTTGGTCCTTCGTTAATTGCTGCTCCTACAATGGGAACAAAGTGAGAAACCAACTCTTTATAAGGGCTTGTATCGCTCGTGGTTTTAGCGTTAGCGAGCAAACCTTTTTTGACAAAATTTGTACCAAATAATCCTGCAAGAACAGAGTGTACTCGAATATTAAAAGGAGCAACTTCAAATCGTAACGAATCCGTAATCCCCTCCACAGCATATTTACTGGCATTATAATGACTTAAAAGAGGTAAGCCCATTTTGCCTAAAAATGAAGAAATATTGATAATCACCCCACTTTTGGCTTCTCTCATATAAGGCAATACCTCTCGTGTGGTTTTAATTAAACCAAAGACATTGACATCAAACTGTTTGAACATCTCTTCATCGCTGCCCTCTTCCAGTGTGGCTAACAAACCAAACCCTGCATTGTTGACCAACACATCGATTTTGCCCTCTTTTTCAATCACACTTTTAACCGCTTGTTGTATGGAGTGAGTTTGCGTAACGTCCAAAGGCACAATATGGATTTGCACCCCTTTTTCTTTGGCTTTTTCCAACAGTTCTGCTTCATTACCTCGTGTTCCTGCATACACTGTATACCCATTAAGAGCAAGTAAAATTGAAGTTTCTAACCCCATCCCTGATGTTGCTCCTGTGATTAATACCACTTTTGACATATAGACTCCTTGTTTGTTTTTTATATCATATTAAGAGTTTGAGAAATTCACAATAATATATATCAAGAAAAAAATGGGCAAAATTCTAAACCTTAAAAATTGTTTTAAATCAATGTTTAAATAAATTTGATAAGTTATAATTTTTTTAAATTAAAAAAGGAACAAAGATGAGTCCATTAACCAAACCTGATTTAAAAAATGAAATACTGCTTCGAATACAAAAAAATTTTCCACTCACAGCAAGACCTTTTTTGTCCATTGCTAATGAACTTAACACAACCGAACAAGAAGTATTAAGTCTTTTAAATGAAGCCAAAAAAGATAAAATCATACGACAAACTTCGGCTATTTTTGATACGAAGAAACTCGGATACACCTCTTCTTTAGTGGCATTTGAAGTAGAGACAGAAGAGATTGACAACGCTGTGGCTGTTTTAAATGCTCATCCGGGTATTTCACACAATTACGAACGAAATCATGCCTTTAATATTTGGTTTACCCTCGCTGTTGCTCCCAATTCAAAATTGGGTTTAGAAAAAACGGTTGAGATACTGGCATTAAAAACCAAAGCCAAAAATTTTATTATTTTACCCACATTAAAACTCTTTAAAATTTCAGTCAAACTGGATACGACCAACTCGTTAAGCCAAAAAGAGCATGTTGCGACAAAAACCTACAAAGAGTTATCCTTAAATGAAACACATTATGAATTGATTCAACATTTACAAAAAGATATTGCCTTAGTTGAAGAGCCTTTTAAAGGCATTATTGATGCACTTAATATCTCGTATGAAACTCTTTTTGAACATATTCAAGAGTTTTTAGATGCCGGTGTCATACGACGTTATGCTTCCATATTAAACCATCGAAACGCAGGATTTAATGCCAATGCCATGGTCGTTTGGGATATTGATGAAAATCAGGCTCAAGCCATTGGAAAAGAAGCTGCTGCCTACAGTGCAGTAAGTCACTGTTATTTACGCCCCAAATATGAAAACTGGAGCTACAATTTATTTACCATGATTCACGGCAAAACCAAAGAAGAGACCCAAGCAGTTATTGATAAAATTGCCAACAGCATTGAACACACTTCGTATATGCCACTTTACTCTTCTCGAGAGTTTAAGAAAGTGCGCATTGATTATTTTAGCGAAGCATTTTATGCTTGGGAACAAAACCATTTATAAAGGATTAGAATGAAATTTTTAGAATTAGAAGGTGCCTATATTGTCATTGGCATTTTTATACTTATTGTTACTGCTTTTGTTACCACACGATCTTTTGTGGGCAAAAATGCCTTTAAAATTGGTTTTCCCTTGGTCTTTTCAATATTGTCATTTTTTATTTTAATGCACTATTTTGTTACCACCGATCGTATGGAAACAGTTGAAAATCGTTTTTTAAGTGGAAAACCCATTATTTGTGAAAACCGTGTTCAACGTAAAGTTGCTCCTTCTATTATTATCAGTCAACCTCAAGGTTGGAGTTTGGAAGGAAATGTCTTTACCAATCCCGAATACAGCCGTACTTTTCACAGTGCCAGATGTTTGGAACATTTTACGCCTGAGTTTCCTGAAGAAAAATAAGAAGTGAAAAGTAAGAAGAGAGTGGTAAGAAGTTAAGCGATGGCAACATAACACTTAACTCTTAGCACCTAACACTTCTTTAAAGAAAATATGCTGATAATTCCTCTTTTTTGATTCGTCTGTTTTTCGTATCAATTAATCCCTCATCTTTAAAGACTTTAAGGGTTCGAGAAAGTGTTTCAGGCGTAATATTCAACAATTGCGCCACAAGTATTTTTTTGGTTTTGAAAAAATCTTTCTCATTATCACAAATATATTTTGCCACTTTTTCTTTGGTATCTAACACCAACTGTGTGGAAATAATGCTCTCTAAGTTTTTGATTTTTTGAATGAGTGAAATTTGCATATTAAAACACAACTCGGGATTTTTAAGCATAATGGCTTTAAGTTTTAAAAAATCAATTTTTAGCACTTCAACATCGGTAAAAGCTTGTGCGGTTGCAGGATATGGGATTTGCTGGAAACTGGCTGCTTCTGCGATGAGTTCATTGCTTTGAAAATATTTTAACACCAGCTCTTTACTGTTGGTTGCTGTTTTATAGAGTTTAATAATTCCTTTGGTTAATATGTGTAAATATTTAGGATCATCTCCTTCATAAAACACAATATTGTCTTTATTGAGTTTGACTTCATAAGTAAACTCTTCAATCATTTTTAGCGTTGCTTCATCCAGTTGTGAAAAGATAAATATCTCTTTGAGCTTAGTTTTCATAAGTTATCCTTTTATATGCGCATAGGCTTCATGAACGGTGTCAAATCGTTTTGCAACGACCAATAAAATAGCGGCATTTAACTGTGCCAATGCCAATAGTTCATCACTTGGTTGAGCTAAAAGCTCAAGATTTTGTGCTAAGGTAATTTTCTCATACGTATGCGAATACTCTATTCCAAAAGAGTTTAGTGTCAAGATTTGTTCAACAATTTCATCCTCTTTTTTAACCCAATATTTAAAATCACCAAAGACTTCTGGGTTGCCCTCATCACCTTTAATTATCATCATATTTTCATACTTATCCCCAAACAAATCAAAATATTTCTTAACATACGGTTTGTGAAAAGCTGATGTAATAGCATAATTTGAATTTGCAGGGTTCAATAACTTTTCAACGGTGTTAAAAATGGTTCGCATATAGAGTTTTTTTCGCAAAGGAGTCAACGCCGATAAGGCTTTAAAATAATTCGCACGGTCAAAAAAGTGAAGATTGGCAGGCAATGTTATGGCGGTTGCCACTTCTTTTACGGTTAATCCACTTTTAGCAGGTTGTTCTAAATCACCCGAGATAACCAGATCAAAAGGAGCAATCGTTTTGTTTTTTTGAAAAAAACTCTCTAATATCTGTGCTGTTAAGGGAAATAAAAAAGGTTGGTCAGTTTTGCCATCATATGAAAATCCCAACTCAACACTTTGAGGAATATCCACTTTATTCATATAAGGTTCAAAAGCGTCTAAACACCCTTTTAACTCCTCATTGCTTTCAAGTTTAATCCGCAAACACATTAAAAATGCCGCTGCTTGTTCGCTTTCGCACTGATTGTCTAAAATCTGTTTAATGGCATCTTTCATCTCTTCATAACGTAAATCTCTGTTGGATTTTGGGCCTGTGCCTACGGCTTTTATATAGGTAAAAAAACTCACCTTTTTGCTCCTTTTGTGTAACTTTTGTCATTGAACTTTAACTTTGTTATGGTAGCATATTCTTGTTATGAGTACAAAGTTTATGCAATTAAGACACTTTTTATCTTAATTAAAACTTATGAAATTTGACTATGGTCAAAGATTATGCTTTCGTAAAGTGTTACAATGACTTGTTTAAATACAGACAAATTTAAAAGGAGAACAACATGGCGCTTTCAAGAAGAGATTTCTTAAAAAGTTCAGCAGCAGCAAGTGCGGCTGCAGCGGTTGGAATGAGCGTTCCAACAACATTGAGTGCAGCAGCAAACGAAGCTGAATCAAGTTGGAGATGGGACAAGGCAGCTTGTAGATTTTGTGGTACAGGTTGTGGAATTATGTTAGCCACCAAAGAGGGCAAAATTGTTGCCGTTAAAGGTGACCCTGCAGCCCCAGTTAATCGAGGGCTTAACTGTATTAAAGGGTATTTTAATGCAAAAATCATGTACGGGGCTGACCGATTAAAACAACCATTGTTACGAGTCGATTCCAATGGAAACTTTGATAAAAACGGTAAATTTGCACCTGTTAGCTGGAAACGAGCTTTTGATGAGATGGAAGTTCACATCAAAAAAGCACTTAAAGCTTCTGGACCTGAAGGGGTTGGTGTATTTGCTTCAGGACAATACACTATTATGGAAGGGTATGCTGCTCAAAAAATGATGAAAGCAGGATTTAGAAGTAATGCCATTGACCCAAATGCCAGACACTGTATGGCATCTGCTGTTGTTGGTTTTTACCAAACATTTGGGATTGATGAACCAAGTGGATGTTACGATGACATTGAATTAACGGATACCATCGTATCTTGGGGTTCAAATATGGCAGAAATGCACCCAATTTTATGGTCACGGGTAACCGATAGAAAATTAAGTGATCCTCAAAATGTTAAAGTCATTAATATGTCTACGTATACACACCGAACTTCTGACTTAGCAGATATTGAAATTATTTTTACACCCAATACTGACCTTGCATTGTGGAACTATATTGCACGAGAAATCGTTTATAATGCCCCTGAAGCCATTGATTGGGATTTCGTAAAAAAACATATCGTATTTGCAGCCAGTCCTGTTAATATGGGTTATGGTATGAGAACAAGTGATGAAAAATCAATCAAAGATGGAAAATATTCTGCCAAAGAGATGGAAATTATTTCAAAAGAGATGCAAAAAGTCGTCTCTGCAACTGAAGCTCCTGCTTTAGCTCCGTATGGATATAAAGAAGGCGACATGATGGTCAATAAAAATGCCGGACTTGCGCATTGGGAAATTCCATTTG
The DNA here is from genome assembly GCA_002382325.1 of Epsilonproteobacteria bacterium UBA4036. Classification (GTDB taxonomy): domain Bacteria; phylum Campylobacterota; class Campylobacteria; order Campylobacterales; family Arcobacteraceae; genus Marinarcus. The sequence goes on from DGAG01000012.1 coordinate 74,544, forward strand.
AAGAGTATAAAAAATTCTTAGAGCCTTATACCTTGGATTATGTGGCAAAAATCTCTAAAGGTGACCCTGATGAAGATATCAATGAATTTAAGAAAAAATTACAAACATTAGCCAATCTTTATATTGAGAAAAACCGAAAAGTGGTAAGCTTTTGGACAATGGGTATGAACCAACACACTCGTGGAACATGGGTCAATACTTTAGCGTACAACGTACACTTTTTATTGAATAAACAAGCCAAACCAGGAAGCGGTGCCTTCTCACTTACAGGTCAACCAAGTGCGTGTGGAACAGCAAGAGAAGTAGGAACATTTACGCACCGATTACCAGCAGATATGATGGTTGCCAATCCAAAACACCGAAAAATCACTGAAAATGTTTGGAATGTTCCAGAAGGAACCATTAACCCAGTGGGAGTTCAAGATATTATGAAAATCCACCGAGGAATCGAAGATGGATTGGTTAAATTTGCATGGGTAAATGTATGTAACCCTTATCAAGATACTGCCAGTGCAACACATTGGATTAAAGCCGCACGAGAAATGGATAACTTTATTGTTACTTCCGATGGATACCCAGGAATTTCAGCTAAAGTCTCTGACTTAATCTTACCAAGTGCCATGATTTATGAAAAATGGGGTGGTTATGGAAATGCGGAACGACGAACACAATTATGGCGACAACAAGTATTACCTGTAGGTGATGCAATGAGTGATACATGGCAATGGGTTGAACTTGCAAAACGATTTACTGTTAAAGACGTTTGGGGTGAATATCAACCAAGTGGTCCACGAAAAGAAGTCTTACCAAGTATGATTGAACAAGCAAAAGCAATGGGTTATAACGAAGATACCACCATGTATGAAATCTTATTTGCCAACAAACGAGCAAAAAGTTATAAACTTGATCAAAATGATCCTATTCAAAAAGGGTTTGATAACTCGGAAGGGTACGGAGATTCAAGAAATGTTGTAGGTAGTGACGGTGAAGTCTTTAAAGGGTATGGATTCTTTATTCAAAAATATCTTTTTGAAGAGTATGCAGAGTTTGGACGAGGTCATGCTCACGATTTAGCTGACTTTGATACTTATCACAAAGTAAGAGGACTTAAATGGCCAGTTGTGGATGGAAAAGAGACACAATGGAGATTTAATGCTCAATACGACCCTTATGCAAAAAAATATGGTAAAGAAACGGGTCACACTGAATTTGCTTTTTACGGAACATTAGCTAAAGCCTTAGCTCAAGGGGATTTACTTGGAGTTAAAGATAAAACAAAAATTTCATTACAAAATAAAGCAAAAATTTTTGCACGACCGTATATGGATCCACCTGAAATGCCAGATGCAGAATACCCAGTATGGTTAAGTACAGGACGGGTTTTAGAACATTGGCACAGTGGAACAATGACCATGAGAGTTCCTGAATTATACCGAGCCGTTCCTGAAGCATTATGTTATATGCACCCTGCTGATGCTGAGAAATTTGGTGTCAAACAAGGTGGATTGTGTTGGGTTGAATCACGACGTGGAAAAGTAAAAGCAAGAGTTGAAACACGAGGAAGAAACCGACCGGCAAGAGGATTGGTCTATGTGCCTTGGTTTGATGAAAAAGTCTTTATCAACAAAGTATGTTTAGATGCAACGTGTCCTCAATCAAAACAAACAGACTTTAAAAAATGTGCGGTAAAAGTATACAGTGTATAATTTTTTAACAGTAAAATAAGGTTCAAAAATGATAAGCGACAGAAGAAAGTTTATATTAGGAAGTGCAAGAGTCGTTGGGCTGATGGCATTGGGTGGATTAATATGGAGTGCCTATATTGATGAAGCTACGGCTTCAAAACTCCTACTTCGACCACCTGGGGCATTAAGTGAAGACGACTTTTTGAAAACCTGTATTAAGTGTGGCATGTGCGTAGAAGCCTGTCCATACGATACCTTGGTTTTAGCCACACCTGGTGACAATAAACCTTTAGGCACACCGTTTTTTGAACCAAGAGAAATTCCTTGTTATATGTGTCCTGATATTCCTTGTGTACCCGTTTGTCCCAGCGGTGCTTTAGATATAAAAAGTGTCAGTAAAAATGACCAACTTGATATTGATATGGCACGAATGGGCTTAGCGGTGGTTGATGCGAAAAACTGTATCGCTTTTTGGGGAATCCAATGCGATGCGTGTTATCGAGCGTGTCCTTTATTGGACAAAGCCATATATTTGGAATACACCAAAAATGAACGAACAGGTAAACATGCCTTTTTAAAACCCATTGTAGACAGTGATTACTGTACCGGATGCGGTTTATGTGAACGTGCATGTGTAACCAAAAAAGCCGCCATTTTTGTGTTGCCAAGAGAGGTAGCATTAGGAGAAGTGGGAGATCACTATGTTAAAGGTTGGGAAAAAGCCGATGAATCTCGTGTAGAGAGTTCAACCAGTCAAACCACCACAACGCAAATCAGTAAAGAAAGAGCCATTGACTCTTTAAACGATATGAAAGGATTACTCGATGATTAAGTTTTTAGTCAAACACCGATTTCTTATCTTACGTCGAGTGGTACAAATATCGTTAATGTTGCTGTATGTAGCTGGAAATGTATGGGGTTGGACAATTTTACAAGGGAATCTAAGCTCTTCATTATTTTTGGGTGTTATCCCTTTAAGTGACCCCTTTGCAGCGTTGCAAATGTTCAGTGCAGGAGCTTTACTCTCTGCGAATATTTTAGTGGGAGCTTTTATTATCACGGCATTTTACTTTCTTGTGGGAGGTCGTGTCTTTTGTTCATGGGTTTGTCCTGTTAATATCATTACGGATATGGCAAACTATGTACGAAGAAAATTGGGATTTAACCAAATTGAGAAAAAACAACCTGCTACTCGCAATATGCGATATTATGTATTGGCATTAAGCCTAGTATTATCGTATGTTTTAGGAGTAACGGCATTTGAACTGGTTTCTCCCATTTCAGTCACACACAGAGGAATTATTTTTGGTTTGGGATTTGGATGGGCAATGATGCTTGTTATATTCTTATTTGACCTGTTTATCTTAAAAAATGGTTGGTGCGGTCATATTTGTCCTTTAGGAGGGTTTTACTCTGTTGTAGGCAAATACAGTCTTATTCGAGTCAATCACGATGAACCCAAATGCACCGTTTGTATGAAATGCAAAGAAGTCTGCCCTGAAAGTCAAGTCCTTTGGATGGTAGGGAAAGAGAGTTTGCAGGTTTTAAGTGGTGAGTGTACCAACTGTGGTCGATGTGTAGAAGTATGCGATGATGATGCTTTAAATTTTTCTTTAAGAACTCAAATAGGAGATAAAAAATGAAATTCGTTAGTAAAATAGCTTTAAGCTTAGTGGTTGCTTCCTCTTTTATGTTTGTAGGGTGTGTCAATGATGCCAATCCAAACAATAAAGAAGTCGCAAAACCAATGATTGAGGATACCTCAATTGGTTTTAGAAAAGTGGACTTGTTCAGTGAAAACAGTGTTATGCCTGATAAAACACAGTACAGCGAGTCAACGCCTGGAAGTGGGAAAAAATTTGCACGGGCATTCCAAGATGCTCCACCAATGATTCCTCACGATACTGAAGGAATGTTGCCAATAACCATTAACAACAACCAATGTGTAGGATGTCATGCACCGGGTGTTGCAGAGAGTATGGGGGCTTTACCGTATCCAAAATCACACTTAACTGATTTTAGACCAAAACACACGTTTGATGGTAAAAAATTTAAAAAAGCAGTGGATGAAGATAACAATGAATTAGCCATCAAAGAGCTTGACCAACTTGCGGGTGCACGATTTAATTGCAGCGGTTGTCATGCCCCACAAAGTGATGGACAATGGATAGAAAACAATTTCGTAGCTGAATTTACTTCAAAAGACGGAAGCGAAAAATCAAACTGGGTTGGAACAAAACTGACTGAAGGTTTAGATACGCTAAAAGATTAATATGCAAAGAAGAGAACTTTTTAGTTCTCTTTTTTCATCCAAAGAAAAAAGAGAACCTCAACAACAATTTATTCGACCTCCTTATTTTAAAGATGAATCTTCTTTTCATAATATGTGCCAAGAGTGTGATGGAAAATGCAGCACAGTTTGTGAAGAGAATATTATCCGTATTCATAAAGATAAAACACCCTATTTGGATCTAAGTTCCAATGGCTGTACGTTTTGCGATGCGTGTGCCAAAGAGTGTCCTTTTGAGGTATTAACACTGGAAGAAAAAAAAGATATCAATGCCATTTTTGAGATTGATATGTTAAAATGTTTAAGTTGGAACACTACCATGTGTTTTTCATGTAAAAACCCGTGCTTGAGCCATGCCATAGAATTTTTAGGTATGTTTCGACCCTCTATTAAATTTGATTTATGCACAGGGTGTGGGTTTTGTGTAGGGGTTTGCCCTACTCAAGCCATACACTACACCAAACTATAAAGGAAAAAAATGAGTGCTACATTTAAAGCCCATATTCAAGAGAATGGTTTGGGAGGTTGGTTCATTAAAATCACTGACCTTCAAACACAAGAAGAGATTATTTGCAATACTTTAGATGAGTTTTCAACACAAATAGAGTTTATGGGAGCGCCTTATAATAATGCCATTGAGGTACAATGGAGTAAATCTGACAATTTAACCCCTGAACACTTTTATGAAGTGAAACAACAAATGGCAAAAATTAATAAAGAGTTACATCAAGATGATTAAAATTATTCTTTTTATTCTCACGTTGGGATTTTATGCCCACAGCATGGAAACTTTGACCCCTACTTTTAGTTTAAAAGCCAAAGGGGATGTCCAAGACATTCTTTACACCCAAGGAGTCTTGTATGCCGCTAACAGCAATGGCAGTGTGGAACTTTTTGATGTGGCATCCAAACACATCATTAAAACCATTGAAATCCCTCCTATTGAAGATTTTATGGGAGATGTTATTCCTGCAAAAATTTATTCCATTGATTTAATTGCCAACAAGCTTTTGATTGTTTCACAAGGCATGAAAGGGTATCGTAACTTATGGATTTATGAAAATGATACCTTGCATAAAGTTTTTGATATTGAAAAAAAATACTTTATTCAAAAAGCCTCTTTCGTTGATGAAAACCGAATTTTATTTGGACTGTTAAGCAATCAAATTGGGCTGTATAATCTACAAACTCAAAGCCTTGAGTATATGAAGCAAGTCAGTCACTCTTCTTTTTCACACTTTAAATTATCGCAAGATAAACAACGTTTTGCTTCAACCGATGAAAGCGGTATTGTTCGCATCTTCAATGCCAAAGATGGGAGTTTGTTTAAAGAGTTAGATGCCTTAAATTTAGATCGAGTCTATCAAGTGGATTATAAAAACGGTGTCGTTTTAACCGCAGGACAAGATCGAAAAGCCGTCGTATTTTCTAACAATGGCAGTGCGTATAGTCTGAATTTTGACTTCTTATTATACAGTTGTGCCTTAAATGAAAAAGCCACACGAGGGGCTGTATCTTACAATGAAAAAAATGAAGTTTTGGTTTTTGATATAAACACACAAAAATATTTATACAATTTAACAGGGCAAAAAGCAACTTTGACACAAATTCTTTTTATCAGTGACAATGAACTTTTCGCCAGCAGTGATAGTGAAATCATTAACTATTGGAAATTTTAAAAACAAAGGAGTTTAATATGAATATTTCAAGTATAGTAGTACAAACCGTTCCGAAGTATCTTGATGAAGTAGTGGAGTCATTGAAAAATTGTCCGGCATGTGATTATCATATGCACGATGAAGTGGGACGAATTATTATTACCATTGAAGGCAATGGCGTTAAAGAAGAGTTAGAAAAATTACGAATCATTGAAGCCATACCGCATGTTGTCTCGGCTGATATGCAAATGGCATACAGTGAAGATGAACTCGATGAACACATTGAAGTACTTAACAATGCTGATATTGTGCCTAAAATACTTAACGATGATACGATGGACCCCAATAAAATCGTTTATAATGGGGATTTAAAGAAAAAAGATTTACAAGGATTTGCCCAACATTTTGACGAGGTGAAATAATGGAATTTAATAACAGTGAGTTTTTAATTGAAACCGAAGTTCCTCAAGGGGAACTGATAATTTCTCGTACCAATTTAAAAGGGGAGATTACCTATGCCAATGAAGTGTTTGCCCAAATCAGTGGATACAGTGTTGATGAATTGATTGGAAAGTCACACAATATTGTCCGACACCCCGATATGCCTAAAGCGGTTTTTAAACAGATATGGCAAACCATTAAAGAGTATAACAAATGGACGGGCGCGATTAAAAATATGCGAAAAGACGGTGGATTTTATTGGGTAAAGGCTGAAATATCAGGCGTATTTAAAGACCATATTTTATGTGAATACAAATCCGTACGAATCCCTTTGAGTTATGAAGAGAAACTTGAAGCACAAAAAAAATACGATGCCATGAAAAATGTTCAAGGTGAACTCAAACGAAGAGTTATTTACGAATAAATGATACGCTTTTTGCTTCTTCTTATTTTACTGCTTTGTAAACTCAATGCGTACAGCACCAAAGCGATCAATGCTTATGCTGTAAGTATTTATGATGAAAATTTTAAAGAAGAAAATATTCAACGAAAGCAAAAAACGACTCAAGATTATAATGGTATTGTATACACAAAAATCTATGCCTTTGGACAATTCTTTCACGACAAACCCAACGTACAAATCGGCACGTCAAAAGGAACTTTGATTCAAAGCAATGCTATTGTAAAAAATGGTTTACTCATAGGTCAAGAGATGATTTTTAAACACACTACTGTTACCAAAGGGTATTTAGAAGTGTATGTGGGGAAAAAGTTGTTTGATCGAAGTTTGTATGTAAAGTAGGTTTTCCTACTTTACACCGTTACATATATTTTTTAAGCACTTCTGGAATTAAAATTGTTCCATCTTCTTGTTGATAGTTTTCCATAATCGCAACCAAGGTTCGCCCTACGGCTAAAGAAGAGCCGTTTAACGTGTGAGCTAAAATATTTTTTTTATCTTCTTTGTATCGTATTTTGGCACGTCGTGCTTGGAACTCTCGTGTGTTAGAAATCGAAGAGATTTCTCTGAATTTTCCTTGTCCGGGAAGCCATACTTCTAAGTCAATCGTGGTTGCCGCACTAAAACCCAAATCTCCCGTACACAGTTGTACTTTTTGGTGGCAAAGCCCTAAAGATGAGAGTAAATCACTCGCACACGCAACCATCTTTTCAAACACCTCATCGCTTTGTTCTTGTGTGGTAATGGCTACCATTTCCACTTTATCAAATTGGTGTTGTCGAATCAGTCCTCTGGTATCTCGCCCTGCACTGCCTGCTTCTTTTCTAAAACAAGGCGTATACGATGTCAGTAATAAAGGCAACTCATTGGCGTCTAAAATTTCATCGTTGTAAAGGTTGGTTAAACTCACTTCCGCCGTTGGGATTAAGTATAAATCTTCCCCTTCAATTTTGAATAAATCATCGGCAAATTTTGGCAATTGTCCTGTGCCTTGAAGCGTGTTTGAGTTTGCCATAAAAGGCACATACCACTCTTGGAAGCCTCGTTCTCGGTTAAAATCAAGCATATAATTAATCAATGCTCTCTCTAACCTTGCTGCTTGTCCGCTTAAGGCTGTAAAGCGTGATTTAGCGATTTTAACACCTCTTACAAAATCCAGTGTTCCATTTTGTTCACCCAAATCCCAATGCTCTTTTGGCTCAAATGTAAACTCAGGTTTACTGCCCACCACTTCTAAAATAACATTATCGTTTTCATCTGCACCACTTGGCACACTGTCATCAGGCAAATTTGGTACACCTAAAGCAATCGCTTCAAGCTCTTCTTCTAAGACTCGTACCTCATCTTCTAAAGATTGTTTTTGAGTTTTTAGCCCATTGATTTGCTCTTGCAAAGAAGCAATATCCAAGCCCTCTTTTTTGTACCGTCCAAACTCTTTTGAAAGCAGATTTTGCTCTGCGGTTACTTCTTCCATGGTTTGTCGTTTGTCTTTGGCAGTTAAAGCCAACGTTTTTAACGATGCTAACAGTTGGGCATCTACCCCTTTTCTTTGAAGCTTAGAAGCAACACTCTCATAATCTTTTTGTAATAATTTTATATCAACCATTCATTTCTACTTTTATAATCATATTTCCATCTTCATACACGGCTCGAAAATGGTGTTTACCACAAAAATTGTCGTTCATAAAGCTGCACTTTTCATTGGCTCTTTCAAGTGCTTCATCAATCGTATCAAACTCTTCTATGGCAACTAAATCGGATTCTTGAAAACATTTACACTCTTTTTCCATTTTGACTAAAGGCATAGGTTCTCCATTTTTTTGCAATTATAACAAAGATAATCCTACATCTTGCTTTTTTATACGCTACATTTGTTATAATAAAACAATACAAAAATCTGGGATTTGACACATGAAAAAATTTTTTACTCTCTATCTTCCTCTTGTTCTACTTGTTTTTTTGGCATTTTTTATTACCTCTCGTTTTATCCAACCTGCCCCTGAGCGAAAAATCGTCATCGCAGCAGGCAGTGTTGAGGGAGAATATTATAAAACGGCTTTACACTATAAAAAACTCTTAGAAGAGGAGAAAGTCGAGGTAACCGTTTTAGAAACCGCAGGTTCCTTGGAAAATGCTCAGTTAATCAAAGAGAAAAAAGCCGATATTGGTTTTGTACAAAGTGGAATTTTAAGCCAAAATGACAGTGAACAAATAGAGTCTTTGGCAAGTATTTATTATGAGCCCATTTGGATATTTTACAAAAATGAAGGCTTTAGTATAGAGTATGTGGTGCAATTAATTTCCAAAAAGATTTCTGTGGGTGGATTTAACACGGGTACAAGTTATTTGGCAACACAAATTTTAAACGACAATGGAATAAACAGCTCAAACACTTCATTGCTCAACTTATCCACTCAAGAATCCAAACAAAAACTTCTTAACGGTGAAATTGATGCCATGATAATGGTCATTTCTCCTGATTCAAGCACCGTTGAAGAACTTTTGGAAAATCCCAATATCAATGTTTTAAGCATCAAAAGAGCCAAAGCGTATAGTATGAAATATCCCTATTTGGAGAATCTCACTTTACATGAAGGTACGATGGATTTATACAAAAATTTGCCGTACGAAGATATACGACTCTTAGCCACTACGGCTAATTTAGTGGTACAAAAAGATTTTCCCTTTGAACTCATACGGCTTTTGTTAAAAAAGGCAAAAAAAATACATGCAGAGAAATCACTCTTTGCTCAATTTGGGCAATTCCCCAACATCAATAATTTGGATACCACTATAAACGACGAGGCTTTTAAATATTTTAAACATGGCGACAGTTGGTTGGAATCGATTTTCCCGTATTGGGTAGCATCTAATATTGACCGTCTTAAAATTATGCTTATCCCTTTATTGACATTGTTGTTTCCTTTGTTTAAAGGCATTGTTCCTTTATATACATGGACAATGCGTTCTAAAATTTACAAATGGTATGATGAACTCAATTCCATTGATAAAAAAATCCCCACATTATCAAAAGATGAATTGAAAGACACTTTGAGTTACTTAGAATCTCTTCAAACCCAAATCAGTGAACACACCAAAGTGCCTCTTTCTTTTATGGGAGAGTACTACAATTTATTGTTGCATCTGCAGATGTTGATAACAAAAATAAAAAGTCGACTTTAAAAAAGCTTTGGCTTTCGTTTATCTTCAAGTTATTTCGTTATAATTTGCCTAAAAAAACAAGGATGTATGTTTTGAGAATTTTATCGGGAATTCAGCCATCGGGAACCATTCATATTGGTAACTACTTTGGAATGATTAAGAAAATGATTGAGTCACAAGACGATGGTGAACTTTTTGCATTTATTGCATCTTATCATGCGTTGACTTCTGTAAAAGATAAGACGGCGTTAGAAAACAATATGATGGAAGCAGCCATTAACTTTTTAGCATTAGGAATGAATCCTGAAAAATCTACGTTTTGGATTCAACACGATGTCAAAGAGGTCCTAGAACTTTATTGGATTTTATCAAACCATACTTCTATGGGTTTACTCGAACGTGCACATTCTTATAAAGATAAAACCGCACGAGGCATTCAAGCCAACCATGGACTTTTTTCCTATCCTGTTTTAATGGCTGCTGATATTTTACTCTTTGATTCCAATGTTGTGCCAGTAGGAAAAGACCAAATTCAACACGTTGAAATGACACGAGATATCGCCAACAGTTTCAATAACGTTTATGGCGAAATTTTTACGTTACCTGTGGCAAAAGTGGATGAAGTTTTACAAACCGTACCAGGAACAGACGGAGCTAAAATGTCAAAATCGTATGGCAATACCATTGATATGTTTAACTCACCTAAAGTGATTAAAAAACAAGTCATGGGAATCGTTACGGATTCAACGCCACTTGAAGAAGCTAAAGATTATATTTCATGCAATGTGTATAAGCTGTGTGAATTGTTTATGCAAGAAGATGAACTCCAAGCTTTACAAAAAAGATATGCAACTCCAGGTGAAGGGTATGGGCATTTCAAATTGGCTTTATTGGATAAAATCAATGACCACTTCGCACCATACACACAAAAAAGAGAGTACTACTTAAATCATAAAGATGAAGTCCGAGATATTTTAGCACAAGGAGCAAATAAGGCTCGAAAAATTGCTCAAGCTAAAATGGAAATCGTAAGAGAAGCCGTAGGATTAAATTACTGATTTTACAATCAGTAATTTAGCCATAAAAGTTTTATTCGTTTATTTCTACCCAAATCACTTCATTAATATGATTTGAAATATCTTCCACTCTTTTTTGCCACAATCGTCCAAACTCTTTTTGTTCTTCTTTGTTGGCAGTTTTTGCAATACATTTTTGCATCAAAGTGGGCATATTGACATCAGGGATAATAGCACTTGGGTTGTACGCCACTTCGACACTTTGTTTGGTGTCTCGTCTTGTAAACTTTACACTTCCTTGGATATCGGCTTCAAAAAACATCAAATGTCTTCTGTCAAAATTTCCACCAATACCTTTAAAGCCTGAAGTTTGAGTAGCACCCGTAATATTGCTAATAACATTGGCAATCACACCCGCAACTCCCTCTTTTGGGTTTTCTTTAAACTCAACTTTGATTTCACCGCGTTTTGGAAGTTCCTCTTTATACAGGGCTTTCAAACCTTCAAGTGTCATCAAATACGCCCCTAAAACCGTAGGACAAGAATGCCCCGCAGATTTGACAATGTCTAAATAAGAAAACTCGATAATGCCATCGTCAAAAGCACCTAAAAAATTTGAGAGTTCATCTTGCAGTGTTATTTTTTCAATAGTGTCATAAAAGCTTGGATAGTTCATGGAAATCCTTTATTTATTTATTTTTTTACAAACAAATATCAACTTATCCGTTTCATCAAATCCATGTAGGTTAAAATTTATTATCTCTTCAACATCAAAAGAGGCTTTCTTCAAAGCTTTTTTTAATGTTTCAATGCTGTGATAATATTGTTGTATGCTGTCATACTCTTTTGTAAACAAATCACCTTGGGTTTGACTAAACAGCGTTATATCTGTTTTGAGTTGATTTTTTTCAAAAGTAGCATCAATGGCGATAAATTTGTCTTCTAAATTCAAAGTCAAACTTCCTTGTGCAACTTCTTCAAATCCAAAAAGTGAGTTTACATCAAAAATAAAGTATCCGCCTTGATTTAAAACAACATTGGCTTGGCTAAAAAAGTTTTGCAACTCTTTTTTAGGAATATAATTCACCACATCAAAAATAGCTGTCGCACAATCAAAGGTTTCTGATACATTTTCAAGAGGCATACATGCGACGTTTAAACCTTTGTTTTGGCAAATCTTAATTTGCTCAACACTCAAATCAATACCAAAAGCTTCGACATCGTTAAATTTCAGATGTTCTAAAAAAGCCCCTTGCCCACACCCAATATCTAAAACGGTGTTAGGCTTTTTTTTAAATAAAAGTCCTAAAAACTCTTTATGTAAACGTCGTACTTCTTCTTCAAAATCCAAATACTCTTCAATTCGAGCATACAGTTCTAAACCCATTACAGTGTGGCTTCTATTTTTTGTCGTAAATCTAAGATAGAATCTTTTTTTGCATAAAAAGAATTTTTGTTTGAAATAAGATAAACTGAACTCTCCATAATGGTTTCTCCCACTTCAAGTCCATTTTGTTTCATCGTTGCACCTGTTTCAACAATGTCAACAATACAATCACTCAAACCTACTAAAGGCGCCAATTCAATCGAACCATACAGTTTGATAATTTCAACTGCCATGGCTCGTTGTTCAAAAAACTTTTTAGCGATTTTTTCATGTTTAGTAGCCACTTTAAGTTGGCTTTTACTCCAGTCAAGTTCTTGCCCAGCTTTTAATCCAATGGCAACTTTACATCGACCAAGTCCAAGGTCAAGCAATTTAATTAAGTCGTACTCTTTTTCTTCTAAAACGTCTAATCCAACAACACCTAAATCAGCGGCACCATACATCACATAGGTTGGCACATCTTGGTTTCGTACATTTAAAAAAGTAAATCCTGCTTTTTTTAAAATAAGTTTTCTGTCTTCGAAAACAAACTTTTCACCAAACGCTTTTTCAAATTTTTCTAAAGTTTGCTCGGCAACTCTTCCTTTAGGCAATGCAACTGTTAGCACTCATTATCCTTTTCATATTCTCAAATATTAAATCTTTTTTGTAGATGCTTTCACTAAAAAATGAACTTAAATGTTCTCCATCACCACCAGTAAAAAGCAGTTGTTTATTTTGAGCAATCTCTTTTATGGGTAAAATTATTGCTTTTAAAATGGAGTAAGAAATCGCATCTTGTGTATTTTGTGGTATTTTATCCAAGTTTTGCTTTAGAGCAAAATCAAAATCGAGTTTGGGTGAGATTTGGGCATACATATCGTGGAATTTTCTAAGCCCTGGCAAAATAAATCCGCCTTGATGTTTGCCATTTTCCATAATATCCACCGTAATGGCACTGCCAGCATCGACAATAATAGCATTATCTGCCCCATAACACGCCACTTTTCTGTCAACTCCCATACCTACATATGACGTTTTAAACGTTAAATAGTTTTCCAAATTTACAGCCGTAGGATACAAACTTAGAAGTTTTGCTGTAGCTTTTTCATTGACGCTGATAAAATAAATGGTTTGATTTAAAGCAGGTAAATTTTCATCTAAAAACACTTTTTGGTGTTTTTCATTGATTAAAAAATCGTATGAGGTGTTGCCGATATCACATAAAATCATTTTTCTATTCCAGTTCTTTTTTGTATTATGTTATTTCAATACTATAAATTTTGTTAAAAGTTTAGCATCATTTCTTTTAATCGTTTCAATAGTATTAAAATAGCAAAAATTTCTAACTTTATTATTTTCATATTTGTATTTTACACAATATCTAAAATAAGCAATTATTCTTATTTGAATTCAAATACAAAGTTTTGGATTTACAAATAAATTCTTAAACAAATAATTACTTTTAAGAGATATTTTATTATACTTACTTTTGTCGTTACCAATGCATAAATATAATGTATAAAATAACTCAAAAAAAGAAGAGAGGTCAAAATGAAAAGAAAAATATTTATACTGATAGGATTAATAAGTATATTTTTATTTACAGGTTGTTCAACTATTACACTCCATAATATCAATAGAATTGACTCAAAAGAAGAATACAAAAATATTTTAACTGATGTAGCTTTTTTAACCACTAATGGTGACGCAAAGATAACTTATAATAGATACCAACCAATAGACCAATGTCTAAAAGATTTTAAAGGGTTTATTCAATTACTTGGAGACAATAACACTTTACATGAAGAATTACTGGCAAGAGAAATAAAACTTAATTATATTAATCAAAATGACAAACCTAAAAAACTACTAGTACTTACACCTGGAATGTTTTATTCATGTATTCAAGGAAATCCTCTTAAATTAGGACAAACTGTCGAAATTCATTTATATGATATAGAATCAATAAGTAATGATTGGGATAAAATTGATATACATAAAAAACTAAAGCAAATATCAAACCTCCCGAATGATTTAATTATTTATCGAAAAGAATATTTTGTTTTTTCTGCTGACTATAAAAAAAATATAGCAAGGTTATCCTCAGATATTGCATTAGATTTAGAAGAATTACATCTTTTACCTCCAAAAGTAAAAACAATAGAGGAGATTAAAAAACAATTAGAAGAAAAAAGAAAAAATAATCACAATCTGGTCTCAGAAAAAGTGTTTTAACTATTCCTCATTCCCAATCTGAAGATTGGGAATGTATATCCAAGTATCTCTCTTAAAAAATATAAAACTTTTCAAGAAAATTATTTTATTTATAATCTTGATGAACTTTCCACTCATTATCCTTCAAAAACTCTTTTGCCTTTGAACAAAGAGGTGAGCCAATAAGCAAAATCTTCTTTTTAAAATTGTGCCCTTGTAAATCAGCTAATTTTCCGCATAACTCAATCAATTCTTCGGCATTTTTTTTCAAAAATCGGCTTTTAGAATTGAGTATAAAAATGGCGTAATAGTTTTTGTCAATTCCCGTTGCACAATATATCTCTATTTTTTTTCGACTGTTTAACTCTTTAGGATCAACGTGTTTTATGGTTTTAAATAAAATATTTTTTTCATTAAAATAGTGAGTGAGTTCTTTCAATTGTTTCCTTTTTTCAAAAATTTATTATAGCAAAATAAAAAATAATTTTAAATAATATTTTATTGTCACCATAAATATGCTTAATATGTGATGTTTTATTTGAACTTTTTATAAAAATAATGATACTATGTTGTCACCATTTATACAAAGGTTTTAGGGCTTAATGAACAGAAATTTAATCACCAACAGAAAATTGATTTTTCGAATAATTTTATCTTTATTTACTGTTGGTATCTTAGTCATACTTACTTCAAGTTTTTACATAAAAAACACAGCCCTTGATAAATTAGCAAAAGACGATGCTGAAAAAACCAGCAAACTTATCTTTGAAATTATGAACACCAAAATGCAAGACGGTTGGGCAAAAGAGGATTTAAAAAAGATTTTAACTCGCTTGGAATTTCTTCGTACGGGATTGAAAGTACACTCTTATCGAAGCGAACTTGTAGAAGAGATTTTGGGCGTAAATGAAGAGGATAAAATCATTATTCAAAAAGACTCCTCTATTCAAAAAGCGTTACAAGGAGAAGAACAATTTATTATTAAAGAAAATGGCAGTATTCGATACCTTTTTCCCATTTACGTTCAAAAAGAGTGTTTAACCTGTCATTACAATGCCAAAATAGGAGATATTAACGGTGTTTTAGATATTCAATACCCTCCCAGTGAAATCAAAATCTCACTCAACGAGCTAACTTTTTGGTTTATTGGATTTTTTATTCTGTTTTTATTGCTTTTCTTTTATATTTTCTTTTTAGTAGTCAACAATAAAATCATCAATCCCGTTGTTAAACTGACTCAAAATATCAAACAACTCACCCAAGAGAAAGATTTAAACAAGCAAGCCAATATCAAAACCAACATTGAAGAGTTACAAACCTTACAAAACTCCTTTAATGAACTCATTTCTACCATTAAATTTTATTATGACAAACTTTTGAATAACTTGTACACAGATACCTTGACCAATTTGCCCAATATTAATCGACTTCAAGAAGATTTAAAACAACACCATAAAGCAACTTTGGCGATTATTAACATTGATGCTTTCAGAGAGTTTAACAACTTTTACGGCATTGAAGTGGGAGATTTTGTTATCGTTCAATTGGCAAAAAAATTGCAAGAACAGCTTAAAAAAGGGGCGATTTTATATCGACTTTATGGCGATGAATTTGCCATTTTATTTACTCAAGACAGCTCTATTACGGAGTGTAACAGTTTAATCAAACATATCCACGAACACGAATTTCAATACGAACATACTCGATTTTTTATACAAATTACCATGGGAATTGTCTTTAACAATGACAGCAGAAGAGTAGAAAAAGCCATTATTGCCGTTAAAAATGCGAAGAAAAATCGAAAACACTTAGGACTTTTTGCCGATTCGTTGATGCTTCAAAATGAGTACGAAAAACACATCAAGTGGACAAAAAATCTTAAAGAGGCGCTTGATAAAAATGAAATTGTGCCTTTTTTTCAACCCATTAAAGAGGTTAAAACCAATCAAATTTTTAAATACGAAGCTTTAGCACGATTACACAGTCACCACAAATATATTGCTCCTATTGAGTTTTTGGAAGTTTCAAAAAAAGCCAAACTTTATCCTAAAATCACCGAAATTATGATGAGAAAAACCTTTGAGTATTTTAGCCATAAACCCCATATCGAGTTTTCCATCAATTACTCTATTGATGATATTTTAAACATGGAAACCACCAATTTACTCTTTGAATTGTTGGAAAATTATAATATAGGTAATCGTGTGATTATTGAATTGCTTGAAACCGAAGAGATCAATAACTTTGAAATACTCAATAACTTTATCACACGCGTTAAAAAATATAAAGTCCGTGTTGCCATTGATGATTTTGGAAGTGGTTATTCTAACTTTTCGTATATTCTCAATATGAATGTCGATTTTCTAAAAATTGACAGCTCTTTGGTTGAAAATATTGACACGTGCAAAGACTCGTTAAAAGTGGTCAAAACCATTATTGTATTTGCCAAAGAAATAGGGCTTAAAACCATTGCAGAAAAAGTTCACAGCCAAAATATTGAAACTATTTTAATAGATTTAGGTGTAGATTACGTGCAAGGTTACCATATTGGTAAACCTGCACCTGAAATTTTGTCATAACGGTTTTATAAACGGATATAGACCATTTCATTTTCTATTTTAAGCTCATAGGTTTTGGTGCAACCACAATCACTGCCTTGAGCTTCTCCACTTTTTAAATCAATCACCCAACTGTGTAAGGGACACGTCACCATTTTATCGTGAACAATCCCTTCACTTAAGTTTCCTTTTTTATGAGGACACTCATTGTGTACGGCAAACAGTTCACCCTCTTTGGTTTTAAAAATTGCAATTTCCAACTCTTTGTATATAATTTTTCTTGACCCCATGAGTGGGATATTTTCTATATGTGTAACTTCTAACCATGCCATTTTAAAACTCCTCTTTTGGTGCTAATACTATGGGTTCAAACTCTTTGGTAAATCCTGAGTTTATGCTTTCTTGCCAAGGATCTACTTGTGCATATTTTTGAGATTCTTCAAAACGTTCTACATAATATTGTGCTTTGCTTTTATCTTTTAATAACGCCTCTTTGACATACTCTAATCCCACACGCTCAACCCAATGGGCGGTTCTTTCTAGATAGTACGCATCTTCTCGGTAAAATTGCATAATGGCTTTAATATAAAAGAACAGCTCTTCATCGGTGGCAACTTTACAAAAAAAGTCAGTCACTCTCACTTTTATTCCTCCATTACCTGCAATATGTATCTCCCAACCTGAATCAACCCCTATAACACCAATATCTTTAATGGTTGCTTCCGCACAGTTTCTAGGACATCCTGAAACAGCGATTTTAAACTTATGTGGCGTCCAACTTCCCCACGTGAGTTTTTCTATATCAATGCCCATTTGCATCGAATCTTGTGTTCCAAATCGGCA
Organism: Epsilonproteobacteria bacterium UBA4036; assembly: GCA_002382325.1. GTDB lineage: Bacteria > Campylobacterota > Campylobacteria > Campylobacterales > Arcobacteraceae > Marinarcus. The sequence continues at coordinate 92,240 of DGAG01000012.1, forward strand.
CCATTGGTTTCCAACACACGTTTTAACTGTTCGTAACCCTTTGGCATAAGCTTGTCCTGATACAAAACCACAATCATTTAAATCTTTCCACATAGGTTCAAGTTGTTCTTTTTTAACTCCCAACATATCAAGACGTTGACCGCCAGTAAATTTGACCGTTGGAACATCGTATTTCACCGCAATTTCTGCAATATCTTTTAACTCTTTTGGAGAGGTTAATCCTCCCCAAATTCTTGGCACTACGGAATACGTTCCATCTTTTTGAATATTGGCAAAAACTCGGTCATTGACCAACGCACTTCTTCGGTCATTTTTGTATTTGTTGTCGTTGTATTTCACCAATAAATAGTAGTTCACTGCAGGTCGACATTTTGAACATCCATCTTTGGTTTTCCAATTGAGTTTTTTAAATACCTCATAGACATTATCAAATTCATTGTTGTCAATACAGGTTTTAATCTCTTTATGCCCTACTTCGCAACATGAACAAATACCCTCTTCTTTGGCTTGATATTCATCGCCTAACGTATTGACCAATATTTGCTCAACCAAGCCCAAACATGACCCACAAGAAGCCCCTGCTTTTGTACATGCTTTTACTTCACCTAAGGTTTTTAAATCATTGGTTTTAATCGCCATTACAATATCGCCTTTGCATACACCGTTACATCCACACACCTCTTCATCATCGCTCATGGCATTGACATCATTACCACCATGCCCTGCATCACCAAGCCCTGCTTTTCCATAAAGCAATTTAGCTCGTAAATCGGCGATATTGGTCTCTTCTTTTAAGAGTTTTAAATACCAAGAAGCATCAGCGGTATCGCCGTATAACACCACTCCAATAATTCTGTCTTCAAATAAAACCAATTTTTTATAGACCCCAGCTTTGGCATCAAGCAATATCAACTCTTCTGTGGTCATATCCCCCAAATAATCTCCTGCACTGAACAAATCCACACCTGAAACTTTCAACCTCGTTGAAGTAATTGAGCCTTTGTATCCAGTTGTTGGAACATCGGCTATTTTTTTTGCGAGTTCTTTGGCTTGTTCAAATAAAGGGGCAACCAAACCATAAGTGTTGCCATCGTGTTCACAACACTCTCCAATGGCATAAATATTTTCTGCATGGGTTTGTAAAAAGTCATCGACTAAAATACCCTTGTTGGTTGCGATATCTGAATTTTTAGCAATTTCAATATTGGGTGTAATTCCTGTTGCAAAGACTACTAAGTTTGACTCAACTTCTTCCCCATTACTAAACTTCACGGCTTGAACTTCATCGTCTCCTTTGATTTCTTCAATGGTTTGATTCAGCCTAAATTCAATGCCATATTGCTCCAAGTTTTTTTGTAACAGTTTTCCCGCTGTAGCATCGAGTTGTTGGCTCATCAAATTTGAACTTCGGTGCACTAAAATCGTTTTCACTCCATGTTGAGCAATCCCATAAGCAGCTTCCAAACCTAAAAGTCCACCACCCACTACTACGGCTGTTTTATCTTTTGAAATGGTTTGTAAAATCGTATCCACATCGGCTTTAGTTCGAAAACCAATTACATTTTGAAGTTGTGTTCCTTTTGTTTGTGGAATAAACGGTTTTGAGCCCGTTGCAATAATAAGCTTGTCATAATCATAACTTTGATTGAGAGAACAAACCACTTTTTTCTTCTCTTTATCAATGTACAATATTTTATTATTTCGATACAACATCACACTGTTTTCATCGTACCAATGTTCATGATTGATAATCGTATCTTCAAATGTTTTTTCCCCACTGAGCAAATAGGAAAGCATAATTCGGTTGTAGTTGACATGGGGCTCTTCCCCAAAAATTGTGATTTGATATTTGTTTTTATTGTGAGATAAAATCTCTTCTACGGTGCGTAACGCACTCATTCCGTTTCCTATAACGATTAATTTTTCTTTCATAACTCTATCCTTGCTATACTTTTAATGCTCACTGCACTGTGATTGTAATCGGGTTGAAAAGACTCTTTATCGATTAAATCCGATGTCAAATAATTCATTTTTCTTGCACTTACGGGTATAAAAATGGTTTTTTCTTTTACCTCATCACTGATTTTAGCTTCCAGTGTGATTTCCCCTCGTAATGATTTTATATCCACCATATCACCCTCTTTGATATCTAAAGCTTTGGCATCCATTGGGTTGATTTGTACATACTCCAAATCTTCGTGTTTTTTTAGTTTTTCCACCAATGCTGTTTTAGTTCCTGTGTGCCATTGGTCACGAGTACGTCCCGTAAGAAGAATAAAAGGATACGCTTTTGATGTTTTTTCACTTAAGATTTCGTTTTTTACAAAATGAATATTGGCTTTTTTATTCGGAGTTAAAAACTCATTGTTTTTAAACAACTCTTTTCCCCAAATAAAGTTTTCATCTTCTTTCATCGTGTAAATATCCAAATGTCCATTCTTACTTAGTTTCGTCATCTCTTTATATTCATCAAAAATCTCTTGAGCATTTTCAAAAGAAAATTCTTTTTGAAATCCAAGTTCATGCGCCAACAATTTAAAAATTTCCCAATCATATTTACAATCAATTGAGGTACGCGTAAGTTTCTTTTGTTGGGTGATACTTCTGTCCATATTGGTTTGAGTTCCTTCTTTTTCTCCCCAAGGAGCTGCAGGTAAACGTAAATGAGCAAAAGGAGCTGTCTCAGAATTTTCATAGGCATTGATTTCTACGATAAAAGGAATTTTTTTAAACGCTTCTTCCACTTTGTTTCGATTGGGCAAATGATAAATCGGATCCGTATGGCAAATAATTAACACATCAATATTGCCTTTTAACGCTTCATCTACGATTTCAACTGCGGTTAATCCTCTTTTGGGTGCGATACCTTTTGTTTGCCAAAACTCTTCTACTTTAGCAATGTCTTCATCATTAAAATCCAAATGTACCGCCAAAGTGGTTGAAAGTCCACCCACTTCTCGTCCACCCATGGCATTGGGCTGACCGGTAAGTGAAAAAGGACCATTTCCTGCTTTGTTGATTTTTCCTGTAAGCAAATGAAGATTAATCAGTGCCAAGTTTTTATCTACTCCTTGAACACTTTGGTTTAATCCCATCGTCCAAGCACTGATAATATTTTCATTTTCATAAAACATTGTCATAAACATCTCAAACTCTTCTTGACTTAATCCCGTTCGTTTCAACATTTTTGTTTTGGCTTCACGTTGCAGTTTACTTTTAAACGTTGAAAAGTTGTTGGTATGATTTTCAATATATGAGGCATCCACTTTTTCATCTTCAATTAAACGTAAAGCCACTAAGTTAAACAAATCAATGTCGCTTCCTACATTGATACGCAAATGCAAATCAGCTGCTTTTGCCGTTGTTGTAACTCTTGGGTCAATTACGATAAGTTTGAGTCCTCTTTTTTGTTCTTTTTTGATTTTATTAAAGAAAACCACATGAGAATCTGCGGCATTTGAACCTGCCAAAATCAAAAGATTGGCTTTTTTGATATCTTCCATACGCACAGGAACATAATCCACACCAAAGGCTTTTTTATGTGCTACAACTGCACTTGCCATACACGTTCTTGAATTGGTATCGACATTGTTGGTTTTGATAAACCCTTTAGCCAGCTTATTGGCAATATAATAATCTTCCGTTAAAAGTTGCCCCGAAAGATAAAATGCTACTTTTTTAGGGTCACTCTTTTTAATATGTGATGCCACATATTTCATCGAGGTATCCCAATCGATATTAAGGTATCCTTCATTGTGTTTTAATTGTGGTCGAAGTAATCGTGTTGTTGTTTGAATGGTATGAAGTTCTGAAACGCCTTTAGAACATAACAATCCTTCATTGGAAGGATATGCAATATCTCCTATGAGTTTTGAAGTATCAAACTCTAAACCGCATCCAACACCACAATATCCGCATACAGATTTAATCATTGTAAACCTTTTTAACTGTTTTATAGTGTAATTGTACATTAAATATAAATGTAAAATTAAGAATAATTGTATATTTTTTATACAATTAAGCTGAATATTTAATTAACAATTCATATATAATGCTCTTATCGATTTGTTCAAAAACAAAAAAATAGGAGAATTTTATGTTAAAGAAAGTATTACGTATCGGATTAGGTGTCTCAGTTGTTGCTTCAACTCTACTTGCAGCTCCAGAAAAAACAAAACTCAAAATTGGTTTTATTGCATTAACCGATTGTGCTCCTTTAGTTATTGCTAAAGAGAAAGGTTTTTTTGAAGCAGAAGGGTTAGATGTTCATGTTGCTAAAGAAGGGGGTGGTTGGCCCGGTATTCAACAAAAGGTGATTTCAGGTGAGTATGATTTTTCTCATGCTCTTGCTGGTATGCCAATTGCTGCCACATTAGGTATCAATGGTGATGCTCATTTACAAGCACTCTTATCACTTGATTTTAATGGTAATGCCATTACCTATGGAAATAACATTATCAAAGAGATGGAAAAATATGGGTTAGATAAAACTGCTCGACCCGTAAGCGCCCAAAGTTTAAAAAAATATATTGATGCCAAACACGAAAAAGAAGGCTCAAACTATCAACCTCTTAACTTTGGGATGGTTCACCCTGTTTCAACTCACAACTATGAGTTACGATATTGGATGGCGGCAAGTGGTATCAAACCCGATGAAGATACGACCATTAAACCTTTTCCACCTCCAACGATGCCAAGTAACTTAATTGCAGGGAATATTGAAGGATATTGTGTTGGTGAGCCGTGGAACTCACGAATTGTTCTAAAAGGGGCAGGAAGTGCTTTAGTAACCAACTACGATATTTGGAACAACAACCCAGAAAAAGTATTGCAAGCCAGAGCTGATTTTGTGCAAAAAAATCCAGAAACGACAAAAGCCGTTATGCGTGCTGTGATAAAAGCTCAAATGTGGCTGGATGAATCTTGGGAAAACAGAGAAGAAGCGATTAAATACTTAGCACAAAACAATTATGTAAAAGCGCCTGTGGATGTTTTAAGAAAATCCATGTCAGGAACATTTTTATACAACAAAGGAGTTGATTCAGCCAATCCAATGTTTAACGTGTTTGCTAACTACTATGCGTCGTATCCATTTTACTCACACGGAATGTGGTTTATCACACAAATGTACCGATGGGGACAATTGGATAAAGCAGTTAATATGAAAGAAGTGATTGAAAAAGTTTATCGACCAGACCTATTTTCGCAAGTAGCAAAAGAAGTGGGATATGCCCTTCCTCCAAGTGCTTGGAAAAAAGATGGGGTGGATGAATACAATAAATTCCTTGATGGAAAAGTTTGGGATCCAAACAAAGCCGTAGATTATATCTTTGATTTTAAAGTTCAAAGTTCATTGGTTTCAAAAGAAGAGTTAAAAAAAGTCAATCAATGGAGCGTTCAAACCGCACAACCTGCTTATGAATGTCAATACGGACCAGCAGGATGTGCTGATCCCAAATACGTAACAAAAAAATAAACCCAACCACAACAAAGAGGTTTTCCTCTTAAAGGACAATTATGAAAAGAGAGAGTTATAAAAAAATTGTATTACCCTTGATAGTGTTTTTTATCATTGTGGGGATTTGGTCATCCATCGCACAAAATGTCAACAACTTCCCTACCCCTATGGATACATTTACCCATGCGTTTGGAGGCACTACCAGCGATGGTGATGAAATTATTGGTGTGTTATCGGATCCATTTTATGTTGAAAATGAAGATGACAAAGGAGTCTTTTGGCAAATAGTCAACTCTTTGCAACGGGTGTTTTCAGGTTTCTTTTTGGCTGTAATAATTGGTGTGCCTGTTGGATTGGCTATTGGAATGAGCAAAAATTTTCAACTTGCACTCGAACCCTATATTCAAATATTTAAACCCGTTTCGCCACTTGCTTGGTTGCCTTTATTGCTATTTGTTTTTCAAGACATCAATACCACAGCGATTTCAACTATATTTGTCACTTCAATTTGGCCCATTATTATCAACACGGCTTTAGGTGTTAAAAGTGTCAATGAAGATTATTTAAACGTGGCAAAAGTTTTACGATTTACTCCTTTAGAAAAGGTGAGAAAAATCATTTTACCTGTGGCTGTGCCTTATATTTTTACAGGGATGAGATTGTCTTTAGGAATTGCTTGGTTGGTTATTGTTGCAGCTGAAATGCTTACAGGTGGTATTGGTATTGGTTTTTGGATTTGGGATGAATATAACAATCTTAACTACTACAATATTATCATTGGTATTATCATCGTTGGACTTGTAGGATACATTTTAGATGTGATTATGGGAAAAATTGCAGATTATTTTGATTACAGAAAGAGAGCATAATTATGGAAAAAAAATTTTTAAGTTTAGAATTCGTGGATAAGACATTTCCACTGCCCAATGGCAAAGAGTATGTCGCTGTTAAAGATGTCAATCTTCAAATCAAAAAAAATGAAATTGTTTCCATCATCGGACACAGTGGATGCGGGAAATCAACGTTGCTAAATCTCATCGCTGGACTTGATACCGTAAGCAGTGGAGGTGTGTTTTTAAACAATAAAGAGGTCAATGGTCCAGGACCAGACCGTGCAGTTGTTTTTCAGAATCACTCACTGCTTCCTTGGTTGACCGTTTTTCAAAACATTGAAATGGCAGTCAAAAAAGTGATGCCCGAACTTTCAAAAAAAGAAGTTCAAGAACGTGTGGATATGTTTGTGGATATGGTGAATTTAACCCATGCCCGAGATAAATATCCGGGTGAAATTTCAGGAGGAATGAAACAACGAGTGGGCATTGCCAGAGCTTTATCTATTCGTCCAGAAGTACTGCTCATGGATGAGCCATTTGGTGCTTTGGATTCTTTAACTCGTGCCAATTTACAAGAACACTTGATGAGAATTCAACAAAATGTAAAAAATACAGTGATTATCATCACGCATGATATTGATGAAGCGGTATTACTCAGTGACCGTGTGGTTATGATGACCAATGGTCCAAAAGCAACCATTGGAGAAATCTTAGAAGTTGATTTACCTCATCCACGAAACCGAGTAGAACTTCAAAACGACAAAGAATACATAAGATGCCGTGAAGCCATTTTAAGTTTTCTGTACGAAAAATTTGCCAAAGAGCATGAATAGATTTATTTAAAAACAAGGTCATGAGTTCCACATAAAGGAGTGAAATTTTGGAAAATTGAATTCTTTTTTTTGTTATGGAATCCATGAGCCAATTCATGTGTTCTTCAAAGAGGAAAGTCCTCTTTGATACTAAAACTTCATCTCAACTGAAGCATGAAATGTTCTTCTATCTCCTAAATAATTACTATTTACCCAATATTCTTTATCAAAAGCATTATTTACATTTAATCTAAAAGTTAAAGGATATGTTGTAGCATTAGTAGTATATCTAGCACCAAGATTTACTAAAGTATAACTGGGCATTTTATCTGTATTCATATTATCACCGTAAAAACTTCCCGTATAATTTACCCCACTATTAAAAAATAAATCCATATTATTTAATGGTTTATATTCTAAAAAAAGTTTCGCAAATTTATTTGCTACATTACTTGGTCTTTTACCTTCTAATTCTGGATTTTCTCTATTTTCTTTTACTTTTGGATCAAGAAGTGTAAATCCTCCAATAGCTGTTAAATTATCAGTTATTTTTCCAGTTGCGGTAAATTCAAAACCTCTATGCACTTGTCTTCCATCTTGTACATATTTTGGTTTTGTACTATCTGTAGTGTCATAGTACTCTAAACCTTTATCAATATCAAATACAGCCGCAGTTAAAAGCATGTCACCTAAAGTAAGTTTTGCACCTATTTCTATTTGTTCACTCATTAGTGGATCCATCGCCTCTTTTGCATTAACTACATCATATCCTCCATGTTCATCACTTGCTATTCCTCCTAACTCTAAACCTTCCATATAAGAAGAATAAATTGATAAATTTTCAATCGGTTTATACACAACTGAAATAGATGGAGTTACTGTACTTTCTTTATAGTTATTCTCTTTATATTCAAGCTCCACATAACTAGCTCCAACTAATAAATCCCATTTAGAATTAAGTTCTATACTATCTCCGATAGTATAATTTGTACTTGTTATATGATATTGATCTTTTGATTGAGAAGTTATTGGTGCTTCTATTGGTGCATCAGAATATGAGGGAGAATCAAAAGTTAAACCAGTTAATGTTAAATTAGAATTTGTTTTATCAAAATTATTATTATCCCAATAACTATCACTTTTCTGCAGTCCTACTGTTAATTGATGTTTAATATCTCCTGTATTAAAATCGAAATCTAAAAATCCATTAACTCCATAACCATTGATATCTTGAATTCCACTAGCATTTGTTGTCTGTTGAGTATATGTGCCATCTACACTAATTGTATTGTTTGAAGTTAAACCTTCCCTTGTAATTCTTTCTTTCATATAAGCAGCTCGAAAATCAATACTATCAGAGATGTTCCATAATATACTTGTATTATATCTTCTTGCTTTACTTTCTTGATATGCCCATTTTTGTGCCCAAAGTTTATTGGAATCAATTTTAGATGCACTTGGTCTTTTTACTCCCGTATCTAAATACCAATATGGCTGTCTTCCTTCTAATCTATATTCACTATCTGAGACCAAACCTTGAATTAAAAAATTATCAGTTACTTTATAATCTAAAGCAAGATTAAATACTTTTCTTTCTTTTTTTTGATGCTTAACATGTGTGTCAATATCTTCATTTACAACATTTAATCTATAAGCTAGTCTTCCATCTTGTGTTAAAGGAGCAGATAAATCAGCATGTACATAATACCCACTGTTACCTCCTGCATTTCCAAGGGTTATATTATATTGTGGTATTGAAGTTGGTCTTTTAGATATATAATTCATAATTCCACCAATAGAAGCTGGTCCATATAAAAAACCTGACAACCCTGTAATAGTTTCTAATCTTTCATATTCTTCTAAATTTGTATTATGAGTAAATTGCCATTTTTCTCTTCTTATTCCATCAAAAGCAGAAGTATTTGACTGAAAACCTCTTAAAAATACATATCCGTTATTGTTCTGAGATTGATTCCAATTAACTTGCATTACTGGATTGATATTATAAATCTGATCTGTTGATGTCGCTTGAATATTTTCCATAAAATCTTCTGACATTACATTTAAAGCATATGGTGTATCTCGTAAGCTTTTACCTTTCCAAGGTCCAATATTGCTGGTTTCTTTCACCAAATACCCATCTTGTGCAGTTCCCTCATTACTGTTTGCCACAAAATCAATCGTTTCCAGTGTTGATTGCAGAGTTATTTTACGTACTATAATGGTATTTTCTTCAATGATTGCTTCTAGCCCACTGCCAAAAAGTAGCTTATCTAAAGCATTTTTAGTCCCCTTTACACCATTGATATTGGGAGCAATTTTTCCTTCGATTAAAGTTTCATCGGCAATATATGAAAGTTTTGATTTTTTGGATATGTTCTCCAAAGCTTGCTTTAAACTCATATTTTCAATCGTATACACTTCATTGGCATATAAATTTGCACAAAGCAGTAGGGCAACACTTGAAGAAATAAGCTTCGACTTAAATTTTTTCATTTCCTTCCTTTTTCTCTTATATTAATTATGAGAATCGTTCTCTTTAGAGTAAAACGAAAATAGCTTCTAAAAACAGACACTTTTTTAAAGAATTTTTGAAATTTTTTTACTGAGTAGTAAACAAGTCAAGTCTTCAAAAGACAAAAAGAAACTTACCGTATAACGATACGTTTATTCTCTTTTATAATTTGTATAGGATATATTTTTTGTATGGCAAAGATGAAAGTATCAATATCGTTTGTATGAAATTTTCCACTGAAAAGTTTATTTCCTGCCTCTTTATTTTCAAATATAACTTCAATATCTTGATACCTTGCAAAGTGTTTAAAGGCATTTTGAAGTGTTATTTTACGAAAAATCAACTCATCATTGACCCAAGAAGCAATTTCATCAAGATTGGTTTTACCCAAATACGCAACTTGTCCACTGTTGCTTACTGCCATTTTTTGTCCTTGTGTCAAAAAAGATATGTTACGAGGTTCTTGAAACAGGGTTGCCCTATATCCCACTTTTACTTTTCCATTAAGTACACTTACTGTTGTGGTATCTTCTATATTACTTACTTCAAATCGTGTACCAACTACTTCAATAGCAGTTTGTCCAGAAGTAATCACAAAAGGGCGTTGGGCATCTTTTTTAACATTAAACATGGCTTGTCCACTGTATAAAACCACTTCTCGTTTGTTGTTAACATACTTGATTTTTATCTTTGATTTTGCATCTATTGCTATACTTGAACCATCAGGCAAAATCTCTTTTTTTAATGTCAAATATTGAGTATGATAACTTTTTCTAAAATCAGGAAGCACAAACTCATAGCCCATAAAAAGTGTTATTATCAACATACTACAGGCAATAAATGGCTTCAATCTTTTTTCAACAAATTTTGTTTTTTTAGCTCCTTGATGTGCTTTTTGACTAAGTCTTTGAGAATGAGCTTTAGGAATACTTTGAAAAAAGGTATAGACATTTTTTGCTTCATTAAACGCATTTTGGTTTTCACTGCTTTTTTTAAGCCAAACATTAAGTTCACTTTGTTGTTGCTCACTTAAGCCTTCTTTTTCGCAAGCTGCCCAATATATGGCTTTGTCTTTAATACTATCTTTCATTTTTTTCTCTGTTTTGGGTAATTTTTTCTTGCAATTTTTTTGTGGCTCGTATAATATGTTTTTCAACTGCCCCAACACTGATTCCCATCATAGTGGCAATCTCTTTTCGGCTATAGCCATCAATAGAATGCAAAAGGAAGGCTTCTTTACTTCTGCTTGGAAGAGTATCGATTATTTTTAATAAATTCTCATATTGATTAGTTTGAAGAACGATTTCATCAGGTTGTTCATCTTTGGGAATACAATAAATCTCTTCTTCATACTCAAGATGTGTTATTTTTTTGCTTTTTCGTGATTCGTCAATGACTAAATTTCGTGCCACTTTATATAAAAATGAGCGATTGATTTCTTGATTGGGGTCGAGTTCTATGACTTTTGCATAGGTTTCTTGGGTAATATCTTTGGCAGACTCTTTATCTCCAACCAATTTAAATACATAATAAATAATCTCTTTATAATAAGACAGCATCGGTTTCTTTTTTATGTTATTTTTGATAAACATTATCATAATTAAAATTAAACTCTTTTTAAAAGAGTGGTCAACAAGACAAGCAGCTATTTTATTTATACTATAAAAAATTTTGATTTTCTACAAAAAGCTTAATCCCTATAATAATTAAGACAATTCCACCCAATATTTCAGCTTTTTGTTCGTATTCACTCCTCCTTTTCTTCCTACATAAACACCCAAATAACTTATAATAAAGGTGGTTAATCCAATAAAAATTAGCGAAAGATACACATTAAGAGTAAACAAATGTAGGCTAAATCCAGCTGCCATGGCGTCAATACTTGTTGCAATTGATAAGGTCAATAAAATTTTATTGGATATGAAACTGATTTCTTCTTCAACATTTTCCCCATAAGCCTCATAAATCATTTTTGCCCCAATCAAACTTAACAAAACAAAAGCAATAATGCCATCATACCCTTGGATATATTGTTTTAAGCCAATGCCACCCATATAACCAATAAACGGCATAAGTGCTTGAAAAAACCCAAAAAACAGCAATTCCGTTTCCCATATCATAAAAAACCGTAAACCCCTCTCCAAACTCCTCTTTTATTGTGGCAATAAAAATTTCCCGTGAAAAGGGGTTAGATATTTTTTTTGACACGTCAATTAACTCTTTATAATTCACCATTTCCATGCTTTTTATAACCCATATTTTTGTATTAATCTTATTCTTTTTATGTGATTAAAATTAATGTCATTATTTCCAAATTTGAGTTAAAAGAGACTTAATTATAATAGTGATTATCATTTATAATAATTGTTTGTCTTATCCTTGCTATTAAAATTCATATTTTAGACTAAATCTAAAATCTCTTCCCATTTCGTATCGATAAACATCGGCTTGATTTTTTGTTGAAATGGTTGTTGCATTTGCATACTGTTTATTGGTCAAATTATGTATTGCGGCATAAAATGTCCAAGAAGAGTTACGTGAAGGTTTATATTTAGAACTTATGTCATGTGTTGTATATCCACTTCTGTTTATTGCTTGATTATTACTGTCTAGCACTTTTGTTCCGGCTACGGCATTTAAACTGTAATCAACAGTCAAAGTATTACTGAATTCAACTTCGGTATTCCAAATAAACTTTTTACTATCGTATCCGCCTACTCTTCGTATGTTTTGATCTTCGTTGATATTTGCAACACCATTGGTATCACTGTTTGTAGCGTTTGTTTTAATTTGTGTATAAGAAAAACTGCTTAAAAATATATCATACAAATATGAGAGCTTAAGTTCAAACCCTTTGGACTTAAAATCCTCTGAGCGATTATATATGTCTTGTAACGTTCTTCCGCCTTCTCCACTTCCACATACTCCTGTTCCACAATTAACATCTTTTGAAACGATTAAATCTTTAATAATGGTTTGAAATACGTTGACATCAAAGCTCATACTGTCTTCTTTAAAAAAAGTATTTTTTCGAATATAGTTATAGCCAATTTCATATTTTACTGATTTTTCAGCTTCTAAATTGCTGGAATATACAGCATCTTTTTTTATATTAGTAAGCCATGTAAAAGGTATAATTCCGCTCATTCTACTGCTTTTTGCATAATTAGCATAAACCAAAGAATCTTGAGAAAATGCATACTCTATTCCTACATTTGGAGAAAAAGTACTGTCTGTTGCTTTGCCTAATCCTGTTTCAAACTCATAATCATCAAATCGTATTCCATATGAGATATTTAAAGCATCCATCGTGGTTTTATTTTGAATAAAAATTGCTTGGTTTTTTAAATGGGTATCTGAATATTTTGTAATGGCTTTATCTAAGTTATGAGGGTCAAAACTCCCTTTCCCCTGCTCTTTTTCAAATCCAATTCCCACGGATGCTCTATTTGGGGTTGATAAAATATCAAAATCAAAATAATTTTGTACTTTTGCACCCACTGTCCTATTTTCGTACTCTTTATGAACTTCTTGTCTGTCAAGCATGATATCTGTAAGATTTAAGTGCGTGTGTAAATTGACTAAAGGATTGGGATTATAGGTGTGTTGTAATGTATAATTTGTGGTTGAAGAGACAATTCTTTCCAATTCAGAGGGCAGTGGTCGGAATTCGGTTCCTCTCCATCTTGAATCTCCACTGTTTTCATTTTGATTTATCATTACTCTTAAGTCATGGTCATTTACATCAAGCATGCTTAGTTTAAACAAATAATCTCTGTCATGATACGCTGTAGCTATTTCTTCATTGTTATTCCCATCTTTATAATTATGGCTATTAACTCCTGACATACTGATGTATGCTCCAATATTTTCATTAAATATGTGATAGGCTGTTAAATTTCCATGTACAACATCTGCATTGGTATTGAATCCTGTTTTAAAAATACCGCCATATTGTTGATGGTTTCTTGCAAAATCTTGTGCATCTTTTGTCGTCATTATAATTGAGCCTGCTAATGCTGCTCCTATTGAAGCATCGGGAGAAGTTTTTACGTCGACTGCTTTTAACAAATCACTGTTTATCCCCAATTCATTACTTCTGTGTTGGAACATATTTTTACCTTGCTTAGCCCCGTCCAAAGAGATAGTTAAGTTTGAACTTTCAATGCCTCTGAAGTAAATTCTTTGTACATTAATCGCTCCACCTCCTACTTCAACGGAAGTATTATTTTTAAATAATTCGGGTAACGAGTTCACTTGATTTTGTTTTGCTTTTGATAAATCAATTTCAATTGAATTGGTCTTCTTTTCAACGTTATGCGTAACTAAAATTTCTTCGAGTACCGTGGTTTGTCCTAAAAGTAATGTAGGCAATATCCAAGGAATAAACTGGCTTATTTTTTTGTATTTCATGGCTTCCTCTGTATTCTATTTTATTATAATGCAACTAAGTTGCACTATAATTTAAAATTATAACTTTTGCAACTTAGTTGCAACTTAATTACAATAACAATTATCATTTCAATAAAGATTAAGTTTATATTATATACCATACGGGGTATACTATATTAAAGGAATAGCTATGGCATATTGTTGTGATGTAGAGAGAAAAAAACTTCAAAATAGAATCAGCAGAATTCATGGGCAAGTACACTCTTTAAAACAAAAGTTTAACGATGAAAAATTTAAATTGGAAGATGACCCGTATGAAACCATACGACAATTAACCGCGATTAAAGGTGCTGTTAGTGGTATGATCAGCTCATATATTGAGCATTATGCCAAAGGACATATGATAGAAAATATCAAAAATGGTTCAAGTTCTGAAGCAGAAGCTCAAATTGATAATTTACTTGAAATTATCAAAGTCTATGGAAAATAAAGGAAACCTATGGAAACGTGTAAATTTGGATTAAATGAACATAAACCTTTTTTAGAAGAGAATCATCCCCATGACCATCCTCATGTGCATGGTCACAGTTGTTCACATCATAAGAGTGAACATTCGCATACTCACTCACACGACCACAGAGGAACAGATAAAAAAGTCCTCAAATGGGCATTGGCAATTACACTTGTCACGATGTTTTTAGAGTTCTTTTATGGCTTTTTATCCAACTCTTTAGCCCTTGTTTCCGATGCCATTCATATGTTTACTCACTCATTTGCTTTGATTATTTCACTTGTTGCCATAGTTATTGCCAGTAAACAAGCTCCTTTAGAGAAAACCTTTGGCTACTATCGAGCGGAGGTCCTAGCAGCGTTTATCAATGGTATTACTATTGTTTTATCCATTTTATGGATTGTATATGAAGCCGTTGAACGATTTTTAAATCCATCGCAAATCGACATCAAAACAGCAATGATAGTTGCCATTATTGGTTTGGTGGTCAATGTTATTACGGGTGTCATTTTAATGCAAGGAGATAAAAACAATATCAATTTAAAATCGGCTTTTGTGCATATGCTAAGCGATGCACTCTCTTCGGTTGCGATTATTCTTGGGTATATTGTGATTTACTTTACCTCATGGTATTTTATCGATATTATATTGGCTCTTTTAGTTGCTGCTGTCATTGGAAAATGGGCAATGGGTATTTTAAAAAGTTCAACCAACACCCTTATGGAAAGTTCACCTGTAAATTTAAAAGAGGTCAAAACTTTTATCGAAAAAGATGCCAGAGTCATTGAGTTACACGACGTACATATTTGGGAAATCACACAAGATATGTACAATATGACGGCTCATGTTAAAATTGATAAGA
Organism: Epsilonproteobacteria bacterium UBA4036; assembly: GCA_002382325.1. Classification (GTDB taxonomy): domain Bacteria; phylum Campylobacterota; class Campylobacteria; order Campylobacterales; family Arcobacteraceae; genus Marinarcus. The sequence goes on from DGAG01000012.1 coordinate 107,623, forward strand.
ATCATATTGAAGAATACGAAGATATTTTACATCATCTCAATCATGATTTAAAAGAGAAATACAAAATCGTGCATACGACGTTTCAGTTTGAGTGGTAAGTTTGGCTTAATGGTTTATAGTTGATGGTTTTGACATTGCTATTACCTATGAACCAACTTAACCCCTACTCTTGATATGCAAACTGCTCATCATTTCCTTTAGAGTCATACCGTTTTTGCAACGACTCTTTAAACGGTTTTCCCAACTCTTCACAAAACAATGCTTCAAGCGTAACTTCTTCGTTTAGTAAAGGATTGATAATGAGTTGATTTAAAAGGGCAATCGTTAAATGAGGATAACTTCTTTTATGTAACGTCATCGTATCATTTTGAGCAATATTTCCTTCGTGTAAAACTTTACAATACCACCCAGTCAGTCCATGTTGAAAAATAACTGCCGTCATCTTTTTAACCTTGGTACTCGCACTTAACTTCCAACATGGTTGCCTTGGTTGTGTGACTTGAACTACTGCTTCACCAATATTATAAATATCGCCTACGCAAATATCTTCTTGCGTAATATTAGAAATGATAAGATTTTCACCAAAATGAGCGACCTCATCATACGCAAAATCCGTTTGACACAGCGTATTAATTGTTTGGTAAGTATGAGTATCGATACTAAACAGAGCTTTATTTTCACCGCCATGATGTTCTAAATCGGCTTGTGCATCACTGCTAAAGCCTGTTTTTGTTAAATACGCATGCGCTACAGGATGTTTTTTCATCCCTGTAACCAACTCTTTTCTGGCACTGTTTTCTAAAGAAGTGGTCTTAACTTGCCCTACTTTGACATATAAAACTTCTGCAATATGTTTATTCATACTTGACCTTTTCTTTTAATTACGTGATTGTAGCATTTAATACCATTACCCTTATTGACGTGTATCATTTCATCGCTTCATATATTTTTAATACCACATTTGCAGCTTCTTTTCGTAAAGGGATAAGTGTTTGGTAACGGCTGCTTGAGTACCACTTTTTTGCTTCAGCCAATGTATCAAACTCTAAAACCACAATATCGGTATACGCATCACTGCCATCTAAACTTTCTACTGCATTGCCTCGTAAAACGACACTGGCGTTAAAACTTTCTAAGGTTTGAGGCACTTGGGCTTTATACTCTTCCCATTTTTGACTGTTTTTAATGGTAATTTGTCCAATAACATACACACTCACAAACTCTCCTTTGTAATACTGTTATAAAACTGTTTGGCCGTTCTGGCACTTTTACTGGCGCGTCTTTGGGCAAATTGCAAGGCTTGTTTATACAACGCTTCTTTATCACCGTCATAATTTTTAAAATAGCTGTCGACGACATTTAAGTACTCTTGTTGGCTTCCGTGATAAAATCCCAACCACAATCCAAAACGGTCACTCAAAGAGATTTTTTCTTCGACTGAATCACTGTAGTGAATTTCTCCGTTGCTTCCTATTTTTGTACCATTGTTGTCGCTTTGGTACTCTGTAATGAGATGACGTCGATTAGAAGTGGCATAGATTTTGATATTTTCGGGGCTTTTCTCAACCGAGCCTTCTAAAATACGTTTTAGCCCTTTATACCCTTTTTCACCCTCTTCAAAAGACAAGTCATCGCAAAAAATAATAAATCGATACGGCAATTCTCGAATCTCATCGGCAATTTCGATTAAATCGTCCAAATCATCACGATCAATCTCAATCAAACGCAACCCTTTGTGTTTGTACTCATTTAAAATCGCTTTAATCAACGATGATTTCCCTGTACCTCTGGCACCCCAAAGCAAAACATTATTTGCAGGTAAGCCGTCTAAAAAACGTTGCGTATTTTCTACGATTTCCTCTTTTTGTTTTTCTATGCCCACTAAATCTTCTAACGTTATTTCATCTAAATATTTTACAGGTTTCAAAGCCTCTTTTTTGGCTCGATAAATCGCAGCGTAGGTGTTTTTCCAATTCATTACTTTAACTCCTTATTTCTTCCAATATTAAAAATGCCTTTAACAAAATAGTACAAAATCATTAAAAAAACCAACGGCAAGACAATGGTTTGAAAAATAAATACCACAATCAAATCCACAATATATTCACTGGAGTTATCGGCTGCTTTTTTATACTCTTCAATTTTTTGGGCATAATAGTTTGAATCAAATTTTTCCGTTACTTTACTTAAAAACGATTGTTCTTCTTTTTGTTTAATCGTTTCATGGGTGACTTTACTGACTTCCTCTTTTACTCCAATAATATTTTCATTGAGTTGTTCGATATTATATTGAGGTTTAACAAAGTGTTCATACGCTATTTCATTGACATACCCCATCAAAGGAACAGCAAATCGTAAAAAAACTAACACCACAGTGATTTTAAAAAACAGTGTTCGAATATTGGCATCGTTTTTAAATCGAATAAACATCCAAAGATTTAAAATGATTAAATTCAATGCTAAAAGCAGGTTAAACCATCCATTGGTAACGAACCCCAATAAAATTTTTTGAATCCCCAAAGAGGTCATACTGGCTAACATTATCAATGAAAATTGCTCCACCAAATCATTGATAGGGTCAAGCACTTGCCCTATGGCTACGGTTAAAAAAGGTAAATCCAGCTCCGTACCTTGAGCCAAAGAGATGACGGCATTAAGCGCTTTAGCACTTCCAAAGACAATGATGGCTTGAGTAAACGCTTTATCAATAAGCTCTTTGCCTTGAGTATCTAAAATAAAACCAAATGCCAATATCAAGGCAATAATTGAAATACTCAGAATAAAAAGTTTGTTCCAGTATGTTTTTATAAAGGTCATGGTATCTTCTTTTAAGTGTTTTGAAAATTATAACAAAACTATGAATAGTTTTTCATTTTAAATTTTGATATAATGCGGTTTTTAAACCCTAAAACTCTATTTTGAAAGGGTGTTATGAACACCATTAGCTATGACGAACAAACACATATTACTCGAGCCATTATAAAAGCAGCTGTTATGATGCTTGAATTTGGAGCAGAGAGCAAACTCATCGAACAAACTTCCCAAAGAATGGGAGCTGCCTTGGGTGTGGATTCCGTTGAGATGTCACTTATTCCTTCTGCCATTGTATTAACGACATTAACACACAATCAATCCGTCACAACCACTCGAATGGCACACCATAAACCCATCAATATGTCGATTGTATTTGACGTACAACGTCTTTGCATTGAATTGGAAAAAAAGAAAGTTGATGTACAAACCGTTATGGAACGCCTTAAAAATATTCAACCCAACTATTATAACCGTTGGTTGGTTGTCTTTATGGTAGGCATTTCGTGTGCTTCTTTTGCGTATTTACGAGGGGCTGATTGGGTTGCTTTTGTGATCACTTTTTTAGCTTCAAGTGGAGCGATGTTTGTGCGACAAGAACTGGCGAAACATAAATTTATCTCTTTATTGGTTTTTGCCATTACCGCATTTGTAGCCACCATCATTGCCAGTTTATCTTATGTGTCCAATATCAGTTCCACTCCAAGTATTGCACTCTCAGCAAGTGTTTTATTGCTTGTTCCTGGGTTTCCTTTTATTAACTCATTTTTAGATGCTGTAAAAGGGTATTTGAGTATGGGTTGGGGGCGATGGCTTCAAGCCACACTTTTAACTTTAGCTACGTCTATGGGAATTATTTTTGCCATGTCAATTTTAAATATAAAGGGGTGGTAAATGAATGAAATCATTTTACATTATGTTTTAAGTGCCCTTTTTTCAGCCATACCTGCTGTGGGGTTTGGTATGGTTTTTAACGTACCCAAACACGCATTAAAATTTTGTGCCTTAGGTGGTGCTATTGCCTATACGTCTCGTTTGGCTTTATTGGATTTGCATATGCCTATAGAATTGGCAACTTTTTTAGCTTCTTTGCTCATAGGTACGATTGCCGTATATTGGTCGAGAAAATATATTGTACCAAGGCCGATTTATACGGTTGCTTCAATCATTCCACTCATCCCTGGAACATTTGCATTTACTGCAATGATAAGCTTAGTGGATATGAACTCACACGGAGTCACCCCTGAACTTATCGCTTCATTTATAGAAAATGGGCTTAAGTCAATTTCTATTTTAGGTGCCATTAGTTTTGGACTTGCCGTACCAAGTTTGTATTTTATACGATATAATCGACCGATTATTTAAAAATCTTCTTAGAATAGTCCTTTTTTTATATCAATTAAAAGGACTTATTGATATTCATATCCTGCTATTTAGTAATTTATAAATAATGATAATATATTTTTATATTACAAAAATATTATAATTAAAGAAAATTAGGAATATCTTTGGAAATACAATTTTTAACTTTTGATGATGTAATGAAACAAACGGAGAAAAGTAGAAGGTACCTTTTACTTGGAAATGGCTTTAGTATGGCATATAAAAAAGAAAGATTTTCTTTTAAGAATTTATTAGAAAGTGCTACAGAAGGGGAAGAACCACTTATCAAAAAGAATTCACCTATATATAAATTGTTTCTTGAATTTGGTACAAGTGATTTTGAGAAAATTGTTAGACTATTAGAATCATCATCACAAGTTCTAAAATATTACAATGAAGATAGTAATTCAACACAAACAACAATGACATCAGATGCCAAATCACTAAAGAAGCATTTAGTCAAAGTTATTACTAATAATCATCCTGAATTGCCTACAGAAATATTAGAAGAGGAATATTTATCTTGTATAAATTTCATAAAAAAGTTTGATACTATATTCACACTTAATTATGATTTATTACTATTTTGGACAACGATGCGATATAAGGAGTTAAAAGATAACGATTTTTTTAAAAATGATTCCGAAGCTAGATTGAACATTTCTGATGGTTTTGGAAATATTGGAACTGAAACGCAAAATGATTATGTTGTTTTCAAAAATGACAATTCTAATTATTATCAAACTATACATTACCTTCATGGAGCACTCCATATTTTTGATAATAAACATGAAATAATAAAAAATACATATAGTAGAACTCAAAAAGCTTTAAAAGAACAAACTTTAGAAAATTTGGAAAAGTCTATTTATCCAATTTTTATTTCAGAAGGTACTACAAATCAGAAATTAGCAAAAATTATTCATAACTCTTATCTTAACTCTTCTTATAAAACTTTAAAAACTATTCCTGAAAAATATAAAAACAAATCAACTACTCAACAGACTACTTTAATTATATTTGGAACAATGTTAAAGAATAACGATGAACATATTATTGATGCAATTGTAAAAAGTCAAATCCAAACTATTTATATTGGTTTAAAATCTCTAAGCAAAATCAGTGACTTTGCATATTTAGAAAGTCGACTTGACGGAAAACGAGAACTTAAATATTATGACTATACTACAATCAATATTTGGAGAGAAATATAAAAGTCATATTTTTGTAAAGGTCAAGGCGAAGGTTAAAATTTATGAGAGAGCATACTAAAGTATGTGACCGATTAAATTTTAATCTTCAACGCAGAGATTTGCAAAAAGATGGCTTTTTATTTTTTATTAATCTGAAATCTCTGTGGCTGTAAAGTAATATCCGTTACAACACCATTAAAGTTTAAAATATCTAAGACCGCTTTTGCAATATCCTCTGCTAAGAGATAAGTCTTTTCATTTTCACTTGGCTCAAATTGCAGTTCATCAAAAAAATTGGTTTGGGTTAAATCAGGATTGATACTAGTAACTTTCACATCGGCTTTTCGCAACTCTTCAAACAAACATAAACTAAAATCTCTTAATCCACTTTTGGTTGCCGTATAAAGCGCTGAAAACTTTGAGTGTTTGGTGGCTTCAACCGAAGAGATGTTGATAATATGCCCTTTGGTTTTTTTCAAACTTCGCAAACACAAACTGCTTAAAATCAGTGGTGCGGTTAAGTTTACATCAACGAGTTCTTTTATTTTCGTCACACTGATTTCTTCATGCGGTTGAAAAATACCTACACCTGCACAATTGATTAAGACATTGATATCTTGTGTTTTTAACAATTCTTTGACTTCTTTTTCAAGTTCAACAGAGTTTTGCAAACGGGTCTTTAAAGTCAAAATTTCATACCCATTTTGGCTTAAACATTCACAAATGGCTTTTCCAATACCGGAACTGTATCCTGTGACTAATGCTTTCATACTATCTCTTTTTTCTTTCTTTATTGGTAGGAAAAATATTTTTTTTGAGTTTTAGCCTCATATACAACAATACCATTATCGCTAAAAGCACTAAAATAGAAATAATAATCACACGCAAATATTCACTGATAAGCTCTTGATTGTGTCCAATAAAATACCCCAATAGTGCTAAAATCAACACCCAAATACCCGCACCCAAGCTCGTATAAAGTGAGAATTTAAATAAATTCATTTTAGCCAATCCTGCTGGCAGTGAGATGTATTGACGAACCGCAGGAATAAGTCGTCCACTAAAAGTTGAGATATGCCCATGTTTGGCAAAAAACTCTTCCATTTTTTGAAGACTCTCTTCTTTAAACAAGACATATTTCCCATAACGTTGGATAAACACTCTACCAAAACGCATGGCTAAAAAGTAGTTAAAAACAGCCCCCGCTAAACTGCCTGCAATACCAGCAAAGACCGCAAAAAAGAGATTCATTTCACCTTTGTAGGCTAAATATCCTGCGGGAATCATCACCACTTCAGAAGGGAAAGGGAAAAAAGAACTCTCTAAAAACATCATCAAAAATATTCCAACATACCCCAAATCACCGACTGTTTTGACAATAAAATCCACTATTTCATGCAACATTATTTGAACTCTTTGTTTTAAATTTAAAGAGATTATTCTATCATTTTACTGCTTTAGGCTTCTTTGTAGGAGCAGACTTGGTTTCGCCCCGCTTCTTTGGCTTGGTACATTGCTTTGTCTGACTTTTCTATTAATTCATCAATATTTTTTTCATTGGTTAATTTTGCAATTCCAATACTGACCGTCAGATGAATGGTAATATCATTAAAAACAAAAGTTGCCTTTTCAATGGCTTTACAAATCTTTTGTGCTAATAACAGTGCCCCTTCTTCTTTGACATTTTGAATACACGCCACAAACTCTTCTCCTCCCACACGTCCAAACAAATCGCTGTTTCTCATAAAAGGTGTTACGGTTTGTGTAAACGCTTTTAACACATCATCGCCCATGGCATGACCATAACTGTCATTGATGTGTTTAAAATGGTCTAAATCAAAAGAGATAATAAACAAAGAGGTGTTATTGCGTTTGGCAATATCAAAATATTTTGATGCCAAATTCAACAAAAATCCTCGATTGTAAAGGCCTGTTAGTGAATCAAAATTGGCTAATTTTTTAAGTTCTTTATTCTTTTTAAGCAGTTGAAAGGTGCGTTTTCTTACTTTTTCTTGCAGGGTTTCATTGAGTTGTATGATTTCATCTTCATTGCGTTTTCGATTTAAATCTGCCACGCTTAATCGATATAATATAAAAGAGAAGAAAAGAATAAAAACACCTACTGCGGCAAAATAGATTGAATCAATTTTTTTAATAATGGTATTAAATTCACCGCTAATATGGGTAATGTCATAATAGATTTCAATCACACTGTGAAACTTTCCATCAATAAATTGAGGGAAATAAATCTCTGCTACATCTTTGGGTATGTACTCTTTTTCTAGGCTTAACGACCCTTTTTGAATAATCTTAAAAAAGACTTCCCCTTTTTTAACATTATTGATAAAATACTTTTCGGTATTTTGTTTGCCAATATCATTCAAATCAGTTGAAGCTCTTACCACACCTTGGGCATCGAAAAATTTTATTTTTAGGAGTTTAAAGTTGTCTTTAAGCATCGCCAACTCTTCATTTAAAGAGATATTGGCTTCTTTAATGCTCTCGTGCATAAAAATGTGTTCGGATATTTTTTGATTTTCATAAATAGCCATATTGATCATATGATTATAAAAAAAAGGCATCAAAATCTTTTTTCCCGTAAAATAACTCGATACAATCAATAAAAAAACAATAACAACATAACAACGTAAGATATTTTTTTGAAAAATATTCTTAACAACTTCGAATTTCAATCTCATTTATATCCTAAAACCTATTTATCACCAAATAATAACATAAAAAAATTGATTTTTGAACACTTATTCACTAATATTTGTTTTACGTGACAGATTAATTATTTTATCCATATACGCATTTTTCATAAACTCTTCCATTTGATTATTGCTTGAATATTCATAGCCAAACACCTCTTTCCATAGGCTTTCATCTTCCATACATAAATAAAAATAGACCTCTTTGTGCCAAGGTTTAAACGTTTCATAGGCATGTTTAAACATCTCTTTTTTGGTTTTTAATGAATACGAAAATTTCCCATTGGCATCTGCAAAGGGCATTTGTAAAATCTTACTTTTAAAATTTCTTGTACGTATTTTTTGAATAACGGGTTTGATAAAAGTTAAGGTTCCAAAAGAAACCAAAACCACTTTTGTAGCCTCAAAAGTATTGATAAGTTGTTTGTACACGGCTTCATATTCTGCTAAGTAGTTTTCATACTGAACGATAGGATGAAAGTGAAAACCAATCAGTACGCCTTTTTCACTGACTTTTTTAGCAGCATTAATACGTTCTTCTAACGAAGCCGTTAAATGCTCTTCATTTTCACAGATGGTGGGTGTATTTAAAGACCACGTACAAATGATATTTTTAGGCACATCATTTTCTAAAAAATAGTTGATGTTATTAGATTTGGTTTTAAACTCTAAAATCACATTGGGATGAGCTGCTGCAAATTCAAATAAAGCATCTAAAACCCCCTCTTTATTTCCCCACATCAACGAATCTGAACTTTGTCCTGTACCAATATGGTAAATTTCATTGGGATCCAACTCCAAACTTTTCAAATTTTCTTTAAAGTTTTTATCAAAACCAATTTTATTTTGATTGTAAAACGATTGAATCGAACAATACGAACAATCAAATCCACAAGACTGCACCGCATCTAAAGTCAATAAATTGCAACAACGGGTATTGGGACTGGCAACAGGACATGCTCCTAAAGCAGCTTTGTTGCTCTCATACGTTTCAAAGCTAAACTTTCGGATATCGTGTTTATACAAATCAGGCGTAAAGTCTTTATAAGTATTGGGTTGGGCTTTTAACTCTTGCCAAATATTGCGGATATGATTAAATGCTGTTTTTTTGTTAGGGTATTCCTCTAAAAAAAGTTCACTGATATCTTTTTCATGCCAAAGTTTAAAATCAATGGCAAAATCAATAAGTTGCTTGAGTTCTTGAAAAGAAAATTGATATTCATGGGCTTTTTGTTCAATAAAAGTTTGAGTACTTTGAGGTAAATGAGTAAAATTAGTTTTAGTAATACTCTCTTGAAATTTTTTTGTATAGGGATTCACAGGAACTCTTTGATTGTTTTTATTTGTTTTTGTATCAGGTCTATGACAAAACTTTTTTTAGGAATAACACTGTTGCAATAATCTGACACAACTTTAAAAACAAAACACTCATTTTGAGGCAGGTACTTTGTACAAACCTCTAAAAAAGCATCCGATTCCATGTCGACTAACAAACTTGAAAGTGAACTCTTAGCATCTAAAGGTTCTGTTACACAGGTAATTGTTGCTTTAGGTACCGTTTTTAGTTGTTGATTGGTACAAAAAAGTGTTCCTATTGGAATTTCTTCCTCTTTGCAACCTGCAATACCAATATTAACGGCTCTTTTAAATGCCTGTTTTTTAAAAAGTGTCTCTAAACTTTCAGTGGTGTTGTTTTTTCCTATACCCGATACAACAAGAATATACATATCATTTTCATAAATTTTCGGCAATAATGTATTTTGTGTCAGTTTAAGTGTTTGAATCAGTGGACGTGCTTCGTAAATTAAAGCGGTGTGTATGAGTGTTTTGTGTGGGTTTGACATCGAGGTCAAAGAAGCATCAAGGCACAAAGCCTTGATATAAAAAACTTACTTTCTAAGCTCTTTAATTTTGGCTTTTTTACCAGTTAATCCTCTTAAGTAGTGAAGTTTAGCTCTTCTTACTCGACCTTTTCTTAATACTGTCATCTCTTTTAAAGAGTCAGAGTATAATGGGAAAATTCTCTCAACACCAACATTGTTGGCACCAATTTTTCGAATAGTAAAAGTCGCACCTGTACCTTCACCGTGTCTGGCAATCACAACACCTTCAAATGCTTGAACTCTTGTTTTGTTACCTTCTTTGATTTCAACACCAAGTTTTAAAGTATCTCCTGCTTTAAATTGAGGGATCTCTTTAGAAGCTAATTGTGCTGCTTCAAAGCTCGCTATATATCTGTTTTTCATCGTTTTTCCTTACTGGGTCTATAATATTTTGTTTTGCAAATGGACATCTGGAATTTTAAGTCGGAAATTTTACTATGATTTCCCTTTAAGAATTCTTTAACCACACTTAAATTTTCAAAAATTTCTGGTTTCGTAAATGATGGGGCTTCTAAAAGGTTGTTTTCAAAGCTCTCAACCTCTAAAGAATCGGCATTTCCAAGCACATTTTCAACATTTCGAGCAATGGCATCTGCCATGACTGTTGAGGGTAATTCTCCCCCTGTCAAAATGTATTCACCGATACAAAAAACTTCATCGGCATATTTTTCAATGACTCTTTCGTCAATTCCTTCATACCGACCACTGACAAAAACAATATTTTTTTTCCGTGAGAGTCTTTTAGCATCATTTTGCTTAAAAGCTTTAGCCGCAGCCAAAGGAAAAATAATATAAGCATCGGGATTACTTTTCTTTACCGCATCCAAACAATCAAATAAAGGCTGGGGAGTTAACAGCATTCCCGCTCCTCCTCCTATCATCTCTTTATCCACTTTTTTATGTTTATTTAACGTATAGTCTCTGGGATTATAAAACTCATACTCAATAAACTTTGATTCTATGGCTCGTTTAAGAATTGAGTCTTGAAAATAGGGTTCAATTAAATTGGGAAACAAGGTTACAAATGTAAATTTCAAACGTCTTCTTGTATATTTTGATGAACAAAATATACTCTCCTTTTTTATGGAATGATACCATATTTAATTTTAGAGGTACCCTTTATTTGTAATTAAGCATTTATAACTTACACTTCTGTTTTATGTACCAACAATAAATAAAGGTAAACAGTGAAATTACTCAAGGGTTTTGGCAAAAAATATTTTTCTCTTTGTTCCATTCAAGCACACAGTGTTGCCCCAAAATTACACGGTACCATAACCTCTTTAAGCCACCATTTACATACAAAAACTCTCTCTTCTTTAGAAGAAGAAAAAGAGGAAGAATCTCCTCCCTCTTTACAAGATACTCTTCTGTTTTGTTTGTTACAAAACAAGAAACCTTGTCATTGTGATGGTTTGTTTAAACGAAAAACCGCTTTAGCCATTAGCCTCTTTAAATTTATTCCTCGATGTCCGTATTATGATACCTTTTTCGCATTTAGAAGAACGGGTGTTCATCCTCCTATTGTCTAATTAATCTCATTAACAACATTAAACAAATATATCAAAAGGATTAATTATGCAAAAAAATTATGTAATTGGATTTCCAAGAATGGGAGAAAAAAGAGAACTTAAAAAAGTTTTGGAAAGCTATTGGGCAAAACAGTGCGATTTTCATGAAGTTAAATTTATAGCGCATCAACTTAAAAAACGGCATTGGACGTATCAAAAAGAGGCAAACATTGATTTTATTGCTTCCAATGATTTTTCTTATTATGACAATATGCTCGATACGACGATTCTTCTTGGTGCTATTCCTAAAAGATTTCAACACTTAAAAGACGAAGAGTTGTATTTTACTATGGCAAGAGGCAATGAAACGTGTGTGGCTATGGAGATGACCAAATGGTTTAACACCAATTACCACTATATCGTTCCTGAAATTTCCAAAGATACTCAATTTGCTTTAAATTCTAAGAAAGTCATCGAAGAGTATAAAGAGGCACAAGCATTAAATATCACAACAAAAATCAATTTAATTGGACCTATCACCTATTTAGGGCTATCAAGAAGTGTTGATAACAGTGATGTATTTATGCACATCAATGATATTGTTGATGTCTATAAGCAACTTTTAAAAGAGATATCTCAACTGAATAATGAAGTCATTGTTCAGTTTGATGAGCCTTTGTTTGTAAAAGATTTAGAGCCCAAAGTGTTATCGTTATTAAAACCCGTTTATGACGCCCTTAGTAATGTTGCTTCCAATGTAAAAATTGTTGTAACAACCTATTTTGAGCACTCCAATGAAGCCACTAAAATCTTGGTAAATACTCCTATTTGGGCTTTAGGATTGGATTTTGTTCATGGAAATAAAAACCTTGAGTCTTTAGAGATTATTAAAAATTCAAACAAAGTTTTAATCGCCGGAGTCATTGATGGAAGAAATGTCTGGAAAAGTAATTTAAAAGATAAATTGGCTCTGCTTGAGCATATCTCAAGCGTGATTTTAAAAAGCAATATTATTGTAGGAACCTCTTGTTCTCTTTTACATGTCCCTTTTACCCTAAGTTATGAAATGACTCTTGATACTGAAATTAAATCTTGGTTATCTTTTGCCTCTGAAAAATTAAAAGAGTTAAACCTAATTTCAAAAGAGTTCTTTGATTTAGAGTTAACCTTAGAAGAGCGTGCGGATATCAAAAAAAACAGCGAAAATAACCAACAAAGAAAAGTATCTTCAAAAATCCATAACAAAGATGTTCAAGAGGAGATTACTCATCTAAGACTCTTTGAAAGAGCGGATAAATTTGAAGACCGAATTAAAGCACAAAGAGAGTTTTTCAACTATGATGCTCTCACGACAACAACGATTGGTTCATTTCCTCAAACACCCAAACTCAGAGAAACCCGAAAAAACTATAAAGCCAATCTTATTTCACAAGAGGTTTATGAAACTGAGATTAAAAACTATATTGATGAGTGTGTGGCATTTCAAGATGAAATTGGATTGGATGTATTAGTACATGGAGAACCTGAACGAAATGATATGGTTGAGTATTTTGGTGAATTAATGGATGGATTTGCTTTTACTGCAAATGCTTGGGTTCAATCGTATGGAAGCAGATGCGTTAAACCTCCTTTAATTTATGGCGATGTTTCTCGACCAAATCCTATGACCGTTAAGTGGATAAGCTATGCTCAAAGCAAAACAAAAAAAGTGATGAAAGGGATGCTTACAGGGCCAGTAACCATTCTCAATTGGTCATTTGTCCGAGATGATATGCCTAAAAATGAGGTCGCAAAACAAATTGCTTTGGCCATCAATAAAGAGGTCAATGATTTGCAAAAAGCAGGAATCAACATGATTCAAGTCGATGAAGCCGCCTTTAAAGAAGGGTATCCTTTACGAAAGAAAAACATCAAAGCCTATGAAGATTGGGCAGTTGAAAGTTTTAAATTAAGCATAAGTTGTGCCAAAGCCACTACTCAAATTCATACTCACATGTGTTACAGTGAATTTAATGACATTATTAAAACCATTGAAGCCATGGATGCTGATGTTATCTCCATTGAAACCGCACGCAGTGGGAATACTCTTTTAAAAATATTTCAAAAAGTGGCGTATAAACAAGAAATCGGTCCGGGTATTTATGATATTCATAGCCCACGAGTTCCCAGTGTTCAAGAGATGGTCGAGCAAATTAATGCCTTGATTGAAGTTTTACCCAAAGAGCAATTATGGATTAATCCCGATTGCGGATTAAAAACCAGAAAATGGGATGAAGTAAAACAGAGTTTAAAAAATATGGTTGAAGCCGTAAAAATTGTAAAAAAGGAGAAGTAATATCACTTTAAGCTAAAAATAGCTGTATCCTAACTGTTTAATTATGATACAACCTATTTTTAGCTAGTATACGAAAAATAAAAATGAGAAAAAATAGCATGATAACCCTAAATGACATCAAAAAAGCCAAAGCCAATCTCAATGAGATTATTCAAAACACCCCGTTAACCTTTGCTCCCAATTTAAGCAAAGAAGTTCAAGCCCAAATTTATTTAAAAAAAGAGAATTTACAAATTACGGGGAGCTTTAAAATTCGAGGCGCTTTTAACAAAGTGGCTTCCTTAACTCAAGAGCAAAGAGAAGCAGGAGTGGTAGCAGCAAGTGCAGGAAACCATGCACAAGGCTTGGCTTTTTCAGCACTTCATTTTGGTTGTGATGCCACCATTTTTATGCCAGAAGCTACTCCTTTAACAAAAGTTCGAGGGGTTCAAGCGTATCATGCCAATGTTGTCTTAAAAGGCGAAAACTACGACGAAGCCTACGCTGCAGCGATGAAATATACCCAAGAGAACAATAAAGTTTTTGTGCATCCTTTTGCAGACAATGAAGTCATTGCAGGGCAAGGAACCATTGCTTTAGATATTTTAGAAGAGATGAATGATTTTGATATTTTAGTGGTCCCCATTGGTGGAGGGGGATTAATCAGTGGAACAGCAATTGCAGCAAAAACACTCAATCCCAACATTAAAATTATTGGGGTTGTTGCAAGTGGTGCAAGAGCCATGTTAGAATCCTATGAAGCCAAAAAAGCGATTGATTCGGTTGCCGTTAAAACCATTGCCGATGGAATTGCTGTAAGAGATGTTACGCCTAAAATGCTTAATTATGTGATGGAATATGTGGACAAAATTGTTGAAGTCAGCGACAATGAAACCGCCAATGCCATTTTGTTTTTATTAGAGAAACAAAAATTGGTCGTCGAAGGTGCGGGTGCGGTATCTGTTGCAGCAATTATGCACAAGAAGTTTGACTTTAAAAACAAAAAGGTCGTTGCCATTTTAAGCGGTGGAAACATTGATGTTACGATGCTTTCTTTGATTATTGAAAAAGGGTTGGTCAAATCAAACCGAAAAATGAATTTAATCGTTACACTTATTGACAAACCCGGTTCATTGAAAAACTTAACAACAATTTTTCAAGAGTGCGATGCCAATATTGTGCAAATTGATTATGACAGAAATTCGGTCAAGCTCGATTTTGGTGAGGCCAATGTTACGATAGCCCTTGAAACCAAAGGGGAAGCACATCAATGTAACATAAGGGAACAACTAAGCTTAAATGGATATAAATTCAAAGAAATATAAGCAAAGTTTGTATATCATTTCAACTTGTAACTTAATAATTAATAAAAAAATATAAAAGGAAGAGAATGGAAGGTAGATTATTTACGTTCTTAGGTGCCATTGGTGGGCACGGACAAGAATGGATTATATTATCGCACTTTATTTTAGTAATTGCGATTGTGTTTATGATTAGCAGAGCGGCTACAAGAAAAATGCAACTGGTACCAACAGGTTCACAAAACGTTATGGAAACATTCATCGGTGGAATTATTGCTATGGGTGCAGATACTATGGGTGAGAAAAATGCACGACGATATTTACCGTTAATTGGAACCTTGGCTATTGTTATTTTTATAAGCAACATGATTGGAGTTATTCCAGGATTTGAAGCGCCTACAAGTAACATCAACTTTACGTTATCATTAGCATTAATCGTATTTATTTACTATAACTATGTTGGGATTAAATTAAATGGATTTGTTAATTATTTCAAACATTTCATGGGACCAATGCCAGTTCTTGCTCCTTTAATGTTCCCTATTGAAATCATTTCTCACATTTCAAGAATTATTTCATTGTCATTTCGACTTTTTGGATCAATTCGAGGAGATGATATGTTCTTAATGGTTCTTTTAATGTTAGTGCCTTGGTTATTACCACTTCCAGGTTTCTTTTTATTAACTGCATTTGGTTTCTTACAAGCCTTTATTTTCTCTATCTTAACCTATGTGTATATCGCAGGTTCTGTTATGATGGCAGAAGAGGATCATCACTAAAAACGTAAATAATTTTACATTATCTCAAAGGGAGTAAAGTATTGCTTTACTCCCTTTTTTTATCTCTTTTACCCTAATTCAAACCAACTTAGTATAAAATAACCGATCAACTTTAAAAGGATTTTTTGTGGAGAATGAATTTGTATCGTACTTAATTACTGATCCAAAATACTACACCAACGACCCCAAACGATTCAGAGAAAAACTCATTAAAGCACTTGACGCCACTAAAGTTAATATGGCGTGTTTTAGAGATAAAACATCCAGTAATTTTGAAGAGTTGGCAAAAATTTTTGTTCAAACGTGTGAAGATTTTGCAGTGGAGACAATTTTACTTAACTCTGATTATGAATTGGCCTCTAAGCTTGGAGCTACTGGCGTTCATCTGACCTCTTTGCAGTTTGATAAAATCTTAGAAGCCAAAGCTCAAAATCTTTTTGTAATTATCTCTTGCCACAGTTTTGATGAAATCAAAAAAGCTCAAAACTTACATGCCAATGCCGTAACCTTTTCTCCCATTTTTGATACCCCCAATAAAGGACAAGCCAAAGGCATTGATTTGTTAAAAGAGGCCACCATGCTTTATGATATTGATATTATTGCATTGGGTGGGATTATCAACGAGGAAGAGATTAAAAAAATACGAAAAGCCAAAGCCAAAGGGTTTGCTTCTATTCGATATTTTGTTCACGAAGCTATACCTCTTTTATAAAGAGCTCTTCTTGTTTTAAATAGATAATATACCCTAAAACTTCTTGCTTTGGCAATATGGCTTTAATGGCTTTTTTATAGTGTTGCACTTGAAAGATATGTTCATTTAACTCTTCTTGTGTGGTTTTATAATCAAAAATATAACACTTATTTGCATCGTACACCAATAAATCTATGATTCGTATCTCATTTTTATACATCAGCGCTTGTTCTTTGACCCATGTGGTTTGATGAAGAATCTCTTGAAATGGGATGTGATAAATTAATCGCAAAATTCTTTGTTTCATATCTTCAAAATCACTGGCACTTAAATAGGTGTTATATCGACTTTTTGATAAATCAAGGGCAAAGGTTAAACTCTTTTCATCAAAGGCTTTCATCATTTCTAAACAATAGTGCGTTGCCAATCCAAAATATTTGGCATGTAAAGAGTAGCTGTTCTCCTCTTTTGATTGCACAATTTTTTGCTCTTGTTTGCCCAAATTAAGTGGTGTATACTCAATGGCTTTTACTTGTTTTGCAACAACATACTCTCTTTGTTGAATCGTTATAGTTCCAATACATAAAGGCGTCAGATTCAAACAATCAAATACAGAATTTTTAACTTTTTTTATAACCAACAAATTACTCTTTGCTCGGGTTAATGCCACATACAAAATATTGATTTCATCTTCTACACTCAAGGCTTTCTCTTTTTGTAAAGCGTTATAATACGCTTCATCAAAATTTTCCAAATTGGGCGTTTTATAGTAAATATTTTTTAAATCAATGGCATCGTACTCAAATAACAATGACGATTTATCACTGTTTTTTCGTTTTATACGGTCAAGCAAAATAACCGTTTCAAACTCTAAACCTTTGGATTTAAATATCGTCAATATTTGAATCCCCAATTGTGCTTTATTTTGTATAGAGGCTTCTAAAAAATTGATTTCATATATAAAATCAACAATATGCAAATAAGAAGAGGAAACTTCAATTAAACTCATAACATTTTCATCCATCAAAGTTAATGTTTGTGCAATTTGTTTAATCAAATGAGGAATTTTAAAATACAGCCACTCCTCTTTTAATGGCAAAGGCGTGTTCAAACGGTTTCCCATTAACGCGTTGCAATTGCTTTTGTAAATTTCTTCTTGAAAATAGAGATATTTAATCGCATTAATCACGGCTTTAACATTGGCTTGATTAATCAATTTTGACGTCATTTCTGTGGATATTTTAATGTGCGGTAACTCTTCTTGTAAATAGGTGTACACATTCAAAACATCGTCATTGGTATAGGTTAAGATTGCAATATCATTGGGATGAACTCCTTGTTGCAACAAGCTATTAACCGTATGCAAAATAGTTGAAAATCTGTTTTCTTCTTCAAATTCATCTTCAATAACTTGAACAAATCCATTGGGTTTTCGGTACTTTTGTTCATAATATTCATACGTTGGCAATTTAAGAAAAACGGTATTGACAAACTCAACAATATGTTGTGCGCTTCGATAATTTGTGTGCAACGCTTCAACTTCAATTGAAGGATAGCTTTTTGCCACATAATCAAAAAGTTCACGTTTGCCTCCTCGAAATCGATAAATCGATTGCTTGGTATCACCCACATAAAAAAATGTCTTAAATTGCGTACCAAATCCTGAGGTTATCTCTTCAATTATGGGTTCTAAGATTTTATATTGTAACAGCGATGTGTCTTGAAATTCATCAATCAACAAATGGGTATATTGGCTATCGAGTCTAAAATACAAAAACTCTTTGTCGATTTTTTCTTGCAACAACAAATAGACCAGATTTGAAATATCATTAAACTCCAAATAATTTTTGGTTTTAATATAATGATTTCTAAAATGCTCAAAGGTTAAAAATAATTTCAATAAATTGTTTAAAGAGAAGTTTGAACGCAATTTATAGTAGCGTTTTAATTCCAGTTTAATGCGGGCAAAATACTCTTCTAATGTCTCATTGGCAATTTTTTTAAAATAGGAAAAATCAGCCGCTCGCTCTTTGATCAGCCACGTTTTACCTTTTGAAAGAAGTGTTTCAAAATCACTAAACTCGACACTTTTCAAAGCAGAAGAAGAAGCTTGTGGTGCATTTAGAACAAACTCTTTAATTTTCAATGCGATGGTTAAAATCTCTTCTTCTTGTAGGGCAATTAAACTTTGATTGATTTCAAGAGGTTCAAATCGTTCATTTTTTTCAATTAAGAGTTTAAAAAGATCAAAAACCGAATTGAATTTTTTATTTTCATATAAAAAAAATTCTACAAAACGGTCAAACTCTTTGGCATCAAGAGATTCCAAAAATTTTAAACTCAACTCATCGACATTGTCTTGTTTAATAGTAAAATCATCACTTAAACCTACATAACCACAAAATTCTCGTAAAATTTTATTGATAAATTTATCTAAGGTAAAAATAGAGATTTCGGAATGAACAAAACGATGAATTAATTGACTCTTTTTATTTAAAATCTCCTCTTTTAAAAGTTGAGATTGAATCATAATCGCCTCTAAATAGGCTTCATCTTCACCTAAGTGTACCAATGTGTGATAGATTCGTTCACTCATTTCATTGGCGGCTTTATTGGTAAAGGTTAATGTCAATATCTCATTGGGATTAGCATCAAGCAGCAGTAAAGAGATATATCGTACGGTCAAGGCAAAAGTTTTTCCACTTCCTGCACTGGCTTTTAGGGCTAAATATTTTTTCATATGGGATTTTACATTATTATTGATTTACACTTGTTTATGCCAAAGTTACAATTTTGTTTAAGCTCTTTTTATAAGTGTTACTTTTATAATACTAGATTATATATTTTTTAGATTATTATTATACTTTAATACTCTAACCTAATTTAAAGGAGCCAAGTTGGACACCAGCAAAAAAATATCTCTTTTACTCATCGCTATTATGTCGTTTCTTTTTGTTTTACTTATTTCCAATGTCATATACAACTTCAGAAATTATGGTTTAACCAGCATAGAAAGCAAAGCAAAAATTGTTGCTGAAGTGGTCAAACACTCCTTAACTTCTCATATGGTCAACGGGGTAATGGACAATCGAAAAATCTTTTTAGAACAAATTGGAACACTTGAAGATATAGATGATATTTGGTTGGTACGTTCACCTGCGGTTATTGAACAATACGGAAAAGGATTAAACAATGAAGAGTTACGCGATGAAATTGATCAAAAAGTCTTAGAAACTGCCACAGAGCAAAAAGTGGTCAACGAAAACTTATTTGGAGCAAGTAATTTTAGAATTACGATTCCTTATATCAGTTCATCCAAAGGGGCCATTAATTGCATTGAGTGTCATACTTCAAAAGAAGGCGATGTTTTAGGTGCGATTTCTATTTCTATGACCATGGATGATGTCAAACAAGTGGGTATCAATACCGTGGGCAATACCGCTATTATTGCTTTGATTTTAACGCTTTTAATTTTATATATCATTAACAAAGTTTTAAACCCCTTTTTGACTCTTTTTGACTCCATAAAAAGTGTAATGAAACGTGCACACAAAGGAGAATACTCCACACGATTGGAAAAAAATCACTCCAAAGAGGGAGAAGAAGTCTCTCAATGGATTAACAGCTTTTTGGATAAATTAGAAAATACCCTGAACAACATTGAAAAAGAGATTTCCGTCTTTTTATCTAAAAAAAGTACCGTCTCACAAGATCCTCTTATTAATGTCAACGATGCCGTGGCAAATCTATCGTGTGTGTATAAATTTCGAAAAACCATTGAACACGATGAAAAAATAGAAGATATTTATAAACGAATTTCTTATGTACTTGAACACAAACTGCATATTGAACACTTTAATATTTTAGAAGCCGATAAAATCACCAATGAAATAAAAGTCATTTGTGAAAAAGATTTACACTGTAATCCCCATGAGTGTTGTCGAGCCAATCGCACCAATACCATTACTAACTCTTGTCAATTTGATGAGATTTGTGATAAATTAAAGGTCAAAGATGTAGAGTATTTATGTATTCCATACACAATTTCACATGACTTAGATATCATTATTACCATGACAGCTAAGGACAAAGAGGCGTTAAATCAATTACGTGAGCAAATTCCTATTATTGATGATTATATCAACACAGCAAAACCTGAAATTGTGACCAAAAAATTGATGCACATTTTAGAAAAATCTGCCCGAACCGATGGATTAACCGGTCTGTTTAATCGAAAATTCTTAGAAGAATCCGTACAAACCATCGTTGCTCAATCCAAACGAAATAACATCAAATACGGTATTTTAATGATTGACATTGACTACTTTAAAATGGTCAATGATACCTATGGACATGATGTGGGAGATGAAGCCATTAAAGTTATCGCTCAAACGCTAAAAGAAAATATCAGAAGCTCCGATATAGCTGTACGTTATGGAGGAGAAGAGTTTATGATTTTATTGTATCACTGTGAAGAGGAGTATGTGGTTCAAATTGCTGAAAAAATTCGAGTGGCATTTTCACAAAAACAAATCACTAAAAATAACATCTCTTTTAGTAAAACCATCAGTATTGGAGCATCATTATTCCCAACTCACACCGAAAACTTTTGGGAGTGTGTCAAATATGCCGATATTTCACTGTATGATGCCAAACATTCAGGAAGAAACAAAGTGGTATTATTTAACAAAGAGTTACTCAAAAACAGTAATATCGATGAAAAATACTAAATAAACATCTCTTTTGAGATGTTTATCAACCACCCATCAACGCCTTTTTTACATGCTCTTCTGCCATGGTGATATTCCAAGCGGGTTCCCACACCAACTCTACTTCACAGCTTTCTACCCCTTTGACTTTTAACGCGGCTAGTTCAACCCATTGTACAATCATTTGGTGCAACGGACACGCTTGGGTTGAAAGCGTCATGGTCACTTTGGCTTCGCCTTTTTCATTGCAAACGGCATCGTAAATTAATCCCATTTCGACCAAATTAAACCCTACTTCTGGGTCAATAACTGTTTCTAATTCTTTAAATATCTCTTCTTTTGTTACCATTTTATTTTCCTTTAAAATTCAACATATAATACAAACTTCCTATTAAATACATCATACCAATGACTAAAAAAGAAGCCCCTGCTTTTAATAACACATCTTGACTAAACAGCAAAGATAGCGTACAAAAAAGTGTTCCTACACTTGTAAAAACAAATTGAAAATGGGCACTTTTCTTAGGTACCATATCTGCCATCATGGGCACTTTTTGTTTTCCAACTAAGGGTGAAAAACGATGAAACCAAACCAAAAAAGGAACAATCTTATACAAATGTGCCGTGATAATAAAGCCCAAAAATCCCACAAAAAACAGAAACCCCGACACCAAAAGATACGCTTGGTTGGGTTTGATAAAGTATGCTACGATAAAAAAGAGTGAAAAAACCAAGCAAATAAACGCAAAGATCATTGATTTTGACCAAATATCACTCTCTTTTCTGGCTCTGTTTTTGTAAATAATTGCCATTTGATAGACGTATAAAAGATATGCTACCACCGTAATAAAATAACCAAAATACTCAAAAAAAGCGAGTTTGAAAAAAGAAGCTACCACAACAATAAGCACCGAACTGCTTAGTAAATAAATGGCTAAAACAATACTTTGGTCATTGAATCCGTGTGATAATCCAAACATGGGTACAAGTATGAGTGAAATCCCCATAACCGTAAGCGTAATATATCCGCAAATAAGCAAATAAACATGAGCTTTTAAAAATAGCGAAATCTCAATATGAATCATCCCTGCATAGTTTAATGCCATCATAATGCCCAAAATCAATCCTATGGCTAAAAAAAGATTGGCTATTATCACACTTTTAACCACCAAAGTAAACTTCTTTACTCGCTTAAGTGTCATAAATAAATTGATTAAATAAAGAGCAAATCCGACAAAAACAAAGCTTCCACCATAGGGCAAAATAGTGCTGTCTATAACAAATCCACTTAATAACAATACCAATCCCAGCGTTAAAATGGGAAAAATAATATAAAATAACTCAACGCTATAATGTCCAATTTCCAGTACAACAGGAATAAGTTGTGCCATCGCTCCAACAATAATAAAAATCACAAATCCCAATAAAAACAGATGTACCCAAGCCTTGATGGAAATATATTCATAACTCAACATAGACCCATCAAATAAAAAAAGGGTTCCCATACAAAGGGCATAAAAAATCACTCCCATAATAAAATAAGGAACAATCAATTTAAAAGGAGGAGCGAACTCTTTGGATATGTTAAACATAGGTTGTCTTAAGTGGGATTAACCGCAACTTGTCTGATTTAAATCGGCATTTAAACTGGCACCCTCTTTAAAACCAAAGGTTACAAGTGAGCGTCCATCTTCTAATTCTTGAATTTCAAAATCAAAATTTTCACCAATTTTGGCAAACAATCCTCCGGGTGTTTTATGATTAAGCATCACCAATTTTTTATTTTTTGCATCCAAAAGACGTAATCCAGCCATTGCATTTACCATAGGTTCGGGTGGTCCTGTCATGGAAGAATCAAAAAAGAAATACGTAATATTCTCTTTTTCATATTGAAAAAAATCCAGTGTTGCACCCGCAACTTCAATCTTTTTGGCATCATTGGGCAGTAAACTCATATGAACTCCTATTTAATTTTTGTTATCTTACACGCTTTTTCTATGAAATTACATTGATAGCAATCAATATAAAAACCTATTATAAAATAAAAAGATTTTTTTGAGTATAATTGCCCATTATTTAAAATAAAGGCATAAATTAATGCAAAAAAAACACAGTACTGTTCAAACACTTCTTGATGCCATTCCTTATATTAAAAAGTTTTATGGCAAAACCATTGTGATTAAATATGGGGGTTCTGCGCAAACGAGTCCGGATTTGAAAGAGAAATTTGCACAAGATATTGCTTTGTTATGTTTAGTGGGGATTAAACCGGTGATTGTTCATGGCGGAGGAGCAAGAATTTCAGAACTACTAGGAAAGCTTGAAATTCATTCAGAGTTTGTCGATGGTCATCGAGTCACGTGTGGAGAGAGTATGCGTGTCGTTGAAATGGTACTCAGCGGTGAAATCAATAAAAATATTACCTCTTTATTAAACCATCATGGTGCCAAAGCGATTGGGATTTCAGGGAAAGACTCTTCTATTATTGAAGCCCAACCCAAAGATGACGGCAAATTTGGTTACACAGGTGTGGTGACAAAAGTCAATGCCAAAATGATTAATAATCTCATCAAAGAAGGGTTTGTGCCTGTTATTGCTCCTATTGCTGACAGTGCTGAACCTAATCACCCTGGTTTTAATATCAATGCCGATGAAGCAGCCTCAAAAATTGCAGGTGCCATAGGTGCGCAAAAAGTGCTTTTCTTAACCGATATTGTAGGCGTATTAGACAAAGAGAAAAATCTGATTAATTCACTTGATAAAGATATGGTTGAAGCGTATAAAAAAGATGGCACCATCAGTGGCGGGATGATTCCCAAAGTGGATTCATGTTTGGAGGCCATTTATGGCGGTGTGAATAAAGCGCATATTATTGATGGACGCGTTGAACACTCTATTTTATTAGAGCTTTTTACCAGCGATGGTATTGGAACACAATTTGTGCGAAAAGACAATCCCAACAATGGTATTGATATGGAAAAATTATTAAACGATGAGATATAAGGAATAACAGTATGAATTTTATAGAAACTCGAGGAAATGATGGCAAAAACGCTCTTGAAGTCACTTTTTCACAAGCCATTTTAAATCCCAGTGCTTCATTTGGGGGACTTTATGTTCCCAAAGAATTGCCCCATTTGGGATTGGATTTTGTACAAACACATTTAACCTCTTCTTATAAAGCGTTGGCATTTGATTTGCTCAAACGATTTGAAATTGATATAGAGGATCAAGCCATTCAAACTGCTGTTGATTTGTACGATGCCTTTGATAATCCCAATGACCCCTGCCCCGTGGTTAAACTCAAAGAGGATTTATTTGTTCAAGAGCAATATCATGGACCTACTCGCGCCTTTAAAGATATGGCATTGCAACCTTTTGGTTCTATTTTGGCTTATTTGGCAAAAAAACAAAAAGAGAATTATCTCATACTTGCTGCCACATCGGGAGATACTGGACCTGCTGCACTTAATACCTTTAAAAACAAAGAGGGCATCAAAGTGGCGTGTTTGTATCCCAGTGGTGGAACAAGCGATGTACAACGACTTCAAATGGTCTGCGAAGATGGAAAAAATTTAAAAGTCATTGGTATTCATGGAAATTTTGACGATGCTCAAGCGGCGTTAAAAAATCTGTTAAGTTCTGTTACATTTAAAGAAGAGTTAAACAAGCATGGCATTAAGCTCAGTGCGGCAAATTCTGTTAATTTTGGACGAATCATTTTTCAAATTGTTTATCATATTCACTCCTATATTGAACTGTTAAAACAAGGTGAAATCACTTTAGGTGAAAAAATTTATCTTATCGTTCCCAGTGGAAACTTTGGTAACGCTTTAGGCGGTTATTATGCTCAAAAAATGGGTATTCCTATTGAGAAAATTTTAATTGCTTCCAATGAAAACAATATTTTAACGCAATGGATTAATGACGGTGTTTATGATATTCGAGGCAAAGAGTTGATTTTAACCAAATCTCCTGCGATGGATATTTTAAAATCATCCAATATCGAGCGAGTCTTGTTTGACCTCTTTGGGGCAGTACGCACCAAAGAACTGATGGATGATTTAAATGAAAAACAGATTTTCACTCTGACTCAAGATGAAAAATCAAAAATCCAATCCATCTTCAGTGCCGTTTATTCAAATGATGCCTATGGATTAGATAAAATCAAAGAATACATGAATAATAATTATTTAATGGACCCACATACAGCAACGTGTTTAAAAGCGTATGAAACATTAAAAACAAAACCATTAAAAGCCGTTATGTACTCAACAGCAGAATGGACTAAGTTTTCTCCAACGGTGTTAAATGCGATTAAACAAAATCAAGAACGTTATCACGATAAAGAAGCTCTTCAAGAAATTGCCCAAATATGTGACACTAAAATAACAAAAAGTGTACAAGACTTATTTGGTTCAACAGTTATACACAAAAATGTAATCAATAAAGAAAATATTGAAAAAGAGATTATAAATTTTATTCAAAACTAAGCCCTTAATTATCAAGAAGAGAGCCACTTCTTGATAATTCTTACCCTCTCAATAGTGTAATTTTTACTCACTTTAATTATAATCATTTCTTATCTTGACTAAAGTCATAATTTTTTAAGTAAAAATAAAATATAATGTGTAGATTTTATTTTAAAATAAGGAAGAGATAAATGTCTAACAATACAAATAGACGGGATTTTCTCGGTTACTCATTTGCTGCTGTTGCCGCAGTAGGTGGTGCTGCTTCTCTTGTTGGTATGAAACAAGCCTGGGATCCGCTTCCAAGCGTATTAGCTGGTGGATTTACAACAATTGATTTAGCTCCTTTAAAAGCAGGTAGCCCAGAAACATTTACATGGAGAGGAAAGCCAATTTTTGTTCTTAAAAAAACGGCTGATATGGAGAATTCGGATAGGGATTTAGTAGTTGGTGATGACAGATTTACTGTTGCCATTGGTCTTTGTACTCACTTAGGTTGTATTCCTGCGTGGAAAAAAGATGTATGGAAATGCGCATGTCATGGTGGGGAGTTTGATGCAAGTGGAAAACAAACATTCGGACCTCCTCCAAGACCTTTAGATTTGCCTCCTTTTGAAGTAAACGGAACCACAATCGTTTTAGGTAACGAAGGTCCTGAATACAAAAAAATTGCTGAATTTTTAACAGCACAAGCTTAGGAGGGAACTATGGCAAAAATTGAAAAAGCAAACTCTGTAGGAGAGTGGTTAGATCAACGATTAAATACTACTGTTCTTAACAAAGTTATGATGACAGAGTATTGGATTCCAAAAAATATTAACTTTTTATGGGCAATGGGTGTTCTTCTAGCAACAACTTTTGGTATTTTAGTTATTTCTGGAATTTTCTTAATGATGTATTACAAACCCGATGTGAATTTAGCATTTGATTCTGTAAACTATACAATTATGCAAGAAGTGGCTTTTGGTTGGCTCTTTAGACATATGCATGGAGTTGCGGCATCGGTAATTTTCTTAATCATTTATATCCACATGTTTACAGGAATTTATTACGGTTCTTATAAACAAGGTCGAGAGATGATTTGGATTTCTGGTATGTTATTATTTATGACATTCAGTGCAGCTGGATTCTCTGGATATATGTTACCTTGGGGACAAATGTCTTATTGGGCAGCTATGGTTATTACCAATCTTTTTGGTGGAGTACCTGTTATTGGTGATGCACTTGTTGTATGGATCAGAGGGGATTTTAACGTTGCTGATGCGACATTAACACGATTCTTTATGTTACACGTATTCTTATTACCCATTGTTATCATGGGTCTTATTGGATTACACTTCTATACATTAAGAATTCCACACGTTAATAACCAAGATTCTGATGAAGTTGATTTCGATGCTGAAGCTGAAAAATACTTAAGTGGAAACAAAAAAGAGTCTCAAGTGATTCCTTTTTGGCCAGTATTTATCTCTAAAGATTTAGCGGTACTGGGAATCTTCTTAATTTTCTATTTCTATTTGGTATTCTTCCATTATAACTTTGCAATGGATCCCGTAAACTTTGATCCAGCAGATAACATGGTTACACCTGCACACATCTACCCAGAGTGGTATTTCTTATGGTCATATGAAGTATTAAGAGGTTTCTTCTTTGATGTTGGTCCTATTAAAGCCTTTGATATTGGATTAGCTGCATTTGGTTTTGCCAATGCTATTTTCTTAGTATTACCTTGGTTAGACAGAGATCCAAAAATCTTACCTGCGCACAGAAGACCTAAATTCTTTATTTGGTTCTGGATTTTAATGATTGACTTAATTGTATTAACCATTTGGGGTAAATTGCCTCCAACAGGTACAAATGCATACATTGGATTTGTAGCTGCATTAGCATTTATTTTAATATTTGTTGCATTACCATTTGTATCTAAATCAGATGCTAAAAAGAGAGGTGAATAATGAAAGAATTAAAAATATTAGCCGTAGTAGTCGTATTAACTTTGATTACTTACTGGGGTGTTGAACCTTTCGCACACTCTCAAATGCACCCACACGTTGATGCACCTGATTATACTTTCAAAGATGTTGATGGTTTAAAAGGAACTCAAGGTAATGTTGAAAACGGTGCAACATTGGTTCAAGCCAATTGTACTGCGTGTCACTCAATTGAGTCACAAGGTTTTCCACAAATAATGGACGATGCTAGCAGCGCTGCAGCATACGGTGTTGTACCGCCAGATTTAGGAAGTGCAGGGAAAATATACAATGCCGATTATTTAGCCGCGTTTATTAAAGACCCTGCAGCCGCTTCAAAAGTAGGTCATAAATTTGAAGACGGTCGAGTTCACCCAATGCCAGGATATGGTTGGATGGAAGCACAAGAAATTGCTGATATGGTGGCGTATTTACAATCAATTGCCCCTGAAACTATGAGCAATAAAGAGGTATTTACAGATGCGTGTCAACGATGTCATGGTATTAAATACGGTGACATGCAAAATGGCACTATGGCAGCATTTACGCCTGTTGAAAATATAAAATCATATATGGGGAAAATTCCACCTGATTTATCTCAATATATCAGAAGTCGAAGTACTTCATATTTACATGAATTTATCAACGACCCTCAAAAACATTTAGAAGGGACTGCTATGCCAAGAGTTGGTTTAACGCAAGAAGCTGAAAATCAAGTTGTAACATATATGCAAGAAGTTGGAGATTCTAAAAAGCCTGAAAGAGAAGCATTAGGACCAAAATTCTTAATTTACTTAGTTATTTTTGCAATCTTTGCATGGTTATGGAAATCTAAACAATGGAGAGATATGCACTAAGCATATCTCTTAACTTCAGGAGGAGAATATATGAAAATAGTAAAACTATTAGCAGCTGGTCTTTTAAGCGTAAGCCTTGCTAATGCACAAGATGTTATGCAAAAATCAATGTCAATGATGGAAGAGGGAATGACTCAAATTCAACAAGGATTTTTAAATAACAATGTTAAATTGATTGAAAATGGTACCAAACTTGTTAATGAAGGAAATGCCCTTTTTTCTAAAAAAGAACTTATTGCACAATACCTTCCAGCAGAAAAAAAACATTTAGCCAATCACGCTTCAAATGTATCTAAAAGAATTGCTTTAGACGTTAATGTTTTAAGTTTAAACTTAGAAGAAAAAGCGTACATCAAAGCATCAAATGCGTACTCTGATATCTTAAATGCATGTTCAAGCTGTCATGCCATTGTAAGAAACTGGTAACTCTTTTAGCTTCATACTTAATATAAAGACTAATTCATTTAGTCTTTATATTCTTAAATTAAACTTTCTAAATCTAACTAACATATAATTAACAAAATAGCATTAAAATAGCACTCTAATTTATAAAAGGAGGCTTCATGGATATTATAGGGCAATTTCCATTGTTTGATTTTCCAGAATACGGAAGTGCTTGGATGATGGGTATAACAGGTACCATTCATATCTTAGCATCACATACTTCCGTTGGTGCTGCAATGCTTTTCGCATTTTTGGCTTACAAAGCGTATAAAGAGAATCGATCGGATTTATATCCGTATATGAAAAAATACGGTATGTTCTTGTTGATTTTTTCCTATGTCATAGGTTCAATCACAGGACCAGGTATTTGGTACACCGCAACTGCTGCAAGTCCAAGAGGTATTAGTGCTTTAATCCACAATTTTGTATGGGTATGGGCAACCGAATGGGTCTTTTTTGTTTATGAAGTTATTGGTGTCTTTGTTTTGGTCTATTTTATAGATAAAATTGACAAGAAAACACATCTTAAACTCACTTTTTCATTTGCTCTTGCATCGGTAGGTACATTGGCACTTATCATTGGAATCATCAGTTTTATGATGTGGCCAGGAACACAAGCGTATTATGTTACAGGAAGTGCCAGTGATGCCTTTTTTGGTACCAATACCTTTCCACATATGTTTTTACGAATTGGTTTTATGATTATGCTTTCAGGAGTTATTGGTCTTCTTATATCAAGTGCCATAAAAAAAGACAATGCAGCATTATCCAATGAACTGACTAAAAAAATGGGTTACATCAGTATGTTGGGTGGCTTTTTAGTACTCTTCTTTTTTATGTGGTATATGGGAACACTGCCCGATAATGCTCATGCGGTATTTAATATTACCAAAGAAGAGGTGATTCAAAATAGAATTCTTATTACCATAATATTTTCACTCTATTTTTTAATAGCCATTATAAAACCTAATTATATCAGTACTCCTCTTGCTGGTGTAATGATTTTCGTCATCTTAATTGGTGGAATTTGGCCAGGTGAAAAACTCAGAGAATCGATGAGAAAACCGTATGTTGCTGGTCAATATATCTATTCAAATCAAATTATTAGCCGAGATGTTCCCGGTAAAAATATTAAAAGTGAACTTCCTATTATAGCCGAAAAAGGGCTATTACAAGTCAATCCTTTTGTACCAGAAAATTTAAAAGTTATCACCGAAGAGAACAAACTTCAAGCAGGAGAACTGCTAACAAAAATGGCATGTTCTAACTGTCATTCTTTAGAAAATAGTGGTAAATACCGCCCTTTAAAAGATCGCTTAGTGGGTATGGATAAAGAGGGAGTAAAAGCGATTTTATATGCCATTGGCAATGGTGGAATGTCATACATGCCTTCTCTTTCATTACCCGAACACGAAACGGATGCAATAGCTGAATATCTTGCATCATTGAAATATTAAGGAGAAATTATTATGGACGCATCAGTATTATTAGCATTAAGAGACCCTGCTGGGGTACCTTTTTATCCTGTCGTATTTCAAGCATTGTATGTTTTAACATGGGCTTTACATGCAGCATTTGTTTTATTAGCCCTTGGAACAATGGGTTTATCACTTTTTGGAACCTTTAGCCAAAAACACGATTCTCATTGGAAACGGTTAACGCCCCATTTAATTCAAACAGGGAAAATAAGTATCTCAATCCTTATTGTATTAGGAGTAGCACCCCTACTGTTTACTCAAGTGATTTATGACCCCAATTGGTATGTTGCAAATACCCTTTCTGGTATGTGGGTATTTATCTTTATTTATGCGTTAATCGTAGCTTATATCATGTATTATTGGTACTACTATGCCAATAAAAAAGATGAAGGAGGGGGAAAACTTATTGGTATTATCTCTTTTGCTCTTTTGGTATTTTCAGGATTGTTAATGCACAATTTTGCCGTCACTTCCATTATGCCCAATGAGTGGATGAATATGTATGCACCCAATGGAGTTGTCGATAACAGTGGTTGGACATTTAATATGGATCTTATTCGATTGGCATTTATGGTGAGTTTAGCCATTCCTGTTGTGGGAATATTTTTACAAAATTACAGTCGATTTTTAAGTACTAAAGAAGATTTTAGTCCTAAATTTATTGAATACACAGCCTCTCTTGGGACAAAAATAGGAGTCATTGGATTGATTATCAGTGCCCTTTGTTTTGTTGCTTGGATGTTACAAATTGAGTATTTACTCCATCCTTTGTCCTTGGCAATTATTGTAGGTGTTGTAATTTTATTGTTAATGGTAGCAAAAAACAGTAACAGCTATATTACAACGGGCGTATTAGTTGTAGTGGCTTTATTAATTTCTGCCATGAGAGAACTGATTCGGTTTGATATCATGGCAAATTTGGGATACAGCATTTATGAATATCCCGTTAATTTGGAAATTCCAACCATTATCATGTTCTTACTGACCTTTTTAGTTTTAGGAGGAGTTGGTGTCGCTTGGTTATTGACCATGGCTTGGAAAGTGGGTAAAAACCAAGGAGTTTTTGATGGTTCAAAAGATATAATAGTGACAAAATTGGGCAATTATACTCTTGGTATTATGGTGATATGGATGGTGATTTATTTTGGATGGGGAATGTCAATTTTATTTGCAAACATTCTTTAATACTCATTACAATTTTCGTATGCCAAAGAGAATCTCTTTGGCATTTTTATTATTGGAGAATCCCTTATGCGTGGTATTAAGATACTGTTTCTTGAAGATGATCTCTTGTACCAAGAAACCATCAAAGATTTACTGGAAGAAGAAAGATTTTATATTGATACTTGCTGTAATGGTGAAGAGTTTTTAGATAAAGTTTTTAATCATATCTATGATTTATACATTTTAGATATTAATGTACCTCACATAGATGGTTATGAAATTCTAAAAATCCTCAATAAATATGAAGATCAAACCATGCGTTTGGTTTTAACTTCAATTCCGAACAGTGCCATCAAATCTTTTAAAAGTGGTTGCGATGGTTTTTTAAATAAAACAACTGACATTGATGAACTTATTTTACGTATAAAATCCTTGATTAAACGAAGTTATCGAACATATCAACACTCCATTTTTTTGACTGAAACACTACGTTATAATATTTTTAATAAAGAATTATACTTGAAGAACATACTTGTTCCAATTGAAACAAAAACATTAGATATTTTGGATTATTTAATTAAAAAAAGAGGGGATTTTGTATCAAAGGAAGAGTTGGAAAAAAATGTATATCCAAGTAACAGTGAATCAAAATTGGATGTCATTCGTTATCATATTTGGAATCTTCGAAAAATTGTTGGTGCGGATTTAATCTCTTCTCAAAAAAACAGAGGATATAAACTGAAACCAAAAGGTATTTAATGGTTTCAGTCATACATAGATAAAACTTAGGAGGGTATTTATCTACAATGTGTTGTTTGGTTCATTGAAAGTATAAAAAAGAATTGTTAATTATGTGTTAGCTTACACCAATAATTTTGATGCAACTACAGTTACCGCCGTTTCACTGCGTAAAATTAAATTACTCTTTACTCCAACGATTTTAGAAGCATCAAACAATTCAACTTCTCGTTTTGAAAATCCACCTTCACACCCTATTATAATGGTTTGAATCCCTAAATTTGCCTCCAAATGTGTTGAACTAAAATTAAACATAAAACTTTTGGGGTAGGTCTTTAAAAACTCATCCACACTTTTAAACACTTCAAACTCCATTAAAGAACTTCGTCCACATTGTTGGCAGGAGTTAATCAAAATTTTAGTGTATTTTTCGAAATTGAGTTTAAAATTCTTTTGAGAATAATCCGCATACACAAAAGAGATTTTTTTTACACCCAATTCATTTAAAGAAGGAAGCTCTTTTTCGATGGTTTTAGTATCGACCACACACCATGCCAAATGAATATTTTGGTCATTTTCTGTTCTTTGAGTCTCTTGATGCACCAAATGTAATAACGCACTCTTTTTAGAAATTGATTCAATTTTGTATTCATAGAGATTATTCTCTTTGAGATTTCGAAAAAAAATGCTTTCTTGAAGAGTATGCCTTCTGACTTTTATCAAATACTTATAGAGTTCATCTTCAATGTGTAATACACTGTTTCCACTTTGTTCATGATAGACAAACTGCATTATAACACCTTAGAAATCATATAAACAACAACCAATACCATAATCTCAATGGTATAGATTTTTTTCGCATAGATATAAAACGCCTCTTGCAACGCCGTATCGGTTGATTTAATGACCCGTTGTTTTTTATACCGCTTTATTTCAATCACCATTAAAAAAATTGAAGCCGCAATCATAATTGCCATCGCAAAACTAAAAGTATGTCGATACGCAGCAATAATTGCTCCTGTATAAATAATAATAGCATTGCTCAAATGATAAATAGGTGTCATCAGTTTGAGTCGTTTGGCTAAAAGCATAAACTCTTTTTGTGTATACACTGAGTATAAATTAAATAACATAATGGCCAAAAAGAAAAATATTGCGTAAATGTGTGTGGTAATTGAGTCTTGCATTATGTCCATGTGTTTATCTCTTTATTAAAAAATTTTGGTATTATACCAAATTGAAATAGAAACTAAGCATAATACTCATTTGCCGTTTTACGCTTAAAAAGGATTATTATGGCTGTTACGTTAAATACCGCTATAGAGACTATCATTAATAATGTTCCTCAAATTGGATTTGAAATTGTACCGTTGGAAAATGCTTTAGGCAAGATTGCTGCACAAAACTGTTTTGCTCAATACTATTTACCTAAATTTGACAACTCGGCTATGGATGGATACGCTACACGCTTTGAAGAAGCCGGGAAAACTCTACGTATCACGGATACTATTTTTGCAGGCGATGATAAAGAGATCATCTTAAAAGAAAATGAATGCGTCAAAATTATGACGGGAGCTAAAATTCCTGAAAATTGTACGGCTGTTATTCCTTTTGAGGACGCAATGCTTTGCAATGACAATGAAGTAACCCTGCCCAAAAATATTAAACAAAACCAACACATACGTTACATTGGAGAAGACATACAACTGGGCTCACCTATTCTACAAACCGGGCAAACCATTAATTTCTCCAAAATCACCCTACTGGCTTCTCAAGGTATCACCCATTTAAAGGTCTATAAAAAACCCAAAGTGGTTGTTTTTGCTTCAGGGGAAGAGTTGAAATTGCATTATGAAAAGATTGAGTCATATCAGATTTATAACTCCAATACCCCCACTTTGATTGCACGATGTCAAGAGTTTAATTGTGATGTCGATTTTATTGGTCAAGCCCAAGATACCGTTGAATCCTTAAAAATCAGTATTCAAAATGCACTGGGTGCTGATTTAATCATCACCACAGGTGGCGTTTCGGTAGGTGAAGCCGATTTTACCAAAGAAGCGTTTGATGCCTTAGGCTTTGAAACACTTTTTGAAGGCATTTTAATCAAACCCGGAAAACCCACCATTTTTGGCAAGATTAACACTACGCTTATTTTAAATCTGCCTGGAAATCCATTGGCATGTGGGTTGATTTTTGAACTTTTTGGCACACTCTTATTACAAAAACTCAAAGGTTCTTCGGAGTTTTATCCCCATTTTATTGTGGGAAAAATCAACGAAACCTTAAAAAATAAAGCCGGTCGTATTACCATTATTCCAGGTTATTTTGATGGTGAATATTTTGCACCTTCAGCCAAAAGAAGTCCAGGTATGGTCAATGTTTTAACGCATTGTAACAGTATGATTGTTTTAGATGAAAACGTAGAACAGCTTAAAAAAGATAAAAAGGTCAAAATTTTACCTATAAATTGGGCATTTTTCAACAATGAATTAAAGGATTTTTTAACGTATGAATAAAAAGGCATTATGTATTTTAAGTGGAGGTATGGACTCAACACTGAGTGCATATATCGCAAAAAATGAGGGCTATGAACTCATTGGTGTTCATTTTAACTACGGACAACGAACCCAACAAAAAGAGCTTGAAGCCTTTCGAGCGATTTGTGAAGATTTAAATGTTCAACAAAAGTATGAGATTGATATCCCTTTTTTTACTCAAATTGGAGCAAGTGCCCTAACCGATTCAACCATTGATGTTCCCGTTGATGGGGTAAAACCAGGGGTTCCTATTACCTATGTTCCTTTTAGAAATGGTATTTTCCTCTCCATTGCTGCAGCCATTGCTGAAAAAGAAGAAGCCACGGCATTGTTTATTGGTGTCGTAGAAGAGGACAGCAGTGGTTATCCCGATTGCACAGACTCTTTTATTGAAAAAATGGAAGAGGCAATTAATCAAGGAACAAAAGAGACCACACACATTGAAATTAAGACACCGTTGGTTCATCTTATGAAATCAGACATTGTCAAAAAATCATTGGAACTCAATGTTCCTTTACATCATACATGGAGTTGCTACAAAGAAGAAAAAGAGGCGTGTGGAGTGTGTGACAGTTGCCGATTGCGACTCAATGGATTTAAAGTGGCTAATGCGGTTGATCCAATTGCTTATAAAAAGTGACGAGTAACTATTCTCTTGTCACTTGTTACTCGTCACTTACTATTTCAGCTTGCTGAAAACTCTGGCAATCTCTTTTTTTGATCCAAAATAAATTGGGGTTTTTTGATGTATCGTGGGGCTTTTAATGTCTAAAATCCGTTTTTGCCCATCAATCGCACTTCCTTGTGCGGCTTCAATAATAAATGCCATAGGGAATGCTTCAAAAATAACTTCTAACTTTCCATGAGGATCTTTTTGTGTTTTAGGAGAAGAGTAAATTCCTCCTCGCTTAAACAAAATTTGGTGCGTATCCAAACACAACGAATCACTCATTCTAAGCCGATACCCCTCATCAAAAAAGCTTTGTATAAGCTCTTTGTGTTCACGGCTGTATGTTTTCATATCACCTGCAGGGGAGTTAATATTGCCTTTGTCTTTTAACACTAAAGACTCTTTTTGAACAAACTCTCCGTGTTCAAATGAAAAACATTTGACCCCTTCATCTTTTGAAGCAAAAATTAATTGAAACGTAGGTCCATAGGTGATATAAATGGCTGCTTTTAAAGAATCGGCTTCAAAATTGTTTAAATAGACCCCAAAAATCGTTCCCAAAGAGAAATTAACATCAAGTAAATCGACATTATCTATTGCCACATAACTGATTAAGAATTTTCCATTTTCATTGATTTTTTTTCGAAATGTTCGTTGTCGTTTAGCGTCTAAACCTTTTCGGTCTTTGCCCACAACGGCTTTAACGCTTTTTGATAAGCTAAACTCTTTTTCAATAACGTTTGAACAATATTGGTAGACATTTTGATGAATTTGTTCATTGCTCAACTCTGGTTTAATAAAGTTTTGGCAATTTACAAAGACGTTTTTCTCTAAATTTTTTGCAATGTTACTGATGGTGTTAAATATTTCAATCATACGTGCGCTGTTCTCCTAAAAATATCTTGTAGTCTATAAAATCAAATATCGAATTTTTATATTCAAGTTGCGTGAGTATATCAAAATTTAGTTTATTATCATCTAACATTGCTTTTAGGGTATGAAAATTATGAATATGCTCTTTGGTTCGATTCACACTGTATTGTGTGGCTGTTTGAGTTGTCATTAAAAATGCCCAATCACTGCTTTGTGCTAAAAGCAGTTCTCTTAACATTTGATTTAATACACGTATTTGTTCGTTATTATTGCACGTTTCATACACGTTGGCATAATGGCACATTGCATCCGCCATACCGTGTAAATGACGATATATCCAAGCATTTGAACCATTAAGCCAAACATCATAGTACCCTTTATCTCCCCATGAAGAAGCACTGGGATCAACAACTTGATTTTTAGGATACATGCTTAAGTATTCTACGGGCGTAATGGGTTTGATAACATTGGCTTCGTACATATACGAAAAGAGTTGATATAAAAATTCAGGGCCTTCAAACCACCAATGCCCAAAAAGTTCCGCGTCATAAGGGGAGACTATCATGGGGGTTCGTTCAAGTAAAGGCGCTAATTGGGCAATTTGTTTTTCTCTTTGCGTATGAAAATGTTTGGCATGTTCTTGGGTTTTTAATGCAGCAATCTTAGGGTTATACACCTCTTTATGATCACTTTGATTGGTGATTTTATGATATTTATATCCTGTAAAGACTCGTGTACCATCGGGATTGATATAGGGTTTAATGTACTCAAACTCCAAGTCATATCCAATATCGCGATAAAAATCTCGATAATTAAAATCTCCGGGATACCCCTCTTTGGAACTCCACACTTGTTTTGATGAAAAAGCATCTCGACCAAATACTGCTATTTGTTCTGGTGTATAAACAGGAGCATAAACTCCATTGATTGCAGTAGGGTCAGCATAAATTAAGGCATGAGAATCGGCAATAAAAAACTCTATGTTGTTTTGACGAAGCAGTTTATCTAAGCCTTTATAATAGGCACACTCAGGCAACCAAATCCCTTTGGGTGCTTTATTAAAATGTTTTATGTGGGCTTGTACAGCGATTTTAATTTGAACTTCGACCGCTTTTTCATTGACACTTAACAAAGGTAAAAATCCGTGTGTTGCTCCACACGTTATAATTTCAATGTCCCCTTTATCATAAAAATGGCGATACCCATTTAAAACATTGTGGTGCAATACCTCTTCAAAAAAAGTTTTGGTTTGGCTGAAAAAATCTTTGTAAAATTGGGCAATGGAAGCGTACTCTTCATTGTTTTGCGTACGCATTACCTCTTTTTGTCCTAATTGTATGGCTTTATCCAAATAGTTTGTATATTTATTCATTAAATGTGCATCATCAAGCATTTCAGCCAAAGGCGGTGTGATAGAAAGGGTGAGTTTAAAAGGAATATTTTCACTTTCCATTAAATACAAACGTCTTAATAAAGGAATATAACACTCTGTAATGGCTTCAAAAAGCCAATGCTCTTCCAAAAAGTTTTCATATTTGGGATGTTTTACAAAAGGCAAATGTGAGTGTAAAATTGGTATCCAATACCCTTGAATCATAATACTTTTCCTAATAAACTCGTTGAATTTATTCTGCTTTTTAGTACTTTATTGGTATAAAAAAGCTCTTCAAATTGCTTAATATTGGTTGTTGAGGAAGCATTCAATGCCATACTTTCAAATTGACTTTGAATAAGTTTCAAACAATTCTTGTGTTTTTCTAACCAAACTTCATTGGAGACATCGGGCAGTTTAATGGCAGTAGAAAACGTTTGTACGGTATTGGAGGTTAATATTTCAATAAATTGATTCTCTTTCAAAAAGCCCATTTTGACACAAATATCACGAATTTTTGTCTCAAGTGTCAAAAAATACTCCCCTAAATCAAAGGGTGATTCAAACGTATACAAACAATCTCCTTGCAGACTTTGAACTCTAAAATGAAGTTGTTGCTTATGCAAATCAAGCCCAAAGGATGCCAAAGTTGCTGGAAGTACCTCCCAATAGACATAATAGGTAGTGGGATTGACACCTAAAAGGGTTACTCTGTTTTGATTATAAGCAGAGGGAATCACAAACGTTTGTTCCTCTTCTTGTGCACTTTCATATCCCATACTGTTGATGGCATGAGAACTGCTTGAAAAATCATTTTCACATTCTAAACTTTTTTGGGCAATTAATTGAGTTTCCATCTTCTTCCTTTTAAACTTGATTCATACATACGTTGATATTTTTAGGAAAGTCATACAATTTAAGATAATATTCATGTGCCATTCGACCCGAATCAAAGGCAGGAATAACCCCTTGAATTGAGTTTTTCATCATCTCAATCCAAAGTTTTTTATCGTTGTAATACACAGGGATAACCTTGTTTTCTAAAATATCCATTAAGCTTTGATTATCACGTCGGTCTTGCTCTTCAATAGGTAAATCTTTTCCAACAGCTGGAATAGTAAAAGAGTTTACCCCTTCTTGACAAAATTCTGGATGCCAACCATCTGGCATAGAAACATTAATCGCACCATTCATTGCTGCACTCATACCACTTGTACCACTGGCTTCTCGTGTAATTCTTGGTGTATTTAACCACACGTCTGCCCCTTTTTTTAACATCATAGAAAGACGCAGTTCGTACCCCACTAATACGGCAATATTTTTATAATTTCGTGCGATGTGAAAAATCTCATTGAACAAATTGATCGCCCCCGTATCAAAAGGATACGGTTTCCCTGCCCATACAATTTGCACGGGCATGGTGGTATTGGAAATGAGTTTAACAAATCGTTCAAAATCATATTTTAAAAGCCCTGGTCGTTTATAATCGGCAAATCGTCTTGCCCAAACAATGGTTAAAACCTCTGGGTCAAACATTTTTCCTGTTTGATTGGCAATCTCATCAAACAAGAGCCGTTTAAGATGTTTTTTTCGAGCTTCTAATGAGTAATCTTCATGTTCTGAAAGAACTTTTATCAGCTCTTTATCCGTCCAATAACTTTTATTTTGAGCATTGGTAATATACGTAATTTCACATCGATTAGGAACATCTTTCCACATTTCATTGGCAACTTCTCCGTGCATCTTTGAAACACCATTGGCTCGTTTGGCAATTTTCAATGCCCCAACGGTTAAACTGAATTGGTCATTGGGCAATTCAAAAAAAGATTGTATGGTCTCTAATGGTACCCCATTAAAAAAGCCCATTTTATGCAACAAATAAATATTGTGTTCTTCATTTCCAGCAGATTCAGGAGTATGCGTTGTAAAAACTACTTTTTCTTTGACTTTTTGAAAATCTTGATATTGATGGTATAACTCAAATGCCAAAGGTAAAGAATGCCCTTCATTCATATGAAATACCTCAGCTTGGTACTGCAATGCTTCAAGCACTTTAACCCCACCAATACCCAAAACAATCTCTTGAGCAATGCGTGTTTCATTATTTGAATCATACAACTTATGAGTAATGGTTCGTGATAAATAATCATTCTCTTCCACATCCGTTGAAAGTAAAATGACAGGAGCCGTTCCAAAAAGATTGCTTGGCAATAAATGGGCTTTGACCACAACGGGTTTGGCATTAATCATAACCGTAACAGAGATATTTAAATCCTCTAAAAAATAGTAACGTTTTCGTCTGAAATCCACTTTCAAATTTCGATGTTCATCTCGCCCTTGATCATAATAACCGTAACTCCATAAAATTCCAATTCCGATGACATTTTGCTTCAGTTCATAGGCACTTCGCATATGAGAACCCGATAAAAATCCTAAGCCTCCTGAATAAATCTTAAGGGCTTGGTGAATCGCAAACTCCATCGAAAAGTATGCCACTTTGGTTGAGTATTTTTCATCAATCGTATAAGGGTGTAAGTTATTCATAAATATTGCCTTTGTATTGTAATAAAATTTTTGCTCCTTCTAAAGAGCCATTGGTTGAAGAACTCAAAACAATTTTAGGTGGTTTTCGTACTGCATAAAAAGCACTTTTACCATAACACTCTTCTAAGTTCTCGACTAATTGGGGATTATTTTGCATAATGCCTCCACCGAAAATAAAAATCTCTGGGTCATACACGTTTAACAGTGTAAAAAAAAGATGCTCCAAGCCCTTTTGGAAATTCTCATAGATACGATGATTTGAAAAAGTTGTCTTCAATGTTTGAAGATTGCACAATGCCTCTTCTATCCCATAATAGTTGCCCCAATTTTTTAACGCTTTTCCTCCTAAGATTAACTCCACACAATCATTTCTGCCACATCCACACACAAAAGGTGTCTCTTTAAAAGGAATATGCCCTACTTCTCCTGCAAAATTATTCAGCCCAGTTATGAGTTGGTGATTTATCATCACTCCACACCCCACTCCCGTACCAATGTAAACTACCACCGCATTTTTATACTGAGGAGAGTTTGCCCTTTCGAATAATGTGGCACATTTTAAATCATTTTGAATCTCTAATTGCACCTGATATTGAGTTTGAATGTATCGTTTTATCTCCATGTGTTCAAGTGCAATATTTGGCGCTGAAATAATTTTTCCATCGCACACTTGCCCAGCAAAAGAAATACCAATTTTTTTAATACCATATTGAGGAATCATCTTATCTAAAAACTCTACTAAGTGGGTATTTTCACTTTTGAGCGTTTGAATGGCTTCATTGTTGATTTGATACCTAAAATGTGTACCCCCATAATCAATATAAAGATTCATTTTGCCTCTTTATAAAGTTGTAAATAGAGTTGAGCTGAGGATTTCCATGAAAAATCTATACTCATATTGTGCTGAATTAAGCGTTTATATTTTGTGTTATTTCCATACAAAGAAAAGGCTTTTCCAATGGCATGTAAAAACCAAAACAGATTATGCTCTTCAAAAGTAATTCCCACTCCCTTGGAACTTTCAAGAGTGTTTATATCCGTAAAATCCAATACGGTATCTTTTAATCCTCCCGTTTTACTTACAATGGGCATTGCCCCATATCGCATGGCAATCATTTGATTTAATCCACACGGTTCAAACGTTGAAGGCATCAACAAAAAATCAGCCGCCGCATACAGTTTTCGACTCAACTCTTCATTGTATCCTACTTCAATGTGAATTGAACTGTATTGATGTTGAACCTGTTTAAAGCGTTCATTATAATAAGGTTCACCCTCTCCTAAAATAATAAAATTGGCATCAAAATCTTTTAAAATAGGTAAACTCTCTAACAGTAAATCAACCCCTTTTTGATGAGTAAATCGTCCCACAAAAACAAAAAGAGCTTTGGAACTCTCTTGTAAATTAAAGAGCTTAAGAAGTTTTGTTTTATTGATTTTTTTATCTTTTAGACTCTCTTGGTCATAATTGTTATAAAGATATTCATCGGTTTTAGGATTAAATACTTCTGTACTAATACCATTTACTATGCCCATAAGTTTGTGAGAGTTGGATTTAAGCGTTTCATCCAAACCACACCCAAAAAGTGGTGTTTGTATCTCTTGTGCATAACTGGCACTCACCGTTGTAATGGCATCGCTGTAATTAATCCCTGCTTTTAAGAAATTGACACTGTCAAAATATTCAATGCCATTATATTTAAAACACGCTTCCCAATTCAACGCCAATTCATTCATAACCGATTTATCAAAAATACCTTGATACGCCAAATTATGCAGTGTCAAAATCACTTTTTGAGGCAGATGATAGTGGGTTTTAGCCAACAATGCCACCAAAGAAGTTTGCCAGTCATTGATATGAAAAACATCAATGGAGAGTTTCATGGCGTTTATCATTTCAATAATGGCATAGGAAAAGAGTCCAAAACGCAAAGCATTGTCTCCGAATTCACCGTATCGGTCATGGTACAATCCTGTTCGTCCACATAAAATGGGATTGTATATAAACAAATCTTCTTTGCAATCTTCTTTATAAAAGAGGTCAAATTGGTGAGCAACATGATTTAATGTATACCAAAATGATATTCCCATATCAACAATTTTATGCTTTTTGCGATTAACAATATCATATAAAGGCATAACCGTATAAACCGTTTCCTTCTCTCTTAAAGCTTGGGGCAAAGCATAAGCGACATCTGCCAAACCACCGCTTTTGGCATAGGGGAAAATTTCACTGGAAGCAAATAAAATGTTCATCACGACTCCTTGTAAGCCTGTGCAGCAACGTGAGGTAAAACCACATTGATTAACATACCACTGTCAAGCTCAAAACCTGCCATGGTATACAAACGAGGCAATATTTGAATACTAAAACGAAAATACTCTTTGGTTTTTTCATCATAATTTACATACGGGGCATTTTTAAAAATCAAATTGAAAGCAACATTCGCCCCTAAGGTGCGTTTAAATCGTTGAAAAAAATCGTGCAACATATCACTCAAAGAGGAGATATCTTTGCTTTCAAACTCCACTAAACTCGATAACTTCTTTTTACTGACAATTTTAACTTCAAATGCCACACTTGATGCATAAGGACAATACGCTACAAAATCAGCATTTTCACATACAATATTGTCTTTAAAGCTCAGCTCTTCATAGACCATATCATCTAAAAGTGCGCGTTTATGCTCATCATAATAGCGCTTTTTATGTTCGATTTCTTCTTGAATCTTTTTGGGTAAAAAAGGCATTGCCATAAGTTGCGTATGGGCATGACTCAATGAAGCGCCTGCATTGTATCCATGATTTTTAAAAACAGAAACATACTCAAGTCGGATGTCTTTTTGTAAATTTTGTGTTCGTTGTTGCAATAAATTCAAATAATTATTGAACTCATTGTACTCATAATCGCACATTTGTTTATCATGAAAAGGGGTTTCAATCAACACCTCATGCGCTCCAAAACCACTAAATGTGTCAAAAAAACCCTCTTTGGAACTTTTAGGTTCAATGTCAATGGATAACGCATTGTACAAATTAGGAACCACTCGACATTGCCAATTGTCATCTTGAGAAATACGAGCAATTTCATGTGGCGTTAAATGCTCTTTATTTCTATCAAAAGGACACGTTTCTTCTTCATCTTTTTTATTGCCATTATGATAAAACTCTTTGGGGCGTAACAGTCGTTCAGGAGCAAATAAAATCCACTCTTTACTCAACTTACAATATCTAAACTCTGACAATCTTTCTCCTAATTATACATACCATGGTTGAACATCGCATGCTTCAAAATTGAGTATAATCTCTTTATTAATGGGAGCAAATTGTATTTTTGTATTCTCACTAAACAGTTCAAAAGAGACCACCACACTTTTTTGTTTTGCGTGATTAATTTTAACTTCAATATACTCATCAACACCTACACTAAACGAATCAAACTCTTGTACACCTTTTTGAAGTTCAAATTCAAATCTTTCATTATTAAGCTTTAAGCATAACAAACTCTTTTCTAAATTTGATTTAAATTTGGTACTTTTAAACAAAAAATAGAGATTTTCTTCTTCATCACAAGTGTAAAAAAATCCTTCAATAATCAAGGAAGAAGTATCCATGGTACTAAAATCTTTTTTCAAATCGACATATCCCGCATACAACCACTCAAAAAAATCGGTTTTTCGTCCATCAATATGCGGCTTATGTTTTTGTGTGGGTTTTATATGAAAACGAGTCAGTGGATTTTTTGTCACAATGGGCGTTAAAATCTCAATGGGAATCTCGGCTTTCATTAAACCATAAATATTTTTTAAATGTTTACGAAAGAGTTTATCAAATTTTGATTTTAAAACCGTATAATGATCATCGCCATACCACCAAAACCAGTCACTTCCCAACGCAATCATAAACTCATTTTCAATCTTTTCTCTGCACTCTTTATCCAAATGAGCTTTGTGTAAATCAAAACTATTTTTGGTCATATCCAACAGTTCCCAAGCTCTGTTTTTCTCATGGCTTCCAATCCAAATATCAAAATTGGCATTAATCCAACTTCCCGTTGCTAAATGGGTTATCTCTTTGTATTGTAACGCTTTGCACTGCTTGACCTCATCAAACAAAAGCGTTTCGCACCACGGTTCTTTTTCTAAATGCGCATACAACGCCTTAAAAAAATCTTGGGCATTATGAGGATAATATTCCCACGCATTTTCACCGTCTAAAATCACACTGACTAAACACGATGCTTTGGAGTTTAAATAAATGGTATGTAA
This sequence comes from Epsilonproteobacteria bacterium UBA4036, assembly GCA_002382325.1. Classification (GTDB taxonomy): domain Bacteria; phylum Campylobacterota; class Campylobacteria; order Campylobacterales; family Arcobacteraceae; genus Marinarcus. Next base: position 152,299 of record DGAG01000012.1, read on the forward strand.
GTGAGAAATGAAATCTTGTGCAGCGCTGTTAGGCTCTTTTGAATTGTATTCAAAGCCAATTAAATCGCTTAAATATTTGTCTCTAAAAAAGAGCTCAATGCTTTGATTTTGATGCGTTAATCGATACGGAGAATACAAACTCTCTTGCTTGGATTGAAAGAGTGTTTTGTACAAAATCTCTTCGTCGCTGCACGCCCACGAAATGTTATTTTGTGCCAAAAGCTGAAGTGTTTCTAAACTCACACTGCCTTCACTGGGCCAAAATCCTGTGGCTTTTTTGCCAAACACGCTTTCATAATATTTCAATGCTTTTTCAACTTGCAATTGGGCAAACTCTTTATAGTGCGCTTGGCTATTGGGTAATACAACCTCTTTTTTGGCATCTTTAGCACTTTGTCTGTCCCATAACAAAGGTAAAATGGGATGATAAAAAGGTGTTGTAGAAATACCAATTTGCCCTTTGGCTTCTAAATATTGATAATAGGGAATAATCGTACAAATAAAGGCAAACAACTCTTTAAACAACTCTGTTTTTTGAGCATGAGTATACTCTTTTTCTTGTAATAAAAGAGCTTTAATAAAGGCATTGTTCTGTCTTAAATAATTACCGCACCACGAGAGTAAAAAAAGAACTTCCAAATCCAAAATCTCTTCAGATATAAAAATGCCTTCAAACCCTTGATGAGCTTGATATTTTAAATAGAGTTCCTCGTACCTTTTTAACGGTTTTATCATATTCTCATAATTGCTCAAAAAAAGATACTCAAAAAGTTTTTCCGTTTCATATTCACTTAAAAAGGCCACCTCTTTTTGCATAATATCCAGCAATTTATCTTTATACTCATTTTTGCTGTATGCGTCAATTTGCACCAAAAGAGAAGGCACTAAATTAAATGTCGCCTTTATCTTGCTATGTTTCTCCAAATAGTAAGGCATATCGTAATAATCTTTTAAACAATGCAAAAAAACCCACGGCATACTGATTTTATGATTACTTTCATCCATATAATAAGGTTGGTGCATATGCCATAAAAAGCTTAAGTAGAGTTTCTTACTCATCTTTCCACTTTTCTATTTTTTTATAAAATTTCTCAAAAATTTTATTGGCATTCTCTACATTTTTGGCTTGAATATAGATATTTAAAAACTCTCGATGTTGATCCGGTACCATTAAAATCCACTCTTTTTTATTCAACCAAATTTTAACCCCATCAGCCGTTGTGTGTCTTTTATCTTGGGCTTCTTCTAAGAATTTTCGCATCATTTTCCCTTTTTGGGTACTTTTGCATGCAACATTTTCACCTCGAAATGAAAAAGGCGTCAGTGATTGTGCCACGCTTGAGAGTTTGAGTTCACTTTTACTCAACAACTCTAAGACTTTAAAACTAACATACAAAGCATCACTGGTAAACCCAAACTGCGTAAAGGCATAATGTCCATCGGTGTTGGCAATTAAATCAAACTCATTTAACTGGGTTCCTTTAAAGTTTTCCAATTTGGCTCGAGTAATTTCAATATTTGCATACTCAATAAAATCAGGTGCCCAAGCCGGTAAAAAGACTTTGATTTTTTTTGAACTGGTTTTATCCAATAACTCTAAAATCACCAACAGTGCCACATAATCGCCCAACAATTTTCCATCGTCACACACAATTTGCAATTTTTGTCCATTGGGATAGATTAAAAACCCGCAATCCAAATTCAAATATTTTACAATTTTGCCCACATCATGGTGCGATTTTTGAATTATTGAAGGAATTTTTTGCAGTTGCTTATCATCTTTATAGGCGTTTAAAATAATTGATTCAATGCCCAATTCATTGATAATTTTAGGGTAAATATTGGAAGTGGAGCCAAACATAATATCTGTGGCAATTTTAATATGTTTATTTTGTAATACTGAAGCATCAATTTGTTTACTGATATCTTCTACATACGTTTTAACAATATTATCGTTTTCATAAATATCCCCAATTTGATTGTAGTGAACACGTCTAAAATTCTCTAAAAAAAAGATTCTCTCCACGGATTTTGCCAAATTAGTATCCATAGGCAACGCTTCGTTGGTGTAAAAAATCATCTCGGTTTCACTCTCATTAATCACCGATTGCCGTATATGAATACCCGCTATGACTTTGTCGTTATTGGCTAAACTGTGTCGCATGACATTTGAAGAGACATTTTCCACATCAAAGACATTCACCCCCGTTGAGAGCATACCACTTAAAAAGGCTCGTTTGAGCATTCGTGAACTTTTGTGGTAATCTCGGGAGACATAAACATTGCTTCCAATGGGTAAAATAGAACCAAACGATTCTGCCAATTTGGCTGCCATTTGAGAAGAGAGTTCAATATTGGTACGCCCTATGACTCGTCCTGCTTGAAAAATTGAGGATTTGTATTTATCTCCCCAAATAATATTTTGACTGACAACTGATTTTTCATCAATAATTTTATCGGGCCAAATGACAACATCGCGTTCAAAACTCACTTTTTTATTGATTTCACAATTTTCTGCAACAATAACCCCCAAAGAGGCTTTAACCTCTTCATCAATTCTATTATTGTTGCAAATAACCGCATTTTTGAGTTTGGTTTTGGTATTAATACTCACATTATTCCACACCACACAATCAATAAGTTCAACATGTTTTTTGATTTTACTGTACGCACCAATGCAAACATTCTCTAAGGTCACCCCCTCATAAATCTTAACATTTTTTCCTAAAACTATGATTCCTTTCAAACGCACTTTGGGGTCAATTTCAACCCCTTCTTGAGCATATATCGTTGCTGTCGATGTGACCTGTTTTGTCCCTTTAAATTGGAGTAAAACATCATTTCTAAAAATATCTTTATAGACCTCTCGATAACTTTCAGGATTTCCTACATCACGCCAATATCCCTGAAGCGAACACCCCCAAAGCGTAATCTTTTCTTGCATCAATTTGGGAAACAAATCTTTGGCAAAATCAAAATTTTGTCCATAGGGAATGTGTTGCATAATTTCAGGTTCTAAGACATAAATACCCGTATTAATCGTATCACTAAAGACTTCTCCCCAGCTGGGTTTTTCCAGAAATTTCTCAATTTCTCCTTTTTTATTGGCAATAACTACCCCAAATTGTAAAGGATTTTCTACTGATGTCAGTGTAATGGTCAGTTTTGATTTTTTACTTTCATGAAAGGCTTTAATTTTTTTAAAGTCAAAATTGGTCACCAAATCACCGCTGACAATAATAAACGTCTCATCTAAAAAATCTCGAGCATAAGCAATAGCACCTGCTGTTCCATAATCATCATCAGGCAAATAATAGGTGATTTCAACGCCCCAATCGCTGCCGTCTTTAAAATAATTTTTAATAATTTCAGGTTTAAAAAACAACATCACGGCAATGTGCTTAATGTTCAGTTCATCGCGTAATTTAACAATTATATGTTCCATCATTGGTCGATTTAAAATAGGAAGCATGGGCTTTGGAACAGAGTTGGTTAATGGCTGAATTCGCGTTCCAAATCCTCCTGCAAGTACTATGGCTTTCATATTATCCCCCTTAATTGACTAACCGTCTGGCTAAATCAAGTAACTCTTTTTTGATTTCATATTTGCCTGAATTAACATACTCAATCGAGACAAATTCAAATTGACTGTTTTTATAAACAATAACACTGTTGCTCTTTTCATTTTCAAGCAAATAATCCACAGCAAATGTCGTAAACTCAGATGCCATGAGTCGGTCAAAAACAGTGGGATTACCCCCTCGTTGAACATGACCTAAAATGGTAGCTCGAGTCTCAATACCCAAATCTTTTTCAAGCCAATTGACAATCTCTTGAGTACTGGTACAGACATTTTTTTTGCACCCCTCAGATACCACACACACAATATATTTTCGCCCATTATCCAACTCTTTTTTAAGTCGTTGGGCAATTTTATCTAAGTCATATTCCAATTCAGGGATCATACATACCTCAGCCCCACACGTAATGGCTGTTACTAGTGCTAAATATCCACAATCTCTTCCCATGGTTTCAATCACACACGCTCGTTTAAAAGATGCCGATGTGTCACGAATGGCATCGGTGGCACTTCGAATCATATTTAAAGCCGTATCCACTCCCAAACAATAATCTGTCCCATAAATATCGTTATCAATGGTTGAAGGGATACCCACAAAATTAATCCCAAAATCCTTATAAAATTGGTTAAATGCTCGAAATGAACCATCGCCTCCTAATACAACAATTTTATCAATACCGTGTTGCTGTAAATTATTATACGCTTGCTCTCGATACGCTAACTCAAAAAATCGTTTTGAACGAGAAGAACGAATTTTAGTCCCCCCTTCGTGCATGATGCCTGCCACATCCTCATAGCTGGCTTTTACAATGGTGTTGTCAATCAAGCCTTCAAGACCATCATAAATCAAATAAGGTTGAATATTTTTAGAGTAACAATAATCCACAAACTGCTTAATCGCAGGATTCATTCCTGCACAATCTCCACCTGAAGTCATAATCGCTATTGCCATGATTTACCTTTTTCAAATTTTTTATTATGCTAAATCTTAAATTATACTTTATCTTTATTACAATTAAGTCTCAAATTTTTCCATTTTTGTAATGGCTTTATCACTACTTTATGATAGTATTCTACTACAAATTATTAATAATGTCATAAAAATGTATAATTTTTAATTCGCTTTACACTAAAATATGTCATTTTATTCAATAAGGTTACATTATGAAAACAAGTTTACTTTTTGGAATTCACTGTCACCAACCCATTGATAACTTTGACCATGTGGTCTATGAAATTATTGAAAAATCGTATGAACCTTTTTTTACCCTTTTAAAAGAGTTTCCAAAATTTAAATGTTCCGTTCATTTTAGTGGTTGGTTATTTGAATTTATCCAACAAAATCGTCCTTCTTTATTTTCATTAATGCAAGAAATCTCTTCTCAAATTGAATTTTTCACAGGAGGATTTTATGAACCCATTTTGGCGTCAATTCCAAGCAGTGATCGAGTGGCACAAATTAAAATGCTCAGCCGTTTTATTGAAAAAAACTTTAATCAAAAACCCAAAGGACTTTGGCTAACAGAACGCATTTGGGATGATTCTATTATCGATGATTTACAAAAATGCCATATTGAATATGTTATTGTTGATGACTACCATTTAATTGCAGCAGGACATGATATGCACAACTTAAATGGCTATTTTATGAGTGAAAACAGCAATAATACCATCGCGTTATTTCCTATTAACAAAGCGTTACGTTATGTTATTCCCTTTGCATCCATTGAAAAAACACAAGAAACATTACATTCAATTGCCAATGAAGAAGGCAAAAATGCTGCCATTATTTTTGATGACGGAGAAAAATTTGGTGTGTGGCCTAAAACGTATGAAAAAGTGTATGCACAAAATTGGTTGAGAGATTTTTTCCAAACAACGTTAGACGATGAAACCATTGAGGTTCAAACATTTAATGAATACTATACCAAAAACCATGCCATTTCACTGGCCTATTTGCCCACTGTTTCGTATCATGAGATGCAAGAGTGGTCAATATTGCCCAATTTAGCCCATGATTATAAAAATCTCGTTGAACAAAATTCACACTTAGAGTATCTTATTCGAGGGGGTATTTGGAAAAACTTTTTTCTCAAATACCAAGAGAGCAATTGGCTTCACAAACGTTCTCTTGAACTTTCAAGAAAAAATGACAACCGTGCCAAATATAAAAAAACTCTCTACAAAACCCAATGCAACGACGTGTTATGGCATGGTATCTTTGGAGGAATTTATCTGCCCAATTTACGCGATAATGCGTATAAATATATCATAGAATGTGAAAATCTTTTACACTCAGACATTCACAGTGAAGTGCTTGATATTAATTTAAATTCGTACAATGAGTATAAGTTTTTTACACCCGAACTCTTAACTGTCATTGATTGTAAAAACGGTGGGCAAATTGTCGAGCTTGATTTACGCGATGTCTGTTTTAATGTGCAAAATACTCTTACACGATACAAAGAAATTTACCATGAAAAAATTGTAAAAGAAGTTCAAGAAGAGACTATTCAAACTGCTAAAGAAGAGACTTCGACCATACATAACAATGTCTTAACAACCCAAGAAGATTTGGATTTTCATGTTGATTGGTATTTAAAAAAATCTGCCATTGATCATATCAGCGACAATTCTTTTACGCTTGAATCTTTTGAAGCCAATAGTTTTAAAGAGTATTCCGATTTTACCAATCAACCTTTTAGCGTAAAATCACACACAAAAAACTCTTTAAATTTGGAACGAGAAGGAGGAATTTATCAAACTGCAAAATTTCCTACGACACTTAAAAAAACATTTGAATTCACAAAAAACAGCATTTGGACAAGCGTGGAACTTCATTCTACGTGTGAAGATGATTTATCGTATATTGCCGAATGGAATTTGCATTTTAGCAATTATGATGCCCTCTTAATCAACAATCAAAAACCGGATGAACGTATGCAATTATGTTGTTCAAAATTAATTATAAAAGACAACGTTTTAAACAAAATATTCAGTTTTACTTTTGAAAAAGATATTGAAATTTATCTCTTTAAAGTTAAAAGCATCAGCCAAAGTGAAGCCGGTGTTGATTACACCACACAAGGTTTATCGTTTGGGTTTAAACAAAATTTTAGCAAAGATTTGAAATTTAAATATTGCTTTAAATGTCTTTAAAAAATCTGTTTACAAGCAAATTTACACTATACTAAAACCTTAATTTTTTTCAAAAAAGGGTTTTTTTATAGATGAAATGGCAAATCACCAAACAATTTGATTTTTGTTATGGACACAGAGTTTGGTCACAAGAATTAAATCAAGAGTTTTCACTCGATGGCTGCTTAATGTGCAGACACTTACACGGACATCAAGGAACCATACTCATTCACTTAGAAAGCCAAAATTTACACAACGGTATGGTCACAGATTTTAAACACCTCAATTGGTTTAAATCATTTTTGGATGAAACACTGGATCATAAATTTATTATTGATATCAATGACCCACTATTTGAAACCTTATTGCCTCATTTCAAAGATAAGAAAAATTTAATTGAACATCCACAAGGGTATAAAACCGTTGATTTTGCTGTTTTACACAATGAACCTTTACACCTCCATGAAATGTATCAGGGGTATATTATCGTTGATTTTGTTCCAACAAGTGAGCAAATTTCAGCTTGGCTATTGGGCATTATTGCCAAAAAGATGGAACCTTTAGACGTTAAAGTCTCTCACGTAGAATTTTTTGAAACCCCTAAAAGTAAAAGTACTGTCTATGCTTGAAATCAGTGAGATTTTTGGTCCAACGATTCAAGGAGAAGGCAAAAAAGTAGGCACTCCTTCGGTATTTATTCGTTTGGGTAAATGCAACATGAGCTGTTCTGGTTTTAATGTAGCGTATCAAACACCTACAGGAGAAACGAAATATTCTTGCGATTCGTACTACTCCGTTGATCACAGTTTCAAACCACATTGGATGCGTTTTGAAAAATATGAAGAGATTCTTGTTGAAGTAGAAAAACTTTTTTTAGACTATAAACCTGATATTGTCATCACAGGAGGCGAGCCTTTAATTTATTGGAACAATGAGCAATTTCAAAAGCTTTTAGAATATTTTGTTACCCATGATTTTAATGTTACGATTGAAAGTAATGGCTCTATACCAATCGATTTTACGCTGCCTTATCAAAAAAAAATCCTTTTTTCACTCAGCGTAAAACTAAGCAACAGTGGGGAATCTTTGAAAAAAAGGGTTAATATCCAAGCACTCACAACGATTATTCATCAAGCTTCTGCGTATTTGAAATTTGTGATGGATAAACACTTTATTAATAAAGCGCAAAGTGAAATCCAAGAACTCTTAGCTCAACTACCCAAAGTAGAAGTTTATATGATGCCTTTAGGTGAAACGCTGGACGAACTTAATGACAATGCCATGAGTGTTATTCAAATGGCAATACAAAATAACTTTAACTATTCCGACCGATTACATATTCGTATTTGGGACAATAAAAGAGGGGTATAAGTTTGGAAAATATCAACTTTTTACAAACGAAAGATTTTTTTTCACTCAATGCACTTAAGTGTTTACGTAATGAATACTTGTTTAATGATTGTCAACTCTGTTTTGAGAGATGTTCTTACAATGCTTTAGGAATATTCAAAAATAAAATTAAACTTTTTGAAGAGTTATGTACCTCTTGTGGAGCGTGCATAGGAGTTTGTCCCACTGAAAGTTTGAGTTTATCCACCTTTGATATGTCAGCTTTTATTTTTAACTTTTTAGAAAAAGAGGTCAATCAAATCATTGAGAAAATGGATATTCCTCATTTTGGTATGTTAGATTCTTATCATCTTATCTCTTTGGTTTTACGTTCAAAACGCAATCTCTTTTTGCAATTCGATGAAAACAATTCTTCAAAAGATTTAGACTACATTGAATCACAAATCAAACAAAGCAATCTTTTTTTATCAAGCATTGGAGTTGAACATTCTTTGTTTTTAAAACCACATGTGAGTGAACTTCAAAACAATAGCAGACGACATCTGTTTAAAACGCTTGTTCAAGCAAAAAATGGGCTTCAGCAAAACAGTTCTGTGAGTCAAAAACTCACACAAGAACAAAAAACATTGCCCGCAAAAGTGACGTTGTTTAAAAACTCTTTAAAACTGGTGTGTGAAGATATTGTTAATACGCAAATCTCAACTCAAGATTTACCTTTATACAATCAAAAAATTGATTTTCAACGTTGTACAAATTGTGTAGAGTGTATTACGTTTTGTCCTACGAATGCCCTGTTTCAAAGTGCAACAAAAGAGAGTATCTATTTTCAAAGCGGGAAATGTATCGGATGTAATATTTGTCATCAAGTATGCCAACATAATGCCATCCAAGAAGAAAAGAATCTTGATTTAATTGCCTTTATGTTCGATAAAGCAGAACTCTTAGTCAAATTTGAATACATCAAATGCGATGAATGCAATAATATGTTTATCCATAAAAATCAAGGTACGGTTTGCGATGTTTGTAAGGATTATGCCTACAATCATAACAATATGTTCACCCTTGCAAAAGATTTATAAAACATTATTTTTGATAGAATACAAAAAATTATTCCAAACAGAATTTAAAAAGGAAACAAAATGACATTTACAGGAACGAATGTACTTATTACAGGTGCCAGCAGAGGAATAGGTGCACAAATCGCTAAAACATTGGCTTCGTACGGGTTAAAAGTATGGATTAACTATAGAAGTGGTGCCAACGAAGCGTTAAAAATCAAAGAAGAAATTGAAGCTGCGGGAGGAAAAGCTGCTGTTGTTCAAGCCGATGTTACGAAAGAAGATGAGTTTGTTGCAGCGGTAAAAGTTATCATAGACGCCGATGGAGAACTCTCGTATTTAGTTAATAATGCCGGAATTACAAAAGATAAACTGGCATTACGAATGTCAGTGGATGATTTTAACGATGTTATTAGTGCCAATTTAACGTCAGCCTTTATTGGGTGTAAAGAGGCATTAAAAGCCATGGGGAAAAAGAAATTTGGTTCAGTGGTCAATATCTCTTCAATTGTGGGAGAAATGGGAAATCCTGGTCAAACCAATTATTCTGCTTCTAAAGGAGGTTTAAATGCTATGACAAAATCATTTGCAAAAGAAGCGGCTTCAAGAGGGATAAGATACAATGCTGTCACTCCTGGATTTATTCAAACAGATATGACACACGAACTCAAAGAAGAGGTCAAAGCAGAGTACGAAAGAAATATTCCACTCAAACGATTTGGAACAGCTTCAGAAGTGGCTCAAGCCGTGGCTTTTTTACTCAGCGACCATTCCAGCTATATTACAGGTGAAGTTTTAAAAGTCAATGGTGGACTTTACGTCTGAGTTAAATTTGCAGTTTAAACTTTATAAAAGAATATTTAAAATCTTTTTGGGTATAATTGCAGGACAATTTTTTAAAAGGAAAGAAAATGGCATTATTAGATGATGTAAAAGAAGTAGTAGTAGAGCAATTAGATTGCGATCCAGCTGAAGTCAAAGAGGATTCAAAATTCATCGAAGATTTAGGCGCTGACTCTTTAGATGTTGTTGAATTGGTTATGGCATTGGAAGAAAAATTCGATATCGAAATCCCTGATGAAGATGCAGAAAAAATCTTAACTGTGGGTGACGCTATTAAATATGTGGAAGACCACGCGTAAGTTATATTAAATAAAAAAGTCAGTTTATCTGACTTTTTATTTAAACTATTGAATTTTTTACGACAACTATCACGATAATATAATTCAAAAAATTGAATAATTTAAATACAACATGGAGCATAAATGAGAAGAGTAGTTATAACAGGAATTGGTACTATTAATTGCGTTGGTCACAATGTAGAAGATTCTTTCAAAGCAGTAGTAAATGCACAATGCGGCATCGATACAATTACACTTTTTGATGCGAGTTCTTACCCTGTTCAAATTGCAGGAGAGGTTAAAAATTTTGATCCCGAAACGGTAATGGATAAAAAAGAGGTCAAAAAAGCAGACAGATTTATCCAATTAGGGCTCAAAGCCGCTCAAGAAGCCATGATTGATTCTGGATTTGTTACCAATGAAAACCGAAAAGTAGATGACACTATTGCGGAAAGATTTGGAATTGTTTCAGCTTCTGGAATTGGTGGTTTATCAACCATTGAAAAAAACTCTGTGGTGTGTGAAACAAAAGGACCTAAAAGAATCTCTCCCTTTTTTATTCCATCTTCTTTGGTTAATATGTTAGGTGGATTTATTTCTATTGAACACGGTTTAAAAGGACCAAGCTTATCTCACGTTACGGCGTGTGCAGCATCAACTCATGCCATTGCTGATGGGGTTAAAACCATTATGTTAGGTGGAGCTGATAGAATTTTAGCCGTGGGTGCTGAAAGTGCCATTTGTGGTGCTGGTGTTGGTGGATTTGCCGCCATGAAAGCCCTAAGTGCACGAAACGAAGACCCAAAAACCGCTTCAAGACCTTTTGACAGCGGAAGAGATGGTTTTGTTATGGGTGAAGGGGCTGGTGCTTTAGTGCTTGAAAGTTTAGAATCAGCACAAGCAAGAGGTGCAAAAATTTATGCCGAAGTAATTGGTTTTGGAGAAAGTGGTGATGCGAACCATATTACCGCTCCTGTAATGGATGGACCACTTAGAGCCATGAAAGCAGCAATGGCAATGGCTAAAAACATCACAGGTGCTGATGTTAAAATTGATTATATCAATGCCCATGGAACATCAACTCCTGTGGGAGATGTCAATGAAACAAAAGCCATTAAAGAACTTTTTGGAAAAGAGACTGCACCGTTGGTTTCTTCAACAAAAGGACAAGTAGGTCACTGTTTAGGTGCTGCAGGTGCCATTGAAGCCATTTTTACAATTAAATCATTGAATGAAGGAGTTATTCCTCCTACTATTAACATTGAAAATCAAGACCCTGAGTGTGATTTAGATTATGTAGCAAATGTTGCAAGAAACATTGAATTAACAACGGTTATGAGCAATAACTTTGGTTTTGGAGGAACTAACGCCTCTGTAATTTTTACAAAATTCAAATAAATATAGATCGAAAAAGGCTTTAAAAGCCTTTTTTAAAAAGGAAAACATTGGCAACTTATTTACCATTTGAAGAGAAGCTGAAAAATATCGAAGAAGAAATTATAGTTGCAAAATCAAAAGCAGATGAACATGCCGTAGAGATATTGCAAACAAAATTTGAAAAAGAGGTTGAAAAAACCTTTAAAAATCTTACTGATTATCAAAAACTTCAACTGGCACGACATCCGGATCGTCCTTATGCTTTAGATTACATTCGAGCACTGCTTACAGACGCCTATGAAATTCATGGAGACCGACACTTTAACGATGACCAAGCAATTATCTGTTATATTGGTTACATTGGTTCTGAAAAAGTTATGGTCATTGCTGAACAAAAAGGAAGAGGAACAAAGAATAAACTCAAAAGAAATTTTGGTATGCCCAATCCAGAAGGCTACAGAAAAGCTCTTCGATGTGCCAAAATGGCTGAGAAATTTAATCTTCCTATTTTAATGTTAGTTGACACTCCGGGTGCCTATCCAGGAATTGGGGCCGAAGAGAGAAATCAAAGTGAAGCCATCGCAAAAAATTTATTTGAGTTTTCTGATTTAAAAACTATTACCATTTCAGTGGTTATTGGAGAGGGGGGCTCAGGTGGAGCTTTAGCCATTTCCATTGCCGATAAACTTGCGATGATGAGATACTCTGTCTATGCGGTAATCTCTCCTGAAGGATGTGCAGCCATTTTATGGAATGACCCATCACAAGCAGAAACAGCAGCCAATTCACTTAAAATTACAGCGGAAGCATTAAAAGAGTTGAACTTAATTGATGATGTAATCAATGAACCACTTGTGGGTGGACATCGTAAAAAAGAGGAAGCCTGTAAAGCATTGGGTGATTACTTTTTAGATCAACTCGAAGAATTAAGAAAATTAACCCCCGAACAACGATATGAGAATCGATATAAAAAGCTGATGAGTTTAGGAGCTTTTGCTAATTCGTAAAAAGTGAGAAGTAAGTGGTGAGGAGTAAATGGTAAGACAAAGTCACCATTCACCATTCACCATTCACGATTCTTTTCCCACCAATCTTCCAACTTTTTCACCCGCTAAAAGATGAAAGTGTAAGTGAGAAACTTCTTGTCCACCGTGATTGCCTATATTGGTTATAAGTCGATAACCACTCTGTCTTACTCCCAATTTTGAAGCCACTTTATGAATAAACTCTGTCATGTTTGCCATAATTTTTGGCGGAATCACGTCAAACGAATCATAATGCTCTTTGGGAATAATTAACACATGTATTTTACACGCGGGATTGATGTCCTCAAAACATAAAAACTCTTCACTTTCTAAAATAGTTCTATTGGGTATTTCCCCTTTAACGATTTTACAAAAAATACACATTTTATTTCCTTGAAAATTAACTCAAAACATTATAACCAAACTCTAATAAAAATTTGAGTACAATGGCAATTTTAACTGAACAAGAGTATTATAAATGGAGAAATATATTGAAAGAGTGGCTTGATAAAATTCAAAATGCAACCTCGTTAGAAGTCCTTGAAAATCTTAGAGTAGAAACCTTAGGAAAGAAAGGAATTTTAACCTTAGAGTTTGCAAAATTAAAAGATATTCCCAATGAGCAGAAAAAAGAGTTTGCTCAAAATTTAAATGAACAAAAAACTGCAATTACATCTGCTATTGATGCTCAAAAAGAGCAATTGGAAAAAGTGGCATTAAACAGTCAATTGCAAGCCGATAAAATTGATGTGACGATGTTTAATAACGAGTCATCAATTGGTGCTGTTCATCCTGTTATGAGAACCATGGATGCCATTATTTCCTATTTTCAAAACCTAAACTTCTCAATCGAAGAAGGTCCCTTGGTTGAAGATGATTTCCACAATTTTGAAGCATTGAATTTGCCCAAATACCATCCCGCTCGAGACATGCAAGACACTTTTTACAATAAAGATTTTACTCTGTTAAGAACGCATACTTCACCTGTTCAAATTCGAACGATGTTAAGCACCAAACCTCCTATTCGTATGATTGCTCCAGGAACAGTCTTTAGAAGAGATTTTGACTTAACGCATACACCCATGTTTAATCAAATTGAAGGTTTGGTTGTTGACAGTGCAGATAAAATATCATTTGCCAATTTAAAACACGTGTTAGAAGAGTTTTTACATCACACTTTTGGCAATGTTAATGTTCGATTTAGACCCTCCTTTTTCCCTTTTACAGAACCCAGTGCGGAAGTTGATATCTCTTGTGTTTTTTGTAAAGGAAGCGGTTGTCGAGTCTGTTCACAAACGGGATGGTTAGAAGTCTTAGGATGTGGAATCGTCGATGAAAATGTTTTTAAAGCCGTAGGATATGAAAATGTCAGCGGTTATGCGTTTGGTTTAGGCGTTGAAAGATTTGCCATGCTCATTCACAATATTTCAGATTTACGATCACTGTTTGAAAGTGATTTAAGATTATTAGGACAATTTAAATGATAGTTACACGAACTTGGTTACAAGAATTTATAGATATTTCAAAAACATCAACCGATGAGATTTGCAAAACATTAAACTCCATTGGACTTGAAGTTGACAGCGTTTCAAAAATTGCTGTTCCCTCAGGTGTAGTCATTGGAAAAGTCTTAGAAAAAAGCAAACACCCTGATGCCGATAAGCTCAATGTTTGTTTGGTTGATATAGGCAATGAAGTCGTACAAATTGTTTGTGGTGCTAAAAATGTGGATGAAGACCAATATGTTCCAGTGGCAACTGTAGGATGTGATTTGGGCAATGATTTTAAAATCAAACCCGCCAAACTAAGAGGTGTTCCTTCAAATGGAATGATTTGTTCAAGTACAGAAATTGGTTTACCCAAACTCAATGATGGAATATTGGTTCTGGATAACTCTATTGGTGAATTAGTTTTAGGTAAAGAGCTTAACGCTTACACGGCGTTTAATGATGATATTATTGAGATTGACCTTACTGCTAATCGAGGCGATTGTTTAAGTATCAATGGTATCGCCAGAGAGTTATCTACTTGCTATAACTTACCGCTTTTTGAAGAAGAAAAGAGTTTAAATTATAATGAATTTGGCATTGGTCAAGTACTGGAGATTGAGTGTGCGAGCAATATCGATTCATCATTGATTTTTAAAGCAGCCAATTTTGCTTCTTTTAAATTGCCCCTTTTATATAAAATTCGCTTGGCACTGATTGATGCCTACAGCGGCAACGAGATTGAAGATGCCCTAACATATGTGATTCATTCTTTAGGGGTTATTTTAAGTGCTTATGCCAAAAAAGATGCTTCAAGTAAAGGGGATTTGGCTCTTTTACATATCAAAAAAGATAAAAATGGTTTTGATTGTGTTTATGGAAAGGATTATTTAAGCACCGTAGGGGTAAGCGTTGAAAAAACTCAAGCCCAAGACGAGATTTATATTATTCAAGCGTCGTACATTGAACCGGATTTACTTGCACGTAAAGTCTTTGAAACTAAAATTAAAACGGGCGATATTTATTATAAAAGTTCACGAGGAAGTGAGCCCAATATTAAAGCAGGTATTGATTATTTTACCACGTTTATCTCAAAGTTTGGTGCACAAATTTATGCAGGGAGTGAAACCTTTGTTGAAGATAAAGAAAAAATAACATTAGATATTTGCACCAAAAAAGTCAATGCCATTATTGGGCAAAAAACCTCAAAAGCCAAAATCGAAAATATTTTAAATGCCTTAGGTTTTGAAGTCAAAGATGGTGCCAGTGGAGTATTATCTATTAAAATCCCACTTTTTAGACATGACATTAAAAATATTGCCGATGTAACCGAAGAGATTGTAAGAATAATTGGAATTGATAATATCCAATCCAAACCTCTTGCGATTGATGAAGTCAATCGAACCAATAAAGTTTCAAACGATTTAATCAAGAAAAATGTCATCCGTACCAAAGCCATTGTCAATGGCTTTTTTGAAACCATTACTTATGTTTTTTCATCCAAAGAGCTTTTGGAAAAATATGGATTTGAAACCGTTGATGATAAAAAAGATATTTTAAATCCCATTACACAAGAGTTAAATACCTATCGAACAACCTGTTTACTTAACTTAGCACAAGCGTGTTCAAACAACTTCAAACTGGGCTTTAAAAAAGTGGCATTGTTTGAAATAGGAACCGTCTTTAATACACACCGTAATGAGTTTAAAAAGGTCTCTTTTATCTACAGTGGAGATAAAGAATCCGAAGATGTTGGCAATCATGGAAAACCACAAAACATTACTTTTTTTGAATTTGCACAAAAAGTATTAAACTGTGTAGGACAATTTGAAATCCAGCCCATGAGCAGCATACCAAATGATTTTATTCACCCTTATCAAAGTGGTGTTATCATCATGAACAATAAAGAAGTGGGATACATTTCAAAAATGCATCCCAGTGTTGCAGCCGATTTTGATTTGCCCGATACGTTTATTGCACAAATTGATTTTGATGCCATAGAAAACAACCTAAAAAAAGCCAGTGCCTACTCTAAGTTTCAAGCATCAAAGCGAGATTTAAGTATTATTGCACCCAAAAGCTTGGCATTTAAAGCCATTAAAACTGTGATTAATAACATTAACAATGAGACCATTAAACAGTTTAATTTAGTGGACATCTACAGCGATGAAAAATTGGGTGACAACCAGAGTTTAACGATCCGATTTGTGCTTCAAAGCGAACACAAAACCATGGAAGAAGAAGATATTACAAATACAATGAACCAAATTTTAGAAGAGTTACAATCACAACTTTCTGTGGGTTTAAGATAAAGGTCAAAGATGTTAATCGAAAAAGTAGTTAAGCCATTTAATGTTGTCATAGACAATATCGCAAGTGATAAATCCATTTCACATCGTTGTGCCATGTTTTCACTCTTAAGTGATAAAACATCGCATATTAAAAACTTTTTAACAGCCGAAGATACCTTAAATACGTTAAGTATTGTCGAACAATTAGGAGCAACCATTACGCGTGATGGAGGAGATGTTACCATTACACCAAAAGCCACACTGGTTGAACCTAAAAATGTATTGGATTGTGGGAACTCGGGAACAGCGATGAGACTGTTTTGTGGTTTCTTATCTTCTGTTGAGGGAGCATTTGTTTTAGTGGGTGATAAATATTTACACGAAAGACCCATGAAACGAGTGGCAGATCCTTTAAGAAGCATTGGAGCACATATTGATGGAAGAGAAGAGGGAAATAAAGCCCCTTTATTTATTCGTGGGGCAAAATTAAATGCCTTTACCTATGTTTCACCCATTGATTCAGCGCAAGTAAAATCAGCCATGATTCTTGCAGCGCTTAGAGCCAATGGGGTATCAAAATACAAAGAAAACGAACTCACACGAGACCATACTGAACGAATGTTAAAAGGAATGGGTGCGAAGGTGCAAACCAATAACGAAGGATTTATTGAAATTGAACCTTTGAAAACTGCTTTAAAGCCTCTTAATATTACGGTTCCAACTGATCCGTCTTCGGGATTTTTCTTTGCCGTTGCGGCGGCTATTACACCTAATTCAAGTGTTACTATTAAAAATGTAACACTCAATCCAACTCGTATTGAAGCGTATAAAGTGTTACAACGAATGGGTGCTGATGTTCAATTTAATCAAAAAGAAGATATCTATGAGCCTATTGGTGATATTGTAGTTTCGCATAAAGAACTCAACGGCGTTGTTGTAGAAGAAAATATTTCATGGTTAATTGATGAACTGCCTGCTTTAAGTATTGCTATGTCATTAGCCAAAGGAAAATCACTTGTTAAAAATGCCAAAGAACTCAGAGTCAAAGAGAGTGATCGAATTGTCTCTGTGGTTAATAACTTAAAATTATGCGGTGTTACTTACACTGAATTTGAAGATGGCTATGAAATTGTGGGGGGAAGCTTACACAAAGCTACGATTAACTCACATGGAGATCATCGAATTGCGATGAGTTTTGCTGTTGCAGGACTTCATTGCGGTATGACTATTGAAGATACGGAATGTATTTTAACCTCCTTTCCAAACTTTGCAGAAATTTTATCTACCCTAAGAGTATAAAATGAAAGTTAAATTGGCTTCCAGTTACGGGTTTTGTTTCGGAGTAAAACGCGCCATTAAAATCGCAGAAACGTATGAAAACTCTTCAACTATGGGGCCACTTATTCATAATCAAAATGAAATCAGTCGTTTAAAAAATGACTACAATGTTGGTTTATATAACGATTTACACGAAGTAAAAGAGCATGATACGGTTATTATTAGAACGCATGGTATCCCTAAAAATGATCTGAAACTACTCAAACAAAAAGATGCCAAAGTCATCAATGCCACCTGCCCTTTTGTGACTACGCCTCAACAAATTGTCAAAAAAATGTCAGCAGAACAATACTCAGTTTTAATTTTTGGGGATGAAGAGCATCCTGAAGTTAAAGGGGTTAAATCGTATGCCAGTGACGATGTACACGTTATTGAAGAGTTAAGTGCTTTGGATACTATTCATTTTAAATACGATAAAATTGCTACCGTTGCCCAAACCACGAAAAAAAAAGAGACCTATTTACAAATTGTTAATGCCTTGATTTTAAAAAACAAAGAAGTCCGAGTGTTTAACACCATTTGTGATGCTACTTTTGAAAATCAAGATGCCGCACGAGAACTCTCTAAAGAGGTGGATGTTATGATCGTAATTGGAGGAAAAAACTCTTCAAATACGAAACAGCTTCACTCTATTTGCTTAGAAAACTGCACCGACAGTTATTTAATTGAAAATAAAAATGAACTCAATGCCCAATGGTTTGAAAACAAAAACCTATGTGGTATCACCGCAGGAGCCTCAACTCCGGATTGGATAATTCAAGAAGTCGTCAACGAAATTCAAGCTTTGTAATTATTTCTTTAAGAAACTTTTGGCTATAATCTACGGATTTAATAAATAACGGTTATATGAAGGAAAAATATGGGTATCGAAGATATTGAACTTGGTGAAGACTTTGACTTTGAGCAAATGCTTAATGAGTCTTTAGAAAATAGCGAAAATAACTCTGTAGTTGATGGTGTAATTATTGAAATTACTGGTGAAAATGTACTTGTTGATGTAGGACAAAAAGTAGAAGGTCGACTTCCAATTTCTGAAATCACAGTTAATGGTGAAGTAAAGTATAAAGCAGGTGATGTTATTCCTGTTATGCTTACGGGTAATCGAGGGGAAAGACCTTCTATTTCTCACAGAAAAGTGTTACAAAAAACAAAATTCGATGAATTTGTAAAAAAACACGGTGACAATGTAGAAGATGTTACCATTGAAGGTAAAATTACTTCTGTCAAAAAACGAGGTGGTTTTATTGTTGAAGACGAAGATGGTTGTGAATATTTTATGCCAATGGCACAATCGTATTTAAAAACAGTTGGAGCAATTGGTAAAAAAATCAAAGCAAAAGTTTTGAAAATCAATGAAGCCCAAAACTCAATTATCATCTCAAGAAAAAAATTGATTGAAGACGGTAAACAAGAGAAAGATTCAAAAGTTACAGAAATTTTAGAGAAAAAAGAGCCTGTAAATGGAATCATTAAAAAAATCACTTCGTATGGAATGTTTGTCGATTTAGATGGTATTGACGGGTTAGTTAATTACAACGAAATTTCATACAAAGGGCCTGTAAATCCTGCGAATTACTACAATGAAGGTGACGAAGTTACTGTTGTTGTTTTATCGTACGATAAAGTCAAACAACACTTATCACTTTCAATCAAAGCAGCCTTACCTAATCCTTGGGAAGAGATTAAAGATGAATTGGATGTAGGTGATGCTATTACGGTAACTGTATCTAATTTTGAGTCTTATGGGGCATTTGTAGATTTAGGCAATGACATTGAAGGTCTTTTACACGTCTCTGAAATTTCTTGGAACAAAAATCTTAAAAATCCAAAAGATATGTTGACGTTGGGTGAAGAGATTAATGTTGAAGTCATTGAACTTAATGTTGAGAAAAAAAGATTACGAGTCTCTTTAAAAAATCTTCAAGAAAAACCCTTTACAAAATTCACAAAAGAGCACAATGTAGGTGATATTGTCAAAGGAAAAGTAGCCACTATTACTGACTTTGGTGCTTTTATTACTATTGGTGATGTTGATGGATTATTACACAATGAAGAGGCTTCTTGGGATTCTAATGCCAAATGCAAATCATTGTTTAAAAAAGGGGATGAAGTCGAAGCAAAAATCATTAAAATTGATAAAGAAAAAGAGAATATTTCTCTCTCAATTAAAGAGATTTCTGACTCCCCTGCAAAAGCATTTGAAAAAACTCACAACGTGGGAGACATTGTTAAAGGTACCATTAAAGACAACAAAGAGTTTGGTCTTTTTATAAAACTTGAAGACAATTTAGATGGCTTAATCCGAAAAGAAGATTTTGGTCCATTAAAAGAAGAAGATATTAAAATTGGTGATGAAATTGAAGCCGTTGTGGTCAACATTGATACAAAGAAAAACAGAGTACGATTATCAATTCGACGACTTGAAGTGCAAAGAGAAAGAGAAACATTAAAAGCAGTCAACGATGATTCTTCTATGACACTGGGCGATATTATAAAAGACCAAATTAAATAATTCAAGGATTTTACTAAATGAGTAAGCATACAATTGTAGTTTGTGACCATATCCATGAGGCCGGATTGGACATATTAAAAACTACTGAAGATATTAATTATGTCTATGCAGCGGACATAAATAAAACTGAACTCTTAGATGTGATTAAAAATGCGGACGTTGCTATTACAAGAAGTTCAACCGATGTAGATGAAAAATTTTTAAACGCTGCTACGAATTTAAAAGCCATTATCCGAGCAGGAGTTGGTTATGACAATGTTGATATGGAAGGATGCAGCAAACGAGGTATCATCGCCATGAACATTCCAACGGCTAATACCATTGCGGCGGTTGAACTTACGATGGCACACATGCTTTCTTGTATGAGAAAATTTCCATATGCGCACAATCAATTAAAAAATGAGCGTGTATGGAAACGAGAAGATTGGTATGGGAATGAACTGTTTGGCAAAAAATTAGGTGTCATTGGTTTTGGTAATATCGGTCATCGAGTAGCCCTTAGAGCTAAAGCTTTTGAGATGGATGTCATCACTTATGATCCCTATATTCCTTCAACAAAAGCCACTGATTTGGGAATTAAATACACCACTAATTTTAATGACATTTTAGCGTGTAATATCATTACCATTCATACGCCCAAAAATCAAGAAACCATCGATATGATTGGTTTTGATGAAATTGCTAAAATGAAAGAGGGTGTGATTTTAATCAACTGTGCAAGAGGTGGTTTATACAATGAAGAGGCTTTAGTAGAAAATCTAAAGTCCGGAAAAATTGCGATGGCAGGAATCGACGTATTTAAAAAAGAGCCTGCGACTTCTAATCCTATTTTAGATTTACCCAATGTAACCGTTACTGCACATTTGGGAGCAAACACCAAAGAGTCTCAAAAAGAGATTGCCATTCAAGCAGCACGAAATGCCATTGAATCAGCACGAGGAATTGCGTATCCAAATGCGTTAAATTTACCTATTGATGAGAGTAAAATTCCATCGTTTGTTAAACCTTATATTGAATTGACACAAAAAATGGCATTTTTATGCGCTCAAAGTGATAAAAGTGCTATTCGATCAATTTCAGTTTGCGCTCAAGGTGAAATCAAAGAGTACTTAGACTCATTAAGTACCTTTGCCACAGTGGGAGCTTTATCCGTAAGTGCGGGTGATGAAATCAACTATATCAATGCTAAGTTTTGGGCAGAAGATAAAGGAATTACCTTTGATACGTGCGAAATTCCACACAACAGTGGGTACAGTAACAAAGTAACCGTTAAAATTACCACACAAAAAGGGGTTAACACGATTTCTGGTACCGTTTTTGATGAAAATGTACAACGAATCGTTGAAATCAACGGTTTTGCTTTTGATATTGCCCCTAAAGGAAATATGATTTTATTACGCAATTCAGATGTTCCTGGTGTGATTGGTGACATAGGTAAAATTTTAGGGGACAACAATATTAATATTGCTGACTTTAGGCTCTCACGAGGTAAAGATTCAGCCTTAGCGGTTATTTTAGTCGATAATAACATTACCCACGATATATTAAAAAAACTCGAAAGCTTGGAGGCTGCTATTTCGGTCTCTTATGCTGAAATTTAAGGATAACGAATGGCAATTGGAATGAGTGAATTAAAAAAAGGATTGAAAATCGAAATCGATGGAATTCCTTATAAAATTACTGAGTATCAACATGTAAAACCAGGTAAAGGTGCTGCGTTTGTACGATGTAAAATTAAGTCGTTTATCAATGGAAAAGTCATTGAGAAAACGTTCCATGCAGGAGATAAATGTGAATCTCCCAATTTACAACAAAAACAGATGCAGTTTCTATACGACGATGGAGAATTGCTTCAATTTATGGATACCACAACGTATGAACAAGAGGGACTTACTTATGAGCAAGTAGGAGATGCCTTTGATTGGATTATTGATGGAATGAACGTAGATATGATGTACTTTAACGGGAAAGCCATCACCGTAGAGCCTCCTATGACAGTTGAATTGAAAATCGTAGAAACACCACCAAACTTTAAAGGTGACTCTCAAGGGGGCAGAAAACCTGCTACTTTAGAATCAGGTGCTGTGGTGCAAATCCCTTTTCATATTGTAGAAGGTGATATCATCAAAGTGGATACGAGAACGGGTGAATACCTAGAAAAAGTAAAATAAAAAGGCAAAGCAATATCGCAGAAACTCTGCGATATTGCTCCTTTTCATTCAGTCACTGACTACAGTCAGCTCCTTCAATCAAAGAATCACTCTCTTGGTTTCTCCAACAAATCTTTACCTTTCAAAAAATTTCACAATTTAAGAATTGGCGATTTTAAATAATCACATATCATAAATAAAAATATGACTTTTTATTTTCTTTTTAAGAAAATGATTTTTTCCTCTCCTATATAATTCTCATGCACGATTTCAAAATCAATATTTAACTCATTTAACGCATTGATTCCATTACGTATTTTAGGACTAACAAGTAAAATGAAGTAATCAATTTTCTCTTTTAACGCATTCATTAAATGATAAATTCCCTCAACCATTACAAATTTATAGTCTAAAAGTTTAAACAAATCATCACTTATGATAACTTCTCTGTTGGGTATTTTAAAAAGAGGAATAGTGTTATCAAAGATTTTATTTTTGCTGTAAATGAAAATATTGGGTGCTCGTCCTGCAACATATCGGGCATCCAATGTGGGTTTATCAACTCGAACGGTGTTTCCACCAATAAGCAATACATCAATTTTGTCTCTTAATGCGTGAACATAGGCTTTGGCTTGATTGGAAGAAATTTGTCCATCTATTGAACCATTTAATGTTTGTGCCATTTTATAAAAAATAAATGTCCCTTTGGACCATTGAATAAAAGGGTATAAAAGCTCATACGCTTCTTTTTGCATACACCCTAAGCTTACATCAATGTTTTCTGACTTGAGTGTTTCTATCCCACCTTTTGCGATATTATTTATATCTTTATGTGCTATAACCACCTTTTTGGGTTTAAGCCGTTTTAATAAATGAGCACATGATGGCGTTTTTCCTATATGATTACATGGTTCAAGAGTAACATAAATAGTACAATCCTGAAAAAAATTATTGTGATTGTTTATTAAATACTCATGAATCTTAAAAGAATCAGAGATCGCTTTAATACAATCATTGGGATGTTTTTTTAGAAAAGCTGCTTTGAGTGCATTGACTTCAGCATGAGGTTTTCCGGCTTCTTTATGGGCTTCAATGGCAAGCAGTTCACCCTTTTTGACAACGACACAACCAACTGCGGGATTAGGATAGGTTAAAAGTTGATATTTCCATGCTTCATCAATGGCTAACTTCATGTAAAAGTTATCATTGATTTGCATTTAGTGTTTACCACTCATAATACGTAGATGCCAATGAGATTTCATCGTAAGAGATAATCTCTTCTCCGTGTTCAGTTTGTAGAACAATTTCATTGTCATCTGCACGAAGTAATTTCCCTTCTAAGATATTTTTCTCAAAATCTTTGATTCGTATGTTCTCATTTATTGACGCTTTAAAATGTGCAGATTTTTTGAGTTTTCTTTCAATTCCTGGAGAGCTGACTTCCAAATTGTATTTTCCACTTAATGGCTCATGCACATCCAATAAAGGAGAAATTTGTCGTGAAACTTCGGCACATTTATCCAAAGAAATACCCTCGCTTGAGGTAATATAAACTCGGTAAATATTGTTATCATTCTCTTTTAAATTAACAATATCATACAAACTTACACCACACCCTTCAACAGCGATTTGAATCGATTCTTCTAAGGTCATTTCTCTTCCTTTTTATGTTGTGCAATTTGGGCAAATAAGTCTTCGATATTTTTGCTGTTTTCTAAAGAATCATCTGCTACAAATTTAAAATTGGGGCACTTATACCAACCTGTACTTGCCAATACATATGATTTAATTCGTCCCGATGCTTTAAACAGCAATGTGTCAATAATTTTTAATTCATCTTGATTATAATCGCTGCCATCAAAATAAACGATGGCATCGTATTTCCCATTTTTACAATTAATTGCTGTAATGGGCAATGAGTTAATTCGGCTGTCATTTAATGTTGCTAATGCTTCTGGCACTAACTCCATTAAAAGAGATTCCGTTCGTTGTAGATTGATACTTTTCATGGATACACACTAGTCAATAGAAACTTTCTCTTCAATTTGAATGAAGGTTTCAATAAAATCTCCGACTTTTATGTCATTGAATTTTTCAAACATAATTCCACACTCATATCCATTGCCCACTTCTTTAACGTCATCTTTAAACCGTTTTAGTGAAGAGATTTTTCCTGTATACGTAACAACACCCTCTCGGATAATTCTTGCATGTCCACCTCGAATTACTTTTCCATCCGTTACCAAACATCCTGCAACCGTTCCAATTTTTGGTACAACAAAGGTATCTCTTACTTCAGCTTGACCCGTATTTTCTTCTCGAATAACGGCACTCATCATACCACTTAAGGTTCCTTTGATGTCATCAATTAAGTCATAAATGATTGAGTACGTGTTAATCGTAATACCATCGGCTTTTGCTTTTTGTTTAATCGCTCCCGTAGGTCGTACATTAAATCCTAAAATAATACAATTATCACTCGCCCCTGCTAAAACTAAGTCAGACTCACTGATACCACCAACGGCAGCATGAATGACTTTAACTTTTACTTCTTCATTGGCAATTTGCTCCAAGGCACCTTTAATGGCTTCTAAAGAACCACCCACATCGGTTTTGATTATCACAGGAAGTTGTTTGATTTTTCCTTCTGCAATTAAGCCGCTCATCTCTTCAAGTGAAACTTTAGTTGAACGTGACAACTCTTTTGCTCGTGCATGTTCTGCTCGTGTTGTTGCAATATCTCTGGCTTCTTTATCGCTGTCTTGAACAACCATAAAAGACCCACTTGTTGGAACATCATTGAGCCCTAAAACATTTCCTGTTTCAGATAAGCCCAACTCTTTGACAGGTTTTCCCAAGTCATTGGTAATGGCTTTAACTCTTCCGTATGTTGTATCGCATACAATATTATCACCCACTCTTAATGTACCGTTTTGAACAATAACCGTAGCAACAGGACCTCTTCCTTTTTCTAAAGTGGCTTCTACAACTACCGATTTTGCTTTGGCTGTTGGGTCTGCTTTAAGCTCTAAAAGTTCTGCTTGAATCAATACATTCTCAAGTAATTCATCAATACCCTCACCGGTTTTAGCCGATACTCCAATAAACTCAATATCTCCACCCCAATCAACAGGACTCATACCTTTTTCAGCCATTTGTGCTTTGACCATATCAATGTTTGCCGCTTCTTTGTCGATTTTATTCATTGCAACAATAATAGGACAACCACTGGCTTTTGCATGGGAAATCACCTCTTCAGTTTGAGGCTTAACACCATCATCAGCAGCAACAACAATGATAACAATATCCGTAACAGCAGCTCCACGTGAACGCATCGCACTAAATGCAGCGTGTCCTGGTGTATCCACGAACGTAATTTTTTCTCCGTGTTGCTCAATGGTGTACGCAGAGATATGTTGAGTAATTCCACCTGCTTCACTGGCAGCGACTTTTGAACTTCGGATTTTATCCAATAAAGAGGTTTTACCGTGGTCAACATGCCCCATAATTGTTACAACAGGAGGTCGTGTTACAAAACTTGATTTGTCAATTTCATCGTGATAATCTTCCACATAATTAACATCTTCTAAGGCATCTTTAACCGTTACTTCAATGCCAAATTCTTCTCCTAAAATCTCCAATTCATCTTGTTTTAAGAAGTCGTTTTTGGTTACTAACATTCCCAATCCAAAGAGAACAGTAATAACTTCTGCTGCACTTTTTCCACACGCTTCTGCAAACTCATACACTCGAATATCTTCGGGAATAGTCACTTCGGTAATTTCAACCGCTTCTTGTGTTCGAGCCACTCTTTTTTTACGTTTTCCTCTTTTTAATCCTTGAGGTCGATTTCCAAAAGCACTTGGCTTCGTTGTTTTAATAGATGCTGCCGTTTTTGATTTTTTCTCATCTTCTAAAATCTTAGGTTCATCAAAGTTATCCATATCCAATAAAACCACTTCTTCACCCAATAAAGAGTCATCACTGCTTGGGAAGTCATCACTGACATCTCGTGCAACTTCAATGACTTTTCCATGTTCATGTGCTTTAGGAGGAACTTTTTTCTTCTCTTTTTTTACTCTATTGAGTCGATTCTCTTCGGATTGATTCTCTTCATCGCTTGAAACATTACCTAAAATCTCACTCAATGATTTCATTTTCTTTTTGCCTGAAGCCGTTTCATTGCTGTTAAATTGATTAAACGAAGAAGTCACCTCTTTGATCTCTTCTTGCTCTTCTTTAGGTTGTTTCTTTTTAACAATCTTTAAGCCTCTTCGCTTAGGAATAATTCTTCCTGAATTATTGGTTTCATCCTCTTCATTGTTTGAAACATCAGAGGATACATCTTCAACTTTTTTTATTGCAGGTTTAGGGGTAGTTTTTGTAATCGCAACAGCCGATGGCTTTTTAGCATCCACTCGTTTTAAGGTTGTCTCTTTTTCTAATTCAACTTCTTTTTTTTGTTCTACTTTGATTTCTCTGTTTTGAGGCGTTGTTTCAACAGCTTGTGGTTCTTCTTCTTTTTTTTCTTCAACCACTTTTTTTGCTTTTGGTTTCTTTACTAATTTATCGCTTGTTCCGCTGAGTAAATATTTTGCAATCTCTTCAGCATCTTCAAAAGAAACAGTACTTTGAGGTGATTTTAGCTCAATATTTAAATCTTTGGCTTTAGCTATTACCTCGGTACTTGTAGAACCTGTTTCATCTGCGATTTCATAAACTCTTACACTATCTGACATGTGTTAATATCTCCTTAAGTTGAATGATGTACTCATCTTTGTTTTTACAAACTCTAAAAAGGGTTTGTTCAAGTTTTTTTTTGTTTTTATTTTCAGTCAATGCATTGTTTATGCACTCGTTACAAATATAAAAACTTCTACCATAGTTTCGAAATGGCACAAGTTTTTTATTTTCATCACATTGCAACCTTAACAGTTGTTTTTGAGAAATTTTGCTTCTGCATACCACACACATTCGTAAAGGTTTTTCTAAACAAGCCAATATTATACCTACTGTTTACTTAAATTTGTTACTAATACTCTATTTTAACGCCATAGTTGTCAAATGGCGTGGTAAAAACTTTAAAATGAGGAAACTTCTCTTTTAAGATGGTTTCAAGTTTTTTTGCCTCTTGTTTATAAGAAACACTAAATAGCGTTGAGCCTGAACCAGACAAAGTACTCATTAACGCACCATTGCGTAACGCTGTTTTTTGTACTTCAAATAATTCAGGCATCTGTTTCATTCTGTAATATTGGTGAAATCGGTCTTGTGAAGCCGTTTTAAGCATTTCCCAATTTTCACTTAAAAAAGCAGCTGTCAATAAAGAGGAGTGAGAAAGATTAAAAATGGCATCTTCTTTTGAATATTTATACGGCAATGTTTTGCGTGAAAGTTGTGTTGAAATAGGTCGATTAGGGATAACTACAACTGCCACTAAATGCTTAGGAATCTCTTTTTTGATAAATTGCACTTCATTGTCTTGTACTGTTGCAACGGTGAATCCACCCATAACAGCAGGGGTAATATTATCAGGATGGCTCTCATACGCCAATGCCAAATTCAACAATTTTTCTTTGCTTAAAGCAATGCCTTCAATGGCATAAGCAGAAGCAATTGCACTGACAATCACAGCAGAGGAAGAACCTAATCCACGAGAAAGAGGAATTTCATTGATAAACTCAAATCTAAAAAAACGTTTTTTTGTACTTAAATTATTGTAAAAATCATTGAAAATGGACAAAAACATATTGTTGTCTTTTAAGACAGGATTATTGGCACCTTCTCCTTTTAAGGAGACACTATGAAATTTTGAAGGCTTTATAAGCACTTGATTTTTAATGCCTACCGCAATACCCAAGGTATCAAATCCTGGTCCTAAATTTGCACTGGTCGCTGGTACTGTAACTTTCACTTCTTTTTTTCCTTTTAAACGGCGGGTAAATTGTATTGAGGTAAATTGTTGGTTGAAAAAATGGTCTCATCTAAGTGTAGGGGTAACATAAAATTTTCTATTTTTTCATCCTCATGTATAAACTCTAAGTTTATTTCACCATTGTTGTATATAAAATATTTCTTACCCAATGCTTTAATAGGAGAATTTTGATTAAAATTAAATCCATTGCTTGCATACAAGGGTATCTTTTTTGCGATACTTAAGGTTTTTAAAAACACATACGCCACTTTAATTGCCATATAACTGCCAGGGGCATTGACATAAAAAAGTCTTTTCATTGCATATTGTTCCGATATCTTGGAAAATATTTTCGGTATTATATCAGAGGATTTGCCATCTTGCGTAAAAGTTTGGATTAATTTTTTATCTTCATACACTCCAATTAATATTGGATTGGCAATGCTGATAACTAAAATATCCATACGACAACTTTACTTTGCTTGTGCATAGGCTACTTCAAAGACTCTGCTCTCTTCTTCTGCCCGATCCAAATCAACAATCTCATAATTTTCTTCACTTTCAAAAAGTTTTTTAGTCAACAGATGATTTAAATGATGGCTTCCCGCATGAGCGTTATACTCTCCAATGAGCGTATATCCTAACAGTGCCATATCACCAATGGCATCCAAAATTTTATGACGAACAAATTCATTTTCATACCGTAGCCCTTCGGGATTGAGAATTTTATTGTCGTCTAAAACAATCGCGTTTTCTAAACTTCCGCCTTGAGCTAAACCAATACTTCTTAAATATTGAACTTCATGTAAAAAGCCAAATGTTCTTGCACGCGAGATATTCTCTTTGTATTGAGATATTGAGTAATCAAAACGATACTCTTGTTCTCCAATGACAGGATGGTCAAAATTGATTGAAAAATCATACACAATATGCAAAGAGGGTTTTAAACTCACTTTTTTACCCTCATTGGTTGTAACTTCAATGGCTTTTTTGACTTTAATCGCTTTTTTCGAGGCCTCTTGTTCTTCAATACCGGCTTCATCAATGAGTAAACAATACCCACTGCTGCTTCCGTCTAATACGGGGACTTCATCATTGTCTAAAATAACTCTTAAGTTATCAATGCCATACGCATACACCGCCGAAAGCAAATGCTCAATGGTTGAAATAATGACACCGTCTTTTCCAATCACTGTTGCCATTTTTGTATCAACCACATTTTCTATTTTTAAAGGAATGGTTACTCCCTCATCTTTACGATAAAACACGATGCCCATATTGGCTTCTAAAGGCTCAAGTTTCATGGTTACTGGCACGCCTTTATGCAATCCAATTCCCACGATTTCAATTGATTTTTTTATTGTTCTTTGTTTCATTTGCTGTCAATTGCCTTTTTTGCTTCATCCAAAATATCCGTGATTCGCGTTTTGATCCAATTTTTGTCCATCCACTCTAAAGGATTGACTTCAATGCCTTGAACTAAAACGCCAAAGTGTAAATGATCCCCTAAAACAGCTCCACTTGTACCTGTACTGGCAATAATTTGTCCGTCTTTGACTTCATCAGCAATATTGACTTTGGTACTGCTGGTATGTCCATAAAGTGTTCCTAAGCCCATTTTATGGTCGATAATAAGAGTGTTTCCATAAATCCCAATATATTTATTGGCAATAACTCGTCCTTTGTTGGTTGTTTTAATGGCAGCTTGTTTAATACTTGCCCAATCCACACCCAAATGCCAAGCTTCATCAATTTTTTCCCCGTTAAAATAGTAGTGCCGTCTCTCCGCAAAACCGGCTGCTGTTCTTGAACCATCCAAACGTAAAAAAGGTTTAATGTCAAACGAGGTAATAGCACTTCTGTCCATATACTTTCGCATATCTTCTTTAATAGTTTTCACATTCTCTTGTCGTAGCAGTTTATTTGAGGCAATAAAAATATCCACTAAATCATCGGGAACTTGCATAAAACTTTGCTCTAACACAGAAGCACTGACATTTTTAATAAACTGTTCACTGATATTAATTTTATCGATTTTAGTATTTAAAGGTCGAATATACAAAGGAATTTTAGTTTTGGTCATATTACCTGCTTTATCCGTTGCGACAAGTGAAACTTGCTCAAAATTCTCGATTTCAACGTCCCAAGCAATTAAAGAGACATAATAATTGTCTTTATAAAAAGGGGTTAACGCAAAAATCTCTTCATCGTTATTAAAACTGATATAAGCGCTTTCTAAATTATCATCAAGCACTTGTACCACAGTAACTGCACTTCCCCCTCTTCGTATGGCCAAAGAGTTTGCCACCACATTGGCAGTGGGTTTTTTTGTATCAATTTTCATATCAAAACTGACATTGGCTTCATTGCCTTCTAAAAAATTCCACTTACTGCTGTCAACAGCAGTAACAACAATTTCTATCTCTTTACTTTTAAAAAACAGATCCAAAGCAGGTGGCGCTAAATTTAAACTCAACTCTTTTAAAGGGGTTGCCAATACTTCTGTTTTCAAAACTTTTTCATTGACTCCGTCTTTGAAAACCACTTTATAATATTTTACACCACTTTCATCTTTCAAATCTATTTTTAACTCATCTTTTAAATTCCAATAGGTTTTATTGTTTATTGTAATATGGGGTGGATTTTTTTCAAATAAGGGAGAAAAATAGATATACCCACCCAAAGCACCTAAACCAACAATTAACACCGTGACGACTATTTGTAAAACATTACTCTTTTTTTTCATTCTCTAAAATTTCCTTTAATACTAACTCTTTTGCTTGAAACACATCATCACACACAATGGAACATCCTGCCGCATTTACATGCCCACCGCCACCAAAAATAGAGGCTGTTTTAGATACATCAATATTCTCTTTGGAACGAAAGGAAACCCGTACTTTTCCATTTGAAACTCTAAAATAGATGGCAATTTTAACCACACTGATATTTAAAACCATATTCAGTGCCACTTCTGTGTCCAATAAATTGGCACCTGTTTGTTTAAACCATTGGGGAAGCGCATAAATTGTTGCCACTTCTCCCTCTTTATATAACTCCAAACTCTCAAATATTTTAGGCAAAATTCGATATTTTGCCAAAGAATCTCTGCGAATCAATTTATCGGCAATATGCGCTGGATGTGCCCCACATTTAACCAAAAAATTGATTTTGTCGTAGGTAAACTCATCGCAACGATTCACCGTAAACGCTAAGGAATCATCGTAAATACCCACATACAAAGCCGTTGCTGTATTTTTGGTAATGTATAATCCATTAAACTTAAAAAAATCATAAATGACTTCAGAGGTGGATGACTTATAATAATCAACAATGTTGATTGTACCAAAATTGTCATTAGACTTATGATGGTCAATATTAATTACGGGAATATTATCGGGAATTTCAAATCCCAAACGTGAAACCGTACCACAATCCACAGAAATAATTAAGTCGTAAAATTTGGGAAAAACATCGATGATTTTTGAAAACCCATTAATAAAATCCAAACTCGAAGGCAAATCTTTTCCCACATTAAACACTTTATGTTTAATTTTATTTTCACTAAAATAGTTTGATAACGCTAAAGCAGAAGCAATCGTATCTGCATCGGGATTTACATGCGTAACAATTAATATATAACGACTCTTTTCGATGAGCTTTAATGCCTCTTCAAGTGAAGCCGTATCAAGTTTGTTATTCAGTATAAAATCTTTATGCAACGCTTTCCTTTATTATGGTTAATTGCCTATTTTTAGTCAAACTTCATCGAGAAATCAAGCCATGTGGCTTGGTGAATGATACTTCCACTGCTGATGGCATCCACTTTAGTTTCAGCATACATTCTTATGGTCTCCAAAGAGATATTTCCACTGGCTTCCAATAAAATATGCGGATACGCTGCATTTCTAAAATCGACCACTTTTTTGATTTGTTCAGGTGTCATATTATCACACATGATAATATCTGCTCCTGCGTCCATGGCTTCTTGAACTTGCTCAAAAGTTTCACATTCGATTTCAATTTTGGTTACCCAAGAGATTCTTTTTCGTGCTTTTTGAACAAATTCTTTAAGATTTTCAATGGTTCTTAAGTGCGTATCTTTCAACATCAAACAATCATCCAATCCCAATCGATGATTAATTGCGCCTCCTACTCTTGAAGCATATTTCTCAAAATCTCGAAGTTGGGGTCGAGTTTTTCTTGTATCCAGTAAAACCACGCCTGTGCCTTCAATAAGTTTAGCATACTTATTTGCCATAGTCGCAATCCCACTGGCATGTTGTAAAAGGTTTAAAAAGGTTCGTTCGCTTGAAAGTAAAACAGACGCTTTTCCTTCAAGTTTAGCTAAAACATCCCCTTTTTTAATCTCATCGCCATCAAATTTTAAAAATTTACACTCAAACTTTTCTGTTCGTGCCAGTACATTGGCATATTTGACTCCAGCAAAAATACCATCAGCTTTGGCAATTACTCTGGCTTTAAAACGCCCCTTAGGTGCAATATCAAAAAACAAATCCCCTCGTCCATTATCTTCAATAACGGCATTTTTAACAAATTTACGTATATTTATCATATCTCAAACATCCTTTGAAGAGCAATTTTTGCCCATTTTACTACCGTTTCATCGACAAGTATCTCATTTTCATATGGGGCTTCTTGACCGTTTTGAATTTGCTTTAATGTGTTGTATACATCTTGCAATGTGGTTTCATTCATGGTAGGGCACTCTGGTTTGGTTGAGCTTAAAATATAGGTATTTTTTTCTCTTAACCGATTCACCATATTGTACTCCGTACCCACTGCCACTTTTTGCTCAAGTGGCAGATTTTTAATGTATTGAATTAATTGAGACGTGGAACCCACAAAATCAGCAGCATCACACACACTCACATCACATTCTGGGTGTACCGCAATTAAAATATCGGGGTATTTATTACGGTAAAACTCAATATCTTCAACACTAAAAAGTTGATGAACTGAACAAAATCCGTTATAACAAATAATATCGGCTTCATTGATGTTACTTCCATCTCCAATAACGCTCGATTTTAGTTTCAAACTTTTTGCAAAGTTTTGTCCCAAACATCGGTCAGGAACAAAAAAGATTTTTTTGCCGCTTTCAAGTCCTTTTTGAATGATTTTGTACGCATTGGAACTGGTACATACCATTCCACCCATTTCTCCCACACGTGCTTTTACGGCTGCACTTGAATTGATGTACGTAATAGGCAATAAATCTTCATTTCTTATGCCCATATCGTTGAGTTTTTTTAAACTCTCATCAAAATAATCCACATCTATCATTCGAGCCATAGCACAACAGGCGATTTTAGGCATCAAGACTCTTTTTTGAGGGCTTAAGACTTTAACACTCTCTCCCATAAATCCTACACCGCAAAAAAGAATATATTTGCTTTGTGTATTCATCGCTTTTTTGGCCAATTCCAAAGAATCGCCCGTCACATCAGCAAGTTCAAATACTTCATCACGTTGATAAAAATGAGCAACAATTGTGACGTCAAGTTCTTGCTTTAATTTGAGGATTTCTTCTTTTAAATTCAAAATAAACCTTTGTATTTGATAAATCGGAATATAACAAAATTTTAGTTATAATCCATTTAAACGAAAAAGGCACCCTTAAAAATTAAAACCTACGTAAAAAGTAGAAAGTGATTCAATTTTTAATGGTGTCTATACTAACACGCAAAGGTCATTGATGGATTTTTTCTCGCATTCAAGCATTCAATTCTTTATTGCTGCTTATTTATTTGGTTCGATTCCATTTGGATTGATTTTGGCAAAAATATTTGCTGGGGTTGATATAAAATCACAAGGAAGTAAAAGTATTGGTGCAACCAATGTCTTACGGGTTGTCAAACAAACCAATCCAAGCTTAGCCAAAAAATTAAGTGTGGCTACGGTTATTTTAGATGCGCTTAAAGGAACCATTGTTTTATTGGTTGCTCTGTCTTTAGATGCTTCAACCTCAACATTATGGGGAATTGGAGTATTAGCAGTATTGGGACATTGTTACTCTATTTTCTTAGGCTTAGAAGGGGGAAAGGGTGTTGCAACGGGTTTAGGAATTTTTATTGTATTAATTCCAATACCAACACTCATTGGAGCCGTCGTTTGGGGATTTTGTGCCAAAGTATTAAAAATCTCTTCGTTATCTTCTTTATTGGGATTAACAGCTGTTATTATCAGTGCTCTGTTTTTAAATAATGGCTTAGAAGTGGGGTCAAATGCACCGATGTATATTATTGCGTTTATTATTTTTTATAAACATATTCCCAATATCATTCGGCTTCTTAAAAAAGAAGAGTTAAAAGTCAGTTAATTGTATGAAAGTGAACATTAAAAACCTCACCTTTAGCACCATTATTGGGATACTTCCTCACGAGCGAATACAAGAACAACAAGTCATTGTGGATTGCTCTTTTCAATACAACTATGAAAATGGCAATTTTGTTGATTATTCAAAAGTTACCCAAACCATTAAAACCGTTATGAAAGAGAAACAATTTGAACTCTTAGAAGATGCCGTTTTATATATCAAAGATTACCTCAAGCAAAGTTATAAAATAAAAAAACTGAAATTGTGTATTGCTAAACCCACTATTTTAGAAGATTGTGTGGTGAGTGTTGAAAATTAAAAGTGAGTAGTGAGTAGTAAAAAATAGCTTTAACTTCTCACCTCTTACTTCTTACTTCTTTTAAGCCAAAGGATCTTCTCCTTTTTGCCAAGAGGCTAAATATTTTTCAATCAGATGAAAATCCTCTCCACTGTGTTGAGTAAAGGTGATATATTGATTTTTATTTTCAACGTTTAAAATATCTCTGACAATACTCATATATCGTAATGCCAATTCTCGTCTTTTTTCAAGGCTTCTTCCCTCTCGAATATCTAAATTCATCAAACAAATATCATCGTTGGGATTGGCTCTTCCGATGGTTAAATTGTATTTTTCATATTCACGCAAGGAAATGGCAATATGCTCCGTGCCTGTTTGCATCACTTCACTAAAGGTTTCTCTGATTTGT
This sequence comes from Epsilonproteobacteria bacterium UBA4036, assembly GCA_002382325.1. Lineage (GTDB taxonomy): Bacteria > Campylobacterota > Campylobacteria > Campylobacterales > Arcobacteraceae > Marinarcus. Next base: position 187,687 of record DGAG01000012.1, read on the forward strand.
TGGGCAAAATCCTCTTTGGTTTTCTGCGTAAGCGCTTTGTTGACTTCAAATTGTAAATGAGGCATAATCTTCTCCTTTAAATTAATTATATCAAATTATCAAAAAATGTTTCAATTTCTCCACGCACAATCCCATGGCTGTGCTTTCGTATCCTTGCACTCTTTTTATATAAGGTTGACAAAAGCCTTCGACCATGATAGCTCCCGCTTTTCCCATACATTCACCGCTGTTTATGTACTCATTCATATGCGTTACATCAAAAGGCTTAAACCAATAGGTTGTTACTGAAATATCCATCATCTTAAGCTTTTGACTTTGATATATCATACACGTAATAATACTGACCTCATTATTGCTTTGCAATTCCAACATTCTTCTGGCATCATTTTTATCTTTGGCTTTACGTAAAAGCTGACCATGAGATGTTACTACGGTATCAGCCACGAGTAGTGGCATTTGTGCCACACCATATTTTTGAAATAACTCATTAAATTTTCCCAAAGTTGCTTCATAGACAAAGGTTTTGGGGTCTGTTGTACGTATACTGTCTTCATCAAAACTGCCCCCTTGTTGAACAAAATCAATATTGGCTTGTTGTAAAAGCAGTGCTCTTGTGGTTGAATTTGAACCTAAACGTATCAAAGAAGTCCTTTATTTTTTTTATGATTTTATCAAAAATAAACTGTATAATACACCCATGAAACACACAAACAAACTCGCAGGTATTCTGATTTTTCTCTCTTTTTTAGCAGTGAATTACAGTTATTTTTTCAATGAAAAGCTATTGGCAGTTGCCGCCTTTTTTGCGTGGATTGCTCTGTTTTTACTTTTTCGAGCCATTCACAACAAACTGTTGTTGTATATTTTAATCGCATTAAGCTTGTTCTGTTTTGTCATTAGTTCATTTAATGGTTATGAAATTGCTTACCAAAAAGCCTTTACAATTAATTTGTACTTATTGAGTTTACTCATTGGTGTAGGATTTTTACGCCTTATTGCCACACCCAAAGAGGAAAACATCAAAGCCTTACCCCAAGGCAAACCAAGTTTTTTTAAAACCTATTGGGGCATTCATCTGTTTGGCAGTGTGATTAACTTATCCTCTTTGTTGTTGGTTGCAGACAGACTTTACAAACACGCTCCTTTGAGCCGTTTGCAAATTATTGTTTTGACCCGTGCATTTTCTTCCGATGCGTATTGGTCGCCTTTTTTTGTGGCATTTGCAGCAGCATTGACGTATGCTTCAAACCTTGATGCCTTTGTGATTTTGCCTTTAGGCATTTTTTTAGCCTTATGTGCTTTTATTCTGACTTATTGGGAAGTTTCTCAAAACCCCAAAGAACTCAACGCATTTAAAGGCTATCCCATTCATTTTGAAACCCTTTATTTGCCCTTTTTATTGGCTCTTTTAGTCTTAGTAACGCATGATTTTTTTCCTAAAATTACAATAATTGTCCTCATTGCACTATTTTCACTGTTGCTTTGTTTAGTGATATTACCTTTTAAATACAAAAAATCGCCTCAAGTGCTTTTTGGCTATATTACAACCGATTTGCCTCATATGAAAAACGAATTGGCTCTGTTTTTAATTGCTGGGGTATTTGGTGTTATGGTAAGTTCTATTTTAATGGGGTTAGAAGTTCAACTGCCTTTTGAGAGTTTAAATGGCTTAAGTGCTTCGGTGTTGCTTTTTATTTTAATTGCATTGTCTTTTATTGGCATTCACCCCATTATCTCTATTGCTGTTATTGGCAATTGGATGAGTGAACTCAATCACACCCTTTTGGCCGTGACGTTTTTAATGTCTTGGGCAACAGCGGTTTCAACTTCTCCTTTTTCAGGTTTAAATTTAACCATGCAGTCTCGTTACAGTTTAAAAGCCATTGAGTTATTTAAAGTAAATATTTTTTATGCGCTAAAAATGTATTGTATTTGTGTAGTATTACTTTTTATATTAGCACACTGTTTAAAACTCTAACGACATTTTTACTTGATTTGTATATAATCACTCTTTTATTTAAAGGAAACGTATGAATTTATTTTTTATTTTATTGGGCAAAATTGCCCCACTCTATCTTAATATTTTTATTGGTTATGTGCTAACAACCTATTTAAAAGTCAAACGCGATTACATTGCCTTTATTCTCATTTACATTTTAGGTCCTTTTGTGATTTTCTTTGCTACGTTGTCTATTGATATTAATATGCAACTGCTTTTTTTACCCATCTTTGTCTTTTTATTTGGCAGTGCCATTGCTTTTTTTATTTTGCATTATTATAAACAACAGTGGAGTGATGCGAGTATTAATACCTTAGCCTTTACGTGTGGTACAGGAAATACAGGCTATTTTGGAATACCTCTTGCCATGATTTTATTGGAACCAGATTTGGCAAATATTTTTATCTTTGCTACGTTAGCTTCGTTGTTGTATGAAAACACCACAGGGTTTTATGTCACCGCCAAAGGGAGTTTCACTGCCAAACAATCTTTGGTCAAAGTGGTTAAATTGCCCTTACTCTATGCATTTATTTTTGGGCTTTCTCTTAATTTTTTAGGATTTAGAACCCCTGAAGTTATCGTGCCTTATTTTGAAATGTTAAAATGGAGTTATGGAATTTTAGGCATGATGATGTTAGGCATGGGCATGAAAGGCTTTAATTTGCACAATGATTTTGACAAAAAATATATCAAAGTGGCTTACTTTTACAAATTTATTTTTTGGCCTGCAGCGGTGTTGTTGATTATCTTTACGGACAAACATCTTTTAGGCTTTTTAAATGAAGATATTTACAAAGTGCTTTTTTTATTCTCCATTGTTCCTCTTGCAGGTAACACGGTAACCTTAGCAGTGTTACTCAAAGCCAAACCTGAAAAAGCAAGTTTCACTGTGCTTTTAAGTACATTAATTTCAGTTATTTATATTCCTTTTGTACTTTATATGTACGGAGGATTTTAAATAATAATCCCTAAAAACAAAGCACACAGTCCCAGCAAAATATTTATAGGGATAAAATATTTTGCGATAGGTTGTAATTGAAATTTGGCTTTGGCATACTCTTGTTGGTCAAAATATTTTTGCGCTTGATTGCGTTTGATAAAGACCACCATAAAAATCAGTGTCATAACAAACCAAAGGCTCTCTTTTAAATGAACAATCATCCCATTTAATTCTAAAGCTTGAATCATAATTATTGCAGTAACAAATAAAACAACAATACACACCATCACCATAGAGAAAAAATATTTTAAATTTAAAAGTGTCGTTTGCAGTTTACTTTTTGCATCTTCTATTGTTTGTACAGAAAAATGAGCCGCAAAACGAATGACAATCATTCCTCCTATCCAAACAATGGCACTTAAAATGTGTAGAAAAACAACCCCCGTACCAAAGTTTATAAAAAGCTCACTGCAAATTTCTTTCAAATATTTTCCTTAGCATACTTAAGTGCTGCCTCTTTGGCTTCATTGATTTTTGAAGCATCTTTTCCACCGGCTTGAGCAAAATCGGCTCTTCCACCTCCGCCTCCACCAACAATAGGAGCAATATTTTTAATCCAATCTCCGGCTTTAAGAGAAGTATTTTTGCTTCCTGCAACAATCATAACTTTGTCCTCTTTGGCTTGAAGTAATAACACCGCAATGTTTTCATTGCCATTTTTTAAGTCGTCCACAATTTTCTTTAAATCACCATTTTCTACAACCTCAACCACCACTTTACATCCGTTAATAACTTCTTCATTAATAGGAGTTGAAACGGCATTTTGAGCCGATTGTAACTCTTTTTTTAACTCTTTAATTTGCTCTTTTAATTTTGCAATACCCAAAAGTGGGTCATTGTTTTTAACCTCTTCTTGAATTTGTGCTAACGTTTGAATATTTTGTTTGGCATAATTAATGGCACTTAAACCACACACGGCTTCTATTCTTCTCACCCCTGCACTTACTCCTGATTCTTTGGTGATAAAAAAGCTTCCAATATCAGAGGTATTTTTGACGTGAATTCCCCCACAAAATTCAACTGAAAAATCTCCAAAACTGACCACTCGAACCATATCTCCATATTTTTCGCCAAACATAGCAATGGCGCCTTTTTGTTTGGCTTCTTCAATGGGCAGCTCTTCAACATTTCCAGCAATGGCTCTTGAAATCATAGAATTGACCAAATCTTCCACTTCATTAATCTCTTCTGTGGTCATGGCTTTAGGATAAGTGAAGTCAAATCGCAATCTGTTGGCATCATTTAAAGAACCAGCTTGTGAAACCGTTTCACCTAAAACCATTTTTAATGCACTTTGAAGTAAATGGGTTGCACTGTGGTGTTTAGCGATTTCATATCGATTGACAACCACGCCCATCACCTCTTCATTTTGTTCTAAAAACTCTTGTTCTACTCTTATTTTAGACAAATTTAAATCAAAAAACTTTTTGGTTTCTAACACTTCGGCAATACTTTTATCGTCTTCAATGATTCCAATATCACCCACTTGTCCTCCACTTAACGCATAAAACGGTGTTTGTTCAAGCATAATCCAACCCGTTTGTCCTTGGGTTAATTTTGATACTTCTTTAAACGATTCATCCAACAAAGTTACAATTTTTGTTTTTGATGAATTTTGAGTATAGCCTACAAACTCATTTTTAGGATATTTTTCCAAAATTTGTTTGAAATCACCCTCATTTTGGATGTCACCACTGCCTTTCCAAGAAGCTTTGGCTTTTTGTTTTTGTTCATTCATCAATGTTTCAAATGTTTGAGTATCAACTTGCAAATTCATATTTCGAAGCATATCTTGCGTTAAATCCAAAGGAAATCCAAACGTATCATAGAGTTTAAAAGCCACTTCTCCACTAAAAATCTTTTGAGTATTATTTAGCTCTTCATTAAACAAAGACATCCCTAAATCAATGGTTTTAAAAAATCGGTCTTCTTCTAGGGTTAATTGTTCTTTAATATACGTTGCTTTTTCTTTAAGTTGAGTATAGTGTTCACCCATGATGTCAATAAGGGTATCAAGCAGTTGTGCCATAAATGGTTTTCTTAATCCCAATAAATATCCGTGTCGTACAGCTCGTCTTAAAATTCGTCGTAACACATAGCCTCGACCCTCTTTATCAAATAAAATCCCCTCAGAAAGCATAAACGCTGACGCTCTTAAATGATCCGCAATGACACGATAACTGGCAATGGTTTCTTTGGTGGCTTCTTTTTTAACCAATGTCTCAAGTTGAGTAATAATGGGTTTGAACATTGATGAATCAAAATTATTGAGTTTTCCCTCTTTAATAGCAACCACTCGTTCTAATCCCATCCCTGTATCAATGGAAGGTTTAGGAAGGGGCAATAACTCTCCTTTTGAAGTTCTTTCGTATTGCATAAACACCAAGTTCCAAATTTCTAAAAATCGATCTCCATCGCCTCCCATACAATCTTCTGCTGTATTAAAATGCTCTTCGCCTTGATCATAAAAGATTTCACTGCAAGGTCCACATGCTCCCGTATCGCCCATGGACCAAAAATTATCCTTGTCGCCAAATCGCATGATATGCGATGGGTCAATATGTTTTGACCAAATATCAAAAGCTTCATCATCACTTTCATGGACAGTAACCCATAATTTTTCTTTAGGCAAATTTAAATTTTGTGTTACAAACTCCCACGCATGAGCGATGGCATCTTCTTTAAAATAATCTCCAAATGAAAAGTTCCCCAACATTTCAAACAATGTATGATGTCGTGCTGTGTATCCAACATTTTCTAAGTCATTATGCTTTCCCCCTGCTCGTACGCACAATTGACAGCTCGTTGCTCTTGGGTTATTGGGTTTAGGAACGGCTCCTGTAAAGACATCTTTAAACTGTACCATTCCTGCATTGGTAAACAATAAAGTTGCGTCATCGGGGACTAAAGACATACTTGAATAGACTTCATGTCCTTTGCTTTCAAAATAATCTAAAAATTCTTTTCGAATATCCATTGTAAATTTCCACTGTTTAATTTTCCACGATTGTATCGAAAAATTCTTTTATAGAAGTTTATGCACTTTTTTTAAGTTTAAATAAGTATAATTTTTAGAACTCAACAAAAAGGAAGACAAAATGGGTAAATACATCGATTTAACAGCTGAAAACTTTGATTCAGTCACCTCAAAAGGCGTCAGTTTGGTTGATTTTTGGGCACCGTGGTGTGGTCCTTGCAGAATGATTGCTCCAGTCATTGAAGAACTTGCCAGTGAATTTGAAGGCAAAGCCAATATTTGTAAAGTCAATACCGACGAACAACAAGATTTGGCAGTAAAACATGGTATTCGTTCTATTCCAACCATTCTGTTTATTAAAGAAGGGGAAGTTGTTGATACTCTCATTGGTGCCAGTTCAAAACAAGCATTAACGGACAAAATCAATACGCTACTTTAACAAGATAAAGTAGGCTCTTAGCCTTACTTTATCGCTCTTTTGTTTCTTTATTATTTAGAATAACCTCATTGTTTGCTTTACAAAGTGAATCCAACCTTAACCTATGAAGTTAAATACTTTTAATTAATCTTGTGCTTAATAAAGTTTAAGTATCATTATGCCTTTATAATAAAACGATTTTTAATACGATGAAAAAAAGGAATTAAAATGTTAGATTTGGCCATTATAGGGGGAGGTCCTGCTGGATTAACGGCAGGATTATATGCAACACGAGGTGGTTTAAAGAACGTCACCATGTTTGAAATGGGGATGCCAGGCGGACAAATTACAGGCAGTTCTGAAATTGAAAACTATCCTGGACAAAAAGAGGTTGTAACGGGAATGGAGTTGATGGAATCTTGGCCAGTTCAAGCCATGAAATTTGGCTTAAAACATGAAATGCAACAAGTAACACAAGTGACTAAAAGCGGAGATATTTTTACCGTTTTTTTAAGTGATGGAACGTCTCAAGAAGCACGAAGCGTCCTTTTAGCCACAGGTTCTGTTCCTAAAAAAGCAGGATTCAAAGGAGAAGCAGAGTTTTTTGGACGAGGCATTTCTACGTGTGCTACGTGCGATGGATTTTTTTATAAAAACAAAGAAGTAGCCCTCATTGGAGGTGGCGATTCTGCGTTAGAAGAAGCCGTTTATTTATCTAAAATTTGTTCTAAAGTCTATTTAGTACACAGACGAGATACCTATAAAGCAGCTCCTAGTACCATTGAACATATGAAACATTGTGAAAATGTTGAAGAGGTTACTAACGTTACCGTTGAAGAAGTTATTGGTGATAAAATGGGAGTTACCGGCTTAATTGTTAAATCTAAAACGACACAAGAAATCAGACAGCTTGACGTTCCAGGTGTTTTTGTTTTTGTAGGAAGAGATGTATTAAGTGACTGTTTGAAACAAAACGATGGCAGCTACTTATGTGATGTTAATGAACAAAATGAAGTCATTGTTGATTTACGAATGAGAACATCGGTAAAAGGATTATATGCAGCAGGTGATGTACGAATTGATGCCGCTAAACAAGTGGTGTGTGCCGCAGCCGATGGGGCAACAGCCGCAGTTAACATAATAGAATATTTAGGATAAAAGGAAAAATTCAATGATAAAAGTAGGAATTGTTGGTACAACAGGAAGGGTTGGCTCACTCTTAATTGATGATTTGGCCACAGATAATGAAGCTTCATTAGCAGCGTGTCATGTCTTTGATGAATTAAAAAAATCCGTACCCCAAGGTACTGTTATTACCAATGATATGAAAGTTTTATTGGATTGCAGTGATGTCATTATTGATTTTAGTGCTCCTGTTGCAACCGAAGCACTTCTTACGCAAATTGTTGAAAAAGGAGGCAATACTCCTTTGGTTATTGCAACAACAGGCTTTAATAAGCATCAACAAAATCTGTTGATTGAAGCGAGTAAAAAAGTGCCTGTTTTATATGCTACGAATATGAGTTTAGGCGTTGCGGTATTAAACAAATTGGTTTCATTGGCTTCAAAAGCGTTAAAAGAGTTTGATATTGAAATTGTAGAACAACACCACCGTTATAAAGTGGATTCTCCTTCAGGAACAGCACTTACTTTAGCTGAACATGCCGCTCGAGCAAGAGATTTGGATCTTGACAATGTTCGAGTCTCAGGGCGTGATGGTGAAATTGGAGCAAGAACCAAAGATGAAATCGGTGTCATGAGCTTACGAGGCGGTGATATTGTAGGGCGTCATACGGTAGGGTTATACAACGACGGTGAGTTTATTGAGTTACACCACACAGCAACAGCGAGAAATACCTTCTCTAAAGGAGCAATAAAAGCCGCAAAATGGTTGGTCAACCAAGACGCGGGATTATACTCTATTAACGATTGTTTGGGACTGTAACATGTGTGCAATCGTTGGTATATTCGGTAATGATAACGCAGCAAGATTAGCATCTATTGCTCTTTTTTCCATGCAACACAGAGGGCAAGAAGCCACAGGAATTAGTTCTTCATGTAATGGAAAGATTCACACCATTAAAAATCGTGGTTTGGTTTCGGAAGTTTTTACCGAAGAAGCCTTAAAAGTTTTAACAGGCAATATGGCAATTGGTCATAACCGTTATTCAACAGCGGGGGGCGATTCTATTTTAGACGCTCAACCTGTTTTTGCCAAATATAAATTGGGAGAAATTTCCATTGTACATAATGGGAATTTAATCAATAAAGATGAAGTCAGAAACGATTTGATTGACAAAGGTGCCATTTATCAAACCGGAATGGATACAGAAAACCTTATTCATTTGATTGCAAAAAACTCAAAAGACCGATTACGAGACAGAATTAAAGAAGCTCTTGACAGAACCATTGGGGCGTATTGTTTTATTGTTCAATCTCGTTCAAAACAGTTTGTTATTCGAGATAAATACGGTATTCGACCGTTATCTTTAGGTAAACTCAAATCAGGCGGGTATATTGTTGCCAGTGAAACGTGTGCTTTTGATTTAGTAGATGCTGAATTTATTCGAGATGTAAGACCCGGAGAAATGCTCATTTTTGATGAAGATTTAACTGAACCTGAATCCATACAACTGTATGAACCAGAGTTTCGACCGTGTGCTTTCGAATACGTCTATTTCGCAAGACCTGACAGCGTTATTGATGGTAAAAATGTTTACCGAACTCGAGAAAACATGGGACGAGCTTTGGCTAAAAATGATATTAATTCTCCCATTAAAGCCGACATGGTTGTACCCGTTCCTGATTCAGGTGTTCCAGCGGCACTGGGATATTCGGCACAAAGTGGAATTCCTTTTGAATATGGCATTATTCGAAATCACTATGTGGGAAGAACGTTTATTGAACCCACTCAAGAGATGCGAAATCTAAAAGTTCGTATGAAACTCAGTCCCATGAACTCATTAATCAAAGGCAAATCACTTTTGGTTATTGATGATTCAATAGTGCGTGGAACCACCAGTAAACGAATTGTACGTATGCTTAAAGATGCCGGTGCAAAAGAGGTTCACTTCCGAGTTGCCAGTCCTGAAATCAAATTTCCCTGTTATTACGGTATTGATACCCCTACACAAGAGGAGTTAATCTCTTTTCGAATGACCAAAGAAGAGATTTGTGCCTATATTGAGGCGGACTCTTTAGAGTATCTTAGTATTGATGATTTGGTCAGTGCCATTGGTAATGACAGAAACTATGCCCTTGAAAGCTTCAATGGCGACTATTTTGTAAAGTAATCGTGGTTAAAACAATTCAAACGAAAGTACCCTTACAAGAGGTCAATACCCTTGGTCGGTATTTTAAAAAGAAGTTCAAAGAGAAAGTCTATAAAGTACCCATAAGTATCAGTGGCTTTACCTGCCCAAATATTGATGGAACAGTCGCTAAAGGTGGCTGTTCTTTTTGTGAAAACGACTCTTTTAGTCCCAATTTACAAGATAAAAAATCAAAATTTAAACTCAGTCCTAAAACCACAGAAAATCCTTTCTTGGAGAATCAACTTAAACAATTAGAACTGCAATTTAATGCCACAAAAAATCGTTTGGAAAAAAAATTTGGTGCTAAAAAGTTTATTGTCTATTTTCAATCATTCACCAATACCTATGCCCCTTTTGAAACATTAAAAGCTTTATATGAAAAAGCCTTAAGTTTTGACAATGTTTTAGGACTTTCCATTGGTACTCGAACAGATTGTGTGACCGATGAAATTTTAGATTACTTAAAAGCGTTATCATTGCACAAAGAGATTTGGGTGGAGTATGGCGTTCAATCTTTTTACGATGAGACTTTACATCAAATCAATCGAGGGGATACGGCTTCTAATATGAGAAAATGGATTGCAAAAACCAAAGAAAAAGGTTTATTGGTGTGTGCGCATTTGATCTATGGTTTGCCCAATGAAACTCAAAAAATGATGTTGCATACTTTAGATGAAACACTTAAACTCAATGTTGATTCCATAAAATTTCACCCTTTGTATGTCGTTAAAAACACTCTTTTAACCAATGAATATAAAAAAGGAAAATTTACTCCCATTACGGAAGAGTTATATATCGACACCGTGGTAAAGTCCATTCAAAAATTACCTTCTCATATTAATGTACAAAGAATAACTGCAGGAATAAATGACAACACTTTATTATCTCCGTTATGGTGTAGGAATAAACATCAGCAAATCAATAAAATACGCAAAGCGTTAAGAGAAGTGGGGTTGGAGTATTAGTAAGAAGTGAAAAGTAACAAGTGACGAGTTTTTACTTCTTACTCGTTACTTCTTATTTTATTTTAAGTAAATAATCCACCACATTTTCAATAAAAGCGTCATGTTTTCTGTCTTTTCTATACGCTATATAGAGCTTTCGGTGCATTCTTTGTGTTCCAATTCTTGATTCAAATAACACTCCGGTTTTAAGAAGTGTATCAATGGCATTTCGCGATACAATAGAAACCGTTGGAGTGCCTTCTTTGGATGAGTGCAAAACCGTTTGAACAATGGTGGTTGCGCTGGTCACTTCACTGGTGACATCAAACGAGTCACAATCAGGGAAATTGGCTTTTTCCAAACTCTCTTTAAAAATGGCTCGGGTATTTGAATCAGGATTTCGGCACACCCATTTATACGACAACAAATCTTTGGCTTTGGCTCGTGTAGGAAGTTTTTGATTGGAGAAAATAACAATTTCATCTTCCATCCACTCTCGGTAAATAATGTTCTCTTCAGGAACATAATTTTCAACTAAGGCAATATCAATTTTCTTATCCAATAAATCTTCAATGGCTTGACCCGAAACGGTTACATTGATTGAAACATCATTATGAATATTCGCTTTTAAATCATTTAAAAACTTTGGCAATATGTAGTTTCCAATAATAAACGATGCCCCAAAAACAAAGGTTACATCTTTATTCATAATTTTAAGCAACTCTTTTTCAGCATTACTGACACACTTTTCTAATTTAAGTGCAATGGTATGCAACATCGTTCCTTCTTTAGTAAGACGTATTCCATTTTTCTTTCGCTCGACTATTTTTGTATCCAAATAGTCTTCCATAAATTTGATTTGTTGTGTAACTGCCGGTTGTGAAATCCCAAGTTTTGAAGATGCTTTAGAGAATGATTTTTCCCGTACGACGGTTAAAAAAGTTTCGATTTTTGCAAAATCTGTTAGCATATTTTTGACACCTTAAAATAAGTTATGATTATAATAACATTTATTTATAAAAAAAATCATTAAGTCGATTAATTAATTTAACTTTAATATGTTATAATAATTACTAATAGGAGTTTTTTTATGTCTGAATCTATTTTATCCTCACTCAATGAGTCACAAAAAGTTGCTGCTTCTCATATTGATGGGTCATTACTTATTCTAGCAGGAGCAGGAAGTGGCAAAACAAAAACCATTACCACACGTCTGGCTTATTTAATCTCAATTGGAATAGACCCCTCTTCTATTTTAACATTGACCTTTACCAATAAAGCGGCTAAAGAGATGCAACATCGAGCCTTTTCAATGATAAAAAGCAGTTCAACTATGCCCTTATTGTGTACGTTTCATAAGTTTGGACTACTGTTTTTGAAATTCCATATTACGCAATTGAACCGAAAAAATAACTTTATTATTATTGATACAGACGACAAAAAAAGAATTCTAAAATCCATTGATAAAGAGATTACGACAGCTGTGGTTGCCAGTGAAATCTCAAAATATAAAAACTCTATTTTATCTCCTGCCGAAGCTAAATCAGCAGCACAGCTTAAACTCTATGTTCAAATTGCTGATATTTATGAGAAATATGAAAACTACTTGCATGAGAACAATTTGGTTGATTTTGACGATTTATTGCTTTTACCCTATAAAATATTGGAACAAAATAAAACCTTGTGCGAGCAAACAAGCCAACAATATCGCTATATCATGGTTGATGAATACCAAGACACCAATGAACTTCAATACAGATTACTCAAAAAGTTATGTACTTCTCACAATAATATTTGTGTTGTAGGAGATGATGACCAGTCTATTTATGGTTGGCGTGGTGCAACCATTAAAAATATTCTGAATTTCGCAGAGATTTTTGATAATACCACGGTCATTAAACTTGAACACAATTATCGTTCAACGGATACCATTTTAGAACATGCCAACCAACTTATTGAACATAACCGTGATAGAATGGGCAAAAAGCTTATTGGAACAAAAACCAAAGGGAACTCAATTAAGGTGTATGAATCGCAAGATGAAAATGAAGAGACACGAAAAATTTGTGAAGATATTCATAAACTGATTCAAAAAGGTGTCAGTCCAAAAGATATCGCCATTTTATTTCGAGTTAATGCCTTATCACGTTCTTTGGAAGAAGGATTTAATAAAGCACGTATTCATTATCAACTTGTAGGGGGTATGAAATTTTATGAGCGTTCAGAAATCAAAGATTTAATCGCTTATTTTCGAGTACTGACCAATAAAAATGATAATTTTTCCATTAAACGAATTATCAATAAACCCAAACGAGGTATAGGAAAAACCACCATTGATAAACTCGATGAAAAATCAACGCAAAGTGAAATATCGATTTTTAATATTATTAACTCCTCTACTCCTGATGAATTAAGTGCCATTGTCGGTAAAAAAAATGCTCGAACCCTTAAAGTTTTTGTGGCATCAATTATGGATTTAGAAGACACCATAGCAGAATCAAAAATGCGTTTTTTGGACTCTTTTGAAGATACGTTTGATTTTAGAGCCTCTTTTGATAATCTTCCTGATGGATATGAGCGTCAAGCCAATATTGATGAATTTTTTGGGTACATACGAGACTATTTTATTCAAAATCCTCATTTGGAATTGGAAGACTTTTTAAATGAAATTGCCCTAGAAAGTGAGCAAGACAGCTTAACCAATGAAGCCGTTTCCATGATGAGTATTCATGCATCAAAAGGATTGGAATATAAACATCTGTTTATTATAGGTTTAGAGGAAGGGTTTTTCCCCATTATTGGTGATGGAAGCGATATTGAAGAAGAGCGTCGTTTAGGTTATGTTGCCATTACAAGGGCCATGGATGAACTGACATTGAGTTTTGTTCACTCACGATTTTATAAAGGAAAACGAACTCAACTTCTTAAAAGCCGTTTTTTAAGTGAAAGTGGGCTTATCAAGGGGTGTTTAACCATCCAAAAACAAAGCGGTTACAAAAAGGGTGATTTGGTCAATCATAAAATTTTTGGAATGGGTCGTGTACAAAAGAGCGTCAATGCAGGTAAAGAGTACAAACTCACCATTAACTTTGGTGGAACACACCGAGACATTTTATCGTCATTTGTAGAAAAAATATAAATAACCCTTAACATTAACAAAGACATTATTGAGTAAGAATGAAAAGAAATAAAGAAGCACACCGTTCATTAAATAAATTATTGGTTGTCAATAAACCCATGCACTTAAGTTCAAACTTCTTTTTGCATAAGGTCAAACGAAAATATAAAAATAAAAAAGCAGGTTTCAGTGGTACGCTTGATCCTTTTGCCACAGGGTGTTTGTTGGTTGCCTTTGGGCAATATGCCAAACTCTTCAAATATTTGAACAAAACCCCCAAAAGCTATCGAGCTGTTTTGTGGTTAGGGGCAACTTCTGAGTCTTTGGATATTGAAAATATTATACAAATAAAAGATGAAAAACCGTTAGATGTTCATGTCATCAAAAAAGAAGTTGCCCACTTAGTGGGAGAAATACAGTACACTCCGCCTAAATACAGTGCCAAAAAAGTCAATGGATTACGTGCTTATGAATTGGCTCGTATGGGAGAAGAGATTGAGTTAAAAGAGTCTACGATGCATATATTAAGTACTGAGTTTATCTCATATTCGCACCCTTTTATTGTCTTTGAAGCCACGGTAAGTGAAGGTTCTTATATTCGAAGTTTGGCTCAAATATTAGCGCAAAGATTAGGTGTGGTAGGAACACTTTCACATTTACACCGTTTTAAAGAGGGCGATTTCTATTTTGACCATGAAAAAGAGTTAAATCCCTTAGATTATATCAATTTAGAACACAACCGTTACAGTGGTGAAAAAGAGTGGATAATTTATGGGAAAAAGATTGATATTAATTATTTAAGTATTCACGAAAATGGAGAGTATCTCATTGTTTTTGATGATTTTTTCAGTATAATCCAAATTCAAGATAAACGGGTAAAATATTTGTTAAATAAGGTTCTAATTTAAATGAAAATCACCAAATCAATGTCAAGAAAAGCCTATGCAAAAGTCAATATTTTTTTAAAAATGGCAGGTAAACGAGGAGAATATCATGAACTTGTTTCACGTTTTGTTCAAGTTTCTACTCTTTATGACACCCTTAGCATTATCCCTGATAATGACACCAATGCCTTTAATCTTATAGGCAATTTTAGTTGTCCTCTTGAAAAAAATACGATTTATAAAGCTTTTTTAGAATTACGAAAAAATTGTCCTAAGATCGATGCTTTTTTTAGAGTCTATTCGGTTAAAATAGAGAAACATATCCCAGAATTTGCAGGTTTAGGGGGTGGAAGTTCAAATGCGGCGGCATTTTTACTCTTGGCTAATGAATTGTTTGATTTATATTATTCAAAAGAAAAATTGGCAAAAATTGGAGCAAAAATTGGAGCAGATGTGCCTTTTTTTATTTATGAATATACCAGTGCCAATGTCACGGGTATTGGGGAAAAAGTAGAAGAGTTTAAAGAAGAACCTTTGGATATCGAAGTTTTTACTCCTGATGTTCAATGCGATACCAAAGCAGTTTTTACAGAGTTTCGAAAAAACTTCTACAAAGAGATTTCACACGAAAAGGCAACAGAACTTCTGAAAATGAAAAGTATCGATATATTAAAAAGTTTAAGTCCACAAGAAGCCAATGATTTATACGCTCCTGCGCTCAAACTTTATCCTCAACTCACCACTTACTACTCACCACTTACTACTCACTTCAGTGGCAGTGGAAGTTCATTTTTTAAGGTAAGAAATTAATGGCAAAAGAAAAACCAAAAAAAAATTTAGTTTTTAAAAACAAAAAAGCTTTTCATGATTATTTTATTTTAGATACTTATGAAGCTGGCGTTCAACTCAAAGGCAGTGAAGTCAAAGCCATTCGAGAAGGACGAGTCAATTTAAAAGACTCATTTGTACGCATCATCAAAGGGGAACTTTTTTTACTCAATATGCACATTTCTCATTTAAGCACTGCTCATACTACATTTCGCCCCGATGAACGACGAGACCGAAAACTCTTGATGCACAAAAAAGAGATAGCAAAACTCTTTGAAAAGGTCACTAAAGATGGAATTACCATAGTGCCATTGAAACTCTATTTTAACAGTAAAAATTTAGTAAAAGTACAAATTGCCACCGCACAAGGAAAAAAGCTTTATGACAAACGAGAAGATTTAAAAGCCAAAACGATGCAAAGAGAAACGCAACAAGCATTAAAAAACTATAAATAACTCTATTTATTATGAAAACTTCTAAAAAGTGACACAAAATTAAATAAAACTTAAGAAAAAAAATAAATTATTAAGCTTAATTTTATGGCAGATTTGATAAAATTAGCTTGATAAGTGACTGTATGGTGACTTGTATATCAAAATTTAGGAGGAGATTGATGCAAAACGGTGCACAAATTGAGTACGATTACTCAGTTGCTAAAGCGTTTACGTTTTCAACAATTCTGTTTGGTATCATCGGTATGACAATTGGAGTGGTTTTAGCATTTCAAATGGCATATCCTGAACTGAATTATTTAGCAGGAGAGTATGGTACTTTCTCAAGATTAAGACCTTTACACACCAATGGTGTTGCTTTTGGTTTTGCTCTTAGTGGTATCTTTGCTACATGGTATTATGTGGCTCAAAGAGTATTGAAGGTTTCTTTAAAAGAATCTCCATTCTTAATGGGTGTTGCTAAGCTACACTTCATTTTGTACTTCATTACAATTTTGTTGGCGGTTGTTACTTTGTTTATGGGTATTACTACTTCAAAAGAGTATGCAGAGTTAGAGTGGCCTTTAGACTTGCTTGTTGTTGTTTGGTGGGTACTTTGGGGTATCTCAATTTTTGGTCTTATTGGAATTAGAAGAGAAAGAACTCTGTATATTTCTATTTGGTATTATATTGCTTCATTTTTAGCTGTAGCAATGTTATACTTATTTAATAATATGGAAGTTCCAACTGCTTTAGTTTCTGGATATGGTGCGTGGTATCACTCAGTATCAATGTATGCTGGGACAAATGATGCTTTAGTTGAGTGGTGGTATGGACACAACGCCGTTGGTTTCGTATTTACTGTTCCTATTATTGCAATGATATACTACTTTTTACCAAAAGAGTCTGGACAAAATGTTTATTCGTATAAACTTTCTATCTTAGCTTTCTGGGGATTATTATTTGTTTATGTTTGGGCGGGTGGTCACCACTTGATTTACTCAACAGTTCCAGACTGGATGCAAACAATGGGTTCTGTTATGTCGGTAATTTTAATTTTACCATCATGGGGATCTGCTATTAATATGCTTTTAACAATGAAGGGTGAGTGGCAACAACTGCAAACCAATCCATTGATTAAATTTATGATTTTAGCTTCAACTTTCTATATGTTATCAACTATTGAAGGTCCAATTCAATCAATTAAATCTGTAAATGCTATTGCACACTTTACTGACTGGATTCCAGGACACGTACATGATGGTACTTTAGGATGGGTTGTATTTATGATTATGGCTGCAATTTTCCATATGGTTCCAAGAATGTATGGAAGAGAAATTTACTCTAAATCATTAATGGACACACAATTCTGGTTACAAACAACTGCTATTGTATTATACTTTACATCTATGTGGATTGCAGGTATTACACAAGGTATGATGTGGAGAGCATACGATGAGTATGGTTCTTTGGTTTACTCATTTATTGATACAGTAAATGTATTACATCCTTACTATGTAATTAGAGCTATTGGTGGATTATTGTATTTAGTTGGTGTATTTATGTTTGCATACAATATTTACAAAACAGCAACAGCTGGTCGAGTTCTTGATAAAGAACCAGCAAATGCTACGCCTATGGCAGCTTAAGAGAAGGGGGTTATTATGTTTCATTGGTTAGAACAAAGACCGTTTTTCTTTGCGGTAGCAGTTTTCTTAGCGGTAGCATTCGCAGGTATTATAGAAATTATTCCTGACTTTGCAAAACAAAGTCGACCTACAGTGGGTACGAAACCGTACACAATTTTAGAGTTAACGGGAAGACAAGTATATATTAAAGATTCGTGTAATGCGTGTCACTCACAATTGATTCGACCATTCAAGTCAGAAACTGACCGATATGGTATGTATTCATTAAGCGGTGAGTATGCATATGACCGACCTTTCTTATGGGGTTCTAAAAGAACAGGTCCAGATTTAATGAGAGTGGGTAACTACAGAACAACCGATTGGCATGAATCACATATGTGGGATCCTGTTTCAGTTGTACCTGGTTCAATTATGCCAGCGTATAAACACCATTTTACTAACATAGCTGATATCGACACTGCTTATGCAGAAGCATATACAGTTAAAACAGTATTCTCAACACCATATGATCAAGATTTAGATGGTGATGGGCAAATTGATGTTCCTCTTGGTACATACGAAGAAGCAAAAGCGGCTGCTTTAGAAGAAGCAAAAGTTATTGCAGCGGATATGAAAAACCAAGCAGTTAAGGATGCCGTTGCAAACGGTCAGGTTCCTGAGATAGTTGCATTAATAGCATACTTAAATTCTTTAAAATAAAAGAGGGTTATAATGGATTATGAAACACTAGTAAATCTACAAGGTTACGTTAAGTTTTTTCTGATTTTGATCATATTTATAGTATTTTACTCTTACGCGTATTCAATATACAAAAGAGATAAAAAAGGTGAGAGAGATTTCGAGAAATACTCTAAACTGGTCTTGGATGATTCTATTAGTTCTAATCCTCTTGAATCTAGAGAAAATAAATCAGATAAATTAGATAAGGAGAATTGATATGAAGTCTATGGTTATAGGTGGTATTATTCTTATCATTGCTTTAATGGCAGGAACCTATTACGTTGCAGGGGATGCTTTTAGTTTTGGTGAGGATTACATCAACGACCTTACAATGTTAGCTGCATTGGCAATTATTGGTATTACCGTTTTTGTTGCGCTAAAATATGTAAATCAAATTAAAAACGATACAGCTGGTGGTGAATTGGCTGAAGAGAAGTGGGATGGAATTGGTGAGTTTAAAAATGCCATTCCAACAGGTTGGGGTTTAGCTTTCATTGGTACAATTATTTGGGGGATGTGGTACTGGACTGTTGGTTATCCAACAAACAGTTTCTCTCAAATTGGTCAATGGAATGAAGAAACTTTAGAATACAATGCAAAGTTTGAAAGTAAATGGCAAAATCCAGATACAGCAACTTTAAATGCAATGGGTGAATCAATCTATTTAGTACAATGTGCACCGTGTCACGGTGTTGATGCTGAAGGGATTGATGGTAAGGCTCAAAATCTTACAAAACGAATCAGCGCTGCTTCTGTTGAAGCGGTGATTAAACATGGTTCTTTGGCAATTGGACCAAAAGCAGAAGGTAACTTAGGTTATGCTATGGGAATGATGCCAGGACAAGAGGGTCTGTTTAATGCCAATACCGGTATGCCAATCAGTGATGAAGAAGCTAAAATTGTTTCTGCTTACATTGCCAATGGTATGACAGGTGAAGGTGCTGAGATTTTTGCTGGTGTTTGTTCTTCTTGTCACGGTGCTGATGGTGCTGGTATGGAAGGTATGGCTCCTAACTTAGTTGCTTATGATGATACATTGGTTGCTAATGTATTAACTCATGGTAAAAAAGGAATCACAGGAACAATGCCTGCCTTTACTGGAAGATTGAATGAAACTCAAACGAAAGCACTTGCAAGCTATCTTAGAAGTTTAGGAGAATAACATGGCAAACAATACACAAATGAATGAAAATGAAAGAGGAGTATTTAGCATACACGGTGTTACGGGTATGTTAATTGCTACTGTGTTGTTGCTTTCTATTCTTGGCGTACTTCAAGTATTAAGCCTTGGAGCACAAAACGCAGAAGCGACAAACTTTTATAAAGTTAATCAAGATATCAATGCCATCAAGTTCAACAGTAGTGAAAACGCGAACCACTACGAACTTGTTGGTAAGTAGGAGGCTGTTATGGATAAAGTTATTGGTATTTTACTGGTTGCAATAGCAGTTCTTTCAATTTATCTTTCATATCTATCTCCTGATAGATTATTTGTTGGTTAATTTGAAAAATCTTAGTATTTTAAAAGTGGGAGTGTTTTTAACACTCCTGCTTTTTTTTATCCCAACCCTACAAGCAAGCACAACACCCTATATATTAAGTCACGATGAGTTAATCGACCCACGAGCCATCGCAAAAATCAATGAAATTGGAACCGAAGTCGAAACGAAAACAGGTGTCAAAATTTATCTTTTTGTCAAAGAGAATTATGAAATTGATGACTCTTTAACTATGAAAGAAAAATTTGAGAAAATAAAAATTTATGAAAATCAACTTTTACACAACCTTAACACACCCTATGTGTTAATAACCATGTCCTTAGATCAAACCCATTTAAATCTCTTTACTTCCCCAGAATTAGACTCGATTATTGATAAAAATGAAATATTAAATGATTATATTATTCCCCTACTGGCATCAAAAGACAAAAATAAACTCTTTTCGAAAGTCAGTGCCGCATTGCTTAATGGCTACGCACAAATAGGCGATGAGATTGCTGCATCAAAAAATATAAAACTGGAATCCAGCATTGGAAGTGGGGGAAAAACTTTCGGTACAATATGGAAAGTTTTTATGTATTTTATCATTGTAACAGGATTAGTTGCTTATACTATAGCCGTTTTAAAATCTAAAAAGAGATAGGAAACACAATGAAACGAAACTATTGGCCTTTTTTATTTATTGGAATTTTTTCCTTTACTTTATATATGATTTTTTGGACCATTTATAACTCAACACAAAGCCCAGTCTATCAAGACGAGAGCTTTTTAAACTCATATCAAAATGTTGATGGCAATTTCAACGAAATCGCTTTTGCCAATCAACGTTTTTTAGAAAACTATGATTTTGAACTGAAAGTCAATGATCAAACTTTTCCTTTAAGTTATGAAGACATCTTCTATTCTCAAAGAGTGATTGAAGCCAAATCAGAACATAAAAATGCGTTAAATGTACAAAACAATCATATTGTTGTGATGATTAAAAATAAAAACAATCAAGACATTGTTAATAATGCTAAAATTTCTATGAGAGTAATGACTCCAACAAATAACAGCAATGATTTGGATTTGGAAAATTTCCAATTTTCAAATAACGTTTACGAAACTCAATTTTCATTGCCCAACAAGGGTAATTTTAATATCACAGGTGTTATAACCATTGATGATAAAAAAGGTTATATCTTTTTAAAGACCAATGCAATCTAAATCACTGCTGGTTTTTCCTACTTCAAGAGCCATTAGAAATCATGTTACACATGACAGTTCTAATCGGCTTTTGATCCCACACTTAAGTATTGATGATTTTTTTCTCAAATCCATTACCATAGGTCATTGTTCATTTATAGATGAAGAACACCGTTTTTTATTACTCAAAGAAGCCACTGACATAAAAAATTTTAATGCCTTGGGCATTTCCAATAATTTTAATGATTTTATCAAACAAAGTGAATATATTTTTCGATTTTTTAATGAATTAAGTGCTGAAAATATTGCATTTGATGCAATTAAAAAAGCCGATACCTATGAATTTTATGAAGAGCATTTATCCTTGCTAGAATCCATTTATACTCGATATTGTTCTTTGTTAGAAGAGAATAATTATGTGGATAAAATTACCCTTCCTAAAAAATATCAACTTAACCATGACTTCTTGGAAAATTTTGAACAAATCACTCTTTTTTTTGAAGGATATTTTACCCATTTTGAATTTTCTCTTATAACACAAATCGCACAAAAAATTCCTTTGCATATTCACTTACACACCAATCGTTACAACAAAAAATCGTATGAAAAATTTATCCACTATGGTTTTGACTTAAAAGAGGATTATCATTATATTCTTGATATGACCGGCTTAACCATCTTACAAGCCACTCCTTTAAAAAAACCTATTCAGAACGTAGATATAAAAGGCTTTTCTCTTCGAATCAACCAAATTGCTTTTGTTAAAAAATCCATAACAACTATGATAGAAAAAGGCATAGCCTCTGACGATATTGTTGTCATTGTTCCGGATGAAAATTTTGTTCAATCACTCCAGCTTTTTGACACGCACTCCTACTTTAACTACGCCATGGGAAAAGATATCAAAACATCAACACTCTATACCAAAGCATTTGCTTTATATCAATATCTCAATGAATTTGAACAAAAAGAAAAAGAGTACCTTACGTTTTTGAAACTTGATTATCTTTTCATTCAAGAGACTTTTTATCCCATTTGGAATAAAATCATAACCCCTGAACTTTTTATGACCTTAACGGCTTATTTAAAAACAGAAGAAACCCATCAAGAATTGATTGAAAAATTTGAAGAAGAGTGCTATAAACTTCATCAATTGCTTTTTAATTATAAAGAACCTATTACGTTTAAAGAAGCCTACAAATTTTTACTG
Organism: Epsilonproteobacteria bacterium UBA4036; assembly: GCA_002382325.1. GTDB lineage: Bacteria > Campylobacterota > Campylobacteria > Campylobacterales > Arcobacteraceae > Marinarcus. The sequence continues at coordinate 209,863 of DGAG01000012.1, forward strand.
CAACGCATAAGCTCTCTTAGCTTAGATGATGTTAATGGTGGTGCTATAACCGTTATGGGCTTATTAGAAACAAGAGGTTTGAATTTTAAAGGAGTAATTATTGTTGATTTCAATGAAGAAATTGTTCCTAAAAAAAGTATTAAAGATAAATTTCTTTCAACACACGTTAAAAAACATGCCAATTTGCCCACACGTAAAGATCGTGAAAATTTACAAAAGTATTACTACTATACTTTGTGCAAAGAGGCACAAGAAGTCTGTATTGGGTATGTTAAAAATGAGACACAAAGCATAAGTCGTTTTGCTGCTGAACTTTTTGATACCTCCATTGATAGCAATCTTTACGACAGTTCCTATCAACCAATTTTATACACCTCAAAGAGCTTAAAACATTTTAATGAAGCCATTATCTTAGACATGGATTTATCCTCTTTACAATGGTCTGCAAGCTCTTTAAAAACCTATTTACACTGTAAGCGTAAATATTATCTCAAACACATTGCCTCGATTAAAGAACATCACTTTAGTTTCAAACCACAAAACTTTGAAATGGGCACAGCCATTCACACTGTTTTGGAACACTTTTATTCTGAATATTCACGATGTGAACCTTCTATGAGTAATACCATTTTAAACCCCTATTTTAAGAGTATCCAAAAAAACAATCCTTTTATGCTTTTGGATTTTGAAGTATGGAAACGTAAACTTGAACGCGTTATAGAAAATGAAAAACAGGAGTTTACCCTTAAAGCAAAAAAAGTTTTCAAAACCGAAATGCCTTTTAAATTTGATTTTTGCGATATCACTCTTAAAGGGGTCATTGATCGAGTTGATAAAGGCGATAATTTTTTTGAAATTATTGATTATAAAACCAGTAGTGCTTTGAAAGTTGATACATTAAAAACCTATGAAAAATCAGTTGACTTTCAATTAGAGTTTTATTTCTTAGCCATGAAAAACTATCTTAAAGAGCATAAAATTTATGATATGAAGATTACCCCTTATTATTACGATTTAAACCATGCTGTACTGTTAGAAGAGATTGTTTTATCTGAAAAACTTGAACTTTTAGAGGAAAAATTAAAAACCCTAAAAACCACTACGGTTAATTTTGAAAAATGCGACGATAAAACTGTGTGCAGTTATTGTCCCTATACCACGATATGTGAGAGGTAAATGGTAAGAAGTGAAGAGTGAGAAGTAAGAAGTCAATACCTCTTACTTCTCACTACTTACTTTTTACGGATTAAAAAGAGTACGTTACGT
>DGAG01000011.1:0-287133 GCA_002382325.1 Epsilonproteobacteria bacterium UBA4036
TGTTGGCTTAAATTTTGAAAAATATTTTTATACTTTTTTGTCGCTTTTTTGTACTCATTATATGCTTCAAAAAAAGAATGTATGTATGAATGACTATTTATAATTTTTGTCATTTAATTCATGACTTTAAAGTTTCTATTAAGTGTAAAATAATAAAATGTCCGATTATATACTAATATAATGAAAGGACAAAACTATGTATAACAGAGATTATTTATCTCATAATGATTCAAGACAATATACAAACGAATCTTCTCAAGCACAATTGATGAGCTTTTTAAAATCTACCTATCAACTTTTTGCTGGTTCTTTATTAGCAGCAACTGCTGGTGCTTATATCGGTTTAGACATGGTATCTGCCATTGCAAGCTGGTATTGGGGATTGGTGATTTTAGAATTTGTTTTATTGTTTGCACTTTTTGCTGTGAAAAATAAGCCAGGTATTAACTTAGCCGTTTTATTTGGATTTACTTTTGTAAGCGGACTAACAATTACTCCATTATTGGCTTCTGTTTTCAACATGCCAGGTGGTGCTTCTATTGTTGCACAAGCCTTTTTAATGACTTCAGTTGCATTTGGTGGAATTTCTATGTTTGCTCTTACAACAAAAAGAGATTTCTCAAGTATGGGTAAAATGCTCTTTATTGCATTAATCATTTTAGTTGTGGGATCAATTTCAAACATATTTATTCAAGCACCATTATTACAACTTGGAATTGCCATGGTAGGAGCTGTTTTATTTTCAGCTTTTATTTTATATGACACACAACAAATTATTAAAGGTGGTTTTAGCACTCCCGTTGAAGCTGCGATTGCTTTATATTTAGATTTCTTTAATCTGTTTATCTCACTGCTACAAATACTTGGTATTTTTAACAAAGAAGATTAAGATAACTCCCCTTGCGGGAGTTATCTACCTTATCCTATGAATAACACACCTAATTTACGACTTATTGACGCCAACCTCAATCGCCTTCGAGAAGGTATTCGTGTTGTGGAAGATATTTTCAGATATATTTATAATAATAAAGAAATCGCTTCACGATTAAAAGCTTTACGACACAAAGCACGAATTGACTTGTACAATGAACTTTTACAATCAAGAGATATTAGAAATGATGTCCTAAAGAAATCAACCTCTTCGGAACAAAGCAGAGAAGATTTAAATGCTATTTTAATTGCCAACTTTAAACGTGCTCAAGAAAGTTCCCGCGTACTTGAAGAGTTTACCAAACTTCATGATGCTAAAACCAGTGAAATTTTTAAAGCCATTCGCTATGAACTTTATGATATTGAGATTAATTTAGCCCGATAAAAACTACTTTTTATTCGTAAGAACGGTGGCTTGTTCAACCCAATTTTCATCTTTAATTCGATTTTCTAATGCTAAATATTCATTGACCCAATCACAATTTTTCTTGCTCCATTTAGAAATTTGATCAAAATGAAAAATCCCTAACTGATTTAAATCTTCTTCCGTTTTTAGATTTATTCCTTCAATTTGTTTTAGATCATCCTTACCTGTAGGTCGAGGTTTGCTTAAAATAATAGGGCGGTTATAGATATTTCCATGAACTTTAAAATCATGATTGTGTTTATAAATGGAGGCTTTGTTATTTTCTCGAGTGAGTCGTCCAACAAGCAAACCAATAAAAAAACCAATTAATGAAGCAATGACTAAACATAAAACCATTTTTGACGCTATTTCTATCACGATTTATTCCTCTATTATATTAAATTCAACTCTTCGATTTGTCAGTGAATATCCCTCTTTATCGTTAGGAACAAGAGGCATAGTCTCACCATACCCTTTGGCACTCAATCGATTTTCCTCAACTCCTAACGCTATTAACAAGTTTTTAACACTATTCGCACGTTGTTCTGAAATCATTTGATTAAAGCTGTCATCCCCTTTGGCATCGGTATGTCCTGCAATTTCAATTTTGATTTGAGGGTTTTGTATTAAAATTTGAGCTATCTTTTCAACGGTATCTTGACTTTGCGTGGTTACATTGTAACTCATTCTTTGAAACATAATACTGTTATTTTCTAAAACACTGTTAATTTGTTCTTGTATATTCTCTTTGCTTAAAAGAGGTTGTGTCTGTTTGTTTTTTTCTTCAAAATTTTGTTCGATTATTTTTTCGATATTTTTTTGGGTTTCTTCACCCTTTTTCTCTTCATCTTCCACAAGCGGTTCATCAATTTTTTTCAATGTTTCTTCAGGAGTTAAAGGAGGAGTTTCTTCATTTTGTATGGGTTGTGTCACTTGGTTGGTGGCTTCTTGTGGCGTATTTGTTGAAAGTTCATCTGTAAATTGCCCTATTTTAGTATAAACGCATACCGCCATAAACACAATTAATAAAAGCACTAATAATAAAATCTTCTTCGGTAAGCTCATATTTTTTCTTTTTAATAATTTTTTAATTGTAACTTAAACGCAATTTAATCAATGATTATATAATAATAATAATTAAGCAAAAGTTTAAATTAGTTAAAAAAAATTAAAAATTAATACTTTTTGAGCCAAAAAAGATTAAAAAATTCTTTAATCATCTCTTTTTTTGTTTAAATTGCAAGAGAATATGAAAGATATGCGCCAAAAGTATAAATGCTCATACACAAAAGGTAGAATTTGAGTTGGTCTGCTACTAACATGATGTTTCCTTATTTTTAAGATAAAGAAATTATAAAGAGTAAATATTGCAATTTGATTGCAAAACAGTATCAGTTTAGTAACATCTCATCGAGTATTTTATATTCACCTTCGGCTAACTCTTTGATTGTATATCCTGCAAAATTGCTTCGATGCAGTTGTATGACTTTGTTTCCCACAGCCGCAAACATACGTTTGACTTGGTGATATCGTCCTTCACAAATCTCTAGTTGTACTTTTGTAGGAGTAATTATGGTAAGTTTTGCAGGAAGTAAAGGTTTGCTCTCGCCCTTTAACATAAGCGTACCACTTGCAAAAATTTCAGCTTCATCGCCCTTTAAAGGTTGTGCCAATGTCGCTTCATAGACTTTTATGGCTTCACTTTTGGGTGAAGTAAGTTTGTGGTTTAATATCCCATCATCGGTGATAAGTATGGCTCCTGTGGTATCGACATCAAGTCTTCCAACGCTTGAGAGTTTGGGGTTTCTTCTTTGCCAACGTTGGGGCAAAAGTGAATAAATCAGCACGCCCGCATCGTCATGTGAGCAAATGACATTTTGAGGTTTGTTCATCAAAAGAGTCAAAGAAAGTGCATCTAAAGGTTCACCATCAATGGTAATATCAGCGTGTAATGCTTTTAAAGCAGGATTAAAAACGTCTTCCCCTTTAACACATACTTTATAAAGACGCATAAATTTTTTGGCTTCTTTACGTGAACAGTAACCAAGAGAAGATAGAAAAGCATCGAGACGTTTTGGAGTGTTTTTTTGCATGATATTAACTTATTTTTTATTTTGGATTTTAGCGAAATGTTTTTAGTATTTTAATAAAAATCAAGCCGTAATGGCACTGTTTTTTTCTTGGGAATCTGTCGTGCTGTTTTTTTCATACTCATTTTTAGCATTTTGAGCATAGCCATTTGAGTTTCTCATTTTTTCTTGAATCTCTTGGGATAGTTCTTGCTGCGCTTTCATCAGCATAACTCGTGCTTTGGAAGCAATAGAAATGTCTTGAGGACTTGGGTCTGCTGGAGCCAGCGCGGTAGCAATCACTCCTTGCAGATTCATAATCGACTCTTGAGGCGTTGAGCCAGTCTCAATTCGTACAGGCACTTCTCCACCTACAGCGTACATCACACCATCGGGTCCTTTTTTATACGTAAACGATGCGCCACCTGAAGCAGCTGGTCCACTTTGATGTGCGGCTTCATGGGCTTTGACTCGGCTGTCAGCGGCTTTTAGTTCTGCAAGTTGTGCTTTTTCTTCATTGGATAATTGGGTTAAATCTTTGGTTGTACTGCTGTTTTCTTCTTGATTGTTTTTGCTTTTATTGGAAGACTCATTTTTTTCAAGCCCACGAGTATCGAGCTGCACCCCTTGCTCTTTGGATGAAGAACGTTGTTGCGCATTTGCACGTGCGGTATAGTCAATATTGTAGTTGTAAAAGTTGCTTCCTATTTCCATACCACTATTTTATAGCAACTAAAATTAAAATAAAAAGGTTATGTTTGAGGTCGGTGTTTTGTTTTAAGGTTTGGTTAAGGTTTTATCTTTTAATTCATTATATTTTTGTAAAATCTTTTCATTCTTCCCAAAAGCTTTTATATCATACTCTAATAATTGTTTTTCAATATCTGCATTTAAACTAATATGTTCAAAAAACTCATAATCTTCAACCAATTGTTTAAATCTTCTTTGTCCAATAGTTCCTAAACAATGATAAAATAAAAATTCTAATTCGTCTTTTGTAAATTGGGCTCTAAAAATATTTGTATATCGTTTGGGATTATCAAGTTTCTTCTCTAAATAATTATCATTAACTACTTTTAAAATTTGATAAATTTGACTAAAATAAATCCCTAGCTCATTTTCATACTTAGAATAAAAAATGTCATATATACTATCTTTTTTATACCTATGTAAATATTCTTTTAGTACATCATTTCCATATATTTCATTACCTCGCGTAAAAATATCAGAAGAAAAACCTTTTAGACTCTTTTTCATTGATAAAAATAAATTATTAAGTTGAAAAAATATATTTTCAAATATTTGTAATTTAGTAGCTTGATTTTGTAATTTTAATGATTCACTTTGTTCTTCTTGTGCAATTCTTGATTTTTCTAATTCTTCTTTTGTTGCTTCCAATTCTTTACGTGAAAGCTCTAATTCTTGTGTTTGAATTTTTATTGTATAAATTATTGCAAACAAACTAAACAAAGCAAAAATAGGATTTAAAGTTCCACCCATGAAGTCACCAAATGTTCCCCAAGTAGAACTGTCATCAGACAAACCATTATTAAAATTGTAAAAATAGAATCCTAATGCAACTACCAAAAGAGTTATTGCAAAATATAAAATATAATTTAACTTCTCTAATTTCTTTGAATTTGCATTTTCAGATGCCATTTTTTTCCTTTGCAATTTTTAATAGTTATTTTATTCAAGGTCAAGGCGGAGTGATTTTTTTGCGAAGGAGCATACAATCAGTATGTGACTGAGTAAAAAAATTGCTCCAACACGGAGATTGGGTAAAAGAGCTGTTAAAAATCGTCGAAGTCGATACTACCCTTAGAATAATTAACCACATTCCCTTCAAAGAAATTCGTTCTCTGGTCATTAAAACTGGCATACCCATCTACCCAAGGAATTGGGTGTTTCACATTATACATCGGTTTATATCCCACTGCTTCAAGTCGTTTGTCGGCAAGGTATTCGATATATTGTCGGATGATTCCATCGGTAAATCCTAGAATTTGCCCTTGTGTAATGTATGAACCCCATGAAGCTTCTAAATCAACGGCTTTTCTAAACATATTTCTGACTTCTTCTTCTAACTCGGCAGTAAAGAGTTCGGGTCTTTCTTTTCTCACAGAGTTAATCATATTTTGGAACAATAAAAGGTGCGTCACTTCATCTCGTTGGATAAATCGAATCATTTGAGAAGAGCCCAGCATTTTTCCTGATTTTCCTAAAGCATACATGGCAGCAAATCCTGCATAGAAGTATAAGCCTTCTAAAATTTGATTGGCAAACATCGCAAGTACTATTTTTCTGTCATCGATACCACCTGAAAGATTTTTATACACTTCTGCGATATAGGTATTTTTCTCTCGAAGTTTGAGATCGGTTTTCCACATATTGTAAATTTCATCGGTGTTATCAGAAATGGACTCCACCATTACGGCATAACTTTTTGAGTGGTTGGCTTCTTCGTATGATTGTCTTGACAAACACGCGTTGATTTCTGGGGCTGTGATATACGGATTGATGTTATCCATTAGGTTATTGGTTTGTAACGAGTCCATGAAAATAAGTTGACTTAATACCAAATCGTACATTCGTTTTTCTGCTGGAGTTAAGTATTTGTAATCTTTAGCATCGCCTGTCATTTGAACTTCTTTTGGAAACCATGTATTGGCTTCCATCGTGTCCCATAGGTTTAATGCCCATTGGTATTTCATCTTTGTAAAGTTAATCATACCATCGCTGTTGCCACCAAAAATTCTTCTGTCGTTTAAACTCTCTTTAGAATCAGGGTTATATATTGTCTTTCTTTCCATTATTGTTTCCTATTTATTTACAAATCTTAATTACGTTTTTGGCTTATTGACAACCACTGCACTCCATACTTCTGTCTTCAATATTTGAAGCAGCTTCGGGTGATTGACTTCTTAGATAATAGGTTGATTTAAGCCCTAGCTTCCATGCGAGTGTATAAATTTCGTGTAAGTATTTTCCACTGGCTTTATCTAAGCTCATAAAAATATTGGTACTTTGTCCTTGGTCAATCCATTTTTGTCGCACTGCTGCTGCTTTGATGATGTCCAGTTGATCGACTTCATAAGCAGGGGTATAATACGTCCACGTATCGGGGCTTAAATTAGGTACCACCACAGGGATAAGTCCACTTAAGTTCTCTTCAAACCATTTTCGCTTGTACACAGGTTCGATGGCTTGTGTTGTTCCCACTAAAATAGAGATTGAACTTGTAGGCGCAATTGCCATTAAGTATCCGTTTCTCATCCCGTCTTTTTTGACTTTGGCTCGAAGTTTATCCCAATCGTACCCCGAATCAAATAAATCTTTGTCCACTAAAGCATTAACAGCTTGTGGTGCGTGTTCGTGAGGCATAATTCCTTGGCTCCATTTTGAACCTTCAAAGTGTGGGTATGACCCTTTTTCAAGAGCGATATTTGAACTGGCTTCAATGGCATTGTAAGAAATGGCTTCTAAAATGGCATCGATTTTTTTAAGGTGGTCATTGCTTCCCCAAATGAGTTGATGCTCTGCAATCATTTGCGACTCACCCATAACTCCAAGCCCTATGGCTCGTGTTTTTAAGTTGGTGGCTTTGACTTTTCGTAAAGGATAGAAGTTTAAATCAATGACGTTATCTAACATTCGAATCGCAATGGGTGTGACACGTTTGATATCTTCATCGGTGTTGATTTTACTTAAGTTGATTGAGGCTAAGTTACACACGGCGGTATCCCCATCAACTTTCTCTTTTTCCACGATAAAAATCTGTTTCCCACCAATGCTGTCAAGTGCGGTGACTTTGTTGGCTTTTTTCACGATACCTGAATCAACTGTGAGTAACTCCTCTTCTTCGTAGGTTTCAACCGTACCATCTTCGTACTCAAATTTGATTTTGTAGTGATTTGGATTGGTGTTTTGGAAAATCTCTGTACAAAGGTTTGAGCTTCTAATATGCCCCATATGTGAGTTGGGGTTGGCTTTGTTGGCATTGTCTTTAAAACATAAAAAGGGACTTCCACTTTCAAAATATGACGTTAAGATTTTTTTCCATAAATCTTTGGCTTTCATTCTGTCTTTGGTGATACTCTCGTCGTTTTCATACTCAATGTATCGTTTTTCAAACGCTTCACCAAATAAGTTACTTAAATCTTTGACTTCGTATGGGTCAAACAGTGTCCAATAAGAGTCTTCAAGTACGCGTTGCATAAATAAGTCAGAAATCCAAAGAGCAGGGAATAAGTCGTGCGCTCTTCTTCTTTCTTCTCCTGAGTTTTTCTTTAAATCAATAAAATCCATAATATCCATATGCCAAGGCTCTAAGTAAACCGCAATCGCCCCTTTTCGTGTACCTAATTGGTCAACAGCAATGGCTAAGTCGTTGGTAATTTTTAAAAAGGGAACCGTACCCCCTGCGGCACTTTTGTGGTCATCAATCACACCACCTAAACTTCGGATTTGATTCCAGTCCCAACCAATACCACCGCCGTATTTAGACAATAACGCCATCTCTTTGTATCCGTCAAAAATCCCTTCGATGTTATCTGGGCTTGAACCAATATAACACGAACTGAGTTGATGTCGGTTTGTTCGTGCATTACTTAATGTTGGCGTTGCTAGCATGACTTCAAATTTTGAAACAACATCGTAAAACTCTTTGGCTCGTTGTTGTTTGTTGGCTTCATTTTGTGCTAAGAACATGGCAATTCCCATAAACATATGCTGTGGCAGTTCTATGGGTTGTGCTTTTTTGTCTTTGATTAAATATCGGTCATAAAGCGTTTTAATCCCTAAGTAGTTAAACTGAAAATCTCTTTGTGGGTCTAAATGGTTGTTTAAATCTTCTAAATCATAACCTCGCTCTAAGCCAGGAATCATTCGTCCTGCTTCTTGAGCTTTTTGGATATAAGTTTTTAAATGACAATACGATTCTCCCTTGATACCATTGGTGGCAATGCCCACTTTATGGTATAAATCAAATAAAAACAATCGAGCTGCGACAAATGTCCAGTTGGGAACATCAATATCTATTTTTTCAACGGCCGTTTTAATCAACGCATCTTGAATTTGAGAACTGGTCATCCCATCGATAAACTTAATATGAGCATCCAGTTCCAATTCACTTTGAGAAACGCCCTCTAAACCTTTTGTTGCAGCAATCGTCATTTTTTGAATTTTAGTAATATCTAAAACTTCTTTTCGCCCATTTCGTTTTAAAATCATAATTGACATTTTATTTCCCACTCTTTAGATAATTTTTTATTTATTGAACACTCGGTTAAAAATAGCGTCCACATTTTTGGTGTAATAATCAAAGTTAAAGCACTCTCTGATTTGTTCTTCACTTAAAGATTGTCTCAATTCTTCATCGGCAAGTAAATATTGTAAGTATAAAGACTCTCCTTTTTCATTGATGGTTGGTTTGTCTTGTTGTAATCCTTCCCATACTTTCATCGCATTTCGTTGTACAATTCGGTAGGCATCTTCTCGTGAAACACCCGCTTTTGGAAGTTCCAGTAATACTCTTTGAGAGAACACCAAACCACCTGTTAAGTTTAGGTTTTTCATCATATTTTCTGGCATTACGGTTAAGTTTGCAATCACATTGTTCATTCTGTGAAGCATAAAATCGGTTGTAATAAACGAATCGGGAAGCCAAAATCGCTCCGTTGATGAGTGAGAAATATCTCTTTCATGCCAAAGCGCTACGTTTTCCATAGCAGGAGTGGCATACGCTCGAATCATTCGTGCAAGTCCTGTGATGTTTTCTGTCAAAATTGGGTTTCTTTTATGAGGCATAGCAGAACTTCCTTTTTGCCCTTTGGCAAAAAACTCTTCACACTCATACACTTCAGTTCGTTGCCAATGTCGCACTTGTACGGCAAATTTTTCAATACTAGAAGCCATCAATGCCAATGCCGTTGCCAATCTTGCGTATCGGTCTCTTTGGATAACTTGGTTACTTGCAGGCGCTGGTTTTAAACCCAATTCAGCACACGCATACTCTTCAAGCTCTAGTGGAGCATGAGCAAAGTTACCCATGGCTCCACTGACTTGTCCCACTGAAATCACATCGAGTGTTTGCTCTAAGTTTTCTAAATGTCGTGCCATTTCATCGTACCAAACAGCCAAAACCAAACCAAAGGTAATAGGCTCACCATGGATACCATGGCTTCTTCCTACCATCAGCGTCATTTTGTGTTCATAGGCTCTTTTTTTAATCGATTCCATAATCATTTTTACATCTTCAATGACCAATTCAAGTGAACTTTTCATTTGAAGTGCCACGGCTGTATCAACGGTATCTGAAGAGGTCATCCCATAATGAAACCATCGTGATTCTTCACCAAGTGTTTCTGAAACGGAAGTTGTAAAAGCAATTAAATCATGTCGTGTAATCGCTTCAATTTCATCGATTCTTTCAACGGAAAACCCTGCATTGTCCACTATCTTTTTTGCATCATCATCGGGAATCAAACCTAACTTATTCCAAGCTTTTACAACTGCAATTTCCACATCCAACCATGCTTGATATTTGGCTTGCATTGTCCATTTAGAACTCATCTGTTCTCGTGCGTATCTTTCTACCATTCGTTATTCCCTTATATGCGTTTTTATGAAGTATTTTGTTATTTTTTTGTATGATATGTTATCTTATTTATTCAAAATGTTGGCTAAATTTTGAGTAAATTTTTATATAATTTTAGGAAAATATCTTGCCTTTTACACTCAAAGAATTGCAAACCCAACCCAACAAAAAAGTCCAACTCTTTTTAATGCAAAATATGCATATAAGCACGGCTATATCGCAACGACTCATCAATAAAAACCGTGTTTTTAAACTCGATATGACCCCATATAAAATGTCGGAAATTATTACCGAAGAACGCTTATATGTTGCGGTATTTGAGGGCAAAACAAGAGGACTTAAACCCCTTTTGCGTTTTGAAGATTTTGCTTTATTTGACAAGCCCACACATTTGATGGTTCATCCCATTTCCAAACAAACGCCCTACTCTTTACTCGATGAGATTCGTTACCATTTTGGGGAAGAGTCCAATTTAATCCACCGTATCGATGCGGAAACTTCTGGCTTGGTTTTGGTGGGATTAAATTACAAAAGTATTACGGAACTGAAAACCATGTTTGAAAAGAAGAAATACAAAAAATCGTATTTGGCAATTGTGGAAGGACACGTCAAAGAGACGTTACACATTGATTCAAAATTAGAAAAAGAGGGAGAACTCATTGGTGTGCGTATGAAAGCAGGCAATACGGGCAAAGAGTCTTTAACGATTGTACATCCCATACAATACAATGAAAAAAAGAATCAAACCTTAGTAGAAGCCATACCCGTAACAGGACGACAACACCAAATACGTGTGCATTTGTACTCTAAAGGACATAAAATCTTAGGGGATCCCATTTATGGGATTGATGATGAAAATGCGGAAAATTATTTGAACAAAACATTAAGCGATGAAGAGCGGTTTAAAATCACCAAAAGCCATAGACTGTGGCTACATGCGAATTATTTAGAGTTTGAATACAAAGGAATTACGTATAAAATTTATTCAAAAAACCCTGAGCTTCTTGAAGAATTTAATCAATAACCCCTTTGCCATTCACCCAAAGTTAGACCCTCCTTGGTTGGTTGTAGTATCTGCACAAAGCTTATGACTGACCTCACTTAGGTCGTTTTTCATGGAACTGGACATCGTATTACCTCGTTATTAAAATGATTGAACTGATAATTATTGTGATTTCTAATGCCGCAATAATTATAAAGTCTGTTTTTGATTCTAAAAATCTGTTTTTTATATTTCTCATATTGTCTCCTTAAATTCTTTTAAGGAGGGTCTATTTTGTGTAAGTATAATAATCAAGTTGCCTTAAATCAAAAAGCTTATACGAAAAAAGATTGCATTTTTAAGTTTTTATGAAGCTAAGGTACAGTGAAAACAGTTACTGATATCTCCACACGTGGCACAAGCAGGAGCTGTTTTGCCAATGCAATCGTACAAATATTTTTTCCATCGGATGTCATCAGGTTTGAGTTTGGCTAAAGAGGGAAAATGTTTGGTCATCAGTTTTCCCATCTCTTCTCGGCTTGATAATCCCAAATCCGAGTACAAATGCCCCATTTGAAGTGATGTTTTAGCAATCAAAGGTGCCATAAAATTTTTGGAATATTCATCACCCGCATGGGCTTGTAAAAGGGTTAAAACGGCTTTTTCCATTGCAGCTAAATCTCTCATAGTCTCCTCCTATTAAACATCACAGAACTCTACATCCAAATCATCGGGTTTTTTCAGCCCGTTATTGTTGGCAATATAAAGGTTCTTTAGATTTTTTAATTGCCCCATCGAATCGGGCAGTTTTTTAATATTATTGTCTTCAACATCTAACTCTTGAAGATTTTTGAGTTGCCCAATATTTTCGGGCAGTTTAATTAAACTGTTCGAACAAACACTTAATTGCGTTAAGTGTTCTAATTGGCAAATCTCTTCGGGTAAGGTGGTTAAAAAGTTGTTGTCTAAAATTAAAATCTTTAAATCTTCTAACGCACTGACATCAAAATCCAATGAGCTTAAATCATTGTCGCTCAAATCGAGTTTGATGAGCATATCATGCGACTCTAAAGAGGGTAAATCATTTAACTCATTGCCTTCTAAAAGCAGTGTTTCAAGCTCTTCAATGGCAGAAATTGAGCGTGGCAAACTTTTTAAATGGTTGTACGATAAATTGAGATAATACAACGATTTCATAGAGGCAAAAGCATCGGGCAGTTCGTTTAACTCATTGGTATCTAACGACAAAAAAAGTAACTTTGACAAATTTGAAAACATTGGCGACAAATGGGTCAGCTTGTTTGCAGCCATGGTTAAACGCGTTAAATTTTTAAGGGCATAAAACGATTCGGGTAAACTCTCCAGTCGATTGACACTTAAATTCAAAATCATCAATTTTGAAAGATTGCCTATGGATTGGGGCAAAGTTTCCAGCAGATTGTTTTCACATTGCAGATTTTTCAGCTCTTTTAAATTGCCCATCGTTTCAGGCAAAGAAGTCAGCCGATTGTTAGAGAGTTTTAAGACACTTAAGTTTTCCAAACAATCGATACTTTCGGGCAAAGAGGTGAGCTTTTTGCGTCGTAAGTCCAAATGTGTCATCATTTTTAAATCATCAGGATGTACGCTTACGGTATCTTCTAGGCAATTATCAATCACCCATTTTACAAAATCTTCACAACAGCGTTTCATGACTCATCCTTTAAACGTTCATTGGTTTCATCGATTAAAAAGCTGATTTCTTCATAATCAATGGCACCAAACTCAACCATATTGTACAACGCCATTAAGGCTCTTCGACAACAGGTTTTGTTGCATTTTGTCACCAGTTTTTTGGCTTTTTTATACGGAAGAGTGGTGTTTTGAAATAGCTCAATGGCTTCTTGTATGGTGGTTTCTCCACACTCGCAGATTTGTTTGTTTTTTAGCTCTTCCATTATAAACTGCTATTTTAAGTAAGGATGTTCTTCCAAGAACGCATTGACCTCTTTCATAGCAAGTACAATTTCTTCGCCCAATTGTGGCAGTTTGGTGTAGTCAGTCCAAATGGTGTCTTCGACAATATCATGCACCACGCCTGCTAATTCAACCACTTTTCGCTTGTGCTTGGCTAACTCTTTTTTATACTCTTTTTGTTCTTGTGTTAATTCCATGAATAACTCCTTGCAAATCAATAAAGATTATGCAAGTAGTATTCCCTAAGAAGGATTAGAAAAAGTGAATCTCAGCTGACGCAATGCGTCTGTAGAGGGTAAGTTTTTTGCGTAAAGGCAACCAGCGTATCAAAAATGTTGCCAACGCTTCCCACAAAGAAACCCAACCGCCCACCATGGCGCCTTCGGAAATGATTTCTAAAACAAAGTTTTCATTGCGTCCTAAAATAAGAGCAAAAGAGACAAAACAAAAACCAATAAACATAAAAATAAACGAGTTGCGTATTTGCTCTTTCATCTTTTTTTGTTCAAGTTCTTGTAAATAGCTAAAATAATCGCCAATGCTGTTTTGGATTTTCTCTTTGGTTGAAACATTCAAAGTGTTGTTGTCAAAATAGAACTGTAAAACAAACGTATGATTGCCTATTTCATCGACACTTTGAATCAAATACTGCACCAAAGGCTCGCTTAAATCCTTTTTTAAAAAGGTTGACTTTTTGTCGTAATAATTGTATAAATCTTCCACATTTTGTGTCGCAATTTTAATGATAACTTCCCCGTTTGGTGTCGTGTCGTAGCGGTTGATGATTTTGTTTTTCATGGGTTTTCTCGTTTTGAATTTTTCCTATTTTGAACTATTGGGAATTTCCCCATAGTTGCATTGTGTCATGTTAGCCCTAACTCTTTACTCATATCAACGATAAGTTTACTAAATGGTTGTTTATCAATATTTTAATCCTCAAGTAGCTGTTTATAAAGCGGTTTTATACATATGTGATAAGTCATTTAAAGCATACTTTAACCGTTTCATCCTTTTACACAAGGATGATTATATACGATTTTATCCTTATTGTAAATGATAAATTTTAAAGAGTTTTGTTTTTAATTCTATGAAATTATTATAGAAAAAGCTTTTATTTTAGCTTCTTATTTTTCCAATGATAAAGAACAATGCCACCCACGTAAATAACTAAAAACGTAGGTAAAATATAGGGTTCCATTTTTGACTCAAATAAGCGTCATGGTACTGCCCAAATCAGCACATCCTGCGTTGTATAATGCACTTGTTACGATACCATCAACATTGGTTTGGGCAAAAGTTTCAACATTATTAAGATTAATGCCACCAGCTGCTAAGAGTTTGACATTTTTGTACAGGTATCGGTTTTTATGTTCCACGGCTTGAATGACAAGTTCCTGTGAGGCTTTATCGATTTGTATGACATCAACACCGTACTCCATAAGAGATTTTATATCCTCTAAAGTTGTTGACTCTACCACAATCTTTTTTTCTGGAACTTTATTTTTAAACGCATATATGGCTTGATAAAATGCCTTATTTGACTCATATACAATACGATGATTGTCAAAAAAAAGCACCGTTTCACTTAAATTCAAACGATGAGGCAATGCTCCTCCATTTAAAATGGATTTGATACAAAACCGTTTGGCAAAGGGAAAACTCTTTCGTGTGGCTAACAGTTCGCACGAGGGATTGATGGCTTTGATTTTTTGATTCATTGTGTGTGTATAGGTTGCGATTTTGCAACTGTATTCCAGTAAGATTTGGCATACTTTCCACGCTTGATGAACGGCTTCATATGTTCCTGTAAATTCTAAGAGTATTTCACCTTTTTTCACAATTGTTTTCGAAGCCATACAGTTTTTTACATGGCAACCTAAAAGCAAAGCGATTCTTTGTGCCTCTTCACTGCATGAAACCATTAGCTCTTCTCGCGTAAAAATCGAGAGTTTGGCATGTCTGTTTTTTGTATTTTGCAAAAAAGTGGTTAAATCAAAGTAGGGAATATCATCGTGGATATAGCGTTGTAACTCATCATCTGAAAAATAAATCATTGTTTTCCTTATAGTAAGGATTTATCTCAAAAAGTTGAAATAAATCCCTTAATTTTTATCCTAATAAAATGACACTCGATGCTTTAAATATAGCATAAATACTGTCACCTTTTGCAATAGCTAAATCCTCAATGGATTCATTGGTCACAATCGCACACAGCGTTGTTTCACCAACTGCCATTTTGACTTCACTGTTTACAGCTCCTTTTATCACATCAGTGACAACACCTTTGATGTTGTTTCGAGCCGTTGCTTTTAACTGAGCTTTGCTTAAAATAATCGATGAAGCTTTAATAATCGCTCCCACACTTTGTCCCACTTGTAAATCCAAAGACTCTTTACTTCCATTGGTCACAGTGGCACAAATATGCACACTGCTTGAGACTTCTACTGTTATTTCCGTCATTACAGCACCACTCTTACACTCAATAACGTTACCCATAAACTGGTTTCTTGCACTGGTTTTCATTTTATATCCTTTTTATTTATAATAACATGCACGTTTTTTTCTTTTCACCTCCTTTTAAAGATCGATTTTTTTAACAACAATCTTTTCAAGCCATTTGACGTGTCTTGGTCCATTTTTATTGTCATCCAAACTGATTAAGGCGATTTTCCCTTCATACTCTTCAAGAAATTGATTGTTTTTCTTATAAAAAACTATCACTCTGTCCCCATTATTTGTGTTAAATAATTCATTATAAGAAAAAATCACCGCATAACCATCACTAGCAATAACTTGAATATATATTTTATTTAAGTCTCTTTTGCTTGAAATAACGATGTCGGCTTCTGCTAAAATATCTTTTAATTTAACGCCCTCATAACTTTTAACTTCATCTTTGATTTCACCACTTATACAAACCAAAGGAGTTGAACCCGTTTTTACCCCACTCATTTTTTCCAAAGATTCAACGGTTAAAATAAGCTTCTTTGCAACCAATCCATCGACAACAACCTTATTGGTTGCATAATGTTGAGAGATGTCACCCTCTTTTGCAAAAAGTGAACTTGCAATTATTAAGATTAAGACGATGTGTTTCATTTTATTACCTCCCACGAAATCATCGCCCAATTGATGTATTGGGCAAGTTGTTTGTATTGATATGTTGTATTAAAATACTCTTTTAATGTCTCTTTTTCTTCACGTGAAAGTTCCCCTAAACTCCAAGAGACTTTTTCCACAAACTCTTCAGGCGTATTGCTTTCAAATTTGGTGTTTTCACTTTTTATAAAATCTACTTTGGCATAAATTCCCATGCTATGAAGAACATTGACCAAATAGATATAATCGGGTCGAGGATAGATTTCTCTTGAGAGTTGATTTAAAATCTCATAATCAAGAAAACTGCCCCCTACTTTGGTCGTAAGATAGACCCTTTTATTGGCTTTTTCATTGAGTTTTAGGACGGCTTCTTTTATATCTTTAACTTCCATTGACCGTGATGCAACGACAATATCAGCACTGGGAACCTCATCCCAACTATCTTCCCACGATTTATGAATTGTGGTGACATTATTTAAGTTCTTTTCTTGACAATTCTTGGTTACACACTCCAACATCCCCAAAGAGTAATCAAGGGCATAAATTTTTTGCAATTTAGACGCCATTGCCAAGGCAATAGTTCCCGGACCACAACCTACATCTAAAAGTGAAGTGGCATTACGGGTATCAATTTGTTCAATAAACGTTTTTGTGTAAATACTGTTGTGAACATTGCTGTTCATACTCAAGGCTCTTTTATCCCAATCGTCGCTCTTTTTACCTTTAAAAGTAGATTCTTTCATCTGTTCTTTATACAGCTTTGCAAAATCTAAACAGTCTAAATTTGTTTGCATTAATCCCATGATTTTCCTTTTTTTATAGTTTGTAAATGCTTTTCTATTATTATGATAAAGAGTTTTTGTTCTTGATAGGTATGGCTTTTTGCAACACTATTTAGGCTCTCTTCAAAATCTTTGATGTTTATATTCAATCCAGCAAATATCTCTTGGAGCAATTCTTCTTTAATATCGAAAGAGGAACTAAGCTCTTTAAAGCTACGTTGACTAAGACTGTCTAAAAGCGTATGATAGTCATACTTATCATTAAGCGACTCTTTTTGAAACGCCTCTTTGACCATCTTCATAAATCTTTTTTTTCTCAGCATAATATGCAAAATAAGAGAAAACAAAAACATACTCACCCAACTAATATGCCCAAAAACAGAACCTTCTCCTTGACTCAGTCCATAGCCACTTACCAATACACTCATAAGCAGCAGTATGTTAAAAACAATAACAGTAAGTCTAAGATGAATATTTTTTATCATCACACCCTCTTTGTATGCACACAAAACTGTGTTGCGTCCATTTACGATAAAGACAGTTGTAACACGAAGAAGTATTCGTAGAAACAACACACTCCTCCTCATCTGTATCCACTACAAACTTTTCACACACTGCTTTTTGTGCCATTTTGAAACTCTTTTTTCCATGTATAAATTCGTTGTTTGTGTTAAACATTTTAAAATACTGCCAAAGCTTCTTTGCCCAAAGGAGTATAAAAGTTTTGTCCCTCCTGAACCAAAAGAACTTTTTTATGCTCTTTTAAAATCCATTTAAGTCCATCTTCAAAAACAATCTTTTTTGAATCTATAAGCATATTGGTATTCACCACCTCAACACTATCAACAATACCTTTTTGCAATAGCTCTTTAGGTAACATCTCACTTTGTTCTAAAGTGATTTTTCCTCGAAGTCTGCCATCGTTGCCACTCAATCTTAAGGCAACTCCTGCGAGTGCTCCAATAATTCCATTGCCTTCATTTTTTATCTCTTGTAAAAAAACATTTTGTTCTTTGGCAATACGATACGCCAAATCTTTAGTCAATACTTTATTTTTCGCATCAAACCCATAATCCATAAGCACTTGAGGATTGGTAATATCTTTTTCAAATACCATCGCCACTCCACCTGAAGAAGATGAAGCACTTATATGAGTAATATACTCAAGAATAAAGGCTTTCACCTCTTCAAAACTTTGAGTGTCAAGTTGGCAAGTAAAACACATAGAACTGTTATGCGAGGTGTAAGGAATTGCCTCATGTAAATAGAGTTGATGTCGAGTAATGGCTGTTGTCTTTGAATACTTCATATGAATATGCTTAACAATATGTTCACAAATCTCACCCGTTGAAATAAAGTATCCTATTTCATCGGTATCATCGATGGCAATATAGGTTTTAAATGTTTCCATTATAATGACCTAAAATTTATACTCTAAAGAGGCAAAAAATTCTCGCCCTGCCATAGGATATGCCATATCGTATCGAATCAATTCATCGGTGAGATTTTTGATTCCAATTTGTGCCGTTAAAGATGAAGTGGCTTCATAAATCGCTTTAACATCAAATGTTGTCATCGTAGGATTGATAACATAACTGCCATCAAGTTTATTTTCGTACGCCCCTTTTCTTATTTTCATGTTTCCATAAACAGACACTCCTGCCCCCAGCTTTTTTTGTGCAAATAAAAAGAGTTGATGTCGAGGAACATCCACTATTTTGACACTGTTGTCCTCTTTATTTTTAATAGAGATATAGGTGTAGTTTCCTCCTACTTTAATATCATCTTGCGTATAACTTAAATCAAACTCTACTCCTTTGTGATCAAAGCTTCCCACATTTTGATTTTGATTAAGTGTTGGATCGGGGGCATACGTAACACTTTGGATGGCATCATCAACACGAGTAAAAAATCCTGTAACACCACCAACAAAGGCTTGATACTGTTTTTGATAACTCAATTCATAGTGTGTTGCTGTTTCATTATCCAATTCGGGATTGGGTGCTGCACTTCCTAGTCTTCTGGAATATCGGTCTTTCATTGAAGGCATATAGGTTTTTTGAGATACGCTTCCTCTTACTTTTGAACTCTCATCCAAAGCATAAACCAATGCCACTTGAGGAGAGAATGAACTTTGTGTTTCAAGAGCTAGCATATTTAGAAAAGCGGTATTGGTATCATAAATTTTATCGGCTTCTTTTCTGTCATAACTTACCCCTGCAAGAAGTTCAAGATTTGATGTTATGGTATAAATATTTTCAATGCCCAGTGAAATGGTATTGTCTTCATAGTTTTCTGTGAGCGTTTCTGCATTGGTAAATTTATTGATATCATATCCCTTATGAACATCTTTTTTATAATTTGCAGCCGCTTTTATAAAATGTTCTTCCAGTTCTATCCCATACTCTAATCGAGCTCCATAGCTGTAATCATCGTATCGGCTTTTAAAATTTGAACCTGCTGCGGTAAAAGTTGAATAAGTATTATTGGCATATGAATATAAAGAGTTTTCACTGGTATCATAATATGCCAGTGCTTTAATATAACTGCTTTCAAAGTTTTTTTGTCCAACAACAGAGATGGTCTCTTTATCCCAATACGGCCAATCCCAATATTTAACTTTTGCAAACGTGGTATCACTTACAGGTGGTTGTTGCTTAACCCCTTTTTGATTAGAATAACTGATGGCTATTTCACTTTTATCGTGTGCCACATAGCCCATTTTAAAACTGGCTTTTTTATCTTCTGTTTCGCTTCGTAGTCTTTCTCCTGCTGGTTGTTCTGTCGTTCCTTGGTAGTCATCACTGATTCTAAAGTGATCTTGTTTGGAATAACTTGCGCCCATTTGTGCATAAAAACCATTGCTTTGCATGGTTCCAAGATTGATACTTTCTATGTGTCTTGCTTGTTTTCCATTGGAGTCTAAAACAATCTCTCCTTTGATATTTCCTTCAAACTCTTTGGAGGGTTTTTTTGAAACAATATTGACAACGCCACCCATTGTATTGCCTCCATAAACAACTGAAGAATACCCTTTGGACACATCAATTTGTCCTATGTCTGCTGTTAAAAATCGCCCATAATCAAAATTGCCATCATAGGGAACATAAATGGGAATACCATCAATAAATACTCCCACTCTTTTGGCATCAAATCCTCTGATATAAAGCGTGGATTCGCCCCGACCTCCTTGCATATCTTGACTGATACCACTTAGGTTATCGAGTGATTCTTGTACGGTTAAGGCATTGTCTCTTGAAACATCCTTTGAAGAGATGGTTTGTTCAAACATGTTCATCTCATCTGCGGTATTGGCTTGGACACTGACTTGTCCTAAATTATAACTCTGTGCCAGAGCAACTGAAGTGGCTAACGATAAACACAACATACTTTTTTTCATTCTTTTTCCTTTATACTTTTAGTTTTATTTTTTCACTGAATTCTTTGAGCATCTTTTTGGTTTCTTGGATATTGGTTGATGCTGTTTTTAATACTAAATGCAGATTCTTCACCCTCCTTTTTATGGTTTGTATATGTTTAAGACAACTCTTTTCATCGCCAATAATTCCTGCTTCTAAAAATTTATTGGCATCAAAAAATTCATAGCGTTGATTAAGAAGTTCCTCATAATTTTTTGGGTCAAACAGGGGTTGTTTCTCGTGGCGTTGTATGGCTCTCATGGATTTCACAAAATGTTCTGTTGCCGGTATTGCCATACGATACGCTTCTTTTGTTGACTGTGCCAAAGCAAATACTCTCATAAGAATCGTTTCGGGATAAAATCCTGCGATTTTTTGATACGCCTCTTGTGCCTCTTCACACTCTTTTAGTGTTGCCCCTTGAGAAAACATCAGTCCGTAGCCATTTTTTGCGGCAAATTCAATGGTTTCAAACGTGGAAAATGTGGCAACAAAAAAAGGAATTTTATGTTGTATGGGTTTAGGTTGAAACCAACTGTTGCCATAAAGTATTTGTTCTATCTTTTCAATGGTATGAAACATCTTTGTTCTAAGCGTTTCTGATGATTGATTAAAAAACTCCATATCAAGAGCAAAGCCTCCTTTGGCAAATCCCGCATTGATACGCCCTTGGCTAAGAGTGTCAAGAGTAGCTATCTCTTCGGCTAATCGAATGGGATGATAAAAAGGGGCTAAAAAGGCGGCACTTCCTATTCGAATTTTTGTCGTTTTTGCTGCTAAATAACTCATCATTAACGCAGGGTTAGGTATCACACTAAACGCATTAAAATGGTGTTCTGCAAACCAAATCTCATCAAAGCCCAGTTCTTCTGCATAGATTGCGGTATCAATATCATCTGTTATTGTTTTTGTACTGTCTTGATGAAAATTCTCTGCCAGTAAAAAAAGTCCCCATTTCATCGATTTTCCTTTCGTATCTTAATTGAGTTGAAATATGACAGGCAAAACAATTGTCATAGGATGTTTAGGCGGTATGCCAAAGGGTGAAACATCCAAAAGTGTTTTAATGGCTTGTTTATCCAAACTGCTGTGGCCACTGGATTGTTTTATTTGAATCGAAGCTTCATCAATATGTCCACTTTTTAAAAGCGTAAATTCAACAATGCTTTCACCTTGAAGTTGACGTTGTTTTGCCAACGAGGGATACTTAATATTTGTTTGAATTTTTGTTCGTATTTTCGAAAGATACTGATTGATCTCGTTTCGATTACTCTGTTCTTTTTCAACTTTTTTATCTTGCATAACGACATCATTATTTTTATGTATGGTTGTACTTGCTGTTGTCATTTCTTTTTCCTGCATATTTATTTCTTCCGTTTTATGAATGGATTCTTTTTTGACTTTATTTTGAATTGGTTTTTTTGTTTGAAGAGGTTGAACTTCTTGTATAATTCTTTTTGGAGGCTCTTTTTTCACACTTCTTTTAGGCATGATTGTTTGGATGGGTTTTTGAGATGCTTCCTTTTTTATTGATATTTCTTTTGTACTCACATCATCAATAAAAACCAAATAAGTATTGTGAGAAATGGCTTCTTTTGCTATAACCGTGGAATCTATTTCATAAATAGCATACGCCAAAGAGGTATGAAAACACAGTGTTGAGAATATTGCTATGTATGCTCTTTGTCGTGAACAGTTTATCATCGTTTTATTTCCGTTTGTATTGAAAATTTAGAAATGGTGTTTTGCTTGCAAATATCTATGATTTGCACCACATGTTCAAATGCTGTTTTGGCATCACTTCGAATCATTACACCTTGCTCATTGAGTATCTGACTTTGATTAAAGAGTTTTTCATTGAGTTGATGAAGTGTAATTGGTGCATCATTTACATAAAACACTCCCTCTTTATCAATCATAATCACAAGGGGTTTCTCTTGCTTTAAATGCTCTTCTTGTAGGGAAGCTTTAGGAAGAGAAAGAGTGATTTTGCCTTGAACAATAAAGGTAGCTGTTGCCATAAAAATAACCAATATGACAAGCACAATATCAACAAAAGGGGTCATATTGATTTCTGATATTTCATTGTTCTCGTACATATCGTTTGTTTTCATACTTTATTTGCCTCAATTTCAAGTAAAATACCTTTGATTCTTCGTACAAAATAGTTATACGCAATCACACAAGGAATTGCCACAAACAGTCCAGCTGCTGTGGCAACTAACGCTTCAGAGATACCTCCCATAACCACATTTATTTTGAAATCGCTTCC
The DNA here is from genome assembly GCA_002382325.1 of Epsilonproteobacteria bacterium UBA4036. Classification (GTDB taxonomy): domain Bacteria; phylum Campylobacterota; class Campylobacteria; order Campylobacterales; family Arcobacteraceae; genus Marinarcus. The sequence goes on from DGAG01000011.1 coordinate 22,514, forward strand.
ATTTGAAAGAGCATGAAAGGCATTAATAACTCCAAGGACTGTTCCAAATAATCCTATAAAAGGAGCGTTATTGCCAAATGTGGCAAGAATCCCCAACCGTTTCTCAAGAGCAATGCGTATTTGTATGGGATTAAGTACATTCATTTGATTTTTAATGCTTAAAAAGACCAACCCTCTTTCTACTATGACACCAAATGAGATGACACTCATGGCAAACAATATCCACAAAACAGGGTCAACCCCAACAAGAACAATTGAGAGTAATTTTTCACTTAACATTTTTCTTTTCCTTTACATATTGGGAATACAATATTTGTATCCATTTTCTCTGGCAATGATTTCTACATCCACATCATAAAGTGCTTTTATATTTTTCGGTGTAAGTTTTGCTGCTACATCTCCTTTATCAAGCACTTTTCCTCTTTGTAACATCATCACTTTATTGGACGCATACAAAGCATGGTCAGGATAGTGAGTTGTTTGCACAAACGTATATCCTTGGGTTGAAAGCTCTTTTAAAAATGTTAACAATTTAAGCTGATTTCCATAATCAAGCCCCGTTACGGGTTCATCCATAAAGATTATTTTTGATTCTTGCGCCAGTGCACGTGCAATAAATGCCAACTGTCTTTGCCCTCCACTGATTTGTGAATAAATACGGTTTGTTAAATGTGCCATTCCCACTTTTTCTAAACACGCCAATGCTATGTTTTTATCTTTTAAAGAATAGTTTGAAAACAGACCAATATGGGCTAATCGTCCCATTAAGACCACATCAAATACGGTATAATCAAAGGGAATCTGATGAGTTTGCGGAACATACGAGATAAGTTTTGCCAGTGCTTTACGGGTATATTTCTTAATATTTTTTGAGTGTATTTTTATCTCACCGCTTGAAGAGTACAGTCCCATGAGAATTTTTAGCAAAGTGGTTTTTCCACAACCATTTTCACCCACGAGTGCCAAAACATCGCCTTGATGAAGTTCAAAATTAATATTATGTAAAACAGGGGTATTATGATACGAAAAAGAGATATTGTTTGCTTCTATTAATGCCATTAAAATCCCCTTTTCGCATTTTTTAATACCAAAACAAAGATGGGAATCCCAATAATCGCCGTTACAATGCCAATGGGTATTTCAAAACTAAAAACTATTTTTGATGTATTGTCCACAATAAGTAAAAACAAACCACCCAGTAATGCACTCATTGGCAGTATAATTTTATTATCTGCCCCAAATAAAAGCCGTGCAATATGAGGAATAATCAATCCCACCCAACCAATAATTCCTGCTAATATCACACTTAATGCACTGATGAATGTTGCAACTATTATTACCGTTAATTTTATTTTTTTAGTATCGACTCCTAAGGCTTTTGCTTCTTCTTCTCCCAAACTCAGAGCATTGAGATATTTAGAGAAAAGAATCAAAATCAAAATCCCTGCTAACATAGGAATGGCTAAATTCCAAACCATATTTGAAGTACTAAAAGATAAACTTCCCATAAGCCAATAGGTAATTGCCGGAAGGGCATCGTAAGGATCTGCTCCATATTTAACCATTGATAGCAGTGCTGAAAAGAGTGAACTGCTGATGATTCCGCCCAAAACCAATATAATCATATTTTTTGCACTTGAATAAATTAATGAAATACTCAGTGCCACTAAAACGGCAATCATTCCAAATATAAATGTAAGAAGATTAATCAAAAACCAATGAACGCCCAAAACCATTCCCAAAGCTGCACCAAAAGAAGCCCCCGATAATACACCTAAAATTCCTGGAGAAACCAGTGGATTGACAAACATGGCTTGAAATGAGGCTCCAGCAACAGCCAAAGAGGCACCAATTAACACTGCTGCTATTACTCGGGGCAATCGAATATCCAAAATTACACTGCTTAACATTTCATATTTTTCTAAAGAAATGACCGAATGAAATCCAAGCAATCTTTGCATAAACATCAAATATTCGTCCAAACTGATGGGATAATGTCCTAAAAACAGTGAACCATTCATCGCCAATATCAAGATAAAAAACAAGAGAATAAAACTTATTTTATTCATAACTTTTTCCCCATAATATCATCCAACATGGCATCCGTTAATTCTAACTCTAAAAACAATTTATAAAAGTTTTTTGCTTCTTTATGAATATCAATTTGATATAACTGAGGGTGGAAAATAGACAATAGCCACTTAAGCCCTAAAATCCTCATAAAAGAAGGGGGTCTGTCAAACCAACTAAAAGGACCTTTGGGTAAAAAATAGACTCTTTTATTCTTCACCGCATCAATGTGTTGCCACTTAGCATCTTGATAGATTTTTGAATAAAACTCTTTTTCAAAAACCAAAATAATTTCTGGGTTATATCCAAGGAGTTGTTCAAAATGAATTGTTTGTCGACCAAATTGATTTTTTGCTTCACATTTATGAACATTTTCTCCGGCTGCTAAATGAATAAGTTCTGAATGAATTGAACTGTGGCACTCTGTTTGAAGTCCATTTTTTCCCTCTGCATAATACACTTTTGGTTTTTTAAAGACCTCTTTTGAAATTGCTTTTGCCAAATCCAAACTCTCTTGGGCATAGCGTGCTAATGTATTTGCTCTTGATTCTTGATTGACCAATTGACCTATATACAAAAATGATTCAATCATCTCTTCAAGCGTATTTGATTTTAAATACACCAATGGCACATTAATATGTCCCAATGAAGCTTTTATCTTCTCTTCACCCATTTTTTTAGTAAAATCAGACAACAAAATCACATCGGGATTCACCTGTAAAATCATTTCACTGTTAGGGGTTCGTCCTTGTCCAAACCACCCTCCTAATACGGGTAAATTAACAATTTTTTCATCCAAATATTGTGCTTCGCCTTGATTAAATGGAAAGTTCAATCCTGCAATTTTTTCTTTATCGATGATGTACAATGAATATAAAAGTATCGGTGTAGAAGCGTGTATTTTTTTAATCTCATTTTTGATTTCGATTTTTGTTCCTAACATATCTTCAAATGTCTTTGACTGACTCAATGAATAAAAACTGATACATAAACATAAAATCTGAATGATTCTTTTCATCTCTTCTTCCTTTTTGTTATATATTTTAATATATAACGATAGTTAAAAAAATTTATCTAATTCTGCGAAACCACGGGTGTAAACGCCTTAGTACTGACATTGACCGTATCACCTATTTTTAAACTTTGGGCTTCTTGATTGCTGATAACCACTTCTACGAGTTGTTGCCCAATGGCAATAATGGCGATATAAATGACATCGACTTTAATAATATCGAGTAACTCACCCTCAAAAGAGAATTTCTGACTTCCTTTGGTTTTCAGTAACACCTCTTTGGCACTTCCATCGTTGATGATTTTGCCATTATTTAACACAATCACGCGATTGCTTAAACGGTACATTTCACTGGGGTCGTGGCTGACCATAATCGTGGTGGTTCCAAACTCTTTATGTAAGGTTAAAATCTCATTTTGCAGTTTGCTTCGCATGGCTGGGTCAAGGGCTGATAAGGGTTCATCCATAAGCAAGATTTTCGGACGATTCATTAACGCCCGACACAAACTCACACGTTGTTTTTGCCCACCACTTAATGAGTTGGGCATTCGCTTGGTAAGTTCGCTTAAGTGGGTCATGTCCAACAAATGTTTTGCCAAAGCATAATCTTTGCACACATACAGCAAATTCTCTTCCACGCTCATGTTGGGGAAAAGCGCATAATCTTGAAACACAAAACCAATCTTTCGTTTTTGAGGAGGCAAACAAAACTTCTCTTTGAGCCAAAACTCATCACCGACTTGCAACGTTCCATGTGCTTCTTCAAGTCCTGCAAGGATTCGTAAAAGAGTGGTTTTTCCACTGCCACTTACTCCTGATAACGCTACAAAATCACCACTTTGTATGGCAAGATTGATTGTCAGTTCCATGATACCGTTGCTGCCATGAAGGGGTTTATTTATGTTGATATTTATCATGAGTGAATTCCTGTAAATTTGCTGTTTTGACTTCGATTAAAAATATAGACCCCTAAAAGTGTTAAGAAACTCAATATCAACATAATGCCACTGTAAATATGCGCATGAGCATAATCCATCACTTCGACAAATTCGTAAATCGCTACGGATGCCACTTTGGTTTGTTCAGGGATACTTCCTCCCACCATCAACACCACACCAAACTCTCCAACCGTATGGGCAAAGGTTACAATGATGGCGGTCATAAGTGCGGGTTTAATGTTGGGTAAGGCAACTTTAAAAAGTGTTTGAAACTTGCTTTTACCGCTTATGTAACTGGCTTCAAGCATATTTTTATGGATACTTTGAAAACCGCTTTGTAAGGGCTGTACCATAAAAGGCAAAGAGTAAAAACAACTTGCAATCACTAATCCCGTAAAGTTAAAGACCAATTTTATGCCAAACACCTCATCAAAAAAGGCTCCAATGGGTGAGTTAAAAGACAACGCCCACAAAATATAAAACCCTAACACTGAAGGCGGTAACACCAAAGGCAGTGCCGTAATGGCTTCTAAGATAGGCTTTATTTTTGATTGAGTTTGCGATAAATACCACGCCAGTGGCAAACTGATACAAAACAGAATCACCGTCGTAATGAATGCCAATTTAAATGAAATAAGAAAAGGAGTGAACTCCAAGGTTTTAAGAATTTCAATCATCAAACACATCCAAAATAAAAAGGTCACTCGCTTTTATAAGCATAATCACTTTGTCGTTTATGCGTAAGTTCATCCGCTTAGCTGAACTTAACGTAATAATGCTTTCAAAGACAATGTCGTTGATAGCTAATCCCACACTGCTTAAAAGCTTCCCGTGAGTAAGGGTTTGAATGGTTGCTTCCATTTGATTGGAAAAACTTATCTCTCCTGCTAAATCTTTAGCCAAAGCGATATTCGTAGGCTTTACGCTTAAGACCACTTTTTTCCCCACTCTAATATTTGTGTTTAAATCCAAGCTCATCATTTTGAGCACATGTGCGTTAAACTCAAACTCTACAATGTTGAGTTGTTCTAAGTTTTCAATACTCTTTACGGTTGCAACCATTTGACTCATTTGACTAAATATCCATACTCTTTAAAAATTTCTTTGGCTTTTTGGCTTAAAATAAACTCATAAAACGCTTTGGCTTCTGCATTCTCTTTTGCCATACGTGTAAGCACCACACCTTGATCAATAGGCGTATATAAACTTGAATCCACACTGACCCAATTTACATTTTCTTTATACATTGACATTTTATCACTATAAAGCGAAGACTTTGCTATAAAGCCAATATCTGCTGCTGTAATCGCATACGAAACCGTTTGGGAAATTGATTCGGCGTACACCAATTTTGATTCTACACTGTTTAACAGTTTTGCATTGGTAATGGCTTCTAATGCTGCTGCACCATAAGGGGCTGTTTTAGGATTGGCAATGGCAATTTTTTCAATCTCTTTTTGTGCTACCATTTCTATTCCTTGGCTAAAATCAAGCTCTTTAGCACTTAACATCGCTAAACTTCCTTGTGCATAAACAATGGGCTTGGTAATCGCCATATTTTCCTCGTACAAGCTTTGTGGAAACTTCATATTCGCTGCCATAAACAGATGATACGGTGCGCCATTTTTAATTTGTGCCGTTAGTTTCCCACTGCTTCCAAGCGTTACTAACACTTCGGTGTGGGGATTTGTTTTGTTAAACTCTTTAATCAAATCCCCAATAGCATAGCTCACATTAGCTGCCACGGCGATATTGATTTGCCCAGCAAACAAACTCATGCTTAAAACCATTACTCCTAAAATAACTCTTTTTAACATCTTTTATCCTTTAATCTCTTTTCCAATCATCACGTCACTTGCTTTTATAATAGCACTGACACCTATACCCAATTTAATATTGAGTGAACGAATTGAATTTAAGGTAATCACCGATGTAATAATTTCATCGTTTCCTATATTAATATGCAACACCGCATTGACTTCGCCAATTTGCATATTGGTTATGACCCCTTGAAACTTATTTCTGGCACTGATATTTAACGTAATATCTGTTGTAACTAACACACAACTTGATTTAAAAAAGGCAACCACTTCATCGCCACACGTTAAATTTAACTCCCGGACGGCTTCATTGGTAATAACCGCCACCATGGTATACCCACTTTTGAGTTTGATATACACTTCTGCATTGACTTTTCCTTGTTGAATTAAATCCACATGCCCAATAAGTTGATTTCTTGCACTGATTTTCATTGTACATCCTTTTGATTTTTACAAAGTCAAAAGCAATCGGGAACATTATATATTTATTTATATAACGATAAGCTAAAAAAAACCAGAAGGATTCCTTCTGGTTTTTAAAATTATCTTACCGCGTCAAAGAAATAATCTGTTTCGCCGATTGATTTTGTCTCTTCATCTAATTGATCTAAGATACCATTGGTAATCCAAGTCAATAAGTTAATAGCACCTTCATATCCACTGATAGAGTATCTGTGCAAGTGATGTCTGTCAAAAATTGGGAATCCAATTCTGATTAATGGAATTTTTGTATCTCTGTAAAGCTCTTTACCGTATACGTTTCCAATCATAAAATCCACTGGTTCAGTAAATAACAATGATCGTAAATGCCATAAATCTTTACCCGCCCAAATATTACACTCATCGGCTCTGTTTGATTTTGCTAAAATCGCTTTCATATCATCTTCCCAACCTTTTCTTGGCGCATTGTGGCAAAGAACGTGAGTGGGGATTGCGCCCATTTCAACTAAGAAAGAAACCATTCCTAATAAGAAATCAGGATCTCCCCAGATTGCAATTTTTTTACCGTGCATGTACGGATATGAATCTTGCATCGCATCTACGAGTTTAGCTCTTTGAGATTTTAACTCAGTAGGAACTTCTTTACCTGTTAATTCAGCTAATTTCATAACAAACGCATCGGTACCACTTAAACCAATTGGGTTACAAGTAGCGTAAGTTTGTTTCCATTTGTTTTTAATGGTTTTCGCTGTTGCAACAGTAGCATACTTTTGTAAAGAGATAGTGGCTTTGGCATGAATGGCTGTTCTTGCATCATCCAATTTAGTTCCACCGGCATACAATTTATATTCACCTGCACCCGTATCCCATTGCTCTTCATGGTCACCTAACATAATGATTTTATCACCAAAAAGCTTAGCCATTTTTTTAACTTCTTTTAATGAACCTAAATACGGCTCAAATCCTGGGATAATGTTAATTCGTTCTTCATCAACCACTCGCTTAGTTCCCTCAGGGACTAATTGCTCTAAAGTTGCTTTCATCATGTTGTCATACCCAGTAATGTGTGATCCCACAAATGAAGGAGTATGGGCATACGTGATTTCAGTTTTATCCAATTCACCTTCTGCTTCTTCTCGTGCCCCAATAATAAAGGCATTTAAATCATCTCCAATAACTTCTGCCATACACGTTGTACTTACAGAAATCATTTCAGGTTTGTAAAGAGCATTACAGTTTCGAATACCGTCTTTCATATTTGCCAATCCACCAAATACCGCTGCTGATTCACTCATAGAGTCAGAAACACATGGAGTTGGTTCTTTAAAGTGTCGTGTAAAGTAAGATCTAAAATACGCAACACATCCATGAGAACCATGAACATAAGGCATCGTGTTTTCAAATCCAAGACCAACCATAATCGCACCTAATGGTTGACACGCTTTTGCAGGGTTAATTGTAATGGCTTCTCGTGCTAAATTCTTTTCTCGGTAATCCCAAGATTTAGTCCACTCTTGAATTTCATCCACTTTAGATGAATCAATTGAACCCATGTTCCCTTCGAATTGTTTTTTGTTTTTTAAAACTTCTTGATACTCAGGTTTTAAAAACAGTTTTTGTCCGTTTACTATGTTTTCTACGTCTTGCATGTTACGCTCCCTCTACTTCTTTATCCCATGGAGCGGTAGTATGATCCCACACAGGAGAGTTCATAGCCAAATCCATATCTCTTGCAAAAATTGCAAATGCGTCATATCCATGGTATGGACCACTGTAATCCCAAGAGTGCATTTGTCTAAATGGAAGACCCATTTTTTGAAATACATATTTCTCTTTAACCCCAGCAGCAACTAAGTCTGGTTTGAGTTTTTTAACAAACTCTTCAAGTTCATACTCATTGGCATCATCATAAATCAAAGTACTTCTTGAAATATCTTCTTTGGTTCGTTTATAATCATCACCGTGAGCGAACTCATATCCAGTACCGATTACTTCCATTCCTAAATCTTCATAAGCACCAATTACGTGTCTTGGTCTTAAACCACCGACATAAAGCATCACTTTTTTACCTTCTAATAACGGTCGATATTTTGCAATAACGGCATCAGTCATTTTTGTGTATTTTGCAATCACTGCTTCTGCTTTGGCTTGAATAGACTCATCAAAACACGCTGCAATTTTTCGAATCGATTCCGTTGTTTTACTTGGTCCAAAGAAGTTATATTCAATCCAAGGAATACCGAACTCTTGTTCCATGTGTCGTGAAATATAGTTCATTGATCGGTAGCAGTGTAGTAAGTTAAGTTTTGCTTTTGGAGCAATCGCTAACTCTTTATACGTTGCATCTCCAGACCATTGAGCGATAACTCTAAGTCCCATTTCTTCTAAAATAATTCGTGTTGACCAAGCATCTCCACCAATGTTATAATCCCCAATTATAGCAACATCGTAAGGTGTGCTTTCAAAATCTTTTCTAAAAGATGTATCTGGCATAACGTGGTCTCTGATCATGTCGTTTGCAATGTGGTGACCTAAAGATTGAGAAACTCCTCTGAATCCTTCACATGAAACCGCAATTGTTTGATGACCTGTCTCTTTTTTATGCACTTTAGCCACCGCTTGAATGTCATCCCCGATAAGACCGATTGGACACTCAGATTGAATTGAGATTCCATTGTTTAATGGGAATAATTCATCAATCTCTTCTAACGCTTTTTTAAGTTTTTTATCTCCACCAAATACGATGTCTTTTTCGTTAAAATCCGTTGAAAAGTTCATGGTTACAAAGGTATCAACACCGGTTGTACCGATATAATAATTTCTTCTTCCACCTCTTGAGTATTGTCCACACCCAATTGGTCCGTGAGAAATATGAATCATATCTTTAATTGGTCCCCAAACAACCCCTTTAGACCCAGCATAAGCACATCCTCTTTGAGACATAACTCCTGGAACGGTTTGCTTGTTACTTCGTGTTGTATCACAAGCACCTTTTACACCTTCGGGTGTATCGACACCTAAGTGTTTTGCTCTGTTTTTAGCTGCTTTTGCTGGATATCCTGCAAGAACCTCAGCAATCGCTTCTTTTTGTAGACTCTCTAATGTTTCTGGTCCCATAATTTTCTCCTTTGGAAGAAAAAGTAGCTTACGCTACTTTAACTCTATATAGATTCATATCATCTAATTTTTTACAAATATCCTTAGTTGAAGCACCATCAACACTTTTAGAAATTTCTGAAATTTGATATTTATTGGTGTAATAAATCATTTTAAATCCATCTTTTTCTTTACATTCAGTGTTTGTGAAGTAATCTACTAATGCTGTATGTAAAAAAGAACCTGCAGGAACAGAAATCTCTTCTAATTTAACACCTTCTCTTGTTTCACTTGTTAATGTAACCGATTTACCTGTTGCATCAATTCCTTCTTTTACTTTTTCAATCACTTTCTCAAAACTTACGTCATTACCCATATCAGCTGGGAAGTGGTATCCACATACAAACATTTTCTTCTCCTTATGTATCTTTTTTTTCTATAAATTCTAAACTATAAACTAGTAACCAATTTTAAACTTGTGAATTAAGCTTCTTCTGCTTTTTTACCTAAATTTTCTTCATCAACTTCTTCTTCTAAACCAAATTCCATTAATAACGCTTCTAAGTCGTCCATTTCTAATGGATTAGGAATCACTTTTAAATCATTAGCAATAATTTTTCGTGCTAACTCTTTGTATTCCATCGCTTGGTCAGATGATGGTGAGAACTCAACCACTGTCATTCTTCTTAACTCAGCTCTTTGAACGTGGTTAGATCTTGGAACGAAGTGAATCATTTGAGTTCCAATTTGCATTGCTAAGTGTTTTGCTAAATCGTACTCTTTATCTGTCATACGTGCATTACAAATAAGTCCTGCAAGTCTTACTCCACCTGTGTTGGCATATTTTAAAATCCCTTTAGAGATGTTATTTGCTGCATACATTGCCATCATTTCACCTGACATTACGATGTAAATTTCTTGTGCTTTACCTTCTCGAATTGGCATCGCAAATCCACCACAAACAACGTCTCCAAGAACGTCATACGATACGAAATCTAACTCATCGTCATACGCACCTTCTTCTTCTAAGAAGTTAATGGCTGTAATAACCCCTCGTCCTGCACACCCAACACCTGGCTCTGGACCACCTGATTCTGTACACATAATGTACCCTTCAGTAATTGAATCGTCTTCAGGATTAAATTCACCTGCACCTGGTTTACATACATCTTCTAACTCTAAATCTTCAACTGTTCCTGCTTCTGAAGCTAATTGCATAATTGTAGATTGAGCTTTTTCATGTAAAATTAATCGTGTTGAATCCGCTTTAGGGTCACAACCAACGATTAAGATTTTTTTACCATAATAGTGACACATTGCCGCTAACGTATTTTGAGATGTAGTTGATTTACCAATCCCACCTTTTCCATAAAATGCTATTTGTCTTAAGCTTGACATATAAACTCCTTTTGTTTTTAGTTACACTTGCTAAATTGCAACAAGTGTTCCACAAGAAGTTTTTTTGAAAAAAAATATTTTATATTTTATAAAAAGCCTTAAAATAGGGATTTGCAAGTCTAAATTTTTTAGTATTCAAGAAAATCGGATAAAAATTATCTTGATTTCATTAATGTCATGCCATGTATATTTTTGTCAATTTTATGTTTGTAAGAGGGTTACAATTTTGTATTTCTATACCATTTGTTTCAATTCAAATGTCAGTCAAGCTTTAATTGTTTGGAAAGAATATTTTAATTTATACACTATATTGATATATATTTTGCCACTATAGTGTGGAAATTTATGATTGAATACATTTAAATATTCAATGAGAGTGTTTGAAAAAAGATGAATTTTACCTAGAGGTTTTCTACTTTGTAGAGTTTCTTTCTCTCTTTTGAAGAGGGAACATCCAGCATTTTTCGGTATTTGGTGATGGTTCGTCGCACCATTTGTAGGTTAAATTTCTCTTCGATGCTTTCTAAAATATCTTGATCGGTCAAAGGCTCTTCTTTGTTTTCGTACTCTATGAGCGATTTGATATAGCTTTTGATTTCTGAAGAGGATAAATCTTTGTTGGCAACCGCATTGGTAAAGAAAAACTTCAAAGGATAAATGCCCAAATTACACTCAATGTATTTATTGGCAACCGCTCTTGAAATGGTTGATTCTGCAAACCCCAATTCAGCTGCTATTTCTTGCATGGAAAAGGGTTTGAGTTCACCACCTACAAAAAAGCTGATTTGTTTTTCAACAATAATCAAAATGATTTTATACAAAGTTGATTTTCTAAGGCTTAATAAATTGACCAAATCTTTGGCTTCTTTGATTTTCTCTTTGATGTTTTCATTTTTGGTGCTAAAAGCATCTTTAACGGTAATATCGGGATAGTAGGCATGATTGATTTTAATATCAATATCTTCTCCCACATCCACAAAAAAATCAGGAATAACTTGAACGTTGTTATTAAGATACTCAATCGCCGGAGGATTGTTGAAATACTTAATAATATCTTTGCTTTTTTCAAAAAGATGGTGTGAAGCATATTTGTCAATGTGCGCAATATCTTTAATGATACGTTTAAGGAAATTATAGAGTTCATCGTCTATTTTCATATCCAGTGAGTCCAATTGAAATAAAAAAGACTCTTTTAAATCATATGCGCCTACACCACTGGGTTCAAGTTGACTAAATCGTTGTCGGATGCTTTCAACATACTCTTTATAGACATTACATGTTATCGCAATTTGCTCAATATCACCTTCAAAATATCCCTCTTCATTAATATCACATAAAATTTCCAATGCCACTTTTTGTGAATTGGGAGTAGGAAACAAAGGGGGGCATATTTGTTCACTGATTTTATCGTTTAATGACGTACTGTATGTTGCAATGGATTCAATAAACTCTCCATTGGTGCCACTTAAAGAGTAATTGCTGTAAAACTCTTTGGGTTTTTTCAGTTCTAAAAAAGGGTTTTCATAAGAGACATCTTTGAGGTGTTTCTCTAGGTCTTGCAAAGAAGATTGCAGCATAGGAAGCCACAATTTTAGAGAAAGATTTAAGTTTTGCTTTTGAGCTTGTGATGTTGATAACACTTGTGCCATACTATTATTATGTCCAAATTCAAAATGAATTTGAACATAGTGATTGTCTATTTTTTATGCAATTAATACTTAATTCGTACAATTCCATTGGGTTTAACGATTTTCATTTGACAAGAAAGTCGTGTTTTATCTGTACACGTACCTGCACAGTTTTCTTTAATAACTTTTTTCTCTTTGTCATTAATAGGTGAAAGGAACTCCATTCCTTGCTCGATTTCAACAACACATGTACCACACTCTCCATCTCTGCATCCAAACGGTAAAGCAGAACCTGAAGCTTCTACTACATCTTGAATGGTGCTGCCTGGTTGAACATTGATTGCTAAAAAATCATTTACTATTTCTACTCTTGTTGTCATTTTCTTTTCCTTTTAAATTATCCCATTGAAAGGGATGTTATTGTTAATCTCTTTTATTGGTTTGAATCAAACAAAGACAAATCCTAAAAGAACAATAAATTGTTCCTACAACCTATTTTTTTAGTGTGTATGGTTTCACCAAAATATCACCTTTGATTAACATCATTGGTGCAATTCTCACTTTTGGGCTAATGGTGAATTGTTGACATTGTTCCGCTTCTTCAGGAGTGATTGCTCCTAATTCAACTAAAATATCCAACTCTTCATCTTCCATATAACTTGTGGGTTCTTCATCACTTAAGTTTTCAACGCTGATCAGACATTTTGCATAATCCCCTTTGGCGTTAAAAGGAATTGGAACATTGTTTTCTTTTGCCAATCTTACGATGGGTTCCCCGATTTTTGCATTGTAAATACCATCTGTAACCGTATCAAAATGCATAAAAATTACTTTTGCCATTCTTCTTCTCCTTTGTAAAGTTGTACAACTCGTTACCAAGCCATACGAAAAAACTCTTCTATAGTTCTTTCGTTTGACTTGGCAAAGAGTTTACTTTTTCCCGTATTTCTCTTCTCGGTGCTTTCGCATAAATTCCAGCTCTTCTTCGACTTCATCACGATAATCTTCTAATGCTTCAAGTTCATGTTCACGACATCCCACAATTTCCACAGGAACATCTAAAACTCCAAAAAAGTGGACTTCATACACACGTATGACTTGCAAAAATTCTCCAATGGATTTGATGTATCCTACGGAGCCTTTTGGCATCATCAGTGTTCCAATTTTGGCATGAGGATAGGTTCCATCATTGACAATATCACTTAAAAGTTTGACCTTTTGTCCTACACCAAACTTGGCTTTCTCTTCATCTTTCCCTGATCTTGATGCGGTTACGCTGTCGTGCAAAACCGTATTGGGATCAACAATTTGTTTTTCTTGAATTTTAGCAGCCACAACTGTTTCCTTGTGTTGGAGTACAACTCATACACCCACCTAACTTTCCATTGGCAAACATATTCCAAACATCAGCAGCACTAGGTGCATGTCCGTTTTTATAATCGCCATAGACGCGCAAAAGTGAGAATTTTAAAAAATCCAACAATCGTGTTTCATCCTCTTTTAAATTATCAAAAGCGGTTTTAATCAAATTGCCATACTCTTTTAAGATATGAAATCGCTTTACGTTAATGAGTTGTTTGTCATACTCTAAATCAAAAAACTCAAAATAGTCTTCAGCATCGGTTAAGTCATAAAACTCTTCAATTGTTTTATTGTGTTCCATTGTCTGCTCCTTTGAATTTGTCCTAATACAGGTACAAAATTATTATTCCTCAATTTCTTCTTTTAAAATTGCTATCCAGTTTTTAATTCTCTCTTTGGTTTTACCTTTTTCATTATGCTCATCAATCGCCAATCCGCACAATTTTCCATCCATTTCTGCCAATGAATGTTCATAGGTATACCCTTCTTTAGGTACAAACCCAACTGACTTTGCCCCTAAATCTGTAAATGCTTTGTGTAATTTCCCCAACGCCGAACAAAAATGCTCTCCGTGTTTTACACAATCCCCTGCTCCAAAAAAAGCCACTGTTTTCCCCGAATAATCTGGTTTTTCATCTTCTAATTCCAATAACACATCCACCCAAGAAAAATGCACATCGCCTTGTCCCCAAGTCGAGCTTCCAATAAATAAAACATCAAAATCATCAAACTGATGTGTCCCATCAAAATCTTCTTCCATATTAATCACATCGTCTTCATCAACTTCAAACTCTTTGGCGAGTGCTTTGGCAACTTTCATTGATGTTCCACCTGCTGTTCCGCAAAAAATCCCTATACTCATAGGCGTCTCCTTTTTTAGATATTTTTATATTTGTTGTAGGTTTCTTGTGCTTTGACAAGATATTTTTCACCCTCGTTTTCCAAATCTTCTAATGAACGAAATGAAAACCGATGAGCATCTTTAAAAAACTTTTCACATAACACGATTTTATCGGCAAATACAACCACTCGTCCAAAACCTTCATGGCTCATCTCCATTACTACTGAACACATTACCCCTGTAATTTTTTCAAATGCCAACGCAACTGCTTGAAACACAATTCGTATGTCTTTGATTTGCATTTCATCAATATCAGCAATAATAGGAATATTTTTTAAATCCTCTTTGGATTTAACGTATTTCTCAATGAGTAAATCTTCATTGGATTTATTGCCCCATGTTCCAAACTGATCTAACGCACGAATTTGACCCACTAAGGTATCAATAAATATTTTTTTGATTTCCATTATGCCGCCTTTTTTTCAATGATTTTTTTAATAAAAGGAGGAGGATTGGTATTTAACATCGCTTTTAATTTTTCCAACTCTTCAGCAATGGGAACAATCTCTTTGTATTTAATAGGAAAGATTCCCGAATTAATAATCTTTGCAGCTGCTATAGCTCCAATATTGGTAAAATAGACAATATCAATATCCCCTAAAAGTTCAACGGTTTTATCGGTATCTTTCTCTTCAATTTTAATGATTTCACACGTTTGAACACTGTTTTTACTCACATCGTACACAGCAAACTGCTTGGCACTTCCAAAATGTGCATCGATATTTTCCATATCACTTGTTGCAAAAGCAATTTTCAAAGTCCCTTGTTTTGGCTCATTGGTTGAGATTTTAATTCGGCTCATTGGTTTATCCTATTTTAGAATTTATACTTCTGTTTATGCAAGTAGTGTTCCACAAGATAATTGGTGAAAAATTTCTCTTATTTTCCTAAAACCAAAAGGTACAAAATATTATTGGGCGTTTCTAAAAAGTGTTGAACCTCTTCATCAAAACATGCTCCAATGCCACTGCACCCTATATTAAAATATGAAGATTTTAAATAAATCATATGAGCTAAAAATCCACACAACTTCGTTGTATGCGTGTATGACACCGTTTTAGGTGCCGTAAAAAACAAGGTTGTACATGCCGTTTGTGCCAAGGTTTGATTTAAAGCTAAAAAGCCTGCTTTTTGAGAAAACTCCCCCTCTTTTTGCAGGGTTACATTTTTGTAAACTCCCTTTTTGATGCCCTCAATATTGTTATTTATCATAAAAATTTCAATATGATTTTGGTTTGCCAGTTCAAAAATATCTTGGCAAATCTCTAAAAAAGCTTCATAGGAAATAGACTCTTTTTTAAACGCCCGTATGGAGCGTCTGTTATGTATTGCCTCTTGCAGTTGAGTGTGTTCCAGCTTATTTAATCCTTCATATAAAGGAAACTCGTACTCTTTTGCTTCAACACTTTTTTGGAAAAATGCTTCAATAAAAGCGTTCTTGATAAAATAATCACAAGGTTGCACAAAAGGCAAAGCTTCTCTTAAAGGAAGTAAAGGTTTGTTTTTATACGACTTGACTTTTATACATCCCATTAAAAACTCTTCATCGCCCAATCCTAAGATACGGTTTAAGGCTTTATCATCGAATTCACACTCAAATTCTGCTTCTTTTTTTTCCAAACAAACTCCTGCATAAATCGCCCCCATTTGATGTCCCGAATCCAAAAGTAGATACCGAATACTTCGATTTGAATATTTCCACGCCGTTCTAAAATAAGCACAGGTGATTAAAAAGGTAAATTGATATAAGGTTTGATCTTTAAAATAATATTCAACCCCATCGTGTGTGAGTTCATGCAACAAAACTAAAGTGTTTGATAAAGGCTCATAATGATAAATCCCCGATAACAAGTTTTCAACACCTCGAATTTGTATGTATATTTCACACGGGTACAATCCCCCTGCACTGGGAACTGTTCTCAAAGCAATGGTTTGATTGTAGTAGGTTTTTTCAAAAGTGATTTTGCCCATATTTTGAATAAATGCCAACTCTTCATAATCAGTTAGGTTAAAACGTCGATAAAAATGAGGATACACTTTGTAACTTCTAGGTTGCGTTGTCCAATCGATAAAATGAGGTTCGCTGTAGTATCTCTTTAACGTCAGTGTTGTCGCATCATGAAACGTTTGCATGTTTGAGCATTTTGACAATTTTTGGTGTAACGGCTAAATCAATGGCTTTAAATCCATCCAAACTTTCAAGTTGCGTATTGGCATTGTTTTGCAGCAAGAGTTCAACAAAATCTTCTTTTCCTGCACTGGCACAATACATCAATGCTGTAACACCATTGTCGTTTTGTGAATTTATATCAATCCCTGCTTCTATTAACAGATGAAAACACTCATACGAATTGCCAAAACAGGCGTTCCATAATGCCGTATTGCCGTCAATATTTTTAATATTCAAATCCACACCCAAAGCAATTAACTCTTTAACCACTTCACTGTTGCCCTCTCGTGAAGCTTTCATTAAAGCACTGTTGCCGTATTGTCCTACTTTATTGATATCATTAATATCATAATCGTTGTGTTTTAACCATACTTGAGTGCTGATACCGCATTTTTTCTTATTCATACACCCATCCAATTTTCATGCGTGTGCCCTTTTTGTTTTTGGCTCACTGTTTCATGAAGGTGTACTTTAAAACGTTCTAAATCCAAAGGTTCTTCTATGGTTTTAGGAATTTGGATATAAGTGATTTCGCCTTCTTTATTGATAATAAAAAGGGCATTGGCAATGTGTTCATTTTCCATATTCAGTCCAAATTTTGAGGCAAACTCTTTATAATCGCAACTTGCATTTTCAGCCACTAAATCAAATGTTGAAACCACTTTCTCAAGTTTTTCACTCGATTCAGAAGTCACCACATAAAAAATGATTTTATGGTGGTATTGTCCTAAAATATCCAATATGGCTTGAGAAAAAACCTTAACATCCAATAAGCTTATCATCACTTGTGTTTTAGGTGCCATCATGCCTATAACTTTGGTTTCATTATTTAACATCTTAATTCGAACAGCAGGAGCCTCACCCCCTACTTTTCTCTCTTTTTTACTTAAAGTATAACTTCGATTTTGATATGAAACTTCCATTCTTTGTCCTATTCATGTTCATGTTCGTGGAGTAAATTGGCTAACTCAAAAAGCAAATACGCACTTCCCTCGTATAAAATATCATTTTTAAGTTGATTGCCTACACTTTCATAATCGGGAAAGCCTCGAAGCATCAACGCTTTATGATGCTTTTTTGCCAAACGCTCACCGTGGTAATTGGTAATTAACACATCGGCTTGTTCTAAATAACTCTCCACATCTTCAAAATCACCAAAAAAACAGTTCTCACACGCTAAATGGTCTAACAGTGTGGTCTTTTGTGTGGTAATGATGGCTTTGATATTGGCTCCTGCTTCCAAAAGTGTCGTTGCCACACTCAAAGCTTGATCAGGTTCAAGAGCAATGACTACGTTGCTGCTTCCAATGGCAAAATGCGTATCTAAAAGGGCATCTTGAAGTCGTTTTCTCCATCGTACAATACTGGGATGTGGCATTGAGATTTTTTTGATTTCACATAAGGCTTTAAAAAACTCGTCACTGCAAACCAATCCACTTACACAATCAAAATGTAAGTGTGTCATATTTTCATTTTTAGCGTGCAGTTTTTGCCCCGCTTTTTCCACACTTTTTCCCACAGAAATGACCAAAGAAGCATTGCCTAACTCTTTGATTTCTTCAACGCTAATACCCCCACTGCTTAATGCCCCTTGCTTTAACCCCAAATGTCCATCGAGGGATTCACTTAAATCAGGTAAAGCCAACACTTCATACCCAAACAAAGAGACGGTATCTTTGAGTTTTTCAATTTCTATGGGTTTTAGATTCACATTGGGAATAATCACCGCTTTTTGTAAATAGGTATTGGTTTGAGGTACAACGAGTTGATCAATTAATGCTTCCACACTTTTGGCAAAACCACTTTCCAATGAGCCTTCAAAATCAGGTGTATTGACATATACAATGGGTTGTATATCTTGAACCAAAGAACACGCCCCTTTTATGTCATCGCCCTTGGTTTCTGTTAATCCTGTCGTAAAAAGCCCCACCAAATCGGGTTTAACTTTTTTGGTGATATTTTTAATACTCTCACTAATCGCATAATCTCCTCCATCAATCACCGCTGTGATGTCATTGACAGCCGTCGTTTGTATGGCAATGGGATCATTAAAGTGTCGAGTAAAAAATACTTTAGAAAAACTCGCACACCCTTGAGCCCCGTGCATAAGTGGCATACAATTTTTAACTCCCAAAAAGCAAAGCATGGCTCCCATGGGTTGTGAAAGTTTAATAGGATTGAGTTGAAGTGGTTTTGTCATGTTCAAACCTTTAGGCATTTATGACTTTATAATGCAAAAAGTGTTCCTTAAAGCTCTCTTAAAACAAATAAGTCTAATTTAACGATTTTTAGATATAATCGCCCCTTTTTAAAGGAAAATGACTATGATAAAACACTATTTTAAAAAAGATGAATGGTTTAGCAATATCAAAGGCGATACGCTTTCTGGGTTAGTCGTAGCCCTTGCACTTATCCCTGAAGCCATCGCTTTTTCTATCATTGCAGGAGTGGACCCTAAAATTGGTTTGTATGCCTCTTTTTGTATTGCTTTTGTGATTGCTTTTGTGGGTGGTCGTCCGGGGATGATCAGTGCGGCAACAGGAGCCATGGCACTTTTGATGGTAACATTGGTCAAAGAGTATGGGCTTGAATATCTTCTTGCTGCAACCGTTTTAACAGGGATTTTACAAATAATTGCAGGATATTTAAAACTGGGGCGCTTTATGAGTTTTGTTCCCCGAGCTGTTGTTATAGGATTTGTCAATGCCTTGGCTATCTTGATTTTTATGGCACAACTGCCTGAACTGACCAACGTCACTTGGCATGTTTATGCCTTAACAGCTTTTGGGTTAGTCATTATTTATCTGTTTCCTTATGTACCTAAAATTGGAACCATGGTTCCCTCACCTTTAGTCACCATTATTCTCTTAACCCTCATCGTGGTTTTTATGGGTATTGATATACGAACTGTTGGAGATATGGGACAACTTCCCGATACATTGCCCATATTTTTAATTCCCGATATTCCATTAAATTTTGAAACGCTTTGGATTATTCTTCCTTATAGCGTTTCTTTAACCATTGTAGGGCTTTTAGAATCATTGATGACAGCTACTATTGTGGATGATTTAACGGACACTAAAAGCGATAAAAACAGAGAGTGTACAGGTCAAGGCGTTGCCAATATTGCTTCTGGATTTATGGGAGGAATGGCGGGTTGTGCAATGATTGGGCAATCAATTATCAATGTTAAATCAGGGGGAAGAACACGACTTTCCACTTTACTTGCAGGGATTTTTCTTCTGCTTATGGTGGTCTTTTTAAGTGATGTTATCTCAATTATTCCTATGGCAGCACTCGTAGCTGTGATGATTATGGTTTCTATTGGTACGTTTGATTGGGCAAGCATTAAAAATCTTAAAACCTTACCTTTGTCAACCAATATTGTGATGCTTGTAACCGTGTGTGTAACGGTATATACCCATAACTTAGCTCATGGCGTTTTTGCAGGGGTACTTTTAGCCTCTTTGTTTTTTGCCAATAAAATTTCTCACTTTATGTACAGTGAAACATTTTACAATGAAAACTGTACCATTAAAACCTATAAATTTGTCGGACAAGTCTTTTTTAACAGTGCCGATAAATTTTATGAAACATTTGACTTTAAAGAAGTTTTAGATAAAGTCATTATTGATTTAAGTAAAGCGCATTTTTGGGATATTTCTGCGGTTTATGCCTTAGATAAAGCCGTCATAAAATTACGGCGTGAAGGGGCTGAAGTCGAAATTATCGGACAAAATGAAGCGAGTAAAACGATTATTGACCGTTTTGGGATTCACGATGATCCAGCAGAAATAGACAAAGTCATGGGAGGGCACTAAAAATGAATGAAAAAAATGTTTTAGTCTGTGTGGATGGGTCATTTGATTCAAAATCGGCATGCGATTATGGAATTTTTATTGCCAAGCAATTGGATATTCCTCTTTTTTTACTCAACGTAGTTGAACACCATCACAATGCCAAACATACTGATTTGACAGGAAATATAGGATTGGGGACAAAAGAGACACTATTGGAAGAACTCACTAAAGAAGAAGCTCAAATAAGTAAAACACTCATTGCAAACGGGCGAAAAATTTTGCAAGAGTTAAGTGCCTATGCCAAAGAACAAGACATACAAAAAATTCATACACTGCAACGACACGGAGACCTCGATGAAACACTTGAAGAGTTATCTGCTCAAACTAAAATTGCTATCATAGGCTTAAGAGGACAAGACAATGAGGGCAATAATTTAAGTATAGGCAACCATGTCGAAACCATTATTCGAACACTCAATATCCCTATTTTATTGGTCAATTCTCCATTTAAACCCATTAACTCAATCTTAATGGCATACGACGGTTCTGATTTTGCCAATAAAGCCATTTATACCGCCACACAAGATCCTATTTTCCCCAACATAAAACGAGTCATTGCTAATGTTAATAAAGAAGAAAGTATTTCAGCCAAACTTTTAAGTGATGCTAAACAACTTTTCAATAAAGCTCAAATTGACGTAGAAACCACTTCTTTAAAAGGGGATGCCGTAGAAGCATTATTAACGTATCAAGAAGAAAATAATTTGGACATTATCGCCATGGGCGCCTACAGTCACAACCGACTGCGGAGTGTAATTTTTGGAAGTTTTACTTCTAAAATGCTCTTAAAAGCCAAAACTCCTCTTTTGCTTTTCAGATAATTAAATGGCTTTTATGCCATTTAATTAATAAACAAATTGATATTGTAGTTCTCATCCACTTGAAATTTAATGTGATTGTCTTGAAGTAAAGTGGTAATCTCCAAAATCTCCTCAATCAAAGCCGACTCTGAAATGCCTGCTTGAGGAAAAATACGTTTAGCAACGGCATCGTATGAAAAATGATTAAACTCATCAATAATTTTATCGAGCAAGTTCATTATGTTATTAAATTTATGCATATACGTACAACTTTGTTCATCAAAGTTCTTAATTGCATCCAATAGCTCTTTTAAATTAAGCGGTCGAAAAACTCTTTTCCGATTGTAATTATCCATACAAAAGTTACATCCCATCGTTTCACTGCATTCAAAGTTATCACTCATGGTAATAATCTTTTGTTCGGGGTTTGCTCTCATCACAAAATCTAAAAGCTCTTTTCCCTCTTTTTTAGTGAAATCAATTAAAACCAAACCATAAGAGTCGTGTTCAAAAAGTGCTTTTGCCTCTTCAACATTGGGTGTACTAATAAGCGTATAGCCATTTAAAACACTTTGTAAAACTTCAAAATTTGATTTATCGCTGTATGTATTGTAAAAGCATAAAATTTGTTTTTTCAGTTACAATCCTTTCATTTTCGATGTAAAAGTTATGTACCGATTCTAACATATAAAAACTTTTTTAATACTTTTATAAAAGAGTGATGAGAAATCAGAGAAAAGTGACGAGTGACAAGAAAATTCATCACTCGTCACTCGTCACTGGTTACTGGTCTCTTGTCACTCCATATTGTTCCAAGGAGCTTCTCTTCCTACAATTTTAAACACCTTATTATTGACCGCATTACAGACATCTTTGGCTAAGTTTACTAAGCCATTATACGCACCATAACTGACTTTTTTTTCTTGATTAACATCGACAAATGCCACTTTTTTCTTAATCGCCGTATATAAACTTCGTCCCCCTGCAAGTAAAATATCCACGTTATGTTCATCGATAAGTTTGGCTTGTTCGGTTCCTGGATCGGTTATAAGAATTTTAACATATTGTGCCGCAATTTCTTTGTCTTCCAACGTGGCTTTTTTCACACTGGTGGCAATCACATCAATCCCAATATCTTGCAGTGCTGAAGCAATTGACCACGACTTATTTCCACCTGTGTTTAAAATGGCTTTTTTACCTTGTAATACTTTTTTGTATGGCACTAATGCTTCTTCGAGTTTGGCTTCTTCTTCTTGAATAACTTCTTTGGCTTTTTGTATTAATGCTTCATCGCCAAACGCATTGACAATACTCATAATAGCATTGGTCGTATCTCGTTTTCCATAAAAAGAGATACTGATATAAGGAATACTGTATTTCTCTTGCATTTTTCGTGTCAATGAAATCAATGATTTAGCACACACAATTACATTGAGTTTTGCGGTATGTGCCATTTGGATATTTTCCAATCGTCCATCACCTGCTAAAGTAGAAACCACTTTGATGCCAATTTTCTCCAATAAAGGAACATACTGCCACATATCTCCTGTCACATTGTATTCACCAATAAGATTGATCCCAAAGGGATGTATCTCTTTGGGTTCTTTAGTACCAATGAGTTGATGTAAAACCGACTCAGCGCCCAAACGTGAACCCAAATTTTTTCCTCCCACAAAGCCCGGAGAGTGAATCACCACAATAGGAATACCGTGTTTTTCTTGCATTCTTGAACAGACATTGTCCATATCATCACCAATCATAGCCGTTACACATGTTTCATAGACAAAAATACCTTTGGGTTTTTTATGTTCTACCAAATACTCAATCGAGGCTTCTAGCTTGGTGTGTCCCCCAAAAATAATATCATTGGTCGTCACATCGGTACAATATCCCGTAACGGTATTGTTTTCACCTGTATAGGAAGTGGGTGTGGCTCTGGTTTCCCACGAAGCTCCTATACACGTTGCAGGAGAGTGTACTAAATGTACCACATCAGCAAAAGGGAAAAGGGCAATTTGAGACCCCTCAAATGCACATCCCCCACTGGTTGCTCCCGGCTTTGGCTTATCACAAGATGATTTTTTCGTTTTATTATGAGAGCAATCGGTTTCATTGAGCAGTTCACGTATAAGTTTTTTGTTGACCATGGCAAACTCTTTATGTTGGTTTTATTCTTTTGTTATGCAATAAATATTCCTTTACTAAAAGCACTGGTTGTTAAGTGTTAGGTCTTAGGTCAATGTATTATGTTATAATGAATTATTCAACTCAAAGGAGGCTATGATGATAAATATTAAAATACCTAAACTGTGTGGTTGTGCGAAAAAGAAAAAATCATGGAATAAAAAATATACGTTTGAAACCCTCAAAGAAGCTGAAAAAAAAGCCAAAAAAATGTGCAAAAAAGCCAATGAAGAGTATTGTGAAAAACATACTTTTGAGTATGAAGTTAAAAAAGATAACGTCATTATTCATATAAAATCTAACAAATAAAACCTCTGCTGCTGTAAAAAGCATTTAAGTATTCCATTGTGATCTAAACTTTATGGTAAAAATGCTCCTTTCTTTTTGTAATTTAATGCCTGTTGCTGGAGTTGTTATTACACTTAAGGGTTGTCGCCAATGATTGCCAATTTTGATTGTTAAACACGATTAATTCTTTTTTTCTTTTTTAGTTGCAAATCAATTCTGAAAACTTGATTCTAGGATAATTTCATCTTTGCCATTAAACTCTTTTTCATTAGCATTGTTCACCACTATATTAGCAATATTTAGCGTATTTGTTGCAATATCTCTTGTTTTTGTTGCAATACTGGCATTGAGTTGCGTTTGTTGATCCAACTCTGCAACGGCATCATTAATTTGCTCAATCCCTAAAAGTTGTTCTGTGGAGGTTCCTTCAACATCTTTAATTAAATCTGAAGTTTTTAAAATATTTTCACTTAATGCATGGTATCCAGAAATCATATCATTGGCAATATTTTTACCAAAATTTGCTTTGTCGGTGGCGTTTTGAACCAAAGATTTTATCTCTTTTGCTGCTTCTGCACTTCGTGAGGCTAAGTTTCGCACTTCTTGGGCAACTACGGCAAACCCTTTCCCCGCTTCTCCTGCTGTTGCTGCTTCAACAGCAGCATTTAAACTTAAGATATTGGTTTGAAATGCAATTTGGTCAATGACGGTTATGGCTTCGTTAATCGCTTGAACTTGGGCATTAATATCATCCATAGCAATCGTCGTTTCATTGGCAAGTTTTTGACCCATTTGTGCTGATGTTTGCAATTCATTGGCAAAAGCAGACATTTGAACAATATTTTGTGTGTTATTTGAAATATTACTGGTAATCTCTTCTAATGCAGCAGCCGTCTCTTCAAGTGATGCAGCAGCTTCGTTTGATGCACTGCTTAATGACTCAACATTACGTAAAAGCTCATTGGCACTATATTGCAGGGTTAATCCATTTTTTTTGTTTTCTATTAACATATCATTAATGATATTTGCTAATAAATTTAACCCTTGAGAGGTTTTTCCTGTAGGATTAGGAACACGATGTCTAAAATCAAGTTTTGAATAAATGACCAAAGCATTTTGGATTTTATTAACATCTCCACAAATATTTTCTGCCATAATGTCTAACATTTGATTGAATATGATTTTAAGTTCATGTAAATTTCTGTCATGGGTATCTTGCTCAATTTTTTTGTATAAATAGCCACATTTTACCTCTTCAACAATCTCTTTAACATTTTGAATTAAAATAGAATCTTCTTCAATCGCTTTTTGAGTATTAACAATATTTTCATTAACCACTTCGGCCATATGTGCAAATTCATCGGTACCTTTAAGTTCAAGCAGTACAATTGAATCACTTTTTTTATTGATATAATTAAAAAAAGACAAAAGTCCATTTTTAAAGCTATTCAATGAGCTAATGATATTCGTAGCTAGAAGATAGGTTACAAACAAGAAAATAATCATTGCCGTACTTGACAACACAAGTAAAATATTATTTAATTTTTCGATAGAGTCTTCTTTTAATTTGTGAGCACTTTCATTGATACGATTAAGATCTTCTTCTATTTCCAAGCCAATGTTTACCATCTGTTTTATGGAACTCTTTATCTCATCATTATCTTTTAAAATACCTTGATTATAATTATCTATTTTTAAAGAAGCAAAAGCATTAAAGTTTTTAATATACTCTTTGCTAGAATTCGCAATATTATCACAAATATCTCTGTTTGCTTTTACAAAAAGCAATGTTTTAAAGGCTAAAACATCCTCCGTTATAGACTCAAACTTTTCTCTGACGTTATTCGCTTTTTCCAAAGTAGGGCTTTGTAAGAATTGATATACAGCAATACGTCCCGCCAAAACATTTTTAACAAAGGTTTCAGTTTGAACAGCTGCATCATTACGAGTATTCGCCACATTATTATAATGCACATAGGTTAAGCCCGATACCAACATAATAATAATGTAAATAACAGGAAACAACAACAATTTATATTTCATACTCATACGATTTAACATTTTCACTTCCTCGCTTTTATCTTTGATACATGTATATACAACTAAATTATAGGAAAAGAGAGCAACTCTTGAGTTACAGTAAACCTATAGATAATTACTCTATAGGGTATTGTAAGAGAATTGTAGTTTGTATATTATTAATAATAACTTAACCTATAGGATACTAACCATGTTTACATCAAATGTTGATGATGAAGAAATAAAAGAATTTTATAAAGTAATTTCTCAAAATGTAAAAAAATTTAGAATTCAGAAAAATATGAGTCAGTTAGAACTGGCTTTAATTATTGGACAAAGGGGGAATGCTTTTTATAATTATGCGGAAAATAATACCAATAATAAACATTTTAATTTGGAACATTTATACAAAATATCTCAAGCATTGGATATTCCACTTTGTAAATTTCTTGAAAATAAAAAACCTAAGAAAAAGTAAATCATTTTCAAATGGAACACTTTTTGCATATACCTTTCTTATAATGACTATAAGAAAGGATACCTCATGTTAGCCATTCCAATTGATACCCCAAACTCAACCGTTATTTCCCAACTCTATGGCAATGCACCTTTTTTTGCACTCATGGATTTAAACAGTGGGAATTTCAGTGTCGTTAAAAACGAAGGCTTGGGTGATGGTGAAGATACCGCGCAGTTTGTTGCCAACAGTGGTGCAAGTTGTACTATTTTTTATCATATGGGTGAAGGTTTATTTAATCGACTGCAAGAGAGTAATATTAACGTTTATTCTTGTGCCAAAGTTGATGTCACTTTAGATGAAATCTACATAAACAGTTTACGCAATGATTTTAAATTGCTTGATGCAAACAATGCCACAGCTCTTTTGGATGCAGGTACGTGTACATGCAAAAAGAAAGCCTAAGGAGTCAACATGTCTGTTTTAATCACCAATGAGTGCATCAATTGTGATGCGTGTGTAGATGAATGCCCAGCAACTGCTATTGTCAGTGCCGATGATTCCCCGCTTGATGACCCAGAATTTACCTACGTAAAACCTGAAAAATGTATCGAGTGTGTGGATTGTTCTGTGCCAAAATGTTTTGATGTCTGTCCTACACCAGGGGCGATTGTATGGGATATGCCTTATACCAAAGAGTTTGATGAACATTACGTCAAAGGACACGAAGAAGGGATTTACAAAATCCGAATTCACAAATCAAAAGGGTTGTTTTCACCGATAAATCAGCCACGACCTTTTCGAGAAAAAATCGATATGGATGCACGTCTTAGCCATGCACCTTTAGACTTTTAAAGAGCAGTTATGCCTAAAAATTTAGAGTATTACTTAAACCTTAACTACCCGTATGAGTCGTACTTTGGGGAAAATGAAGTGGGTGATGCTTATTTGGTCGAATTTACTGATTTCGACATCAAAGGTGCGAGTGAAGATTATGATGAGGCGGTTGAAATAGCCCATGAATATTTGGCAAAACATATTCAAAAAGAGTTAGCCTTAGGCAACGAATTACCCAATCCAGGGGAAGGAATCCGATTTATGAGACACCGAGAAGCATTAAATGCCTACAAACAAAAAGATTTTTCAAAAGCAAAAAGTATTTGGGAAGAAGAAGCGGCACTTAAGAATGACCAAGCTATGGCAAACTTAGGTTTGATGTATTTAAAAGGAGAAGGGGTAAACAAAGATTTTACTCAAGCAAAACGTTACTTTGAAGAAGCCAGCAAATACGACAACGACTCAGCCAATTTCAACTTAGCTTTGATGTATCAATCAAAAATTGGGGTAGAAGAAGACATGCCTAAAGCCAAGGAATACTTCAGACGAGCCATTGCCAAAAACCATACACAAGCTGCATTCAGATTGGCGTTACTTCTTTTACAAGACAGAAGTAAAGTAGACGAGGTTAAAGAAGGTTTTTACTGTATGCTAAAAGCTGCTCAAAATGGTCATGCGATGGCTCAAATTCAACTAGCAGGTATCGATAAAGAGTTTATAGAATCGTGTGAATTAAATCACCATTTTAGAAAAAAATCACTTGAAGAACAACTTGAAACGATTAACGATGCTTTAGACCGATTTATTCGTCCTATGTTGATTAAAGATGGAGGAAATATTCTTTTAATTGATTACATCAGTGAACCCGAAATTGAAATCCGACTGGCATATCAAGGGGCATGTGCAGGTTGTTCTATGGCAAGTACGGGGACATACGATATGATTAAAAATACGCTTGAACAAGTCATTGATCCACGATTTAGGTTATATATCCTATGAAAATAGCATTTGCCACCACCGATGACATTCATGTCAACCAACACTTTGGTTGGTGTAAAGAGTTTACCCTTTATGAAATTATTGAAAATGAGTTTTCTTTTTTAAAAAAAGTGGATTCTTCGATTGAAATTGAAGATGAAATCGATAAACTCACGTACAAAATTGAGTGTTTAGAAGAAAGTGATGTATTAGTCGTACAACAAATTGGTCCCAAAGCTTCAAGAATGGTACAATCATGTGGAATATTTCCCATGCAAACCTCAAATGAAAATGAAAAAATTGAAGACATTTTAAATAAGCTGATTAAAATGAAAGAGAATCCTCCTATTTGGATGCAAAGGTTACTTGTCAATGAACAACAATAATGTGGTTGAAATTTCTGACAATATCTTTTTTATAGGGGTCTTTGACTCTGAAATTAGAACCTTTGATATTATTATGAAAACCGCCAATGGAAGTTCATACAACGCTTATTTAATCAAGACTTCCGAAGGAATTATTGTAGTTGATGGCGTTAAAATAGAGTTTCAAGAGGAATACTTTAGAAAACTTGAACAATTATGTCAATACGATGAAATCAAATATGTGATTTCTCACCATTTAGAACCTGACCACGCAGGTAGTATTCCGGAACTGATTAAACGCTGTACGAGTGCGAAAGTATTGGTTTCACCTCAAGCAGCCAATATGTTAAAAGCGTTGGTTAAATCTGAAAGCATCAATTTTGAAACCGTTTGGACCAATAAAAGCATCACCTTGGGAGAAAAAACCGTTCAGTTTTTAACGACACCGTATTTACATTGGCCTGAAACCATGAGTTCATATGTGGTTGAAAACAAGCTTTTATTTTCTGGCGATGTTTTTGGAAGTCACTATTGCGATGAACGACTTTTTGAAGAGCAAGTGGGTGATTTTTCATATGCCTTTTCGTATTATTATGATCACATTATGCGTCCGTTTAAATCGTATGTACAAAATGCCATAAAGTTATATGAAAAATTAACTATTGATCTTATTGCTCCTTTACACGGACCCATTTTAAATCACCATCCACAAAAATACATTCAACTGTACAAAAAATACAGTGAACCAACCCATAAATCGCATAAGGTTCTCTCTATTTTTTATCTGACCAGTTATAAAAATACTCGAAATATGGCACAAAAAATTTATGAAGGATGTGAAAGTGTGGAGGGAATTGTTGCCAATGTTTATGATTTGGCATCATTGGACGAACAAAACATGATTAAAATTCTGGATGAAAGCGATGGTATTTTAATTGGAACACCTACCATTAACGGGGACGCACCAAAGCCCGTATGGGATTTATTGTGTTGCATGATGTTTTTAGAAAAAAAAGGTAAAATAGCACAAGCTTTTGGCTCATACGGGTGGAGTGGTGAAGCCATTGATATGATTATTGATAGGCTTAAATTTCTACATTTTAAAGTTCCACCCATGAATCTTTTAAAAATCAAACTCATACCCACAAAAGAAGAGTTGCAAGAGTGCTTTGATTTTGGGGTCGAATTTTGTGAAATTTTAAATGGGAAAATGATAGAAATCACCATGACCTCAAACAATTAATGAGCGATGAGTATACAAACACAGTTTACTTGACTAAAACTACTGCCAATACTGTACTCATCGCTGATTAATTAACTCATACTCTTTTTATTTTTTGGTAATGCACTTTGTTGTATCATCTTTTTCTCATTGGATTTTACTTTTCGTTCTAACTTCTTCAAATCGTGTGCTGGTGGTAATTCTTCAGGTTTAATACCACTTTGGTTTAAAAGTTCCCGCACATTTTCATTGTTTTGAATATGTTCATTGGTAATTGACATTTCACCATAAAGATTGTTTTGTTTTACATTATGATTGGTTATCTCTGTGGCTAAATTCTTTGCCGCTATTGTAATAGTAGGCAAAAAATCGGCCAAAGGACGCCCTGCAGGTACTTCCAATTTATCTTTCATATTTTGTGTGGTATTTCCACCAAAAAGTGCCGTATCTCCTTTAGAACGAATACGACCAAATCCTCTGTCATCAACTCCTCGTTCATAAATATTTTTTGACAATTCTGTTTCTGATTCTCTTAGTTTTGCTCTTGCTTGAAGCCTATCTTCTAACTCTAATCTTTGTTCAATAAGCTCTTGTTTTCGGGTTTGCATTGCAAAATAGGTTTGTGCAAAAGCAATTGGCTCTTTTTTGCTGTCCCCATTTTGAGCGATGAGATAACACGCATATCGAGTAAGAATAATATCTTCTATTTCTCTCAAAGCTTCTGAACCTATTTGCACCATTTTTCCCACTTGGCGAAAATGGTCTTCGACTTCTACACCAGAATTTTCACATGATATTTTTGCCTTTTGGATGACATTTTGGAATTTATCCCAACTGTTATATCCTAATACTTTTTGTAAATCTCTGGCATACCAGTATTCAATTATGCTATCTTCAAGAGTATTTGAAAGTTCATTAAACTTCTTTTGTAAGGTTGTTATGAGTTGTTTATCCATTTAATTTATTCCTTTTGCTTTGAACCGTTGAATATTTTATATTTATATTAATTTATAAACCTAATAATGCACTCACGGCTGAAACAATTGAACCAAATTCTGCACCTTTTGTCAAGACCACACCTAAAGATTTTTTTAATGACACCTCATTATTTTTATTATTTTTCAGTTCTTGGAGTATTAATTCTTTATCTTTTATGTTTGAATTATTTATAGCTTGAATGAGTTCCTCAAATTTTTTATCAAATTCTGAAAGAATGGTATTGTTGTTTCCTGTAATAATATTTCCATTATTATTGCCACCAACACTAACATTATGATTATAAGTTATATCTGTTTTCTCAATTTTATGATACTCTTTTTTATCATTATTTTCTAAAAAACTTCTACCTTTAAACGTGAGCCCATTAAAGATATAAAATCCACCCAAAGCCCAAAATCCATTTTTAAATAAACTATCATTTTCTATTTCATCAATAATAGCTTTGAATTCTTGAAAATCAAGTCCAAAAGCTTTTGAAAAGATAGAACTATTTTTTGAGTTTGCTATTTCTCTTACGAGCATATTATATTTTTCATTTGAATTCATGATTTTCCTTTATGGTGATTTTTTAGTAATAATACCCAAATATTTTATTTTATTAAAAAACATGTCATTTTGCAATATTTTTCCTACTTTTAACCACTAACTCAACTCACAAAATTGTGAAGTGTTGTACACCACATCTTTTAGCTCATTAAGTTTTTTCACAAGCGTTTCATTGGCAACTTCATCAAGCTTAAATCTCGAATCTAAAAAATCGTAAATGTTATCAATATTTGTAAAAACTTCTTTGAGCAATTCTTCTTTTATTTTTTGCTGAATCTCCATGGTTTATCCTTTTGTTTTTGGATTGTTAGTGCATTTTGTATTCCTTTTTGAAGCTGTGGAACACTAGTTGCATTTAGGCTTTTATAAAACAAAAAGGAGTTACTATGAGTTGTTCATGCACTTCAAGTAGCACACAAACCAATATTCAACAAGAGGTAATGGATAAGATTAACAATCATCCTTGTTACAGTGAAGGAGCACACCAACACTACGCTCGAATTCACGTAGCCGTTGCACCTGCGTGTAATATTCAATGCAATTATTGTAACCGAAAATATGACTGTTCCAATGAAAGCCGACCTGGTGTGACTTCATCTAAACTTCAACCCATTGAAGCGGTGAAAAAAGTTCTTTTTATCGGTGGAGAGATTCAACAACTCTCTGTTGTAGGAATTGCAGGACCAGGTGATGCGTTAGCCAACCCTAAAAAGACCTTTGAAACCTTTAAACTGTTGCAAGAAAAAGCACCCGATTTAAAATTGTGTTTATCCACCAATGGTCTTCGAATTGCTGATTATATTGACGAAATTGTCAAATACAATATTGACCACGTTACCGTTACGATTAATACGGTTGATGAAACAGGAGAAATTGGTTCACAAATATATCCTTGGGTGCATTGGGAACACAAAAAAGTGTTTGGAAAAAAGGGAGCTAAAATCCTACTTCAAAAACAACTTGAGGGAATTAAAATGCTCACCGACCGAGGTATTTTGGTCAAAGCCAACTCTGTGCTTATTCCTGGAGTAAATGACAAAGATTTACCCAATGTAGCAAAAAAGCTTAAAGAACTCAATGTCTTCTTGCACAACATTATGCCACTTCTAAGTAAAGCCGAATTTGGAACAAAATTTGGACTCGAAGGCGTTCCAAGTGCCACAGATCAAGAGGTTATGGCAGCACAAGAAGCGTGTGGAATGGATATGAAACTCATGTCTCATTGCCGACAATGTCGAGCCGATGCTGTTGGACTTATTGGAGAAGACCGAAGCGATGAATTTACGAATGAATCATTTATCAACCTTTCATGGGAAGAATTAGAAGGTAAATATGATATTGCAGCACGACAACAAAAACATGCGGTCATTGAAAATTGGAGAGCAGCATTAGACGAAGCCAATCAAAAAATTAAAATTGAGCAAGCTTCAAAAACGCAATTAAGCAGTTCGGGTGAGACAAAATTGGTTGCCGTAACCACAGCAGGTGAGGGAACGGTCAATTTACACTTTGGTAATGCCACAGAGTTCTTAATCTACGAAGCAGGCGATCGTGCCATCAAATTTGTAATGCACCGAAAAGTGGAGAATGCGTATTGTAAAGGACCCGAAGATTGTGACGGTTCATATCCGATTGAAGAGATTAAAAATACGCTTAAAGACTGCGATATTTTATTAACCGAAAAAATTGGAGCGTGTCCTATGGATGAGCTAAAAAGCATCAATTTGATTTGCGATGACAGTTTTGCATTTAAACCCATCGAAAAATCGGTTCATGAGGCAGTGAAAAAATATTTCTTTAAAGAAGATAAAGAGTTAGGATAATATCATGCTAATCAATGATACCACTTTAAGAGATGGGGAACAAGCACCGTATGTGGCGTTTAATACCCAAGAAAAACTCGAAATTGCAACGCTTTTATATGAAGCAGGCGCACATGAACTTGAAGTGGGTATTCCTGCGATGGGAAAAAAAGAGCAAGAGGATTTAAAAGAGATTCTTGCGCTTAATTTGCCCATACAAATTATGAGTTGGAATCGAGCCACACTCAGTGATTTAGAAGCTTCACTTAAATGTGGACTCAAAGCGGTGGACTTATCTATTCCTGTTTCAGATATTCTTATTGATGTCAAATTTAATGGCGATAAAACCAAACTTCTCAATCAACTTGAGTCCACTGTTTTAGCAGCAAAAAAAGAGGGGTTATTTGTCTGTATTGGAGGCGAAGATTCAAGCCGAGCCAACAACGCTTTTTTAAAAGAAGTGATGCAATTGGGTAAAAGATTAGGTGCAAATCGATTTCGATATTGCGATACCGTGGGGATTTTAACACCCTATAAAACTTATGATAACATCAAAACGTTAGTGAGTTATGATTTACTTGATATCGAGATGCACACGCACAATGATTTTGGTATGGGAACGGCTAATGCCATCGCTGGATTTGAAGCCGGTGCTAAAAGTGCCAATACCACAGTGATTGGTTTGGGTGAACGAGCAGGCAATGCCTCATTTGAACAAGTTTTAATGACCGTTAATCGTCTTTTAGGACAACAAGGGCATATCAATATTAAAGCTCTTAAAACCCTTATTCGAAAAGTCAGTCATGCTTCAAACCGAAGATTAGACAGTTCTTTACCCATTATTGGAAAAAATATTTTTTCTCATGAATCAGGAATTCATGTCAATGGTATGATGAAATCAAAAAGTTCTTATGAACCTTTCACCCCTAAAGAAGTAGGACTCAAACGAGAATTTCCTATTGGAAAACACTCGGGAAGTTCAACCTTGATCTATCATTTAAAAACCTTAGGTATAGAAGCCAATAAAGAGATTGTACAAAAACTCTTGCCACAAGTACGAGATATTGTGACTCAAAGAAAAAAAGTACTAAATGCTTACGAGCTAAAAGAGTTATATTTATGTTCATTGGCTACTTAAGAAAAGAGTTTGAATCTTCTCTTGAAGCCTTGTCTTTAAGCAATGCTTTATTGGATGTTGAACTCTTAAAACACACCTTTGAAACGTATCCTCAATACTGTTTTGCCGCGTATGAAAACGATGAAATTGTAGGAGTATTAAGTGCTTACAAATTTGAAAACCGTATTTTAATTAATGTTTTAGAAGTAGATAAAAAATACCCCGATGTTTTAGAAAGATTGTTAAAACTCTTTTTAAAAAATGCACTGAATGAAACGATTTATTTACTCGTAGAACAAAAAGTTTTCCCCAAAATTGAAGCTTTGGGGTTTAGCATTTTTGCTCCTTTTATTCGTTATATGCACTTTGGTGATGCGGTTGCTTTTAATTTCTCAAATACCCATGCCAAGCAAGTCAATATTGAGAACTATGAAGAAACAGCTAAGAAGATTGACAAATTGGTTTTTAATGAAAGCAGGGAAGAGTACATTGCCAAAGATTGTCTTTTTACCAATTCTTTAAAATTAGGGACTCAAAGTGGTATTTTACACTCTTATGTGGTCAATAAAAAGTACATCAAAATCTCTCCTTGGATTATGAAAGATGAAGCCTTTTTAGATGCCCAAAAACTCTTGAGAGGAGTGCTTTATTATCGAGGTTTAAAAAAAATATATGGCTATGCTCCCAGTGAAGTCAAAGAGATTACCGAGCTGTATGAGAGCTACAAATTTAAAAAAGATGGTCTGTTTTATTTGGTCTATTTGGGTGAAAAACCCACGATAAAATTAGACAACTTATACGCTATTTAGGAAACACGATGATTGAATTTTATATTTTAGGCATGGCTTTGTTGATGTATGTGATTGGAATTATTTTGTATACCAACAATAAATACAAATCTTAATGCCTATTTCATATCAAGGAACGCTTCTTGCATAAAATTCAGTAGCCTTTAAAATTTACTGTAGGAGAGTGATTTTTCACTCTTTTACGGGCTATTGAAAAATGAGGAAGAGTTTATGAGTATGGCAACGCATCAATCTACGTACAATTATGCTAAAAAATTTTCAAATTACAAAGATTTTTATATCAAACACAACGATTTAATTTTTTCAAAACTGGGATTGGGTACATTTAACAAAGAACCTTATAAAGAAGAGAATTATGTTTTTCACTATATTGAAGGAGTAAAACAAGCCATTAAAAGTGGTATCAATTTAATTGATACTGCCAGCAACTATCGATACGGACAAAGCGAAAAAGAGATTGGAATTGCACTTAAAGAACTGTATGAAGAAAATGCCATCACCAGAGAAGAGTTAATTATTTGTTCTAAAGGGGGATTTATTCAACTAGATTATCCCTTTCCTCAAAATCCGTATACATGGATTGAAGAAAATATTATTGAGTCTAAATTGGCATTAAAAGAAGACATTGAATTGGATCAACACTGTATGACACCTGATTTTTTAGAGTGGTCATGTCAACGCTCTTTAGAGAATATGGGGGTAAAAAGTTTTGATATTTACTATCTACACAATCCCGAAATGCAACTCATCAAATTAGGCTATGCAAAATTCTTGAAAAAAATCGAATCGATTTTTAAACGTTTTGAGAAAATGGCAGATCAAGGTTTAATCAAATATTATGGCGTTGCCGTGTGGAATGCCTTTATCAATCCTAAAAACAACAAAGAACGCATCAATTTAGAAGATTTAGTACAAATTGCTCAAAAAGTAGGCGGAGATAATCACCGATTTAAATATGTTCAAACTCCCTTTAATTTGGCAAAAACTTCCATTTATACAATGCCAACGCAAAGCGTTAAAGGGGAAGAGTGTACTTTGTTACAAGCCGCACACCGATTAAATATGGGGGTTATTTCAAGCAGTTCACTTTTACAAATGAATTTGTTTAAACAATCGTTTAAACCCGAAACCGGCTATTTGCTTGATCCCAAAATGATTTTAGAAAACGACATTCAATTGGCATTACAATTTTGTCGTTCAACCCCAGGCATTATCAGTTCTTTGTTTGCTTCAAAAGCTCCTGTACACATTAAAAACAATGTGGAAATCACCAAAATTAAATCAACACCTCGTGCCAATTATGATTTAATTTATAAGGTATAAAATGGTTTATGATGTCATCGTAGTAGGTTCTGGAATTGCCGGGTTAATGGCAGCCATTGAGGCAAAAACAGAACAAAACAAAGTGGCCATTATTTGCAAAACCAATATCTTTAAATCCAATTCTTCTATGGCAAGTGGAGGCATCAACGCTGTTCTTGACCCCAATGACACACAAGCCTTAAATGCCCATATTCAAGATACCCTAAAATCAGCCAAAGGCTTAGGCAACAAAAAAGCCATCACCTATATGTGTACACAAGCTTCATCTATCATCCAAAAACTTGAAAAATATGGGGTAGATTTTCATAAAAATGAAGAGGGTACCATTACGCAAAGAAGTTTTGGAGGAAGCAGTTTTAAACGAACCTGTTTTGTAGGGGATAAAACAGGCGGTGCCATTACCCAAGTGTTAATCCGAAAAGCCCGTGAAATTGGGATTGAGTTTTTAGTCAATAATTTTGTCTTAAACATTGCCAAATATAAAAACAGTGTCAGTGGTGTTGTGGCTTTACGAAAAATAGATTCTGCTGTCTTAATCTATCCTGCGAAAGCCGTTGTTTTAGCAGGTGGAGGTTATGCCGGTATCTTTCGAGGCAATTCAACCAATGCCCAAGATTATACGGGAGATTTATTGGCGGTTTGTTTGCGTGCAGGATTAAATCTGTCCAATATGGAGTTTATCCAATTTCACCCCACAGGTATTGCCAAAACCAATTATTTGGTCACAGAAGCAGCCCGTGCCGAAGGAGGTTATTTGATTAACTCTGAGGGTGAACGATTTGTCAATGAATTAGAAACGCGAGATAAAATCGCCAAAGCCATATTAAAACAACAACTCAAAGGACAAAAAGTCTATATTGACTTACGACACATTCCTAAAGAAACCCTTGAAATCAGACTTCCCTCTTTGTACAGTGCCGCTTACAATCAATGCGGTGTCGATATTGCCACTGAACTTTTAGAGATAAAACCCGTCGCTCACTATACCATGGGCGGGGTGGATGTGGATATGACCAGTTGTTCCATCAAAGGGTTATACATTTGTGGAGAAATGGCATCAAACGGTGTTCATGGGGCAAATAGATTGGGCGGAAACTCACTTTTAGATGGTGCTGTATTGGGGGAACTTGCCGGTGCAAAAGCCAAAGCACACTCTTTAAAAACACACTTTTTACCTGTGGATTATAATATTGTCATCAAAGACATTCAAGCCATTGATAAGATTTTTGAATCGGATTGTTCTAAAAACTTCAATGCCATTCGGATTTCTATGGGGAACTGCCTCTTTAGTAAAGTCGGTATTATCCGAAATAAAAAATCTTTGGTACAAGCGTTTGATTACATCAAGTATTTACGAAGAGAATCTTATGGCTTGCATTGTATCAATAAAGAAAGACGAAATAACGTCGAATTGGTTTCGATTTTAGAACTGCGAAACGCCTTAGAAGTCTCAGAAGCGATTATTTTAGCTGCACAAAAACGAAAAGAGAGTCGAGGGGCTCA
This sequence comes from Epsilonproteobacteria bacterium UBA4036, assembly GCA_002382325.1. Taxonomy (GTDB): domain Bacteria; phylum Campylobacterota; class Campylobacteria; order Campylobacterales; family Arcobacteraceae; genus Marinarcus. The sequence continues at coordinate 60,459 of DGAG01000011.1, forward strand.
TTACCGAGAAGACTATCCTAAAACCAACCCAACTATGAATAAACCCATCCTTTTAAAAGAGGTTCAAAAAGGGTATTTTAAAGTGGCATTTGCCCAATCAAAGTTTTTGGATTTTTTGAAAAAAACATTTACCAATAAAATCAATCACAATTAAAGGAGAAGACAATGGCAAAAGTAATGTTAAGAGAAGTCAATGGAGTTGTATCTTTCTATTTTGCAAAAAAAGATATGGAAGAGACGATAGAAACATTGGAGTTTGATACAGAAGATAACTGGGGTGGAGAAGTGACACTATCCAATGGAGAGACGTGGTGGATTCAACCTGGGGCAAAAAAACTGCCAAAAGAAGAGGTGTGTAAGAAGATAGCTGATTGATTATTGAATATTTTTTATACAATAAAAAGGATATAAAATAAACATCTTTCGTTATAATTAGATTTTAATTGCACCTAAGGAGCAAATATGTCTGGTTTAAACGAATCATGTAAAAAATGCTTAACCACAAAAGAATTAACTACCCTTTATGAGATAGCTTCAATCATTTCAAATCAATACAATTTAGAAACCTCATTAGAACAATCAATGAAAGTTTTGAAAAATACATTGAATTTAGAAAATTGCGTCGTTCACGTCATTGAAGAAGACATGTTAAAAGTGTTTGCCTCGGTTGAACTGAATAAAATTCAAAGAAGCCTTGCGTGTTATAAAATAGGTGAAGGCGTGACGGGTATGGCAGCTCAAGAGCAAGAACCTATTGTGGTTGAGAATGTTCACAACGATACTCTGTTTTTAAATAAATCAGGGAAACGTGATGTCAATAAGCAGTCCTATGTTGCCGTTCCAATGATTGTTGATAACACAACCATTGGTGTTTTGGGTGCAAGTTTAACAAAAACCACGGAAATTGGTTTTGAAGACACGGTTAGAATATTAACCATTGTCAGTTCGATTTTTGCACAAACGATTTATTCATTTCAAATGAATCAAAAAGAGAAAGAACGGCTCAAAGAGCTGAAACTTTACTATAAAATGGAGTGGGATTCAAAAGTGCATAATTTTGGTGATATTATAGGGGAAAGCCCTAAAATGCAACAAGTTTTTCAAGTCATACAACGTATTGCTCAAAGCGATGTAACCATACTCGTACGAGGGGAAACGGGCACGGGAAAAGAGTTAGTCGCCGCAGCCATTCACAAACGCAGTAAACGAAAAGATGAACCGTTTATTAAACTTAATTGTGCTGCCATTACCGATACGTTACTTGAAAGTGAACTTTTTGGGCATGAAAAAGGAGCCTTTACCGATGCCAAAGAGACACGAAAAGGTCGATTTGAACTTGCCGATGGGGGAACGCTGTTCTTAGATGAAATTGGAGATATCAGCGCTTCAGCTCAAGTGAAACTTTTACGAGTTTTACAAGAAAGAGAGTTTGAACGTGTGGGTGGAAGTAAAACCATTAAAGTCAATGTAAGACTCGTGGCCGCAACCAATCGAAACTTGGAAGAGATGGTTAAAAAAGGGGATTTTAGAGAAGATTTATACTATCGACTCAATGTTATTCCCATTGATTTACCGCCTTTAAGACAACGAGGTGATGACATTAAGCTGTTGGTAAATTTCTTTTTAGAAAGAGCCATTAAAAACCACAAAAAAGTGGTCAAAATCACCGAAGAAGCCATGAACACACTGTGTTCTTACCCATGGCCTGGCAATGTTCGTGAACTTGAAAATACCATTGAACGTATTGTTCTAATGGGCAATGAAGAGGGTATCAGCCAAAGCGATATGCTGTTATTGTTGCCTGCTTTTCACGAAAACAACGTACAAAACACTCTAACCGCAACGCCACCTTCGAAAAAAACCTTAGATGATCTCGAAAGAGAAGCCGTGATTGAATCATTGCAACGACATAACGGGAATCAGTCGCAAGCCGCAAAAGAGCTTGGAATCACACTACGACAAATTGGGTATAAAATAAAAAAATATGAACTCTAAAATAACTTACAAAAATGAAAACTTTGAACTGATTGACGAATTTATCGATATTGGATACTCAGCAGAGGACATTGAAGCTGTTGGATTAGAAAATCAGCCTTTGCACATTTCAAAGAACAGCCCCAATCGTACCATTCAGATTTTTATGTCTTACCCTTGCTTTGAAGAGTTTAAAGACGAAATTATGGCATTTGATCAATTTATGTCCGATGCCAAAGTTGAGATTTTTAGTTATATTATTTTCAATGAATCCCTTAAGTTTGACTACACATTTAAAAAATTAATTCCAGCATTTGATGTCAATGATGAGTTTGGAAGTATGTACGGAACAAAAATTGTAAGTGGCTCTTTAGAAAATAAATTAACAAAAGCACTCTTTTTAATCGGTAAAGATGGTGCCATTTATCACATAGATATGCCTGATAATTTAGAAGATTCTTTCGATATTGAACGTATTCGTGTGGAATTAAATAAGGTGTACCAATCATATACAGGAGTGGGATGTCATGGATAATATAAAGCAAAAACTGCAAGAAGGAAGCCTCGTTCCCTTTTTGGGTATGGGAATTTTTAAAAACACCGTTGCAAAAGATGGAAGCACTCTTCCTTTTGACAGTGATTCGATGATTTTAGCCTTAAATAACGGTCGAGCCATGAGTCCTCGATTGATGTACGAATACTCCCGTGCTGCCATGAGTTTGGAACAACGAAAAGGTCGAGAGTTTATCGTACAAATGACCAATCATATTTACAGTTCCAAAGAGTATGAACTACCATTAACGTACCAATGGCTTAAAACCATTCAACCCAAATATGTGATTGATACAAACGTCGATGACTCTTTACTTAAAATTTATAACGATGTCGATCATATCTTAATCACGGGCATTTCAAGAATCACCGCTGATTATGATCGATTTGTTATTTATCAATTTGATGCGACTTCACAAACCTACGCTCAAATCTCAAAAGATGAACTGACGTTGGATTTGCCCATTTTACTTAAACCCATGGGAAGTACCCAACCTGCTATGAATTTTATTATTTCTGATGCGGACTTTGTTGATTGGCTTACAGAAGCCATGGGCGGTTACGCCATTCCTCCTATTTTAAAAGAGTTACGAAGAGGCAAAGATTATCTTTTTATGGGAGTAGATTTTTCAAGAGACACTTTTAGAATGGTTGCCAATGAACTGACGTTAGAGTTACATGGTGGTATCACTTTAATTGATAAAGAAGAATTAACTAAAAAAGAGGAAAAATTTATCCATACTCATAATTTAGAAAATATTAACATGAGTATTGATGAATTCATAAAAAGCCATGGATAATACAACAACCATTTGCGACTTCTGTGGAAAACCACTCCAAGAAGTTAAAAAAATATTCAGCAGTGAACATTCGCACATTTGTGATGAGTGCATTAGTATGTGTGCTTCGGTGTTAAATAAAGAGAGTTTACAAGAAGCCAAAAAAGAGTTCCAAAAGGGTTTGAGTGTTCCCATTAAAATCAAAGAGCATTTAGACGATTATGTCATAGGACAAGAAGAAGCCAAAAAAATCTTAGCCGTGGCATTATATAACCATTATAAACGCATTGATAGACCTGTGCATAAAAATGTGGAACTGGAAAAATCGAACATCATGCTCATCGGACCTACGGGTTCAGGTAAAACCCTTTTAGCCAAATCTTTGGCAAAAATCATGGACGTACCTTTTGCCATTGCTGATGCCACTGCTTTAACTGAAGCAGGTTATGTAGGTGAAGATGTGGAATCCATTCTTTCAAGATTGTTAGCGGCTGCTGATTTTGATGTTGAAAAAGCCCAACGAGGCATTGTCTATATTGATGAAATTGACAAAATTGCCAACAAAAGTGAAAGTGCCACCAGTGGAAGAGATGTCAGTGGGGAAGGAGTTCAACAAGGATTACTCAAAATTTTAGAGGGTGCGGATGTCTATGTTCCTGTTAAAGGAAGTCGAAAAAACTCCAGTGCCGAAACCATTTTGTTTGATACGACTCATGTGTTGTTTATTTGCGGTGGAGCGTTTGTGGGCTTACGAAAAGAGAGTGAAAAAATCAAAAGCATCAAAATGGGGTTTTTAAATGAAAAAGAGACTCAAGAGAATAAAGAGATTGAAGCCAAAGAGTTAATCTCTTTTGGACTTATTCCTGAGTTTGTGGGGCGTATTCCTGTGATTGCTCAACTGAATAAACTCTCACAAGAAGATTTAATCAAAGTATTGCAAGAGCCTAAAAATGCCATCATTAAACAGTATGAAGCCTTATTTGAACTCGATGGAGTAGAACTTAAATTTAACGATGAAGCCTTAGAAGAGATTGCTAAAATTGCGTTTGAAAAAGATGTAGGTGCCAGAGGGTTACGAGGTATTATCGAAAAACTTATGTTGCCCATTTTGTATGAAATTCCCTCGCAAGATGATATACTTTCATGTATTATTACCAAAGAGTACATCAAAAAAGAGAAAGAGGTTGAGCTTCATTTTAAGAAAAAAAGCTCTCAAAAAAAGAATCAAAAAGAGATACTTTATCGTGATATTAAAAAATAATTTACAAATTTGTCAAGCCACCTTGGACGATATTCCTTTTTTAGTTCCTCTATTAGAACAACTGTTTTGTATTGAAAAAGATTTCACTTTTAACGCCCAAAAACACACCCTGGGTTTAACTCAACTCATTAATGCCCCTGAACGTTTTGTTTTTATTGCAAAATTTGAGGATGAGATTATCGCCATGATAACACTGCAAATTCTTATTTCAACCGTTACAGGCACAAAAAGTGGCTTGATTGAGGACTTTGTAGTCAATGAGGAGTATAAACGTTTGGGGGTAGGAACGCAACTGTTTGAACACCTTAAAGGGTTTGCTTTACAACAAAAACTCTCACGACTCCAACTGGTTTGTGATGAAGACAATCATCATGCCAAAGCCTTTTATGCGCATAAACAGTTTAAGCCCAGTAACTTAAAAGCATGGTACGCCTCTTTGGAATAACTTTTGCATGGTAATTCTTAAATATTTTGATTTAAAGGATGACCAATGGCGGTTAAAATTACCGATGAATGTATTAGTTGTGAGGCCTGTATCAGTGAATGTCCTGTTGCAGCCATTTTAGAAGAGGGACACGAAAAAAATCCGTACGATGATATTTTTTATGTTAAACCAGAGTCTTGCGTTGAATGTGTGGATCATGCCGATACGCCAAGATGTGCAGAAGCCTGTCCAACCGAAGGTGCAATTGTGTGGGATATGCCTTATACGGCTGAATTTAATGATTATTATGCTTCAAAAAATGAAGAAGGTGTTTATAAAATTCGAGAACACAAATCAAAAGGTTTGATGCTTCCAAGCGTAAAAGCACAAAAATTTATTGAAGCAGTACCGATGTCAAGCAGAGAACAGTATGAAAATGTAAGTGATTTCTAAAAAAGAGGGTCTTATAACTCTTTTTAACTCAATATTCGTTATATTACGGGTATGAAAAAATTATTTGATGTCGATGGAAACATCTGGATAAAAAAAGATAACCGTGGTTTTATAGGCAAAGGTCGAATTGAATTGTTGCAAAACATTCAAATTTATGGTTCCATTTCAAAAGCAGCCAAGCAGATGAAAATGAGCTATAAAGCCGCATGGGACAGTGTCGATATTATGAATAAACTCTCCAACAAACCGCTTGTTACAAAAGTAACAGGGGGCGTTGGTGGAGGCGGTACGGTTATTACAGCTTATGCCAAAGAACTCATACGTGCCTACGAAGAGGTCTCTTTGTTGTATCGAAACTACTTTGAAACATTAAGCAACTCTTTTAATGCTAACTTACTTGATGATACCTTTGAAGAACCTGTTTTTTGTCGATTAACGGGTACCATAAAAGAGAAACTCAATATCAATGACAATTATGAAATCACCATCCAAACCAAATCCAATCAACTGCTCACTGCTATTGAGAGTAAGAAGTTTGTGGTAGAAAAATCTTTAGAAATTGGGGATGAAATCAACTGTTTGATTGAAACCAACAATATTGTACTGAATAAAACCAAAAACAAAAACAGCGCAAGAAATATTTTAAAAGCCAAAGTGTTAAAGATAAATGATGATGGCATTAACTCCACCATTAAGCTTGATTGTGGCAAAGATGAAGTTATCTTTGCTAAAATAACCACAGCAAGTTGTCATAAGCTTGAAATAAAAGTAGATGACATACTGTTTGCTTCATTTAAAGCGTACAGCATTAATATTATTTAATCTGAACTTTTTACCCAAAATAAAATCAAGATAATCAAGGAGAATAGAGTGAAAAAAGAGAATTTATTGATTGTCATTTCAACACAAAATGCCGATTCTATTATGAAATTTCCCCTTTTATACGGAGGGGTTTGTCTTCCAAGAGAATATTTTAAAAGAGTTCATGTGATGTTTTGGGGTGCGTCTATTCAAACGCTGCAAGAAAACAAAACCATACAAGAAAGAGTACTTGAAATACAACACGAGGGAGTTGAGTTCAGTTCGTGTATTGTGTGTGCACAAGAGTATGACGCCGTTGAGAGCTTGGAGGCATTAAATATTGTGTGCAATCATACAGGAGAACTCTTAACTTTTGCACTCAAAGATGAGTCGTGGAGTGTACTTACGGTTTAAAGCTTCTATGTAAAATAATATACCCCAAAAGCCAAAAGAGTGTATCGTACTGTTTTTGCCAAAGCAACAATCATCAAAAAATATTTAAAACGGTAGTGAAAAACTCCAGCAATAAAAGTCAAAGGGTCACCAATAATGGGTGCCCATGAAAGTAATAAGGTGTATCCTCCAAATCGTTCGAACTGTTTTTTATACCCTTTCATTTTTATTGTATTGATATACCCTTTTTCTTCTAAAAAATCTTCACCTTTAAGTCCTAAATAGTAGTTTACGCATGAACCCAATATGTTCCCTGCACTGGCAAATACAATCAGTCCATAAAGATTATGCCCTTGTGTGATGTTGTAAACCAAAACGCCCTCACTTCCAAGAGGAAATAAAGTGGCTGAAATAAATGCGATAAAAAATAGAGTCAGATAAATCATAAAAAATTATATCCAAAAGTTTATATGAGTTTTAAGATTTCTTGGCTATAATTGCAACTTCTAAAGAGGAACATTGAGAATGCTGAGGTATTTTGAATGCTCTTCTTTAGCCTCTTACAATTGCTTTTAAAGACAACGCCCCAGGATGGGAACATAGCAAGGCACCTTTTTTAGTAGTGTGTTTGAGCCCCTGAAGAAGAGTACTTTTATAAGTACTCTTTTTTTATTTCTGTAAAACTCCGGCTAATTCCAGTTCAAGTTTAACCTCATCACTGACAGCAACTCCCCCTGCTTCTAATAATTTATTCCAAGTGATTCCAAAATCTTTTCGATTGATTTTACCTTCAAGCGATAGACCCACTTTTTGATTTCCCCACGCATCTTCTCCTAAACCACTCTCTTCAAGCTCCAGCTTAACCTCTTTCGTTACGCCGTGCATCGTCAAATTTCCATAGACATTCTCTTCTTCTACTTTGATGACTTCAAAAGTAATGGTTGGATATTTTGCGGCATTAAACATATCTTCTGCTTTTAAATGGGTATCTCGTTTTTCATTGGCCGTATTAATAGATGCCACATCAATGGTTCCTTTTAATGCTTTTAACGTTTTTGAAGCTTCGTCATACTCAATGACACCTTCAAACTTTTCAAAATTTCCTTTTACGTTTGATACCATCATATGCTTCACTTTAAAACCCACATATGAATGAGCCGTATCGACTTTGTATGTTCCTGCATAAAGTGCACCTGTTGCTAAAATTGAGATTAAACCTAATTTTATTATTTTCATTGTTTTCCTTTTGTATTGATTTTTAAATTTTGATTATACTATCTAATGATAATAAATGTCAATATTATAATATTAATTATATGACATTTGTTTTACACTGCACTCATTTCAATCATAATAAAATGAGCCTTTGTCAAGGCTTTTATATGCAATTGCGTTTCATTGACAACCTTTAACGCATCTGCTTCATTTAATTCAATAGCATTTACATGGCATCTCCCTTCAATTTGTACAAAATAGATTTGTCGGTTTGCTTCTATTTCAAATGTAAGCTCTTTTTGAGCATCCAATTGGCTGACATAAATATTGACATCTTGATGTATATTCACTTTGGCTTTGCCACTTAAAGATGAAACAATAGGCAAAAGTTTGTTCACTCTTTCATTCCATTCATATTTGTACGAACCATACAGAGGTTTTACTCCTTTTAAAGGCGGTAAAATCCAAATTTGCAATAACCGTAAATCGGTATTACCATGATTGTACTCACTGTGCATAACACCCGTACCTGCACTCATATATTGCACTTCGCCTCTTTTTAACGTCTCTTCATTTCCCATGGAATCTTTATGCGTTATTTCACCATCAACGACATAAGAAATAATCTCCATATCACTGTGCGGATGCATATCAAATCCACTGTGAGGATGAACAATATCATCGTTTAGCACTCTTAACACTCCAAAATTTAAGTTATTTAAATCTCGGTATTGTGCAAAACTAAAATGAAATCGACTTTCTAGCCACCCTTGATTTGAGTAATACATTGACTCTTTTGAAATTTTTTCTAACATATTTTATCCTTTAAACAAATAACTGCTCATGGAAATATTTGAGTAAGTCATTTCTTCATTGATTATCTCTGCCTTATAATCACGACTTGTTCCCAAGGCAATTAATAACGGCAAAAAGTGTTCTTCGGTGGGATGATTGTATTTAAAATAAGGAATTTTTCTGTACTCTTGAAACGTTTGAATATTTCCTTCCTTTAACGCTTCATCCACGCAATCGTTAAATATTTTGGCCTGTTCTTTTACACTAGCTTTCCAAGAAGGGTTCATGTCGTATAAATTATGTGTAACTGACCCACTGAATACAAGTAAGGCATCTTCTCTTAAGACGCTTAATGCTTTGCCCAAATCCAGCAACGCTTGTGGTGTATAGTGTATGGGTAAACTCAGTTGAACAACAGGAACAGTAAGTGATTCGTACAACATATGTAACACCGTCCAAACGCCATGATCAAAACTTTTTCTTTTTTCACTGACGGTGATATTATAAGCACTTAATTTCTCTAAGATTTCTAAACTTATCGTTTCATTGCTTGAAAGTTCATAGGTAAACTCATACAACTCTTTTTCAAACCCATAAAAATCATACATCAATTCATGTGAAATTGGAGATATCATCTCAAGAGTGGGTGTCACCCAATGCGCAGAAATGATTACAACATACTTAGGTTTTCCCAGACGTTTTTGAATATTTCTTAAATTATTTTTAGTGGCAGTTGCTTTTAAAATTGTATTGGGTGCCCCATGAGAAATAAATAAAGAGGGAAACATCTTTTTCCTTTAGTACTAATTAGTAATATTACTTTAAAAAAAAGCTACTGCGATTTTTGTAACTTATTTAAAAGTGTGTATAACGTTTCCAACTCTTCGTTATTTAAAACATTGAAATACGCTTCAAAGTTTTTGGCATGTTGTGGAAACACCTTTTCAATTATTGCTTTACCCTTTTGAGTAATCGTTAATATTGAAGCTCGTTTATCGTTTTCATCTTGCAGTGAAACAATTAACCCATCTCGTTTTAAGTTTTTTACCACCACGGTAATATTGCCTGGTGTACTCATGGTTAACTTTGTAATGGAACCAATATTTAAATCCCCTTTGTGATATAACACTTCTAAGACCTGAAATTGTGGCATGGTTAAATCATACGATTGAATATAGGCTAACTCTTTGGCTCTTATTTTATTGTAAGTTCTAAAAACTTGCATCCAAGTTTTCATTGAAAGTGCTGCTTTTTGCCCATAGTGTGTTGCCATACGATTTTTCCTTTACGCTGTTAATGAAATTATACTACTAATTAGTAGTATTTGTCAAGAGATGTTGTAAACCCGTTAAAGTTGGTGATACTTCAAATTAAATCAGAATAATCGGTATTAACAATGAGTACTTTTTTGGTTTTTTTATTATAAATAAATCGTGGGTCTTTACGTTTGATGCAACTTAAAATCACCATTTTAATCTCATCATCGCTTTTATTGTTTTGTTTTAAAAAAAGAAAAAATTCATTCATAGGAATAAATCGTAAAGAAGAATCGCCAGACGATGTCAATTGAGGTTTGTAAATGGAACGCATTTCATTAAACGCACTTTGAAGCAGTTTAATTTCGGAATTAAAAACTTTGATAATACGTTTTTGATTCTTTTCCAAACGTCGGATTTCATTTTGGTATTGCTCTTTGATAAACCCCATGCTTTGTTTGAGTAAAGAGATTTGCTCATCTTTGGATTTAACAATGGTTTCTATGCGTTCATTGATGTGATTATCCATAGAGGCATTTGACTCATTTTTGGAAGCTTCTTTGTTATTTTCTTGAAAAAATTCCGTCACATAAACAAAGGTTTTTCCCCCTTGTTTAAGTGATTTAAGCTGTCCGCTTTTAATACGATAATGTACCCCTTGTAAAGATAAGCCTAAAAGTTGTGCTGCTTCACTTGTCGTAACCAATCTTTCCAAGGTAACGCCTTACATCTTACTTGAATCGATTTCAATAACCGTATGCACATTGCCTCGAGGTTTGAAATCAGCAATCACTTTCATGTATCGAGGTTCAAGTTTTTTGTATAAGGTATCAAAGATTTCATTGGCAGAATTTTCATGAGAGATCTCTCGAATCATAAATGAATTGATATAGAGTTTCAACGCTTTAAGTTCAATAACCCGCTTATTGGGGATATATTCGATTTTAATGGTAGCAAAATCGGGATAACCACTCCGTGGGCATTTTGCCATAAATTCGGGTAATTCGATATTAATGGTATAACTCTTTTCATGTTCATTGGGCCAAAAATTTTCTTCTTTATTAATATCAAATTCGACAATCTCTTTTTCACCGTATTTCATCTATTTTTTACCTTTTATTTTAATTTAATGTTATTTTATTATTGGAACGAAGCACCATTTTAGCACAATTTACTTACATTTGTTATGAAGCAAATCTGAAAATTTTACATAATTTTGGAAAATTATTGATTTATTGTATAATGCGTTTCGAAAATTCACACTTTAGGAGAAATGATGAATACAGATAAGTATGACATTGCAATTATTGGCGGCGGTCCAGGCGGAATTGGTACTGCCATTGAAGCAGCCGTTCATGGAATTGAAAATATTATTATTATTGATAAAGCCGATAATCATTCAAGCACCATTCGAAAATTTTATAAAGACAACAAACGAGTTGATAAAGATTGGAAAGGGCAAACCATTCATATTGAGGGGAATATTCCCTTTATGGATGGAACCAAAGAGAGTACTTTGGACTTTTTTGACCAACTTTTAGATGAAGAAAAAATCGATACGGCGTTTAATACTGAAGTGGAAAGTATTGTACGAAATGAAGAAGAAGACTGTTTTTTAATCACTACAGCTACTCAAAGTTTTAAAGCCAAAGGCGTGGTTATTGCCATTGGTAAAATGGGAAAACCCAATATGCCCAATTATAAAATTCCCCCTTCACTAAAAGAGTTTGTCAATTTTAATTTGGATAAATGTTCATTGGGTGAAAAGATTTTAGTCGTAGGTGGTGGAAACTCGGCTGCTGAGTATGCCTACCAATTGGCCGATGAAGGTAATAATGTCACGCTGGTGTATCGAAAAAATGAATTCAGCCGACTCAATGTCGAAAATGAAGTGATTTTAAAACAGTACAACGGTCAAGAAAAACTTCGACTACGAATGAATACCGACATCAAATCCTTGGAAAATGAACACGGAAAAGTCAAAGTTAATTTTGACGATGGATACCATACCATCTATGACCGTGTTATTTATGCCATTGGAGGAACAACACCTGTGGATTTCCTCAAAAAATGTGGTATTGAACTTGATGAAACAGGAAGCCCCATTTACGATGAACACTACCGAACCAACGTACACTGTATGTATGTGGCAGGAGATATTGCCTTTAATACAGGGGGTTCAATTGCAGCCGCACTGAATCATGGGTATCACATTGTGAACTCATTTTTACGTCGAAGTGGAAAAATTTATGCCTATACCGATAAAGTTGCTGAGTTCTTACAAAAAAATCCTACTTTTAAATAAAACCCCACAGCAAAGACCTTTAAGTGGTCTTTGCCACCTTTTACACACTTCTTTTTCTTATAATTCCGAGCAATACTATGACATATCTTGAAAATTTTCAATAAAAAATAGTATACTTAAGACGAATAAAATTCATAAGGAGACAATATGATGAAATATAATGGAATCCTGTTTTCAGGTAAAAAAATAGCCACTCTTACATTAGCAACCGCTTTAAGTATGCCTTTGTTTGCAGCTGAGTTTATAACCATTGGTACTGGTGGAGTAACGGGAACGTACTATCCAACAGGTGGTGCCATTTGTCGATTGGTCAATCAATACAAAAAAGAGACCAAAATCCGATGCTCAGTTGAATCAACGGGTGGTTCGGTTTATAACGTTAATACCATCAAAAACGGCGAACTTGATTTTGGTACGGTTCAAAGTGATGTTGTTTATCAAGCCTATAATGGAATTAAACAATTTGAAGGCAATAAAATTGAGAAAATTCGTTCTGTAATGGCGATTTATCCTGAGTTATTTACACTTGTTGCACGAAAAGATGCTAACATTAAAAATATTATGGACATCAAAGGAAAACGAATCAATCTGGGAAATCCAGGAAGTGGAAATGAAGCAACAGCGTTGGCTTTATTTGATGTCTTAGGAATCAAAAAATCAGATTTGGCGTTTGCCGGTGCTTTAAAAGCTGCTGAAATGCCTGATGGTATAAGAGACAATAAAATTGATGGTTACTTCTATATGGTAGGACACCCAACAGCTAATATCAAAGATGCTTCAAACTCTGTTGATGTCAATATTGTTCCTATTGCTGGTCCAAAAGTGGATGCATTTGTTAAAGCCAATCCCTATTTTGCACAAGCAGATGTTCCGGGTGGATTGTACAAAGGCAACGATGAACCTACTCCTACATTTGGGGTAAAAGCGGTTTTAATTGCCAGTACGGATGTGAGTGATACAGCTGTTTATACAGTAGTAAAAGCCATTTTAGAAAACTTTGATGAGTTTAAAACACTTCACCCTGCGTATGCGCATATTACAAAAGAATCATTACTCGATGGTTTAAGTGCGCCATTACATGAAGGGGCTAAAAAATATTATAAAGAAGCGGGACTTTTAAAATAGTTTCAAAGACCTTTGGGTCTTTGAAATGGTTTGTAGTTTTTAGCTTATACCTCGTAAGTTAAACACTGCAAATAAACTTTAAAAGGTATTAATATGGCAATTTATAAAGAAAAAGCTCACACCCTTGATGATTTAGAAAATGAAGAGAAACAAAATGCCGAAAATTTAACCAATGATTTGGAAGGACAAAGGGTCTTTTTACCGCATCATTATGAATTTTGGATGATTTCCGCCATTGCATTTTGTTGGTCGATGTTTCAACTGTATATCGTCGTTGAACCCATTAATTCAACCATTTCTCGCTCCGTTCACCTCTCGTTTGCCATTGTTTTAGCCTTTTTTATTTTCCCTATGTTTAAAAAACCCTATTTTTTAGAAAAGATTCGTTGGTTTGGTTATACTCTTTCAGCCATTGGGGTTTATTGTGCTTCTTATGTAGCAGTAAACTACAACAGTTTATCTCTTCGACCGGGGGATTATTTACAAATTGATATTATTGTTGCGTTAGTAGGCATTGTAATACTCATTGAAACGGGGCGAAGAGTTTTAGGCATTGCGTTATCGATTATTGCCATACTCTTTTTAGCCTATGATATGTTAGGTCCTTATATGCCTGAACTGATTATTCATAAAGGGGCAAGTTTAAATAAACTCGCTGGTCATATGTTTTTAACCACCGAAGGAATTTTTGGTGTGCCTTTAGGGGTAAGTACGGGTTTTGTATTTTTGTTTGTTCTTTTTGGGGCATTGCTTGATAAAGCAGGAGCGGGAGAGTATTTCATCAATTTGGCATTTTCTTTATTGGGAAAACTGCGAGGTGGTCCTGCTAAAGCATCGGTAGTAGCATCGGGATTTACAGGTATTATGTCGGGAAGTTCAATTGCAAATACCGTAACCACAGGTACGTTTACTATCCCTTTAATGAAACGAACCGGTTTTCCACCTGAAAAAGCAGGGGCAGTTGAAGTGGCTGCTTCAACCAATGGTCAGCTTATGCCACCGGTTATGGGTGCGGCTGCATTTATTATCGCTGAGTTTTTAGGTTTAGCCTACACCGATGTTATTTATGCCGCGTTTATTCCAGCGTTTGTCTCCTATTTTGCTCTGTTTTATATCGTTCATTTAGAAGCTTTAAAATTGGGACTTGAAGGAATGGATGACAAAGATATTCCCTCAAAACTTCAAACCTTTTTAAGTGGAGCACACTATTTAATCCCTATTTTCTTCTTGATGTACACTTTAATGGTTTTACGAGAGAGTGCAGCAAGTGCAGCTTTTAATGCCATCATGCTCTTGATGTTACTCATGGTAGTGCAACACCCTTTTAGAGCCTATTTAGCCAAAGAGAAACTCACACGAGATATTTGGTTAAGTGGTTTTGTGGATATTTTAGCAGGTATGATAAGCGGTGCTAGAAATATGGTACCCATTGCCATTGCTACGGCTTTAGCTGGTATTGTAGTGGGTTCTATTACACTTACAGGTCTTGGACAAGTGTTATTGGATATTATCGAAACGCTTTCAGGTGGCAATATTTTCTTTATTTTAATCCTAGCCGCAGTGGTTTCATTGGTTTTAGGAATGGGGCTTCCAACCACTGCAAACTATATTGTTATGGCTTCATTAACCGCGCCTGTGATTTTGATTTTAGCCGCAGATAACGGATATCTCATCCCTGCCATTGCCGCACACTTATTTGTCTTTTATTTTGGAATCTTAGCCGATGACACACCGCCTGTGGGACTGGCTGCGTATGCTGCTGCGGGAATTGCTAAAGCTGACCCAATTAAAACAGGGCTTCAAGGGTTTAACTACGATATACGAACCGCTATTTTGCCGTTTATGTTTTTCTTTAACCCCGAATTGCTTTTAATCTCAGGGGTAGATCCGTTAAATCCTGCCAACCCTCAAGGGTGGATTTGGATTACCAATCCTTTGGAAATATTGATTATTTTTGTAGGAGCTTTCGTTGGAATGGCAGCTTTTTCATGTTTTACCCAAGGCTATTTTATCACCTTTACCAATATATTTGAGCGTTTTGCCTTTTTATTGGTCATGCCATTTATGTTTTTACCTAAAATCATGGAAGAGTACATTCACTTGCCCAGTCACTATCTATCGTATTTAATTGGGTTGGCTCTTTTTGCACTGCTGTATTTTATACAAAAAAGCAAAATTAAATTGAATGCCAAAAAACAAACCGCTTAAAAGAGTCTCTCTCTTTTTAGCCTTTGGCTAATAGCATGATATAGCCTTGTTCTTGATACTTATTTAATGCTTTGGGAAAAATGATTTCGTGTTTTTTTTCATACGCACTTACGGTAGCAGATGAAACCAACTCAACCTCGCAATGAGGATTGAGTTGTATTAAGCCTTCCATTTTAAACGTCACCACACCTCCTGCAAATGTGCCCTTTTTGGCGCGTTTTTTTACATATATTTTTTCAATACCATGATGTTCTAAAAAGAGTAAAAATTCATTGCAAAATTGTCGAATATCCTCTTGCTCTTCATCATTTTCAAGAGTGATTTTTTTTATTTTTAAATCCACAAACTCTTTACCGTCTAAAACCACCAAAATCATATTGTTGGCTTTTAATTCAATCCCACACACTTTCATTTTGTTCCTTTGTTAAATGATAGAAACATTATAGAAAAAATTTAAAAATGAGCGTGATTGTATTGCAAATTGTTATGTTTTTTATTTATAGCTACATATAATTGGCAATTTCAATTAAATTGCCATCGGGGTCACGCACATAAATGGAGTTGATCTCACCCACAGCTCCTGTTCGTTTAACTGGACCTTCAATGACTTTGACACCCAAGCTTTCAATGTGTGTTTTAAAATCCGTCACACTCGTTTGTGTAATAAAACACAAATCCGCCGAGCCTTCTTTGACATTGTAAGCTTTAGGTTCAAACTCCGCACCCAATTGATGCAGATTAATCTTTTGTGACCCAAATTTCAATGCCACACGATTTTGATTGAAAATCTCTTTTTGCATCCCTAAAACCATAGTATAAAACTCCACCGTTTTAGCAATGTCTTTGACCGTTAAAACGAGGTGGTCAAGAGATTTAATTTGATATTTCATTGGTGTTCCTTTGCTGTAATATAAAATCTATTTTATATTAATACCCTTTTTATTATGAAATAGAGTTTATACTAAGTAGTTATTTGGAGTTAATGGTTTTAATCTACTCTCAAAAATCTAAGTTACAAACTTTTACAATTTTTGACTGTGTTTTATTTGATATTGCACCATGCTTAGTGGTTATTTCTATTTTGGAAACAACCATAAAAGATTTAATTAAAATTGTATCACATAGCAGTTTGTAGGGAGGTATTAAAACTTACGAAGAGGCGTACTAAAGTACGCCAGAAGTAAAAATTACTCCTCCAACACAGAGATTGATTAAAAGATGACTTTTAAACGTCTAAGTGTTCAACATCTTTCGCATGCTCTTCTATATAATTTCTTCGTGGCTCTACTTCATCGCCCATAAAGAGTGTGAACGTATCAGAAGCGATTTCAGCATCGTCAATGGTTACTCTTAAAAGTCTTCTGGCTTCTGGTGTCATGGTGGTTTCCCATAGTTGCTCTGGGTTCATCTCCCCTAGACCTTTGTATCGTTGAATATAGGCACCTTTTTTGGCTAGGTTTTCAATATCTTCTAAAATTTCGATTAGGTCTCGACCGTTGAACATAGAGATATCTCGTTGTACCAGTCGTGAGTAAATATAGGTCGCTTCACTAAAATAGGGTGAGGCAAAAAGTTCATCATCGATAATTAACTCTTCTAACCCTTCATTGGTTTGAACAAACAGTTGGATTTTTTCTTCGTTGATGGATTTTGATAAAATATTATACCCTTTAGCTTCTAAGAAGTTTTTAACCTCTTCATACAATGTAGGATAATCCAATTTAACCAAATCAGAGTGCTCTATGAGGTGTTTTAACACTTCTATAAGCGAATATCGTTTTTCCAGTTGCAACAACATTCCTCGGTATCGTGAAACGGTTTTAAATAAGTCTAAAAGGTCGTTGTATCCTAAACCCTCAAAGGTAAAAGATTCTAAGCCATTTTCGATTAGGAAGTTAGAAAGAGCTGTATCGTCTTTTAAATAGGTCTCATTTTTACCTTTTTTATATCGATACAATGGCGGTTGAGCAATGTATAAATACCCTTTATCAATAACCGGACGTAAAAATCTAAAGAAAAATGTGAGTAAAAGTGTTTGAATATGGCTACCATCAACATCGGCATCCGTCATGATGATGATTTTATGGTATCTGATTTTTTCATCATCAAAATCTTCACCAATACCACAACCCAATGCTGTAATCATATTTCGGATTTCATCTGATTTTAAAATCTTATCCAATCGTGATTTTTCTACGTTAAGAATTTTCCCTTTTAGAGGTAAAATTGCTTGATAGACTCTGTCACGCCCTTGTTTAGCTGAACCTCCTGCTGAGTCTCCTTCCACCAGATACAACTCTCGAATGGCTGGGTCTTTGCTTTGACACTCTGCAAGTTTTCCTGGCAATGTTCCCACACTCATGGCATCTTTTTTACGTGTTAAATCTCGTGCTTTTTTAGCTGCTTCTCGTCCACGTGCTGCCATAAGGGCTTTTTCCATAATGGCTTTTGCTTGAGTTGGGTTCTCTTCAAAATATTTATCCAATTGTTCAGAAGTCAATCGTTGACAAATAGGTTTAACATAAGAGCTTCCCAGTTTCCCTTTGGTTTGTCCTTCAAATTGTGGTTCAGGAACCTTTACAGAAATAACTGCAATCAAACCTTCTCTGACATCATCCCCTGTAATTTTGGTATCTTTTTCTCTTGCTGCTGCATTTTCATTTAAATATTTAACAATACTTCGTGTAAGACCTGCTTTAAATCCTGCTTCATGTGTTCCACCATCAATGGTTCGAATGTTATTTACAAAGGACAAAGTTTTTTCAACATAGGTTGAGTTATACATTACTGCAATATCGACTTCAACGTCATCAATTTTATCGTTAAATGCTACGGCATCTGAAACGGCGGTATCTTTGTTTAAATCTTCAACAAATTGTTTAATACCTCCTTCAAAATGGTACACCTCTTCTACATTTCTGAGTTCATCTTTTAAAGTAATAGAAATAAATGAGTTTAAATAGGCTACTTCTCGAAATCGTTTGGCCAAAATAGAAAAATCATAGGTATTGACTTCAAAAATAGAATCATCGGCTAAAAACTCAATGGTGGTACCTGTTTTTTTCGTTGTTCCAATGATTTCTAATGGTGATTTTGGAATCCCTTTTGAGAACTCTTGATAATGAATTTGCCCTTCTCGGTAAATGGTCATTTTAAGCTCTTTTGAGAGCGCATTTACAACCGAAACCCCAACCCCATGAAGTCCACCTGAAACTTTATAGGTATCTTTATCAAATTTTCCCCCCGCATGAAGCACGGTTAAAACAACTGTTGCTGCACTAATACCTTCACCTTCGTGAATAGCCGTTGGAATCCCTCGTCCATCGTCTTCTACTTTTATCCAATGATCTTTGGTCATAGTAATTTTAATATTTTTACAATATCCTGCCATGGCTTCATCGATTGAGTTATCAACCACTTCATACACCATATGATGAAGACCATTCATATTGGTATCACCAATATACATACCGGGTCTTTTTCGAACTGCTTCAAGACCCTTTAAAACTTTAATATTACTTGCGCCGTATTCTTGACTCATGGTTTTCCTTTGTTATTTTTCTAAAACGATTGGCATTACAATAGTGAAGAATTTTTCATCTTCTAAGTAAAACGGTAAATTGGATTCATTAAAACCAATCGTTATATTTTCATTGTTTGACATACTTAAAAAGTCCAACAGATATTTGGCATTGACTGCCAAGTAAAAATCGTTTTGGATATTTAAATCAATATCTATTTGTGTTTTTGATTCACTCTCTTCATCCAATGACTCAAAGATGATTGAGTTAGGGGTAAACGTAATTTTAATGTTTGAAAAAAGCGAAGTGACCAATTTAATCGATTCTACTAACATTGATTTAGGTAAATTGAGATTATATTTCAAAGAGTTTGGAATAATTCTTTCATAATCAGGAAATTTACCGTTAATCAATTTGGTAAAAAACTTTGTTTTGCTGTTTGAAATAACCAAGTTAGTATTGTCATAGGCAATTTTAATTTCATCTAAAAAAAGTTTTTGTATTTCGATAATCGCTTTTTTAGGAATAATTAATTGGTTGACTTCATTGGACATATTTTGCAAATAACTAACTGCTAATCGTCTTGTATCGGTTGAGACAAAATTGATTTTATCACTTTTAATATCAATTAAAGCACCGTTAAGTTCAAACTTTGGATTGTTGTTATCAATGGCTGGTGTAATTTTTTTAATGGAATTAATTAAATTAAGTGTATTGATATTTAAGAGTGTCAAATTCTCATTTTTTGGAAAACTGGGATACTCATTGGCATCGTACATTGGCAATTTAAAGTTTGATTTATTTTGTTTAATTAACAATGAGTTATCTAATGCTTCAAAGATAATGTCGCTCTCTTTTAATCGTTTAATGATATTAAGTAAGTTTTGACCATTTACCGTGGCTTTTCCTTCTTGAGTATCATTCAAATCTTCAATGGTTGATTCTAAACCAATTTCATAATCCGTTGCTTTAAGAATCAATTTAGAGTTAAGTACTTCTAAATAGATGTGCGAAGTGATTGAACTGGCATCTTTTTTTTCTAAGAATGGTTGCATAGCAGATATTACATTTTCAATAATACTTTTCGTAATTACAAACTTCATTTTTACCCCTTTATTTATTTTATTTAATTAGCAGCAGAAGTAGACCATGTGAATAGATGAAAACAGTTTACAAAGGTCGATTCAGTCAGCTTTTGAAAGCTTGAATAACTTTTGCAAAGTATTCACATCTATTCACATAAGTGTCATAAACTTATTTCTACCACTCCTTATTGATAATTTTATTTTTCAAATTTTCAATGATGAGTTTAAAGTTTTCATCTTTTTCAATCAACTCATTGGCTTTTTTGATATTGTGTGAAATGGAACTGTGATCTTTCATCCCTAAAAACTTAGCAATATCAGGCATGGAGTTGTGTGTCAACTCTCGTGCCAAATAGATTACCACACGTCTGGCATTGGCAACCGTGGCAGTTCGTTTTTTTGATTTAATATCACTGGGCTTAATATTAAGCTCACTGGCAACAACCGTAATAATATCAGGCAGTTTGATATTCTCTTTTTGTTCTTTAATTTGCTCTTTGAGTAAGCTTTGTGCCAACTCTAAGTTAATCTCTTGATTGAGTAAATTGGCACTGGCATTAATACGAATCAATACACCTTCAATTTCACGAATCGAACTGTCTAAATTGGTTGCAATGTAGTTAATAACATCACGCGTTAGTACAATGCCATTAAGTTCTGATTTTTTCTCAATAATGGCAATTTTGGTTTCTAATCCTGGAATTTGAATATCGGCAGTTAAACCCCACTCAAATCGCGACTTTAAACGGTCAACAAGCCCTGCAATTTGCGAAGGCAATCGATCCGAGGTCATAACAATTTGTTTTTTGGCATTGTGCAATTCATTAAAGGTGTGAAAAAACTCCTCTTGAGTTTGTTCTTTACCGCTTAAAAATTGAATGTCATCAATGAGAAGTATATCACACTTTCTGTACTTGGTTCTAAAGTGTTCCATATTTTTATTTTTGATTGAAAAGGTAAAATCGTTCATAAATTGTTCAATCGTAACATAAATAACGGTTTTGCCTTGTTCAATAGCATAATTACCAATGGATTGCAACAAATGCGTTTTACCTAAACCTGTGCCCCCATAGATAAACAAAGGGTTGTATAAAATACCTGGTTTTTTTGAAACCGCCAATGAAGCGTTGTATGCCATTTGATTGGAAGGACCTAAAACAAAAGAGTCAAATGTGTAGGAAGGATTGAGCATGGTACTTTCAGAACTGCTGTTTTTTTCTTGTTCTGATATCAACTCTTTTTTGCTTTTTTGCTTTTCTCCCGTTAATTTAATCTCAATTTTGGGCTTACTGCCATTGAGCAGTTCAAAACAGTGTTGAATGGTATTGGTGTATTTGGTTTTAATCCAAGAAGCAATATATTTATTTTGTACTTCAAACACAGCAATGTTCTCATCAGACATATTTTTTTTATAACTTAACTGTTTTAAAAATCGGTCATAATCGGTTGCAGTGGTTTCTTGTTTTAAAATCGATAAAATATCAGGTTGTGCCATAAACTATAAACTCTTTTTTTAATATTGGTAGATATTATAGCCAAAGTTTTATAAATTTATTTATGACATATTTTTATTTGCTATACTAATGTGAATAATTTATAAAATTAAGTTAATATTTATGATAATTGTATGAATATACGGCACTTTTTTCATGTGAATAACCCAAAAAGTTTTAAGTGAAGAGTGTGAATAAGTTAAGGAAATACATTGGCAATAAAAATTTTAGGCATAGATCCGGGTACAAGAAATTGTGGCTATGCAGTTTTGGAAAAAAACGGACGAAACATTAAACTCATTGAAGCAGGTTTAATTAAGATAAAAACAAAAATATTGCAAGAGCAAATTTGTGAAATGACCGAAGGTTTGGATTTGATTTTTAAAAAGCACAGCATTGATGAAGTTTCGATTGAAGATATGTTTTATGCGTTTAATCCCAAAACGGTGATTAAACTTGCTCAATTTCGAGGGGCAATTTCACTTAAAGTTTTGCAAGAGTTTGGCAATTTCAGTGAATACACCCCTTTACAAGTTAAACAAGCCGTAACAGGTAATGGAAAAGCCACCAAAGAACAAGTGGCGTTTATGGTGAAACGACTTTTAGGTATCAAACAAGAGATTAAGCCTTTGGATATTACCGATGCCATTGCTATTGCCATAACACATTCTCAAAGAATAAATTGATATAATAAAGCATTAAGAATAAGGATTTTAATGAAAAGAATTGGAGTATTGTCTTCACATAACGGCAGTGGTTTTGACACCATTGTACAAGCGTGTGAAAAAAAGGTGTTAGATGCCCAAGTTGTGGTAGTGGTTTCTAATAATTCAAATGCACACGTATTGCAAAAAGCCGAGCAAAAAAATATCCCCAATTTTATCATCAACAGCAAACTTTTTCCAAATGATGATTTGGACGAAAAAATAACAACACTTTTACAATCGTTTGATTGCGATATTATTTTTCTTTCAGGCTATATGAAAAAAATTGAACACCATTTATTAAGTGCTTATCCCAATGCAATTGTTAATTCTCATCCTGCGTTGCTTCCAAAATTTGGAGGTGTGGGTATGTATGGTTCAAAAGTGCATGAAGCAGTTGTCAATGCTAAAGAAAAACAAAGTGGTTGTACCATTCATTTTGTGAATGAAGAGTATGATGAGGGAGAATATATTCTACAAAACAGCATTGAACTTGAAGAAGATGAAACAATTGAAGGCTTAGAAAATAAAATTAAAGAGCTTGAATCAGTTACTATTATTGAAGCATTGAATAAACTGTTTGGACAAAATTAAAAAGGTAAAGGCTTTTAATGAATAACTTAAAAGATGACATTATTTTTAATACCATTAATAATGGAATTTTGATTTTGGACGATGAGTTAAAAATAAAAGCTTGGAACCGTTGGTTGGCTGTGCATACCCATTTAAGTGTAGACGATGTTTTGGATAAAAATTTATGTGAACTTTTCCCCTCTATTGATGAAAAACGACTTAAACGTAAAATCAAATCGGTGCTAGTTACTAACACCAGTTCTTTTTATTCGGTGGATCCTCACAAATATTTGATTAAAATTGAACTCAGTAATATTACCAATCCCATTTACGATTCGATGCAACAAGATGTGACAATAGCACCCTATAAACGCGATGAAAAATTGGTGGCACTTTATATTTACGACAAAACGGTTTTATGTGAAACCAACGCCAAATTGGAAAAACTCAATAAAGATTTGAGGGATCTTTCCTACAAAGACCCCATGACCAATGCGTACAATCGACGCTATTTTTATGAAGAGTCCGCCAAACTTCTCTCGCTGGCATCGCGAGATCAAAGAGATTCTTGTATTATTATTTTGGACATTGATAAATTTAAAGACATCAATGATACCTATGGGCATGATGTGGGAGATGAAGTGATTATTCAATTGGCACAACTGCTTAAAAATCATGTGCGTAATTCTGATATTGTGGCTCGTTTTGGGGGTGAAGAGTTTGTGGTTTTTTTATATAATACCGACCTTTATAATGCCACACACATTGCTGAAGTGATGAAAGAGGATATTCATAAAGTCAATATTGATGCTGGTACTCAAACCATTAATTTTACGGCTTCTTTTGGTGTGGCTAAATTCAACAAAGAGTTGGATGAAAACAACATTGAACATACCATTTCACGTGCAGATAAATGCCTGTACATTGCAAAAAACAAAGGAAGAAATTTGGTTATCAATGAGAGTTATTTGGGGGCAGCTATTTTTAATAAAGAGATCAACACCAAAGCCATTTCCATTGAGAGCAATATTTTTATGCTCAATGATTAAGAACTGTGTTAAAGTACGGGAAGATTCCATTTTCGATAAAATGCCAATAATCGTAAACTGACGCCAAAAATAAAAAGTAACGTTAAACTAAAAAGATTAAGCTGTGCAAACAGATGCAAAATATACGTAATAATCCCTACAATAATAGCAACCGTTCCATAAAATTCACTCACTAATATGGAAGGCACTTTGTTGATTAAAATATCTCTTAATGTTCCTCCTCCTACAGCCGTTAGAAATGCTAACATCAATACACCTAAAAAGTTAAAATCGGATTCAATGGCAATGAGTGAACCGGTGATAGCAAATGAACTTAAGCCAATGGCATCGGAGATAACAAATGCCATTTTCCCCTCAAAATTGGTGATTTTATGGAGTTTAAAAACCAGTGAAAAAATCAGTGTACCAATGACTAACATAATGGGCAAATTGGCATCAAAGACATACGGAGTTTTATTGGCAATGGTATCTCGAATAATTCCTCCGCCAAGTGCAGTTAAAAACGAAGAGATAAAAATGCCCAAAATATCCAGTTTGTAATGAACAGCAATTAAGAAGCCACTTAACGCAAAAGAGATAATACCGATAATATCGGCAATTTGAAGGGGCGTCACGAAATTACTTTAAGAGTTCTTTCATGGCAACAGCAGTTTGCTGTATCTCCCATTGAGCGTGAGAATCCAATCGCAGTTTAAAATAGTTCTCCAATTGTGTGGGTAAATACGCTCCCCAAAGTTGCGAGTAAGCTGCTTGTGGAATAATCCGTCGGGCTTCTTGAGGTTTAACGCCCTCTTCCAAAGCTTTGTAGTAGTGTTCTACGCATAAATTGATAATATCTTGCGTGGTTTTATCTTCACTTTGTACTTCTTTCATTTTTCGAGAAATGTAAAAGTCAAAAGGTACTCGTTTTCCGCTGACGTATCGTCGTGAAAGCTCTTGCCACGAGATTCGGTGTCGAACCATTTGGCTTCGTGTGGGTAAATCGACTTTATATAAAAAGACTTTGAAATGTTTTTGTATAATCGCACACTCTTCTTGGGTGTTATAAAGGGTTCGAATATCAAAACTATAGGCTTTGGGATTTTTTTCATAATCATACACCAACGCTCGATAGTTGGTTAAAAGCAGATTTCCTTCAACGATTTCACCAAACTTTTTAGCGTTGGAATACTCTAAGGCTAAGACCTCTTGATGTTTTTCATTTGTAGGGTCAAGCAATACAGGTACAAACTCAAAAGAAGAGCTTGGAAGTCCCATACTTTCAGCCATCAAACGGTTGTATAAACTCTCACTACCTAAGGCTTTAGGTGATTGATAACAAATAGAGGCAACTTGTGTAATGGCTAAAATACGATTTTCTTCATTTAAATTTGCACGACTAAAATCCCATTGTTCAACAAAAGCAATGTTATCTTCAAGTATATTCTCTTTTTTGTTAATGAGCTGAATCATTCTGACACCCTTTTTAAAATAGTAAGGCGATTATACAACAATATAATTTAAAACACTTTTTTATAAACATTTTCCACAATGGTATTGGCAATAGTAGAAGTTTTTAACGCAATAGTATTGGTTTGTGAAGCCACATTGGAATTGGCGTTAATTTGTTGATTTAAAAGTGTAATAGAATCATTAATTTGTGCCACACCATTTTGTTGTTCTTTGGTACTTGAAGCCACATTCTTAATCAATTCCATGGTTTTATGAACAATGCCATTTAAATTGGTATATCCTTCAATCATCTCATTGGCAATGGCTTTTCCATCGTTGGCTTTGGTTGTGGCGTGTAGAACTAAGTTTTTAATCTCTTTAGCAGCTTGAGTACTTCTTTCTGCTAAGTTTCTCACCTCTTGTGCAACGACAGCAAATCCTTTGCCCTCTTGTCCAGCTGTGGCAGCTTCAACAGCAGCATTGAGACTTAAAATATTGGTTTGAAACGCAATTTTATCGATAATATTAATCGCTTCATTAATTGATGCCACTTGAGTATCAATGTCATCCATGGCACTATTGGTTTGTTGGGCTAGATGTTGACCTGTATTAACACAATGGGTAACTTCAACAGCTAAATTTGCCATATCTTGAGTTTGTAAAGAGGTTGAAGAGACATTTTGAGTTATTTGTTGTAACACATTTGCTGTTTGTCCAAGACTCTCTTTGGCGTGAGAGGAAGAGCTGTTGAGTGTTTCTACACTTTGCAATAAAATTTCCGATGAATTTTGCAAGGTTAATCCATTGGTTTTGTTTTCATTAAGCATTTGAACAATGGCATCTTTTAATTGATTGATTGAACCAACGAGTTGATTTAGTTCACCAGTTTCATCAAGGTTTTCTAAGTTGAGTGCATGGGTATAATTGTAATGTGTGTATTGATTTAAGATGCGATTAATGCCCATAAAATGCTCTTTGGTTTGAACAATCATGGCATTAACCGTATGTTTAAATGCTTCAAGGGCTTCATTGCTTGAAC
This sequence comes from Epsilonproteobacteria bacterium UBA4036, assembly GCA_002382325.1. GTDB lineage: Bacteria > Campylobacterota > Campylobacteria > Campylobacterales > Arcobacteraceae > Marinarcus. Next base: position 86,895 of record DGAG01000011.1, read on the forward strand.
TGTTTTGAATGGTTGCATCGTATGAGCCGTGTTGAACCTTATTCATAATAGTTTTGGCTTCTTGAATTAATGAGGCTTCTTCTTGCTCTTTTTGTTGCAGTTTATGTTCACGTTGATCAATAACCTCTTTAATATCTGAATACTCACTTGCCATGGAAGTATTGATTTTCAAACTGACATCTTTGTTATCCATATTTTTTAAAAAAGCAATCAGCTCTTTGGAAAGCAATTTCCCGTTTTTATACTCATCAAGTTCGTGAAAAATCAATGCAACGGCAATAATGATTTGTATCATTTGAGCAATAGAATTTTGTGTGAAAACAAGTGCATTAATGGGTAAAATAATCATACCAAGATAATGAACAATCGTCATTCTAAAATAGAGTGATTTTAATTTTGTCATAGGTAACTCCTTTATTTTAGGAACTTTAACCAAAAAAATAATTAAAAATATTGACGAGAATCAATATAAGACAAATTTTATCCTATATTTCTAAAGTCCCTTTATTTAGATACTTTAAAGAAGATTAAAGAAATTTTATGATGAAAAAGATTGAGGTTGAGATAAGTAAAAACCTTGTAAATAATCAATTTGAAGCTCTTGTACGCAATCGCACACTTCTTTGGAGTGTACATACTCAGCAACGGTTACTGCATTGAGTTCTTTTGCCATATTAATAATATTTTTAACAATGGTTTTAGACTCCAAAGAGGTGTCAATATTTTTAATTAAAGAGCCATCAATTTTAATAATTTCAGGACGCAGTTTTAAAATATTTTCCATATTGGAATAACCACTTCCAAAATCATCAATCGCAATTTTACACCCTAAAGCTCGAATGGTTTGCGCAAAGAGTTCAACAACAGCAAAGTCTTCAATAAAATCACTCTCTAAAATCTCAAAAATAATAGGACAAGGGTGAGAAATCGTGTTGATTTTTTCATAAATAAAATCGATAAATGCTTTATTGGAAATATCTTCATAAGAAAGATTGATACTAAATTCATAGGGTCTGTTTTGGATGCGTTCAAATGTTTTTTCAACCATAATACGCATCATTTTTTCGTAGTGCTTAATCTTTTTTGCCGTTTTTAAATAAGGAAATACCGATTGCGCTGGGGTATGTTTGGATTTAAACAGGCGCATAAGGGATTCATATTTCTCGATTTTTAATGTTTTTGCATTGTAAATGGCTTGAAAATAGGGTTCTATATAGTTCTTTTCCACACAATTTTTTAAAAACACCACTTCTTCTACGAGTTTAGTTTGCTCCTCTTCTTGATAGGCAATGGTTAAAATATCTAAGTTAATGTCAATAATTTTATCAAAAGAGCTTAATTGTTCAATAAGATTTTCTTGAATGAGAATCTCTTTAATAAAACCACGCGCATAACTAAAAGCAGCATTGACATAGTGTGTAGGCAGACCAATGCGTACATGAATTTCACTGATTACATGTAGCTTTTCAAAATACTCATCGTCATAATTTCCACAAAAAAGGCTTAAATACCACTGTTTAATCCCTTGTTCGTGTCGTTGCAAAATCTCTTTGTTGTGTAAAAAAAGTTTGGCATGATCAAATTTGAAAATAAACTCATAAAACCCTTGTAAAAACGGTTCAGCAAAGTGTTGAATAATGGGTTTGACCTCTTTGAGTGCTTTTGCATCCAAAGAGGAAAATTGATAGTTTTTTAAGATTTTATGAAAATTCTCATTTTTCAAAGAAACAAGGGTTTTATACTCTAATGACACAACAAAACCTTTAATTTTTATTCACTTTATCAAAAAAGAATCAAAAAATGCTTGATGAGAGTCAATGTACATTTTAATGCGTATGATGATTTTTCTTAAATTTAAAAGAAAAGGCAATAGGCAGATACAAAAGATTAATGAGTGTTGCTCCTAAGAGTCCAAAACCAATACTTACTGCAAGTGGTTGCATCAGTAAGCTTTCTCCTGAAGCCAAAAAAATAAGAGTAAAAAGACCCAATATTGTCGTGACAGATGTCAATAAAATGGGACGTAATCTCAACGATGCTTGAGCAATAATCTCTTTGGTATTTTGACTGTTTTGTATGAAGTTTAACATCAATAATGTATCGTTCATAATGATACCAATCAGTCCTACAAATCCAAGAACTGAAGAAAATGTTAAAGGTAAATTTAAAATAAAATGTCCTAATAATACTCCTAAAATAGATAAAGGTATAACCGTAAGGGAAAAAAGAGATAAGACGAGAGAGTTAAAAAACCATGTTAAGATGATTAAAATCCCCAATATCGATATAATCAAACTCTTAGTGATATCTTTTTTTATTTGGTCATTTTTTCCTGCTTCTCCTTTAATGTAGACCCGAATGTCATCATTTTTTATTTCGTTTAAAAAAGGTTCAATTTTTTTATAAAATCTTCTTGAGCTGATACGTTTTTTATCTGTATTGGCAGTGATACTGAATATTTTTTCTTGGTTCTCTTTTTTTATGTTGGATAATGTTTTAGTATAAGTAATATTTGCAATATCAAAAAGTAATACTTTTTCAGAGCGGTTGGGTATTTCAATCAATAAATTTTTAAAGTTTTGTAAATGAGTTTTATCTAAAATATAAAATTGTAAATCCAACAGTTCATTTGAATCGTTGGTGATTTTTGTTATTTTTTGAGTTTGTAAATACATTTCAAGCATGTATATTATATTTTTTTGTGTAAAACCCAATCGCTTACCATACTCATTTAAATCAATTTGCATGGAAATTTCACCATAATCCATATCGTCTTTTACATTTAATACCCCATCAATTTTTGACATCTCTTTTTTTAAGTCATTGATATAAGTTTGTATTTTACGTTCATCGTTTCCTGCCAATGAAATCTCAATATCACTTTTTATAACGCCTGTTTGAGGAATTGAAATATCCAATTTCATTTCATCTTTATAGTTTTCAAGCCACAGAAGTAAATCTTTTTGAATCATTTTTGCAGTTTTTGTTCGAGTTCTTTTTTCATCTGTATTACTTCCAAAAAGTTGGAAAAATGGATTGATTACTCGATTAAAATAGTCTTCTGCTATTTTTGGATTAAGATTAATGGTGATTGAAAATAAATTATTGGCTTTATCATGAGAGGATCTGCCATCGGTTTTCATGCCAATGGTTGTGTGAATTGAAGAGTAATCTTTTTTATCCAGATTTTTTAAAAGAAGTTCTTCTAAAGGTTTAATATTTTCACTGGTATACACAATTGAATTATTTTGAACTTTACCGTTAATATTGATGCTCATGGCATCGAATTCAGGAAAGAGTATAAATTTTGAGTTTTTAATTAAAATAAAAGATAAGCCTAAAAAAACAACAATAAAAGTCAGTATAAATACAGACCTAAATTGTATCAAGGCCTTTAATAAGTTACTGTAAACCGTAGTCCATTTTTCCCAAATCCTATCTCTAAAATCATGGTGTTTGTTGAGTTTATTTTTTACAATTAACTTATAATGAGCAGGTAAAAAAACAAAGCTTTCTATAAAAGAACTTATAATTAGAATTACGACCATTAAAGGGATGATTTTTATAAAAATACCTAAGTCACCGCTGATAAATAACAGAGGCAAAAAAGCAATAATGGTTGTGAGTAATGCAACAAAAAGGGTGGGTAAAACTTCAGCTGTTCCTTCAACACAGGCATCAGCGATATCTTTTCCAAGAAGCCTATGTCGATGAATATTTTCACTGACCACAATGGCTTCATCAACAAGTAATCCTAAACTCAATAAAACGCCAATTAAAGATAGGGTATTAAGACCCCCATTAAAATAGTCTAATCCAATAAATCCAAAAGCAAAACTCACGGGAATACCAATTAAAACAACCAAAGATATTTTAAGAGAGATAAAAATCCAAATGGCAAAAAATAATAAAATCAATCCTATTATAATATTTGAACTGATGACATTTAATCGAGTTTTAATCCAAAAAGAGCTGTCATTTAAAACTTTAAACTCTAAGTGGGGGTATGAATTTTTGTATTTTTCTAAAATTGTGTTAATCTGTTTTGAAAGTCTTATACTGTCACCTTGTTTGGCTTTTTTGGTTAAGATACTAATAGATTCTTTCCCGTTTGTTCTTGTACTTAAAGAGTGTTTCTCAAAAATATATTTTACTTCAGCAATATCTTTTATATGGATTGTCTGTTCGTTTATTTTAATTCGAGTGTTTAAAATCTCATGTTGAGTTAATCTTGTGGTTTTTGTGCTGACAAAATATTGTTCAGTATGGGATTTTATTTCACCAATTGGGTAAATTGAAAAAAGCTCATCGATAGCATTTAGAGTAAGAACTTTATTTAAACCATAACCGTCAATTTTTTTGTAGTCAACAATAAACCTTAATGTTTTATCAAATTTTCCAACAAGCTCAGATTGGAAGATGTGATCCAATCGTTTTATCTCTTCATTTAAATCTTTTATGATCTGTATGTCTTTGTCATAACTTTTTTCGTTTGAATAAATGGACAAGGATAAAAGAGGAAAAAATCTTTCTACGGTATATACGCTGGGTTTTTTCATATCGGTGGGCAAAAGGGTATCTAAGGCTTCTATTTGAGTTTTGATATCATTGATGAGTAAGCTTTTTGATTCACCTTGGGCAATATCAGCACTTATGGTAAAACTTCCTTTTAAAATAGACGTAGTAATATTTGACAACAAAGGATTGTCCGATAAAATCTTTTCACAATCTTTTACGATTAAATTGTCTAAAACCTCTCCACTGCTGCTGGCATAATTTCCACTTATAATAAGTGTTTCTGACGATGAAGGAGGAAACATCTCTTTGGCTAAATTGTTATAGGAGAAATAGGCAAAAAGAATTAAAAGAATAAAAAGTAAGTGGTTTAATGAATGGTTATTTAAGAAAAATTCTATAATGCTTTTGACGGGTTTATTCAATGATATGCCTATACGTTGATATTTTAAAGATGGTTGTAAAAAGAATTACAACCATCTTATGCTATTTAAAATGTATAATTAAAGCTTACATAATAAAAGCGTCCTCGAATTTGATAATTGTATTGTTCATCCAAGTGCCGATTAGTAAGATTCTCAATACCTATTTTTGTCTCAATATTTTTTGAAAAATTTTTGCCTAATTGAAAAGAGACCGTTGAATAAGCATCCAATTTCTCATAGTTGGCATCATATTGTTCCCCTATATAATTAAATCTTACTGTGGAATCTATTTCATAGGGCAACGCATAGTTAAGTTTTGTATTAAAACTGTGTTTGGGTCTTAATATTAATTCTTGATTATTTGATTTATCTTCGGTTGATAAATAGGTATAATTAGCCGAAAGATTGATATCTTTCCATAAACCTTTTTGTAAATATTCAACTTCTAACCCTTTTGTGATGGCTTTATCCACATTACTGTATTCCATAATTTCAATTGGGTTTGGAAAAGGGCAGAAACCTGGAGGCATCATTCCGCACAGTGGATTTGCCATGGTTGTTCCTGTATTTGCTGTGTCAATTAAATCTTTGATATCATTATAAAAAGCGGTTGCTTTAAGGGTGTTATTTTCTCCATAATACTCAACACCAATTTCATAAGAATCAGAGCTTTCAGGTTTGAGATTTTCATTTCCATTAAAACCATATCCCGCATAAAAGTTTCTAAAGGTATAAGCATTTGAGTTTTGTGTAACAGTAGGAGAATTAAATCCATGACCATATCCTGCTTTTACTCTTATTTTTTCGTTTGGTTTATACACCATATACGCTTTAGGACTTACTTCACTTCCAAAATTATCGTGTTTATCGTATCTAAGACCTAACGTTAGAATGAAATCCGTGTTAATTTCAATTTCATCTTGTAAATATAAAGAGTAATAAGAAAAACTGTCTTTAAAATCACCCGTATTTGGAGTATCATACTTTTTTTCATACGTCTCTTTTCTTGCTTCTGCTCCCAATACAATATAATTTCCTGTAATTCCATGAATTTTGGCTTCAGTATTAAAAACAGTGTTTTTTAGTATATGTGAGTAAGAAAATTGTTCGGTATGATTATCAGATTGAGTTGTGTACCAATTTGTATTTAAAGAAAAATCATCAAAATTTTTATTGTATTCAATCGATAAATGTTTTTTATCAATATCATAATATTCGCTGAAATCATTTGTTTGTCGGATTTCATTTGATTGCAGTACCGAAACAACAATATTAGAACTGTCATTAATAGTAAACCAACCATTTGCCATGAAATTTTTAACTTCTTTGCCTTCTATTTCTGTGGCACTGTTATCCTCACTTAATGTTGTTTTTTGTCGATTATTCCATTGTCCAAAGAAAGAGTATGAGAAATTATCATTGACTTTACCACTTGAAATAAGTGAGGTTTCATTTTCATTTCCTCCTCTTGAATGAGAAGATTTTCCCGTTTTAAAATTGATTTCGGACTCTATTGTTTCATCAGGTTTTTTAGTAATAATATTAATGACACCGCCCAAAGCATTTGCACCGTATAAAGAACTCATAGGACCACGGACAATTTCAATCTTTTCAATTGCACTCAAAGGAAGCCAATCGTATTGGAAATCAGAGTGACCAATTTGAGCATCTGTGCCTGAAATCTTTCGACCATCAATTAAAATTAAAGAGTTTTTACTGTCTAAGCCTCTTACTGAAATCACTTTTCGACCAAAAGTGGAACTGGAATTTATACCTTGGGTAATTCCAACCGTTTCTTCCAACACTTCATTTAAAGAAGTCACTCCCATTTGTTTAATATCTTCCTTGGTTACAATGGTTGTAGAACCAGCAGTATCCATTAATTGCTTATTTGATTTTGCTGTGACCACGACTTCATCTAGCTTAACTTCTGCCGATAAATGAGTTATGAGTAATGCAGGTATTACTGCTCCTAATATATTTCTATTTAACATACCTCTCCTTTATAATATTGATAACTAATGTCAAAATAAATTAAGATTAAAAAAAAGAGGCTTACCCTCCTTTTTCACCAAAAGTTGTAAAATTTTATTTTCATTTTCTCCTTTTAGAATTTATTTATTTTCTTTTGCCTCTACCCAAATAACGGCATCTTGGCTCAATTCTCTGTCGTTGTACTTTTTAGAATGCCCAACTCCTTTAGCATTAAAACTCCACCAACCTTTGCGGGGAATATGAAATGTAAACTCTCCTTTTTCATTGGCTTTAATTTCTATGACTTTAAAACTTTGATGAGGTGCATTTGTGAGCATCTTTCCTGTTTTATGATTTTTTATATCAATTTCGTAATTTAAAAGTTCAACTTCAATTAAAGCATAAGGAACAGGTATCCCACTTGCTTTTACCATGCCAGAAAAACTGCTTCCTGCCCAAATCCCATAAGGCTTTGATAAAGGGATAATTTCTGCTTCAAGTCCCAATTCTTTATCCCAATCGGTAGGTTTTCCTGCAACATTAACAATCATTTTAGTAATCATTTGAAGATACACTCCCTCAATTTCACTGAATGATGGGGCGGGTTTCATTACAAAAAGATGATCTCCCATCTGCTTTGCTTTATAGTTTGATGTATAGGCTAAGGCTTCATTTTTACCTTTAAAGACGATGGGGTGAAGCGTCTTTTTTAAATCTGTTTTTATGGTCTTGTGTATGACATAAAATGCTTCAGGTTCTAACTTCTTATCTCCTTTATGTTGTATTCCCATATCATACGTTTTTAAGTTGGTATAAGGATGCATTTGAACATGAAGTAAATCAATGCTTTGACCACCATTTAATGTCATATTTGGTGTATACATAACTTGCGATTGCCCCATTAATGAACTACTCAATAATGCTATTAATACTGTATTTCTAAATCTCATACTTCTTCCTTTTACTCTTTGATATCTTGACTTTTGATGTATACTTCATGTTGAGGTCCTGCATCAAATATCGCAATAAAAGGTTCATTTGGTTTTTTAAAGTTAATTTCACTTTGAGAGTTGAGTCTCTCTTTTAGAATAATTTGACCTTTTTGTTCGACTTTAAAGGTAACGCCTCCGGCACTGCTTCCATCACTGAAACCACCTTCACATGTAATCGTTCCATCTCCTTCATCAATACAACTCATAATAGGAGTATGAGCATAGGCACCAATACTAAGCAGTGTTACAATACAAAATTTTTTCATGTTAAGCCTTTCTTCTCAATTCATATGCTGCACCAGCAATGAATAAACTCAATAAACATAGTAGAATAATTTTTTGTGTCATATCGTCTATAACCTCTTGTTTCTTAACCTTTTCCAGTTTTTGTCCTTTAACTTCAGAATCTTGAGCTTTCTTTGATTCTTTAATATCTTTTGATGCCGTATTATTTTGTGGAATCATCTCACCGTTGGGCATCATAAGCCCAAAACCAATTGCTTTATTGTCGATAAAATCTTTAAATTTAGTATTATAAGTTTTGACTTTATATTTTTTTTGTAACTCTTTATAAAGCTCAACAAGCTTCTTAAGAGTTGCTTCATCTGTCTTGAAATAGCCTTTTCTGTTTGCTTCAAGTATTTTTTGGGTAAATTGAGCCAGCGCATCAGGGTTAAATTGTTTAAACCATTCTTGAATCTTTAAGTCGTATTTATCATTGATATACACTTCAACAAATTCTTGCCATTGGTCATCTCGTACAATATTGGGATCAACAACTTGCCATCCCCAAAAGTTATTCATCCTATCAAGAACAGTTAATGTACCTGCATAGCCTTCATCTTGCATCTCTTTAATCCATTTTGGATGAAAATATCTTCCTCTGAGTTCTTGTGACATAAATTCTGATGTACTTTGAATTTTTGCATTATTGGGGTCTCTTAAATTTGCAATAAATGTTTTGGGTGTTTTTCCATCAATATTACGAACTGCCATAGCAATTGAACCAAAATACTCAAAAGGATCATCGGAGGTTAAAAGTCCATACAAATTCGATGTTCTTGAAAAAATAATTCCCTCTGTTCCACTTAAATTTTTGGAGTAAAGATCTAATTCAACATGTTTTTCTCCCCATCTTTTTGGGTCGCTTCCATAGTAGTATCCCAATTTCTGGACGTAATTCTGAGAAATTCTTGTGTCATTTTCCCATCTTGAGGTATCACCAATGTCATCAACTCCACTGCCATAATCTCCTGGTTTGTTAGAAAATATTCGAATGGTTGACAAATAATTAGCCTCTTCTTTTGAAATACCTTTGGTATTTTCTAACTTTTTCTTTAATGCAAGTGTATTCTCTCGTAAAAAATTATGCTCTTCTTTTAGAGCAGATACTTTTTCAATAGCTTTAGCAATAAGTTGCATGGTTTGAGGAAAGGTATCTCTGTAAAGCCCTGTTGCACTTATAACGACATCAACTCTGGGACGCTTTAATTCATCGTATGGAATAATTTCAATATCATCAATTTGTCCTTTTGAAGTTGCTTTGGCATGTTGTAACATTTTTTTAGGTTTTTCAAACCATGTTTGAGGAGTAAGATTTAGAACAGCTTCAATCCTTGGAACCGTAATGAAGCTGGCTAACCATTTTGCAAAACTTTCTCCCAAATAGTGTTGAAGCATCTGTTTGACAATATCTTGTATAAAATGGTTTGAAATACCTGTTTCATTCCAAATGGGTTTCACACCCATAGCATATAAAATCTGAGATTCTAATACTCCATAATGTCTCATCGTTTCCAAAGACCAAAGATTGAAAGTCAATTTTTGTGGATATTGCCCATGTTCTTTATAATAATTGGCAATAAACTCTTCCATAAGTTTACGACCTGTTGTATAGGCTGCTTTTGTAGGAACTTTACTGGGGTCAAACCCGTACATATTGATTCCTGTTGGAAGAGAGGGTGGATTTCTAATGGGATCTCCTCCTACTCCTGTTTCAATATATTCTCCTTCTAACGCACGCAAAAAGTTTTTTATCTCTTTGGTATTTTTAAAATCATCTTTGTATTTTCGAGCGATAAGTAAATAAGGCTTTAACTCTTGGTCTTCAAGCTCTTCAAATGCTTTATTTTGAATCACAAACTCATCAATGAGTTGATAGGATTTTGATTTGGAAAATTTTTCATAATTTTGTGTGAAAAAATTCTCATCTCCTTCAACTTTTTGAATAAATTCATTTCCAACCATTTGTAAAATAGTAGAGATTAAATGTTCATTTTTAGGATATGTCCCAAATGTATGCATACCAAGTGGCATAGCAGCTTTAGAAGAACCTAAAATAAAATCTTCAACTTTGGATAAATAGTTTTCAAAATTCTTTTTAATATCTTCTTCATTAACGTTAACATCCTTATGAATATTTACATTCACCGTTGCCTCGGTAATTTGATTCTTTAATTGGGTTTTTAGCATACCATCATCAACACTTTTGTACTGATTGATAAAATCCATAATCTCACTTAACTCTTTATAGGTACCTGTCAATCCAAAAGGGGGTGTCTGATGTGAAATAAGTGTCGCTCTGCCTCGTCTTTTAGCTTGAATAGCTTCAGCTAAATTATTGGTGATATAAGGATAAATAACAGGAGTATCTCCTAAAACACATAAGGCATCATCTCCAATACTTAGGCCTCTTTCTTTCCCTGGTGACCACTCTTGCGTTCCATGTGTTCCAAAATGTACAATGGCATCGGCTTTAAATTGTTTTCTGACATATAAATACCCTGCTAAATAAGAATGAGAAATGGGAACAGTGGGATTGTGCCAAAGTCGGTTGTCATCTCTTGTAATATCAATATTTTGTTTTCGTATGCTGTCGTCTCTTTCTGCTCGTCTGGGTTGAGGCATAATAATAACATTGCCTATTTTTTTTCTGGGAATTAAAAAATACCATTTGTTGTTTTTATAAATTAAGCTTTTAGATTTAATAGGATAATCCCAGACTTTAATTATATTGGTTCTTGTTTTTACGGGGAGTTTATAAAACTCTTTCATGTACTCTTCATAAGGAAATAAATCAGCACTCTCTTCTTCTAATATTTTCCAAGCAGTATCGTAAAGATTGACATCGTACATCATTTTAAGACCTTTTGTTGCTTCGGTTCTTAAATATTCATGGTCTTTTGCTTCTGTGGTGTATCCTTTATCTTTTAAAGCGTTTAAAGTTTCTTCTAAACTTTGAGGTAAATTTAAAAAACTGGCACCCATATTATCTACACCATAAGGGTAGTTGTAATACATAATCGCAATCTTTTTATCTTTGTTAGGCTTATGTTTTAATGTTGATATATTGATGGCTTTATTTGCTAATGAGTAAAGCTGAGGATAAATGGGTTCAAGTTTCTTTGTAACTTTATTTTGTGCTGCGACAATAAGAGAATCTGTAAATCCTAAAGTTTCAGGGATGATATAAGTCATAGGAATCATAGAAAAATTGACCCCATTGATATCGTTTTCCCAATCTTTTTCATCTCCTTTCGTATAATAAAGAGCATGTAAAATTGGTACATTTAAGTTTGAGTACATCTTTTTTTGTTTTTCATGGTCAATAATCATAAGTTGAAAGTTGACAATAACATCTACTATGGTTTTATCATTTAAGCTCAAAAACTCTTTGCCTGTTGGATCATCTCCTGAAATATCTACAAAAAAAGGCAGAGTTAAATAACCTTTTTTCTCAAAATATAAAATCATCTCATCAATATGTGCTAAATTGTTAGATACGATTGAGCCTCTGTGTAATCCAATACCAATGATGGGCTTATTGTTATTGAGTAAATCAATATTAAAAAAAGAAGCATAATCATTCTGTGAGGGAAAAACTAAGTTAGGATTTTTAGGGTGATAAATTCCTTTTTCAGGGATAATTAATGCTTTTGAGTACTCTTCTTTACTGGTTTTAAGAAGTTTGTTTTGTATAAATATGATAAAATTTGTGAAATTCTGACTTCCTCCGTTATGCCAATACTCATTTAAGAGAATGTTATCTTCTAGGGATATATTCTTTCTATAAGGATTCTCTTTTTGTGTGGGCAGAGGAATAATAATTTTATTTTCATCCAAGTGATTTAACACATTGCTGTACTCTTCTATCATTGAATTAACAGATCTCTCTCCTGCTAAAGAATCAAACATGATAATTTTATATTGAGAAAATTCATTTAAATAGTCATCTTTTTTTAATTCATTTTGAAAAATAAATTTAATTTCGAGATCTTTTTTCTTTGCAAGATTTAACACTTCAATGGCTTTAGCAGATTGGGTACTTTGTCCCATGGTACTGCTAATAATGAGTACATCATTTTTTGAAAATAGCATAATAGGAAAAACAAAAACGAAGAAAAATAATATTTTTTTCACATTCACCTCTTTTTTAAAAATTGTATTTTATATATAAACAAAATTGTCGATGGATTATTTATCCTGAGATGCTTCAGGGACATAAACCATACTTCCATCTTTAAGTTTGTAAGCCACACCGGCTTTTGTTCCTTCGCCTTGTCCAATTTTGCCTTCTGATTTGTATGAATCAATTTTTTCACCTTTTTTAACGATTACTTCCATATTTTTCTTGCCAGGATTTTTAATGACAGTGACATCATCACTGTTAAATGGATTTAAAGGATTTTGTGCAATGGAAATCAAAAGAGCGGCGATAATGACTAAAAAAACATCGACCAGATTTACTGCTGAAATAATGGGGTTTAAAGACTCATCATCATGCAACAGTTTCATGTGTTTCTCGATTCAAATATAAGATATCTTTAATTTCATGGGCATACCAACCTTTCCGAACGGTTGTGATCCAATAAGTAATAGAGGCTGTAATCAATGCAAAAATAACGGCAGCAAATGCAATAACCAAATTCTCACTGATACCTTGAACATTGCCAGCAGCAAGTGATTTTAAGGCTGGTCCCATGGGAATCATTGTGGCAACAAGTCCTAACATAGGGGTTATTCTTGTAATAATAGAAGTATTTTGCAGTTTTTTATAAGCATACACTTCTAAATCTTCACAGCCATTAAACCCTTTAGTAATTAAGTAATTAACAATTGGATACCCTTTGATATACTCTGCATGTGTTTCTTCTAAAAATTGATTGTATTGGTGTTGACTCTTTTTTCTTTTAAAACTTTGAGAAAAGAAAACACCAATTTCAAAGATTGAATAGATAAACAAACATACAATTAAAATCAAAATGGGGGCTAAAAAAGTATTGGAAACCTCATACATTAAATTTTCAAGAACAGCTATCATTTATCTCCTTTAAAGTAAATACCTATCAATATTTTAAATAAGGATAAGTAAATTTATGGGATTATAATGATTTCAATAACAAATATCAATATACTTTTTTATAAATCCGATATATTTTTTTATAAATCCGATTTTTTAAAACTCAATGTTAATTGTTTTTTTGGAAGTTTTTGGGAGAACAATGATATTTTTTTGAAAAAGCAAAAGTAAAACTGCATTGATTGGTGTATCCTACCATTTCGGAAACTTCTTTAATCGAGTAGTGTTTATCTTTTAAATATTCAGTTGCTTTGGTCAGTCTTATTTCTACTAAATAATCGTGTATCGTTGAATGAAAAAGTTCTTTGAATCCTATTTTTAACTTAGTTTGATTTAAAGCTACCTCTTTGGCTAATTTTGAAATAGTTAATTTGTCTTTAAATGATTTTTCTAAAATCTCTTTTACTTTGTAAATTCTTTGAACTTCATCTTCATCTAAAGTATAAGCCAATGAACTCTTTTTTTGAATCTTTTGGAAAATAAAAAAAATCAATTCCATGGTGATATTTTTGAGGTATATCTTATCTACACGATTTGAATAATCTTTTTCAAATAGCTCATTATATTTAAACTTTAACTCAGGAAGAAAAAGTTCGATAAAGGGATTGTTGTTGATTTTATTTTTTAAAATGTCATCCAAAAATTTGTTCTCTTTTAAAAAACTTTCTCCTAATGAGATACAAAGATATTTAATATGTTCATTTTTTTTATACAGTAACAGAGTTTTGCTTTTTGCTTTATAATCAATTACAACATAATTTTCTTTATAGGTAATAACGGAGTTATGGGTATCACATAATTTTTGAAAACTGCCTTGCAAAATTATTCTTAATTGTAAAAACTCTTTTTCGCTTTCTGATTCGTATTTAAAATCTTGTTTAATTTGGTTATTGATAATATTTAAGTAAACACCATTTTCAACTTTTGTATTTAGAATTTTTAAATTCATTAACTCCGTTTCAATAAGAGCAGACTCTTTTATGTATGATTTATTTTCATTTTCTTCATAAGAAATCTTGCCAATATTTTCTAATTGTTTTTTTGATATATACGTCATACAGGTTATCCTCCTTAAACAATGATAACAATATTGGATAATTTTTTAGTATGTTATAATGATATTGATAATAATAATCTTAAAGAGCTTTTGAAACTCTTTAAGTATGAGATATGTGATTGCAAAGATTTTTATTTATGGTGTTGGACATTTTGTTTTTGACTCAGAGCTTCAAACAAAGGAAACTTTTCTTGGGCAAAGCTTTGATGACAAGTGACACAGGCATTGAGCATTTTGTTAAAATAAAATTGAGTCAATTCAGGGTTTTTGATATTGGCAACATGTTCTAACATCGCAGCATCGTTATGAAAGGCACTGTCTTGGGCAATAAAACTTTGAGGCAGTTTTGTATGCAGTTCCTCTTTTTGAGTTGAAGTGAGTTTTTGTTTTAAGATAAAACTGTTTTTAATCTTAATGGCGGTTTTTTCAATGCTAGTGTAATCGCCTGCAATCATTGAGGACAAAATTGTTTTCATCGCTTTTTCTAAAGCTATCATCTCTTGAGATAATACCACTCTAAGTTCACTTGAAAGAGTTTTTACACCCATAGGTTTATTGTGATGCTCTTTGCTTTGTGCCAATAAAGTACTTGAGATAAGCAAAACAGTTACTGATACTTTTTTTAACATATTTTTCTCCTTTTAAATTGTCCCAATTTCAAAGGGACCTTTCCTTTTTAATCTCTTTTTAGGTTTGAATCAATCAAACCTAAAAAGAGAAATCCTAAAGAGAACAACTTGTTGTTCTTGCGTTTAAATTGAACTCAATAATGAGTGGTAAAAAGTTTAATGAAAAAGTATCAAGACAGAGGAAAGAAACTCTTTACATTTTCTTGACAAAAAACAGAGTAAAGTGGTTTTGATGGTTTTGAAAAGCATAGCTTAAATGAAATTGGTGTTTGTGCATGACTTTATTGACAATACTTAATCCCAATCCAAAGCCATCACGCTCTTGACGTTCTTGAGTAAAGGGTTTTAAATAGTGTTCCAACTCTTTTACAAGAGGATTCCCATGGTTACTGACACAAATGCTATGAGCAGTTGCTTCAATGGTTACAGGAAGACACGTAGCATATTTTAACGCATTATCAATAATGTTTTTTAGTGCCAAACACAAATAGTGTAAATCACCTGTGATTCTAAAATCTTCCTTTATATACAATTGAATGTTTGATTCATCGTTGATATAAAGTTTGCTTAATGCTTCAAGAATAAGGGTTTCGGCACTAAAAGTGCTAAAATGAAGTTTGGAAGAGTTGAGTTTTTCAAGTTCAAGCAGTTCATTGGTTAAGGTTTCTAAATCTTTAAATATCTTTTTGAGTAACTCTTTTTGTGAAAAATCATCAATCTTTTCAAGAGCAAACTTTCCTTTGGCAATGGGCGTTCGCAGTTCATGTCCAATATCTCTTAAAAGCTCTTCTCGTGTGGTAATAAGATTTTCAAGTGTACTTGCCATGGAGTTAAATGTTTTTGCAAGCGTTCCTATTTCATCGTTTGAAGTAATATTAATACGACTGCTTAAATTCCCATGACTGAAGTTTTCAATCTCTTTGGTGATACTTTTAAGAGGATAAAGCAGTTTTAAAATATAAGCAAAAGTAAGAATAAGAATAAAAATATCTAAAAAAATCAAGGCATTGAGTTGAAGCTTGTCATTGATATTTTGTTCATCGGGAGTTTTTAAAATAAGATGTTCATCTAAAAAATTGATATGTAAAATAAACTCATCTTCAAAAGACTCTTTTTGTATTGAGACAAAACCAAAGGTGTGTGTTTTTTCATATAATATTTCATTTTGTTTTTTTATAGAATTAAGAGGTTTGAGTTGATATTTTTTAAGCAGTTCATCAATTTTACTTTTATTATCAATATTTAAAAGCAGTTCGTTGGCGATTTTTAAATATTTTTCTTTGATTAAATCATCAATACGTTTGGAGTTGATGTTGTCAATCCAAAAACCAATGATGCTCATCAGAACAAAACTGATTAAAAACAGTACGGCAATTTTTTTAGAAATTGACATCATTAACCTACAAACTTATAACCAATGCCCCAAACCGATTTAATATAATGGGGATCTTTGGAATCATCGCCAATTTTATGGCGAATATTGGAAATATGCATATCAATGGTTCGATTTTTGGTATTAAAATCCAAAGAGGTTGCGTGTAAGATTTGTTCACGAGAGAGATTTTTATTGGCATTTTCAACTAAAAAAACAAAAATCTCAAACTCTATTTTGGTTAAATCAATGGGGTAGTTATCCAATAAGAGTTGGCGATTTTGTTTATCAATGACAAAATCACCTATGCTTATTTGAGTGGTGTATTGTTTTTTTAATATGTGTTCAAGGCGTAAGACCAACTCTCTGGGTTCATACGGTTTTGCCAAATAATCATCTGCACCCAACTCGAAGCCTAAAATTTTATTGCCAATATCCCCTCTGGCAGACGAGATAATAATGGGAATATCGCAGATACTTTTAATTTTTTTAAAAACATCAAAGCCATCCATTAAAGGCAACATTAAATCCAAAATCACAATATCATATGAAGAATTTTGTTGCAGTTGTTCAAGGGCATCTTTGGGGTTATAAAAGGCGTGGCAAGTAAAGCCATAGTCCTGTAAATATTCCACGATAAAATCGCTCATTTGTACATCATCTTCTATCAAAAGTACGTGTTTATTCAATTTCCCACTCCTTTAAATAGTATGAAAATTGCTCTCTTTGTTGGGGCGTTAAAACCGCATGAATTTGTTTGAAGATTTTGACTTCTAATTCAATGGCTTCTTCACTTAAATCTTCGGCAATGTCTTCATATTTTTCTTCATCAAAATGTTCTTCTTGCATCAATTTTTGCAGTTTTTTATGGGCTTTTTGTTTTTTCTCATAATATTTTGAAAACTCTTTTTTACACGCAATTAAAATGGCTTTTATTTTCTCTTCTTGTTGGGCATTAAGATGTAGATAGTCTAAATTTTTATAAATATGTGTATTGTGTGTCTCATGTTTTTGACTGGCATACAATGGCGATATTAAGAAAAGACTACAAAAAAGCGTTAATATTTTTAATTTTATCATCTTCAATTAATCCTTTCTCAATATCACTGTGGCAAACTTTACAGTTGGCTTTGCTTTTTACTTGTGTGTGTTCAAACACCTTTTTGGGAATGTTTTTGTGTTCATGTTTCCAAAAGTTGGTGTCAGTTATTGCAATTATATCGTTATTTCCAATAGATTGGCTTATTTTAAAGCTCATCTCTTGAGTGGAAGTTTCAGCACTGTTTTGCACCAAAAAGTTTAAAATGTTTTCATGATCTTCTTCTTCAAGAGAAGCATCATCGCCAAAGTGATTTTCCAAATCGTTCATCATACTTATCCAAGAGTGTTTGGGCAAACTGTGTGGTGGATACAAGGTGTGGCAAGAACCACACTCATTGACAAACACTTCATTTAAAGCCATATAATCAATGCTTTGGTATTTGGAAGCCACCAAGATATTTTTAGGTTGAATCATATTAAAAATCAAAAATGCGAGCAATGCTACAAAAAAAACAAAGGCAATAAACTTTTGAAAAAGGCTTAACGTGATACTGCTTTTTTCTTGAGTGACTTTATAGCCTGTAAAAATGGATTGCAGGGTTTCTTGTTTGCCATGAAGCAGTTTATCGGTTAAAATCCCACCCAAATGAGCTACAATTAAAACAATCAAAAGGTTGGCAAAAAATTCATGCAACTTTTCAAAAAGTTCCATTTTCTTAAAAAAAGAGTCATTTAAAAATGAAAATATCCCTTTTCCCTCTTGTATGCCAAAAGTTAATGCCCCTGTGGCAATAACGATAAAAACTACGATAAACATCCCTAACATCACATACGAAGCAGGAGGATTATGTCCGATATATTTTTGCTCATTGTTAAAAATAGACAGCATAAATGCTTTGACTTTGTCAAAACCAAAAGGAAAATCTTTAAATTTTGAGTACTTAGGTCCTAAATAACCCCATACCAAACGAAATGTCAAAAGAATCAATACGCCATAACCAATAACCGCATGATAATGCAAAAGCTTATCATCATCGGTTAAAAATGCCGCTAAAATTAAAAGTGCAAAAAGCCAATGAAATACACGAGTAGGTAAACTCCAAATATAGGATTTAATCATAGAATCTCCTTAATCTTTCCATCGACCACAATTGGGAATTTTAATATCTCGCTCACTGTAAATGCCTTTGTCAGCAGTGGTATGACATGCCATACAGTTAAAAATTCCTTTGACCTCTTTTTGCGTAATTAACAAAGGACGTATCTCATTGTGTTTTTCAATCATATAAGGTGTTTTTGATATAGAATCAGGAATGGCTCGCCCTCGAAGAGAGTTCACAATACGGCTGCTTCGTTTATAGTCCATATTTTTCTCGGCACTGTTCGCATTAAGATAGTTTGAAACAGTAATCCAATCTTCTTGTGCCAATGTGGCATCGGTGTCAAAATGATTTTCTAAATTGTTCATCATTTTATTCCACGCATTTGCAGGTAATAGTCCTGCTTGATAGGCAAAATGGCAAGAACCACACTCTTTTAAATAAAGCGCATTATTGACAGGAGCTACTCCTTTTTTTGAAGTTTTACTATAGCCATAACCATCTGCAAATAAAGCCGATGTCAATAAAATGATAAATAGTGTAAATCTCATTTTTTATCCTTTGATAAGATGTAGGTTAATACATCCCCTTTTTCTTGTGCAGTTCCTTCTCTTACATAAACATCATTGAAGTTCCGTTTGAGCCATTTTTCTATGGTTTTAATCTCACTAAAACGAGTGGGATTGGCTTTGGGAGAAAGTGGTTCAATGATTTTTCCTGTAAAAAAGTTTTGATGTGATTGCGTAAAATCCATTCCATGGCAAGAAGCACATGAAATCATTTTCCCTTTTTTCCCCATATGTTCTGAAGTAAAAATAGCTTCTCCACGTTTTGCTTCAAAACCTGAGAAATTGGGATTTTCTTGTTTTGCTTGCTGATATAAACTGCTTAAGTACTCATCACTGACTGAGGCAAATGAGAGAGTTAAAAAAGCAATTAGTGTCAATATAATTTTCATTTTTTCTCCTTGAATTTATCTTTATTAGTGAAAGTATAAGATGTTTAATTCAAGATAAGAAGGAGAGTTTCTTGACAGTTTCTTGACACTTTTACAAAGCCAATGATTTTGCCTTATAAAATAAAAATATCAAAAAGAATGCTGCTCCAAACAACAACAAAGATACCAATACTTAAAAAAACAATGGTATTGCCAACGTCTTTGGCTCTTTTTGCCATTTCATGATGTTCTAAAGTAACAAGGTCAACGACTCTTTCTATGGCGCTGTTAATAGTTTCTGCTAAGGGCATTCCCATTAAGCTGATAAACATAAACAGTTTATTGCTTAGTGATGTTTCAAGCAAAACAATCAAAGGAAGTAAAAGAACAACAATGCATAACTCTATTTTAAAAGAGTTTTCCGTTTGAATTAAATCTTTTAAGCCATTCAAGGCATATTGGGTATTCTTAAAAAAGTTGTACTTTGGCTGGTTTCTCATTTTTCCTCTTTGCTTTTTTATTTTCTGACGGGATGTAAAATATCTAAATTTTTATTGTAAATATCAGTTTCTACTTCAAAAATACCTAAAAGTGTGTGAAATAAATTGTCCTGTGAAAAGGGTTTATTGGCATTTTGTTTAAGAGTTTTTATATCAAATTCTTCTTTATATTCATCTCCAAACCACATCAAAGATGCCACATGTGTTTGAGTATCAGGTGCCATAAAATAAGGAAGACCATGTAAATATAAACCATTTTCCCCCAAACTCTCACCATGGTCTGCCATGTAAATCATCGCAGTTTCATGGTTACTTGAATAGGGTTTTAGGAAATTGATGACTTGCGATAAAAACCAATCGGTGTGCAAAATGGCGTTGTCATAGGCATTGCTGATCTCTTCTTGTGTACATTTTTCAAGTTGATTGGTTGTGCATATTGGTGTAAACTTTTCAAATCGTTTTGGATATCGTTTATAATATGCTGGGCCATGATTTCCCATTTGGTGAAGAATAATTAACACATCTTTATTTTTATTCTTTTTGATATATTCATCCAAGCCTACAAGCATGCCTTCATCTCTGCACTCACCATCTTCTTCACAAATGGTATTGGTTTTAGGTGAACTAAAATCTTCATAGGCAACTCTTAATGCAACTCCTTTGGAATCGGAGTTATTGTCTCTCCATAACACACTGACATCTTTGGTGTGGGTTAAAACGTCCAGAACATTTTCAGTGGTAATCCCTTTTTTATAGTCGTACTCATCTTTGGTATAAATAGAAAACATACAAGGAACACTGTGTGCTGTTGATGTTCCACATGAAGACATTTGTGAGAAATTAACAATATCTTCTTGTTTTAAATAAGGATTGGTCTCTCTTTTATAGCCATTCAGTGAAAATCTGTCAGCTCTGGTTGCTTCTCCGACGACTAAAATTACCAACTCTTTTTTATCTTCAAGTGTTTCATTGATTTTGGCATCCAACCCCAATGGATTGACAATAATTTCTCCACTGCTAAAGCTTATTCTGATATATTTAACAACGCTATACATCCAAAAACTTGGATTGGCATGCCATTTGATGGTTTTATGTTCTCTAAAAAATGAGGTATAAAACTGGCTGCAACTTAGTATGATAATAACAATTAAACTCAGAGTGAGACCAGAAATTTTTAATTTTGAATAAAGTTCTTTTTTAAATGGTTCATATATAAGAGGTTTTCTATAAACATAATATGAAGGAAACAGACCCAAAGAAATAACATAAAAAACCAGTTCTGTACTGAATAAATCCATTGATTCTTTTAGATTGGTTTGTATTGAATTTTGAATCATACTGTAATCAATGATGACGTGATAGGTATCCATAAAATATGCCGTAAATGCTGAAACCATTAAAATAAAAATCAACATCGGTTTTGTAGTATATTTTGAAGCAAATAACGATAATAAAAAAGCTATAAATAAAAAAAGCGTTATTCCCACAGAAATCACATAAAGTATATTAACACCTGTTAATGGATAGGTCTGTACCACATTGTTAAAAAAAGAAAAGTTAGCAAAAAGTGTTAGAAAAAGTGAGACTAAAAGTATCAGACGATATTGGTGCGTAATAAACATAAAAATCCTTGCAGGTTGAATATACAGAATTGTATAAGAAATGAATTAACCACCGAATAATTAATGGTTAACCATTGTGTTAACTATTCAATAAGAATTTTAACCAAGAGTAATCAAGATATCGTGTAGATAATCTTGACATTTTCTTGATATATTAATTATCTTTAAAAGTATCTCGGATTTTTAAGAATTCATGTAAGTGTTCAAAGAAAATATCCACCAATTTTGGGTCAAAATGTTTTCCTCTTTCTTCTTTAAATAAAGCAAAGATTTTTTCATCGTCCCATGCTTTTTTGTAACATCTGTCACTTCCTAATGCATCAAAAACATCTGCAAGAGCAGTAATACGCCCATAAATATGGATGTCTTCACCTTTTTTACCTTGAGGATAGCCTGTCCCATCCCATTTTTCGTGGTGTTCATAAGAAATAATGGCTGCCATTTTAAGCAAGGGTCGTTGGGAGTGTTTAAGCATATCGTAGCCCAATTGAGCGTGTGTTTCCATGATGGTTCGCTCATGTGGTTCAAAGCGACCTGGTTTGTTTAAAATGGCATCAGGAATCGCAACTTTCCCAATATCGTGCATGGGGCTGGCTTGTTTAAGCATATGAGCTTCCTTGCTTGATAACCCATAATGCAGTGCCAATATTTTGGAGTATTGTGCAACACGTTTTACATGATTGCCTGTCTCTTTACTTCGGCTTTCACCAATGGAGCCCATGGTAAAAATAACCTCTTTTTGAGTGGCTTCAATCTCTTTATTAAGATGTTTAATCTCTTGTAACCCCTCATTCACTTTTTGCTCAATTTCATCCACACTAAGGGCTACATTTTTAGTAACTTTGTAAGAGAAAAGCGTAATAAAAATCATGGTTAACGCCAATAAAATAAGAACAAACCAATACGTAATATTCAGAAAATCTTCTGATAGGGCATCAATTTTTTGTTGAATGGCTTGATTGATTTTTTTATTGGCATGAATAATGGCATCAATTTCATTTTGTACACGGGTCTCTTTTTGATATAAGGATTCAAGAGTTAAAATATAATCTCCTAACGTTTGTGCCACTTGAAGATAGTGTATAAATATTTCATGAGGATAGTCTTGTTGCAAACTTTTAATTTTAGCAATCCATTTATCAAAATACTCTTTATTTTTGTGTTGAAATAACATCTCTTTACTGTAATATTTCATGTCAGACAGTTGGGTTAATAGGTTAATCTCTTTGGTTTTTCCTATGAGTCTTTCTATAATATTTCGCAGATAACTCTCTTGAGGGTAGTGTTGTTCAAATGAATCTTTTAAATGAATCTTTTGAGTTTGTATTGAAAATATTTTTTCAAATGCTTTTTCTATATCTTTTTCATTTTGATATAAATTATTCAAGTGTTTATGAATAATAGGATGTTCATGGATGTCTTTAATCACATAATCAAACAAATCATTTTTATCTTTTTCAAAAAATTTCTCTTTGGTTTGTTCAAATGTTTTTTCATATGTCCAAAACTCTTTTTGAATTTTTCTTAATTCTTCATGCGTGCGACTTGATAAAATCTCTTTAATCAAACTGTTCATATTTTCCTGCATGGAAACAAGAGATGCAATATTGGTTTTAGAAACATCATTTTCTTTAATTTGGTGCAATACAATGCTGTTGGCAAAAAAGATTAACAAAATAAGAACAGCAACTAAAATAAAACTGAGTTTAACGATTTTTTTAATGTTCATTTTTGTACTCTTGAAACGTTTTAAATGTTAATGTTACACATGTTCCTTTGTTTTCTTCACTGGTTAATTCAATTTTTGCATTGTGCAGATGAATGATTTTTTCCACAATTGCCATGCCCAATCCTGTACCACCTGATTCTTTGTTTCGACTTTTATCGGTGCGATAAAATTTTTCAAATATTTTGGCTTGGTCTTTTTTTGCAATGCCAATACCAAAATCGGTAATTTGTATGCAAAAATGCTCTGGCTTGCAAGAAGTACTAATAAGTACTTCTTGGTTTTCATGACTAAAACTGATGGCATTTTTAAGTATATTTTTCAACGCAATTTTAAGCAAAGCAGTATGCGCATTTAAAATGACATTATCTTGAAGTTGGTGTTTAAGTGAAATCTGTTTTAATGCAGCAAAACTTTTTAACTCTTTTATTGAGTCTAAAATAATTTCATCACTGTAACACGTATCAAAGGCATCGGTGAAGTCGGTCTCATTTTTAGCTAAAAAAAGCAGATCATCAATGGTTTGTTGAATAAGTAAAACTTCATCTAAACAACTGTTTAGTGTGTGTACATATTCGCTGCTTGAGCGTTCTTTTCGTAAGGATACTTCAATTTCTCCTCGAATAATCGTCAAAGGGGTTTTAAGTTCATGGGAAGCATCACTGCTAAATTGAGAAATCTTATCAAAGGCAATTTCAAGTCGAGTCAGTAAACTGTTGATTTCATGGCTAAGTCGATCAATCTCATCATTATTGCCATGGGTTTCAAGCCGTTTAGAAAGATTCATAGCCGTAATATTTTTAAGTTTTTTAACCATGATTTCAATGGGTAAAAAAGATTTTGTGATTAAAAAATACCCTCCACTAATGGCAAAGATTAAAATAATAGGAACAATAAAGAGTAAAATATAAAACAGATTATTCATGGTAGTACTTAAATGGTCACTGTTGGTTGCTACTTCAACAATATAAAATGCACCGTGAATTTTGATTTTAATGCGACTAAGAATAAAAGCTTTGCTGTTTTGGAAATCAATTACATCTTCTTTTAGGTCTTTAAATTTTACTGTATTTAAAGGCAAATTTGAAGGGAAATTGCTTGTAATATTGATAACATCATAGGTGTGATTATCAATCAAACGAATATACAGTGGCTCAAATTTATACTCTTTTTCTTCATCAAAAACTCGACTTGAAAGTTCTTTATCATGCTTGAAAATATCATCGACAACATCCAAGACAATCACTTTTAACGTCGATTCAATTTTATCCAAGGTTGAAATTTCTAAGATTTTGTAAATGGAAAAAGAAAACAAGATTAAAATAACACATTGAATAATAATATTATACAACAGCAGTTTTTGTTTGATAGAAAAGTTATTCATCACTGATTTTATACCCTAAGCCTCGAAGTGTATGAATGAGTTTTTTGTTGTAAGGTTTATCAATTTTGTTACGTAATCGATAGATATAGACATTGACCCAATTGCTTAAACTTTCCTCTTCCATATTGCTTAAACTCTCAATAATCAAACTTTCTGAAATCACTTGGTTTTTATGTTTGATTAAAACCTCCAATAAAGCAAACTCTTTGGCGGTTAAAATTATTGTATCACTTCCTCTTTGGGCACTTTTTTTGAGTAAATCCAATTGCAAATCATCAATATGTAACACCGTTGAAAAAGAGTTTAAAGGTCGAAGTTGTACTCGAATTCGTGCGAGAAGTTCGGCAAAAGAAAAAGGCTTGGCTAAATAATCATTGGCACCAATATCAAGCCCTTTAATTTTATCTTCCGTGGTATCTTTTGCTGTAAGCATAATTATGGGGGTAAATATCTGATTTTTTCGTAAGGCTTGGCACACTTCAATGCCATCTTTTATGGGTAACATAATATCCAGTAAAATCAAATCATAGGTATTTACACAAGCTAAATAGTACCCGTCATCTCCATTAAGGGCATAATCAATGACATAGGACTCCTCTTCGAGCCCTTTTTTTAAAAAGTTGACAATTTTTTCATCATCTTCAATGATTAATATCTTCATGGGTACCTTTGAAAATTATTTAAAAATTATTATATAAAAAAAATATGAATATAGTATGAATATTACTTTTTGACGAGTTTAATTAACGTAATTTCATTGTCTGCTTTGTATCTAAGGTTGATTCCCCAGTTCCCTAAACCTTTATTGACATAAATGGCGGTTTTGTTTTTATGGTGAAGTCCGTGTAAAAAAGGTTGAAAAATTCGTACAAAATATCCAAAAGGATAAATTTGTCCTCCGTGAGTATGCCCACATAAAAAAAGATCAGTATCTCCTTTGAGAGCAATCTTATAATCTTTGGGTTGATGAGAGAGCAAAATTCCATTGGGATATTTTTGTAAAAATTGTATAATGTTATCTTCTTGGCGTTTGATTCCAAAAAATCGTGAAAAGCGGTCACTTAAACCAGCTATGGCAATGTGATGACTTTTAAATTCAATAAACGTTGTGGTATTATCCAAAAAGATAAAGGTGTCCAACTCTTTTTTCAAATCATTAATACCATACACTAAATCATGATTTCCACTGATAAAAAAGACATTTTTCAGTTGATTTAAAAGGTGAAGTTGAGCTTTTATAAAACGAACGTTACAGTCAATAATATCGCCCGTTAAAGCGATAAAATCATACGCAATACACGAACACACATCAATGAGTTCTTGTATGCTTTTTAGAGATGTTTTTTTATTGATGTGCAAATCGCTGAGATGAAGTATCTTAAGCCCATTGAGTTGATGAGCTTCTGTAAATACTTCAACGGTTTGAACAGCGGGAATTTTCATCTTATTGAAAAACTTCTCCTAAATTTTCGTGTGTGATATACTCAATGCTTTTAATCACTCCCTCTTCAAGACGATACAGCGTTGTTTTTTCTTCTTGCGATTTAAAACGGGTATCGTTTTCATCGTAAATCAGTAAAACAGGGTGTTTATATCCTCTCATTTTTGGCAGAGCAAACATTTTTGTAATGACCATTGGCATTCCAGAAATGTTGGCAATAAACACGGCATGATGCTGTTTTAAGAAATCCGTTGATTGCTTTGAAAGAAATTCATTGACATCCGCACCCGTCCCTTTTTCAAAAGAGACCAACATAGTTTTTACAGAACCATCAATGGTTTGTTTCTCATCGAACTGATTTAACAATGAAAAATTTCCAATTTTATCTCCGACAGAAAAGCTTGAACTTCCAAACACAGATGTGATAAAACATACGATTAAAAAAGTTTTTTTAAACATTATTCACCTTTCGTATAATTAAGCGTGTACGTAATATCGATTTGATCTCGTACCGTTAAAAAAAGTAGTTTGGGTGGTTTCATTCCGTAAGAGGATAACAAAATAGAAAAGTTTCCAAAGAGATTGATTTTGTTGCCTTCTTCTTTGATAATGGCTTTGCTGCTTACAGGAGCTGTAACACCATTGAGTGTTAAATTACCTTCTATGGTATATTCATCATTTGTTTGAGATACGTTGGTCATTTCAAAAGAGACATTGGGGTGTAATGAGGCATTAAGCAGTTCGTACATATTTGCATCTCTTTTGTCATTATCACTCTTTAATGCTAACGTCTCTAAAGAAACCGTACCTTTTAAACTTTCATAACTCTCATCCATTGTTAATGATGAGGTGATTTTATTGGTTGCTGGATTGATATTGCTATCACCAAACACTTCAGTATGAGCTTGAATAAACCCATTTTGAAATGACAAAGAACTGGCATTTGCAAGAATGGCAAAAAGTGCTACAAAGACTAATTTAAACATGTTTTTTCCTTATGTTGAATTTGTTGTGTGCTTAAGATTTTGATTAATGCCAATAAAAATAAAATTGGCATAAAAAGAGTTAGCTCCGTAAGAGCAACAAACAGACCACCACCTGAGGCAATCCACCCAATAAAAACCATATAGATACTGAGTGTTTTCAAATCTTTTTTACTCAACGTTTGAAGAATCACCACATTGTAAAATGAGATAACAAAAGGATAGATGATTGAGAGTAAAAATCCCTCTTGAATAAAATAAAAAAGATAACTCAAGGCAAACAATAACATGATGAAAAGTTCTTTTTGATTTTTCTCGATGTTAAAATAAAAGGCAAAAACTACACCTATGATATGAAAAAGTGCAATTTGCAAAGTAAAACCATCTCTCCAAATAGAAATAGTTATATCTCTTGAGAGAGATTCAAACAGTGCTGAATCTAAAAATATCCATAAGGTCATCGCAAAAAGTGAAAAGGTGTCACTTGAAATTTCATTGTGGTGTAACTGTTTTTGAGGTAAAAAAATCGAAGCACTTAAAACTAAAAGAGTTAAACCAATAGCAATAGGAGCTCTTTGTGCCACATCATAAGTAAATAAAAATGTACCAATGGTATATGAAATACAAAGGGCTAAAGCTATTTGAATGGCATGAGCTTTTTTTAATTCATTAATTAATAAGGGTGCCAATGCTCCCACGCTTAACCCTAAAATAAAAAGCATAATTATTGATAAATTGGGATAAAAAAATGATATTAAAAGTTGCAAACATAAAAAAAGTTTGATTTTATATTGGGTTGGGATTTTAATGGCATAACTTAAAATTGAACCAATTATTCCTCCTAGAGGAAGTGGAGCAATCAAAAAGATATTGGAATGAAAATACTCTACAATACCTGTTTGAGCAATCAATAAGTAATAGCATAATTCAAACGCAATAAATAAGATTAGGGCTATTTTTTGCATGGAATCTCCTTTGGCTGGTTGAAATGTTGAGATAAAAAGATTAAATAGTATGAAGCAAAAAGGACGTCAAATAGTGCAATACCCAATGCTTCTACCCCTAAAGTTTTATTGTAAAACAGAGCAAAAAAAACGGAACTCACCATTATGCGTATGATGACGGTCAGTTGTGTTAAAATGATTCGGTGTAAAATTTTTTTGTACGCCAAATAGTGAATAATTCCTGTTGAACAGACAAAAATAAAGACAATGTATTCATATTTTCCACTAAATTCAAAGCCTAAAATAGGGTAAAGAAAACTGGCAAATAAGATTAAAAATATTCCGCCCATTCCATCGGCTAAAATACCAAAAATATTGTACATTTCTAAGTGCGATACTTTTTTCTTAAAATGAATAAACGTCAATAAACTGCTTAAGGTAACGGCACCAAAAAGTGTTCGTAGTACCCATAAGTTTGAACTCTCAAAGTTAGTGATGACACCTGCTTGTACAAAACCAGAAAGACTCAATGACACAAAGATACCAACAAGCCCTAAAAGATATAAAAAATAAAAACGAATATTTTTCAAGGCATTAAAATGTGAGACAAACATAGCAATTACCATAAAAAATATTCCTACTCCCATCGCAATATGCGCATGTGCAATAACCAAATCATTTCGATGAAACGGCCATTTAAATTCTGGAATAAACAAAATATTGCCTTGTACATCGACAAATAAAAATGCGGCAATTGAAATAAGCAATGCTTTTTTGGCATAGTTTTCAATATGGGCATCTTTATACCATCGATATAACAATGGCACATATAACAGGGTTAAATATTGTAAAAACCACTCTTGATTGTAGGTTAAAGGCATATAAAAACTTCGATATAAAACAGAACCAAAATAAAAAACCGTAGGAATAATCCATAAGATGTTCCATTGGGCTTTAAATTCTTCTTTGTTTAAAAGTTTGATGATTAAATAGTATAAAGGAATTAATGCCAAACTCATTCCCAAGGTATTATCACCATGAGGTCCAGTGACGGTACTTTCAACTTGTCCAATGATAGGATTCATTAAAATTAATAAAGCAATCGGGGCAATAACCACTACACCCAAACAAACTTTAACCCAAGTAGGATTTTTGGAGTATAGTTTGATAAATTCATATAAAGCAAACGCATAAAAAATACCTGCAAGAGCTAAAATAAAATTAAGTTCATATGGGAAATCATAAAATGCTAATCCTCTTGTATTTCCAAACAACAAAGAACTGGTCATAAAAACTAAAAAGATATACCAAAAAATCGTGTAAAGGTTGAGATAATGTAACCCTTTTTTTGAACTTCCTATTTCTTTATGAATGAGTAAAAAGGGTAAATAGGAAAGCATCAATGGAACAAAACCATACAGCATTAAACTGATATGCAGGGATCTCATATTTGAGGGCAACAGTGTCGTAGAGTCTAAGCTAAAGCCCAATAAATTGATGGAATAGACCAAACCAAATGCTAAGCCTAAAGCCAAAAATATCAAAGATATATTAAAGTGTTTTTGAATAAAAGTATTAAAGTTGTCCATCGTTCACCTCGTAAATGGTATCGGCTTGATGTGCCAATTTTTTATCATGAGTGGCAACTACAATCGTGGTACCACTTTTTTGTAACTGTTTGAAAATATCAAAAACATTTTGTGAATTGTTTGAATCCAAATTTCCTGTGGGTTCATCTGCAAAAATCACCTTAGGATTGTTGACTAAGGCTCTGGCAATTGCCACTCTTTGACGTTGCCCACCTGAAATCTCATTGCTAAAACGAGAACCCAGTTTTTCAATGTGTAATAATGACAGTAACTTATCGATTTCTTCATCACTCGCGTTTTCATTGGCAATTTTTATATTTTCTTTGATGTTTAAATAATTAATCAAATAGTGAAACTGGAAAATAAATCCGATGTTGTGTTGTCGAAACATATCAATGTTTTGAATCTCTTTATAATTCTGACCTTCAAAAAGAAGTTCACCAGATGTTGGTTTTAAGAGTGTGGATAATATGCTTAACAACGTCGATTTACCGCTTCCACTCTCTCCTGTAATAGCAACAAATTCACCTTTACGTATTTCTAAATTGATGTTATTTAAGGCTTTGTCTTGGTTGTAAATATGGGTTATATTGTTTGCTCGTATCATATTTTGTTGCCTTGTATTAAAATCACGGGATCGGTTTTAGAGGCATTGAGTGCGGGAATAATTGAGCCTAAAATTGCCATGGTCATTGAGGTTAAAAAGATATAAAATGCTAAAGAAACCGAAATCTCACCATTGACATACCCTTGCAGTGAAGAAGAGTTTTTAATAAAATATAAAATGACACAGGAAAGGGCTAAGGCACTGATAAAACTGAATACGCCTAAAATAAAACTTTCATTGATGATTTGAAAAATAATTTTTCTCATAGGAATTCCAATGGCTCGTTTGATACCAAATTCACTTTTTCGCTGATTTATTGTAATACTCATAATACTTACAATCCCCAATAATCCCATACAAAAGGCGATAAATGAAACGGCATTGGAAGAGGTTTTTATGATTTTAAATTGGTTATAGTTCTCTACAAAACTTTTTGTTGATTTAACTTCTATATCAGCACTTAACTTTGCAATATTGGTTTTAATGGTCTCCATATTATGGTCAACTTTGGTATTGACCATAATCATCGAAGCACTTTTATTAAAAATCAAACTGGCATCTTCAAGGTTTAAAACCACTCCTCCATTTTCAAATCCAATGCCACTTTCAAATACTCCCGAAACGCTAAATGTCTGATTGGCTATTTGGATTTCATTTTTGTTTTGCAGAAGTTCATAGATGGATTTTCCCACTAAAACTTCTTTGGGGTTAGGATAAGCACCTTCGACTAAGGTATAGTTGGCAAATCGATTTGAAGAGACTCCATACACTGCTACAATAGGTAAGTTTTCAACCGGAGTTGCTCCTACAATAACCGCAGAAGTTTTACTGACTCCTTGGATTTCGTCAATTAAAGGCAGTAAATTGGTGTTGACATTGGAAAAAAATGTGTCTGAAATCTTTGCTTGTGTGATGATAAGATCACCGTCACTTTTTAAAATGGAGGAGTACATCAAAATCACTCCATTTGAAATGGCACTGATTAAAAAAATTGAAGTAATAGAAAAAATAAGACTAAAACAGATTAAAGCAGTTTTAAGTCGATTGGCGTTGAGTGCTTTTAGGGGGTACACCATACACTTCCTTTTTGATTTTAGGAAGTGTAGGATATAAAAATGACAGTGTTATGAATACTTTATGAATTTTTATTCATACTATTTTTGAATCATATATTGAATCGTTGGACCACTGCTGTCTATACTTAAAACTTTATAGCCATGATTTTTGGCATCTTGTGGAATATTGTTAATACTTTGAGGGCAATCGCTGATGATTTCTAAGATTTCACCCTCTTTTAGATTTTCCATGGCTTCCAGTGTTTTAACCGCAGGATAAGGGCAAGGTTCCCCTTGCATATCCAATCGATATGTTGGGATAATAGTTTCTTTCATGGTTTAATTTCCTTTTGCTTGTAATTTTTTACGATAATTTTTTTCTAATTTTAAAATCAATAAAAAGAGTAAAAATAGAAGAATATAGTTCATAAACAGTCCTCCATAATTACCAAAAGATTCAAGTAGGTTGATTTTTGGCCAACTCGTTGCTAAAGAGATTGAAAAACTGTCCCACATAAATGCCAATAAGGTTGCCCCAATAACATTACCAATACCGACAATCCAAAAATGAACTTGTCCTTCAACGGCTCGATACATCCAACCACACTCACAACCACCTGCAAGAACAATACCAAAACCAAAAAGCAATCCTCCAATAATAGCATTAGGACCTGCCCACATAATTTTAGGCGGTTGTCCTATCATGATATAACTAAAAACGCCAATAGTTGAAACGGCCATACCAATGACAATAGCCGTTGCCATTTGACTTCGTCCCGTGGTAAAAATATCTCGAAATGCTGATGTAAAACAAATTTGTGCTTTAGCAATTAAAAGCCCAAAAGCACTTCCAAAAAGCATGGCAACACCCAGTTTGGGACTGTTCGCTACAAAAATAAGATACAATGCCCATATAATCATGGCGATAAAAACAATCGTTCCAATGGTAAAAAAGCGTTTGACTTTATTTGCATCGTGTGGCAACTCTTTGGCACAAGCCACTTTTTGCAATTTAAATTTTGATTGGAAAAAGGGCAACATCGTTACTTTTGCCCCTAAATAAACACCTACAATCATGGCTAACGTAAAGAACCAAGCATGCAGTGAAAATTGTGGTATCCCTGTAAACAAACTTGCTAAGTTACACCCCATTCCCAAACGTGCTCCAAATCCTGCAATGATTCCACCTATTAAGGCTTGAAAGATTCGAATATTGCTTGCAGGCATTCGAAGTTTGACATTATTGCCCCAAAAAGCCGCAGCAATACATCCTGCAAACATTCCAATAATCATTACACCATCAATTCGTGTAAGACTGTTTCCGTCCATTTTCATAATTTTGAAATATTCCCATGTGCTAATATCTACTCCTAAAAGTTGTAAAATATGTCCACCCCAACGAGTAAATTCACCGGTTACTGCCCAATAAGTGCCCATGAGACCAAAGTAATATGCTGCTAAAACTCCTAATGCAATAACCGCAGGCAAAGGTCGCCAAAAAGCCACTAGGTAATTTTGTTTAAACTGCTTGAAATAATCCATTCAAGTCCTCCTAACAATGAGTTGTATTTTGAAATTTGGATAGTACTTTTATGAGGTAAGAGTATTGTTATCCGAGAAAAGATGACATTAGAATTAAATTCAAAAATGTCTATTTGTACCACAAATCTTATGAGAATAATAGCAAAGGAAATCTTAAAATATTGTAAAAAGGTAAAAAATATTTTACCAAATATCTGAAAATATTAAAGAAATTCTGACTTAATTTAAGCTATTTTTTAGTATAATCGCGAAAATTTTAAACTTAAAGAGTACATATGAGAGATATCAGAAATATTGCCGTAATCGCGCACGTTGACCACGGTAAGACAACACTTGTTGATGAGTTGTTAAAACAATCAGGAACGTTTTCAGCACATCAAAATGTTGATGTAAGAGTTATGGACAGCAATGCGATTGAAAAAGAGAGAGGGATTACGATTCTTTCTAAAAATACTGCAATTGACTACGAAGGGGTAAGAATTAACATCATCGACACCCCAGGACACGCCGACTTTGGTGGAGAAGTTGAGCGAGTTTTAAAAATGGTTGATTCGGTTTTATTGCTGGTTGATGCACAAGAAGGAGTAATGCCACAAACAAAATTCGTGGTAAAAAAAGCCCTTTCTTTAGGACACCGACCAATCGTTGTTGTAAACAAAATTGACAAACCAGGTGGAGATCCTGAAAGAGTGGTGGATGAAGTATTTGACCTTTTTGCTCAAATGGATGCCACAGAAGAGCAATTGGAATTTCCAGTCATTTATGCTGCTGCACGTGATGGATATGCAAAATACGATTTAGCGGATGAAAATAAAGATTTAACTCCATTATTTGAAACCATTTTAAAAGAAGTTCCAAAACCACAAGGTGCCGATGAAAATGGTTTACAACTTCAAGTGTTTACACTCGATTACGATAACTTCATTGGAAAAATCGGAATCGCTCGTATTTTTAACGGAACCATTTCAATGGGTGAAACGGTTTTATTATGTAAAGCTGACGGCGAGAAAATTAAAGGAAGAGTCTCTAAACTGATTGGTTTTAAAGGGATGGAACGATTTGATATCAAA
Organism: Epsilonproteobacteria bacterium UBA4036; assembly: GCA_002382325.1. Taxonomy (GTDB): domain Bacteria; phylum Campylobacterota; class Campylobacteria; order Campylobacterales; family Arcobacteraceae; genus Marinarcus. Next base: position 120,759 of record DGAG01000011.1, read on the forward strand.
ACTGCTGGAACAGGTGATATCGTAGCTGTTGCTGGTTTTGAAACGATTGATGTGGGTGACAGTTTATGTGACCCTGCAAACCCAATGCCACTTGACCCTATGCACATTGAAGAGCCAACGTTAAGCGTTACGTTTGCAGTTAATGATTCTCCACTTGCAGGTACTGAAGGTAAATTTGTTACGTCAAATAAAATCAACGAAAGACTGGCTGCTGAAATGAACACCAATATTGCCATGAATTATGAGCAATACGGTGAAGGTAAATTTAAAGTCAACGGAAGAGGTGAGCTTCAAATTTGTATCTTGGCAGAAAATATGAGAAGAGAAGGGTTTGAGTTCTGTATTGGACGACCTGAAGTTATTACAAAAGTTGAAAATGGTGTAAAAATGGAGCCATTCGAGCATTTGGTTATTGATACTCCCGATGAGTTCTCTGGAGCTATTATTGAGAAATTGGGAAAAAGAAAAGCCAATATGACCAATATGGTACCAATGGGTGAGGGATACACGCGACTTGAGTTTGAAATTCCTGCACGAGGATTGATTGGTATTCGAACAGAATTTTTAACTGAAACAAAAGGTGAAGGGGTTATGAACCACTCATTCTTAGAATTCAGACCGTATTCTGGAACAGTTGAATCAAGAAAATACGGAGCGCTTGTTTCTATGGAAAACGGTGAAGCCGTTGGATACTCGATTTTTAATTTACAAGACAGAGGGGTAATGTTTGTTAAACCTCAAGATAAAGTTTATGTGGGTATGGTAATTGGACAACATGCCAAAGACAATGATTTGGATGTGAATCCAATCAAAGGAAAACAACAATCAAACGTACGATCTTCTGGAGCAGATGAAGCAATTAAACTTGTACCTCCAAGAACAATGTCTTTAGAAAATGCTTTAGAGTGGATTGAAGACGATGAATTGGTTGAAGTTACACCAAAAAGTGTAAGAGTAAGAAAAAGAGAACTTGACCCAACGGTGAGAAAAAGAGCAGCTAAAAAAGAGAAATTTGCATAAAAACACTCTGCGATAACGAAACTTGAAACGTGTTTCAATGTTGAGAAAAAGAGCAGCAAAAAAAGCAAAATTTGAGTAGATAAAGCTCTGTGACAGTAAAAAAGGAGAGACAAGGTTGTCTCTCCTTTTTTTATGCCAATAAATTCATTACTTAGCACTCTTATACATAATTTGCTAAAAATATTAGCACTTAGTCTTGACAAGTGCTAATATTGTGTGCTATAATTTCACTAATTGATAAAAGTACTATCAAGAACAAATTCAGGGCACTTCTAAAAATTAGAATACCTATAAATAGTACAGTAAGGTATAAGGTTTTAAAAAAAAGAGGTAAAGGACTAGCCGTAGCTAATTCGAGACTCTTTTTTTTAAAAGATTGTGCCTTAATGTACTACCCTTGGGGCGACAAATGAGTATTCCTATCTTAAAGAGTTTTAACTTGAATTACTATAAGTAGTCCTACTTTAAAACTCTTTAACCTAGAAACACTCCTTTGGCGTTTATAGGTGTTCTAATTTTTAGAGGTGCCCTTCAAAAGGAGTTAGCGATGTTAATTTCAAGATTTGATCCATTCAAACAACTCAAAGAGTTTGAAAAAAGCTTTTATGATACTTACCCACAAAAAAGTGAAGGGGTAAGTGGTTTTGTGCCTGTGGTGAATACCAGAGAGGGTGAGTTTGCGTATCATATTGACGTGGATTTACCTGGGGTTAAAAAAGAGGATATCAAGGTAGATATTCATAAAAATGTTTTAACCATTTCAGGGGAGAGAAAAACCAAAGAGGAGATAAAAGAAGAAGACTACTACAAAGTTGAAACAGCATTTGGTAAGTTTACAAGAAGTTTTACCTTACCGGACAACGCTGATGTTGAAAATGTGGAAGCCTCTTCAAATGATGGTGTCTTAGAAGTGGTTATTCCCAAACTTTCTGAAGAAAAACATAAAAAGATTATTACCATTAAGTAAAGAAGGGTTTTTGCCCTTCTTAAAGAAGGAGTGAAAATGCAAAAACTAAGAGAAAACCGAGATGACTACTATATTTTAATGACCATTTATGCACTGGTTATCTCTTTTTCACTGATTTACTTAAATCATTAAAACCATAATAATTTAGCACGATTTTTTGAGTAAAAAGCAAGGAGGAGTCCTTGCTTTTTTTGTGGTTGAAATAATTTTAATAAAATATTGATATAAAATCCTCCATACTTATGATTTCTTGACATTATCTTTTTTATACTCTAAACAGTAAAAAATAAGAGGTGAAAATGAATCCCAAAGAGGTTATTATCGCGACATTGATACTGTTATCTATGACATTAAATTTCACTTATCTTTATATGAGTATGGCTTTTTTGCAGCAACCTCATGTGAGTATTTTTATTATTTTACTTGGTATCAATTTAATGGTTTTGTTGTTATTTTATCAAGAAAATAAAACTCAGCCCGATTCCAATCTTTTTGCTACGGCAGTGGGTGGAAATGTTTTATTGTGGACAGCCACTGCTTTTTGTATCGCAAATACTTTTATAGAGCAAGTAAGTTTTTCTTACAAAGGAGTCATTCTGGCACTGCTTTTTGCAGCATTTTTATCCAATGCTATTTTGCTCATTGAGTATATAAAACAAAAAAACACTCTTTAACAAATCTCTTTATAGAACTCTTGGATATGTTTAGATTCTCCTAAAAAGACCAATAAATCATCTTTTTTGATTCGATAAGCAGGGTCAATATCAATGCTCCAGTGACCGTTGGTTTTATACGAAACCAGTTTTAAGTGTTTATGGATTGATTCTATTTCTTCAATGGTTTTAAAGATACACGATTCATTGGCAACAAGTTTAAGCATTTTAATGCTATTGCTGACATCAATCTCTTCCACGGTAATATTTTCTATGAGTTGTTTGACTAAAATTCTTCCGGCTATTTTTTCAGGATAGATGACTTTAAACGCCCCAATTTTGGAAAGAATTTCACCATGAATTGAGGTAATGGCTTTAGCAATAACATTTTTATTGTTCAAATCTTTAAGTGCCATAACGGTCAAAATACTCGCTTCAATATTTTCACCAATGCTTACAATGACCGTTTCTAAGTTGTAAATCCCAACCTCTTCTAAGGCATGTTTATTGGTACTATCAATCACAAAAGCATTGTCAATGTATTCACTGATTTCTTGAACTTTTTGTTCATCATTATCAACGGCAATTACACTGATATTGAGTCTTGATAAACTTTTGGCAATGTAAAAACCAAATTTTCCTAATCCTATTACGGCAACGGTTTTCATATAATTATCCTTCCTACGGGGTATTTAAAATGTTTTCTTTTTGCTTTTCCTACTAAGATTAAACCAAAAGCAAAAACGCCTAACCTTCCTGCAAGCATCAGAATAATAATAATGCTTTTTCCAAAGGTATCAAACTGTTGTGAAAAGCTTAATATATCGCCATTTCCTGTTGAAACGCCTACTGTTCCAAATGCAGAAACCACTTCAAAAAGTATTTTAATAAACGGTAAATTTTGTGTTTCAACCAAAATCAAAACTGCCAATAAAACAAAAAATGAGGAACACATAATAATAACCAACGCTTTATTGATGATTTTTTGGTCAATGGTGCGTTTGAAAATACTGGGTTGTTGGTTGCTCTCTTTTAAAATGTAAATGACTGTAATAATTAAAACAGCCACCGTGGTGATTTTCATCCCACCTGCGGTACTTCCTTGCCCTGCTCCAATCATCATAAAAATGGTTGAAAAAAACAAAGAAGAGTCTTTGAGTGCACCAATATCAATGCTATTAAATCCACTGGTTCTAAAATTAATGGATAAGAAAAAAGCATTTAAAATCTTTTCATACAAGGATAATTCACCAAAGGTTTTAGGGTTGTTCCACTCTATGGATAAAAAAAGGATTATGCCCAAAACAATTAGAATAAATGTGCCATAAAGCATGATACGGGTGTGAATGGTAAAGCGTTTTGAGAATTTTCTGTTTTCATACAGTTCAATTAAAACAAAATAACCAAGACCTCCAAAAATGACCAATAATGAGATGGTAAGTAACGATATTGCACTGTTGTTGTAGCTCATTAAACTGTCAGTAAATAAAGAAAATCCTGCATTATTAAAGGCACTGACACTGTGAAATATGCCGTACCACAAGGCATCGAGAAAAGCGTAACGTTCTGAAAATTCATAAGTTAAGATAAGGGCACCCAAAAATTCAATGATAAGTACCACCAAAAATATCTTTTTGACAAAAGAACCTACGTGTAAATCGGGCAAATCAAGTGATTGTTTCATAGCTCTTTTTTCATCCAAACTTAAACTGTTGCGAATAAACAAAAAAAAGATGATGACTAATGACATATACCCAATTCCGCCAATTTGAATCAAAAGTAAAATAATCAGTTCTCCTAAAAATGTAAAGTTTTCAGAAGTACTCGTAACAATTAATCCCGTTACACAGGTGGCACTGGCTGCTGTAAATAACGCATCAATAAAGGAAAGGTCTCCTATATGACAAAAAGGAAGTGATAAAATTATTGCTCCTATTGTAATGATAATAATATAGCCCAAAAAAATGGATTTGACATATTGGTGTTGCATCTTAAAAGCCTTGATTTTTGGTACAAGAAAAACGATACCCAATACCCGATTCTGTTTTAATGTAATTAGGTCGGGTGCTGTTATCTTCTATTTTTTTGCGTAAAGTGTTGATGTAGGTGCGTAAATATTGCATCTCATTTTGATATCCTGTACCCCAAACTTCTTTTAAAATCTGTTTGTGAGTAAGCGTTTTATTGGGATGAAGTAAAAAATATTTTAAAAGTTCATACTCAATGGGAGTGAGTTTAAGTTTCTCTTTTTTAAAGTAAATATCACGAGTAAGAATATCCAGTTCCAAATCATTGCACACCACTTTATCGCACAGACTTTCTTCATTGATATTACGACGCAAGGTGGCTCGAATACGTGCTAAAAGTTCGTTCACAGAAAAAGGTTTGGTGATATAATCATCTGCTCCCACATCTAGTGCTGCAATAATCTCTTTTTCATCGTGTCTGGCACTTAAGACAATAATAGGGATTTTGGATATTTCTCTGATTTGATGTATAAACTCTTTGCCATCACCATCGGGAAGACCCAAATCCACAATCAGTAAAGCAGGATTGTAACCTAAAAAAGTCATCATAGCAGTTTTTTTATTTTCACACGAAACATACTCAAAACCATACTCTTTAAAAGTGATTTCTAAGAGTTTTTTAACCGATGGGTCATCTTCAATAATTTGGATAATTTGTTTCATATTAAGGTTGCCTTTTTGGTAATGGGTAATTCAATTTCAATAGAAATACCGTTGTTTTTAGGAATAGCTTTTATATCACCATTGTGTAATTTCACGATACTTTTGCAAATGGCTAAACCAATGCCACTGCCAGAAATATCATTAGTATCTTCAAAGCGATAAAATTTATCAAAAATATTTTTGAGTTTTTTGCTGTCTATTTGGTCACTTTCATTGAAAATTTTGATTTTAATAAAAGTATTAAGATTAAGAATTTCTAAGTGTATAACGGTATTATGTTTACAGTATTTAAAAGCATTGTCCAATAAATTAATAATCAGTTGTGTCAGAAGAATATTATCGCCCCAGTATAAACCCAATTCATCGATTTTAACTTGAAGCAAATCTTCATTTTGTTTTTGTGGAAATTCAGCCAAAGCAACTCCTACAATATCTTCAAAATCACACCATTGAAGTTTTAAATCAATATCCCCATTGGTCAATCTGGCACTGTCCAATAAATTGGTAATAAGTCGTTTCATTCGAATGGAAGCATAATTTATATCTTCCAAAAGATTTTTAATGTTTTCTTGTTTAAGATTTTCATGTGATAAAATCAGATTAATCGTACCATGAATGGTAGAAAGTGGTGTTCTTAAATCATGTGAAATAATATGTAAAAGACTCTCTCTGAGTTCATTTTGTTTGGTTTGTGTGTTTAAGTTTTTTGCCTGAACCGTAATTATCCATCCTACTATGGCAAAAATAATAAAACTCCAAATATACAATTCATTGTGTACAGTGAAACTGTATAAAGGGGGAATGTATAAAAAATTAAAGAAAATTACACTCAACAATGTAATAAAAATGGTGGCTTTGATGTTCCCATGGATCGCAACCACAACAACGGGGATAATATGAATTAGCCCGATATTAATAATATCCAAATAATCTCTAAACAGATGGCTAATAAGGGTAATACCTGCTAATATACTCAGCGCTTTGAAAATATACGCATAGTGTAAATAAAAGAGTTGAAGTTTTTTCATTATTAGGCTTTTGGTAACTTTAGTAATAAAACAAATGTTAAGAAGCTTAATATGCATAGCATAATAATATTGGATACAGACATTATTTTCTCTTTATGATTTGAATTAGAGTCAGTATAATTCAAAAAACATCAATATGGTATTAATAAAATATTGTGTTATATAAAAATATTATCAAGATAATGACTTAAATCAGTGTTAATACCGTCATCTCACTGCTCGCACCCAATCTCATGGGTGGTCCCCAAAATCCTGTGCCTTTATTGACATAAATTTGTGTTGACTCATTGTGTTGGTGCAGACCTTTTACATAGGGTTGTTGCAGTTTGACCAATACATTAAAAGGAACAAGTTGTCCTCCATGGGTGTGACCACTTAAAACCAAATCCACATCAGAAGGGACTTCTTCTATAAATTTAGGTTGATGAGCTAAAAGAATTGTAGGGGAGTCTTTTTTTGTTTGTTCTAAGGCTTTTTTGATGTTGGGTTCAAACGCCTTAATACGGTATCCGAAAATATCATACACACCGGCTAAGTTAAAGCCTTCATTGTCGTTGCCAATATAGTGGCTTTCATTGTGTAAAACGTTGATGCCTATGTATGTAAGATAATCAAGTAAAACGGTGATATTGTGAAAATACTCGTGATTGCCCACGATAAAAAAAGTGCCATAGGTACTTTTAAGATTTTGCAGTTCATCTACGGCTTCTTTGGCGTATTTAATATCCGTATCGATTAAATCACCTGTTATGACAACTACATCACACGAAATGTCATTGACTTTTTTAACCAGTGAAGCCATAAATGTTTTGTCAATAAGTCCCCCAATGTGAATGTCGCTTAGTTGTACGAGAGTGTAACTCTTTTTTAGATTTTTTAATTTGACAGTTACGTTTTGGGTTTCAATGTGTTTGGCGTTGTATAAGGCTTTGGCATTAATACCACTTGCCAATGCTAAAGCACTAAAATCCAATGACTTTTTAAAAAACTCTCTTCTTCCGTTCTCTTTTGAAGTGATACGAATAAGATAATTAAACAGTTCATAAATTACCGTAGTGGTAAATAAAAGAAAAATGACACCAATGGGAATACTGAATAAAAAATAGATGAAATTGGGTACAACGGGATAGTATCTAAAGAGCATATATCCCAATACTCCCAATAAGTTAAAACTCAAGAAAATATTAAATGCCCGTTTGTAAATGGGTTTAAAGTGTAACTTATTGACCAAACGCTTAGAAATAAAAAGCGTTAATAGGGTAAAAACCAATAAAAAGAGTGTGGCAAAAAGTAAAAATCTCATAAGCTATTATATAATAATTTATTAATTTATAACTAAAATGAAAGCGTAAGATTGTTGAAGATATAATGCGTGACACAAAGTGACAAAAAACAAGGAGTAAGTTTTGACTAACATGACCATTTCAAAAAAGTTTACATTGATTTCTTTATCTGTAACATTTGTAGCGATGGCCATAGGCTATTTCGTATTGAACAGTTATAAGAAAACATTAGTACAAGATGTCTATACCAACATTACCACCAATTTACAAGAGTTGGCAAAAGACAGAATCCAAGCAAAGTTTGATGTAGGAGTTTCCAACGCCATTTCAATTGCCAATGACCATGACATCAAACGAGCATTGAAAGATAACAACCGAGAGTTGGCGATAAATGCGTTGGCAAATCTTTCAAAAAGTATGAAAGAGAATACCCCTTTTCAAAATATCAAAGTACACGTACATACCAAAGACAATAAATCGTTTTTAAGAAGTTGGATGCCTCAAAAATATGGGGATGATTTAAGTTCATTTCGAGCCAGTATTGTTGAAGTTAATGCCACAAAAAAAGCGATTAATACGTTTGAAAGTGGAGTAGCTGGGTTAAGTATCCGTTCCGTTGTTCCTATTTTTGGGGATGATGGAGAACATTTAGGTTCTTTAGAGTTTATGCAAGGCATTAACTCGGTTGTCAAAGAGTTTGAAAAAAATCAAGATGGTTTTTTACTGTTAATGCACCAATCCCTTGCAATTGGCAAAGTGGATGAAAAGTTGCTTTTAAAAGAGTATATTGTTTCCCAAAAAGCCTTTAATGAACCGTTTATGAAAGCGGTTAAAACGATTGATTTTAAAAGTTTAACTCAAAAAGGGGTTATCAGCACTGAAGATTATACGTACACTTTTGTACAGATTAAAGATTTTCAAGACAAAGAGTTAGGGATTGCCATTGTTGCTCGTCCGCATGAAATTGTCTATTTGGCGATTGATAAAGCGACCAATTTGATTTTTATTGCCTTGAGTCTTTTGACCTGTTCTTTGATTGTTATTTTTATTATCTCGTTGATTAATATGAAAACCAATATTATTCGACCCATTAAGCACCTAAAAGAAGCCATCAACAGCGTAAAAGAGAGTCGAACGAAATCCTCGTATATAGAAGTTGAAAATAACGATGAAATAGGCGATGTGGTTAAAAGCTTCAATGAATACTTAGCTTCTATTAAAAAAGGAATGGAAAAAGACAAAGATGTTATCGATGAGGCTCGAGTGGTTATTGAAAAAGTCAATGTGGGATTGTTTAATGATACCATTAAAAAAGAGGCGAGTTCTAAAGAAGTGGCGTCTTTAATTACAGTAATTAATCATATGATTACCACCATGAGTCAAAACTTGTTGCTACTTTCTCAAACCTTAGTGGAACTTTCTCATGCCAAATACGATAAAGCCATTCCAAGTGTTGAAGGAAGTACGGGGCTTATTGCCTCATTGTTTAATGGAATTAAAGTAACACAATCAACGATGTCAGAAGTTATGGCGTTAATTGACAGTTCAAATACAAAGTTGGAATACAGTTCACAAGAGTTATCCAATGCCTCTAAAAAACTGAGTGAATCTTCAAATTTACAAGCCGTATCACTAGAAGAGACAGCTGCTGCCATTGAAGAGATTGCCTCAACGATTAAACAAAGCAGTGCCAATGCTCAAAAAATGACAACACACGCACACAGTGTAACTAAAGCCAATGAAGTGGGGAAAAATTTGGCGCATCAAACTGTACAGGCTATGGATGAGTTAAGCAGTGAAGTTAATTCTATTTTAGAAGCCATTACGGTTATTGATCAAATTGCATTTCAAACGAATATTTTGTCACTTAATGCTGCTGTTGAAGCTGCTACGGCAGGAGAAGCAGGAAAAGGCTTTGCAGTTGTTGCAGCAGAAGTGCGAAACCTCGCAACTCGAAGTGCGGATGCGGCTAAAGAGATTAAAGCCATTGTTGAAAGCGCGACACAAAAAGCCAATATGAGTAAAGAAGTGACCGATAAAATGTTGCAAGGGTACAATGCGTTGGATGATAACATCAATCAAACCATTGGGCTTATTGAAGAAGTTGCCAATGCGACCAAAGAGCAACAAAATGCGATTGTTCAAATCAATGATACGGTGAACTCGTTGGATAAAGCCACACAAGAGAATGCCTCTTTGGCTTCAAATATCAGTGTAATGGCACAAAATACGCAAGAACTCGTAGAACAACTCAAAAATGCGGTGAGCAATACCACATACAATGAAATGTCCAAAAAACGTATTTGTGACCCTGCTTTGATTTTTACGGCGAATAAATTAAAGTCTGACCACATAGTTTTTAAAGATAACAATTTCAATAATTGTGGAGTAGGGAAAAACTTTACGGTAAAAACTCACAATGAATGTGATTTGGGAAAATGGATAAATGCACACAAAAATGAAAAATTTGCACAAACTCAAGCGTGGAATGAGCTGTTAAAAGTGCATGAAGATGTTCATGCAAAAGTACAAAAAACCGTTGATTTGTATGCCGTGGGTGCCAGCAATGAAGAGATATTTACGTACACTAAGGATGTTGAACAAAGCGCCACTAAAGTCTTTACGTTACTGGATAAACTTCGAGAAATAAATTGTGAAAATAAGGGTTAAGGGCATTTGTATTTATGATACAATAACAATGAAACTATTTTAGAAAGGATTGGTATGAAAAAGTTTAAGATGACGGCATTATTATTTGCAGCTATGTTGTTTATGGGTGCAAGCAGTTTAAGTGCAGCAGATACAAAATGTGGAGCCGGTAAATGTGGTGAAGCTAAAAAAGAAGTTCCTGCCATGAAGTGCGGTGCGGGTAAATGTGGTACACCAAAAGCTGCTCCTGCTTCAAAATGTGGTGCGAGTAAATGTGGAGATGCCAAAAAAGAGATGCCAGCATCAAAATGCGGTGGTGATAAAAAAGAGATGCCAAAAGCTTCAGGTAAATGTGGAGCAGGAAAATAAAACGTACATACGAAGAGAATCTCTCTTCGTATCTCTTTTAAAATCATGTTACTCTTTGTGTCTTAATTAACTCACCTTTTAAATATGGTATGATTGAGAATTAAATAAGGAGGATATCATGGAACTCAAACAAATCTATTTTATGTTTTCATCTGTTGCTGAATATTTCAAATCACTCTCTTTGTTCTTTGCCCGATTGGTTGTCGCGTATGGTTTTTATGAACCGGCTATAAATAAATGGAGCGATATCAACTCCGTTTCACAATGGTTTGGAACCTTAGGAATCCCTTTTCCTACACTCAATGCGTATATGGCAGCCACAACTGAGATTGTGGGTGTGGTACTTTTAACATTAGGGTTATTTACGCGAATTATTTCCATACCTTTAATGGTGGTTATGGTTGTTGCCATTACGACGGTACATTTAGGCAATGGATTTAGTGCAGGAGATAATGGATTTGAAATTCCTTTATATTATCTGCTGTTTTTATTGATTTTCTTCTCTTTCGGAGCAGGAAGATTCAGTTTAGACAGAAAACTTTTTGGTGAAAAAAATTAAATAATGACCCGAAGAGTTTTTGTAAAAAACAGCTTCTTAACCGTTGCATTGTTAGTGTTTTCAAAAGGAAAACTCTTTGCAACGGTCACTCCTTTGCAAACCATTGCTTTGTTGCAAGAAGATTTATTGCCTTTAGTTAAGCAATTACAGTCCAACAGTGCGTTGTATGTACTTAAAATACTTAATCACTCTAAGATATCCAATGCCGACAAACAATTTATTCGCAATGGGGTAAAGTGGCTTAATGAAGAAGCCATTACTCTTTATGGCAACACCTATACCAAACTCTCTTACGAACAACGTCAAACACTTCTTCAAACTATTTCACAAACGCGTTGGGGCAATAGTTTTATGTATGCAATGTTAGCTTACAGCATGGAATCCATTTTGGGTGATCCTATTTATGAGATTAATACCGACCAAAAAGGGTGGAAATGGTTGGAGCATGAAACGGGCTATCCCAGACCTCAAAAGGCTTTTTTATGAAATATGATGTTTGTGTTGTAGGAAGTGGAGCAGGAGGTGCTCCCATTGCGTATGAGTTAAGTCGTGCAGGATTTAATGTGGTCGTACTTGAAAAAGGCAAATATTATAAAGAAGAGGATTTCAGTAAAGATGAACTTGCCATTACAAGGCGAGAGATGTATAAACCTAAGCTTGAAGATGAGTTTCATATCATTAATGAAAAATCAGAAGATGGCACCATTACGACTTACAGTGGCAAAGAGTATAACTGGAGTTTTTGGAATGGTTCAATGGTGGGAGGCAGTTCCAATTTGATGAGCGGTTTTTTTCATCGTTTAAAACCCAATGATTTTAAACTCTTAAGTACTTTTGGTGAAATTAAAGGTGCCAATGTATCAGATTGGCCGATTTCTTATGAAGAGTTAGAACCTTTTTATGCCAAAGTAGAAAAGGTTATTGGAGTATCAGGGGTAGCCAAAGCACACTCATTTTTAGAACCTCGTTCTAGCTTGGATTTTCCTTTTAAGCCTTTGCAAGAAAATGGGGTAACACAATGGTTTGATAAAGCGTGTGATGTTTTGGGCTATGAGAGTATTCCCACTCCCCGAGCCATTTTACCTCAAAATGCGTTAAGTCGAAGTGTCTGTTCATATTCCAACTTTTGTGGCAGTTATCCTTGTGCCACAGGAGCAAAAGGAAGTGCCAGAGCCGCCCTTTTGCAACAATGCAATGCCAAAATAATTCCAGAAGCGTTTGTGTATGAATTAAAAAGTGATGATAAAAAAGTCACTCATGCTCTTTATTATGATGCCAAAGGAGATTCTCATACCATTGAAGCCAATCTTTTTGTGGTGGCAGCTCAAGCCATTGAAACTTCACGTTTGTTGTTAAACTCTAAAAACAGATATTTCCCCAATGGATTGGCAAATAACAATAATCAAGTGGGCAAGAATCTTATTTTTTCAGCAGGCGGTGTGGGCGAAGGGCGATTTATATTTGAGGATTTAAACCTTGATGAACAAAAAACATTGATGCAAAGAGGGCTTTTTTTTAATCGAAGTTTGCAACAGTGGTATGAGTATGAAAATGGGGGTAAACACCAAAAAGGCGGAACCATTGATTTTTTATTTGAACATGCCAATATTATCTCCAAAGCCATGAGGGAAGTCTATGATGACTCAGGCAATATTTTATGGGGGAAAGCTTTAGAAGAAAAAATCAAAAAATCCATCACTACGTCAAGAGTACTCACCTTTGAAGTCTTTAATGACTGGTTACCCACAGATGATTGTTATGTGAGTGTAGATGAAAAACAAAAAGACAAATACGGTGTTAATGTAGGGGTAATCAATTTATACGCCCATCCCCATGATTTAAAAGTGGGTGAGTTTTTAGCCCAAAAAGCAGTCAAAGTACTTGAACAAATGGGTGCACGCACTATTAGCATGAGTATCAGTTCAAGTCCTCCTCCTAACTTAGTAGCAGGGGGATGCCGTTTTGGAGAAGATAAAGAAACCTCCGTTTTAGATAGAAATTGCAAAGCCCATGCGCTTGAAAATCTTTATGTCACCGATGCTTCATTTATGCCCACAGGTGGAAGTGTACCTTATACTTGGACGATTTATGCTAATGCGTTTAGAGTAGCCGAACATCTAAAAGAGGTACTTAAGCGCAATTGAGACATAGTTTTTATGGTCGGATTTATTACTTTGTTCTTTAAAAGAAATTTCTGTTTGAAGATTCTTTTTCAGATATAAAGATTGTGTGAGAGTTAAAGTATTATTGTAATAGTGTTCGTTTAAATGGTTATAGCTGGTGGTATAATTAGCAACAGTTTTTAAATATTTGTTGGCATAAAAAATCACCCCTACTTCTTGGTTTGCATACGCATAGAGTTTATCTTGTCCATATCCCACACCTATTCCCAATAAAAAGTAAGACAAGATATTTGGGTGTAATTCATACGTTTGCCCCAATGCCATGAAATGGTTGTAAGAGTGAAAAGAGTTTAAATACTTATCATAATGTTTGGTATAGCTGATTTCAATCTCTTTGGACAATGATTTTGAATAGGCATCATACGGAAGTAATGTTCTGATTGAAAATAAAATAAAATCATCAATCTTAATCTTTTCATCTAATGCCAAACGTAAATGGGCAATTTTGAGATGACTCTCTCCAAAATACTCTTCATTGTTATCATACAAGGTGTGTGTTGTGGGTAGAATATCCAAATATACTGTTGAATCTTTACTGTTTTTTATAAGAGATATTTGCGTATCATAGGGAGATTCTGTGGGATTTTTATAGCTTAAAAGTGATGTTTCTTGTTTTTGTATAGAGTGGATACTCTCTTTTAATTCTTGATACTCTTGTGAGTTTTTTTGAGTTGTTTTATAGTAAATATACTCGACATATGCCAAAGCAAAGGAGGAGGCATTTTGCTCATTTGTTAAAAGTAATTGTGTTAAGGCTTGAGTATTTTGAGTATCAACGGCATGTACAAGTTCTTTTTGCAGACTTTCAGAAACATGGTATGTATTCTTGTGTAATTCCCATCGTTTTGAAGGGGTCAATTGGGTATGGGTTATAAGATTTTGAGTATGTACTCTTGCAACAACATCTTTGGGTGTCACCCAAAGATTCAGATGGGTATCTTGGTTTTCAAGGGTAATACTAAGTATCGTATTCATAAGCGTTCCACAATTATAATGGATGAAATTGTAAGGCAACTTGGTGTGTGAAAGCTCCCAAAAATGATAGACCATCAACTCTTTTTGATAGGTGTTTAAACGAAGCGTATATTCCCAAATATTACGGTTTTCTTCTTGCAAATATTCCCATTCTTGTTTTTCATAATCTTGAATAATGAAATTTCCTTTTAACTCAAAAAGAGTGCTGTTTATAGCTAAAGAAGGAATATTATTGGTCTGAATCTTAGGATAAAAAGTAATGGCTTTTTGAGTCAGATTTGCTTGAGGATTGTGTGACTCCAATTTAAAAAATGCATGTCCCATCATACTTGAAAGTGATGAGACTTCTTCTGAAGCAAAAGCCAGTTTAACTGTGTCTAAAGGCATCGCCGAAAGATAGTTTTGGAAACTCTTGCAGGTATTGAGATTGAAAATAGCACTGTCAAAAGGCAGATGATGAGATAACCATAAAAAACGTGCAGGAAATTGGCAAATATTTTGAGGGTTAATAAAAAAATATTCGAGTGTTTTACGAAGTTCATTTTCAGAAGAGAAATCCTCATGGGACAGCAAAAAAGTTGGATCACTGATATATGAAGTGCTGTCTGATTTTAAGTGAAGTAAACTTTGCCAAGCAACATGGGTATAAAGTTGTTTCTTTAATGCTTCTTGAATAATACTTTGCGAAGAAAGAGGTTTGCCAAACGCACTAACAGAAATGAAAAGAAAAGAGAAAAGAATACTCTTTAATCTCTTTTTACAGTACATTGGCACCTTGGATGGCTTCAAATAATTTTTCTATTTCTTCTTTGGTTTGAGAATAATGAATAGAAATTCTCACCCACCCTGGTTTTTTTGCCAAATCTTTTTGGTCTTTTAATCCCAATAAATCATGCCCATAGGGTCCTGCACACGAACAACCTGCTCGTGTTTGAACCCCTTTTGAAGATAAAAATTCACACACTTTATAGGGATTGTTTTGTCCAATATTTAAAGAAACTATACCAATATTTTTGGCATTTTGGTTGCCATATATTTGAATATGGGGAATGGTTTTAAGCTTATTAAGAAGAAATTGAAGCAGCTCTTCTTTTCGTTGGTCGATAAACTCAAAGCCAATTTCATTGCGCAGTTGATATGCCAGTGCGGCACGAATGAGCTGTAAGATACCAGGAGTTCCAGCGGTTTCTCTCATTTGAATATCGTTTTGATAAATGACCTCTTTTTGATTGACATATTCAACGGTTCCCCCTCCTGAAAAACTGGGAGCCAAAGTGGTATCCACCAAATTTTTTTTAATAATAAGCAATCCACAACTTCCAGGACCTCCTAAGAGTTTATGTGCAGAAGTGAACATGGCATCGTAATAGTGGCAATCAATGTTCATATAAGGAGAACTTGCAGCCGCATCAAAACAAACCAAAGCATTGTAGCGTCGTAATAAGGTAGAAATCTCTTTATAACACGTAATAATTCCCGTAACATTGGATGCAATACAAAATGTGGCAATAATTTGTCGGTGTTGATTATCTTGTAGGGTTTTTTCTAATTGAACCAAATCAATTAAGCCCTCTTCATTTAATCGTATTCGTTGCACTTCACATAAAGCTTCTCGATAACTTATTTCATTGGAGTGGTGTTCGTATGGTCCTACAATAACCAAAGGCAAAGCCGATTTGTCAACGTTCAAATTGAGTCGTTTTAATGTAGCAGGTGGAATATATAACCCTAAAAGCTCTTGAAACTTTTTAATGGCTGCCGTTGCTCCACAACCGCTGGGTAAAATAACAAACGTATCATCAAGTTCCAATGAAGCGTGTAAACTTTGGATGGCATGTTCGTAATAGGTGTGCGTAATATTTGCCATAGAAGCCTCTTTTGAGTGCGTATTGGCATAGGTTTTTAGCACATCGTAGATTCTATTTTCTATGGGTTTAAAACCCAATCCTGAGGCTGTGTAGTCAAAGTATTGGGTTTTATGAATACCAATGGTATTGTATTTGATGTATTCTAATTTATTTGTATTTTGTGAAAAAAATGGTTTAAATAAATTATTTGTCATTGACCTGCTTTACAATAAATTCACTAATAGAGTTGTCGTTGCTGTTAATGTATTTAGA
The DNA here is from genome assembly GCA_002382325.1 of Epsilonproteobacteria bacterium UBA4036. GTDB lineage: Bacteria > Campylobacterota > Campylobacteria > Campylobacterales > Arcobacteraceae > Marinarcus. The sequence goes on from DGAG01000011.1 coordinate 137,255, forward strand.
AATCAACTCTTCTAGTACATACTTTGCTTGAGATGATGCAAATTTTATTCCCGACTTTAAACCAAATTGGCTATCAACCCCTTGCAAATTTCCGCCTAATATTAATTCAAATCCACTTAAAGTCTCATCATTTTCTTTTACTTTACACCCTAAAAGTCCTAAATCGACAATATGTGGATGGGCACATGAGTTGGGACAACCGTTGACACTAATAGAAATAGGTTCTTGGAAATCGGGAAATTTAGCCTCTAAATGCTCAACAATCTCTTTGGCTAAACCTTTGGTCTCACTGATGGCAAACTTACAAAAATTCAATCCCGTACACGCTAAGGTTCGAGCTTTAAAAGCCGATGGATTGGCATCAATTCCAATGGTTTTTAACTCATTGGCTAACTCTTGAGCTTTTAATGTAGGCACATCTTGTATGACAAAATTTTGTGTTGTCGTGGCTTTAATCGTAGTGGCGTCATATTTTTTGAGTAAATCATGCAAAGCAAACAGACCCTCTGCCCCAATATGCCCACTGTTAATGGCACAGCCAATATAGCTTTTACTTTTTTGAGTGCTTTCGTGAATCCCAAAATGTTCTCGTTGTTTATAGGGTGTAAAGTTTTGAATGTTTTGCTCTTTTAATACAAAGTTAATATTTTCATGCAATACTTCAATAAACTTCTCTTTTCCCCACTCTTGTAAAATATGTCCGAGTCTTGCTTTTCTTCGGTTATCTCTAAAGCCATACTCTTTATAGATTTTAGTGACCGCTTTAACGGTGGGTAAAACTTGAGAAGGAGTAACATAGCCAATGTGTTGAGCAATTTGTTTGTTTGAAGCCAAACCACCACCGACATGTACATCAAATAGAATTTTAGTCTCACCAATTTTAGTGGCACTAAAACTTAAATCTTGAATTTCATGTGAAATACAGTGCTTGTTACACCCACTAATAGAAACCTTATATTTTCGTGGTAAATTAGAGAGATTTTTATTTCCTGCAAAATAGGCATTGACTTTCTCAACTAAGGGACGGACATCACAAATTTGGTCATGGTCTATACCATTAACAGGACAAGTGACCACATTTCTAGGAACATCTCCTGCTGCAAATACCGTACTTAATCCCACATCATCAAGTTTTTTGAAAATAGCAGGTAAATCGCGTACCGTAATATAGTGAAACTGAATATCTTGTCGAGTAGTAAAATCAGCAGTATTTCGGGCATATTCTTTGGAAATGGCTGCAACTGCTAACATTTGTTCTAAGTTAAGCTCACCGTTAGGAAGTTTAACCCGTAACATAAAATATAATGTTTCATCGTTTTCATCTTGAAGATTCCTATTTTGAGTATATAAACCGTACCATTTAAAACGGTCAATATCTTCAGGGTCAATTGCTTCACCCAAAACAGCATAGACGTAAATATTTTCTAATACGTCTAAACCATCTTTCTCTTTTTTTATACGCTCAACGCGTTGTGCTGCTGTCTCTTTTGCCATCTTTTATCCTTAAAAAATCTCTTTACAACCCCATTCAGGGAAATTATCTCTTATATATTGATTTAAAGCCTTTTCTGCATCCGTATACTCTTTAATCTGATGACTGAACTCTGAATCTTGAACACTTTCGACTATCATTCCCGCACCCACCGTAGTATTGTTATATCGGTCAATGATAATAAAACTTCCAGTATGTCGGTTTTTATTGTAGGGGTCAACAGCAATTTGTCGATCCAGCGCCAATGTACATTTGGCAATATCATTGAGCTCTAATTTATCGGTTGCCATCTCTTTAAAGGTATTAATATCTTTTTTAAATTCAATTGATTTAAACGTACCATTAATAACTGAAGTGGCTCTTTTAATAATATAATTACCATTTAACTCTAAGGGTTTTTCATTCATCCAAACGACCATAACACCCAGTTTATTTGAAACTTGTGGAATTGAGTTTGATTTGACTATCATATCTCCTCGTGAAATATCAATTTCATCTTTGAGTGTAATGGTTGTTGCCATTGGTGCATAGGCACTCTCCATACTCTCTACGGCTTCATCTTTTCCAAGTGGTTTTAAATCTTTTATATCATTTGATACAATTGATTTAACCACAGAAGTTTTTCTTGAAGGTAAAACAGTGATTTCATCACCTACGCTTATTTTACCACTGGCAATTGTTCCTGAAAACCCTCTAAAGTTAAGGTGTGGTCGGTTGACATATTGAACGGGCAATCTAAAATCGTCGTTTTCATCTTTATGAATTGGCAGAGTATCTAATAATCCCATTAAAGGAAGACCTTTATACCAACTGCATTTTGGAGAGATTGATACAATGTTATCTCCATCTAAAGCAGAAATTGGGATATAACTGAAGTTAATCTCTTCAAAATGAGGAAGATTTGGAATAATCTCTTCATAATCTTTCTTAATTGATTCAAATCGTTTTTGGCTAAAATCCACCAAATCCATTTTATTGATGGCTACAATTAGGTTTTTAATCCCAAGAAGTGAAGCAATATAAGAGTGTCTTTTTGTTTGTGTTAAAACCCCTTGTCTGGCATCAATTAAGATAATAGCTAAGTCCGCAGTACTTGCACCTGTTGCCATATTTCTTGTATATTGCTCGTGACCTGGAGTATCTGCGATGATAAATTTTCTTCTGTCGGTTGAAAAGAATCGATACGCAACATCAATGGTAATACCTTGTTCTCTTTCACTGGCTAATCCATCGACTAAAAGGGCTAAGTCAATTTTATCCCCCGTTGTACCAGATTTCTTAGAATCTTTTTCAATTGAAGCCAATTGGTCTTCAAAAATCATCTTTGAATCATAAAGGAGTCTTCCAATTAACGTTGACTTTCCATCATCTACTGATCCACACGTAATAAATCGTAGAATCTCTTTATTTTCGTGTTCTTTTAAATATGCTTCTATGTTTTGTGCAATTAAATCTGACTTATGCGACATATTGTTTCACTCCGTTTAATGTTAGTTTTCAGTACTCAGGGTTCAGTGTTCAGACTCTGAGTTGATTTTTTGTTGTAATCCAACAAGCATTTTTAGTATCTCTTCAATCTCTTTTTTCCAAGATAAACCAATTTGTTTTTCTATATAACTTATCTCAATTGCTATATAGATTTGGGTTATGAGTTCAGCAGAGGAACCTTTAGCAATTTCCAAAAATCTGCTTTGCTCCTTTTTAGAGTCTTTTTCCATACCTTCAGCAATATTACTGGGAACTGATAAGCTGCTTTGTGTGATTTGATCTTTAAATCCAAAATCCTTACAATTGGCAAAAGCTTTATAAACTTCTACACTCAGTCTGGCACTTCGTTTCCATACATCTAACTTTTCACATCTCATAAAGTTCCTTTCTGAATCCTGAACTCTAAACCCTGAATACTATTTTTAGCCAAAGGCTAAAAATACCCCTCTTGTTTCTTTTTCTCCATTGATGCTTCACCGTCGCTATCAATAAGTCTTCCTTGTCTTTCACTGGTTGTACAAATCAACATTTCTTGAATGATTTCAGGCAATGTTGTTGCTTCTGAATTTACAGCACCTGTGAGAGGATAACACCCAAGTGTTCTAAATCTTACTTTCTCTTTTTTGGCTGTTTTTCGTAATTCTTCTGGCATTCTCTCATCATCAACCATAATTTTTGTACCCATATACTCCACCACATCTCTTTCTTTTGAGAAATATAAATCAGGAATAGGGATTTGCTCTAAATAGATATATTGCCAAATATCAAGCTCGGTCCAGTTTGATAATGGGAAAACTCTAATAGACTCACCTTTTTTATGTCTTCCGTTGTAAATATTCCAAAGTTCGGGTCTTTGGCATTTGGGATCCCATCGGTGGTTTTCATCTCTAAAAGAATAAATTCTCTCTTTGGCTCGAGATTTTTCCTCATCTCTTCTGGCTCCTCCAAAAACAGCATCAAACTTTTGGATATCAAGCATTTGCTTTAATCCTTCCGTTTTCATAATATCTGTGTGTACCGCACTTCCATGTGTAAAAGGTGAGATACCCATCTCAATTCCTTTTGGATTTGAGTAAACTATGAGTTTCATCCCCACTTCTTTTGCTCGTCTGTCTCGAAACTCAATCATCTCTTTAAACTTCCATTTGGTGTCCACGTGTACCAAAGGTAATGGTGGAGGTGCTGGATAAAAAGCCTTTTGTAAAATGTGTAACATGACTGAGCTGTCTTTTCCTACAGAATACAACATTGCTGGGTTTTGGAACTCTGCAATGACTTCTCTCATAATGTGTATTGATTCAGCTTCTAATTGTTTTAAATGAGTCAATCTCTCTTCACTTATCATCTGTTTCCTTTACTATTCTCTTATTTTTTGTGCAATCCACACTCTTTGTGTTCTGGGTTTTCCCACCACCATCGACCACTTCGTATATCTTCACCTTCTTTGACGGCTCTTGTACAAGGCGCACATCCAATGCTTGGATATCCTTGGTCGTGAAGTTTGTTGTATGGAACGTTGTTTTCTTTGATAAAATCCCAAACGTCTTGTTCGCTCCAAGCAAGTAAAGGATTGAGTTTAATCACTTGATTTGCTTCATCGTATTCGATCAATTGCATTTGCTCTCGTGTAACACTTTGAGAGGCTCTAAGTCCTGTAACCCAAACTTCTAAACCTTTTAACGCTCGTTGTAAAGGTTGAATTTTTCGAACAAAACAACATCGTTTTCGGTTTTCAATACTCTCATAAAAGCCATTGATTCCTTGCGTTTTATACAGTTCTTCAACTTCTTTTGCTTCAGGAAAATAGACATCGACTTTAATGCCATATTTTAAATTTGTGCTATCCATGACACTGTAGGTTTCATAAGGAAGCCTTCCTGTATCGAGTGTAAATATTTTTGCCGTTTTATCAATAGTTAAAATCATATGCGACAATACTTGGTCTTCTGCTCCAAAACTGCTTGAAAGTGCAATTTTACCTTTATAAGCATTTAAAAAATATTCTAATATCTCTTGAGCAGTTAAATGACTGAATTGTTCATTTAATTGTTGTATCTTTTCAAACATAAACTTTCCTAAATCTGATAATCGGGTTCTTTGACTCGACCAATATTAATTTTATTCCATGCTCTTTCATGAAAGTAATATAAAATCATTTTTGTAATGACTTCAATGGAACCAATGGAAGCTGCCATGACTAAATTTCCTGTTACAAAATAGGAGATAATTATGGTATCTAAGGTTCCTAATGTTCGCCAAGAAATGGTTTTGGCCACCGAACGAAATGGTTTTTCTTGCATATATTCCCTTTACTTATAGCAGGATTATACGACTATTCGTCATATAATCCTGCGCTTAAATATCTTTCCCCTGTATCGCATAAAATGGTTACAATAATTTTGCCTTTGTTTTCAGGTTTGGCTGCGATTTGAGACGATACAAACGTATTTGCACCTGCTGAGATCCCTACTAAAATCCCCTCTTCTTTTGCTAAGGCTCTTGAAGTTGCAATCGCATCTTCATTGCTTACTTGTACGATTTCATCGTAAATACCTGTATTTAAAATAGAAGGTATAAACCCTGCTCCAATTCCTTGGATTTTATGTGGTCCTGGTTTTCCCCCACTTAAAACAGGTGATGCTACTGGCTCAACAGCAATCACTTTGATATTGGGGTTGTGTTGTTTTAATACTTCACCAATCCCTGTAATACTTCCACCTGTACCAATGGCAGCCACTAAAATATCCACTTTTCCATCGGTTTGTTCTAAAATTTCTTTTGCCGTTGTAATTCTGTGAATCGCTGGGTTGGCTTTATTGGCAAATTGTTGTGGTACAAATGAATTGGGCGTTTCTTTACTTAATTCATCGGCTTTATCCACAGCCCCTTTCATCCCTTTTTCTGGCTCAGTTAATACTAATTGAGCGCCTAAAGCTTGTAAAAGTTTTCGTCGCTCTAAACTCATTGAACTTGGCATGGTAAGTACAAGTTTAATCCCTTTGGCTGCACAAACGGCTGCAAGTGCGATTCCTGTGTTTCCACTTGTTGGTTCAATTACTGTTGTGTCTTCATTAATAAGCCCTTCTTTTAAAGCTTCATTAATCATATTAAATCCAATTCTGTCTTTTACAGAGTGTGTAGGATTCATAAATTCACACTTACCTAAAACGGTTGCTTCATTTACACTCGCCTTTTTTAATTTTACAAGTGGTGTGTTTCCAATTAATTCCGTGATAGCATTTGCATACTTCATCTTATTTTCTCCTCTTTGAATTTTATTTATATATTGTAATGTAAATATTCGTGATATTTACTCTCATACTCTTCTAAATCTTGTAATGTAAGATTAAAAATCTTTTCTACTTTTTGTTTGGTTTCATCTAAAAAGATGTTTAAAATTGGGTTGCTGCTTTTGGTATCGCTTATTTTAATGTCATCTTCAAGTGCAATTAAAATGTCTTTGACCAAAATCTGATTGGCTGCTCGTGAAAGCATATACCCACCACGTGATCCTCGAATGCTAGTAACCAACTTTGCTTTTCTTAATTTACTTAAGAGTTGCTCAAGGTAGTTTTGAGGAATACTGGCATTGGCCGATATTTCTCGTATTTGCATGGGTTCATCCTTTTGATGTTGATACAACTCATGCATGGCACTTAAGCCATACATACCTTTTGAAGAGATTAACGGCATCGTTTTTTCCTTACGCCAATGCTTGAGTTAAATCGGCAATTAAATCTTTGGGGTCTTCAAGTCCAATACTTAAACGCACGGTTGCTGGATTGATTCCTGCTTTTACCAATTCATCGGCTGGAATTTGAGAGTGCGTTGTACTTGCTGGGTGAACGATAAGGGATTTAGAATCTCCGATATTAACAACAACCGAAAATAACTTTGCACTGTCAATGATTTTTTTGGCTTCTTCATAACTTTGTGCTTCAAATGAAACCAAACCAGAAGCTTTACCTTCTTTAAAATATTTTTTTGCTCTTTCGTGCTCTTTACTGCTTGACAAACCAGGGTATGAAACGGATTTTACTTTGGGATGGGCTTCTAAAAATTTTGCAATTTCTAATGTATTGTCAGAGACTTTATCCATTCGAATCGCTAACGTTTCTAACCCTTGGATTAATAACCAAGAATTAAATGGTGATTGTGCTGCTCCAATATCTCTTAATAAGTTAAGTCTGATTCTTAAACAAAAGTTTGGAAGAGGAACATCTACATAAACCAATCCGTGGTAAGATGCATCGGGCTGTACAAAGTGATAATATCTTTTTGAATTGGCTTTGAAAAATTCTGCTAAACCATCTCTTTCAACAACAATACCACCAATAGCACTTCCTTGACCATTTGTGTATTTACTTGTAGAGTGAACAACGACATCAACTCCCCATTTGATTGGGTTAAACAATGCAGCAGTTGCAACTGTGTTATCACATACGGTTAAAACACCATGTTTTTGTGCGATACTTACCACTTTTTCTACATCTGTAATGGCAATTTGTGGGTTTGATAATGATTCAAAGAAAATCGCTTTTGTTTTATCATCAATTAACTCTTCTAAGTTTGAAGCGTCAGCACTTTTAAATACTTTTGCTGTGATACCAAATCTTTTAATAGTATGCGTTAAAAGCGTTACTGCTCCACCATAAAGTTTGTCAGAGATAATGATATTATCTCCTGCTTCTGCCACGTTTGCAATGGCATAGAAAATGGCTGATTGACCAGAGGCTACACAAATGGCTGCTGCTCCACCTTCAAGTTGGGCAAATCGTTTTTCCAATACATCAGTTGTTGGATTGGTTAATCGTGTATAAATGGGTCCAAGTTCTTTTAGAGCAAATAAATTTGCCGCATGTTCAGAATCTCTAAAGGCATATGCAGTTGTCTGAGTAATAGGAACACTCATTGTTCCAAATCCTTCTTTGTTGTCATATCCCGCATGAATAGCAATCGTCTCTTTTTGCATCTGTTTTCCTTTTTTTTTAATCTTTATAAGTTATATGATGAAATTCTATACTATTTTTTTAATAATGTCAAGTGATTTAATAGTGATTAATCTAATCACCTTTAAATAGGGGATAGATAATATACTTGACTATTCTAGTCAACTTTATAATTGAGTAATATTCTAAATTGTGTTACAATGCCATAAAATAAGAAAGCTAAAGAGATTTATACGAATGGATAAAATAAGTTTTTATGATAATATCAACTGCGATGTGAACTATGAAAAATTTTTTGAAATTTTTAAAAATGAAGTCATACGAATTGAAAAAATCGTTTCAAACGGACAAAAATCTCCCGAAAATTTTTGGTATGAACAAGAAGAAAGTGAGTTTGTTCTTGTCTTAAAAGGCAATGCCATTTTGGAATTTGAAGAAGAAACCATGATTTTAAACGAAGGCGATGCTGTTAATATCCCAGCATATAAAAAACATCGAGTAAAGCAAACCAGTCCAAACGAGCCTACGATTTGGTTGGCGGTGTTTTATAAATAAAGGGAAACATTGAAAGTAGCAATCATTGGAGCAGGTGCTTCTGGAATTATCGCAAGTCTGACAGCTAAAAAACTTAATAACAATATTCACATAGATATGTTTGATGCCAATAAAAGTATTGGTAAAAAGATATTGGCTTCAGGAAATGGACGTTGTAATATCTCTAATACCAACGTTAGTTCTGAAAATTACATAGGAGAAAACCCTTCTTTCTCAACATACGCTTTGAGCCAGTTTGATTTTAAAGTGTTTGAAAAGTTTTGCAAAAGCATTGGGTTGTTATTGGATGTTAAACCAAGCGGAAAAGTCTATCCTCTTTCCAATGAAGCTAAATCCGTCACCAACCTTTTAGAATTGGCATTAAAAGAAGCAGGGGTGAATATCTATTTAGAACATTTTGTTCAAGACATACAAAAAGAAGAGAAAACTTTTACTCTAAAATGTACAAATGGTGAATATAAAGATTATGATAAAGTCCTCATCGCCAATGGTTTAGGCGCAGCTCCTCAACTCAATGCCAATGAAACGGGACTTGATTTTGCTTCAAAGCTGGGGCATAGCTATAATCCGACGTATCCTTCTTTGGTAGGATTGCATACGGATGCTTCTTATAATTCTAAATTGCAAGGGGTAAAAAAAGAGTGTCTGGTCAGTTTATATGTCAATGGCAATAAAGAGCAAGCAATTTTTGGCGATGTATTGTTTACTAAATATGGGGTTTCTGGATTTGCTATTTTGGATATTTCACAATGGGCATCGTACTATTTATCTTTATATCAAGAAGTCAAAATCGCACTTAATTTTTTCCCAAAAATCAACCGAAATGATTTGGCCGATCAAATACAAAGTTTGTTTAAAAGTGTACCTCATCAAAAAGCCGTTGATATCTTGACAGGAATGGTTTCCAATAAAATAGCCCCTGTGTTACTGGATATTTGTAAAATCAGCCTTGAAACAAAAGCCCAAGAGATCAATGCCAAACAAATCAAAGCCTTAGCCTACCAACTCAACGAATGGAAACTTAACATCACCGATACACAAGGTTTTTCACATGCTGAAGCCAGTGGTGGAGGTGTGAGAGTCGATGAGGTCAATAATAAGACATATGAGAGTAAGTTGGTAAGTGGCTTATATTTTGCAGGAGAGGTTTTAGATATTGTGGGAAATCGTGGGGGATTTAATTTGCATTTTGCGTGGGCGAGTGGGTATTTGGTTGGGAAGAGTTTAGCAAAATAAAATTAGTTATTTTGGAGAAATTATGAGTTTATTATATAAGTATAGAAAGTTTAATGAATATACAAATAATATAAGTACAAAAAGTGAATTATGTTTTTCAACATTTGACAAATTTAATGATCCATTTGATTGCAATTTGGATTTTAGAAATGAGAATACATATATCTATCCAGATTTAAAAGATTTTAAAAAAGAAATAGCTAAAAAAAGGGGTATGTCAAAACGACTATTTAATAAAAATTTATCTCTAAAAGGTTATGCTCGTGAACATAAGAAATTTATATTAGATATGAAAAATGAATCTGGAATATTATCTATGTCTAAAACTTGTGCAAACATACTAATGTGGTCTCATTATGCAGATGATCATAAAGGGTTATGTTTTGGTTTTATGGCGTTGGAGTCAAATGATGAATGTTTTAAAAAAGGTACACCGGTTAGTTATTCTAAAGATGAAATTTATACACCAATCAATGTTTTTTCGACGAATTATGAAGAAGAATTAACTAGGCTTTTTTCAACAAAATCTAAATATTGGGAATACGAGGAGGAATTTAGATTTATTACAATTAATTCAAATGGATTAAAAAACTTTTCAAAAGAAAGTTTGAGAGAAATTATATTTGGTTGTAAAGCGGATGAAACAAATATCAGAAAAATTATTCAGTTATGTCAATTAAATGGATTTGAGCATGTAATTTTTAAAAAAGCTAGAATTGTATCAGGAAAGTTTGAATTAGATTTTGAGGATATTGATAAAAGTCGGTATTTATAAAAAAGTGAGTATTTTATAATAGTGAAATAAAAAGAAAAGCAGTACTAATACACATCATCATGCGTTCCAATATCAATAGGAATAATTTCATTATCTTTTATAATAAAATCAATAATCACTCGATACTCCATATTAATAGAAATTGAGTGAAAATCAGCTAATTTACCTTTGAGTTTATGCAGTCTAAGACTTGGGTGGAAAGGGTCATTTTCTAGGATTATGATACATTTGGCATATCGCTCAAACATATCGGGATGTTTTTTCAAGAACTTCTTGAGTCGTTTTTTATACTCATTGGTGATGATAAGTCTATAACTCATTTTTTAACTCTTCAAGATGTTCTTGGGCACTTTGAGTTTTATAATTTCCTTTTTCAATATCTTGCATGGTTTTTAAATACGCCAAATCAAGCTCATTGGCTCTTAGTTCTTTATATCGTTCTATATCAAGAACAACAAAGCTGTTTTTCCCTCGAACATTGATAATAAGTTCATCAAATTTTTCAAGTAAAGAGGCAAAGATAGAGACACCTTTTGTTTTGACTTCATTGGCATTAATGACCATAGAATACTCCTAATAGTACTTTTAAAAGTATTATATTCAATATTAAGAACTTTGTCAATTCTTTTAAACCATTATTTAAAAGGGATTAAATCTCAATAACCTCATCAGAAAGTTCATTAACATCATCATCTTCTATAGGAAAGGTTTGAATCAGTAAAGCTTTGCACGATTCAATGGCATTGATATATCCTTGGCAGATATTTTTATTGTGAACATCTTCTATAAATTGTGAAACAATCTCTTCCCAATAACTGTCGGCTAATTTCTCTTTGATTTTAGAATCGGTGATTATCTCTACATATTTTTCATCAAGACTGACATAAAACATAATCGCTTGTTTTGTCGTTGTCAGATGCAATCCTAACTTTTGAAAATTCTCATGCGCAACGTGTGAAGCCACTTTATATTTGTACGATTTAGGCAATAACGCTAAGAGCAAAGAGGTTTTAAAATCAAAGACAAAATAACTTGCTGAAAAAACAATCACTTGAGTGAGTAAAAATGTTTGTAACTCAACGGCGTCTAAAAATTGTAAAGCAAGGCTACAAAGAGCTGTTAAAATCAATGAAACAAACAATTTAGCCTCTCTATAGGTATTTGATGTTTGTGTAATTACAGCCACCAATTCAGCAGAACTTTGTTGTTCTGTCTCTTTTATCAAAGACTCTATTTGTTGTTTTTCATCAGTATTGAAAATCATTTTACCATCCTCCACTTGCGCCACCTCCGCCAAAACTTCCTCCTCCACCAGAGAATCCACCAAAACCACCAAATGAACCACTTGATGAATCTTTATATCCCGAAGCAAGATATTCTTGAGGAGGGAGGTCTTCATATTTTAGGTTATGAAGAAAAATAAAAAACATGATGAAAAATACTATTACAAAGGCACCGACTGTAATGAGTAAACCTAAACCAAGAGCAGATGAAATAAAACCAGCAATACTGCTTATCCTAATGGAGTTACTTATTTTATATACAGAAAGATGTTTTGCCTTTCTTGCAATGCTTGCAAGTGTACTAAAAATAACAATAAGAATAATAAAGAAAACGGGATTTAATTTATTCGAGGCATTTGTTTTTTTTACAGGGTTAAAAGTGGATTCATTGTTTAATATTTTAATCATCTCATGAGTAGCATTATAAATTCCCTCAAAAAACTTTTTTTGTTTAAAAGAAGGTTTGATTATGTACTCTATAATATCTGATGACAATTTATCGGTCAGTTGTCCTTCTAAACCATACCCAACTTCGATTCTTATTTTTCTCTCACTTAGCGCAACGATGAGCAGTGCACCATTGTTTTTCTCTTTTGTTCCTATTCCCCAATGGCGTCCAAGTTGGTAACCATAATCTGCAATTTCATAGCCATTTAATGTTGGTAGCGTCACAACGACGATTTGATTTGTGGTGAGTTTCTCATGTTGTTTTAATAATTCAGAAAGAGAAACTCTTTCTTCTTGTGTCAGAATGTTTGCATTGTCTACAACTCTTCCTGTGAGTTTAGGAAATTCTATTTGTGCATAGACAAACTGCAAACACAACAGAAGAAAGAAAATCAGTTTTTTCATGGTTAGAATTTAACTTTTGGTACTTCTTGTTCTTGACTGGTTGTCGCAAAAGTTTCTTTTACGGTTGCATCGGGATAAAAAATAGAGGCAATGATTTTCCCTGGAAATGTTCTTAACTCTATGTTATATTTTTTAACCGCTTCAATATAGTCTCTTCTTGCCACAGCAATTCGGTTTTCTGTTCCTTCTAATTGAGATTGTAAAGCCAAAAAGTTTTGATTTGCTTTTAAATCAGGGTACCTTTCAACGACCAATAATAATTTAGAAAGTGTACTACTAAGTTCACTTTGTGCTTGGTTGAAAGCTTTAACCATTTGGGCATTGGATAAGTTTTCTGCGTTAAGATTGATTTGCCCTACTTTTGCTCGAGCATCAACTACTGCTTGTAGGGTCTCTTTTTCGTGTGCTGCATACCCTTTTACGGTGTTAACTAAATTAGGTATTAAATCAAAACGTCGTTTATATTGATTGTCTACTTGTGACCAAGCACCTTTTACTTCTTCATCCAATTTAGGCACATTGTTAATGTTCATCATAACTACGACAATAAGTAGTGCAATAATACCAAAAAAACCAATTTTTGTAAGATTCATAACTATCCCTTAACAGAAATTTAATTGAGGGTATAATAACATAAAAGTAATAAATTGTTTTCAATAGTATTACTATAAATGGAGTGAAAATGTGGGTGTTTTTTGGTATTGGTTCTTTAATGGTTATGTTGGCAATCCAAATATACCGTCGTTTATTTTATGTTTGGGATGGAAAGTTCTCTTATAGTACCGATATAAAATATGAATATTTTATAAAAATGATGCGAAGAAAGTATTTAAAAGACAAACCTCTTGAGTTATTCATAGGAATCGAATGTAATGTTGGAAATGATTTTCACCTAAAATATGAAGGTTATTGGGATAAAGTATTTAAGTATTTGATGTTAGTTAATGAACATCAAATTAATCATAAAAGATTTGATGACACTATTTATGTGGTTTCAGATAATGAACAGTTAAAATCCTTTTTAAGCAATAATCAACAAATCGCCGAACAAATTCTATCTCTTTTTAAAGATTATGAGCAATTTAAATTGGGAACCATTAAAGAGTTTAGACTCTTTAGAAATAAATTATGGATTAAATTTAGTACGATGTCAGAGTTTAAAGATGAACTCGTAAAAGATATTGCAAATGATGTTGTACCCATATTAAATACGATAAAAGAGATATTCAAAGAGGGGAATCTTCCTAAAAACAGCATTAAAAATGATCCGTTTTTACTTAAATCCATAATACTTTTAAGTATCAGCTCGGGTTTATTATTTACAGGGCTAATATATTTTTTCAGAGTAGTTAATACACCTTTCCCTTTTAACATAGATAGTTTATTAAGTGATTCTATTTCTTTTGGATTGGCTTTAGTATTTTTATTGATGGTGGTTACAATTTTTTTACTCAAAAAAAGTTCTCGTACTCATTTGGTTTTATTTGAACTTCTTTTCATTGGCAGTATTGGTGCAATTGGAACTTCATACATGTTGTACAGTGATATAAATATGTCTTTAGATACCAGTAAACCAACAATATATAAAGTTAATGTCCTTGATAAAGAAATATCAAGAGGACAGAAAAGTACATCATATTATATTTATTTGCCTCAGTGGTATGGAAATAGACGAATCAGAGAAAAGATTAAAGTATCAAGCAATACGTATTATGCTTTTAAGAAAAATGAAATTGTCAGGATTATTCAAAGAGAAGGTTTTTTTCATAAGCGTTGGGTTGAAACAATCGAAAAAGAGAGTTGGTAATTTTAAAACCGTTCCTTTAAAACCGTCAGTTTTTTAATCTCCTTAAGTTCAAACTCACCTTGATGGGTGACCAAATAAAGTGTATGATTTTGCTCTTTAACCGTCAAAGGTTTTACTTTATGACAGTATTGTTTATGGTATTCAAATCCCAGATAATTTTTATCTTCGATGGCTTTTTGTATAAATCTAAGCTCGATGTTCATTGGAGTCTTTAGGGGCTTGTTCTCGGTTGGTTTGGGTGTAGTCTCTCTGAACTTTTGCTACGCGGATTCTGTAATCTTCAAAGATACCAGCATTGCCTTTATCTTGAGCCATACGGTGTTCAAATTGGGTTCTCCAAAGCTCGATGGATTTTTCATCTTCCCAAAACGACAGACTCAACAGTTTGTTCTCATCAACCAAACTTTGAAATCGTTCAATAGAGATAAACCCTTGACGGTTTTGCAAAAATTCTTTTAAAGAAGCAGCAATGTTCAGATACTCTTCTTTACCTGTTTGGGTTGGGATAACTTCAAATATAACGGCATACATGGATGCTCCTTGCAAAGAGATGTAAAAGACAATAAGACCTCTATTGAAGTCTTATTGTGAAATGATTAAAAGCTCTCCCATTCGTCATCTTTTCCACTGTTATCTTTGATAACAGTGGTTTGAGCTTTAGAAGTTGATTTTGATTTTGGCAAATCGTGGGCTTCTTCTTTGTGTTCATGTGTATGTTCTGGTTTTATTTCAGGTTTGAGCTTTTTTTCTATTTTGTGAAAAACTTTGGCATCGGCATCATTCATAAACTTTTTGGCTTTGACTTCGTCTTTTCCAATAAACTCTTTTTCATTGGCAGAAGAAACAACCAATTTAGCGATTTCATCCGTTTGTTCAGCAATAGAGTGTGTCGTATTAGAAATCGCTACATTTTGTTGGGTTTGTTGGTCAAGCTGATTGACCGCATCATTGATTTGCTCAATTCCAATTCGTTGTTCTTTGGAAGATTCAGCAATAGAATCGATGGTTTTGGTTGTTTTTTCAATGCTTTCATTTAAAGAGATATACCCTTTAATCATTTTATCGGCACCATCTTTTCCTGCATTGGTTTTGACTGTAGCATTTTCAACTAACGCTTTAATCTCTTTAGCAGCGTCCGCACTTCGTGTGGCTAAGTTTCGCACTTCTTGTGCAACCACGGCAAACCCTTTTCCTGCTTCACCTGCAGTAGCGGCTTCCACAGCGGCATTAAGTGATAAAATATTGGTTTGAAATGCAATTTGATCAATTACCGTAATCGCTTCTGCAATGGCTTGTGTTTGGTCATTAATCTCATCCATGGCTTTAACGGTTGAAGTGGCTAACTCTTGTCCCACATTAATAGAGTGAGTGAGTTCTTTTGATTGCTCCGCCATCATCGCAATGTTGTTGGTATTGCTTACAATCGCGCTGGTAATCTCTTCTAACGCAGCCGCAGTCTCTTCTAACGCAGCCGCGGTTTCGGTTGAGTTTTTATTTAAAATATCAACGTTTCTTAATAAAATATTTGAACTCTCATCTAAAGTTAAGCCGTTTTGTTTATTTTCTGCAAGCATTTGATTGATAATTTTAGACAGATCATTAATCGCTACTTCGACTTTTCCTTTGGCATTGTCGATTTGAGGTCTGAAATCAAGTTTTCCATACTGGGCAAGTACATCTAAGATAATATTGGTGTCTTTTCCAATATTGGTTTCGAGGTTATCCAACATCTCATTGAGTTTATTTTGAAGTTTTTGCAGTGATTCATTGTCGGTTCTTTTTTCAACTCTGTTATGTAAGAAACCTTCTTTAATCTCTTCAACCACTCGTGTAACATCAGCAATTAAGGCGTCGTCTTGCTCGATGAGCGATTTAGTTTTTACCACATTTTGGTTGATGATTTTTGCCATGGTTCCAATTTCATCGTTGGCACTGTCATCTAAATGTTCAACATCGGCACGCTCTTTGTTGATGTATTTAAAGAAGTTCAATAATCCATCTTGAAAATTATTTAAGGGTTTAAAAATTGATTTATTTGAAATCCAGCCCATTAACAGAGCCAAACAAATCATAATAATAACAATAATTATACAGTTACGAATAATAACACCTAAAATTTGTTCTTCGGTTGCTTTGTGCATTTGAGCAATTTTTTCTTCAATATCGTCAACATACACCCCTGTTCCAATAATCCAATCCCATGCTTCAAATCGTTGTACGTATGAAAATTTTGGTTGAGGAGCGTCTTTTTCAGGTTTTGCCCACATATATTTAACTAAGCCACCCTCTTTTGAGGCATTGGCAACTTTTGACATTTCAACAAATAAGTGTTTTCCCGTAGGATCTTTTGATGCCGATAAATCTTTTCCATCCAATGCTTTGTTAATAGGGTGCATCACCATAGTTGGCTTTGAGTCATTAATCCAATAGTAACCATCTTTCCCATATCTCATATTGCCAATGGCATGTAAAGCTTCTTCTTGAAGTTTGGCGGTTACATCATCAATATAAGCACCTGTTCCTAAAATCCAATTATAAGGTTTAAATACTTTTACAATTGAAGATTTAAAAACAGTTTGTTTTGAACTTGGATTAAAAAAAGAGTATTCAATGAAGGCAACATCTTTATTTGCTTTACTGAGTGCATCAACTCCCAACTGAACAAAAGGTGTATCGGGTGTATTCTTAAAAAATTGCCCAGTTAGTTCTGTTTTAATAGGGTGCATAATCATTTTGTAATTAAAGTCATTAATCCAAAAATAACCACTTTGTGCATATCGAGTACTTTGAATAATTTTTTTAATTCGCTCTTTGAGTTTTTCGGGAGGTAAAATATTTTTATATTCATTATATTCTGCTTCAATAATTGAAAACATAAAATTCATTTGTTCCTCAATATATTTTTCTACTTCATGTTTGATTTTATCTTTAGAAGTTCTTTTATGATAAGATTCAAGCGTTGCCATAGCCAAAGAAACATAATTTTTAAGCTCCTCTTCTTTCGTCTTATACGCTTCTTTTTCAAATTTTTCAACGACAACATCTGATGTTTCTTGCAACGAAACAACCGATTGTATAAGCATTGCAACAGAAACAACTACAATGGAACTTATAACAATAAGCAGCAACTTTGCTTTAATAGAAATGGAATTTAACAACCTCTTCTCCTTAGGTGATTTTTTTGAGTCTGGCATAGTATAACAAAAATCAGCAAAAAATAATTAACGAAATGAGATAATGTGATTTTTTAAATGAATCTTAAACAATAATTTTTTTGCAGATATTTAGATAATTTTTGAAATTATATAATTTTTAGATACAATGGATTTATTTGATTGTCCAGTTGGAGTGAAGTGTTGTGAAAAACAGTAAATTATATGAGTTTGATATAAATTGCGTCTCTTTGAATATTGTGGTATATAAATATGAAAAGAAAAATTTTAAAATTGTTGATATCAATAATAAAGCGTTATTTACAGAAAAATTGACCAAAGAAGAGGTAATAGGAGAGTATATTACCGAAGTGTTTCCTGGGGTTAAAGAGTTTGGTCTTTTTGACGTTTTATTGCGAGTGCATGAAACAGGCAACAAAGAGATTTTTGGTACCTCTTTTTATTGTGATGACCGTATTTCGGGTTTTCGAGAAAATGAAATCATTAAACTTAATGATGACTATATTATGGCAATGTATAAAAATGTATCAAGACGTATTGAACTTGAAGACAATCTTAATTTATCCAAAGAGATTATCCAAAATATTGCCGAAGCGGTTGTTATTACCGATTTAAATGCAAAGATTTTAGACATCAATCCTTCTTACACACGTATTACAGGATTTTCTAAAGAGTATATGATAGGGAAAAATCCCAGTGTATTAAAATCAGGGCGACACACCAAAGTTTTTTACGAAACGATGTGGAACGATTTATTGCATAAAGGGTATTGGAGCGGTGAAATTTGGGACAGACGAAAAAATGGTGAAATATTCCCCAAATTGCTCAATATTAGCACCATTTACGATCATTTAAAAACACCCAAATATTATATTGGCATTTTTCAAGATATTACCCATATTAAGAAAAATCAAGAAGAACTCAAAAAATTGGCATATTTTGACCCTTTAACCAATTTACCCAACCGTACGAATTTTGAAATGACATTAGAGAGTGAAATTAAACTCAACATTCGCAACAACACTACGTCGGCACTGTTGCTTTTGGATTTGGATAATTTTAAGGTTATTAATGACAGCTTAGGACATACCATTGGTGATGAGTTGCTTATTGAAGTGGCTCAACGACTTTTAGTCGTGGGGCGAAAAAGTGATACCATTTGTCGTTTAGGGGGAGATGAGTTTGCATTGATTTTACGGGCACCCATTCAAAGAGAGCGTATTCAGCTTGTTGCCAATCGAATCCTTAAGGCATTAAGTGAACCTTTTTATATTTTAGGCAATGAAATTTTTATTACCACCAGTATTGGGATTTCTCTTTTCCCAGAAGACTCTGCCAATAAAAATGAGTTAATCAAAAATGTTGATTTGGCAATGTACGAAGCCAAAAAAGAGAAAAAAGGTACGTATAAGTTCTTTAAAATCCAAATGAATCAAGAAAATATGAAGTTTTTAACCATTCAAAAAGATTTGCGGAAAGCGATTTTAAATCATGAAATATTTTTAAATTATCAACCTAAAATTGATTTAAAAACGATGAAAATCGTTTCAGTTGAAGCTTTGGTGCGTTGGAATCACCCTTTAAACGGGATTATTATGCCCGATAATTTTTTAGATATTGCCGAACACAGTGGGTTGATTCATCCCATTGGTGAAATTGTTATACGACAAGCCATGAAAGATATTAAAGCATTAAACGAAGAACTCAATACCAATATAGGCGTGGCAATCAATCTTTCAACCCGACAGTTTAACGACGATAACCTAACCACTTTTATCTTTGAATGTATCGATGAATTGAGGTTCAATGTCAAAAAAT
The DNA here is from genome assembly GCA_002382325.1 of Epsilonproteobacteria bacterium UBA4036. Classification (GTDB taxonomy): domain Bacteria; phylum Campylobacterota; class Campylobacteria; order Campylobacterales; family Arcobacteraceae; genus Marinarcus. The sequence continues at coordinate 156,683 of DGAG01000011.1, forward strand.
TGGAGTTTGAGATTACTGAGAGCTTGATTATGGAAGATATTGAAAAAGCCATTGTAATTATGAATAACTTCGTTAAAAATGGGATTTCGATTTCTATTGATGATTTTGGTACGGGCTACTCCTCTTTAAATTACTTAAAAAAATTCCCCATCAAATATTTAAAAATCGATCGTTCTTTTGTCAAAGACATTACAACCGATGATGACGATAAAGCCATTGTTGCTGCAGTGATTTCTATGGCAAAAAGTTTGGGTATTGGTGTTATTGCAGAAGGTGTTGAAACTCAAGAGCATGAAGCCTTTTTAAAAGCCAAAGGGTGTCATTTATCGCAAGGCTACTTGTACAGTAAACCCATTGGAATTGAAGAATTAAAAGCGTTTATTGTTAAAAATTTGGACGAATAAATTTTTTTATATCTCTTTTGAGTTATAATCTTTTTTTAAAAAATAAAAAGGATAATAATGCAAAATGTGTTTAAAATCATTTGGGTGTTAAGTTGTATGTTATTAACACTTCATGCCAATGAAAAAGTCTATAAATTAAAAATGGCGACGACATGGGGACCGACACTTTCACCGTTGATTGATGCGGCTAATAATATGGCAACCATGGCAGAAAAACTCTCCAACGGACAACTGCAAATCAGAATTGATACAGCCAACAAACATAAAGCTCCTTTGGGGATTTTAGACATGGTAAAAGCCGGACAGTATGATATGGGACATTCGGCTTCATATTATTGGAAAGGCAAAGACATCAATACGCTTCCTTTTACTTCCATGCCTTTTGGATTGACTTCCCCTGAACAATATGCTTGGTTTTATCATGGCGGTGGATTGGAGTTGATGCAAAAAGTCTATGACAAACACCAAGTGTACTCTTTTCCGGGTGGAAGTACGGGAGTACAAATGGGCGGTTGGTTTCGACAAGAGATTAAAACGCTTGATGATTTAAAAGGACTTAAAATGCGAATCCCTGGCTTTGCAGGGGAAATCATGGCAAGATTGGGTGTGCAAGTAACCAACATTGCACCGGGGGAGTTATATACAGCACTGGATACCAACTCGATTGATGCGTTAGAGTGGGTAGGTCCTTCTATGGATATTACCATGGGATTTCATAAAATTGCTCCCTTTTACTACACGGGATGGCACGAACCTGCCAGTGAAATGCACTTTATTATCAATCAAAAAGCCTATAAAAAACTGCCCAAACATCTTCAAGATGTTTTAGTGGTGTCCATGCGGTTAGCAGCGTATGATATGTATATTCAAAACTACGATATGAATGCCAATGCGTGGGAAAAGATGAAAAAAGAGTTTCCCAATATTACGGTTAAAACCTTTCCAAAGCCTATTATGGATGCCATGAAAAAAGTCAATGAAGCGTTAATTGAGGAAATGACTCAAGAGAATGCTTTGTTAAAAGAGGTTTTGGACTCTCAAAAAGCGTATCAAAAAAAGGTACGAGTTTGGACACAGATGTCGGATTATTTATACTTAAAAGACAATTTGTAAAATAGAGAACATTCTCTATTTTACTTGATAATTTGCAGGTGCAAACGTATCATAAACCCAAGGCGCTACGATTTTGGCTTCTTTTATAGAGATAAATCGTTCCAATGAGGGCATATATCGGAATTTCTCAAAAATAATATCTTCGCAAAAACTTTTCTCAGGACGGGGGTTAAAAATATAATCTTCAATATGTTCAATCGTCAGTTTTCGTAATTCTTTATTGCCTTTAGGCTCTTCAAGTGCATCAATACCAATGGTAACACTTCTCATAGCTAAACTCATAAAAGGGGCTACCATGGCTTTTTGTTCTTCTTCACTCTCTGGAGCAGCAAGGGCATGGCACATCTGACACTTTTTTTGGAAAATAATTTCAGGTTGGGTAAGGGTGTTGGCATTTAAACCCAACATCAAAAGAGACAAAAACAACAGACTTCTTATCATAGCAACTCCTTTTGTTTTTTTAAGTATACCATAGCTTAAGTGTTTTTATAACTCCTAAGAATCAAAAAAGAGCTACTGGAAATAAGAAGAATACTTATTGCAACGGGGGTTAAGTTATCGGTGTGAAACAGAAGTACCATGGAAGTAATCAATGCTCCTATGCCAAATTGCACAACGCCAATAACAGAAGAGGCAACCCCTGCATTTTTGGAAAAACTTTCTAACGCCAAGGCGGTACAGTTACCATAAATAAAAGCATTCATTCCTATGTAAAGCGCGGTTAATACCATAATGGCATACAAACTGATCTCTTGTGCAATGAGAACAAAGAGCAATGCCGTTATCACTTGAAAACCAATGGCAAATTGTATGAGCAGAATACTTTTGTATTTTTCCAATAATTTAATATTGACTCGAATAAGCAACATCAACGTTAAAATACTCATACCAAAATAAAAAGGAAACATGTCAGTTGAAATGCCAAAATATTCAATATAAATATAAGAAGATTTCGCAATAAAAATAAACATCCCCGAAAATCCAAGCGCTAAAACCAGCATAATTTTCATCGCTTGAGTATTCCTAAAAACAATCTTATACGACTCCAAGGCTTTGGTTTTGGTATAAGTATAGGTCTCATCAAAATCTTTATAAACAAAGAAAGCAACCACCAACGCATAAAGCGTTAAAAAGACAAAAATGGCTTCCCATTCAAAAAAGTGAATAATCAAAGAGCCTACAGCAGGAGCTAATAATGGAGCTAAACTGCGTACCGTTCCAATAAGTGAAAAGACTTTGGCCGCTTGTGTTCCATGAAACAAATCACGAACAGCGGCACTGGCATTAACCACAATAAGTCCTCCAAAAAAAGCTTCGATAAAGCGATAGATCCATAATTCAAAAATATGAGTACTAAAAATAATAATAAAACTGAAAAAGGCAAAGCCCAATAATCCAATAAGAGAGCTTTTTTTACGCCCCAAACGATCTGAAAGCACACCCCCAAAGATTTGCCCAATGGCAAAGCCAATTAAAAAGATTGCCAACGTTAATTCGACTTGTTCAATACCCACTTGAAAATCGTTTGCCATACTGGGAATCGAAGGAATATAAGTGTCCACCGCAACAGGAGCAACGGCAGATAAAATGGCTAAAAGTACAATAAGATAAATATGATTGATGGGTTTTTTCATGAAGTTCTCTTAAATGGTTTGAGCGATTTTATCAAGGCTATTAAAGAAAAAAAGAGTCTCGTGTGTTTTCAAAGAGGCATTGAGTTTTGCTCGAAATTGATTAACCTCATTTTGACTTTGTTCCAAAATTTCTTCCCCTTTTAATGTCAGTTCAATCACTTTGAGTCGTTTATCTTTTTGAATATTGTTTTTTAATATCAAGCCTTTTTTTTCTAAAGCAAGGAGGGAACGACTGATGGTGGTTTTATCTTTTCCTAACAGTTGGGCAATCATGGTTTGATTGACATTTTTTTCAAATTTAATGATTTCTAATGTGGCTCGTTGTTCAACCGCAATATCATACTTTGCCAAAATCTTATTGAGTTGGATATTTATAGCATTGGTGACTTTGTTGATTCGATAGCCCATAGAATTTTTTAAGACATACTCCATTGTGATCCTTATAGTTGTATATGCAACTATTACATATATTAGCTTTCTTTTCTCTTAGTTTTTATAACTATTTTTTAACGTACAATTTAAAAAAATGTACTATAATAATTTAAATTGACTTTAGGATTAGCGATGTTAAGCCTTTTATTTATCTATTTTTGTATTGCCATTGGAATCTCATTTTTATGTTCCATTTTAGAGGCTGTTTTATTGAGCATAACCTCTTCACACATTGAAGTGGTTAAAACCAGAAATGAATCACTTGGACGATTGATGCACAAACAAAAAGAGCATATCAATATTTCTATTGGAGCCATTCTTACTCTTAATACGTTTGCTCATACCTTAGGTGCTGCGGGAGTAGGAAGTGAAGCCGTGAAACTCTTTGGCGAAGAGTATATGTTTTATATTTCAGCTGTTTTAACGATTTTGATTTTGGTGTTAAGTGAAATTATTCCTAAAACATTAGGAGCCACTTATTGGAAAAGTTTAAGTGGAATATCTACTCGAATTATCAGTCTTTTGGTCTTTTTAACGTATCCCTTGGTGTTGGCAATGAATAACTTAACCAAATTTATGAACAAAGGCAATAAAGAGGCACTCAGCAGAGAAGAGATGGAAGTTATTATCAGTATGGCTTACAGCAGCGGTGCAATCAAAGAAGAAGAGAGCAAAATCATGGAAAATTTGTTGCTTTTAGATGAGATTAAAGTGCAACAAATTCTTACGCCTCGAAGTGTATTGTTCAGTGTTTCAAAAAAAGAGTTGCTTGACTCCTTTGAGAATAAACAGACATCTTTAAATTTCAATCAATTTAAAGAGTACTCTCGCGTTCCTATCTATGAAGACTCCATTGATAATATTATTGGAGTGGTGATTTCCAAAGAGTATTTCCATGAATACATCACCAATGAGCTTACAAACAAAGAAGAGTTAATTAAGCCTGTGTATAAAATCAATGAAAATATTCCCGTTTCAAAAGTGTTAAATCTCTTTTTGGGGAGAAAAGAACACCTTTTTATCGTCACGGATAATTATGATCAAACCGAAGGAGTGGTTACCTTAGAAGATGCCATTGAAACCCTTTTAGGGGTTGAAATTGTAGATGAGTTGGACAAAAATATTGACCTAAGAGAAGTGGCAAAACTCAAAATGAAACTTATGCGAAAACAGCGAGTCAATTTTTAATAATATCCAAAATCTCAAGAGGATGTTGTACCAAATAATCTGCTTGAGCCTCTTGCAGTTCTTCTTTGGTTCTAAAGCCCCATAACACACCAATACTTTTCATATTGGCATTATGTGCCGTGTGAATATCTGTGGGGGTATCGCCTACAAAAAGAATCTCTTGTGGGGCAAGATTAAACGCATTGGCAATGCTTAATGCTCCTTGTGGATGAGGTTTTTTAGGCACGTCTTGTTTTTGTCCATGCACTTGTGAAAAGTTAAACTCCCTAAAGAGTGCTTGTGCATATTTAAGTGTAAATTGATGAGGTTTATTGGATAAAATCCCCAATTGTATAGGCAAACTATTTAATGCTTTGAGTAATTCATAAATGCCTTCATACGGTTGCGTTGTATCGCACAATGATTGATTATATACTTCTAAATATCGAGTTAAAATAGAGTCAATGAGTTGAGCAGAACTCTTTTTTGGCACAGCTCGTTGAATCAAATATAACGCACCATCGCCTACAAATTGATTGTAACTGCTTAAAGGATGAGTGGGCAGATTAAACTCTTTTAACACTTCATTCATACTTTGAGCGATCTCTTCAAGAGAATCCAGTAAAGTTCCATCTAAATCAAAAATAATGCCTTTGGTTTTCATCGTTTTCCTTTATTTTGATACCACATTTTTATCAAAAACAAACCCAATAGTAACTAAAAGAGAAAAATCAAACGCTTCTTTTTATCTCTGTTTAGATTTTGAAAAGATAAATGCACTCAACGCTGCACTCATACACAACACCATACAAATGAAAAAAACCGTGTTAAAACTGCCACTTAGGTCATACATATAACCTGCAAGTACAGGTGCAATGGCTTGACCTATGGCAAAAATAATGGTAATCATCGAAAAGACTTGAGCGGTTTTGTGTTTTCCAAAGTGTATGGAGGTAAGAAGAGTAATCAGTGGTGGAATACTCCATGCTGAAAATCCAAACAATACAGAAGAAAAAATCAAGAAGGAATAAGGGGTGTCAAATGCTAAAATCATATGAGAAACGCCCAAACAAGAATAGACAAGCACTAAGGTTTTATACCCACCAATTTTATCTGCGAGTGACCCCAAAATGGGGCTTGAAATCAAAGACATCAATCCAAGAACAGCCCAAAAATTTCCGCCTTGGTGAATGTCTATGGCATATTTATCCATGACGGCATAAACAAAATAAGTGATATAAACCACATAAGTTATGCCAAATACAAAATAGATCCACGTAATTTTCCAAAAAGCTTTTTGGAAAAGTGTGGCTTTTATATTAAAAGAGGCTTCCTCTTTTTGTGCAAGATTTTCATTTGAAGTTAGTGTAAATTTTGCAATAAGGGCAATTAAAAGGGTTAAAAAAGCAAAACTGTTCCATGATATTTTCCACGCATTCGTTTGCACCCATGTTTCAATCCACGGAACATAAAAACCTGAAAAAATTATCGCATAACCAAAACCGGCGATAATAAATCCTAACGCCTTTCCTCTTTTTTCTTGAGGAATAATGTGGGCAATGTAAACCATAATAGCAACATTGGAAATGGCACTGAAAAAACCACTTAAAGCATAAAATAGTGCTACGATTTCATAAGTGTTTGTTAGGGTCATACACCCCATACTAAGAGCTTGTAAGAGCAAAGTTGAAGCAATCAAAGAAGAAGCTTCAATTCGTTTGTATAAATAACTGACAAAAAAAATACCCATAAAATAGCCCAAAAAATTTGCGGTTCCAATGGCTCCTGAAAGGGTTGTTGAGATACTTAAGCTTTGCTCTAAATTGGGTAAAATCATACCAAAACCAAATCGTCCTAAGCCTAAACAAGCGAATAAAATGAGTAAAGAGCTTAAGAGAATGGTTCGGTAAGATTTCATTTACATTTGTAATGATTTAAGCAGTTTAATAAAGTTTTGAGTGTGGATTTTCCCCACATATAAGTATATAAACGTTACGACAACAATATTAATATGAATCAATGCTTCGGTGGTGGAAAAAGTGACCATTAAAATACCAATAAGCAAAATAAAAAAAGGGTATGCAAATTTGATAAGCGCATTGTCTTTTTGCAGTTGTATCTCATAATCAAGTCGATTAACTTGGATGAACTCTTTATCTTCTTGGGTTAATTTATTTTTCTCTTTAAGCGCAATTAATTTGTGGATGACATCCATTTTCTTTTTGTATTGAAAGAATTTATAGATAATTCCCACTACAACAATCAATGAGGCAACATTTGAAATAATTTCCAATGGGAAACCAGCTGTTTCATTCATTTTAAACCTTTAAATTTTTTTAATATAGTACAAAAAAAAGGATAAATTTAACCAAATATTAACCCTTGAATATAGTATAATCCAAGAAAATTTGTAAAAAGTTAAATCATTTGAAAAAAAGTAACGCATTTACCCCTATTTTGGTCTTTATCATTGTTTTAGTGGGTGTTTTATTTGTCTTTGTTCCGGCAGTTAAAACCTCTGTTTTTCAATTGCAAAACGAGCTTAAGACTCTTCTTGTTTCTCATTATGCCATTAATGGTTGGCTTCTTCTTTTTTTAGTTGTATTTGCACTGATTGGTTTAGGTGGGGTGTTGTACAAAATTTATTACATCAAACCCAAAAAATCAATTTATGCTCATCATACCGTTCAAGAGATTAAAAATGCTGTATGGAAATGGCATTGGAATGAAAATAAGATTGAGCAGTTATGGTGTTTTTGTCCTACGTGCAACGATGAACTTTCCTATGATACAGACCATTTGCTGCAAACCATTACCTTTTCATGTGAGCGATGCAACAAAGAAGTCTCAAAGTTCAATTCTCAAAATATCAATGCCGTATTGGCATTTGTTAAAAATGAAATTCGTCGTATTTTAAGAAAAAACAAAAAATAACATAAACATTATATTGGTATAAAATAACTTTACATATTGTCAAAAATACGTTATAATTTCTTAGATGTATCGTATGGTTTTGAAGAAATAATTTTAGGCACCATGTGTAAAGGATACCTATGAGATACAATGGTAACTTACTTTGTCCGTGCAACAGTGGCAAAAAATATAAAAAATGTTGCAAAAGAGTTCATGATGGTTTGGTGGATGTTAAAAATGCTTTGGAGTTGATGGTTTCACGATACAGTGCGTATGCGGTGGGGCGTTGTGAATACATTATTCAAACAACACATAAATCCAATGAACAGTTTATGCACAACGTCAATGTGTGGTTTGACGAGATTGAAGAGTTTTCCTCTAATACGTCCTTTAAACAGTTGATTATTTTGGACTACAGTGAAAAGGAGCAAGAGGCTTTTGTTACGTTTCAGGCGAAGTTACACCAAAATGGCAACGATTTTTCATTGACGGAACAGAGTCGTTTTATTAAAGAAGATGAAAAATGGTATTATCAACAAGCAGAAATATTTGAAGAGATTTGAAAGGGCATTGTGAAAATATTATTGGCACCCGCAGAGACAAAAAATGAAGGAGGCATTAATCGCCCCTTAGGTAAAGAGAATTTTAAATTTCATGAGTTATTTCCTTTTCAAGAAGAGATACTTAAACGCTATGAAAAGCATATTCACTCATTAAATTTAGAAAAATTAAGTCAATGGTTTGGGCTTAAAAATCTCAAAGAAGTTGAAAAATATCAACAAAGTTTATACACACAACCTATGATGAAAGCCATACAGCGTTATAACGGTGTTGCTTTTGATGCCTTAGATTATGCTACCCTTCCTGCTAAAGCTCAACACTATATTGATGATAGTGTGATTGTGTTTTCAAATTTATTTGGGGTATTGAGTGCTTCAGATTTGATTCCTAACTACAAGTATAAACAAGGAGCGAAACTGCCTGAAGTGGTGGTAGAAAAATACTATAATGAAAATATCTCTTCATTTTTAGATGAACATTTGGGTGAGGAGATTTTGGATTTAAGAGCAGGATTTTATGAAAAATTTTATCAACCCAAACACGCCAAAGTCTTAACCTTTAAATTTATTAAAGAGGGAAAAGTGGTCAGTCATTGGGCAAAACATTACCGAGGAAAGCTTTTAAGACAGATTGTCTTACATAATATTCAGAACTTTTCCGAATTTATGAGTGTCGAGTTTGATGAGTTAAAACTGCTTGAAATTCAAGAAAAGAAAAATGTCAAACTGCTTATTTTGGATATTGTGTAACTCAATATTGTGCATAAATCACTTCTTTAAGTAAGAGTTGTATAAAATGGCTCTGAATTTTAGTAAGGATGATTATTATGGCATTATTGGACAATGAAAAATGTGTACTGCCTTTAAGCAGTATAGCTGAACTTTTAAATGCAAAGGTTCGTACGCTTAAAATGTATGAAGAAAAAGGGTTACTGCCTCAAAAAGAGAACAGCATTAAAAAACTCTACTCAATTAACGACGTTAAATTGATTGCCTTTGTGCACTATTTAGCCAACATTAAAAAAATCAATGCCAATGGCATTAAATATATTTTAGAGATGATTGAAAATAACATGGATGAAAAAAACAGAAATGAATTTCTCGATATTGTTGAAACACGATTGGAATCGGTTTCAAGCAATGAAATCCAAGATTTTGACTCTTTCTAAGCAAGCCTTTTCTCAACTATCATAAAAAAACTTTAAAAAAAGCAAAAATTAATCACAAATTTCGAAATTTATAAAGAAGCACCATCAAATGGTCGCTTCAGTCCAATCAAAAAACGTATAAATGACACTCTTTAAGCTTTAAATAAGCTAGCTATGTTATAAATACACATATCAAATGTAAATAAATTACACAATATATGTAATAAATTTACACAAATTATGTTGATTAAGGACGTTAATGGACTCCAAGATAGAATTGAGGAAACCCAAAAAAGAAGATGCTAAAAAAATAGTGAATTTAATAAAAGTAGGAGGAACGTTAGATTTAAATTCTGAATATCTTTATTTATTACAAACGACACACTTTCAAGAGAGTTGTTGTGTTGCAGTATGGGAAGATGAAATTGTTGGCTTTGTTTCAGGCTATAGAATACCCAATGAAAATAACCAACTTTTTATATGGCAAGTTGCTGTTGCAAAAGCATTACGAGGACAAAACTTAGCCATGCGTATGATTATGTATATCGCTGACAATCTCAACACCCAATACATCGTTTCAACCGTATCTCCCAGTAACCACTCTTCCATACGAGTATTTCAAAAAATCGCACAAAGTTTAAACGCAAAATTAACCAACGTAGTGTTATTTGAAATCAATGATTTTAATGAAGCACATGAAGAAGAAGTTCAATATACCATTGGACCATTTACACTAAAAAAATAATAAAGGCAATACCATGAGAATATTTGAAAGTTTAGAATCAGAAGTACGAGGATATATACGAAGTTTCCCTACTATTTTTACCAAAGCTAAAGGAGCTGTTTTAACCGATGAACAAGGAGTTGAATACATTGACTTTTTTGCAGGGGCAGGAACATTAAATTATGGACACAATAATGAACACATCAGTAAAGCACTGATTGAGTATTTACAAAACGATGGGATTGTTCATGGATTGGACATGGCAACCACCGCCAAAAAAGAGTTTTTGCAAACCTTTGAAAGTTTGATTTTAAAACCCAGAAATTTGGAATACAAGCTTCAATTTACAGGACCAACAGGAACCAATGCTGTGGAAACAGCACTTAAATTGGCAAGACTGGTTAAAGGGCGAAGTAATATTGTGGCATTTACCAATGGATACCATGGGCTGTCACAAGGTTCATTGGCCGTAACAGGAAACAATGAATATCGGGATGAGAGTTATATCAGCCGAACCAATGCTACTTTTATGCCCTTTGATGGTTACTTTGGTGATATGAATACCTTAGTTTATTTTCGTAAGTTTTTAGAAGATGGCAGCAGTGGGGTGGATTTGCCTGCGGCGGTTATTTTAGAAACCATTCAAGGCGAAGGGGGAATTAACGTCGCTTCAAAAGAGTGGTTACAAGAGTTAGAAGCGCTTTGTCGAGAGTTTGATATTTTACTGATTGTTGATGATATTCAAGTAGGTAATGGACGAAGTGGTGAGTTTTTCTCTTTTGAAGATGCAGGAATTTACCCTGATATGGTAACGTTATCTAAATCAATTGGCGGAGGACTTCCTATGGCATTGTTGCTCTTTAAGCCCCAATTAGACCAATGGAAACCAGGAGAACACACTGGAACATTTCGAGGAAACAACTTGGCGTTTGTGGCATCAAAAGTTTCGCTTGAGCACTATTGGCAAAATGATAATATTTCAAAAGCAGTGAAGTACAAAGAAGAGATACTCAAAAATGCATTGGAGAAAATTGCTCAAAAATATAAAGACGATTACGAAATTGTTGTACGAGGTCGAGGCTTGGCGTATGGGTTTGAAATTAAAAATGACAAATCGATGGCAGGCGATATTTCAGCCTTGGCATTTCAAGAGGGATTAATCATTGAAACCTGCGGAAGCGAAAACCAAGTGGTGAAATTTTTGCCTCCTTTATTAATTGATGAAGAGTTATTACTGGAAGGATTGCAACGATTTGAGAATGCGGTGGATAAATTGATTGTGGACAGAAAGAGTAATTTAAGAGGAGAGTTTTAAGATGATTGTACGAGATGTAAATAAAGATATTATAGGAACCTCAAAAGAGGTTTTTGCCAAAGAGGGTCAGTGGATTAGTCGACGAATGTTATTAAAAGATGATGGCATGGGATTTTCATTCCATGAAACCATTATTAAAGCCCATACAAAAACACATATTCACTATCAAAATCATCTTGAAGCAGTCTATTGCGTGGGCGGCAATGGAAAGATTGAGGATTTAAGCACGGGGATTACTTACGATATTTATGATGGGGTGATGTATGCGTTAAATCATCACGATGACCATAATTTATACGGAGGAACAGAGGATATGCGACTTATTTGTGTCTTTAACCCTCCCATAAAAGGAACAGAAAATCATGACAGCAATGGTGTGTATCCTTTAGAGGATTAACCATGAGGCTGTTGTCGTATAATATTAATGAAACCTTTATTCAAACACTAAAGCAACACGAACTTTATATTTGTGACACAGCAGAAGATCTGCAAGATGCGTTGTATCATGCTCAAGTACGGTATTATAATGCCATTTTGATTCAAGAAGATGATTTAAATGTCTGTAAAAAGTTTTTAAAAATAATCGATCCCAAATATTGTGCTTTTTTGGTTTTAACGTCCAATACGGACAAAAAGTTTGAAATGGGTGTGCTTAAAAATGGCGGTATTGCTGTGATACATGAACCTTTTTGTTCCGAATTAATTTTGGCAAAATTGCAATCGGTGCATCGTGAAAACTTTATGAAACGATACCATTTTAAAGACTATTTTATTTTAGACCGTGAAAACAAGCAAGTTATTGATTTGGATGAAAATCGGCTGAATATCAAAGGAAAATCGTTTGATATTTTGTCCTATTTGCTCAAAGATAAACAGTTTCGAGTTATTTCAAAAGATGAAATCATTGGAGTGTTATGGGATGAACCAGAGATGGTATCTAATAATATTGTAGAAGTCAATATCAATTTAATCCGAAATGAAATACGCAAAAAGTTTAATGTGGATTTTGTTTCAACCATTAGAAACAGAGGGTATAAAATAGAGATTTAGCCCAAAGAAAATGAGGAACAGTATGAAAGAAAAAGAGTTGGTGGTATGTAAATTTGGAGGAAGTTCTGTCCAAAACCCTACCCAGATTAAGAAGATAACTCAAATTGTCAAAGAGGACAATACCCGAAAAGTAGTTGTCGTATCAGCACCAGGCAGAGATGAAACGTATAATCAAAAAATTACCGATCATCTGTTAAATTGTGCAACCAGAGGCAAATATTTCAGTGAGCAAAAAATCGATATTAGCCATGAACAGAGTTTTGAAAAGATTATGGGTAAATTTGAGTATTTGTGTACGGGGTTAGATATTTCACCCAAAGGTATTGTTGATGCACTAAAAAAAGATTTAAATAACTGTTCTTTAAACGATGAAAAACGCATTGCTTATTTTTTATCACGCGGAGAACATTACAATGCCAAGCTCATTGCCTTGTATTTTAAAGCTTCAGGGCTTAACGTTGAACTTAAGTTGCCTGAGGAGTTTGGGTTTATGTTAAGTGAAGATTATTTAAATGCCAAAGTGTTAGAACCAAGTTATGAGAACATTAAAAAGAGTTTTGACTTTAAAGAAGATACCCTTTACGTGGTACCTGGATTTTATGGTATTACCCAAAACAAAGAGTTGGCTGTTTTAAGTCGAGGCGGCAGTGATTTAACCGGAGGCGAACTCTCTTATGCTTTAGATGCCGATGTGTATGAAAATTGGACGGATACCAATGGTGTATATGAAGTGGACCCACGAGTGATTCCTAAAGCCAATGTCATACCTCGTTTGACCTTTAAAGAGTTAAGACTCTTAAGTTCTAAAGGGTTCAATGTATTTCATTTTAATGCCATGCTTAATTGTAAAAAAAGTAAAATCCCTATCAATATTAAAAATACCAATAATCCTACGCATGAGGGAACATTGATTTTAAGTGAACGTGTGCCCATGGAAGATTTGGTGGGTATTGCTAAGCTGGATAATATGGCATCGATTCATATACAAAAAGATATGTTGGGCGAAGAGATTGGGTTTAGTGCTGAGTTACTTAAAATATTTGGTGAGTTTGGTATTAATACCTATCACTATCCGACCGATAAAGACGATATTGCCATTTTAGTCGAACAAGAAGATTTAAAAGGCAATATCAATAATTTACGGCGACAAATTGAAAAACGACTCAAAACGGACAATATTTATGTCACTTATAATCTTTCGATTATTACATTAGTGGGCATTGGATTAAAAGAGAACTCTTTTACTATTGTTGATGCCATAACCGCACTTAAAGAAAAGAACATCAGTTTTGAGATGTTTGATATGAGTCCTTCTAAAATCTCTTTTCATATAGGGGTTTCTCAAGCCATTTCAGATATTGCTTTGGAAATTCTGCATGAAAAGATGCTTGTAAACGGATATAAATAATAACCAATAAGGCTTGAAAAAGCATAACAGAGTTGTTTCAAGCTTTGTTATGCGATAATGCTAAACTTTTATTTAAAGAGTGTGCATGAACTTAAAACAACTTTACCAAACACAAGAGGGTAAAATTCTCTTTTTGGGTATTTTACTGTGCTTACTGTGTTTTATTGGCTTAGCTTTTTCTTATTTTTACTCTTTTGAGTTTGCCAGTAAAATGGTGGGTATGATTGGTACTAATTTGCTGTTTGGACGTGCTGCTGGTTTATCCTTTGGATATGCCGTTGAATTTTCACATCTGACCATTATTGTGGTGAACATACTTATTGAAACCATTTTGGTGTTGCTAATTTATCCTTTGTTTATCTTTTCTTATCAAAATCTGATACACATTCACTTTTTAGAACACTTTTTTAAAAAAGTTAAAGCGTTAAAAATCAAACACCATAAGCTTTTTCACCAATATGGCGTGTATGGTCTTTTTTTGTTCGTATGGTTGCCGTTTTGGATGACGGGGCCGGTTGTAGGAGCAATTATTGGATTTTTAATTGGTCTTAGGCACTTCACAATAATTTCTTCAGTTATTCTTGGCACATCCGTGGCTATTATGGTTTGGGCCTATTTTTTAAACGAGTTAACCAGTTTCTTACTCACCTTTGGTTCAAGTGCTCTTTGGGTCTTTTTTATTGTGTTTTTGCTGGTTATCGTGATTTTAAAACTCAATTCACACACGCAATCAAAACATTAAACCGTGGCTTTTTTTTGATAAATATTTAATGTCATTAATGCCATTAAAGCAATGCCACTTGAGTATAAGAAAAGGTACTCTCCGTATAAATATCCTGCAATAATTGCGCCACAAAACCCTCCTAAGCCATAGGCAACCCCATACATAAATTGTTGTGCCAATTTTTTATTGCTGTAAAGAGAGTATAAATAGATAATCACCGCACTGTGATACAAGCCAAAAGAGAACGCGTGTAAACTTTGCGCAAAAAAAGTAATACCTAAAGAATCGGGAAATAAAAAGAGTAAAAACCAACGTAATGCCGTTATGCCAATGGAAAATTTAATGATAAGCAGCAAATTGTTTTTCAGTAACGGGGCTTGAAAATAGAGCATTAAAATTTCACACAATACCCCAAATGACCATAAATAAGAGGTCATTTCCAAACTTATGCCGTGTTGGGTTTCGTAAATGGTAAAAAAGTTATAAAATCCCCCAAAGCTCATCTGCATCAAAAATAGGCTTAGCCAAAATGGCCAATATTTAAAAAAAGAGAAACGCTCTTGTTGGGTTTGATTTGTTTGCGATACGGGCAAATCATACTTTAAAAGCAGTAACGCAAAGGCAACGGTTAGAATATTGGTGATTAAATAATAATTCAATGCCACAAAAGGATTGACCAGAAATTTGGCTAAAACAATTGAAATGGCCATAAAGCCAATTGAACCAAATAAACGGGATTTACCATAACGTTCTTTGCCTAATTCTTTGAGTGAAATCACTTCAATATAGGGTAAAATAAGGCTTAAACACATTCCCAAAAGAGCATTATTTAACATAAATAAATAAAAATAATCAATGGTAAAATAAAAAAGTGTTGAAGAGAGTACGGATAACAGTAACGCCGTTTTAAAAACAGTTGCATCAAGTTTGATGTGTTTGAGAAATAAAAAAGGTGTGGCAAATCGCATCAAAGGAGCCAACGCAAAAATGATACCAATATCTATGGCACTGTAGCCAATGTCGTGTAAGACTTTGGGCATAAAAATAACATAAACCCCAACTGCAGCAAAATAGAAAAAATAAAAGGCAGAAAGGTTAAAGAAAAACATTATTCTAAAACAATATGGGTGTTGGAAAATATATCTTGAAAAGTGCGTTTATCGTGTCGAAAAAAAGGAATAAAAAGAAGTAATACAGAAATAACAGCGATTAAAGTAGCAAAATAACGAATAAGGGCTTGAATAAAAGTGATATTTTGTTGTTTATTTGAAGTGTGGAGTTTTAACGAATAAGCTTTCAATCCAGGTGTTTGAGCTTTTTTAAGCCAAAACAGTAAAATCACCAAAGAATGAACCAAAAAAATCAGTGTCCAGCCCATTGTTCTGTTTTGGGCAAACTCTTCTCCTCCCCCCATGATAAAATAAATCACCACATAAAAAATCGGTGTGGTGATTAAAAAGGTGTCAGTAAGAAATGCTTTGAGTCGTAAAGCAATGGAGGCACTAATGGCATCAGATGTTTTTGAAGAAGTTGATGCCTCTTTTTTTGAAAGAACACGCCCTTTTTTAACATCTCGCCATTTAGCCATTATTAATTGCCACGACTTCCTGGTTTATAGGCAACACTGCCCTCTTTACACATAGGGCAATCTTCGGGTGCATACATTTCAAAGGTAAAATCTTCTAACGCAAATAAAGGTTTATTAAGGGGCAATTTACAGTTTGCTTTAGCTTCAATACTGCTTCCCACTCGTGAACAAAATCCTCGGTTAGCTAATGCCGCATAGGCTACGATTTCACCGCCTGAAAGTTCCACTTGCTTGGCCGCTTCTAAGGCACTGCCTCCGGTGGTAATAATATCTTCACAAATAATATATTTTTCACCCTCTTTGACTTCAAATCCTCGTCGAATTGTCATTTCACCTTCAACTCGTTCTGCAAAGATAAATCGAACATCCAATGCCGTTGCAAGCGCAAAACCAGCAACCAATCCGCCCAATGCAGGAGAACATACGGCATCGACTTGAATACCACTTGCTTTGATTTGTTTGGCGAGTTCATCGGCCAATAGTTTGGCTGTTTTGGGGTCTTCCAATACTTTAGCCGATTGTAAATAGTATTTTGAGTGATTGCCACTGCTTAATTTAAAATGCCCTTCTAATAAGGCTTGTGCGTCTTTGTAAATTTGTTCTATGTTCATGCAATTATACTTTTAAAATTTCAGCTTCTTTAGCTTTAAAGGTCTCATCGGCTTTTGCAATAAAAGAGTCGGTTATTTTTTGGACTTCATCTTGAGCTTTTTTGTTTTCATCGTCTGTGATGGCTTTATCTTTGTGTAAGTTTTTGATTTTGTCGTTTGAGTGTTTTCTGACATTTCGAATGGCAACTTTAGCATCATCGGTCATCCCTTTGGCTTGTTTGGCACTCTCTTTTCGTTGTTCAACCGTCATTGGAGGGAAGAAAAGTTTAATGACTTCACCATCATTGTTAGGATTGACACCAATGTTGGCATTTTGGATGGCTTTTTCAATTCCACTTAAAAGATTCTTTTCCCATGGATTAATAACAATGGTTGTTGCATCGGGAGCTAAAACTGAACCCACTTGGTTTAAATCCGTCATGGTTCCATAATAATCCACTTTAATACCATCAAGAACGGAGGTTGTTACTTTTCCTGTTCGTAATGTTTTATACTCTTTTTTTAAAGCCTCAATTGACTTCTCCATATGATCTTTGGTTTCTTGATAAATTTCATTTAACATTGGGGTTTCTCCTTATTTATTGTATTAATAGTTTTGTGCTAATGGTGTAATAATCTTCACTAAGAATAACGCGTGTTCGACTATTTTTTAGAGGTATTTCTACAATTTCGTCTATTATACCATTTTTAACTTTTAACTCTTTCCATTCGTGCCCTGTTACATAGAGTTTAATGCGTTTAATTTTAGGGTCAACATGAGCAACAACACGCTTTAAAATGCCATCTTTGGGGAAAACTTTAGGCTCAATCCAAGTGGCTTCTAGGGTTTTGTATTTTAATTTTTGAGCAATATTGACTTCCCCTACTAAGGCAATACGGTGAATATCCAAAGGATTGGAGTGTTCATTGACTGAGCCACTGTTTTGGTTTACAATAGAATCAAACCCAAATGACCTAAGAGCTTCTTGTACTTTTTCATTGTATTCTCCATACGCATAGGCATAACTTTTGGGAGTATATCCTAAATGTTTTTCAAATAATTCAATCCCTTTTTTTGTATCTTCTATAATGGCTTCTTGGCTTAATGTGGTTAAGTGGTTGTGCTCATATCCATGCAGTTCAATACGACCATACTTTGAGGTTTCTTTAAGCTCTTTCCATGTCATAAAATCGTTGTATTTTTTTTCAGTGGCTTTGACATAAACGTATAAGGTAAAGGGGTAGTTATACTCTTTAAACAGAGGTAAACCGTGCGTATAAAAACTTTTGTAGGCATCATCAATGGTCAATGCGACCCAGTTTGAAGGAACCGTTTCTTTATGTTTGAGCTTTTCAATGATTTTTTCAAGAGGGACAACTTCATAGTTGTTTTGTTTAAAGTATTCAAACTCTTTTTTTAACTCTTCAAGTGAAGTGTTGGTGCTTGGATGTCTGTCATCTCCAAAACGATGGTAGATGAAGACATGAGCATCGGCAAACAGATAAAAGTAAGCAATACTTAGTAGAACCAGTAATCGTATCACCTCTAACTGCTCTTATGATTCAATTATTTTACAGCAGGAGCAGGTGCATCAGGAGCCGCTGGTGCTGTACTTTGTGATGTTGTTGGTGCAGGAATACTTGGAATTAACGTCTCTGCTTGTACGGTATCAACGGCACTTTTTAGTCGTTGTTCGTTATACGTATATCCTAAGATTAATGTGTTTAAAACAAAAAGTAATCCAATTACCATGGTGGCTTTTGTTAAAAAATTTGCAGGACCTTTTGCCCCAAAAAGAGACTCGTTGCTTCCACTGTAAGCACCTAATCCAATACTTGAACTCTTTTGTAATAAAACCGTAATGGTTAAGATAATGGCTAAAATAAATTGCACTACTAAAAGTGTAGAGGTCATATTTAATTTCCTTGTTGAAAAATGGGTTGTATTTTACCAAAAATTTATTAAAATTAAGTTAAGATGCGAATTATGTCAGATAAAAATCAATTCTCCAAATATGCCAAATCATATAACTCTTATAACATTATTCAACAACTCGTTGCCAAATCATTGGTTCGAGAATTGGGGTGTCAACCCAAACGTATTTTAGAGTTAGGTTGCGGTTCGGGACAAATTTTTAAATACATTCATTGGAATGTTGATTTTTACCATGCCATTGATGCCTCTGCTTCTATGTGTGAGTTACATCCTAAAAGCAATAATATTCACGTACAGTGTTGTGATTTTGACAGTGAGCTTTTTTTTAAGGCAATAAAAAACACACATTACGATATGGTCATTTCTTCTTCGGCATTACAATGGTCAAGTAATTTACCCAAAATCATTCACGCATTAAGCGAAATTACCTCAGAAATTCAAGCGGTATTATTTACATCCAATACTTTTAAAACCATACAAACCATTTCCAATAAGCCCTCACCTATTTTAGATGAAAAGAGCATTAAAGAGGCGTTTGAAACTTATTTTGAATGTACATTTGAAACGCTTAACTATAAATTGGAGTTTGATGATAAAAAAGCGTTATTTGATTACATTAAAAAAAGTGGAGTCAGTTCAAGTAACTCATTGAACTTTAAAGAGGCAAAACAACTCTACAAAGCGTACGACTTAAACTATTTGGAGTTTGAAGTACTCTTTGTAAAAGCCAAAAAAGCTTAAGAGTTTAGCTCTTCAACGTTTTTAAGTTCTGAAATAATGGCTTTGATGTCATTGGAGTATTTAATGGCTCGTGAACTGTCATAATTAAATCCTGCGTTATAACTTGCCCAAATTCTAAGCCAATTTTCACCATGAACACTTTTCCAAAACATCAGCTCTGCAATGGCATTACTCGTAGCAAATTTAAAATCTTTAATCAACAGCATCGCCAGTTTATTGCGATTAAAAGCGTTGTTGGTAACTTCATGTCGTTTGACAACGGTGTTAATATTGGCTTGATATAAGCCATAATCATAGCTGTCCACATTGACTTGATATCGTCCCAAAGAGGATTCTTTGATGGCAATTGCCATTAACGAGTAGGCCAAATCATATTTTTGACCGTATTCTTTGATTTGTTTAAGCAGTTGAACATCTTGAAAGGTTAGGTCGTTGGCTTTAAAATTGGTGGCGTGTAGTGTGAATGAAAAAAACAAAAATAGTGTGACAATGATTCGAATCATAAATTCCCTTTTAAAAATTTTGGGCGAAATATTACTATAAAAAACTAGTGTTGTCAAATAAAATACTCATAAAACCTAGTATTAATGGAATCTTTAGGTTAAATCATTATAATGGCACAAGCCTATTTTAGGGAAAGAAAGTGGATAAAAAAGAGTTTCGAAAAATTATAAAAACCGTAGGATTTAGTTCGCAAGGAAAATTTGCACAATTAATAGGAATTAAGCCCAATACCTTTACAACCTATAAAAAAATTCCCGATCATGTGGCGCGTATTGCTAAGTTGTCACTTTTAGCCAAAGACAATGGGGTGAGTTTAGAAGAGATTAAAAAACATTTGGACATACCCAAAGAAGAGTTTTACTCAAACGTTTCGGATACGCCCTCTTCTTAAGTAATAATTTTCTCTTTGATAAAATTTTTTACACACGTTTCAATCATACTAAATACTTTGTCAAATCCTTCAAACCCATTAAAAAAATAAGGGTCGGGAACATCTTGTCCATTAAACCCAAAATCGCCCAGTTTTAAAGGATGCAAACAGCCCATGGCTTTAAGATTGGAGATATTACTCTCATCTAAGCCAATGACAAAATCAAAATGTTCAAAATCTTTTTGAGTAACTTGTCGCGCTTTATAGCTTGAAATATCCAAGCCATTTTGTGACGCCACAACAATGGAGTTTTGACAAGGGGCTTCTCCCACATGCCAGTGTCCTGTTCCTGCGCTGTCAACTTCTAAATCCAGTTGGTGTGTTAACGCCAAATCTTGTGCAACCGCTTGGGCTAAAGGAGAGCGACAAATATTGCCTAAACAGACAAAAAGTATTCGTGTCATGGTTGGATTCCTACGGGTAAATATCGTCTCATTTTTTCAATTTCTTTTAAATCAACGGATTGAAAAAGTATCTCTTGGCTATCGTCTTGTAAGATCTCACCAAAAGGGGTTATAATGGCTGAACTTTTAGCACAATCATCATCAGCACAGTTACTGGCTATGACAAAACATTGATTGGCTATGGCTAAAGCTTGGCTTAATACTTCAAAATGTTTTTTTCGTAAAACTCCCCACATTGAAGGAAGTAAAATAATGTCAGCCCCTTTTAATTGTTGCCAAAGTTTGGTAAATCGCAGTTCAAAACAAATCATCACCCCTATTTTTAGACCATTAAGTTCAAAGAGTTTAATCTCCTCTTCTTTTCCTGCTGTAAAATAGTGTTCTTCTTGATTGAGTGTGAAAAGTTTAACTTTGGATTGAGTGTGAATAAGTTTACCTTTATGAAACAGATGAAAAGTATTGCAGTAATTGTTCTCTTTTTTTGTGGTCATGGTTAATGCAATTGTCTGTTCTTGTGAACATTCAAGCAACCTTTCAATCGCAATTTTGGAAAAAGAAGCCGCTTTGTCTAAGGTTTCGTACGAATACCCACTCAGACAAAGCTCAGGCGCTAAAATTAAAGAATTCTTTGGAATTTCTTTAATAATACTTTCTAAATGCTTAAGGTTCTCTTCATAGTTGGATGAAGTTTTAGTTTGAAGTGCGACTAAGTTCATCTTGAGCTTCTTGAATGAGAAGATTTAATTTTTCTTCATACTGCTTGGCATCAAGTTCATTGGTTGATTCAAAACGTGTGACCAATACAGGTGTGGTATTACTTGCTCGTACCAATCCCCAACCGTTTTCAAAAACGACTCTTACGCCATCAACATCGATGATTTTAAGTATTTTGGGAAAATCAGCCGGTACTTTTTGTAATTTTTCTTTGATTTTGTCCATTAAAGGAAATTTGGCTTCTTCTGTGGTATGAACTTTAAGCTCATCCGTAGAATAGACTTTAGGCAAAGCTTCAATCTCTTTATCAATATCCATGCCGTTTAAAATGAGCTCCAAAATCCTAAACGTGGCATAAATAGCATCGTCATATCCATAATATCGGTCATTAAAGAAGATGTGCCCAGAAACTTCTGCGGCTAAATCGGCATTGAGTTCTTTGAGTTTGACTTTTAAGTTACTGTGACCTGTTTTGTACATCACAGCTGTTCCTGTTTCATTGATTTTATCGTACATAATTTGGGTGCATTTAACTTCTCCAATAATCACAGGATTTGTCATAGTTTTAGCGAATAAAAGGGCTAAAATATCCCCTTTGACGTTGTGTTTTTGGGTTAAAAAAGCAATTCTATCTGCATCGCCATCGTAGGCAAATCCGTATTGAATATTGCCTTTGAGAGCTTTTTTAATCTCTTTTAAATTTTTCTCTTCACTGGGGTCTGGGTGGTGATTGGGAAATGTTCCATCAGGTTGAGTAAACAAAGCATCGTAGTTAAGTTCAAGTTGGTCTAAAATATTCGTTAAAACAGTATCTGCAACCCCATTTCCACAATCAATGATAAATTTTTGTGGCATGGCTTTTAAATGAGCAAACTCTTTGACCATATAATCTACGTAAAGTGATTTAACATCAATGGCTTCAAAGGTTTCATTGTCTTGAATGTTTAAATCGGAATTTAAAATAATTTTTTGACCCATGGCAGTAATATCTTCACCAAAAAAGGGTGCATTGTTAATGGTGATTTTAAACCCGTTGTATTGGCTGGGGTTATGACTTCCTGTAATCATAACCGAAGCTTGAGGAACATGGTTTCCAAAGCGTTGAAACGAGGCAAAGTAGTTGACTCCTGTCGCAACCATTCCCATGCCTAAGACCTTACAACCGGCTTGATTAAATCCTGAAGTTAAATATCCAAACAGTTCAGGTGAGTGTGTTCTGGCATCATACCCAATGACAACAATGGGATTATCACACTGTGTTCGTTTGATGGTCTCTTGCCCTAAAAAATAACCAATGAGTTTGACACTTTGTTCGTGCAGTTCTTCCCCTACAATTCCTCGTATATCATACTCTCTGAAAATGGATTGATTAATCACGTTAACCCCTTGCATAAATAATTGGTTGATTATACCCAGTATAATATGATAAAATAGTTACATGAAGTATCAAAACATAAAAATTCTTTTTGTCGAAGACGATGAGATTGCTCGTGAAAATGCAGTTGAGTACTTACAAGAGAAATTTCAAGAAGTTATAGAAGCCAAAGATGGGTTAGAAGCGTGGCAGTTGTATGTACAACATCAGCCCCAAATTATCATTACTGATATTATGATGCCCAAAATCAATGGCTTGGAACTCGTTGAGCGTATTCGAAAAAACGA
Source organism: Epsilonproteobacteria bacterium UBA4036 (assembly GCA_002382325.1). Classification (GTDB taxonomy): domain Bacteria; phylum Campylobacterota; class Campylobacteria; order Campylobacterales; family Arcobacteraceae; genus Marinarcus. The sequence goes on from DGAG01000011.1 coordinate 179,844, forward strand.
TAAAAAAACACATATTATTATCACGTCAGCTTTTAGTACCAAAGAGTATTTACTGCGAGCCATAGAGTTGCAGTTGGTTAAATTTTTAATTAAACCCATTACACAAGAACAACTCGATGAGGCACTGCAAATGTGTTGTTCTTTAAGCCGTGCCTCTTTGTGCAATATTATTGATTTGGGGCATGAGTGTTATTTTGATGAGTACAATAAAACCATTGTGTATCAAAAAGAGGTCTTTCAACTTCGTACCAAAGAGAGTTTACTCTTGGAGTTATTGTTAAAAAACACAAAGCGATATGTCACTTATGAAGAGATTGAACATGTGGTTTGGCAAAACAGTTCCATGAGTAAAGATGCCTTAAAAACTGTTATTCGAGATTTAAAAAACAAATTGCCACAAGGGATACTGAAAAATCTTTCTGGAACGGGGTACAAAATTGATGTTTGATGTAAATACCGTTGTCATTTACGGGTTTACGTTTGGTATTGTTGCCATGACCATTTTTTATACGCTCATACGAGGACTTTATTCCAAAGAGTTTATCTATTTAACGTATGCCTTGATGCAACTGTTTTCACTGCTGTTTATTCTCTCATACAGTCAACTTTTTTTCAGCAATGATTTTTTACAAGAGTTAAGTTTGACCTTTGCCACCTTGTTTGCTTTTGCCTTTGCGGTGGGCTTTTATCAAGGCGATTTTTTCCCTAAAATTAAGAGTCAAAAAGAGCTTTTGGGCTATACGTTTATTTTTATTTTAATTGTACTAACGGCATTTTATCACTATTTACTTTTTGAATATTTGCCCTATACCGTCATCTATTTTATTTTGTTTGTTTCCGTGGCATTTAATTATCAAGAGGGAATAAAGCCGACGTTTATTTATGTGATTGGTTGGTCGTTGTTGTGTCTGTTTTTGTATTTTACCGATTTTAAAGAGCTCTATATGCAACAAGGCTATATTGATATTGTTTTATTGGCATTTTGTATTGAAGCGATTTTATTTACGTTAAGTGTGGCATACAAATACAATGAACTGCACAATGAAAACAAAGATTATCAGCAACAACTTTTACACCAAAGTCGATTGGTACAAACAGGACAAATGATTGCGAATATTACGCATCAATATAGGCAACCTTTAAATAACTTATCCTACATTTTAATGAATTTAAGTCATGCTTTTAAACATCATAAACTCACTTTAGAATATTTTGATAAAAAACTTGAACAAGCCCATTCTCAGCTCTCTTTTATGTCAAAAACGATTGACGATTTTAAAGAGTTTTATACCCCGTGTAAAGAGAAAAAAGATTTTCTGGTTCAAGACGCTATTGCTAAAGCCATCACCATTATTCAAGCAGAGTTAAAAGAGAAAAATATTACGCTTTATTTTGATGCAACCAATGAACACATTACGATTTATGGGATTGAAAATGAGTTATCCCAAGTGATATTAACTTTGCTAAGCAACGCCAAAGATGCGTTAATTCATCATCAAAATCCTCACATTGATATTCATTTAAGTTCAAACAGTTCCGAAGTGATGGTCTGTATTGAAGATAATGGAAGCGGGATAAAGTCCATCGATAAAATTTTTACCCCCTACTATACCACCAAAAATGAGGGATTTGGAATTGGTTTAACCATGGCAAAAACCATTGTAGAAGAAAGTTTCAAAGGACGAATTGAAGGGATTAATACAAAAAAGGGGGCGAAATTTACCCTCTTTTTTGAAAAATCTATTTAAGCAACGAATCTTTAGGATAGACAAAAGCCACTGATTTGGTTGTGGTGACAACCAAAGGATCTTCTTGAGCAAAAAGGGTTACTTCTAAAGAGAGTGGAGTGTTTTTTTCATTGGAAAAATGCAACACTTTATTGCTTTGAATGGTGATAACTTTTTTCACTCTTTGATTGGGTTCTAAAGTAAAAGGAGTAAACTTAATGAGTTCAAAATCCTTATGGTTGACCTTCATATCATAGGTATATGCTTGGCTTTGAGTATTTTGAATGGTAAAAATGTAATTGTTTTTAACCCGTTTTTCTTCATTGATTTTATACAAACTGGTGGTTTTATTGATATTAACCAACACATACTCTTTGCTGTTGGCAAAAACAAAGAGCAAGACCACACACGCAAGTATGGAAGCAAAATACATAAGATTTTTAGGGGATAAATGGTTGGTTTTTTGTTTGAGTAAAACGCTGTTAGTGCTTCCCCATTGAATCAAACTTTTTTTGTTCAGTTTTCCCATAACGCTCGTACACGCATCGACACACTCTAAACAGTTAATACACTCTACTTGTAACCCTTTTTTAATATCAATATGGGTGGGACACACTTTAACACATAAATCACATAAAGTACACTCATCGTTTGCATTAAGCTCTTTGGCAGAAAAAATCATTTTTTGCCCGTCTTGATAAATGGTACCTCCTCGTGTGGTGTCATAAACCACTTGTGTGGTATTGTCATCATACAGTACGGATTGTACTCGTGAATAAGGACAAAAATAGGTACAAAAATCCTCTTTGGTTAATACAACCGTATAAAATAAAAAAACGGTTGTTCCTAAAATAAATAAAATCATAAAAATATGTTCTTCGGGGTTTTGTATATACGTAAAGAAATCTTTAGGTGGAACAAAATACCACATAAAATTTGTAGATATCACTAATGCCAATATAAGAAAAACCAAGGTGGCACCTATTTTTTTGAGTTGATTGCTGTATTTGGAGTAATCAATTTGCTGTTGTTTGTTATTGATTTTTCGCAATCCAAAGAGTTTGCTTTCGATTAAATCACGAAACCAAACTCGAAAAATGGTTTGAGGACATGCCCATCCACACCAAATTCTTCCTCCTATGGTGGTAATGACAAAAATACCTATGAACAAAATCATCAGTAAAAATGGCATGAGATACAACTCTTGCATGGCAAAGGCAAAACCTAAAAAGTGAAACTGCATCTTATCGAATGATAGAAGCAACATATGGTTACCATTAATGGTAACAAACGGCAAGGTCAATGTGAAAATGGTTATGACAATATACGTCAAAACTCTTTTGTGTTGATATGACATAAAAATGACTCCTTTGGATTTTTATGAAAGCAGTCTATAAAAGAAAAGTGGTAAAAAAGTGGTTTGGGGTTTTTGTTTATGGTTTTTTGTTTTGGGTCTTTTTCTCTAGGTTTAAAAGAAATCTTTTTTTCTCTGTTCCACTGCTGTACCCGCCTAATTCTCCATTTTCTTGAATAACTCGATGACAAGGTACGAGTATTTCAATCATATTTTGAGCATTGGCATTGGCAACGGCACGATATGCTTTGGGATTGTTGATTCTTTTGGCTTCTTCTTTATAGGAGATGGTTTTTCCATAGCCAATACCCAAAAGCACTTTCCAACACTGAATTTGAAAAGAGGTGCCTAAGAGTTGTAAGGGCAGAGTAAAACACTCCCTTTTGCCTTGAAAATACTCATCAAGCTCTTTTTGCAGTTGAATAAAATAGTCATTGCTATTGGGAATAATTTGGGCATTGAATCTCTCTTTTAAGTTTTTAAGTTGAGCATCAATATGAAACTTATCGTAAAAACTGAGCAAACAAATCCCTTTGGCACTGCTTGCTGCAAACATATCTCCTAAAGGAGTATGAACAATCGTGGTATGAATAAGGGCTTGAGTGATGTTTTTATAAGCTCTCATTACTCATCACTGTAAACGCAAACATTATACTCTTCAACCAAGCCATTAGGGTCAATACAATGTGTTTGAAAAAAATCAACAATATACGGTTTGGCACAATGCAGTTCAAACGCTTCTTTATCTTTCCATATTTCATTAAAAACGATAGGAAAAGATGAACCTTGAGCATTGGGATGTGAAATATGTTGGGTCACAATATATTGAATACAACCCTCTTCTCGTGTGGTTTTGGGTTCAAGGGCTTGTAAGGTTGATACCAACTCTTCGGTTTTTCCTTCTTTGGGTTTAAAACTGGCAATGCAGTAAAGTTTCTTCGACACGATTTTGTTCCTCTTCATATAAAATAAACCATTATTTTAGTAAAATACTCTTATGAAAAAATTAATACCGCTTCTTTTTTTTGCTGTTCATCTTATGGCATTAGAGTTAATTTCTCCCATAGAGGATGACTTAAATGTGGACTTAAATAAAGCTCTTTTAGGCAAAAAGCTTTTTATGGATCCACAACTCAGTCATGACAATACCATCTCCTGTGCTTCGTGTCACCATTTGGACAAAGGAGGAGATGATAATCGACAGTTTTCTGTCGGAGTGAATAATAAAATGGGGAATATTAACTCTCCTACGGTGTTTAATTCCAAATACAATTTTGTGCAATTTTGGGATGGCAGAGCCAAAGATTTAGAAGAGCAAGTTCTTGTCCCTTTGCATAATCCCGATGAAATGAATTCCAATATCCAAGAAGTGGTCGAAAAACTCAAAAAAAGCCAAGAGTATAAGAATTTATTCCAAAAAGTGTATAACGATACCATTAAAGAAGAGTATGTTATTGATGCGATTGTCGAATTTGAAAAAGCGCTTATTACGCCTAATTCAAAGTTTGACCGCTATTTAAAAGGAGAGGTCAATATCTTATCTCATGTTGAAAAAGAGGGATTTGAACTCTTTAAATCGTACGGTTGTATCTCTTGTCATAATGGCGTAAATATAGGGGGAAACTTGTTCCAACGTGTGGGAATTGTCAAACAAATCAAATATGAAAATAAATATTTAGGGCGTTATAATGTGACCAAAGATGAAGAGGATAAATATTTTTATAAAGTACCTACATTGAGAAATATTGAATTGACAGCTCCTTATTTACACAGTGGAGAGATAAAAACCTTACGAGAGGCGGTGACGTTTATGATGGAATATCAAATTGGAGTAACGCCCAATGCGGCAGAAGTCAATCATATCATGGCATTTTTGCGCACGTTAACGGGCAACAGACCTAAAATAATGGAGATTGATTGAAACGTTCAATTACCGTATCTCTTTTCTTTTTATTGATTATTGGAATGTTAATATATAACACCAATAATGCCAATAAAAAGATAGAAGATTTTTTTACTTTACACAAAAAAGTATCCAATATTATCAATCTCAATAAAAACTTTGATATTTTTATGTCTTCAAGCAAAAATTATAATAACTATGACACCATTCAAAACAATATCAATGCGATTCGTGCAAATATGGATTCAATTGGTTCTAATCCTTTATTTATAACGTTAAAAAATCCCTTGCTCAAAGAGAGTTTTGCTTCCATACAAGACCAGATGAACCAAAAGATTGAGTTAATTCATAAAATTATATCACGAAGTGCCATTTTAAATAATTCATATCGATACGTTCAAAAACTCTCGCAAGAGATTGAACGCAATGATATTATTACTCTTTATTCTCATCTTTTAGAGTTGGATTTAAATCCAGAGTTGGATGTTGAGGCATTGAGCGTTCGTATTGAAACTTTTAACCCTAATACGCCATCAGAAGAGCTGTTTTTGGTGCATGCTCGTATCGTTTTGGAGTATCATAATGCCTTTCAACGCATTAAAGAGACCTCTTCTAATTTGTTACTCAATGAAAAACTCAATAATTTTGAAAGCAATTTTACTCAATATTCTGTGCAAATTATGGATGAACTTAAAAATATCATTTGGTTTTTAATGATTGCACTGTTTTGTGCTTTATTAACGTTTTTATATTATTGGTATGAAATGACCATTAAACAAATTGAACTGAATCGATTTAAGAAAGCGGTACAAAGCAGTGATAATATTGTTGTTATTACCGATAAAAATCATTATATTACCTATGTGAATCAAGAGTTTGAACGTGTTACAGGTTACAAAGCACTTGAAGTTTTAGGCAAAAAGCCTTCTTTGTTAAAATCAAATATGCAAACAAAAGAGTTTTACGAAGAGCTAAAACAGACCATACACCAAGGAAAAAAATGGCAAGGGGAGTTTATTAATCGCAACAAATATGGGAATTTAACGTATGAAAGAGCTTCTATTACTCCCATTTTAAACGAAAAAGGTGAGATTGAAGAGTTTTTGGCGATTAAATTGGATATTACCAATGAGAAAGAGACGTTAAAGCTTTTAAAAGAGAAAGATCATATTTTATCGCAACAAGCTAAAATGGTTGCCATGAGAGAGATGTTGGAGAGTATTGCGCATCAATGGCGTCAACCTTTATCGACTATTTCAACGGCTGCAAGTGGTATTAAATTGGAAAAAGAGTTTAATAATCTTGATGATGAAAAATTCAATGAACTCATGGATGTCATTGTACAAAATACATTGAATTTATCGGCTACTTTGGATAATTTTAAAAACTATTTTAATACAAAAAATGAAAAAACCGTGTTTGAATTGGAAAAAACGGTTAAAAAAGTACTTGATTTGGTTGGATATCGGCTTAATGATGAGAAAATTGAGGTCATTGTTAATCTTAAAGACATGAGACTAGAGGGCTTAGAAAATGAGCTTATGCAATCGTTGGTGAATATTATAAACAACTCTCAAGAAGCATTTAGAAAAAGCAATTTAGACAAACGCTATATTTTTATTGAAAGTTTTAGTAAAGATAACAGTATGATTATTTCTATTAAAGACAATGCCAATGGCATACCACAAGAGATTTTAGAACATGTCTTTGAACCTTATTTTACGACAAAACATCAAAGCAGTGGCACAGGAATTGGTTTATATATGGCACATGAAATCATTACCAAACATTTTAAGGGAACGATTATGATGCAAAATTGTGAATTTATGTATGAAAATAACTCATATAAAGGGGCGCAGACAATTATTACATTGCCTGCAAAAAGCAAAAATTAACGCGTAAGAAGAGTTCTTAACGAACTTGTCCGTTCCCTAAAATTTTAAATTTATAGGTAGTTAAGTCGTTGATTCCCATTGGACCTCGTGCGTGAAGTTTGTTTGTTGAAATCCCCACTTCAGCTCCCAACCCAAATGCTCCACCGTCTGTAAATCGTGTACTTGCATTGGCATAGACACACGCAGCATCTACGTTATTTAAAAAATAATTGACCGTTGAATAATTTTCACTGATAATGGCTTCAGAGTGTCCTGACCCGTATTTTGCAATATGCGCAACGGCTTCTTTCACGTCATTGACCATTTTAATGTTTAAAATATTGGCCAAATATTCTGTGTCATAATCCTCATGTGTTGCACACTCAATATCGATGATTTTTCGCGTATCTTCACACCCTTTAAGTCGGGTATTGTTTTCAATAAAGGCTTCATGCAGTGCTGGAAGCATCAATGTGGCGACATCTTTATGCACAAGCAGAGTTTCCATGGCATTGCATACACCTGGTCGTTGGCATTTTGCATTGATGGCAATATTGATTGCCATTTTGGCATCGGCATTTTTATCAATATAGGTATGGCATAACCCTTTATCGTGTTTAACCACTGGTACAGAAGAGTTTTCGCAAATGTATCGGATGAGTTCTTCTCCTCCACGTGGGATGATTAAATCCACCAGTTTATCTTGTTTGATTAAATGTGCCACACTCTCTCTGTTTGAAAAAGGCAATAAAGCAATCGCTTGTTCTGGAAGTTTATTTTTGGCCAAAACATTGCGTAAGACATTGGCAATGGCTTTATTGGAGTGTTCGGCTTCTTTTCCCCCTTTTAAAACGCATACGTTTCCACTTTTAAAACATAAAGCAGCCGTATCGCTCGTGACATTGGGTCGACTTTCATAAATGATACCAATGACACCAATAGGGATGGATACTTTTTGAATATTCAAGCCATTTTGTGTTACCCAACCCTCTAAGGTTCGTCCAACTGGGTCTTTTAAGCTTGCTATTTCTCGAATGGCTTGTGCCATTGAAGCTACTCTCTCTCCTGTTAAAAGAAGTCGGTCCATTAAGGATTCGCTTAGACCACTTTGTTGACCTGCTTGCATATCTTTATCATTTTGTGTAATGATATAATCGCAGTGTTCCATTAAGGCTTCTGCCATTTCAAGTAAAACTTGATCTTTTTTTTCGCCACTTAGTGTAGCAATTTCTCTGCTTATTTTCTTTGATTCTTCTAAGAATTGTTGCATAATGTTTTCCTGTGTATCAATGATTTGGATATTCTATCCAAAGTTTTTATGTTTTAAAATAAAGTAAAAAGGGGAAAGGAAGTAAAAGATAGAAGATGTAAAAAGACTCTATAAAGAGCCCTTTTATTATGCAAGTGAATTTAATTTTTCTGCTAATGCTTGTTTAGAACTTGCACCAATCATAGTATCCACTACTTCACCGTCTTTCATGAAAATAATCGTTGGAATTGATCGAACGCCATATTTTACTGCCAAATCTTGTTCTTCATCGGTATTGACTTTACAAATATTGGCTTTCCCTTCAAAGTCTGCTGCTAATTCGTCGATAACTGGAGCTAACATTCGACAAGGTCCGCACCACGGAGCCCAAAAATCTACAAGTGATAACCCACTTTTAACCGTTGCATCAAAATTAGTAGAATTTAATTCAATATATTTTCCCATTGTATTTCCTTTGTTGTGTTTAATTGCTTGTAATAATATCTCATAAGAATACTTTTGTCAAGTATGTACTTTAAAGTAATATAGTTACTTTAGTGTTCCTATATAATCGAGTATTAATATAAGTTGGCATATGATACGCTTTTTAAAGGAGTCAAAATGGATAGTTCAAAAGAGTATAACTGTTTTTTTCAACTCGCGATTGATATTATTGGTGGTAAATGGAAAAGTTATGTATTGTGGTCACTGAAAAATGGGGTTAAACGAAATGGGGAATTGGCTCGTTTGATTCCTTCTATCAGCCAAAAAATGCTGACTCAACAATTACGAGAACTTGAATTAGCTGGTATTGTCAATCGAATTTCCTATCCCGTGATTCCTCCCAAAGTCGAGTATGAACTTACTTCAGATGGGAAAAAACTGCTTCCCATTTTGGAGCAACTGCATGATTGGGGCAAAGAGTATGCCATTGGACATAATATTGAGATTATCAAAAGGAAAGATTTAAATTGTGAAATAATCTGATTATTAACAATTTTTAGCTATTCTTTTTGCCTTTAAACGATAAAGTAGGACAATAAGTGGAACAATTCTTTTTAATTATTACAATTTGTATTATCATTATGGCAGCACCCATTGTTTCAAAAATAACCAAAGCACCTGTGGTGGTTATTGAAATCACATTGGGATTGTTTGCTGGGTATATTGGATTGCTTTATGATAATGAGATTTTAAAACTTATTGCAAAATTTGGCTTTGTTTATTTAATGTTTTTAGCGGGTCTTGAAATTAATATCAAACTCATCAAAGTGGTTAAAGCGACTATGGCATGGAATGTGGTGTTGTATATTGCTTCTTTGTATACACTTTCAGGCGTTATTTGTTGGTTCTTTGATTTGGGGATTACATACTTTTTAGCTTTCCCTATTTGCTCTATTGGGATGATGATGATGCTTATTAAAGAGTACGGGAAAGAAGAGCCTTGGCTGAATCTGGTATTATCAATTGGGATTATTGGTGAAGTGGTGAGTATTTTGGTCTTAACTTTGTTCAGTGGATGGATAGAGTTTGGATTAAATATTGGTTTTTTTATCTCCATTTTAACGATTATTTCTGTTATAGCTGCAACAATTTTAGTGCTTCGACTTTTCTATTTGGCATTTTGGTGGTATCCTGAACTTAAGAAATTTATTATTCCTGATTCACATACGGACAGATTTGATCAAGATATTCGGTTTTCAATCTCATTGTTATTGATTTTGGTAGCCGTGATGTTACTTTTGAAAATTGATGTAGTTTTAGGTGCGTTTACCGCAGGGTTTTTCCTTAAAATGTTTTTTAATCAAAAACTGGAGCTTTTAGAAAAGATTGAGTCCTTTGGATTTGGTTTTTTTGTACCAATTTTCTTTATTTATACGGGCTCTACGGTTAAGTTAGATATGATTAATTTAGATGTCTTAACCAATGCGTTATTTATAATTTGTTCAATCATTACCATTCGATTGATCAGTTCATATTTGGCATTTTATAAATATTTGAAATTTAAGCAAACCACACTGTTTGGGTTAAGTGATTCTATGCCATTGACATTTATTGTGGCTATTTCTATGCTGTCGTATCAATATGGATTGATTTCTCAAGAAGATTATTTCTCGTTTATTATTGCCAGTATGATTGATGGGTTATTTTTAATGGTCTTAATTCGTAAACTTTATAAATGGTTTGATTTAAAAAATGTAAAGCCCATAAAAGGGCAAGATTTTTAAACAATCCAATCTTTTTGAGATATGGCAAAAGGAAATTGGTCTTCAAACTCCTCTTTTGTAAAGGTATATCGAAAGTTATCCATATAAAAGTTAAGGATTTCATACGCTTTATTAATCTCTTGAAACTTGATTAGATCCCCTTGTGGCATATCGGGGTGAAACTGTTTTGAAAGCTCTAAATAACGCTTCTTGACCTTGCTTTTTGTGGTTAAACTAATTAAACCCAAAATTTCTACCGATTTTTTAAATTCATCGTAATCAATTTTCATAAATATATACCTTCTGTTTTGTGTCTAATTTTATCGTACAATAACTTGATTTACTGCTTTGTCTTATGTTACTATTATCAAAATAATAGGAGCTTACTATGACTTGCGAAGAGAAATTAGAAGAAGCACGCCAAGAGTTAAAAATACTCAGAAAAAAGTTTGAAGTCCTTGAAAATGAGCAATTGTGTATGCAGGGTGTGTATGAGTTATTTAACAAATATACGATTACATCTGAAACCGATCTTAAAGGGCGTATTACTTATGTCAGTGATCCTTTTTTGGAAATATCAGGATATACCAAAGAAGAGCTCATAGGAAAAGACCACAATATCGTTCGCCATGAAGATATGCCCAAAGAAGCATTTAAGGAAATGTGGAAAACCATTAAGTCAAAAAATATTTGGCGAGGTGAAGTAAAAAATCGCAAAAAAGACGGAAGTTTTTATTGGGTTGACAGTATTGTATTTCCCATTTTAAGTCATGAACAAGAGATTCAAGGCTATAAATCAATACGAATTGATATTACCGATAAAAAACGCTTAGCCGGAATGCTCAATGAGTTACTCAGCAGTGAAGATATGATATTGAAGTTTTAAAATTAAAAAGGCAAGAATAATAGGAATGGACATAAAAAAAGCTCGACCTAAACACTTCAATAAGTGATTAAATCGAGCTTTGTAATGGTACGCCTGGAAGGATTCGAACCCTCAACCACCGGGGCCGAAATAATATGCCATTAATCTATCATCTTTTATCATTTAGTATCAACTTTTATCAAAGCCCGACAATATAGATATTCTACAGTATTCTCTTAATTAAACTTACCTATCATTTTCTTACAGTTAATATCATTTATTATCAATATAAATGGGAAATAAAAGGGTAAAAATGGGTAGAAAATACGTTAGAAAGAAAACTAAATATGCAGGTGTTTACTACATTGAAACTACAACTAATGGGCGCTCTGATAAGACTTTTTATATCAGGTATAAAGATGAATTTTATAAAGATAAAGAATTACGTATTGGTAAACAATCAGAAGGGTATAGTGTAAACTTGTGCAATGCAAAAAGAAATGAAATCATGCACAAAATTAAACATGGTGAAGAACTTCCCAAAATTGCGAATAACCAGATAAAAACTAAATTAACTTTAAATGATATTGCACATCAGTATTTTGAATACAGAAACGTCCATAATAGTACTAGAAGCAATCAAAATGAACAATATCGCTATGACACTCACCTTAAACACTTATTTGGTAATAAGTTAATATACACTATTTCATTACAAGATATTGAGAAACTTCAAGCTGATAAGTTAAAAACCTTAGCTCCAAAAACTGTGAACCATATTACAACCCTTTTAGGAACGATTTTTAATTACGCTATAACTAAACAACTTTACAAAGGTAATAACCCAATACAAAATCTAAAAAAACTTAGCATTGATAATAAAAGGGAAAGATTTTTAAACAGAGATGAAATCAAAATTTTAATGGATGAAGTTAGAGATAATGAGTTACTTTATTTGTTTTGCTTATTATCACTTTCAACTGGTGGTAGAGCTACCACAATAATCAATATACAAAAAAAACACATTGACCTAAATAACAGAACTGTAACCCTAACAGACTTTAAAAATAAAAGTACTTACAAAGGTTTTATAACTACTGATATGGCTACCATACTAAAAGAACATATTAGTACCTTAAAAACTAACGATAACATACTTCGAATCAATAATAAACCTATTTCAATAAGTCAAATACAAAAACGATTAAAACCTATTCTAGATAAATTATTCAATGAAGGATTAGATGTAAAAGATGCCAAAAATAGAGTCGTTATTCATACTTTTAGACATAGCTTTGCAAGTAACCTTGCAATAGGAGGTACTCCGATCTATACTATTCAAAAGTTAATGAACCATAGAGATATAAATATGACTTTGAGATATGCTAAATTATCTCCTGAAAGTGGTAGGGATATGGTTGAAAATATCATGAAAAATATTTATTGATTAATTAAGCACAAACCAATATACCTTTAGTTTTTATTTACATTATAAAAAATTTATTTAAAATAATTTCTAATATCATTCATTTCATAACCATTGTTGTTAAAATCAAAAAGTATCTTTAATAATTCTTTAAAATCATTAGGATAATTATCCATTGTTTGTATAGCATGAGTTGTTGTTCCTTCTTCACAATATTTTGGGTCATCAAAAGTAAAAAATGTTCTACAATTCAAAGGCCTATATTCATAAACCTTACATGAAGAAGATTCATTATCTAAAAAAGGACATGCATCTAACTTATTACTATCTTCAAATTTCAATGAAATATTATACTTCGTATTTTTTGCAATGTAATCTGCTTCAAATCTCGTTACTAGGACAGGTATTTTACAACAAAAACTACATCCTTTTTGACAGACAGATTTTTCTGAGTAATCGTCTCCTACTTTATCAACATATTCATAAAACCTCTTTAAAAGTGTAAATTTTGACTTATTCTCATTTTTAGCTTTTAAAAAGCTTTCTCTCTCTTTTTCTGCTTTATTTGGATTAAAATACATTACATTAAAACCTTCTTCAATTTAATTTTTCATTTTTTATAAAACACTTAGATTGATATATTATAAAATAACTTCTTAAAATTAAGATGCTAATTATAGTATGTAGGTTTATAGTCATCAATTCATATAGAATATTTCAAAAAGATGCTATAAAACAGTTTATAAAGCATTTAAAAGGCAAAACTAACGTTTATGGTTCAACTATCAAATAAAGCTATAAACAATATCTTGACGCTTTTTAATTCAATAATTACTTTATACATGCACTCGACACGTTCTTGCGACATTATTTTTGATAAATAAGTTTGAACATCTTTTCTCCTTATATTTTATAGATAACATATGAATTATATCATTGCCCTAACATCTTATTAATTAAACTCCCTTTAGCCTCTTTTGTTTTACGTTCCATAAACTCTTGTAGTGCATTTTCAGGCTTAGTGTTTTTATCTTTATCTTTTTCTTCATCAAATTTTTTACGTGATTTCTCAATATCATCCATGTTATAACTACGATTCTTTACATCATTAGCCATAGCCATTATAGAAGCTGAATTATAATACATCATAGACATCTCATATTGAGCTTGAAAGAGATTTAACATTTCGATTAATATTTGGTTAGTCGTTTGTTGTTGTTGCATTAGGTCGCTTGCACTATCAATCTGTTTAATTAATCGTTCAATCGTTGCTTGTCTTTCTTCTCTCTCTTTTATAGTATCTTCATTTAAATAGTAGTCATTGTAATACTCTGCAGGTGCTAGCAGAGAATATTTTTTTAATTGCTCTCTTTCAATCTTTTTGTAATATAAATATTGGTCTAACTCTTCTCGAGCTTGAATCCAATCTTCATACTTTTTATTTGTTAATGCTTCATCAACCCTTTCTCTTAGTTTAATATACTGTTCATCCTTTGAGTTATCAAACAAACCTTCAAAGTTTAGTTTCCACTTTTGATAGATTTCATCTTTTAAAGGCTCGTCCACGTTGTGGTAGTTCTTTAAAAAATAGGTTGCATTGGTATTGTTTACACGCTCTCCAATATCCTTAAATCTGTCTATTGAGTTCATTAATCCATTAAATATTCCTTGTATCTGACTTTCAGGATTGTATAATAAGCCCCCTACGTTGTCTAAAAGCTCATTTGTTTGATCTGATAACTCATTGAGCTTGTTTAGGCTTTCTAGTTGGTCTAAAGCAGTTTTAACACTGTCATTAAAACTCTTTAGTTGTTGTGCATAGTATGTGTATGAGCCAATATCAGTTACAGCCATTCCACTTGCATAAATATTTTGTAAAAACATGGTTACTGATAATATTAATGTTATTACTGATTTCATCGTGTGTACTCCTCTTTATCTAAACTGTTTTGATGTACATTTTGTACCTTTTGAACGCTTGGTACTTCTCTTATTACTAACTTGATAATCTCTTTTAAATCAAACTGTTTAAAATGAGTTCTAAGCTCTTTGGCAAACTCTTTATAGTTTGAGTTCTCTTCTAGTAGTTGTTGATTTTCATGTTTGAGTTTTTGTTCATTGATTTTGCTTTGCTCTATGAACTTTTCTACGCTCTCACTTTTATAAATATAAGTATCCTCTTTTTTAAGTAAGCCTTTTGAAATGGTTACCCTTTCTTTAGAGATTTCACCTTTGATAGTTAAGCTTCTATCTTTGGCTTGTTTTTCATAGTTTGAGAGTCTTTCATTTTGATATTCGATTGTTTTAACCTTTTTATCAATCATGCTTTCAAGTTCTTTAACACTCAAAGATTGATGTTCAATCTCTTTTTTTAAATCCTTATTGACTTGTTCAAGCTTTGCATAATCAGGTCGTTGTGCTTTTTGTTCTTTTAATCTCTCCCTTTGTTGCTTAATAGCCTCTTTTAATAACTCTAACTTCTGTTCTTGTTCCTCTTGTTGCCGTGCAATGGCTTTATAGGTTTTATGATCTAATCTTTTTGCATTACTTCCTTTAACTCCTCTTTCCATTCCCAAATGAGTTGCAGTTATATCTTGTAAGGTGGTCAGCATAGTTCTATTCATAAATTCCCGTCTGTACATCTGTTGCCCATCTGATTTTGAAAGCGTAAAAAATGTAATATGAGCATGATGGTTCTTTCGAATTAACTTCCCCTCTTTTTCTTGTCCTTCATCTTTATGAATAGCTACTTGCAATGTAGTAAATCCTGTTTGCTCTTCAATCTTTTTAGCTAAAGCCTCTACATCTTTTAAATGGTGTTCTGATTTTAAATTAACGATTGCTTCCCAAAGTGTATTTTTCTTATCAGCTGTTTTATTCAATCCCCTTTTTAATCTCTTCTCTTTGGCTTGATTGTATAAATCATTAAACATCTTTTGTGCTTCTGTTGAACTTTGATTACACTCATTATCTTTACTGAACTCTTCAAAAATAGTATTGGCTTTTTTCTCTTCTTCTCTTGCATTATGTTTAAAAGCATGGACTCCTACCTTTTGAAAATTAATTGAAGATTTCGCCACTCTTTTACCTGAAGAGGTAGAGGTGGAACTGCTGTGATTATTGAATTTATAAATTCTTGCACTCTTTGATTTGGGTGTTGATTTTAGTTTTTCTTCTAATGGGTTTTCATCTTTCATATTGATACCTCCTCCCTTTATTTAGTTTCAAATTTTCGCCGGCGAAAAACTGTTTTGAACTTCTTGGATTTTCGCGCGCGAAAAAATTAGACTGCTTTTTTATTTTCGCCGGCGAAAAAAAATTCTTTCGCCCTTGTGGTCGAACTTAAAAATTGACTTCGTCAATTGGATAGTGCGCACTATCCAATTAAAATTGATATTTATCTTTTTTACCACAAGGGTATTTGAACAAAGGGAGAAATTCCCCTGCTCTTTTAACGCATTGAAATTCTGTCGCGTAAATAATCTCCACTTACTTTCGCTGCTTTTTTCGCGCCTGCTTGTACTGCTGTTTTTGCACCTTTACTCGCTAATGTTAATCCTGTGTATTTTGATACAGCTCCAATAATTGCTCCACCTGTTGAGATAGTTCCTACTCCACTGGTTAATGTTCCACCTTCATTTGAGCTACCAATTACTTGATTAATCAAATTAGGAATTTTAAAAATAGCAAGGGCAGTAAGCAATTGAATAAGAACTAAGGCTATGAGATATTGAGTACTTGCTTTAAAATCATTTTGGACTTGTTCTATTACGACAATAGAGAACTCACTTGTAGATACACTTAACAAACCAAATAAAAGTGTAAACGGAGCATACAATGAAACTGAAACATATAGCTTTGCCCAGTTAAAAAAGATGTACTCTGTTTTCTTCCAAATTAAAAAAGGAATGATCAATGGAGATAGAGCTAAAACCACTTGACATAAAAAGATTGAGAACACAGCTGTAAGAAGTATTACAAGAATTAAAAAAGTTCCTGTTAACCATAAAATAAAGCTGTAAATAAATGGGGCTAGATTTGTAAGTGAAGATTGGTCATACAAGTAATTTGTTAATGTGTTTTGAGAAGTAACTATACGTCTGATTATAATATCTATTCTCGCATCTGAATTGGTTGCACTAATTAAATAGTTAATCATATTCAAGAATATCTCTCGAGGTAAGTCCAATATCTCAATAAGCGTGTCATAATACTCTTTATCCCACATGATAAGTTTTACTAATGTAAAGATTATCATTGTCCAAATAAGCTTTTGAGCCAACTCTTCATCTTTTAATTTTTTTGTGGCAATCATATATCCTATAATGACAAGTGTTAAAGCCAATGCACTCTCAAAAAAATCTGCATTAAATACCCTACTTCCACCATCATATAAACCATTTGTAATGTTCACCATTGCATCATTGAAAATTCCTACAACCAGTGAATAGATATCTGCACTAAACATCTTTAATCTCCTTTCTTTTATCTTCTCCTAATTCAACCTTAATCAGTTCCTGTTTTAACCGTTCCACATCACAAGACTTTTCAAGATATGAATAATATGTCTTTACAAACTTCTCATTCATCTCTGTACACAACTCCATGAAGTACTCTAAGTTCTCTTCTGCTTTAGATAATCTTTTAATGAGTACTTTTTTAGGTAAATTCTCATACTTATTCATAATGAGCCTCCCTTTTGTTTAAGAAACCCAAACACTAGTCCGTTATACTTCTCTTTTTTTTCTTTCAAGCTCTCTTTAGCTCTCAAGGCGTCTATTTGTAAATAAAGAAACAAATTCCTTTCAATAGTTCTTGTTAAGTGTTCTCTTTGATCATCAAACTCTTTAAGAACTTTTCTATAGTTTTTTACTAAATTGCTGTATTGAATTTTCATCAATAAAAAATCTTCTTCTAATTTACGAAACTCTTCATTTCTAATCATCATGTCAAGCTCCTTTTCGTAGTCTGATTAATTTACGTAGTTTTTGATTTTCTTTTTCATATAGAAGAACAAATTTTTTCACTTCACTTTGAAGGAAAAATGCTAACCTTACTAAATCAGAGTCCTCTAAGTTCTCATACTTTGTATAAGGATTATTATCAAGGTAGTCAAACAAGTCGGTATATTTAGTAGACTTATCATGTATGTTAATACCCATGTTTTCCAATAACTCGTTTGATATGCACTTCTTGATAGCCAATTCAATTACTTTTTTTCTTTCTTCATAATAATCGTTCGAAAATCTATACACTTTTTCAAATAAGCTTTCAATACTAAATAGTAAATCTGGTCTTTGAAAGCATTCATAATTAATATTTGATAATTTAATCAAATCTCTTTCAAGTTTGTCATACTCTGCATTTATGTACATTTCTCTCCCCTTTTTATTTCATGTAATGGTATTACTTGTCTATGGTTCAATATCTTATAAACATACTCTGCATCCATCTTAGAAAGTACCTTTTTTGTAGTTGCATTTCTCAATAGATGGTTACCATCATCCTTATACTCAAAATCATAATACTTACCTTCAAACTCAAGTAAAAAAGGTTTATCTATACTTCTGTACTTTTCTGCAAACCTTCTTAGTTTATTAACGTAGTGGTAGTATTTTTTTTGTGGTAACTTTTCTTTATTTTTAATTTCTTTTAACTCATGAGTAATCTCTGAGTGAGTAATCTTTGTATACGTATTTACTTTTTTGTAAGGAGGGTGTTTACTTTTTATGACCTCCTTACTTTTTTGTAAAGAGGTATTAATCAGTATAATATTATTTGTAATTGGCTCAATATACATTACATTTGTGAGTTGTTTATTATGTACAATAATGTCCCTAAATTCTCTTATGATTAAGGGATACTCAACTAAATAATCGAATGCTCTTTTGACGGCCATTCTAGTTGAACCAAACAGATTTGCATATTGTTGATAGCTTTTCTGTAATTTATCAGCTTGAAACTTTTGTTTATATTCGAGGAGTGTGCCAGTTTGTTCATCTCTTATTTCATAAGGCTTATACCAATAAACTATATCTGACAAGATTAAGATAGCTAACACATAAGCTTTTTTAGTACCTTTTTCAGTTTCATATTGTAAGTTTTCAAACCATGCTATAGGTACAATATTACCAGTTATAGTCAATTCTGCAATTTCTTTGCATACTTCATTCATTTATTACCTTTAATAACAAATAAGGACATACAAGTTACAATTGCATAGTCCTATTGGGGATTAGTCCACTTTTAACTTTCGCCAAAAATCTTAAAAGTGGGCAACTATGCTGTTCTTACAGTACTATTCGTAAGAAATAATGCTATGTTAATTAATGGGAAATATACATGGCTCTTTTCTCCTTGCCCTTTTATGTATTCAGGTATTCCAACTCCACCATTTGCTATAGCCCTATTTATTGATGCACTTGAAATATTCAAAAATGTTGCAAGTTCTTTTTTTGTAGCTCCTGCTCGTTTTTCAATTCCTTTAATTGCACCTTTTACATGTTCTACATTAAATTTAAGTAGTTCATCTTGTGTCATTCCATCTCCTTTTTTGTAATAATTACACAAAATATATATTTTTATACAATAAATTAACATAAAAGTGTAGTATTGCATTACTTTTTTTAATTCTGTCTTAAATGTGTATTTATTACACTATTATAAGTACTTTATCGCTATAATTTATAAAAAAGTATAAATATGGACAAAATGACTAATATTGAAGCAATTTGCAAACTTCTAGGGATAACAAAGAAAACATGGTATAACTGGAAAAATGAACAAAGACCTATTGTTGCACTTATAACAACATATTTAACAAATACTGATATACTTGAATTTTTAGATAAAAAAACTATTTCTAAATTTGACTTTTTTTCTACAATTGAACCTGATTTAATACATACATATTCAGATTTAAAGTTTGACTTTGTAGTTAATCCATATAATGAAAAATTCTTTAGAGACTTTTTATGTAGATATAAAAGTGAACTAATCCTTCTTGATAGACTCACAATTAAAAATGATTTTTTATCTTTACTGTTTGATTATCATGCCCAACTTGTAAAAATTGCAGAAATAATCAAATATCCAATTGATCTGATATCAAAAGAATTTCATGACTTCTACTCAATTTTTAATACTAAGGAAAGTGTTTTTTTCCTTTTATTATTAAATCTAATTAAAAATGATTTTATTTATTATAATAGTTTTTTTTATGATGACTTAGAGCAAACATCAAAAAACTATGAAGAGTTCAAAACTCCTTTTCTACCTTATGAGAATAAATACTTACTCAATATTCCTATCAATCAAATACAGCATTTAAACACATTTGATAATAGTAAATATGACACTGAGTGTCATGATTATATTCCTAGAGAAAGCAAAGACTTTTTTGAAGTATACGAAAACTATTTACTAGCTAATAGTTAATTAAGTGGGAAATAGATGGGAATAGCCTTTTTTAGACATAAAAAAAGCTCGACATAAAAGCTATAAACTAACCTTTATATCGAGCTTCTTAATGGTACGCCTGGAAGGATTCGAACCCTCAACCCCCGGGGCCGAAACCCAGTGCTCTATCCAGTTGAGCCACAGACGCATTGAATGATTAATGGAATATTACTCAATGTTTCCTAAAAGTTTTCTAAAAAATCAAATGAAAATTCAAGGCGTATTTTAAAAAATTATATCCAGTATAACAAGAACAAAAAAGAGAATGCCTAAATAGCCATTTATGGTAAAAAAGGCTTTGTCGATTTTAGAAAAGTCTTTGTTGACAATATAGTGTTCAGCACTTAACATCACAGCACTTAACAATACAGCAGCATAAATAAAGAGTCCACTTTGAGACGTTAAGGCAAACAATAACCAAAAAAGCACTGTAAGTGCATGAAAGACTTTTGATATTTGCATGGTTTTTTCAACACCAAACTTGGAAGGTATTGAGTGAAGTTTTAACTTTTTATCGACTTCTATATCTTGTAAAGAGTAAAGTAAATCAAATCCTGCCACCCAAAACATCACCCCAAGACTTAAAAAAATGGACCATAGAGTAATGGTTTGACTGACGGCAACAACACCTGCAATGGGAGCAAGTCCTAAGGAAATGCCTAAAATAATGTGTGCTAAATATGAAAAACGTTTAAAAAAGGAGTAACTCCCAATAATGATAAGAATGGGAACGGATAAATAAAAGGCCAAGTCATTGACGAAATACGCAACAAGGACAAATCCTATTGCATTTAAGACTACAAAGGCAAACATAGCAAGGGGTGAAATTCGTCCATCGACATTGGGTCGGTTGATGGTTCTTGGATTAAGTGCATCGATATCTCTGTCTAAAAATCGATTAAAACCCATGGCAAAATTTCGAGCAGTCAGAGCTGCTAAAATTCCCAAAAACAGAAGTTTGAATCCAAACCAACCATTGGCTGCAACTATCATGGCTATAAATATAAAAGGCAACGAAAAAATCGAGTGTTTGAACATGACAAGTTCATTAAAATCATTTAAAAGTGTGGTTATTTTTTTCATGGCGAGATTGTATCAAAAATATAATATCATTTTCTTTAGGTCATTTTATACGATATATATTTGGATTTAGTTAGAATTTCAGGATGAAACAAATAGCCATTATTGGAACAACTGCCTCGGGTAAAACTGCCTTAGCCCTTGAAATTGCTTTAAAAAGAGATGCCATTATTCTCTCACTGGACTCTTTGAGTGTCTATAAAGAGATTGATATTGCCTCTGCAAAACCCACCAAAGAAGAGCGCGGAGAAATAGTGCATTTTGGAATTGATGAGGTCTATCCCAATGAAACTTTTGATGTATTGGAATTTATAGAGTGTTATAACAAAGCCAAAACTTACGCACTGGAAAATGAAAAAAATTTAATCATTGTAGGAGGAACGGGGTTTTATCTTAAAACTCTGATTGAAGGGATTTCATTGGGGATTACAACACATGAACCTTTGGATATTTCTGTTGTTGATGCGTATGAGAAACTTTATGCTTTGGATGAAACCTATATGCAAAAAATTGAACGCAATGATAAATATCGAATTGAAAAAGCCTATAACATATATAAACAAACGGGATTATCGCCCAGCGAATATTTTTTAAAATATCCCAAAAAGCCTTTTGTAGAAGATTTACCGATTTTTGAAATTACGTGGGATGTTGAAGCACTACGAAAGCGTATTGTTTTGCGTACCCAGCAAATGATACAACAAGGGTTAATCGATGAAGTTGTTTTTCTAGAAAAAAAATATTCACGACTGCCCAATTGTATGAGTTCGATTGGAATAATTGAGACTTTAGAGTATTTAGATGGAAAAATTTCACGCAAACAACTTGAAGAGAAGATTATTATCAATACAGCTCAACTGGCAAAACGACAACGTACTTTCAATAAATCTCAATTTGGAAATAAGCAAATAAAAAACATTTTAAACAGCTTAAATTCAGATATTCTTAAGACTTTTTAGATATAATCTGCATCCAATTTTAAAAGAAGAGTTTATTAAAGGGCAACATTGAGACTTGACCTTTTAATACACATTAATACCTTAAGGAAAATATCGTGAAAAAAGAGATTCACCCAGATTACAAAGCGTGCGTTGTTACTTGTGCTTGTGGAAACACATTTGAAACAAAATCAAATGTAGATTCAATGAAAATTGACATTTGTTCAGCTTGTCACCCATTCTTTACTGGAGAGCAAAAAATTGTTGATGCTGCTGGACGAGTAGAGAAATTCAAAGCTAAATATAACATGAGCAAATAAGTACAACTTTGTGCTTACTTTAGTTCCCACTCCCATAGGCAATCTTGAAGACATTTCTTTTAGGTCTTTAGAAGCTTTAAAGAGTGCGGAACTTTTTTTATGCGAAGATACTCGCGTCACCAAAAAACTTTTAACCCTTTTAAGTGAAAAATACCACGTAACTTTTCCTTGTAACACCTTTCAATCTTTTCATCACCACAATCAAGAAAAATTGCTATCAACGTTTGACATAACCACATTTAAAGAAAAAAATATCGTCTATGTCAGTGATGCAGGAATGCCTTGTGTTAGTGATCCGGGTGCTACATTAGTTGAATTTTGTATTCAAAATGAGATTACCTATGAAGTTCTACCAGGGGCTAACGCCATTTTAACGGCATACGCATTAAGTGGGTTTGATTATCCTCAGTTTTCTTTTTTTGGGTTTTTACCGCATAAAGGTAAAGAGCGACAAAATGCATTTAATCAGCTTATGATGAGTCCATTTGTAGCCATTGTGTATGAATCTCCCCACAGACTTTTAATATTCTTAGAAGAGTTAAGTGTTTATGATGAAAACAGAGTTATATTTTTAGCCAAAGAGATAACCAAAAAATTTCAAACGACCTATAAAGGAAGTACAAAAACACTTTTTGAACAACTTAAAAAGACAAGTATCAAAGGAGAGTGGGTAGTTGTCATTGAACCACAAGCACAAGCTTCGGGTGAGATGATAACACAAGCAGACGTCCAAGAGTTACAACTTCCTCCCAAACAAAAAGCCAAACTTCTAGCCAAACTGACAGGGCGTAGTGTAAAAGAGATTTATCAAGAAATTTTAGATACAATCCAAGCATGATAATATATGGAAAACAAGTAGTATTATATATACTCGATAAACACCCTAACCTCATAGAAGAGGTACTTTTTTCAAAAGAGATAGACAAAAAACTCTTCTCAAAGTTTTTAAAGCTTGGTAAAAAAATCATCAAGCTTGATAATATGAAAGCCCAATCTTTAGCCCATGGGGGAAATCATCAAGGATTTTTTTTAAAGCTTAAAGAGTTTTCTTACAACAGCATCGAAGAGATTAAAAAACTTAATTTTATTGTGGTTTTAGATGGCTTAACCGATGTAGGAAATATTGGGGCCATTACACGAACAGCTTACTCTTTAGGAGTGGATGCCGTGGTTGCATCTGGCGTTAAAAGCCTAAATGAACCAGGTGTTATACGAACAAGTGCTGGTGCAATGTTAGATTTACCTTTTTCTTTATATCCCAATTCTATGGATTTAGCCAATGAGTTGAAACAGTGTGGTTTTACCCTCATTGGAGCAACCATGGATGGAACCGATTTAAAACAGTACGGAAAAATTACTCGTGAAGACAAAATCGCTCTTTTCTTAGGAAGTGAAGGTGAGGGCTTAAGTGGAAAAATCCGCAAGAAACTCGATTTAAAAGTCTCTATTGGCATGTCCAATGAGTTTGACTCTTTAAACGTTTCGGTTGCTGCGGGTATTTTGATGTACACACTCAAAGGGTAAAACAATGAGAATATGGTTACTCTTTTTTTGGTGTATGGTAACGTTAAATGCCACGGTATTGCATGAAAAAATTGAGAATTTAATTGGACAAAAAGATTATAAACTTCATAAAAATTTAATTACACTTATTTTTAATGACCAAGTAAAATTTTTTTTAGCCAATGAACGACTCAATTATCCTTTGGTGTTAAAAGAGTTAAAACAAAATGGGTTGTTGCATTTAAAACTTCCTCAACCGCAAGAGATTGAAGTGGAGTTTCATACCAATAAAGATTCGGTGAAATCATTAAAAATTTTAAACGATACACTAAAAGCGTTGGGGTATTACTACTATTTCACTAAAAGTACACACTACAGCTCAAATGGTTTGCTGGTATGGACCATTAAACTAAAAACAGAGTTTGTGATTGACCCTTTGGTTTTTGTCAATGAAATTTTAAAAAATGATTGTCGAGTGGTTGAAATAAATAAAGAAGAAAATCATAAATGGATATACAAAATTGATACAAATTTTGCTAATATTGCAGAATCAATTTTTATAGACTCAAATGAGCTCATAAAATTACAAAAACCTTTAAGACCATACTTCATAAAAATCAACGGAAGCGGTGTTTTAAAAGTCATGAGTACCTCTTTAAATCATTGGTATCCGTATATTGTTTTTTACGATGAACATTTGAATATTTTAAATATTATAAAAAAAGAGCAATTCTCAAGAAGGGTGTCGTTAAGTATCCCTTTACAAACCAAATATATTAAAATTACTGATTTGTACACGCTTGATAATATCAAACGTGGATTGAATGTAATGATTAAGGAGTAACAATGTTTCCAGAAATTGAATTTGAACGTATGAAACGACTTCCAAACTATGTGTTTGCAGAAGTGAATAATATCAAAATGGAAGCACGACGCGCCGGTGAAGATATTATTGATTTCTCAATGGGAAATCCCGATGGTCCAGCGCCTCAACATATTACGGATAAATTAATTGAAACGGCTCAAAAGCCAAAAAACCATGGGTACAGTGCAAGTGCAGGTATTTATAAATTAAGACTCGCTATTTGTAACTGGTATAAACGAAAATACGGTGTGGATTATTTGGATCCTAATAAACATGCGGTGGCAACCATGGGTTCAAAAGAGGGGTATGTTCATTTGGTTCAAGCCATTGTCAACGTGGGTGATGTTGCAGTCGTACCAGATCCAACATATCCTATTCACTCGTATGCGTTTATGTTAAGTGGTGCAGCCATTCATAATTTTGAATTGCCATTTGGAGAAGATTTTAGAGTCGATGAAGATTTGTTTTTTGAACGACTCAATAAAACACTCAAAGAATCCATTCCAAAAGTAAAGTATGTGTTGGTTAATTTCCCTCACAATCCATCGTGTGCGACCGTTACACCTGAATTTTACCAACGATTGGTTGATTTGGCAAAAAAAGAGCGATTTTATGTGATTTCTGATATTGCGTACGCGGACATTACTTTTGATGGGTACAAAACTCCCTCTATTTTCCAAGCCAAAGGGGCGTTAGACGTAGCTGTTGAATCGTTTACATTAAGTAAATCATACAATATGGCAGGATGGCGAGTTGGATTTATTGTAGGAAATGAAAGATTAATTGGAGCATTAAAACGAATTAAGTCGTGGTTAGATTACGGGATGTTTACGCCTATTCAAGTGGCTGCTACGATTGCGTTAGATGGTCCACAGGAATGTGTTGAACAACATATTGCAAAATACAATCACCGAAGAGACGTGATGATTGAAACGTTTAAAGAAGCAGGTTGGGAGATGAATGTTCCTAATGCTTCGATGTTTATTTGGGCAAGAATTCCTGAAAAAGCACGACATTTGGGCAGTATGGAGTTCTCAAAACAATTGTTAACTCAAGCAAAAGTTGCCGTAAGTCCAGGAATTGGTTTTGGAAATTACGGTGATGAGTATGTACGAATTGCATTGATTGAAAACGAAAAAAGAATCAGACAAGCCGCCAAAAATATTAAGAAATATCTCAAAAGTTTATAGGAATAAAATATGTTAAAAATTGCAATTATTGGTGTGGGAACAGTTGGATCTAGCGTAATAAACATTCTACAAGATAACAAAGATATTATTGCGGCACGAGCTGGTTGTGAAATCGTACCAACAATTGGAGTGGTAAACAATTTAGATAAAAAACGAGAGGTAAATATTAAATTAACCGATAATATTGATGAAGTCTTTAATGATGATTCCATTGATATGATTGTTGAACTTATGGGTGGTATTGAAAAACCGTATGAAATTGTTAAAAAAGCATTGGCAAAGGGTATTCCTGTGGTTACTGCCAACAAAGCACTTTTAGCGTATCATCGGTATGAATTGCAAGATTTAGCAGGTGATACCCCATTTGAATACGAAGCTTCAGTTGCAGGAGGAATTCCCATTGTTAATGCCTTAAGAGAAGGCTTAAGTGCCAATCATATTGAGTCCATTAAAGGGATTTTAAATGGTACTTGTAATTATATGCTGACTAAAATGATTAACGAAGGCGTTAATTATGAAGAAATTTTAAAAGAAGCACAAGCCTTGGGCTATGCAGAAGCTGATCCTACGTTTGATGTGGGAGGTTTTGATGCAGCCCATAAGCTGCTGATTTTGGCTTCAATCGCCTATGGAATTGATGCTAAACCTGAAGATATCCTAATTGAAGGGATTCAAAACATTTCTAAACACGATATTGCGTTTGCCAAAGAGTTTAACTATACCATCAAACTTTTAACCATTGCTAAAAAAATAGGCAATGAGATCCAACTGCGTGTGCACCCTGTGTTTATCAGTATCAATGAAATGATTGCCAAAGTTGATGGCGTAATGAACGGCATTTCGGTTATTGGGGATAAAGTAGGGGAAACAATGTATTATGGACCAGGTGCAGGTGGCAATGCTACTGCCAGTGCTGTTATTGCTAATATCATTGATATTGCACGAAAAGGCAAAGGTTCACCTATGCTTGGTTTTGAGAAATCCTTAAAACAAGATTTGGTTTTGGCCAATCCCAATACCATAGAAACCAATTACTATTTACGACTGCAAATTGAAGATAAACCGGGTGTTTTGGCAAAAATTGCTTCGGTTTTGGGTGATAAAAATATCTCTATTGAAAAGATGTTACAAAAGCCCGATGAAAATAACAATGCTCTTTTACTGCTTTCAACACATATTTGTAAAGAAAAAGATATAAAAGAGGCATTAGAGGCGTTAGAAAATCTCTCTTATGTCAGTGCCAAACCTGCCATGATACGAATTGAAGCCTAGCTTTTTATCTCTATTTGGCTAGAATAGACTTCAAAGAATACATGAGGTCTATTTGCGTAAAAATCAAAAACTTATCACGGATGATATCCCCAATTTAATTAAACAATTAGCCATACCAGCAAGTACGGGAATGTTTTTTAATACCATGTATAATGTGGTTGACACTTTTTATGCTGGACTTATTTCCACTCAAGCCATCGCAGCACTCTCTTTAAGTTTTATGATTTTTTTTCTTATTATTGGCACAGGCTATGGATTTTCATCGGCAATAACGGCACTTATTGGTAATGCTTTTGGTAAAAGACGAGATAAGCTTTCAGTGATTTATGCTCACAAAGGGTTGATTTTTGTGCCATTAATTGGTCTCTTAATTTCACTGTTTGGATTTGTATTTGCTGAAGATCTCTTTATGCTTTTGGGTGCTACACAAGGGTACTTACAAGATGCGTTGGATTATATTTATACCATATTGTTGGGTGTGGTATTTTTTATGGGAAATTTTGCATTAAATGCGATTTTAATTGCAACTGGGGATACCAAATCATACCGTAATACATTGATTTTTGGTTTTTTTGCGAATATTGCATTAAATCCTTTGTTTATTTATGGATTTTTATTTGTTCCTGCCATGGGAATAAAAGGTATTGCTTTAGCAACGGTGTTAATACAATGTTTAAATATGTTTTATTTGCTTCATAAGGTACTTAAAACCAAATTAATACACTTTGAACGCTTGGATTACTTTTTGCCGCATAAAAAGCTTTATATGAATATTTTAAGGCAAGGTATGCCAGCGAGTTTAAATATGCTTGCCATGGCAATGGGTTCACTGTTGGTCATTTATTTTGTCTCACATTATGGTATCCATGCCGTTGCAGGGTATGGAATAGGGTTCCGTGTTGAACAACTTATGCTGCTACCTGCCTTGGGTCTAAGTACAGCCGTGTTATCTTTGGTTTCCAATAACTTTGGAGCCAAACGTTATGAAAGAGTTCAACAAACGCTTCACACTGCTTTAAAATATGGCTTTTTTATCTGTTTATTTGGTGTAGGATTTTTGTATATTTTTGGAGAAGCCATTATCCGACAATTTGATGATAATACGTTGGTGGTTAATTATGCCATTGAGTATTTATTGATTGAAGTGTGGATATTTTTTGCCTTTTTAACACTTTTTATTTGTGTTTCAACACTGCAAGGCATTAAAGAGCCTAAAATGATTTTTTATGTGGCATTGTATCGTCAAATTATTGCCAAATTTATTGTGGGATATTTGATTGTTAAATATTTTGAACTTGATATTTTTTGGTTTTGGCTGGGCTTATTAGTGATGATTTATTCAGCCGCTATATTCTTATATTTTTATACAAAAAATCGCCTAAAGGCATTGAATATTACGATTTAATTCTCTGCATAATTGTGTGGAGTTTGTGTGTAGGAATATCACTTTTGAATATGGTATACTTTTCAAATGAAAATATTACTCCTCGAAGATGATTTTATCTTAAATGAGATTCTTTTAGAATTTCTTCAATCTTTACACTATGATGTTGTATCCGTGTTTGATGGGCAAGAAGCGCAAACATTAGCATATGAACAACTCTTTGATTTGTTTATTTTAGATGTCAATGTTCCATTGATTGACGGATTTTCTTTTTTAAAAGAGTTGAGAAAACGCGCTATTAATACACCGGCTATTTTTATTACGTCATTAAATCGTGCAGAAGATTTAAAGCAAGGGTTTGAAAGCGGTTGCGATGATTACATTAAAAAACCATTTGAGTTGCAAGAGTTGGCATTGCGTATTAATAACATTAAACGTCTGTTTAACATTGAAAACAATGCCCAAGTTCATATCGCTCAAAATATTACGTACAATACTGATACTTTTGAATTAAATAACAATGGAATTAAAACAACGTTACCGAAAAAAGAAGCCAAAATTTTGGAATATTTTTTAAAGAATGAAAATAAAATTATCTCTTCAGATGAGCTCAGTGTTAATATTTGGAGTTATGAAGAGTATCCCTTGTCTTCTACGATACGTACGTACATAAAAAACTTACGAAAATTGTTAGGAGAAGAGGCAATTACTACATTAAAAGGGGTTGGGTATCGTTTTAACAAAAGATGAAAAAAGAACATTTTATGGATTTTATTCCTTTTTTTTAACCGTGACTTTCATTTTGTTGTTGATAATTTCATGGCTTTTTTTTGAAACCAAATCAAGTTTCTTTAGAGATATTACCATTTCCAATATGCAGTTAAATGCTTCAAAATTGGCATCAAAAATTATTTATGCTCATATGCAAAATATTCCTCTTAAACGCAGTGATTTAGTGGTTGATAAAGGGTTTAATTTTGGTTTATATGACCATAGCGGAGTCGTTATTATCTCAACAATTGCAAAACCAATTACACTCAATAAAAAGTTCTCTCAAATGGATAATAACCTTATCTTAATTGACAGAAGTGTCAGTGGACATTTAGGAGTATCTTATGTGGCAATTGAAGAGGTGATACTGTTTGAAGCTTTAAAAGATTTAAAACATAAGATTATCATCTCATTTATTCTTTTTTATCTTTTGATTATTATATTTGGTTTTTATTTGACCAAACTCTTTATACAGCCCATTGTCCAACAGCGCCTTAAACTCAATAATTTTATTAAAGATACAACCCATGAACTTAATACACCCATTACCGCGCTAATGATGTCCGCTAATCCTTATAATACGCTTGATGAAAAAGGCTTACACCGTATACAACTTAGTGCAAAACGTATCAGCGATATTTACAGTGATTTAACCTATCTGTTTTTAAATAATGAACAAGAGAAAGCTCAACGTATTCCTATGATTGAATTAAAAGATATTCTTAATGAACAGTTAGAGTATTATCATTTTTTTGCACAAAAAAAGAGAGTGATATTGACTTATGATATTCACTCATGCTTTTATGCTATTGATAAAGAGAGTTTTAATCGCATAGTTAATAACCTTATATCCAATGCAATAAAATATACAAAATCTCAAGGAACGGTGTTTGTTCAATTAAAAGATAACGTACTGCTCGTACAAGACAATGGGGTAGGGATTCCTAAAAAAAGCTTATCAAAAATATTTGAACGATTTTATCGTGAAAGCGATATTGTGGGAGGTTTTGGAATAGGGCTTCATATCGTAGCTTCCATTTGCAAGAAGTATCATATTAAGATTGAAATTGATTCAAAAGTCAATGAAGGAACAACATTTAAACTTAAATTTTAGAGTTGAAGAAAAGAGTTAGGCATAAAAAAAGGCCGACATCCGCCGACCTATAAAAAAGATACTAATAAATATTAGTAAGATCTTCTTTCTCGTGGCTCTCGTGGTCTAGCTTCGTTCACTTTTAAAGTTCTTCCCTCTACCTCTTTACCATTTAACTCATCAATTGCTTTTTGTCCTTCTGAACTTACATCCATCTCTACAAATCCAAAACCTTTTGATCGTCCTGTTTCTCTGTCATTGACAATTTTACAACTCTTTACCGCACCAAATTTAGCGAATACTTCCTCTAAACTTTGGTCATTCATTCTATATGAAAGATTACCTACATAGATATTCATCTTCCTCAATCCTTTTAATGTTCAATCGAACGTGTAATTATTACTTTAGTCAAAGTAACTTCTGCTAGTAGAAGCATTATTCCATCTAGTTGAATCATTATATCATAAACTTTTAAGTTTTACTTCAAAATTTTAATTTTTTTTTATTTTGGTAACACAAAAGTAATATTTATATGGTTTTACACGTAGGATATTGAGGTGTAGGTTTTAGCTACACCCCATAAATTCGTTAGTTTTGAAAGTTTTTTGTGATGGCTTTATTTAATCGTGAAATCGTTTCACTGTAACCTAAAATTGCCATAATGTCATACACTGAAGGTGCTTGTGTTCCTCCGGTTAACGCAATTCGTATGGGTTGGAACAATTGTGGAAATTTGAGTTGCTTGGTTTCAATAAAAGGTTTGGTAATAAGTTCATAATCACACGCCAAGTGTAGAGTGCTTTGATTTGACTCTAAAAGAGCCATATACTCATTTAACATGGCTAAAGTATCTTCTTTTACAAATTTATTAACGCCTTTATCTTCATATGAAGTAGGGGTATCTAAAATACCATCAATAGATACTTTCAATTCAACAAGTGTTTGAGCACGTTCTTTACACAAGTCTAAAATCATCTCTTTTTTATCGTGCCCATGTAACACACAACCAAAAAATTCCAACTCTTTTGCCAATCGTTCATTGGATACATTTTTGATGTAATGAGCATTAAGCCATTTTAATTTTTCTTCATTATAAGCAGAGGCAGATTTATTGATATTTTTAGGATCAAATAGGTCTAACATCTCTTGCATTGAAAAAATCTCTTGATCTTTATTAGACCATCCCAATCGTACTAAAAAGTTGAGAAGGGCTTCAGGTAAATAACCCTCATTTTTATATTGCATTACATCCATAGCACCATCTCTTTTAGAGAGTTTTTTGCCTTCTGGATTGTTAATCATAGGCACATGATAAAATTTTGGAACATCAAATCCTAGAGCATTATAAATAACAATTTGTTTTGGAGTGTTTGTTAGGTGGTCATCTCCTCTTATTACGTCTGTAATTCCCATTAATGCATCGTCAATGGCAACAACAAAGTTATATGTGGGCATTCCATTGCTTCGTGCAATGACAAAATCATCCACTTGGTTGGCATCAAAATTCATAGCACCTTTGACACCATCTTCAAAGCAGATATTTCCCTCTTGAGGTGCTTTGATTCTTACAACAGGCTCAATTCCCGCAGGAGGAGTTCCTTTGAAATCTCTGTATCGTCCATCGTATCGTGGAGTCTCTTTTTTTAATGTTTGTTCTTCTCGTAAGGCATCAAGCTCTTCTTTTGACATATAACAGTAGTAGGCTTTATCCTCTTTTAAAAGTTGATTAATATATTTTGTATAGATATCCAATCGTTTTGATTGGTATTCAACTTCTCCATCGTAATTTAAACCCACCCACTCAAAAGCTTCAATAATAGCTTTCATTGCCTCTTCATTGTTTCTTTGTGTGTCGGTATCTTCAATTCTTAACTTAAATTGTCCCTTTGTTTTTCTTGCCCATAAATAACTGTACAAAGAAGTTCGTAAACCTCCAATATGTAAATATCCAGTGGGTGAGGGTGCAAATCGTGTGATTGCCATATCTGTCCTTTTATTATTTAAAATTCTTTAAAAAGCCTATTGCTGAGATCACCACGACCACTACAATAAATAAAACCATTATTCCATCAAGCAATTCCATTGGCGTCCTTCTCTTTTAGCTGTCCACATGCAGCTGATATATCTAATCCTTTAGATTCTCGTATTGTGCAAATTAAACCTTTGCTCAATAAATATTCTTGGAAGTTTATCATATTTTCCCTTGTTGGTCTTTGATATGAAGTTCCAGGGTAGGGGTTGAAATAGATTAAATTCACTTTTGCATTGATTCCATTGAGCAGTTTAATCAATTTTGCAGCAGAATCTGTATCATCATTTTTATCTTTTATCACCAAATATTCAAACATTACTTTTTTTCTGGCATCAATGGGAAAGTTTTTAACCGCTTCAATGATGGATGAAATATTGTAGGCTTTGTTCATGGGAATTAATTCGCTTCTTAATCCATCATCAACAGCATGTAAAGAGATTGCCAATTGAATCCCTAAATCTTCTGCACCCAATTTCTCAATTTTTGTACTGATACCACTGGTTGAAATGGTTTGTCTTCGTGGAGCAATAGCTAAACCATCTAATTCGCTGAAGATTTTAATGGCTTTAATCAAATTATCATAATTATCTAATGGTTCACCCATTCCCATATAGACAATATTGAGTGCTTTGTTTTCAGCAATTTCATTGTCTTTTTTCAGTTGAACGATTTGTTCAATAATTTCACCCACGGTAAGATTTCGTATGAATCCCCCTTTTGCTGTCAAACAAAAACTGCATCCTACTTTGCATCCCACTTGGGTTGAAATACAAACCGTATATTTTTCACTTTTTTCTACAACACCTTCTTCATTGGTTTTCTTTTTTTTCATCAATAAAAGAACGGTTTCAATGGTATGTCCATCCTCAAGTTGGAAAAGATATTTTATACTCCCATCTTTACTGGTCTCTTTTTTTAAAATTTTAAGTGTGGATGCTTTGAAATTCTCTTTTAAATGGTTTTTTAAATCATTGGGTAAATTCTTCATATCATCAAATTGTGTTACATATTTTTTATATAACCAATTGTAAATTTGTTTGGCTCTGAACGAAGGTTTAAGTTGTTCTTTTAATTCTTCTAAGGTATAGTTGTAAATAGAGTGCAAGATTTTCCTTTAATGTTTCACGTGAAACTATTTAATGATTTTTTGTTCAAGTAAATAGTGTGTGAGTATTTCTTTGGCTTGAGAGTGATTTTTTAGAAAATCACTGTGAGCATCTTTATTGGTATAATTGGTAATAACAAAAATGCCAGCAATATTGATATCAAACTCTTTAGCAACACTGAGTAAAGAGTAAAATTCCATATTTTCAATGCCAATATTGTAGTGGTTAAATTTGCTGCTCAAGTCAAAGTTGGTTGATATGTAGTTTGAACTGTTGACAATGGTTTGATTCTTTACCAATCTGTTTTCTGAATTTAAAACATTATCCAATGGAGTATAGCAATCGTTATTTAAAAAAGCCAGTTCAATGTTTGCAGCGCTTGTAGACGTAACGATTTCAAAAGGTTTATAGTTGCCATAGCTTCCGGCACTTCCAATAAAAAGAAGATATTCTGGTTTATCAAAAAGGCATTGTCGTGTTAAGTTAATGGCACTCTCAATGAGTCCAACACCAATAGGTGTGGCAAAGTTAAACGTCTCATTTCGTCCTGCACAAATAATCATTGACATTCCATTGTAAAATTGGGATTTATTGTAATGGTTTCATTGACTTGTTCAACAATTGGCATCTCTATTTTACTGCTTTTTAATGTTCTAGCTTCGTTGGCATACATAACTGGTCGAGAATAATTTGCATTAACCGTTATGTTTTTTAAGGAACAGCTTTTATTCATCTTAGTTGATAATTCTTGTGAATAGTGGTTTCCCCATGTAATGGCATCCAGTCTTAATTGATCTAATGCTTGTTCATAAAGTTTATCATTGATTTTCCATTGCAGTGTTGGCATAAAGAGCGACGTGGTGCTTTCTTCTTTAATGGAATAAAAATTCTCAAGAAACTCTTTTATTTTTGAACTCTCTTTAGATGAAATTGTATAGTTTAAGACACCATTATAACCCATAAAAATTGATTGACCATTTTTATAGGTATATTTAGGAGTAATAGCCATTGATACATTTGACTTATCGATTTCATCGTATTTTTTTAAGAATTTATTGTATTGATTTAAACTTGAGATAACTTCTTTCTCTTCTTCATTTTGAACCACAACTTTTATATGGGTGGTTAATTCATCTGGCATCAATTCCTTTGAAAACTCTTTTGTAAAATTTAGCTCAAAACCAAAAACTAAGATGGGTAACGTTAGTAATAAGGGTAATTTCATGTTATAACCTCACTGGAATGGAATTTTGGGATAAATAGCGTTTTAAATCCATGATATCTATTTCTTTAAAATGAAAAATTGATGCAGCCAATGCAGCACTGGCGCCATGTTCAAAAGCTTCTTTGATATGTTCCATTGTTCCTGCACCACCTGAAGCAATAACAGGAATACTTATGGCATTGGAGATTTGTTCGGTTATATTAAGTTCAAATCCCGTTTTTGCACCATCGGTGTCCATAGAAGTTAGGAGTATTTCCCCCGCACCTCTGTTATAAACTTCTTTAGCCCATTGTAAAGCATCAAGTCCGGTATCTTCTCTTCCCCCTTTGACAAAGACATGGTATGAACCGTCGGGAACTTTTTTAACATCAATTGCCACAACAATACATTGGCTTCCAAATCGTTTTGAACTTTCATCAATAAAATTGGGGTTAACCACTGCACTTGAATTGATGGAAACTTTATCACAGCCCACATTTAAGAGTTTATAGATGTCTTCAAGTTTTCGAATACCTCCGCCTACGGTTAAAGGAATAAACACCTCTTTAGCAACATCTTTGACAATATCAACAATCGTATCTCTTCCTTCGTGACTTGCTCCGATATCTAAAAATGTGATTTCATCTGCGCCTTCACGGTTATATCGTTTTGCCACTTCAACAGGATCTCCTGCATCTCGTAAGCCTACGAAATTAACACCTTTTACGACTCTTCCATTATCTACATCCAAACACGGAATAATTCTTTTTGCAAAAGTACTCAAATATTTATCCTTTTCCTTTTTATTGCGAAATCTTATCTAAATGTAAGTTAATATCAGATATACTCCTTTTCTTATGGAAAAAATTAAAGCAAAAAAACAATTTGGACAGAACTTTTTAAAAGACGAATCCATTTTGAACAAAATCATCGAAGCGATGCCCAAGAACAGTAACCACATTGTGGAGATTGGCCCTGGCTTAGGTGATTTGACGCAAAGAATGCTCAAATACAAAGATATGACTGCTTATGAGATCGACAGTGATTTATTAGCTATATTAAGGTCAAAATTCGCAAATGAAATACAAAGTCAAAGACTGGAACTGATCCACACTGATGTTTTAGATATTTGGAAACAAAATAAAACTTTGTATCAAGGCAAGTATGATTTAATTGCAAACTTGCCTTATTATGTAGCGACAAACATTATATTACAAGCAATAGAAGATGACAATTGTGAAAACATTATTGTTATGATTCAAAAAGAAGTGGCACAAAAGTTTGCAGCGCATGAGGGAGAAAAAGATTTTTCTTCTTTGGGAGTGATTGCAAAACTGGTATCAAAGGAGTGTAAAATACTCTTTGATGTTGCCTCTTCCTGTTTTGAACCAGCACCTAAGGTGACTTCTTCCGTGCTTTATATTAAAAAAGATGGTTTGACTAAGCTGGATTCAAATTTTAAAAGTTTTCTAAAAGTTGTTTTTTCGCAACCTCGGAAAAAACTTTCTAAAAATTTATCGAGCTTAATCAATAAAGATTTTTTAAATACAATATATCGTGAACTTAATATTGAAGATAATATCAGACCACATGAAGTCAGTTCATCTTTGTATCGCCAAATGCATAACAAGGTGATAATAAATGATAAACAACGAACACAACGAGACGAAACAACCAGTTGCTAAAGAAGTAAGTACAGAAAAAACTGAAACTACCCACAGCGAATCAACAAACAATACTCCTCGAGAAAATGGTACAAAACCCAGATATAATAAAAAACCTCGATACAGTAAAGATAAAGCAAATCAAGAGGAAAATAAAGAGAACTCTTCAGAGAATACTTCTGCTCAACCAAAACGAAAACCTCCTTATAATAAAAGAAAAAATACATCAGATTCAGAACAAACACAAAGTGATAATGGACAAAGCGGATGGTTAACCGATTTAAAAAAAGCTCATGCAATCAATGAAAAATCGCATCGAGACAGATTAAATCCACACTATAAATTGAACTTAAATACCAATTCAAAGATTCGAATCACTCCTTTAGGTGGTTTGGGCGAAATTGGAGGAAATATGATGGTGGTTGAAACAGAAAAATCAGCCATTATCGTTGACGTAGGGATGAGTTTTCCCGATGAAAATATGCACGGGGTAGATATTTTAATCCCTGATTTTACCTATTTACGAGAAATCAAAAATAAAATTGCAGGAATTGTTTTAACGCATGGGCATGAAGATCATATCGGTGCTATGCCATACTTATTTAAAGAGATGCAATTTCCGGTATATGGAACCTCATTGCCGTTAGAAATGATTGGTTCAAAATTTGATGAACATAAAATGAGAGAACATCGAAAATTTTTCAGAGCCATTGAAAAAAGAGTTCCTTATAAAATTGGAGATTTTGAAGTAGAGTGGATGCACATCACTCACTCCATTATTGATTCTTCGGCTTTGGCAATTAAAACCGATGCGGGAACCATAATCCACACAGGAGATTTTAAAATTGACCATACTCCTATTGATGGATTTCCAACTGATTTACATCGGTTAGCCTATCATGGAGAGCAGGGAGTTTTACTCTTATTAAGTGATTCAACCAATTCTCACTCTGCTGGGTTTACGAAATCAGAAAAAACAGTAGGACCAACATTTGATAATTTGTTTGCTCGTTCAAAAGGGCGAGTCATTATGTCAACATTTTCTTCAAATATCCACCGTGTTGCGCAAGCCATTGAATACGGTTTAAAATATGGAAGAAAAGTGTGTGTTATTGGTCGTTCAATGGAAAAAAACTTAGAATTGGCAATGCGATTAGGGTATATAAAATTTCCTAAAGATCAATTTATTGAAGCGCATGAAGTTCATAAATATGAAGACAAAGAGATTTTAATTGTAACAACAGGAAGTCAAGGCGAAGCAATGAGTGCATTGTATCGAATGTCAATTCATGAACACCGACACATTAAAATCAAAGAGGGTGACCAAATTATTCTTTCAGCCCGTGCGATTCCTGGAAACGAATCCAGTGTATCAACGATTATTAACCATTTGTTGAAAGCCGGGGCAAAAGTGGCGTATCAAGATTTCAGTGAAATTCATGTATCGGGTCATGCGGCACAAGAAGAGCAAAAATTAATGCTTCGATTAATTAAACCAAAATTCTTTTTACCTGTGCATGGAGAGTATAATCATGCGTTAAAACATTCACAAACGGCTATTGATTGTGGTGTTTTAGAGCGAAATATTTATGTAATGAGTGATGGGGAACAAATCGAAGTAACACCTAAATATCTTAAAAAAGTGAAAACGGTAAAAACAGGAAAAGTCTACATTGATAATCAGTTAAATCATAAAATTTCTGATGATGTTGTTTTAGATCGACAAACCATGGCAAACGAAGGAGTTGTTATGATAGTCGCACAAATCAATGAAAATGACAGAAAAATTGTTGAAATGCCAAGAGTAAGATCATTTGGTTTAGTCCCAGATAAACAAGATAAAAACTTTTCAACAGAAATTGAAGAGTTACTCGTAACATTTCTTACCAATTGCAAACCAGGAATTTTGAAAAACAATAAAATTTTAGAAGATGAATTGCGAAAAGTGGTTCGAAAACATTGTGTACGAAAATACAAAAAATACCCAATGATTGTGCCAACACTCTTTGTTCAATAAAAAAGGAACACCATGAATTTTCAAGCCATAGCTCAAGAGGTTTTATTAACAGAAGCCAAAGAATTGCAAAATGCTGCATTGAATATTGGAGATGAGTTTGAAAAGGCAGTAGCATTGATTGCACCCAATGAAGGAAAACTTATCGTAACGGGTGTAGGAAAATCGGGTTTAGTGGGAGCAAAAATTGCTGCGACATTAGCCAGTACAGGAACAAGCTCATTTTTCTTACATCCTACGGAAGCCATGCACGGCGATTTAGGAATGATTGGGAAAAAGGATATTGTTTTGGCTATTTCATACAGTGGAGAGAGTGAAGAGTTAATCCAAATTCTTCCCCACTTAAAGCGATTCGATATTCCTCTTATTGCTATGGCAAAAAATCCTCATTCGACATTGGCAAAATATGCGGAGATATTTTTTAATATCAGTGTCAATAAAGAGGCGTGTCCTTTAGATACTGCTCCCACATCATCTACAACATTAACCATGGCAATGGGAGATGCGCTAGCCGTTTCATTGATGAAGAAAAGGGATTTTAAAAAAGAAGATTTTGCTTCCTTTCATCCGGGTGGAAGCTTAGGGAAACGTTTATTTGTTAAAGTAGATGACCTGTTAAAAAAAGAGCATTTACCCATTGTTTCACGTGAAACAAAACTCAAAGATGCCATTGTGGTGATGAGTGAAGGGCGATTGGGCAATGTAATTATTGTCGATGAAAATCGCAAAGTGATTGGGGTTTTAAGTGATGGAGATTTACGAAGAGCGTTAATGAAAGAGGATTTTTCTTTGGATTGCAGTGTCGAAACGGCAGCAACAAAAAATCCAAGAACATTAAAAAACAGAAATATGTTGGCAAGTGATGCGTTGGAAATGATTGAAAACTATAAAATACAACTGCTGGTTGTTGTAGATGAAGAGGACAGATTGGTCGGAACATTGCATATCCATGATTTGATTGAAATTGGAATAAGATAAGGCAAAACAATGAAAAAAGAGAAAGAAAAAAAAGAAGAAGAGGCACTACGACTCAACAAATATATCTCACACAATACAGAGTATTCAAGAAGAGAAGCAGATAAACTGATTGCAGAAGGTAAAGTAACCATCAATAAAAAACCCATAACAGATATGGGATGTAAAGTTACTTCAACGGATGTGGTTGCCATTAACAATAAAGCCATAAAAGTGGAAAAAAATAAAATTGTTACGGTGATTGTTTACAATAAACCCAAAGGTGAACTCGTCACAAAATCTGACCCACAAGGGCGACGAACTGTTTTTGATACGTTAGGAAAAAAGTATCAACATTTTTTACCCGTGGGACGATTGGATTATGCGAGTGAAGGTGTTTTGCTTTTAACTGACTCCATAGAGGTATTAAATAAGTTGGTTCACTCAAATTTAGAACGCGTCTATAAAATAAAAGTGAATGGTCCCATAACTAAAGCGGTTGAAAATGCAATGCTTCAAGGGTTGGAATTGGAAGATGCAAGTAAAGGCGCACGAAGTGACAGTAAAATAAAATCAATGACCTTTGCTCCTTTTATTCGATATCAAATAATTTCAAATGAGAGAAACTACTCCAAAATTAAAGTCGCCATTGCTGAAGGAAAAAACAGAGAGCTCAGACGGTTTTTTGCTCACTTTGATTTGGATGTATT
Source organism: Epsilonproteobacteria bacterium UBA4036 (assembly GCA_002382325.1). GTDB lineage: Bacteria > Campylobacterota > Campylobacteria > Campylobacterales > Arcobacteraceae > Marinarcus. Next base: position 220,007 of record DGAG01000011.1, read on the forward strand.
AGATTTAAAACGACTTGATTTTGGTGGCATTACATTAAACAGTTTACCCACAGGAAAAAAACGATACTTGACTCGAGAGGAGTACAAAAACTTAAGAGACTTTATAGGCGATGTAGAGATTAATGAGTAATCTAGCGACGTTATTGAGACCCACACGATTAGAAAATTTTGTGGGGCAATCCCATATCATAGCGCCCAATAAAGCACTGTATCAACTGATTCAAAAAAAAGAGATTCCCCATCTCTTTTTTTATGGTAAACCAGGTACAGGTAAAACCACATTAGCAAAAATTATTGCAAAAACAATCGGAACAGACTATTACTATTTTAATGCCACAACAATAAAAGTAGAAGAGTTACGAACCGTATTTAAACGGTACACAAACAGCTTAATTAAACCTCTTATTTTTATTGATGAAGTCCATCGTTTGTCTAAAAATCAACAAGAAGTTTTGTTGCCAATCATGGAAAACTATGAAGCCATTATTATAGGAGCCAGTACAGAAAATCCATTTTTTACACTAACCAATGCCATCCGTTCTCGTTCGTTTACATATGAATTTAAAGCGTTAACCCATGAGGAATTATCCGAAGTTTTAGCTCAAGCTTTAAAGATGATAAGTGTAAAAATATCAAGTGAAGCAAAAGAGTATTTATTAAATTCAAGCAGTGGTGATGCCAGAGCGTTATTGAACCTATTGGATTTTGCTTCTAAAGTTTCTAATGACATTACCTTAGATATCTTGCTTGAACTACGAAGTAAAAGTGTGGGTGATGGGGTGAGTTCAAGTGATTCACACTATAACTTAGCCAGTGCAATGATTAAGTCCTTAAGAGGAAGCGATGTGGATGCAGCACTTTACTACCTAGGACGATTAATTGACGGTGGAGAGAGTGTAGAGTTCATCACTCGACGTTTGGTCATCTTTGCTTCAGAAGATATTGGAAATGCCAATCCCAATGCGTTAAACTTAGCTGTAAGTACAATGTTGGCTACAAGTAAAATTGGCTATCCTGAAAGCCGAATACTCTTAGGACAGTGTGTGATTTATTTAGCATCTTGCCCTAAATCCAATGCCTCATATCTTGCCATTAATCAAGTACTTGATGAGATTAAAAAGGGTAAAATACTTGAAATCCCCAATCCTATCAAAGACAGTGCAAGCAATTATAAATATCCGCATGATTTTGGAGGATATGTTGAACAAGAGTATTTAAAAGAGAATATTAGCTATTATAAAAGTAAAGGAATAGGTTTTGAAAAGACACTCAATGAGTGGCTTGATAAAATCAAAACACCATTAAAATAAAGGAAAAACAATGGAATACTACACGTGGGTTTTAACCTTTCATATTATGTCATTTATGTCGTGGATGGCAATGCTGTTTTATCTGCCAAGACTCTTTGTCTATCACGTTGAACATAAAGAGAAAAAAGAGTTTGTAGAAGTGGTACAAATTCAAGAACTGAAGATTTACAAATACATCGGATATCCTGCTATGTGGGCAACCTTTTTAAGTGGAGCTTTTATGCTGTATTTAAATCCCACTGTTTTAGAAAGTGGCGGTTGGATGCACGCTAAGATTTTAGTGGTGATATTTTTGATTATGTACTCTTTGTCTTTGGATTATTACAGAAAAGAGTTGCTCAAAGGAAATTATGAAAAAAGTGGACGGTTTTTTAGAGCGTACAATGAAGTTCCAACGCTTTTATCCCTTTTAATTGTTGGATATGTGATTACAAAGACCTTTTCTTTTTTATTTACGGCCATCTCAATAGCCGTATTTGCTTTTATTATCTATAAAATTATGAATCCCAAACAAAGATAGCCAATGAATTTTGAAAAATACTATTTACTTGATACGAATATTTTGCTTGAAGATGCCACCAATATTTTTAAACTCAGTGATAATTGCAATAATCTTATTGTCTTACCTGAAACGGTTTTGGATGAAATTGATGCCAAAAAGAGTGGTTTTGATGAGATTAATTTTCAAGCAAGACAGTTTGCAAGAACACTAGAAAATGCTAAAATCCAAAGTAACTCTACTCACAACGGATGCAAAATCATTCGCTTAAAAGTGGACGACGTCAACAGTGCGATTATTGATATTGTTTCAAAAGAAGAGTATGTTGCCAATTCAAAAAATGTGCCCATAAATATTTATAATGACAGAAAAATCTTAGAAATTGGTACTTTTGCCAAGCAGTTTTACTCTTCTGAAATTATCTTTTTATCGCTTGATATTATGGCAAGAACCAGAGCCATCTCTTTGGATATCAAAACAGATTCTTTGGTAGGGTCAAGTAAAGATGATTTTGATTTTGAATTTAACAAAGAGGTTACTGTAAAGTTTGAAGAGATAGAGTTTTTAGATAACAGTGATATTGTTCGATTTGATCCTGAACATAAACCGTATAATTTTACCTATTGTTTTAAAGTGAAAAGTTCAGACCAAGTGATTTTGGCAATGGTTCAAAACGGTAAGATTTGTGTTTTAGATGAAGACAAAATTCGAGATCAAATTATTACACCGTTAAACAAAGAACAACTCTTTTTTTCAAATGCAATTTTAGAACACTATTACAATGTGCTCATTGTGGAAGCCAAAGCAGGCTCAGGGAAAACACTTTTAGCATTAAGCGGAGCGCTTAAGTTAATCAAACGAAAAGAGTATCAACGTATTATTTATATACGAAACTCAATTGAGTCTTTAGATAAAGGGGAAGATGTTGGATATTTACCCGGATTGGAAGAGAAATTTAAAATCTACAATCACCCTTTAATGGACAGTTTGGATTATATTATTCGAACCGAACATAAAAAAAGAAATGCTCCTAAGAAAAATGTCTATGAGGCATTAGAGGACAGTGAAGTAACCACTCGAATCGAGCAGTTAATCAGCAATTATAATATTGAGACCATGTGGGTAGGAGAGATGCGAGGACGAACATTGTCTAATGCGTTTATTATCATTGATGAAGCCCAAAATATGTCCAATAAGACCATGCAAATGGTGCTTTCTCGAATTGATTCAAGTTGCAAAGTTATTGTCTTAGGAAGCAATATGCAAATTGACAATTTTTATGTCAATAAATATACCAACGCATTGACAACGCTGTTACGTTCAACCAAACAAGAGAATCATTTGGTTCATCTGTTTGCTGTAAAACTACAAAAAGTCTTAAGAGGACCAATTACTGAGTGGGCTGAAACCATTTTTTCAACCCCACATAAATAAAGGAAAAAATATGAAAATCGTTTTTTTAGACCGAAGTACTTTAGGTGAAGATATTTCAATTGAAAAGTTTAATACCTTGGGTGAAGTCATAAGTTATGATGTAACTTCTCCACAAGAAACATTGAACCGAATAAAAAATGCCGATGTAATTGTGACCAATAAAGTGGTGATTTCTAAAGAGATGATGCAACAAAGTCAACTCAAACTTATTTGTGTAGCAGCAACGGGTATGAATAACATTGATTTAGAGTATGCCAAAGAAGCCCATATCGAAGTTAAAAATGTGGCAGGGTATTCCACCAATTCTGTGGCACAACTCACTTTTTCTTTGGTGTTAAAATTTATGCAACATTTGGACTTTTATGATAATTATGTCAAAGCAGGAAATTGGCAAAAATCGCCAATCTTTACCAATATTGATAAACCTTTTCATGAACTTGAGGGAAAACATTGGGGAATTATTGGCTTAGGAACAATCGGACAAAAAGTAGCAGCTATTGCACAAGCCTTTGATTGTAAAGTCAGTTATTATTCAACTTCTGGGTTTAATACCAACACAAGGTATGAGCAAAAATCACTGGAAGAGTTATTAAGCAGTTGCGACATTATCTCTGTTCATGCTCCGTTAAATGAAAAAACATTAAATTTGCTCAATCAAAACAATTTACACTATTTAAAACCCAAAGCCATTGTGATTAATGTTGGGCGAGGAGGTATTATCAATGAAGCGGATTTGGCTAAATTTGTTGATAACAATGAAATCTATGTTGGAATGGATGTGGCATCAAAAGAGCCTTTAGAAGAGAATTCTCCTTTGGTGAGCATACAACATAAAGAGCGATTTATTTTAACTCCTCATATTGCATGGGCATCGATTGAAGCCAGAGAACGGTTGGTTGAAGGAATTTATGCCAATATTGTAAACTTTTTTAAAATATCATAAAGATAAGCCCATGAGAGATGTGATAATTGTAGGTTCAGGCGGAGCAGGATTAAGTGCAGCCATTCATGCCAAAAAAGCTGGATTGGATGTTTTGGTGGTGTCAAAAACCTATCCGACACATTCTCAAACATCTCAAGCCCAAGGAGGAATCAATGCCGTTCTCAATCAAAAAGACAGCACTGAAAAACATGCAGCAGATACTTTGAAATCATCTCATGGCTTGGGCAATCAATATGTCATACAGCATATGTGTGAAAATGCCAAAGCTACCATAGAGTGGCTTGATGAACTGGGTGTGCCTTTTACAAGAGATGAATCCTTTATGATTGACCAACGCAAAATGGGAGGAGCCTCTTTTGCTCGCGTATGTTACAGCAGTGATTACACAGGATTAAAAATCTTACACACTTTGTATGATACCTGTCTTAAAGAGTCGATTGATTTTTTACATGAACATATGTTATTGAATTTTATTGTTGAAAATAAAAAAGTCATAGGCATAACGGCATTAGATATTTGTAAGGGAGAAGTCAAAGAGTTATTGGCCAAGCGAGTTATTGTGGCAACGGGTGGGTATATATCATTGTACAATGGATTTAATACGAACTCAAAAGCTACCACAGGCGATGGTATTGCAGCAGCACTTCGAGCAGGGGCAAAAGTTTCAAATATGGAGTTTGTCCAATTTCATCCTACTGCCATTAAAGGAGCGAATGTACTTATCAGTGAAAGTGCGCGAGGTGAGGGCGGTTATATTGTCGATGAAGAAGGCAATCGTTTTATTGATGAACTTAAACCACGTGATGAAGTTGCCCGTGCCATTTATGAAAAAATCCAAAACAACCATGAAGTCTTTTTGGATGTGCGTCATTTGGGATTGGATAAAATTAATCAAGCCATACCTCAAGAAAGACGATTGGCAATGGATTTTGCCAAAGTCAAGCTCGAAGAGGAGTTATTGAGTATTAATCCGGCGGCTCATTATTGTATGGGCGGTATTTGCGTCAATGAAAATGCTCAAACGACTTTGGAAAATCTTTATGCCTGTGGAGAGTGTGCACAAACGAACGTACATGGGGCAAATCGCCTCGGAGGCAATTCACTGCTGGAGATTATTACTTTTGGACAAATTGCAGCGTTACACTGCGTTAATGAGCTAAAAAATAGTACAATTAAAAAAACAACTCCCACTCAACAATTTTTAAACGACAAAGCCTTTATAGAACAGGTCTATTCTTTTCCCAATCAAATCGATTTTTATGCCCAAAAAGAGTTTATGGGAAAAATCTTTTTTAGAAATGTGGGATTGTTTAGAAATGATTTAAATATGAAAGCCGTACTTTCTCAAATACGACAGTGGCAAAAAGAGTTTGCCTTTATGGGAATTGGGGATAAAAGTAAACTTTACAATCAAAATTTGGTTGAGTTTATTGAATTTGGCAATATGCTTGAACTTTCTGAAGTGGTTGTTATTAGCGCCATTAGTCGATGTGAAAGCCGAGGCGCGCATTTTAGAAGTGATCATCCTTTTGAAGTGGAAGATTTTGCCAAAAATTCAATGGCGTATAAACATGAGGGCATTTTGGCCGTTGATTTTGAAGGAAACAAAGATGAAAATTAAAATAGTTCGATTTGATATCCATAAGCAACCCCAACAAAAAGAGTTTGAATATGAGGTTTCTCATTCACGATTGTCAGATGCATTACATGAAATTAAAACCAAACAAGATAACAGCCTAACCTTTCGGCAAGGGTGTGGAAGTGGTGTATGTGGAAGTTGTGCGGTTCGTGTCAATGGAGTTGAACGATTGGCCTGTAAAACTCATATCAATGAACACGATTTGGTAGAACCACTTAACTATGCACGAGTTATACGTGATTTAGTGGTTGATTTAAGCCAGCAAGAGAAGTTTTTAAACCAAGCCAAAGCCTATTTACATGAGTATCATGCGACACTCATTGGCAAAAAAGATGAACAAGCCATTGATGTTCAAAGCAATTGTATTTTATGTCAAAGTTGTTTGAGTTCATGTCCTGTATATGAAGTCAATGAAGATTTTCTGGGACCTTATGTGTTAACACGCGTGTTACGCTATGTGAACGATAAAAAAGAAAAAAACAGTGCAGAAAAATTAGCTTCCATTCAAAGCAATGGCATTTGGGATTGTACGTTGTGTGGGAATTGTACCATGGTATGCCCACAATTTATTGATCCCAAAACCGATATTTTAAATTTACGAACAAAAAGTTATCAAAATGGTTATACGGATCCTAGTTTAAGTATGAATAATGGATTTGATACCAGTTTTGGAAACGGTGATTTTGGATTTAATCCCAATGGGTTTTAAAAAGAAGTAATGGTGATCACGAGTGGACTTGAACCACCGACCACCACCATGTCAAGGTGGCACTCTACCACTGAGTTACGCGATCACTTGTAGGCGAAATTATTACTTAATATTCCTTAAAAAGATATGAGAAAGAATAAGAATTACAATTTTTATGGCAGAATCCTAATTTTATTATAATCTTCAATTTTATATAAAATATTTTTTTCCATGAAAAGTTTTTCAAGAGAAAAGAGAGTTTGGACATTACTCGTTGTGATAATTTTTTGTATGGGATCGTAGGAGTAATCATTATATCGAGAAAGAATATCTTCTAAGATTTCAATGATTGTTTGAGGTGAATTAAATTTATTATAATATTTACAGCTTTGATGAGAAAAATTTCTTAAAGCATTGGCAAGTTCATCAATTTTAAGTGGCTTTAATAATCGTAATTTTTTATAATGAGATTGACAGAAATCACACCCCTCTGAATAACAACTGTGTTCAAGCTTTTTGCTTAAAATAATAATATTTTGTTCAGGATTATTTTGAACGATATAATTTAACATTTTTTTGCCAAAATCAAAAGAGAAATCTAAAATAATAAATGAGTAGAGATGCTTTTCATAGAGTTGAAAGTTCTTTTCATCTTCTAAAAAAGTAATATCAAACAGAAGAGTACTATTAAAATATGAAAATAATTCGATAGTGTCTGGATCGTTATCAATTATAAGCAGTTTCACATAAGACCTTTTATTATTTCTTTTTAGAATATAACAAAATATTGACAAAAAGAATTTGACTTATATCAATTTTATGTATATAAGTAGAGTGTATATATGATGATTGTTAAAAGCATTTACAATAGATAAACTTGTATAATAATTATGTATAATAGTAGATTAGGAAAAAATGACAACACAGGAATTTTATAAGATGATTGGCAGTAATGTTGCTAAATACAGAAAAGAGAAAGGAATATCTCAACTTGAACTCTCATTATTAATGGGGTATAAGTCAATTTCAGTTGTTTCAGGTGCAGAAATTTATTATAAAGGTAAACACTTTAACTTAGAACATTTATTGAAAATTTCAGAAATTTTAGAAGTTGATATTTGTAAATTAATTACTTGTTAAAGCAGACATCTTTTAATATTTTTTTTCTTTTCCCAACCCAGTTTTTTGAGTTCGGGAGTCTTTAATGAATGTTTGGTGTGTCCTAAACACAAATATCCCACAAGTTTATATTCGTTGGAAATTCCCAAAATCTTTTTGACCTTTTTGGGTTTTAAGATACTTACCCAACCCATGCCCAAGTTTAAACTTCGAGCAACAAGCCACATATTTTCAATGGCACAAACCACTGAGTATTCGCCACTTTGTTTCATAAAAGTTTGTCCCAAAATAGGCTTGGTCGGTTTTTTGTATAACACCGCGATATTAATAGGTGCTTCTTTAATGCCCTCAAGCTTTAATGTTGAATACAAAGGTTTATCGTGAAACTTCGCTTGACTTTTTTTAAACTGTTGTGTAAAAAGTGTATGAATCTTATTTTTAGTGGAATCTTTGTTAATAATAAGAAAGCGCCAAGGCTGTGAATAGCCTACGGATGGCGCATGCAAAGCAGCACTAAGGATAGTATTTAACTCTTTTTGTTTAACTTTTTTGGGCAAAAAGTTATTGCCACGCACATCACGTCGCCAACGAATAATGCGTTGAAGTGTTTTCGACTCTTTTTTAGAAAATTTCATCAGACATTTAAATCATGGAGTTCTTTAAATAAAAAGGCTTCAATAATCTCATCAATACTTTTTTGAGTGGGTGCGACTAAAACCGTGATATTCTCTTCCATAAAAGGCCAAACGTACTCTTGTTCATTTTCCACAACAACACAATCAATCCATTCATTAATCTCTTCTCTTCGTTTAAAAAAGGATACTTTGATAATTTCACCTTCGTCCAACTCAACCAATGCCCAGCTTTTGGTTTGATCTAATGTTGTAATTAAAGCTTCATGTCGTTTGTTGGAATCCATAGGTATTAGAATCAGCATTATCTTCCTTTGACAAGTATTCGTTATAGGTGATATTGTACCAAAAATTAGTATCGATTTGGCTTGAAAGAGTTTTAAACTTTTTTAGATACAATTATTTTTGAGTGAATTTAAATGAAGGATAAGAGATGAATGAAAATGAAATCAAAGAGTTTTTAAATAGGGTATTGCCCATGCTAAAAGAGTTACCCAACGAAGAGATTATTGAAAATATTAATAACATACCTGATATGAGCAATGAAGAGCGAGAAAAGTTTATTCAAGCCATTTTATCACTTAAAGAAGAGGAAAACCCTCTAAAATAAGTATGGTCGGAGTAGCCGGAGTTGAACCGACGACCTCTACCACCCCAAGGTAGCACGCTACCAGACTGCGCTATACTCCGAACGATTTTGAAATGATAACAAAATTTGTTTAAAAAGAGATAATAAAATGCAATTTTATTTAACAATAGGTGCGTTTAAACCATTTTGAAAAAACAAACAGACTCCAAAGATGCTGCTTAAACTTGTTGGTTTTGGCAAAAGCAAAGAGTTGTTTGAGGTAGCTTTCATTAAAAAACCCCGTTTGATCGTTGACTTCAAGAATGATGTGAAGGATTTCATCGCCATAATGGCTAAATAGCCACTCATTAAAAGGAGAATTAAACCCTTTTTTTGTGCGTTCTATTATGGTATTGGGCAGATATTTTTGAGCAATCTTTTTAAGCAAATATTTGTTGGTATTGCCCACTTTGAGTGTGGAATCGACACTAAACATATAATTGACCAAATTAAAATCTAAAAAAGGGTTTCTTACTTCCAAAGAGTGTGCCATACTCATTTTATCCACTTTACTGAGTAAGCTTTGACCCAACCAAATTTTTAAATCAATGTAACTCATCCAATCAACAGGGTCCAGTTTGGGTTTTTCGCTTTTAAAATGAGGCACTTTTTTAAATAAACGTTTCTTTTGAATATCAGTAAATATTTCGCCAAATGAGTGGTATAAGGTCTCTTTTTTTATCACACGACGCAGATATTCACTCTCTTTGGTATTATTTTGCAAAGTAGAAATAATGGAATCCATAAAAGCAGTTTGTTGGGTGCTTAAACTCTTTTCAAAGGCATAATAGTTTAAAAATTTGGCGTAATTATCGTAACCCAAAAAGAGTTCATCGCTTCCTTCACCACTTAAAACGGTTTTTATACCCGTAGTGTGAATTTTTTGACTCAATAAAAACAGAGGCACACACGCACTGTCACCATGAGGCTCTTCTAAAAAATCCAATACCGTTTCAAAGGAGTCAATAAACTCTTTTTGAGCAATTTCCAAAGGATGATGATACGAGTTAATGTGTTGTGCAGTAATTTTGGCATAAGGCAATTCACTGTAAGAAGGATAATCGCTGTAGCCCACACTAAAGGTGTGAATACGTTTGCCACTGATTTGGGTATATAAAGCAGAAATCAATGATGAATCAATGCCACCACTGAGCAAACTTCCCACTTCAACATCCGCTTTCATACGATTTTGTACACTTGAAATAAGCAATGCTTCAATATCTTTAAGTGCCGTGGGCTCGTCTTTGATTTTTTTGTAGGTATTGATTTTATAGTAACGTTTGGTACTAAGTTTGCCTCGTTCAACGATAAGATAAGAAGCCTCTTCCAATTTATGAATATCTTGAAAAAAAGTGTTCTCATTGAGTGGTACAAAATATTGCAAATATTGACTTAAGGCAACTTTGTTGATTTTGGGTGTGGTTTCCAATAAAGTAATAAGGGGTTTAATCATACTGGAAAAGATAAACTTTCCCTCTTTAAACGTGTAGAAAAAAGGTTTTTTCCCGTAGCGATCTTTTGCACAAAAGAATTTATCAATCTTGGAGTCATAAATACAAAAACTGAACATACCGTTGAGTTTGTTTAAAAAGTTTTCTTGATATTTTTGGTATAAACGAATAAGCACTTCCGTATCAGATTTGGTAACACAGGACAGATTCTCTTCAATTATGAGTTCTTGATAGTTGTAAATTTCGCCGTTAAAAACAATTAAAATATCATCAAAAATCATCGGCTGATTGGCTTCTTCGTTTAAATCAATAATGCTTAATCGCGTATGTCCAAACGTATTGCCATGAAAAGATTGAATACCACAAAAATCAGGTCCTCGATGGTGCAATTGTTCAACGATTTTTTGGAAATTGAGTTTGGGTTCAAAATTGCAGCCAACAATACCACACATCTTTTATACGCCTAACCCAAAAAAGTATTCAATCAATTGTAAGTAAAAGTAGATTAATCCAATAAATGCCAATGAACTGATTAAAATGGCACTGGTGACATCGTGGGGTCGGCAATTGTACAATGCTGCAATATTGACGTTATTAACAGCCAAAGGCACCATAAGTTCCATCAGTAAAATGGCTGCCACATAAGGGTTTAAATCACTTAAAAAGATAACACCTAAACCCACCAAAGGCAAAAGAATATGTTTAACCAAGGTGATATGAAAAGAGAGTTTCCATGCTGTAGTTTTCACCTTAACTTGACTTAAATAGATACCAAAAATAACCAATTGCATCACAATAGCTGTATAAGAGCCCATTTCTAAAATACGATTAAAATGCACACCAATAGGAAACTGATAATAGTTAAATGCCAAAGCAATTAGGGCAAACCAAATGGCAGGGATTTTAAAAATAGAGCCCAAAGCTTGTTTAAAAGAGAATTGATCTTTGGCAAAAAAGTAAACGCTAAAGAGATAGATAAAAAAGACATTGGCAATATTTAAAATACTGGTATAAGGAACACTCGCCATTCCAAAAAGAGCAATACCCAAAGGAATACCCAAATTCCCGGTATTTCCAACCAATGAAGAGGCCAAATAAATTGATTGATCTTTCGAATCACTGAAAATCTTTTTATAGACAATAAGCAAAAAACCTAAACAAATAAAGATAATAATAAAGTATAAAATGGGAGCTAAAATAAACTCAAAATCAATAGGAGCTTTCGTTAATCCCCAAAAAATCAAAATGGGTTGCAGAAAATAGAGATTAAGAAGAATAAAACTTTTTTCATCGATTTTCTCTTTAAACTGGCGTTTAACAACAAATCCTATAACGATAAAAAAATAGATGGTGCCTACTGAAATTAATGCTTCGATGTCATTTCCTTTAAAAAAGGGAATTTTAGCATAACTTCATTGACAAGTGGTAAAATAACTCTTGTTTGAGTTATTAAACCATAATACCTTTAATCATAAAAAAGACAGCTGCAGATAAACAAGCAGCAGCAGGTACGGTAATAATCCATGCCGCAACAATTTTTTTAATCGCATCTCGTTTGACATATTTTATGCTTTTAGCCTCTTTAAAATTCTTTTTGGCTTCCCTTGCTGATTCAATTTTTTCATCAATTAATCGGTGCAAAGCAACGATTTTTTGATAATTGGCTTTGGTTTTTTTATCAATGGCTTCAAGGGTATGTAACTCTTTTTCATAGGCATCAAGCTCTTTTTTATCTTTTTTAAATCGTTTTCTGGCTCGGCTGATATAGGCACTTTCACTTGAATCAAGATATTCTCTTAAAAATCCCACTCCAAATACTCCTCCAACGGCGATATGCGTAGAAGAAACAGGTAAGCCCAATTGTGAAGCCACAATAACGGTAAACGCTGCTGCCATGGCAATTGAAAAGGCTCGAACTTGATCCAGTTCAGTAATCTCACTTCCCACCGTTTGAATCAATTTGGGACCATATAACGCAAGTCCTACTGCAATACCAATAGCCCCTACTGCCATAACCCAAAAAGGGATACCTACTTTACTGGAAATTCCTGCATTCATAATGGCATCATTAATGGCAGCTAAAGGTCCAATGGCATTGGCAACATCATTGGCACCATGAGCAAAAGATAAGAGTGCTGCGGCAAAGACCAAGGGAATATTAAATAAAGAGTTCACACTTGCTCGTGAGTTACTCAGTTTTGCACTGTTTTTTAGAATAATGGATTTGGCAAAAATAAAAACAATGACAGCAATGACAATTCCAATTAACGAAGCTTGAAGAAAATTCAAATGGATAAGTTGTTTTAAGCCTTTTAGGATTAAATACGTTGAAAATGCCCATGACATTAATGCAATTAAATAAGGCACAAACGTTTTCGCAGCACTGACCATATCCTCTTTAAACATAATATTTCGTTTTATAAAAAATAAAAATCCTGCGGCGATGACCCCTCCTAATACAGGAGAGATAATCCATGAAGAGACAATTTTCCCCATTGTACCCCAATTAACAATTGAAAATCCTGCTGCGGCAATTCCTGCCCCCATAACACCACCAACAATGGAATGAGTGGTAGATACAGGCGCACCTACGGCAGTTGCAAAGTTAAGCCAAATGGCTGCACTAAGAAGCGCAGCTGTCATTGCCCAAATAAAAATTTCGGGATTGGTAATTAAAGCAGGATCAATAATGCCATTTTTGATGGTTTTAACCACTTCACCACCGGCAATAAAAGCACCACCTGCCTCACAAATAGCGGCAATAACAATTGCCCACATCATGGTTAAGGCTTTTGAACCAACAGCAGGTCCTACGTTATTAGCAACATCATTGGCACCAATGTTCATCGCCATATACGCACCAAATACCGCACCAATAATCAAAAATGTATTGTTTTCAATATTGCCATGAAATGCATAACTGTAAATAAAAACAAAAGCAACAAACAGCAATGCCAAAGAAAACTTGGTGTAGTTTGACATTGATTTTCGTGTAACTTTATTGATTTTTTCGATGGTTTTAATATCCACACAAACCCTTTTTGTAACTGTTTTGTAATTTAAATTCGATAGGATTGTAGCGTGATAATGATTAGTATAGCTTTAAGTAAGCTTAAAGTATTTATGGGGAAAGTATTGAATATATTCCAAATGACCATAAAATATGACCTTGGAAATTGTCAAATTCAGTGTTTTTTGTCCTCTTTTTTTTTCTTTTTAGAAAAACCCGCTCCCTTTTTCTCTTTTTTTTCTAAGTCTAATTCCTGAATAAGTGTTTGATAATCTAAGCCTTGTTCATGTAACGTTGCAAAACATTGAGCGATTACGGCAATGGCATTAGGCACTTCCCCTTTTTTCTTATAGGCTTGTATGTTTTTTTCATTAACTTTAATGAGTTCAGCAAATTTGGGAAGAGTAATTTCGGAGTCTAAAAGAAGTTTTTTAAATGCGATAAAAGTCATAGTTTAAATTCCTAACATTAAAGTGAATAATCATACTAAAATCTCTATAAATTATTACTAAAATATATAAAAGCTATGAAAATGAATGGGAAGAATGAAGAAGAGATTAATCTCTTCTTCTGCTTCTTGAACTTGAACTTGAGTTTCGAGGTCTTGAACCTGATCCAGCATGAGAGTTTCGGTTTCTTGAAAAGTTTCCTCTTCCTCTTCCTCGACCTCGATTGTCCCCTCGAGCGTCATCTCTGGAATTTTTCATTCGTTCAAATAATCTTTCGATGTCATTTTGTGATTTACCAATATAGTTATTTCCTTGAACCGCAGTGTCTTCTGCTAGCATGGAAGCGAGTTTAAACGCAATGGTTGAGATATCAAACTCTTCTTTAAGCTCTTCTAATAAGCTATAAACACCTTCATTGACTTCTTGTGTTCGAATTTTTTGGATAAATGAGCTTACTTTTTTCTCTTTTACACTTTTAATGTTAGGAATCACTTTTGCTTCAAGTTTTCCCCCTGTGGTTTGTTGAATTTTTTGAATCATTCTAAACTCATGAGGTGTTACAATTGAGATGGCTTTTCCCTCTTTTCCTGCTCGTCCTGTTCGTCCAATTCTGTGAACATACGATTCACTGTCAAATGGTAAATGGTAGTTAAAGACATGAGAAACGTCATTAACATCAAGTCCACGTGCCGCAACATCAGTTGCAATTAATACTTCCAGTTTTCCTTTTTTAAACGCATTGATGGCTTCTTCTCTTTGACGTTGCTCCATATCTCCGTGAAGACCTTTTGCACTGTATCCAAGAGAGACTAAAAATGTAGAAAGTCTGTCAACTTCTTTTTTGGTTCGACAAAAAATAATCGATTTTTCAGGATTTTTGAAATCGTATAATCGAATTAATGCGTCGTCTCTTTCGTGTTCGTCGACCACATAAAACGATTGCTCAATTTTGCTGTTGGTCATTTCTGCTTTTGTTATGGTAATAAACGTAGGTTCAATCAAAATGGTTTGAGCCAATTTTTTAATGGCTAATGGCATGGTGGCTGAAAAAAGAAGGGTTTGTCTTTTTGTCGGTAAAAAAGTGAAAATCTCTTTAATATCGTCTAAAAATCCCATATCAAGCATTTCATCGGCTTCATCTAAAACCACGAAATTAGGCTTAATATCAATTTTATTTCCTTTTAAAAGGTCCAAAAATCGTCCTGGTGTTGCAACAATAACACTGGCATTGGCAATATGACTTAACTGTCTTGAATACGATTGACCACCGTAAACCGTAGCCGTTTTGATGTTTAAAAATCGTCCAAATCGGAAAATTTCATCTGAAACTTGCATAGCAAGTTCTCGTGTGGGTACGATAATAACAGCTTCTACACTGCCATCGCATTTGAGATTGTTTAAAATAGGAAGACCAAATGCGGCTGTTTTCCCTGTTCCTGTATGGGCTTGTCCGACCATATCTTTACCTGATAACACAACAGGAATCGCATCTTTTTGAATAGGGCTTGGTTCTTTAAATCCTGCTTCATCGATGGCTTGTTGTAACTTTGCGTTTAAATTAAACTCTTTAAATGTCATGTGTTGTCCTTGTGTATTCTTCTATGAGAATGATTTAAAAGATACACCTATATATGACTATTTAACGAACTTTAGTAAGCGGTTACTTGATAAAAACAGAATTCAAGTGTTTAAAACAGGTTTGAAGAGACGTCTTCAAAAAACAGTAAGCATATAATTGTGTATATTTTGGCGGATTATACTTAAATTAATATAAATTTAAGCTTTAGAAAAAGGCTATTTGCCTTTTTCTACTTCTAAATCGGCTAATTTTTTATAGCCTTCAAGATATTTAGTGTCGTAAGTATTGTTGATAAAGTCTTGGTTTTCCATCATTTTAATGTGAAAAGGAATCGTTGTTTTAATCCCTTCAACCTCAAACTCGCTTAATGCTCGTTTCATAATGTTGATGGCTTTTTCTCGGTCTCTTCCCCACACAATCAGTTTCCCAATCATTGAGTCATAGTAAGGAGGAACGATATAGTTGGTATAAACATGAGAATCAACTCGAACATTTCTTCCCCCTGGCACCATCCATTGGGTTACTTTTCCGGGACTGGGTAAGAAACTGTTTGGGTCTTCTGCTGTAATTCGACACTCAATGGCATGACCTCTAAATTTGATGGTATCTTGTGCAGGTAATTTTTCACCTTGGGCCACTTTAATCATCCATTCAATAATGTCAATACCACTGACCATTTCAGACACAGGGTGTTCTACTTGAAGTCGTGTATTCATCTCCATAAAGTAGATGTTTTGTTTATCATCGGCTAAAAATTCAAACGTTCCTGCTCCTTCATACTCTAAGTATTTCGTGGCTTTAACAGCAACGTCTAAAAGTTTTGCTCGAGTTTCGTCGTTGAGTAAAATGGCAGGCGATTCTTCAATAACTTTTTGGTGTCGTCGTTGTAAAGAACAATCTCTCTCACCAATGTGAATGGCATTGCCATGGCTGTCACCAATAACTTGAACTTCAATGTGTCGAGGATTGTTGATAAATCGCTCTAAATACATCGTTCCATCACCAAAGGCAGCTAAGGCTTCACTTGAAGCCGCCATAAACAGTTGGTCAAACTCAGCTTCAGTTTTAATCAGCCTCATTCCTCTACCACCACCACCAGCAGCTGCTTTTGCCATAATAGGATAACCAATTTCATTGGCAACTCTTCGTCCGTCTTCAAGAGTATGTACAGCCCCTTTAGAACCAGGAACGACAGGAACACCTGCTTTAATCATCTCTTCTTTGGCTTTTGATTTATCCGCCATTTTTTCCATGACTTCAACAGAAGGTCCGATGAATTTGATGTTATGCAATCGGCATACTTCTACAAAGTCTTGATTTTCAGATAAAAATCCATAGCCTGGGAAAATCGCATCACACCCAGTCATTTCTGCGGCTGTGATAATAGCTGGAATACTTAAATACGATTCAGTTGATTTTGCTCCACCAATACACACCGCTTCATCGGCATGTTTTAAATACGAGGCATTTTTATCACCGGCACTGTAAACAGCGACCGATTTTTTCCCCATTTCCTTAATAGTTCTAATAGCTCTTTGAACAATTTCACCTCTGTTGGCTATTAAAATCTTTTTAATTTCTGCCATGATTAAATCTTTTCAATCACAAACAGTGGCATATCGTATTCAACAGGTTCAGCATCTTTTACAAGAATCTCAACAATTTTGCAATCGCACTCTGCTTCCACTTCATTCATGATTTTCATTGCTTCTAAAATACATAACGTTTGACCCGCTTTTACAGTATCACCCACTTTAACAAAAGGAGCTGAATCAGGTGATGGAGAGCTGTAGTATGTTCCAATCATTGGTGCATTGATGGTGTCTCCTTTGGCTTTTGAAACAGGAGCAGCAGCCGCTTCTTGTACAGCTGCAGCAGGAGCCGCAACAGGAGCAGCCGTTGGAGCTATGAAATTGGGTTGAGGTTGTGCAACAGTAACATAGCCATCAGCACCTTTACCCATTGAAATTTCAAAGTCACCCTCTTTGACTTTTAATTTACTCAACTCGCTTTTGTCGAATACTTTAATTAATTCTTTTATATCCTTGAAATCCATTACTAACCTTTTCGTTAAATTTTTGATATAATACAAGAAAATTAATTATAGTTTAATAAAACAAAAATTTGCAAAAATTATCCATTTTGATGAAAAATTGACATGTTTCATACATAAATTGGCTTTTTTTGGCTCATTTTTGAATAAAATCGAGGGTTTAATGATCAGTGATAGAAATTTTATCAATATAGCACGCGAAATTGCCAGTGCCTCTAAATGTGTCTCAAAACAAGTGGGAGCGGTCATTGTAAAAGATGGAAGGATTTTATCAACAGGATACAACGGAACACCTCCTGGATATGAAAATTGTACGGCACATTGGAAAGGGGTTTACACCAAAGAGCACCATGAATGGTCTAAGGTTTATGAAATTCATGCGGAAATGAATGCCATTATTTGGGCAGCACGAAAAGGCATTAGTATTGAAGGGGGAACCATTTATGTTACGCTTGAACCTTGCAGTGAGTGTTCAAAAAATTTAATTGCTTCTGGAATCAAACGTATTGTCTATGAAAAATCGTATGAACATACCAATTCGGATTTGATCTCTAAATTTATTAAAGACAATGGTGTGGTTATTGAGCAAATCAAATAACGATGTCGTTAATTAACAATAAAAAATTTTATCACGATGCCATTAAACGTTTTGGTGTCAGCGCCCAAGGTGTACATTGGAATTCCAAATATTCACAGTATAAACGATTTGAAATCCTGACGTCTTGTATTCAAAACGAGCTTTCACGGTCTAAAATCATTGATGCAGGGTGTGGTTTTGCAGAGTATTACCACTATTTAAAAAAGAAACAACGATTACCTAAAAATTATATCGGAATTGATTGTGAATCAAGTATGATTAATATTGCACAAAATCGTTTTCCCTCTTTAGAGTTTTATCTACAAGATGTATTAATCGATGAGCTTTTTTGCGCAGATTATTATGTGTGCAGTGGTGCAATGAATTTATTGAATAAAAACTCATTTTTGCATTTTATTACACGCGCTTGGCAACACAGTCAAAAAGGATTTGTTTTTAACTTTTTAAAACAGAAGAGTTTTAATGGTATAAATGCTCAAGAAGTGATTGATTTTTGTTACACATTATGCCCTAGGGTTGAGGTCTATGATAACTATTTAAAAAATGACCTTACTCTCTTTTTACGCCATTAATCTCTAAATATCACAACAATATCATATCAATAAAGTATTATTTTCGTATTAAATGCTTAAAGGATGAATATGAAAATAGGACTTTTTATTCCTTGTTATATGAATGAACTCTATCCACAAGCCTGTATGGCGACGCTTAAAATTTTAGAAAATTGCAATTTGAATGTGGAATATCCTATGCAACAAACCTGTTGTGGGCAACCCATGGCAAACAGTGGCTGTTCTAAAGATGTCAAACAATTGGCTTACCATTTTGTGGAAACCTTTAAAAAATACGATTACATTGTTGCACCCAGTGGTTCATGTGTTGCCATGGTCAAAGAACACTACGGTGAATTTTTTCAAGACAACAGCGATTATGAAAAAGTACAAACTTCTATTTATGAGATTTGTGAATTTTTACATGATATTATTAAAGTTGAAACACTTAATACCTCTTTCCCTTATAAAGTCGGAGTGCATAACTCTTGTCATGGTCACCGAGAACTCAAACTTGCCAGTTGCAGTGAGTTGAATATCCCTTATTTTTCCAAACTGAAAAAATTGCTCTCATTGGTTGATGATATTGAAATTATGCCCTTAAAACGTGATGATGAGTGTTGCGGCTTTGGAGGAACATTTGCCATTGCTGAAGATGCCATTTCAGCAGCCATGGGCAAAGACAGGATTAATGACCACTTACAAAGTGGTGTTGAAGTGATGACAGGGGCTGATATGTCTTGTTTGATGCACATGGAAGGAATCATTAATAAAGACAACCAACCCATTAAAGTGATGCACATTACACAAATTTTAGCAGGGGAGAAACTGTCATGAACCATCCACAGCAAGCCGCACAATTTGTAGCCAATGATGAGCGAATGCATTGGCACGACAAAGCCCTTTGGTTTGTTCGAGAAAAAAGAGATTTGGCTTCAAAAAGTATTCCCGAGTGGGAAAAACTTCGTTCATACGCCAGTGCCATTAAAACACACACCATGAGCAAACTTGATTTTTATTTGGAAGAGTTTGAAAAGAATGCCATGAAAAAAGGCATTATCGTGCATTGGGCAAATGATGCCCAAGAACACAATGAGATTGTGTATGAGATTTTAAAGAAAAATGGGGTTAAACAAGTCGTCAAATCCAAATCGATGCTCACTGAAGAGTGTCATTTAAACCCTTTTTTAGAAAGCAAAGGCTTAGAAGTTGTCGATACGGATTTAGGAGAGCGAATTGTTCAGTTACGCCATGAAGCCCCTTCTCATATTGTATTACCCGCCATTCATTTAAAAAAAGAGGATGTCGCACAAACGTTTCATGAGTTTTTACACACCGATGAGAACAACAGTGACCCCACGTATTTAACACGAGCCGCACGAGAACATCTGCGAGAAAAATTTTTACAAGCCGATGCGGGAATTACTGGGGTTAATTTTGCCATTGCACAAACAGGAGGTGTCGTAGTTTGTACCAATGAAGGCAATGCCGATATGGGAGCAAGTTTACCCAAATTGCACATTGCGTGTATGGGAATTGAAAAAATCATTCCACGACTTGAAGATTTAAGTGTCTTTACTCGATTACTCGCACGAAGTGCTACTGGGCAACCCATCACTTCCTATACCTCACACTTTCATGGAGCCATTGAAGGGGGAGAAATGCACGTGGTGATTGTCAATAATATGCGAACCCCTTTTTTAAACAGTGAAAAATACAAACAATCCCTAAATTGTATACGGTGTGGAGCGTGTATGAATACGTGTCCCGTTTACAGACGAAGTGGTGGTCACTCATATGGGTATGTGATTCCTGGACCCATTGGTTCAACTTTGGGGGCTTTTAGAAACCCAACCGAACACAAAACGTTGCCTTTTGCGTGTACCCTTTGTTCGTCATGTTCAAATGTGTGTCCCAGTAAGATTGATTTGCATAAACAGTTGTATGCACATAGGCAAGATTTGGCAAAAGCCAAATTGATTGATGGCAAAAAAGCCATGGCAATGAAACTGACTTCATGGTTGATGCAACATCCTATGCTGTTTACATTAGCAGGAAAAATAGCTCGAAAGGTGGTTCCGTTTATTCCTAAGAGTGTGATGTATTCCAAAAGCAATGTTTGGGGAAAACACAGAACCATGCCAACCATGCCTAAAAACTCATTTAAAGAGTTATATGCCAAAGCCAAAAAGGAGAAATAATGTCAAGTAAAGAGAGTATTTTAAACAGTATTCGACACAACAATAAAGTTCAAGAAGTGGCTTTACCCAACATTGAGAATTTTGGAATTACATTTGAAAATAAAATGGAACAATTCAGTAAGGTGATTCAAACCGTGGGTGGAAAAGCCTTACAGTGTCATAAAAATGAACTCAACCAAGTCATAGAAGAGCTTTATCCTGAGGCAGTATTTATAAGTTCAAACGTAGAAGAGTACACTTTAGCGACGGTTAAAGAAAATGAACTCAAGACTCCCCATGAATTAGAAAATTTGGATTTGGCGATTGTCAAAGCTGAGTTTGCTGTTGCAGAAAATGGAGCGGTGTGGATGAAAAATCCAAGCAATAAACATCGAGCCTTATATTTTATTGCCAATAATATTGTTATAATAGTATCCAAAGATGATATTGTCAATAACATGCACGAAGCGTATGAGCGAATAGAGTTTGAAAAAGCGGGGTATGGGGTGTTTATTTCAGGACCTTCTAAAACAGCTGATATTGAGCAGTCGTTAGTTATTGGGGCGCATGGTCCAAAATCGGGGTATGTTATATTTGTCTGACTCTTATGAGGAGATATGTTGAAAAAATTACTGCTTTTTTGGTTTCTTTTCTCTTTGCCTCTTTTTGCACAAATCCAAAAAGAGGTTTTATTGGTTCACTCGTATGATAAAAGTTATAAATGGAGTGACGATATTTCAAAAGCCATTGAATCAACTTTTGAAGAGTATAAAAACGTCACCTTAACCACGATTTATATGGACACAAAACGCGTTGCTACGCCGGTCTATTTTAAACGCTTATATGAACTGTATAAAGAACAATTTAAAGAGAGAAAATTTGATTTAATCATCGCAAGTGACAACCATGCTCTCGAATTTTTAAATCAACATCTTGATGAACTTTTCCCCAATACTCCTTTGCTTTTTTGTGCCATTAATAATTTTGATATGGCGCTGGTTTCAAATATTGAACGGGTAACAGGCGTTATTGAGCAAGTTGATTTGGAAAAAAACTTTCAACTCATACGTCGACTTCATCCCAAATTAGAGCGTTTGGTGATTATTAACGACTATTCTGTTACGGGGTTGCAGATGAAAAAAGAGTTGGAACCTTATATCAAAAAATACTCACAATATTTCCAAATTGAATACTTAGGCAACATTAATATGGAAGAAATCAAACAAAAAGTTTCTCAAGAAAAAGGGGAAACCGTGTTGTTGTTTGTGTTGCTTTTTAAAGATAAAACCGGAAAGTTTTTTACCTATAAAGAGAGCTTAAAAGATATTAAACAAATCAGTGCCGTTCCTATTTATGGGTTATGGGATTTTTATTTGGGCAATGGAGTGATTGGTGGGTTTGTTACGAGTGCCAAAGGTCAAGGAGAAGCCGTTGCTTCTATGGCACTTGAGTACTTAATTAAAAACAAACCCATTGAAGATATCCCCATTTTGCAAAAATCACCCAATGAATATATCTTTGATTACAATGAATTAAAACGATTTAAAATGAACATTGAACCTCATGTAGGCGAATACAAAATGATCAATGAACCTATCACAATTTATAAAGAGCATCGCAATTTTGTAATGCTGACAATTTTAACCATTTTGGTGTTGTTTATTATTGTATTGATTATGCGTGCGAATATCCAACGTCGAAAACTTGTTGAAAAAGATTTATCCAATCGTATTAAGTTTGATAAAGTGTTGCTTGATACCTTACCTAACCCTATTTACTATAAAAATACCGATGGAAAAATTTTGGGATGTAATTTAAGTTTTGCCAAACTGTTTAATCATAAAAAAGAGGAAGTCATTGGAAAAACAGCGTATGACTTTTATCCTGAAGATATCGCCAAACGCAATGTTCAAGTGGATGAAGAGTTGCTTAAAACCCAAGGAACAAAAACCTCTGAAATGACCCTACACTTTAATGATAAAATGCGTTATTTCATTCTTAACAAAGCCGTGTATGAAAACATCGATGAAACCATTGGGGGGATTGTGTGTATTATGGATGACATTACCCAACGAGTTCAAGAAAAACAGTTTTTAATCCAACAAAGCAAACTCGCTGAAATGGGAGATATGGTTGCTGCCATTGCTCATCAATGGAATGAACCTTTGGTTGAACTTTCAGCGCAAGTGCAAGATATCGCGTTGTCGTTTCAACTTGAAGAACTTAAAAAAATCCAAATGGAAACCTTTGTGAAAGATTCGATGGTACAAATCCAATACATGTCAAAAACGCTCAGTGATTTTAGAAATTTTTTAAAGCCTTCGACCAAAAAAGCTCTTTTTTCAATCGAAAAATGTTTAAATGAGATTTTTGAAATTGTGGGAAAACAGATTTTTTATTCCAATATTAATGTGACCGTTGAGTATGTTAATCAAAATGAAGATTTACTGATTTATGGGTATGAAAATGAGTTTAAGCAAGTGTTATTAAACATCATTAACAATGCCAAAAATAAGATTCTGGAAAAAAACTTGGATATTAACGAAAAGAAAAACATTGGTATTAAGATTTTTAGTACCAACAAATACAATGTGATTGAAATCAGTGATGATGCAGGAGCCATCCCTTTGGATATTATTGGCAATATTTTTGATCCGTATTTTACGACTAAAAAAGAGGGGACAGGATTTGGTTTATATATGGCAAAAGTAATTATTGAAGATAAAATGCAGGGGAAAATAAGAGTACGAAACGATAAAAACAGTGTGGTATTTATCATCAAAATGCCCAATACAAATTATGGTAGGTGAGTATGAAAATTTTATTGCTTGAAGACAATGTAAAACTCAATCAAACGATTGCAAAACGGCTTGGTTTAAAAGGGTATAAAGTGGATGCGTATGTTGATGGATTAGAAGCGTATGCCGCCATTGATGCAGGGTATGCCTGTTTTATCTTGGACATTAATGTTCCCAGTCTTGATGGGGTGAAATTGCTCAAAAGAATACGAGAGTATTACGATGAGGTTCCTGTGATTATCATCAGTGCTTCTGTGGAGTTGGATATGATTAAAGAAGCATACGATTTTGGTTGCAATGATTATTTGAAGAAACCTTTTTTTATAGATGAATTAGAGATAAAGATTGATAAACTCTGTAAAATTAACGATAATTTCATTTATTTTGATGAGAATTGTTATTTTGATTTTAAGTCCAGTTTACTCTCTTGTAATAAAAAAGAACAACGCGTAACTAAAAAAGAGAAGTTGCTGTTAAATCTTTTTTTATCGCATAAAAATAAGCTTATCACCTTTGATGCCATTGAAAATTATGTGTGGGAGGGCAATGTTACTTCTCTTGAATCGATTCGTTCTTTGATACGGCGGGTGAGAAAACTTTTACCCAAGGAGTATATTCAAACCATTGTAGACAGTGGATATATCTTTAAGATTTTATAAAATCCGTAAAAAATATCATATCATTTTCATTTGGTGTCGTTACAATTTTATTGAAACTAAAAAAGGAGTTTGCATGAATATGTTATTTAAAGCAACAAAATTCGTTGTTGCAGCTGCATTGCTTGCAGGATTAAGTACGGCTTCAATGGCCAAAGAAAGAGTCTATAAGTGGAAACTGGCAACAACATGGGGCCCAACTCTTTCTCCGTTTATTGATGCTCCAACCAATATGGCAAAAATGGTTGAAGAGATGTCAAATGGACGACTTGTTATCGAAGTCGATGCTTCAAATAAACACAAATCAGCCTTTGGAATTTTAGATATGGTCAAAGGTGGTCAATACGACATGGGTCACTCTGCATCGTATTACTGGAAAGGTAAAGATATCAATACGATGCCTTTTAGTACCATGCCTTTTGGTATGACAACAGCTGAACAGTACGCATGGTTTTATCATGGTGGTGGTATGGCACTTATGGAAAAAACTTATTCAAAACACGGTATCTTATCGTTCCCTGGTGGAAGTACGGGGAACCAAATGGGTGGATGGTTTAGAAAAGAGATTAATTCGGTTGAAGATTTAAAAGGTCTTAAAATGAGAATTCCTGGGTTTGCTGGAGAAGTGATGGCAAAATTAGGATTGACAGTTACGAATATTGCTCCCGGTGAATTGTATACTTCACTTGAACGTGGAACCATTGACGCCTTAGAATGGGTTGGACCAGGAATGGACATTAACATGGGATTTCATAAAGTTGCACCGTATTACTACACAGGTTGGCATGAGCCTGGATTGGATTTGCATTTTATGGTCAATGAAAGAGCGTTTAAAAAACTTCCTAAAGATTTACAAGAGATTTTAATCACAGCCATGAGAGTAAGTGCGTACGATATGTATATTCAAAACTATCATATGAGTGCGGATGCATGGTCAAAAATTGCAAGTGAATATCCTAATATTAAAATCAAAACGTTCCCAAAAGAAGTTATGGATGCGTTAAAACAAACCAACAAAGAGTTAAGAGCTGAAATGGTCAAAGATCAACCTTTATTAAAAGAGATTTTGGATTCACAAGAAGCGTATCAAAAGAAAGTCAGAAAATGGACTGAAATGTCTGACTACTTATATTTAAAAGACAATTTATAAAAATTTGCAACCCCATGCCCCCTTTATGGGGTTGTAAAATAATAGATTAACCCAACACAAATGGTTGTGTTGGGTTAATCTATTAGAAGATTCAAAGGATTTTTAATGTTATTAAAACTGGAACGAGGGTTTGATAAGTTTGCAGACTATATTGGAAATATCACGGCATTTGCCATAGTATTAATGATATTGAATGTAACTTATGACGTTGTGGCTCGATACTTCTTCAAAACAGGAAGTATTGCAATGCAGGAGATGGAGTGGCATTTGTTCTCTGTTGTTATTTTATTGGGGATTTCTTACACCCTAAAAGAGGATGGACATGTGCGAGTTGATTTACTTTATGACCGAGGGACTCCCAAACGAAAAGCATTGATTAATATGGTGGGAGTAGTTGCCTTTATTTTACCCATTTCATTGCTTGTGGGCTTAAGTTCTATTGGCAATGCCCATGAAGCGTTTTTATCCAATGAAATGAGTGGTGACCCAGGTGGTCTGCCTCATCGATGGATTGTTAAAGCGTTGATACCTTTGTCTTTTTTATTGTTAATTATCACTTCATTTGGATATTTTATAAAAAATTTGAATGTCTATCGGGGAATGTGTGATTTAAAAGAGTATAACTTAAAAGGTGAAATTGAGAATTTGAAAAACGAATTTAATCAACACAAACACCATATTGTGGATATTGATGAGAAAGGAGAATCCAAATGATAGGTATTGTAATGTTTTTTACGGCTTTATTTATGCTTTTATTTGGATTTCCTGTTGCCTTTACTTTTGCCGCGGTTTCAGTGTTTTTTGGTATCAGTGCGGGAGTCATTGAAATCTATTCATACGGTGGATTCGATGCGGGATTTATGGCAGGGTTGAGTGAGGGAATCACCGAGGGAATTGCCATGTTTGATTATATGCCTTTTCGAATTTTTTCCATTCAGCAAAATACGATTTTAATGGCGATTCCTATGTTTATTTTTATGGGAATTGTTCTACAAAAAACGGGCTTGGCTGAAAAACTTTTAGAGTCGATGGGATTTTTATTTGGAGAAATTCGAGGTGGAGTGGCAATTTCAACGGTATTAGTGGGGGCGTTATTGGCGGCCTCAACGGGTGTGGTAGGAGCTTCTGTGGTTGCCATGGGAGTGATTTCATTGCCTGTCATGCTTAAATACAAATACAGTCCAGAACTTGCCACGGGTACCATTTGTTCGGCTGGAACCTTGGGGCAAATTATTCCTCCTTCGATTGTATTAATTATTTTAGGGGATGTTTTTCAAGTGCCTGTGGGTGATTTGTTCTCAGCAGCGGTTTGGCCAGGATTATTACTTGTGGGGGCATACATTCTTTTTATTTTAATTATTTCTTACTATAAAAAAGATATGGCACCGGCTATTCCACCTGATCCCAGTCGAGGCAACAAACGAAAACAAGTTTTTAAAGCGTTAATTGATATTATCCCTTCTTTAACACTCATTATTTTGGTATTGGGTTCAATTTTTGCAGGAATTGCCACACCTACTGAGTCTTCTGCTGTGGGCTGTTTTGGAGCGATTGGTTTGGCATTGATGTATCGTACTTACAGCAATGAAATGGTCAAAGAAGCTGCACTGGAATCGGTTAAAATCACCTCAATGGTATTTGGTATCTTAATTGGGGCAACGGCATTTTCTATGGTGTTTTCATACACGGGGGGAGAAGATATTGTCCATGATTTTATGACCAGTCTTCCCGGAGATGAAAAATGGGGATTCATTATTTTTACCATGTTGGCGATTTTGGTTTTAGGATTTTTTATTGATTTTGTGGAAATTTCCTATATTATTGTTCCTATTTTAGTGCCGATTTCTGAAACTTTGGGCATCAATCCTGTGTGGTTTGCGATTTTGATTGCCATGAATTTACAAACCTCATTTTTAACCCCACCTTTTGGGTTCAGTCTCTTTTATTTAAAAGGGGTTGCACCAGCAGGGGTAAGCACCATGCAGATTTACAAAGGGGTATTACCGTTTATTGCCATACAAATCATTGTGTTAGCCATTTTGGCGATTTATCCTGAGTTTTTCGGATTAAATCCATTGTTATAACCCAATACAAAAGAAGCCACACAGGCTTCTTTTGTTTATTTAAAGAAAGTTCATGTACACCAACCAAAAAGCTTTAATTGAGATGATTGTTTTAAAACAGTGTGATAAAATGAACGCGTTTATCAATGATCCTCAACAAAAAATTTATACCGTACCCAGAAGAGAGTAAAGTTTCACTTTTTTTATCATCAAATAATTAAAAAAGGAAAAGAAATGCTAGAGGGAAATTACAAAAAATTTTACGAAGAGATTATCTCATTTATACCTAAAGAGTATCTGTTTACCGATAAGTTACATACACTCACTTACGGCAGCGATGCCTCTTTTTATCGACTTATACCCAAAATTGTCATCAAAGCCCAAAATGCTTTACACGTCAAAACCATACTTGAACATGCCACGAAGTATCAGCTGAGTGTTACATTTAGAGCAGCGGGAACTTCACTTTCAGGACAAGCCATCAGTGACTCTATTTTAGTCATTACTTCACGAAACTGGAGAGGGTTTGTGGTCTCACCACAAAAAGATTATATCAGTTTAGAGCCTTCCATTACGGGGGCTAGTGCCAATGCGGCATTGGCTCCTTTTGGAAAAAAAATAGGTCCAGACCCTGCAAGTATTGATGCAGCGATGATTGGAGGAATTGCAGCGAATAATGCTTCGGGGATGTGTTGTGGTGTTGCTCAAAACTCCTACCAAACACTCAAATCGATGAAAATCATTTTTTACGATGGTACGGTTTTGGATACGTCTGATACGAGAAGCAAAGAGTTGTTTAAACAAAAACATTCTCAATTTATTGATCAATTAGATTCGTACGCCCAATCGGTTAAAGCCAATAAAAGTTTGAGTGAAAAAATCAAAAAGAAGTTTAAAATCAAAAACACCTGTGGTTACTCTTTAAATGCCTTGGTGGATTATGATGATGTGTTTGAAGTCTTGCAACACTTGATTATTGGAAGTGAAGGAACGTTAGCGTTTATTCAAGAGATAACGTACTATACGGTTGAAGATTATCAACACAAAGCCAGTAGCTTAGTCTTTTTTGAAAACATCAATGAAGCGTGCAGTGCCGTAGCAACACTTAAACTTTCAAAAGGTATTCAAGTGGATGCCGTTGAACTTATGGACAATAAAGCACTCAAATCTGTGCAAGACCAAAAAGGGATGCCCTCGTATTTAAAAGAGTTCAATGAAGACGTGGCGGCTTTATTGGTTGAAACCAGAGCCCCCAATGAAGATGCCTTAGTGCAACAAACACAAAAAATTGTAACCTTGCTTGAAGCGTTTAAAACCGTTCGAGAGATTGCCTTTACGTCCATAAAACAAGAGTATGAACTCTTTTGGAAAATACGAAAAGGACTTTTCCCTGCAGTGGGTGCAGTACGTCAAACGGGTACCACTGTAATCATAGAAGATGTGGCTTTTAATATCGAAGATTTAGCCCAAGGAACCCTACAGTTACAAGCGTTGTTCAAAAAACATGGTTATAACGAAGCCTTGATTTTTGGTCATGCGTTAGAGGGGAATTTACACTTTGTGTTTACCCAAGATTTCTCCACGCAAAAAGAGATTGCACGATACGATGCCTTTATGCAAGATGTTACACAATTAGTGGCAGTCAAATACCAAGGAAGTTTAAAAGCAGAACACGGCACAGGGCGAAATATGGCGGCATTTGTTGAACTGGAGTGGGGAAATGATGCGTATGCTTTAATGAAAGATATAAAGAATTTGTTTGACCCTTTAGGCATTTTAAACCCAGGGGTGATTATCAACGAGGATCATGAAGCACATTTAAAAAACTTAAAACCTCTTCCTCGTACCAATGAAATTGTTGATAAGTGTATTGAGTGTGGGTTTTGTGAACCGTATTGTCCCTCAAACATCATCACCTTTACCCCACGGCATCGAATCATTGCTTCACGAGAAATCAGTCGCTTAGAAGATGAAGAGAACGATTTTATACAAAGCGAAGCACTGAAAAAAGCGTATCAGTACGATGGGCTTGAAACCTGTGCTACGTGCAGTTTGTGTTCAACCGTTTGTCCTGTGGGAATTGATACAGGAAACCTAACGAAATATTTGCGTAACAAACAAATACAACCCAGCCAAGAAAAACAAGCCGATTTTATCGTCAATCATTTTTCAAGTGTGTTAAGTGGGGTTAAAATGGGTTTACGCGTTGCCAATTGGACGCACCGTATTTTAGGGACACGCAATATGGAAACACTCACTCAAGGATTGCGAAAAATCTCTAAAAACACCATTCCATTGTGGACAAAAAGTTTACCCAAACCTGTGACCATCAACAAAAACAGTGTCAAACTCATTGCTTCATCGAAAAAAGTGGTCTATTTTACCTCATGTTTAAATCGAACCATGGGACAAGCCCAAAACAGCACCCAGACAGATAATCTTTTTGATGTCACCTTAGAATTATTGACACGAGCAGGGTTTGAAGTGATTTTTCCTAATAACTTAGAGAATCTGTGTTGCGGAATGCCTTTTTCATCAAAAGGGTATTTTAATCAAGCCAATAAAAAATCCCAAGAGTTAGAAATGGCATTACTCGAAGCTTCCAATCATGGAGAGTTTCCCGTTTTATGTGATACAAGTCCTTGTACGAAAAAAATGATGGAGAGTTTTAAAAGCCAAATGGCTGTTTATGAACCCATTGAGTTTTCATTGAACTATTTACTGCCTTCTTTAACCATTACGAAATTGGATGAACCCATTGTGATACACACCACATGCAGTTCAAGAAAAATGGGCTTACACGATAAGTTTATTACGTTAGCTAAAGCGTGTGCCAATGAGGTGATTGTGCCTGCGGATGTCAAGTGTTGTGGTTTTGCAGGGGATCGAGGTTTTAATTTTCCTGAATTAAATGCGTCGGCATTAAGCAGTTTAAAACAAAGCATACCCAATGGCGTGAAACTCGCGTTTAGCACAAGTAAAACGTGTGAAATTGGTTTGAGTGAACAAAGTGGTGTGGATTATAATTCCATCTTTTATTTACTTAAAAAAGTGAGTCAATAAAACTTTAGAGCTTACGTGCTAAGTGTTAAAATAAACACTTAGCACCCTAAATTAAGCGAAGTTTTTTATAAGTTTTTGCGTAATAATACTGTAACCCAAAACGGTAATCATGGGAAACACTGAAGCAAAAGCAATCAGTCCAAAACCGTCCATTAAGACATCTCTGCCTTCAATATTGGTTGCCAAATAAATCCCAAAAGCCGTAACAATAGGTACCGTTATTTCAGAAGTGGTTACTCCTCCTAAATCAAAAGCAAAAGCGGTCATGTGTGAGGGGGCAAAAATGGTCAGAACTACAACAAATGAGTATAAAATCGTAATCAAAAGCCAAATATCATAGCCTTGAACAATTTTATACGTACCCAATAAAATCCCACAGCCTACGCCTAATGCAACCAATAAACGAATAATCGTTACGTTTAAACTCACTTCACTGTAACGGTCAGCTTGTTTGATAACGGCAACCAAAGCAGGTTCTGCCATAGTCGTACCAAAACCAATTAAAAAAGCAAAGAGTAAAATAAAAAAGAGACTGTCTCTATCGACTAAATTTGTTGCGATGGATTCTCCTATGGGAAAAAGTCCTAATTTAATTCCAATAATAAATCCATACAAACCAATAACCAAAAAAATAAAACCAAGAACAACTCTAAAAAGATTGGGAAGAGGTTTTCTAAGAATCAAATATTGAAACACTACAATAGTTAAGATAATGGGTAAGATATTGGTAAATGTTCCTAATAAGCCTTGTAATATGCCTAAAATATCAAAATCCACTGATGTTTTTGCTTGAGTTGCTGTTTGAACTAATTCAGAGCCATTTGCACTAAAATCACTGCCTAAAGCAAAAATACCATACAATTGAATACTGATCATAGGCGTAATAGCAGCAAGAGCAACAAAACCAAAGCCATCTTTTAAAACACTTCTTCCTTGCAATGCTGAAGCAATTCCAATACCCAATGCCACAATTAAAGGTACCGTGGCTACATTGGTGGCAACTCCGCCTGAATCATAGGCTAAGCCTACAATACTTCGAGGGGTAAAATAGGTAATAATTAAAACTAAAACATATCCTCCAACAATAATTTTGGCAATGGGCCAACCAAGCAGTGAACGAATAATTCCAAAAGCCGTAATGCTTCCTACCGAGATGGCAATAATGATTCGTAGGGTAAATGCATCTAAGATTCCATGAGTGATGGTTTGAGCTTGGGTTGCCACAGCAATAATGGCAGGTTCTGCAATGGAGGCTGAAAAGCCCAAAGCAAAACCAAACAAAGCAAACCAAAACAAAGAACGCTTTTCTAAAAATTCATTGGATAAGCTATTGCCTAAAGGGAAAACACCAATTTCTAATCCCATTAAAAAGAAAGTTACCCCTAAAATAACAATCACAAATCCCAAAGTAATGGAAAAGATGTTTTCAGGCACACTTTGAAAAACCAAGAGTTGAAATCCAATGATAATAATTAAAATGGGAATTAAATTAACAATGGATTCTACTAAAGTGTGTTTAAATTGTTTTAGGATCTCTGTCATAACTTAATTAATCAATCAATGATAATACATAATCGGTCAAATCAGTAACAGATAAGACACCTTTGAGTTCATTGTTATCCGTAACAGCAACTCGCTTGATGTTATGTTCCATCATAATTTTAGCGGCATATTTCACATCAATTTTAGATGAAACACTAAAGGCAGGTTTTTTATAAATATCATAGACATTTAAAAGTTCAATATCACCGTCTTCTGCCATAATTCTTCGTAATATTTGTGTGTTGGTAATAATACCATAGGCATCGCTGTCACAACTTTTTTCCACAATCAACGATTTTAAATTTTTTCGTTTCATAAGTTGTAATGCTTCTTTAAGCGTAGCATACGGCTTTATCGTGGTTACATTGGTTTTCATAATATGTTCAACTAATATTTTTGGGTTCATTATAAAATCTCCTCACTGATAATATTTTCTTCAAACTTTTTAATAATATTGTCGTTTAAGCCAACAATATGCGAAATAGGGGTTGTAAAAGCAATACAATCGCTTTTTTTATCTTCAATCTCTTTCTTAATGGCTTTTAAGATGCTTTTTGATATTTTCTCTTCTAATATGTACAAAAGGACAATCTGATTGCCTTCAAAAGTCAGAGAGAAAAAACTCTTTTTTTCTTCATTTCCTGTTCCTCGTGCTTGAATGATGGTTGCTCCACTAGCACCCGCATTTTTAGCAACGGTTTTTAAACTCTCTTCATATTCTGATGAAGCGATGACAACAAGAGCAACAAATTTCATAGGATTCCTTTAATTGATTTTTTTGACCAAAATATTTTTATGAGAGTGTTCGACTAAGTCAAACGCAAAAAAACTAAAATGTCCTGTAGTGTGAACGGCAATTAAATCACACTTTAACTCATCGGCTTTTTTAGCAAACTCTTCGGCATCTAAACTGCCCTCTTGAGTAATAAGTTCAAGTTCATTGGCAATATTAATCGTATCAAAAAAATCATTGGCTTCATTAATCGCAGATGTTTTTATGTCTTTTTGAAAAAGTGTCATTTCACTTTTATCTAAACCGTAAAAATTTAAACGATTTTCAAAAGGAACGGTATAGCTGTAAAAGAGTTTGATTTTAGCCGTTTTTAAAAATTGTGCCACTTCGTAAATATAGGTTTTAGACTCATCTGATAAATCCGTAGGAATCATAATGGTGTTAAACTCCAAAGGACGATTGGATTTCATAATTAAGCTGGGAGTATTTAAATTACGGACAATATCTTTAGTATTCGAACCCAAGAAAAATTGGTTGATATGACTTCTTTCTCCGCTGTTTCCTAAAATAACCAAAGAGATATTGAGTTTGTCCACATGATAAGCAATTTGCTCATCGATTTTTCCCTCTACGCAATAAAATTGCGATGCTTGAAGTGTAGGAAAATATTTGTGTAAAACCTCAAAACTGTTTTTGCCAATTTCTGAAAGATTTTTGACTTTTGAAAAAATAGAACTCTCAACCACATGAACAATAAAAAGTTCAGAGGGTTTGTTGTGGATAAACTCCAAAACACGTTCAATGATTTTAAAGCTTTTTTGCGAAAAATCGGTGGCAATTAAAATTTTACTGTTATTCATGAAAAATCCTTTTTTAAATAATTTGATTTGTTGTTAGTACGTATGAATAATTGTATCTAAAAAGTATTAATAACTCTTTTTAGTTGAATGTTTTTCAAAAAAATGACCATTTTTAAGCTATAATCGTTTATATTTTAAAAAAATTATAAATGGAAAATAATGGAAACAATAGAAATTTATCTTCTTATTACTGCCTTTTTAATGCTTTTAAGTGTGGTATCAAGTAAACTTTCTAACACCTTTGGTATCCCTGCACTTTTTATCTTTTTAGGTTTAGGAATGTTAGCAGGTTCAGATGGTATTTTAGGCATTTATTTTGATGATGTTGCATTGGCACAAAACATTGGAACCTTGGCATTGATTTTTATTTTATTTGGGGGAGGTTTAGATACCACTTGGAAAGCGATTAAACCCGTTTTAAAAGAAGGTGTCATCTTAGCCACCTTGGGAGTTTTTCTAACGGCTTTTGTGGTGGCGTTAGGAGTCTATTTTGTATTTGATTTTACCTTTTTAGAAGCGTTATTGTTAGGAGCGATTATCTCTTCAACGGATGCAGCTGCGGTTTTTGCGATTTTAAGAGCAAAAGGGATTGCTCTTAAAAAGAAGATTACTCCTCTTTTGGAATTGGAATCAGGAAGCAATGACCCTATGGCAATTTTTCTGACCATTGCAATTTTACAAATTATTTTGTTGCCCAATGAAACGTCCGTGGGTGATTGGATTATAAAATTTTTTTTGCAATTTATTATTGGTGGAGTATTTGGATACGCCTTTGGTGCCGTTATGCCTATTATTTTAAATCGAATTCATTTGAGTTTTTATGGTCTTTATCCCGTGTTTACCATCGGATGGGTGTTATTGCTTTTTGCTTCAAGTTCGATGTTGGGAGGTAACGGCTTTTTAGCTGTCTATTTAGCAGGAATTGTGGCAAATACCAAAGAGTTTGTTCATAAAAAAAATTTGGTGGGATTTCACGACGGATTGTCATGGATTATGCAAATTACTGTTTTCTTGGCATTGGGTTTGTTGGTTTTTCCTTCAGAATTACCTGAAGTGGCTTGGCAAGGGTTGGCGATTGCTTTGTGGTTGATGTTTATTGCAAGACCAGTAGGGGTGTTTATTAGTTTGGCGTTGAGTTCATTTAATATTCGAGAAAAAGCGTTTATCTCTTGGGTGGGTTTAAGAGGAGCTGTTCCTATTGTTTTAGCTACATATCCCTATTTATCAGAAGGATATGACAATTCACATATTATCTTTAATACGGTTTTTTTTATGGTATTGGCATCAATTTTGATTCAAGGAACCTCTTTGCCTTTTATGGCAAAATGGCTTAAAGTTGAATCGGTGAAATATCAAAAAGAAGAGGTGGTGGCTTCTCCTTTATTGTTTAATACATTAAAGCAATTTTATATTGAAAAGGACTCTTCGGTTATAGGAAAAAGTATTGTAGAACTTGATTTGCCACTCGATTTTTTAATTTTAATGATTAATCGAAAGAATGAGTATATCAAGCCAACAGGTTCGACTCTTTTAGAAGAAAACGATATGCTTTTGATTCAATGCAATGGAGAAAAACGCTACAGAAGAATTTTAAAACGATTTAAATAAACAGAGGTTTCTTTGATTTTCGTTTTATATGATATAATCATTGTGTTACATTTTTAACAAATACAAATGGGAGAACGTAATGAGTATAAAAAATATTGTGGTTGGGATTGATGGTTCTTCAATATCCAATGAAGTGTTAAAACGTGCATTTTTAATTGCAGCAAATAAAGAGATTAATATTACCGTGGTACATACTATTGAAACAACTCTTATGGAGACATTTTTTACCAATAAAAACAGCGATGAGGTCAAACAAGAGTTGATGATGAAAATCGCACAAGATGTTCAAAAATTAAACCAATTTAATGCCAATGTTTCTATTCGAGTCACTTCAGGAAAAGCAGCGGATCAAATCATTGAAAAAGCCCACGATTTAAAAGCCGATTTAATTATTATTGGGGCAAATGCCAAAGATGATTTAAGCAACAAAACCTTTGGATCAACTGCACATAACATTGCCCAAAAAAGCAATTTGCCTGTGTTGATTGTCAAAAATTCTTGCCAAAAAGCGTATGAAAATGTGTTAGCCTTTAGTGATTTAACCCCTGTTTCACAAAAAAGTATTGAGTTTGCTAAAGAGTCGTTTGAGAATGCTTCCTTTAAATTGGTGCATGCGTACAAACAACTCAGTGATTTTACTTTGTCATTTTACAATGCCATGGAAGCCAAAGAGAAATTAAAAGATAAAGTCAAAAATCAAATTCAAGAGAGTTTTGAAGCGTTCAATAAAAAAGTGGGAATTGAAAACACCCAATTGATTGAGGCGTATTACAGTTTTAACGATGTGTTGCTTGAAGCTTCAAACAACATAGAGAATGATTTGATTGTATTGGGTTCTCATGGGGTTAAAGATACGACGGCGTTTTTACAAGGTTCAACGTCATCTTTTTTAATGGAACACACACAAAGCGATGTTTTGGTTTATGTTCCATAAATAAGTGGAGTAAAGAGGTCTTCTCTTTACCTCACTGTTCTGCATTAGTGTATACCACAAATTTTTTTTCCAAATTGAAATACTCAACAAAGTTTTAAATAACATTTCTGTAACATACTTTTATCTATTTTAAAAAAGAGTTGCTATGAAAATTGATATTTATGAAAAATTAGCACATCTTAAACCTATACTTTATAATGATGGTATAAATATCTTAGGTGTATTTGGCTCGTATGCAAGAGGTGATTATACCAATAACAGTGACATTGATATTCTTTATGAAATCCAAGATATAAAAGCATTTATGGAAAAGAACAAGGGGTTTAGTGCTTTTTCGAAATTGGCAGACATCAAAGAGTTTTTAAAAAAAGAGCTAAATAAAGAAGTGGATTTTGTCGATAAAGACTCTTTAAATGAAATTGAAAAAGAGGTTATTTTAAAAGAGTTGAATTATTTATAATAGTTTAATATCTTCTCTTAAAAACCATAAAGGTTTTCGCTCTCTTACTTTTTAATGGTAAAAAGTAACAAAAAGCCACCAACGAAGCTTCAAAGCCCATGGGGTTCCCTCACTTATTATTTTTTATTTCTGCCTGCGGAACTCCTCGAAAAAGTGCATTTAGCACTTTTCTCTCGTCAAACAGTCCTCGGCTTTACCGAAATAAAAAATAAACGTTCGGCTTTTCAGATGTTGGAAAGAATGGGATAAGGACGTTTGCATATTTTATTTTCTAAGATTCTCAACTTTACTTAATTCAATTGATTTGAGATAGTTTGAACATTTTTATACCATCAACTATTTACTAAAAACCAACAACCAAAAGGCGGAAACTTTTAAGTTTTCAAGAGAGAGTATTCACTTCTTCATAAAACTCATTTTTAATAAAAGAACATCTCCAAACCAATGTTTTACCATTAATATGATAAAATATCTGCTTTACAAAAAAGGGTGAATAATGAAAAAACTTTTTATCTCAGTTTTAATGTGTGCAAGTCTTGCTCATGCGGGATTGGTTGATGCGGTGGCATTGACGGTTAATAACGATGCCATTACGTTATACGATATTGAAGCAAAAGCGGCTCAAACTAAAGGTGACAAAAATGCAGCAGTGAGTATGCTTATTGATGAGTTGTTGTATGAACAAGAGTTACAAAAACACAATATCAGTGTCTCTTTGTTTGATATCAACGAATATTTAGAACGAGTTGCAGCGTCTAATGGGTTGGAACTGTATGCGTTTAAAGCGATTATCAAACAAAAATACGAAGATTATGCGGTATTTGAAGAAGAGACCAGAAAACGAATTTTACAAGAAAAATTGGTTCAAAAACTCGTACGAGGAAACATCAAAATTGCAACACAAGAGGATTTGGAGATTTATTATGACAACAATAAAGCTCAATTTGCCAGTGCTTCAAAATTTGAAGTGACACAATTTGCGTCAAAAAACAGAACCTCACTGAATCAAATCATGGAAAATCCTAAAGCAAAACTTGAAGATGTGGACAAACAAAACTTAGTTTTAGAGCAAAATACCATCAATGGACAAATCAAATATTTGTTAAACAGCACCAATACCAAAGCATTTACGCCTATTTTTACAAGCAATCAACACTATGTTACGTTGTTAATCAATAAAAAAGAGGGTGAAATCATTGAGAGTTTTGAATCAGTCAAAGAGAAGATTTTTAATATTGTCATGGGACAAAGAGAACAAAAATTTTTAAAAGAGTATTTTGAGAAATTAAAAATCACCGCTGATATCAAAGTGATACGATAAAAGGAATTCGATGTTTGAAGTTATTATAGGGTTAGAAGTTCACGTTCAGTTAAATACCAAGAGTAAACTCTTTTGTTCATGTGCGACAAGTTTTGGAGAAAAACCCAATACCAACGTTTGTCCGACATGTTTGGGTCTTCCTGGGGCATTGCCTGTTTTAAATAAAGAAGCGGTGCATAAAGCCATTATGTTAGGAACGGCACTCAAATCAAAAATCAATCAAAAATCTATTTTTAACCGAAAAAACTATTTTTATCCTGATTTGCCCAATGGTTACCAAATCTCACAATTTGAAGTGCCTGTTGTGGGGCTGGGTGAATTGGTGATTGACTTTGAAGATGGAACACAAAAAACCATTGGTGTGACACGAGCTCATCTTGAAAACGATGCAGGGAAAAACATTCATGCAGGTGCGGTTTCTCATGTGGATTTAAACCGAGCAGGAACACCTCTTCTTGAAATCGTTTCAGAACCGGATATGCGAAGTGCCAATGAAGCCGTGTTGTATTTAAAAAAGCTTCACTCGATTGTACGATATTTGGGTATCAGTGATGCCAATATGCAAGAAGGAAGTTTCCGATGCGATGTGAATGTTTCCATTCGTCCAAAAGGCGATACCAAACTCTACACCCGATGTGAAATTAAAAATATGAACTCTTTTAAGTTTATTGAAAAAGCCATTGCCTATGAAGTGAATCGACAAATTGAAGCGTGGGAAGATGGGGTGTATGAGCAAGAAGTCGTACAAGAGACACGACTGTTTGACCCAGAAAAAGGGGAAACACGAAGTATGCGAGGCAAAGAAGATGCTGCAGATTACCGATACTTCCCTGATCCTGACTTACGCCCTTTGATTATTACGGATGAAATGATTGAGCAGTTCTCAAAAATTCCTGAACTGCCCGATGAGAAAAAAGAGCGATTGGTCAAAACGTATGGACTAAAAGAGTATGATGCAAGTGTTATTACGAGTTCCTTAGAGATGGCACACTTTTTTGAAGCGATGTTAGAAGAAAATATCAGCGGTAAAAATGCCGTAACATGGTTAACCGTTGAATTGCTTGGACGATTGGGCAGTACATCCCTTTTAGACTCACCCGTTCAAGCCAAAACCTTGGCAACGATTGTAAAACGCATTGAAGATAATACCATTTCAGGAAAAGCCGCCAAAGAAGTCTTGGATGAATTAATGCAAAATCCAACACAAGAAGTGGACGCGGTGATTGAAAAACTAGGACTTAAACAAGTATCCGATGACGGAGCTATTTTAGCCATTATCGATGAAGTTTTAGCTTCCAATACAGATAAAGTAGCAGAATACAAAGCAGGAAAAGATAAACTGCTTGCTTTTTTTGTGGGACAAACCATGAAAGCCAGTCGTGGCAGTGCGAACCCTGCAAAAGTCAATGAACTCTTATTGCAAAGATTGGCATAATGAAAAAACACATCGCCGTCATTGGAGCAGGAAAATGGGGACAAGCGCTTCATTTTGCCTTAAGCCAAAAACAAGAAGCGTATATTACTTCAAGAACGGCTCGTGATATTCCCCATTTTGTCGATTTGACAACCGCTTTGAATTGTGAGTATTTGGTTATTGCCATTCCAGCGCAACAAATCAAAGGGTGGTTGCAAGAGCATTTTGAATTTAAAGGGCAAAAGATTTTGGTGGCATCCAAAGGGATTGAGGCAAGTTCAGGGCAGTTTTTAAATGAAATTTATGCCCAGTTTGTACCCGAAGAAAATATTGGATTTATCTCTGGACCCACCTTTGCAACAGAGGTAAAACAAGGCTTGCCCACCGCTTTGGTGATTAATACCACCAATGAAGCTCTTTACCATGAGTTTGCTCCTTTTTTCCCACAATTTATCAAAACCTATTTCAGTGAAGATGTCGTAGGAGCTGAAATTGCAGGAGCGTATAAAAATGTCTTAGCCATTGCTTCTGGTATTTGCGATGGGTTACACTTAGGCAACAATGCCAGAGCTTCTTTGATTGCGCGTGGATTGGTTGAGATGCACCGTTTTGGCGCTTTTTTTGGGGCAAAAGAGGAGACCTTTATTGGCTTAAGTGGAGCAGGGGATTTGTTTTTAACTGCCAGCAGCACCATGAGTAGAAACTATCGAGTGGGGTTAGGATTGGCTTCATGCAAACCTCTCAATGAAATTTTAGAAGAGTTAGGCGAAGTTGCAGAAGGGGTTAAAACCAGTGAAGCAGTTGTGGAACTCTCAAAAAAACACGATATTTATACTCCCATTGCCAATGAAGTCAAACTGATTTTAGAGGGCAAATGCCCAACAAAAAGTCTAAGGGACTTTTTAAATAACTGATGTCTTGATATCATTAAGGGAAGTAGTTTGAATAAATTATATGGAAGCTTAATTTTTTTCTTCTATTTTATTAAATACCCTGTGGCAATTTTCTTGCCTGTGGCTTACTTAGTGTTAGAGTATCCCAATAATTGGCTTATGAATATATTATGGATAATTTGTGTGGGCTTAATCATCAAAGATTTAATCACTCGAGGCACTCGCTAATTTTTCTTTGTGTTTATCGCCCCAACCATACAGTAACTTTAAAATAGGTAAGAGTGTTTTCCCGTATGGGGTTAAGCTGTATTCTACTTTGGGAGGCACGACGGGATAAACGGTTCTTTCAATTATCTCATCTTTTTCCAACTCTCTGAGCTTTTGAATCAACATTTTTTGAGTGGTGTTGGGCAACATTTTTTCCAATTCATTAAAACGTTTTTTCTCTTTTCTTAAATACCATAAAATCAATATCTTCCATTTACCTGACAAGACATCAACGGCGGTTTCAACAGGGCATTTGATGTTATTTTGTTCCATTTAAACTCCTTAAACTATCTTTTTGGTGGGTACCTATGGATTTAGTAAGTTCTTGTTATTTTGTTTTATTTTAGCTAAAGTTATAAAAAAAAGATATAAAGGATTTGATATGAAAGCATATGTAGTAGAAAAAACTGAGAATAAAGAGTTTGTTTTTGGGGTTAAAGAGATTGATGTTCCTACTCTTGAAGAGAATGAAGTTTTGATAAAAGCAACCTATTCTTCATTAAATTTCAAAGATGCCCTAAGTTCCATTGGCAATCCTGGGGTGACTCGAGTTTTCCCTCATATTACGGGAATCGATGTAGCAGGAGTGGTATTTGAATCCAACAGTGATGAGTTTGCTATTGGGGATGAAGTTTTAATTACGGGATACGATTTTGGTATGAACACCAACGGAGGACACAGTGAATATGTCAAAGCTCCTGCTGCTTGGGTGGTTAAAAAGCCTGAAAATATCAGCGATAAAGAGATAATGATTTATGGAACAGCAGGATTAACCGCAGCATTGAGTGTCAATGAACTTTTAAATAATGGCGTCACACCAACATGCGGTGAAGTTTTAGTCACAGGGGCAACAGGGGGTGTGGGTTCTATTGCCGTTTCTATTTTAAACAAATTGGGCTTTGATGTGGTTGCCATTTCAGGGAAAAAAGAGAAGGTCGATTACCTAAAACAACTTGGAGCCAAAGAGGTTATTTTAAGAGAAGAGTTTGATATTGAAAACCCTAAACCCATGGTAAGTGAACGATACGCAGGTGTGATTGATACTGTAGGTGGAAATATTTTAGCCCAAGCTCTTAAAGCCATAAAATATGACGGCGTTGCCACGTGTTGTGGATTAACCGCATCCTTTGAGTTAAATACCAATGTTTTTCCTTTTATTTTACGAGGTGTAAGACTTATTGGTATTGATTCAGTCGAGTGTAAAAAGAGTAAAAAAATAGCTGCATGGGAAAAGATTGCCGATGAGTTTAAAATTGATTCACTCAATCACATTACGACTCAAATCACACTTGAAGAGATCAGTGAAGCCTATCGAAAACTCTTAAGTGGTAAAGCCGTAGGGCGATATTTGGTTAAAATTGGTGAATAATAAGAAGTAAGAAGTGAATGGTGAGAATTTTACCACTCACCACTTACTTCTCACCATTCACATTTTAATTATATAAAGAACGGGTTAATTTTTCTAAGATATAATTTAACTCTTTTTTCTCTTTTTGCGTCAAAATATTAAAAATCTTCTCTTTTTGTGTGGCGATGGCTTGTAAAGATTCAACCACAAGCTCACTGCCTAAAGGGGTAATACACACCAACAAACTGCGTTTATCGTTTTGAGAAGGTTTTCTAAGAATATATCCTCTGTCTTCGAGTTTTTTTAATACTTTTGTCATACCTCCAGAAGAAAATACAATAGCATCATACAGTTCTGTCGGCGTTAGGGCATTGCCATTAAAATAAAGTGTAGCTAAAACATCCACATGAGAATGAAGTAAATCGTATTTTTCTTTTAAAAATTGTTCGGTTTGATTGAACATATTTTTATGCAACAACGTAATGGGTAAAGCCGTTGCAAAGACTTCATACTGCTTATAGGTTAAGGTGTTATTATAAAAATTCTCAAGGTATTTTTTTTTCATGGGAAAAGTATAACAAAAAAGATGTTAAACTATCTTTCTGGAATAATAGTTATATTTTAGAGATAATGTTTTTTAAAAAGGAAAATAATCAATGAAAACTTTAAAAATAGCCACTGCTATCATGGTACTTGTGGTGTTAGCAGGGTATTATTATTTTAACTATTATACGAATCAAAACAATGCTCTTGATGATTTTGCTTACGGCAATGGACGAATAGAGGCCACTGAAGTTAATGTGGCAACAAAAATTTCAGGTCGTGTTGAAAAAGTATTGGTCAAAGAAGGGGATATTGTTGAAAAAGGGCAAGCCATTGCCTTGCTTGATACAAAAGAGCTTGAAGCAAAACTGGCAATGGCAAATGCACAAATCAACCAAGCCAAAGAGAATAAAAATTACGCCCTCTCTTTAGTGATTCAAAAACAAAGTGAACTCTCTTTGGCTACAAAAGAGTATGAAAGAGCCAAAAAATTGTATGTCAGTAAAAGTATTTCTTTGGCGGCATTTCAAAAAGACGAAACAACATATCATACGGCAAAAGCAGTTTTGGCTTCAGCTAAAGCCAATGTACAGGCATTGGAAGCCTCTATTCAAGCTGCTATTGCACAAGCACAAGCCATTGAAGTAAATATTCAAGAAAGTACCTTGTATGCACCTTTAAAAGGAAGGGTGTTATACAAATTGGTACAAGCAGGTGAGGTAATATCCTCGGGGAAAAGTGTGGTTATTTTATTGGATTTGCTTGATGTGTATATGACCATATTTTTACCTACATCACAAGCAGGAGTGGTACAATATGGCAGTGAAGCTCGAATGATTTTAGATGCCTATCCTCATATTACTATCCCTGCATCAGTAACCTTTATCTCTCCCCAATCACAATTTACGCCCAAACAAATTGAAACTCAAAGTGAACGAGAGAAATTAATGTTTAAAGTTAAAGCCACTATTGATTTTGAACTTTTACAAGAATATATTGAAAAAGTAAGAATAGGATTACCCGGTGTAACCTATATTCAATTAAATAAGGAAAAAGAGTGGCCACCGATGTTAACCCATTTACCTCAATATTATGATAAAAAGAAATAAGTGATATGACGAACAAAGAAGATGCAAGCCTTATTTGTATAAAAAATTTTTCTTTTTCATATTCTGAAATAATGGCATTGGAAAATATTGATGTAACGATTCCTGCAAATAGTATGACTGCACTAGTGGGACCAGATGGTGTGGGAAAATCTACATTACTCTCATTACTTGCAGGGGTACGAAAAATTCAAACAGGGACAATTGAAGTCTTTAATAATGATATTTCAAAAAAAACAGTTCGAGAAGAGAATTATTCACGTATTGCCTATATGCCACAAGGATTGGGAAAAAATCTTTATATGACGCTTAGTGTGTATGAAAATATCGATTTTTTTGGTCGATTATTTGGACAAGATAAACAAGAACGAAAAGCACGAATAGAGTCACTTTTAAAAAGTACAGGACTGTATGAGTTCCAAACACGACCCGCTGGAAAACTCTCGGGAGGAATGAAACAAAAATTGGGTTTGTGTTGTGCGTTGATTCACGATCCTGAGTTACTGATTTTAGACGAACCTACTACGGGTATTGACCCACTTTCACGAAAACAATTTTGGGAACTTATTCGAGAGATTAAAAAAGTACAACACAATATGAGTGTTTTAATTGCCACTTCGTATATGCA
This sequence comes from Epsilonproteobacteria bacterium UBA4036, assembly GCA_002382325.1. Taxonomy (GTDB): domain Bacteria; phylum Campylobacterota; class Campylobacteria; order Campylobacterales; family Arcobacteraceae; genus Marinarcus. Next base: position 264,157 of record DGAG01000011.1, read on the forward strand.
AGAAGCACAAGAGTTTGATTATATTATTGCAATGAATCGTGGAAAAATTTTAGCGTATGATACGCCAAAAGCATTGTTAGAAAAAACACATACTCAAAGTATTGATGATATGTTTATTACTCTTTTAGATGAAAAAGTCAAAGAGATAAGGGTGTCTAAAAAACCAATAACTCCTTTAACTTCTTCAACAAATTTTGCCATTGAAGCAAAGAGCTTAAGCATGAAATTTGGAGAGTTTACTGCAGTGAATTGTGTGGATTTTCAAATTCAACAAGGGGAGATATTTGGTTTTTTAGGTTCCAATGGCTGTGGAAAAAGCACCACCATGAAAATGCTAACAGGGCTTTTAACTCCCAGTGATGGCAGTATTAAATTATTTGGTAAATCTATCCAACAAAACAGTTTGGATATACGTAAGCACGTGGGGTATATGACTCAATCTTTCTCTTTATACAATGAACTTACCATCAAAGAGAATATGGTTTTGCATGCACACTTGTATCAAATAGCTCACAATAAAGTGGCTTTAAGAGTTGAAGAGATGTTGGAATATTTTAAATTAAAAGCGTATGAACACCGACTTACCAATGATTTACCTTTGGGCTTAAAACAACGATTATCTTTAGCCGTGGCAGTTATCCATAAACCCAAAATGCTTATTTTGGATGAACCTACATCAGGAGTAGACCCACTTTCTCGAGATATTTTTTGGGAATTTCTAATTGATCTTGCTCGAAAAGAAGAAGTCACCATTTTTGTATCCACCCATTTTATGAATGAAGGAGAACGCTGTGACAGAATCTCTTTAATGCACCAAGGTAAAGTACTTGTAACCAATACCCCACAAAATATTATTGCATCTAAATATAAAAATAATTTAGAAGAGGCATTTATTGAGTATTTAAATGAAGAAATGACCGATGCCAATATCTCATATAAAGAAATAAAGCAAGAACAATCTTCTCAAAAACACCAGAATAGTTTTTTTAGTATGGTACGTTTTTGGGGTTATGCTTATCGTGAATATCTTGAGTTGATTCGTGATCCCATTCGTCTTACTTTTGCCTTATTAGGAACCGTTATTTTAATGTTTGTTATTGGATATGGAATTAATTTGGATGTTAAAGATATGCGATTTTCCGTGCTTGACTATGACCAATCACCACAAAGTCGAGAATATATTGCCAATATTTCGGGTTCTCGTTACTTTTTAGAACAAGAGCCTCTTTTTTCACCCAAAGAGATTGATGAAACAATGCGTCAAGCCAAAGTCAGTATAGTGTATGAAATCCCTCCCCATTTTGGGCATAATCTTCAAAAAGGACTTAATGTTGAAATTGGAGTTTGGATTGATGGAACACTCCCTTTTAGAGCAGAAACAATGCGTGGGTATATTTTGGGAAATCATCAACAATATTTGTCTACTTTAAGTTATCCTCAAGAAACATCTTTAGTCAATATTCAAATGCGATATCGATATAATCAAGATTTTAAAAGTATCGTTGCAATGATTCCTGCAATTATTCCTATGTTGCTTATTTTTATCCCAGCAATTTTAATGGCAGTGAGTGTGGTTCGAGAAAAAGAGTTAGGCTCTATTAGCAATTTTTATTCAACTCCCGTAACCAAATTGGAGTTTTTATTGGGAAAGCAGTTGCCCTATGTTGTTATAAGTATGATAAGTTTTTTAGGATTGGTGGTATTGGCTGTGTATGTGTTTGAGGTACCTCTTAAAGGAAATTTCATTCTTTTTTGTTGGGCAGCATTGCTATATATTATTGCCACAACAGGATTGGGAATGCTTTTTTCTGCTTTTGCAAAAACACAAATAGCTGCACTGGGAACAACAGCAATATTAACCCTTCTGCCTACAATTAATTTTTCAGGCTTAAAAGAACCTGTAAGTTCTCTTGAGGGAGTCGGTGTGTGGCTGGGTTCGATTTTTCCTGCTTCTTATTTTATTACCATCAGTCGAGGAATTTTTACTAAAGATGTGGGATTTGAGGGGTTAAAAAGTGAGTTTATTTCACTTGGTGTTCTTATTATAGGTATAACCGTATTAAGTCTCTTTTTTCTTAAAAAACAGGAAAAATAATGAAACAAAGCCTATATAATATTTATCACTTAGGTATAAAAGAGTTACAAACACTTTTCAGAGATAAAATTATGTTGAGTTTAATTGTGTATTCGTTTAGTTTTGCCATTTATATTGGGGCAACAAGTGCTTCTACAGATATTCATCATGCGTCCATTGCTTTTGTTGATGAAGACAGAAGTACTTTGTCCGAACGTATTATCAGTGCTTTTTATAAGCCACGATTTAATCCTCCTCAACTCATTACCTTTGATGAAGTCAATCCCACAATGGATTCAGGATATTACACTTTTGTTGTCGTGATTCCCTCTGGTTTTGAGAAAAAAATATTAAAACAAGAAGCCACAGAGATTCAGCTTAATATTGATGCTACTCGAATGACACAAGCAGGAGTAGGGTCGGGATATATTCAAGCAATTATCAACCAAGAAATAGCAAATAGTCTCAATCAAAAAGAGATTTCACCAATTAATTTGGTGACCACGTTTAAATATAATCCCAATTTAATCAGTACTTGGTTTGGAGGAATCAATGAAATTATTAGCAATATAATGATGCTTTCTATTTTACTTTCAGGAGCTGCTTTGATGCGAGAAAGGGAGCATGGTACCATTGAACATTTACTGGTAATGCCTTTAAATGCAGCTCAAATTATGTTGTCAAAAATTTGGTCAATGGGATTGGTGATTTTAATAGGGGTAACCTTTTCACTTCTATTTGTTGTGGAAATGGTGTTACAAATACCTTTACAAGGTTCTATGCTGTTATTTTTATTTGCGACTTTGTTGGTGCTTTTATCAACAACATCAATGGGTATATTTATGGCAACATTGGCTCAATCCATGCCGCAACTTGGGATGCTGTTTATTTTGATAATTTTACCTTTATTAATGCTTTCAGGTGGAATATCTCCTTATGAAAGTATGCCTGAAGTGATTCAATATATTATGTATTTGTCTCCCACGAGTCATTATATGGAAGTAGCGCAGGCCATTTTATTCCGAGGAGCAGATATAACAATTATTTGGGGTAATCTTTTGGCAATTTTTATCATTGGGATTGCTTTTTTTGTAGGGGCACTCACCCTTTTTAAACGCAGTTTAGAATCCCAAAATTAGAAAATTACATTTTCATAATAAGAGAAGATTAAGTCCGCTTTTGATATCTTTCTGGCAAGATATAAAAAGATAAAAGGATTCATTTTGAAAAAAATATGCAGTATTTTTCTGATGCCTCTTTTTTTATGGAGTCAAAATCTAGAGGAATTGGTCAGTTTATCCATTCAAAATCGATTGGTTGAATCTTCACAAAACAGTTTAGAATCCATACAAAAAGAGTATGAGAGTGTGCAAAGTGGGTATTTGCCCAAATTGGATGTTGGGGCAAATTACTCCACAACCAATAAAGAGACAGCCAGTGTGGCGGATAAATCTTACACCGCGTATGCTTCACTTAATTATAAGTTATACGATGGCGGTAAAAAATACGATGTGTACCGAAGTTATGAATCATCCATTAAAAGTAATCAAGAATCGCATGAAGCTCTTAAAAATGAGATTGCATTGGATGTAACAAACTATTACTTTAATTATTTGACCTATATTGCTGCCAAAGAGGCCAAACAAAAAGAGATTGAACAACTGCAATCACAATACAAACGATTGAGCAACTTTTTAGCTGTGGGAAGTACTACCGAAGATGAGTTGGAAAAAATTGTCTCAAGAGTTGAAATAGCCAATGTGGATTTGCACGAAATTGAACTCAATATTCAAACCATTTTACACAATTTAGAGTACATTGTTGGAGAGAAAGTCAATATTGAAGCGGGTTCTTTTTTAAATGATGTAGAATCGCTTACTTCTGACACTTTACGATACGATATTAAAGCTTTAGAGTATGACATGCAAACACTTTTAAGCAATGCACAAAGTGAAAAAAGTGGGTATTTGCCTACTATTACCTTAGACAATACCTACTCTTATTATGATAAACAGTTCAACAATCCCGCATGGGACAGTAATTTGGATGAACAAAATATCTTTTCTGTTAATCTAAACTGGAATATCTTCTCTTTTGGTGAAACATACCACAAATATCAATCCAAATATAAACAATATTTAAGTTTGAAATCGAAATTTGAGTATGAAAAAAACAGAGCCAATGTGGATTTACAGTTGGCACTTAAAGGGTACAATATCGCTAAACTTAAACTGCAATCCGCACAACTAAGTCTTAAAGCAGCGAACAGTACTTTTGAAGTGGTTAAATCCAAATATGAAAATGGTTTAGTGGACAATGTGGCTTTTTTGGAGAGCTTAAGCGAAAAATCCAATGCCATGAGCGTGGTTGAAAAATCAAAAAATGATATCGAAATTAAAAAAGCACAAATTATTTTCCACAGTGGAAAAGAGTTAATAGGATATATAGAATGAAACAAAACAACAAAACTCTCTTTGGAGGGAAAAAAATAGTTATAACGGCAGTGTTAATTGCCTTAGGATTTAGTGCATGCAGTTTGGACAATAAAGAGCAACAAACAACACAAGAAAAACCGGCTTTACCTGTTAATGTTTTTACCGTTAAAAATGAACAAGCAACAACGACTAAAACTTATCCTGCCTTAGTTAAACCCTTTGAAGAAACAGATGTGAATGCAAGAGTAGAGGGGATTTTAAAACAAAAGCATTTTGAAGAAGGATCGTTGGTTAAAAAAGGGCAACTGCTTTATACCATTGAGCAAGATACCTATAAAGCCAATTTAGACCAAGCTCAAGCCAATTTTAACAAGGCGGACAAAGATTATACACGAGCTAAAGCTTTATTGGAAAGTAAATCCATCAGTGTACAAAGTTATGATGCGTATGTCTATGCGTATGAAGATGCGAAAGCCAAGTTGACTCAAGCAAAAATCCAATACGAATACACCAAAGTTACAGCACCTATTACAGGAATGGCAGGAATTAAAAAGAGTGATATTGGCGATTTGGTGGGTTCAAAGAGTGAAAACTCACTTTTAGTAACCATAACAGCCATTGACCTAGTGCATGTGGAATTTTCATTACCAAAAGAGGATATAGAAGCATATTTAAGCCAAATAAGAGCCAATAACGCACAAATTGCGATTGAAGCGAGTGGTAAGATTTATGATAAGGGTGTTATTGATTATATTGCACCTAAGTTAGATTCTCAAACGGATACTTTACTTTTAAGAGCAAAATTTGAAAATAAAAATCAAGAGCTTATTGTGGGGAACTTTACAAAAGTTAAGGTTTCAAATCTCTCTTTAGGAGAAGTGTTTATCGTTCCAGAAAATGCCGTACTTAAAACGGCTAATGCAACGATTGTGTATGTTCTTGATGAAAATAATATTGCTAAAGTACGACCCGTTGTTACAGGGGCACTGGTTGAAAAAGGTGTTGTGATAAAACAAGGGGTCAAAGCCAATGAACAAATTGTTATCAGTAATTTAGCCAAACTTCGACCCGATACCAAAGTGCAAGTCTTAAATAAAGAGAACGCCCTATGATTTCATCATTTTTTATAAAAAGACCTGTTTTTGCAGGGGTTTTATCAATAGTGATATTTTTAACAGGCTTAATTGCCATGTTTAATCTTCCTATTGAACAGTATCCACGGGTATTGCCTCCTCAAATTATTGTCAGTACAACGTATCCCGGTGCCAGTGCGGATACCATTGCAAAAACGGTTGCAGCTCCACTTGAAGAACAAATCAATGGAGCAAAAAATATGTTGTATATGAACTCTGTTGCAGAAGACAGTGGACGTTTAAGTATCAATGTATTTTTTGAAGTAGGGACAGACCCTGATTCGGCAAAAATTGATGTTAACAATCGTGTTCAAGCAGCCTTGGCTAAAATGCCTGAACAAGTGCAACGACAAGGCGTCGTTGTAGGAGAGCGAAGCCCCAGTATTTTGATGTTCATTATGTTGCAATCTCCTAATAATACCTATGATTCTATTTATTTATCCAACTATGCTTTGCTTAATCTTGTTGAATCATTAAAACGTGTAAATGGTGTGGGAGATGCCCGTATTTTTGGTGCTAAAGATTACTCTATTCGTATTTGGATGGACCCTTTAAAGCTCTCAAAATATGCCTTGGCAACAACCGATGTGATTGCTGCTATTAAAGAGCAAAACAATCAATACTCGGCAGGAAAAGTTGCCGCGGAACCCATTGCCAATAAACAAATGTACACCTATACGATTCAAACACCCAAACGATTTGAAGACCCCGACCAATTTGGTGATATAGTTATTCGAGCCAATGAAGACGGAAGCAGTTTAAAACTCAAAGACATTGCAACCATTGAACTAGGTGCCAGTGATTACAGTGTTCAAACGCGTTTAAATAATGCGGCATCGATTCCTATTGGGATTTTTTTACAAAGTGGAGCCAATTCACTCGAAACTGCCAATGCCATTTCAAAAGCTTTGGAAGAAGCAAGTCAAAACTTTCCTGAAGATATGACATACAGTATTCCCTATGACAGTACAAAATTTATCTCCGCTTCCATTTATGAAGTGGTTAAAACTTTTGCAGAAGCGTTGATTTTAGTTATTTTAATTATCTTTTTATTTTTACAAAGCTGGAGAGCAACGATTATTCCATTTGTTGCTGTTCCCGTATCCATTGTAGGAGCTTTTGCAGGAATGTACACTTTGGGCTTTAGTATCAATTTGCTTACGTTATTTGGATTGGTATTGGCCATTGGGATTGTGGTTGATGATGCCATTATTGTGATTGAAAATATTGAAAGACACATGGAAGAGGGGCATACCCCTAAAGAGGCGGCTTTTATTGCCATGCGAGAAGTAACAGGTGCTTTGATTGCCATTATTTTAGTCTTAAGTGCCATTTTTATCCCTGTGGCGTTTATGGGAGGTTTAAGTGGTGAGATGTATCGACAATTTGCTATTACCATTGTTATATCGGTATTGATTTCAGGTTTTGTGGCATTAACGCTTACTCCTGCACTTTGCGTAAAGATATTAAAAAACAGACGACATGAACCCAAAGGATTTTTTAAATGGTTTAATACTATGTTTGAAAAAGCCACTCAAGGATATTCGTTTATTGTTAAAAAAACCATACGGTTTTCGTTGATTTCAATTTTATTGTATGTGGGATTACTTTTTGTTTCATACGATATGTTTAAATCGATGAAAACGGGGCTTTTACCCGATGAAGACCAAGGAACCATTTTTGTCTTTGGATTTAACCCTCCTGGTTACTCTTTATCAAAATCAATAGAACTTTCTGAAGAGATTAATGGTATTATCTCTAAAGACCCCAGTGTGGCAAATATTATTACACTTGCAGGATATGACTTTACCACTTCTGCTCAAAGATCACATACGGTTGCAACCATTATTAAACTCAAAGATTGGGATGAAAGACCCAATCCAGAGCAAGAAGCTCAAGCCCTGTTGCAAAAATTCAGTAAACAACTTATGGCAACAAGTGAAGGATTCTCTTTTGCCGTTGTTCCTCCTCCTATTATGGGGATGAGTGTGACAGGTGGATTTGATATGTATGTGCAAGACCGTACGGGTGGAAGTATTGAGAATTTAAGTAATGTGGTTGCTCAAATCATACAAAAAGCACAAACACGACCTGAACTTATGGGCGTAAGAACGGCATTGGCTGCAAATATTCCTCAGTTCAAAGTGGATGTGGATATTGAAAAAGCCAAAGCCAAAGGAGTGAGTATCAACGATATTTATAGTACTATTAATGCTACCTTTGGAAGCTACTATGTCAATGATTTTTCACTGTATGGAAGAACCTATCGAGTCAATTTACAAGCAACCGATGAGTACAGAAATAATATTGATGATTTCCAAAAAGTATTTGTACGTTCAAGCAGTGGCGAATTATTGCCCATTGATTCCTTTGTCAGTTATAAAAAAGTCGTGGGGGCTGATATCATTGAACGGTTTAACCTTTTCCAAGCAGCAAAAGTGTCAGGTCAACCTGCCCCTGGATACAGTTCAGGTGATGCACTTAATGCCATTGAAGAGGTTGCCAATGAGATTTTACCGGAAGGTTATACCATCAGTTGGACAGGTACAGCGTATCAAGAGAAACAAATTGGAGGCAGTTCCGCACAAGCTTTTATCTTTGGAGTGGTCTTTTTATTCTTAATTTTATGTGCGTTATATGAACGATGGTTACTGCCTATTTCTGTTGTATTGGCGGTACCTTTTGCTATTTTTGGGGCGATTTTAGCTACGAACTTAAGAGCGTTGGATAACAACATCTATTTCCAAATTGGTTTACTCGTATTAGCAGGACTTGCGGCTAAAAATGCTATTTTGATTGTAGAGTTTGCACTACAAAAACAAAAAGAGGGCTACCGTTTGGTTGATGCTGCACTTGAAGCGGCTAAAGTAAGACTTCGACCTATTATTATGACCTCATTGGCATTTACAGTGGGAGTACTTCCTTTAGCCATTAGCAGTGGAGCTGGAGCTGCGAGTAAACACTCTATTGGTACAGGTGTTATTGGAGGGATGCTAACGGCAACCTTTATTGCCATTTTATTTATTCCGCTTTTTTATGTTTTAATTTCAAAACTCAAAAAAGAGGAAGAACCCACAAAAGTAGAGTAGAAGACTAAATGACTTCTACTTTATGGGTTTAAAAAACTCTTCAATGGGAACATCAAAAAGCTTAGAAAGTCGTAAAAGATGTTTCAAATTAAAATGTTTTCCATGAGAATAGTTTTCAATATTGGCATAAAAGCCTGACGATTTATGCCCAATAGATAATGCCACTTCGAGCTGACTCATGCTTTTTTCTTTTCGTACTCTTTTTATATTAGATGAAATGGTTTTAAAAAAAGTTTCTTCCTCTTCTTGAGTAATAATATCAGTATTATTTAGCATACGTATTCCTATAGAAAGTATTTCTATAAGGATATTTTTATTAAAATTTATTTACAATCATCTATAGAAATCATTTCTATTGGAATGAATTGTATTTCAAGTTAGATTAAGATACAATTCTCGTTTTATATTGTGACAAGGAAGTAGCATATTGTGCAAATATCGACAAAAAAAGAAAAACCAACCGTTCTTATCGTTGATGATATGACAACAAATTTATTGATATTATCCGATTTACTTAAAGATGAATATCAAATCAAAATTGCAAAAAATGGACAAAAAGCATTAGATATTGTACATAGTTCAGATGAAGTGGATATTATTCTTTTAGATATTATGATGCCAGATATTGATGGGTATGAAGTATGTCGACAGTTAAAAAGTAACCCAAAAACTAAAAAGCTTCCTATTATTATTGTCACTGCAAAAGATAATGATGAGGATGAAGAGTATGGACTCAATTTGGGTGCGATTGATTATATTACTAAACCTTTTAATAAAGCCATTGTAAGATTACGAATTAGAAATCATTTGGAACTTAAATTAAAAAGTGATTTATTGGAAGAACTTTCTATGTATGATGGATTGACTCATATTCCCAATCGACGTTTTTTCGATCAAGTTTTTCAAAGTACATATAAAGAAGTTAAACGAGAAAATAAAAGTTTAGCTGTTTTGATGATAGATATCGATTTTTTTAAACTTTATAATGATAATTATGGACATGGAAAAGGAGATGAAGCATTGAAAAAAGTTGCTCAATCTTTACAAATGACGCTTAAACGTCCTACCGATTTGGTTGCACGTTACGGGGGAGAAGAGTTTGTTGTATTACTTAAAGATATAAGTGAGGAAAATGTAAAAAAAATTGCTTTAAATTTACTTCAAAGTATACGAGAGTTACAAATCTCTCATGAATATTCCAAAGTAGAGCAAATAATTACCATTAGTATTGGTGTTGCTTATAAAACAGCTTCAAGTTTGATTAACAAAGTAGAGTTGCTTATTTGTGCAGATGAAGCATTGTATGATGTTAAACGAACAAGCCGAAATAGTTATCATATTATAAGTGTATAATGTCTGCTTTTGATCAATATTTAAAACACAAAACACTGGGACTTGTTTTTTTTATTTTGCTTTGTGCTTTTGGTCTGTTTTTCTATATTTTTTATGATTTCCAAAAAAGTCGTTTAGAAAGTGTTAAACAGCAATATGTTGAAAAAATAGAGAACTCTTATAATAAAAACATTCAAAAACATTTTAAAGAACATTATAAAGAAGTCATCAATAGCTTCCTTAATATGCAAATGCTTAAAGCACTTGCTAAGAAAGATAAAAAAACTTTACGAGAATTAACTCATAACAAGTATCAAGAACTCATAAATTCAGATGCTTATATTAATCAAATGAATTTTTATGAAGATGACGGAACAAATTTTCTACGAGTTCAGAATCCACAATTATTTGGAGATATTTCTTTACAACAACGAGGTATGGGAGCAACTGCTTTTTTAACAAAGAAACCTATACAAGGGTATGAAACGGGTAAAATGGGTGTCTCTTATCGAATTATAATTCCTCTTTTTTATGAAAATAAGGTTATTGGTTTTTTTGAAATAGGAATTTCATTAAAAAAGATTTTAGATATTGTGACGCATTTTAATAATATACAAGGTATTGTTTATCTTAAACATCAAGAAGAATTTTTAACCTCATTACATTTAAATGATAGAGAGTTGATTCAAACTATTCTAAACTATAAGGACTCAATTGGCAATGTTGATATAACATATAAAAAGAGTCATCTTACATTACATCTATTTGATATTTTCTCATTTTCAGAAAAATATTTGGGGCAAATGATTTTTGTACAGGACTTAAGTCAAGCATATGATGCGTTTAATGAAGCGGTTGAAAAAATGATTATAGTATCCGTGATTATCCTTGTTATCCTATATTTATTTATTGTTTATTTGTTTAATAATTTTTCCAAAAGAATTATTCATTTAAAAGAAAAAGCTGAAATGATTTTGAATGCACAAAATAATATTGTAGTTGTCACTAATAAAGGAAAACAACTTGTACAAGCCAATCAAGCTTTTTTTGATTTTTTTGAATATCAAAGTTTGAATGACTTTAAAAAAAAGTATCAATGTATTTGTGACCACTTTATAGAAGAGAAAGGGTACTTATCCAAGTATATGGAGGGCATAACTTGGGCAGAATATGTTTTATTGCACCCACAAACAGTTCATTATGCAAAAATCATTAAAGATAATAAAGTCCATATTTTTAAAGTTTTTACACAAGAAATTGATAACAGTACGTTTGCTCAAAATGAAATGGTAGTTACCTTTGAAGATATAAGCCGTGAGTTAGAAAATGAAGGCATTTTAAAAAAGAGTACACTTTTTGCAAAAACATTATTGGATAATAGTGCTGTGGCAATTTTTTTGGCAGCACCCAATAGAAGAATAATTGAAGCTAATAAAAGGGCATGTGATCTTTTTGGTTACACGAAAGAAGAAATGCTCTTTAAATCCTTTGCAATAATACACGAATCAAAAATAAGTTTCCAACGTTTTGCTTCACAATATAAACAATTTGAAGAATCCAGTATTTCGAATATTGAGTATCCTTTCCGCCACAAGAATGGAACACTTATATGGTGTTCAGTCTTTGGAACCCCTTTGGATAAGGAAGATTTAAATCATGGAATTATTTGGAGTTTAATTGATATTAGTGATAAAAAAAGCGTTGAAGATACTTTAAAACTTGAAAAACAATTGTTTTCCAGTGGTCCTGTAATTACAATAGAGTGGGAACCTATAAATCATTGGCCTATTAAATACATTTCTCCCAATTGTTTAACTGTATTGGGATACAGTCAAGAAGAGATGATAAGTCAAAACTTTATTTATTCAGATTTAATTTATGAAGAGGATAAAAATAAAATTTTTAAAGAGGTTGAATTTAATATTGAACACAATATTAATATGTATGAACAATCATACCGTTTACGTATAAAAGATGGGAGCTATAGATGGTTTTATGATTTTACAAATTTAATACGAAATGAAAAAAATGAAGTCATTTCAATTCGTGGGTATATGTTTGAACAAACACAAATTAAAGAGATAGAAAGTCAGCTAAAAGAGATTAATTTTGAATTAAAAAAAGCCAAAGAAAAAGCGGATAAAGCCAATATATTAAAAAGTCAATTTCTTGCTAATATGAGCCATGAAATACGAACACCCATGAATGCCATTATTGGATTAAGTGAGATTTTGATGGATACCCCTTTAAATGAGAAACAAGAAGATTGTTTAACAAAGATTAATGGTTCTTCCAAAATGCTTTTAGGTATTATTAACGATATTTTAGATTATTCCAAAATAGAAGCGGGTAAATTGGAGTTAGAAAATAAAGTATTTGAAATAGATACCATTTTATCTCAATTAAGAGTTGTATTTACTAATACCGCTATGAGTAAAGGAATAGAGCTCTATTTTTATTTGAAACACGATGTACCTAAAAGTATTATGGGGGATGAGTTACGAATTTTTCAAGTTTTAACAAATTTTATCAGTAATGCTTTAAAGTTTACGCATGAAGGGTACATTATTCTTAAAATAGAAATTAAAGAGATTATGGATGAAACTCATGCATTACTTCATTTTAGTGTGAAAGATACGGGTATTGGAATGAAAGAAGAACAAATTAAAAAGCTGTTTCAACCTTTCATTCAAGCAGATAATTCAACCACACGTAAATATGGAGGAACAGGACTTGGTCTTGCTATTTCAAAGCGAATTATTCAGACTATGGGAGGAGAAGTTTATGTTCAAAGTCAAGAAGATATTGGTACAGAGTTTGGTTTTGATATTCAAGTTGAAGTTAAGGAGTGGAAACATGAACATTATTCAAAAAGTAAAGATTATAAAGTATTAATTGTTGATGACCAAGAGATTTCACGTGAAATACTTCAAGATATATTGGAAAATTTTGGTTATGAAACCTTACAAGCAACTAATGGAGTAGAAGCCATTGACATGATACAACAAGCCGATGAAAATAATGCGCCTTTTGATTTTGTATTGATGGATTGGTATATGCCAAAGCTCAATGGGAAAGAAGCAATTAAAGCTATTCATCAACTGGTTTATGAGAAAAAGATTAAAAAAGAAATACCTTCCATTTTAATGATTTCGGCACATTCTCAAGATGAGATTGATTTAGGTGATATTCCTATTGATAATTTTCTTTCTAAACCTGTGACAAGTTCTACTCTTTTTGATGCGTTGTCAAAAGCAAAGAATGGAATTATTAAAAAATACACAAAGAAAAAGATCAAAACAGTTTTTAATTTTGCGGGAATAAAGGTGTTATTGGTTGAAGACAATGAAATCAATCAAGAAGTTGCTTCAATGATGTTGCAAAAAGTTGGTATTGAGGTTTCAATTGCTACTAATGGACAAGAAGCAATTGAAAAATATAAAGCCCAACAAGGTGTCTATGATTTGATTTTGATGGATTTGCAAATGCCTATTATGAGTGGATATGATGCAACCAAACTCATAAGAGAGTTTGACAAGAAAATACCTATTGTCGCATTAACTGCTGCTGCTATGATTGAAGATAAGAAAAAAGTGATTGAAGTAGGAATGAATGACCACTTAAGTAAGCCAATTAATAGTGATGAATTATATGGAGTAATTACAAAATATTGTCAAAAGAGAGAATATGTTGAAAAAGCTGTAGAACATACAACAAAAGAATATCCTATTTTAGATAAGCAGCATTTATACAATACTATCAGTTCAGAGGAATTGATTGAAAAATTACTCATAAAATTCTTAGAACAACTCAATAATGAATTTGTAAATATTATTGATGAAATTCAAAATCATAAATCTAATGCCTCGAATTTAGTACACGCACTCAAAGGCGTTAGTGGTAACCTTGGAGCAAAAGCATTGTTTAAAATATGTAAAGAAATTGATTTGCAATATAAAGCCAATGAAATAATCTCAAAAAAGAATATTATGATTCTTCAACAAGAGCTGGTGAAGGTAAAAAATGAACTTTCTACTTTTCATATCATTTCCTCTTCTCATGGTAAAAAAGAAATATTTAAAGAAGAAGAACTCATAGAAGCACTAAAACAAATAGAAATTAATTTAGAAAACAGTATGATTATTCAAGAAGAGATACTAAACAAAATATACGATTCTTTAATTGCCAGTAATAAGAATCAAACAGCACAAAAGTTAAGACAGTATATTGATGACTTTGAATATGAAAAAGCATTGGATATAATTAAGACGATATACTAAGAGTATTGTATTAAAAAATCAACCGTTTGTTTTACTGCATTATTATAGGCAATGGGGTTATTGATGGTTTCAAAACTGTTGCCTAACATTGAAAAAATCTCAAAAGTTGGGAAATGTTGGTATAAGGTGTTGAGAATATCAATCAAGTGAAAAGCACTGATATGATGAGAGAGATTAAAAGTATGACTCTTTTCTAAGCTGCACGCCAAAGCATACTCATGCGAGGGGCTAAACGCAGTATCAACAAAAATAATATGAGAACAGTTTAGCAAATCAAGTGCCATTTCAGGCATAAGTTGAAAAGCCTTTATGGTTGCTGTGTCTTTGAGTGATTTATTTTGTAATAAAGTGACCACATCAACACCAAAAGCATCTTCTCCTCTTAACGTATTGCCATACCCAATAATGACTTGCTTCATCAATTTCTTTTAATGGTCTGCAAAATATTTTTCTTTGAATCTCGAATCTCTATAAAAGAAGAAACAATCCCTTGGGCATGGGTGGAACAACTTAAACATGGGTCAAAACATCGAATCACCGCTTCCACTTTATTTAACGCCCCATCGGTAATATCCAAAGGATTAACAAACGTTTGTGCCACTTGTTTAACCGCTTGATTCATGGCTAGGTTATTGTTTCCTGTTGCGATGATGAGGTTCATTGAAGTAATGACACCATCTTGAGTACAGCTGTAATCATGAAACAGCGTTCCTCGTGGTGCTTCACTGCATCCTACGCCATTAAGGCGATTAATTTTTGCATGTGAGCGAATATTTTCATTAAAGGTTTTAGGATCTTTAAGCAATATTTCTATTTTTTCTATGGCATAAATGATCTCAATAATTCGGGCATAATGATAGTAAAATGAGCTTAACAGAGGTTTTCCATTGTTAATATTTTTAAAAACTTCAAAAGCTTCATCGGCATAAGATGTCCCACATTCATTGGCAATATTAAGTCGGGCTAATGCCCCAACACGGTAAATACCTTGAGGGTATCCCATGGGAATATAATAAGGAGATTTTAAATAACTGTCGTGTTCTACGGCTTCACCAATATAGGTTTTATACTCTTTGGGTTCAATGTTTTGCTCTATAACATTGCCTTGGGCATCAATAAGTTTTAATAAACCATCGTAGTGTTCAAGTTGCCCTTTTTTGCCAACAATACTTAAAAAGAGAGTCTCGAAATTTCCAAAAGCGTCAACTTCTTTTTGAAATCGGTGAAGATTCTCTTTGAAGTATTTCAGGGTTCTTTGAGCCATATCAAAAGCCTGTGGCAGTTCATTTAAAATTGTTTGGGCTTGTTCTTTGGTAACGACATGACTCATTCCTCCTGGCACAATCCACTCAGGATGAATACGTTTTCCTCCAAGAGATTCAATAATTTTTTGACCAAAGGCACGAAGAGCAATACCATCTTTCGCCATATGAGGATGGGTTTGCATAAGTTTAAAAATATTTCTGTCTTCTTTGGGAGCATCAAATCCATACACAAAATCGGGAGAACTTAAATGATAAAAGTTTAAAGCATGAGATTGAACCATTTGTGCCAAATTAATAATTCGTCGAATATTTCTGGCGGCTTTGGGAGGACGAACGGCTAAAAGTTCATCACACGCTTTCGATGAAGCAACCGCATGACTAACAGGACAAATACCACACGTACGAGCTGTCAGTGCGGGCATTTCAGTATAAGGGCGTCCTTCACAAATTTTCTCAAATCCTCGAAATTGGGTGACATGAATACGCGCATCTTCTACTTCATTATAATCATTAATATCAATGGTAATTTTGGCATGTCCTTCTATTCTTGTAACGGGCTCTATAATAATTCTTTTATGTTCCATCTTATTTTCCAAATCGTGTTAAGGTACTAATGTCAAAGCTTCTGTCTTCTATAATGGCATTTAATACTTCATAAATGGCATCAGCAGGAGTAGGGCAACCGGGTAAAAATAGGTCTACTTTAACCGCTTCATTTAACGGGATAACTTTATCAAGTAATTTCGGTACAATTTTATAAGGATACTCATTGGTTGTATTGATATTGGCAAGTTCAATATACCCTTTTTCTAAAATGGCATGGGTTCCTACAAGGTTTTTTAGTGCTGAAATATTACCGGTAATGGCACAATCTCCTAAAGCTAAAATGCGTTTAGAATTTTTTCGTATGGTTTTAATCACAGACAAATCATGGTCACTGCTAATGGCACCTTCAACAATAAATAAATCCACTTCCAAAGGAATCTCTTTGGCATCGACATAGGGACTATAAACAATATCTATATGCTTAGATATTTCTATAAGACGTTCATCCATATCCAAAAATGACATATGACAGCCTGAACATCCGTCTAACCAAATGGTTCCAACTCTTAGTTTACTCATTTGTTTGCCCTTGTTTGAATTAAATTGGTGATAATATTTTTCTTTTTTATCATCTCTGTGGCACTTAATCCTTTTTCAAAGAGCGCTCCAGTAGGACAGACTTGCACACATTTCCCACAGCTGGTACAACTTTGGCTTTGACTCCAAGGCTCATCCATATCATGAATGATTTTGGCATGAATACCTCGAAAACCAATATCCAACGCATGTGCCCCTTCGATTTCATCGCAGACTCTTACACAGCGGGTACATAAAATACAGCGATTGGGGTCATAAACATAATCTTTATGGGAAGCATCAATTTCAAACCCTTTATGAATATAAGGTACTAAACTGTGTTCAAGTTTCAGCTCAATGGCACTGTTTTGCAGTTCACAATGACCATTGGAAACACACACACTGCAAGTGTGTGTTCGTTCAGCAAAAATCATGGAGAGGATCATTTTACGATGATTCTCAATGATGGGGGAATCGGTGATAACTTCCATGCCTTCTTTGATTTTAGACGTACAAGCAGGGATAAGTTTATCACTTCCTTTGACTTGCACCAAACACATTCGACATGCTCCTACACAACTTAAACCTTCTAAATAACATAAAGTGGGAATTTTGATTTGATGTTCATTCGCCACTTCCAAAATGGTACTGTTGGATTTTCCTGTGACGTCCATACCGTTGATTTTAAATGTTTTGACTCGAACAGGGGTTTTAATCATGGCATATTCCTTTAAGATATTCATCTTCAAAATATTTAATGGTACTTAGCACAGGATTAGGGGCAGTTTGTCCCAATCCACACAATGAACTGTTTTGTACGACTTCACATAAAGATTTTAACAGTTCAAAATCGCTTTGGGTGGCTTTTTTTGCCACAAACTTATCCAATAATTGAGTGAGTTCGGTGGTACCTACACGACAAGGAACGCATTTCCCACACGATTCACTTTGGCAAAATTCCATAAAAAACCGTGCCACTTCAACCATATTGGAACTTTCATCCATCACAATTAAACCCCCACTGCCAATAATGGAACCAATGGCTTTAAAAGATTCATATTCTACGGTGGTATGTAAAAGTTCTTTGGGAATACATCCGCCGCTTGGACCTCCTGTTTGTATTGCTTTTAGGGTACTTCCTTCTTGAACACCACCGCCTATGTCATCGATGAGTTCTTGTAAGCTTATCCCCATAGGCACTTCAACCAAGCCCGTATTTTTGATGTGACCGGTTAGAGCAAATACTTTTGTGCCCGTTGAAGTAGGTGTTCCAATATTTTTGTACCACTCTCCACCTTTTCGTATAATAGGAGCAATATTAGCAAAGGTTTCAACATTGTTAAGAACCGTTGGAGCCAACCATAATCCTTGGTCACTGAGATGAGGGGGTTTTTGTCTTGGATTGCCTCGTTTGCCTTCAATGGAAGCAACTAAAGCTGTTGCTTCGCCACAAACAAAAGCACCTCCCCCCAATCGAACTTCTATATCAAAATCAAACCCAGAACCCGCAATTTTGGTGCCTAAAATCCCCAGTCGTCGAGCTTGTTTAATGGCACGATTGAGTTTTTCAACGGCAATGGGATATTCCGCACGAACATAAATATATCCTTTAGAAGCACCACAGGCAAAGCCTGCGATAATCATTCCTTCAAGAACTTTATGCGGATCAGCTTCCATAACAGCTCTGTCCATAAATGCTCCAGGATCACCTTCATCTCCGTTGCACACAATATATTTTTGTTCGGCTTCAACTTTGGAAACGGTTTCCCATTTTAAGCCAGTAGGATAACCTCCTCCCCCTCGACCTCTTAAGCCACTTAATTTAATCTCTTCAATAATATCATTGGGGCTTAACTCTTCTAAGGCAGTAAATAAAGCCAAATACCCTTCTTTGCCAATGTAATCTTCTATGTTATCAGGATCAATAACTCCTGCATTTTCCAAAACAATCTTTTTTTGTTTGGTAAAAAAAGAGCCGTTCATATCACACAATTTTTCTTCCAATGCTTGAGTGTTTTCAAAACGATTGACCAAAGCAGGGATGTCCTCTTGGGTTACGTTTTCATACAAGGTCTCTTTTTGTTTGTGTTTATCGTAATGAGAAACCATAATAGCAGAAGAACAAAGACCATTGCACCCCACACCTTTTGTGGTACATCTCTTTTTACTTTCATCTTGGGTGACGTATTGGTTTAACTCTTTTTGGAGTTCATTTGAACCCAATGAGGCACACGAACTTCCAATACACACGCGTAATTCTTGAGTAAAGGTATCTTGTTGGGCTCTCTTTTCTTGTGCCAATTGGTGCAGTTCTTCGAGTGATTGAATCATTGAATTAACTCCTGTGCTTCTTTAAGAGATTGTTCTAAGCTTAAATGACCAATGGCTTTGTTGTCATAAATGGCAATAGGAGCCAAAGAACACGAACCCACACATCTTGCACTTAACAAAGAGAGTAAGCCATCTGATGTGGTTTCACCTACATTGACATTAAAGCGTTCTTCTATTTTCTCAAGGATTACTTTGGCATTTTTAATGTAACAAGCCGTACCCATACAAACAACAACAGTATGTTTTCCTTTGGGTTTTAGTCTAAAAAAATGGTAAAAAGTAGCCACACCATAGACTTTAGAATAGGGTAAACGCAGTTTTCGAGCAACAAACTTGAGTGTTTCATTTTCCAAATAACCAAAAGTTTCTTGTGCAGTATGAAGTGTTTCAATTAAAGCACTTCGGTCATAGTTCAATTTTTTCATGGTTTTATCCACCATTTTATAGCGGTCATCACTGATTGGCATCATTTCATTGCATCCTTGAGATTGAAGAAATTGTTTCAAAATAGTATAGCACACTTCGGTTTCAAGTTTATAACAAAATATGCTCAACTTCTCGGATAAACTCAATTTAAGAAAATACGAATTATGGGGATTTAAGCCTTTAATACAATTTTAAAACAGGCACCCAAATGATTTTTGCCGTTATACTCATACATAACGTTACTTACACTTAACTCCCCTTCAAGATGATTATGGATAATTTGTTTACTCATGTATAAACCAATACCTGTGCCTTGGCTTTGATGTTTGGTGGTAAAATAAGGTTCAAAGACTTTATCCATAATATTTAAAGGAATACCTCCTGCGCTGTCTTTAAAGAAAATAAGAATTTTCCCTTCTTCTTCATACCCATCAATAAAAATATATTTCTCTTCAATATGGTTACTTTCGAAAGCATCTTTTGAGTTGTTTAACAGATTGAGAAAAACTTGTATGAGTTCATTTTCAAATCCATTGCACTCCAAATCTTCAATATGTTTAATGATTTGAATTTCACGATTCTTGAATTTTGATTGCAAAATATTTAAGGCTTTTTCAAGTGCTAAGTTGAGTTTAAAAATCTTTTTCACTTTGGTTTTGGTTAAAAAGTTTCTAAAATCATCAATCGTATGAGAGAGGTATTGGGCTGAGGAGTTAATGCTTTTTAAATCATTTAAAACCTCTTCTTCATTAAAAATCCCATACTCGTGTTTAAGTTGTATGCCGGTTGCAATGGTTGAAATCACACTTAAAGGTTGTCGCCATTGATGCGCAATATTTTCAATCATTTCCCCCATAGAAGCCATTTTGGCTTGTTGCATCAAAATATCCTCTTTTTGACGCAGCTCTTTTTCATGATTCTTTTGTGCGGTGGTATCATGAAATACGCCAATATAATTTTGCACTTCACCGTTTTCATCCCATACAGTGTTAATAGTAAGCCACTCACTCCAAAGCTCACCGTTTTTCTTTTTATTAATCAATTCGCCTTCCCAAAACCCTTCTTTTGAGAGTTTTTCCCAAAATCTTTGATAGAAAGCAGCATCGTGTAAGCCAGATTTTAAAATGTTGGGATTTTTATAAATCACCTCTTGTTTGGTGTAACCAGAACACTTTTCAAAGGCTCTATTGGCATTTATAATTCGTGCCTCTTTATCGGTTATGACAATACCATCTTGAGTATTTTGAAATACGGTATAGGCTTCTTTTATTTTGTATTCATTTTTTTTACGTTGGGTAATATCTGAACCTAAAAGAACCAGTTCATTGATCTCTTCATTATCTATGGGTACAATCGTAAATTCAATGATAATAGCGTTGTCATGGCCGTCAACAACATAAAGCTCTTTTTGTATGGTTTGATCTTTTTTGTAGTTTAAAATCACCTCTTGAAGCCAACGTTTATCTTCAGGTGAAAAACAAAAAAGATTCCAAAATATTGTATGCATAATCTCATCACAAGGACGATTGAGCATGGTGAGAGCTTTTTGATTTATTTGAACGATTTTCCCTTCTTTGTCAACAATGGAAGCCAAGAAGTGGTTGTTTTCAAATAAGATTTGAAATTTCTTTTGGTTTTTAATTTGCAGTTGATGTCGCTTAAGTTCTTCTTGGTGTTTGGCATGGTATAAAAACAGCAAATACATAACTAAAATCACACATACAATAACAATTGCCGTTGTGATAATAAAAAAATCATACCGTTTGCTTTCCCAACCTTTTAGGCTCTCTGTATATTTTGTTCGTACGGCAAGATTAAAAGGGTAATTTTTGGTTAATGTGTAGGCGATAATGTATTGTTCATCATGAAAAAAAGTGACGCCCGAAGCACTGTTTTGCTCTTTGGAATTGAGTAAAATGGCATTGGCTTTACACTTATCGCATAAGACCACTTCAGATTGAGATGAGGCTAAAACAGTATCATCAAGCCTTAAAATATCAATATAGGTATGAGGCTCCAATTTTGAAGCATATAAGTTAATAAAATAATCAGGATTTAATGCCACTAACATATGATAGGTTTTATTGTTTTGTTGGATTTTTTTAATAATAGGGATAAAACTGGGTTGATTGTGTCTGTTTTTCTTTGCAGTTTCGTTGGGATTAATCTCATCCAAATCTCGTCCTATAAAAACGGTTCCCACTTGTAAAATGGCTTGATTAAAAAAAGGCTTTGGATAAAAATCGTTTAACGGGATAATGGCATTGATGTTATTGGCATTTGAACTGACAATGACTCGATTGTTTTCTAAAAGATTAATAGAACGAATATGAGGATTGTTTTTAAGAATGGTCATAAATTGTTCATCTAAAAGAGCAGAACTGGGTTTAAGCTCAAGAAATGAGGATAAAGAGTTAAAAAGCAAATCCAAGGTATTGATGGTTTGGCTTAAATTTTCAGAAAAAGTATCGGCTTGAAGTTTAACCATACGAATATTGGCATTGACGGCTTCCTCTTTTAAAATTGACAACGATGTCATCACTCCACCAATAAGCGTAACAATAATAAAAAACGTGATAATAATAAGTTTGCTGATCCCTTTGAGTTTAGCTATATTCAAGTGAACTCTTTATTAATGCAGTTGTATGATAGGTTCAAGAGAGTTGTCTTGAGCAGCTTTTAAAAGACGACCATCTTGTTTAATGCGTTGAATAAAACGTTCAACTTCATAATAAAATTGATCATCGGCATGTTTCATTGCCCACGCATAAGGGGTGATATGATACGTAGAGGTGGGTGCTATTAATTTTGCCCAAGATGTTTTGGCTAACATTCGTTTGGCAAAAGGATAATCCGTCATAAAAACATCCGCACGACCGGCTTGTACTTCTTGTTCTCGTGCGTGCATACTGTTGACCACCAAAAGAGTGGCGTGTTTGAGTTTTTCTTTCATAACAGGCTCATGGTAAGTCCCTTTTGCCACAGCAACTACGACCCCTTTTTTATCAATATCGTCCCAATGAGCAATACGTTGGTTGGACTTTGTCGCAATGGCATAAATATCGCTGTGCAAATGAGGTGTGGTAAATCGTAAATGTTCTCGTCTTTGGGCCGTATTGCCAATGGCAAACATCGCAATATGACATTGATTTGTTGTAATATCGTTAATAAGAGTAGCAAAAGAACTGGGTACAAATTCAAGGTTGACTTTTAAATCATACGCTAATTGAACGGCTAAATCGCTGTCAATACCAATGAGTTTTTGCGTGCGTTCATCCAAATAAGAGATGCCATAATATTCTGTCCACACACACACTTTTAAAAGATTATTCTCTTTAATCGTTTGCAACAGACTCATTTGAGCAAAAACAAACGTAGGTACGAAAAATAAAAAAACTAAAAAAAGAAAAGCTCTTTTCATTGGAACGTCCTAAGTATTTAATTAAGGGTACCACTAAAAATTAGAATGCCTATAAATAGTACAGTAAGG
>DGAG01000011.1:287301-310649 GCA_002382325.1 Epsilonproteobacteria bacterium UBA4036
TTATAGGTGTTCTAATTTTTAATGGTGCCCTTGAGAAATATTCTAGCATTTATTTAATTAAAGCATACAAATAAAAATTTAATTTATCTTAAGCAATAGCTTCAAGGACTCTTTTGGTTGTTTTGTGTCGATATTTGAACATTGATAGTATATCTCGTTTGATTAAAGGTAAAACAAGATAACTCAATGGGGCAAAGGGCAACGTGATACTGATTTTATCACACAATAGGGATGAGGTTGGGGTGAGTTCTTTAAAGATATGGTCATGCACAAACTCTTTAAAGGGGCTTTTAAGAGCCACATCGCGTATGAGAGTAGGGAAAACAACACGGTTAAGTTCTACTTCCCATTGTTGAGTTATACCCCATTTGGTGATGGTTAATGCAACAACGCCTTTTTCTTCAAAAGGTTCAGGAATTTTTAACAAACTCACGTGAATATTTTTAGGAGTAATAAGAGGTAAATTTGTGGGATTTTTATGGAACTCAAAAAGAGTTTCAACCGCAACATCAATTTTGGTTTCAAGAGAGATTTCACAATGCATGGGTATCCTTTTTGTAAAACTATTGTATCTGAAATTCAAACGCTTTGAGTGCTTTTATGCCACAAGTTTAAAAACTCGCTTCGTGCGTATACGTTTGCCCCCAAATCAATTTTGTAGGGCAAACACGCATGACCTAAATTCCAAAAGTCATATTTTTGGGTTTGAAGATATTGCCCCAGCAACACCAGTTGGAGTTTGCCCCAATTGTTATACGTTTTTTCTTTGTTACAAAAGCCACTTAAACTGGTATACACATGACCAATACGGTAACCAATCTCACCGGCAATTAACTGGTTACTTTGTGCGTCACACACTTCAAAACTGAGTAACTCAAAGTTTTCATGTATTTGTTCTTTTAGAAGCAGTATCATTTGGCGATATTTTCCCCAAAGCCAATTGTTCAAATGGTAGGTTTCAAGAGCATTTAAAACCTCTTCAAAATGTCTATTGCACGTAAAGGCATAGGGTGCTTTTTTAAGAAGTTTTTGAACTTTTTGAGAAATATGCAGATTTTCAAAGTGTAAAACGGCATATTCAAACTGCATTTCAGGCAGTAATATCTGCTCGTTTTTAGTATCCATACAAGAGGTTGAAATAAATCCTTTTTTACATAAATCCACATAAAATTGGGGTGAAAAATCGTATGAAGCATAATAGTTTTCTTGCCTATTGGTATAAATGTATTCCATGAGTTCATCGTTGGAGATGACGTGAGCATCAATTAAATAGATGGCTTATCCTTTATTCAATAACATCATAACTTTGATGCTGATATTTGGGGATTTGCATCCCAATATTGGCATTGACATAAGTCGGATCAGCAAAGGTGTAGTAACGATTGTTATGAACAATGCCATCAAGTTTGGGTTGGGTTGAAAACTCAACAGCAGCAATCATATGATCGTGATATCGTAACGCAATAACATTGAGATGTAAAAGATGTTTCACTAAAAAGGCAAATAAAATGGTTCTGTCTTCACAATCAGAATAGGGATAAAAGAGAGTTTCTTCTGGGAAAAAGACTTTTTCATAATTAAATTGTTCTTTGTCGGTTTGATAGGCAAAAGCAGTTTGCACAAACCGTAACAAAATATTAACAGCCTCAAGTTCGGTTTTATTTTCGATAAAAGGTTTTAAAGAAGGCAATAAACTTTGGTGCAAAAAAGAGGAGTTATTTGCATTAAAATAGATGGGATAATCCGATTGGGGAAATGTTTTATAAAATTCAACCAAATCTATGCTGTATTGGCTTTCAATGGTATGTACTTGATTATTGTATTTAAAGTGCAGTGCTTTATGGGCATAATGAGTGTTAAACAACAAAGGTTTTTTAAATTCAAATGAGAGACTTTTTTGTGCTTTAGGATGATGCGCATTATAGGTGTAAATGGTTTGCTGCATTCGTATGCTTCCGGTTGGGTGTAAGAGATAATATTGAGTGCCTTGATGGTTTAAAAAAGCGACTTGAAATAACTTATGTTGCATATGTGCCAATAAATAGATATGGTGTTGGGTGTAGCCAATTTTGACATCATAATTCATTTGAGTCAAAACATACCATGCAAAAAGATTTGCCATATTTTCTAAACCGTAGATTTGCATACCAATTTTATGGACAAACAAATAACTCGCCCAATCATTGAGTCCATACTCTTCTACAATAAATTGAATTTGAGTGATTAAATGCTGATTATCTACTTTACTAAAACGTTCCCAAAAATTTGCAATGCCCTCTTTGGAAACCGAAGTGAGTAAAAAAGCGATATGAGGATTATAGCTTACAGAGATAGTATGAGAATAAAAATCCACCGTAACCTCTTTAAAAGAAGCATCCTCTTTTTTCACAAAAGGCAGAGGTGTTTTAGGAAAAACGTGTTCTTTTTTAGGGAGTGAAATTTTGACATTGACCAAAGCAGAATTTTCCAATAAAGAAGTATCCAATTTGGACTCCTCTTCCAAACGAGGCAGTTCACTTGGTTTAGGGGTGGCATAAAAAGGAAGAGTATAACTCGTTTCAAAAGCTTCCCACTCTTGTTTTATAGCGTCGCTAAAGGCTTCGTCATGGCTTTTTTTAAATGAAGCAAATTGCTGTTGTTCTTTTTTTAGCCAAGAGTTATAGTCGTTTGACCATGATAAACAAGCTAAAGTAAAGAATACAAACAAGAGTTTCATAGCGTATTGTCTTCAATGAGTTTTAAATAGACAAAACGTCGGTCATTGACTTTTTGTAAGTAGTGTTTGGTTTCATTATAAGGCAAATTTCGCATCAAATGTTTATAGACTTCCTCGGGAGTCATGGTATTGATTTTTTTGCTGGCTTTTTTAATATTATTGCTTCTTACAAAACTTCGTGCCACATTTCCAGCTCCGGTGTTATATGCAGCAATGGAACAGTAAAGTCGGCTTAGTGGGTTATGGATATGTCGCAGATAGTTAAAATAGACAATGTGTAAATACGTAGAACCTATTTTGATGTTATTGCTAGGATTGTACAAATAATCGGCACTTAAAAGTTTTTTCTCTCCGTATAAGAATTGATACGTATCTACGCCAGCGCTTTGTGGAACAATTTGCATCAATCCAAATGCAGGAATATGAGAACGTGCCATTGGGTTAAATGAACTTTCCGAATGAATTACGGCATAAACCAACTCTTTATTGATGTCATTTTTTGAAGAGTACACATCAACACTTTGTTTGAATTGTTGGGCTTTTTTTATCAAGGCTTCATTGGGAAGTTTGACATTGAGTTTGTAAATGGTTTTATTCTCATAAGCAGTGGTGACCAACGGTTCTTGCTTTGCGACTTCCATAAAGTTCTTTTTTTCTTCTTGTGAAAGAACATCACCGATGAGTTTTTCTTTGGATTGGACTTCAGGTGTTTGTTTTAATATTTCATTGATTTTATATTCAAGTTGGTCTTTTTCATAGGCATTTTTAACGTCTTCTTCGACCAAATCTTTTAGAGCAATTTGGATTTTATTGCGGGCCTCTTGTTCATCTTTTGCTACTACTTCAATTTCAATATTCTCTTTTTCATAATCAATGGATTTTTTAGAGCTGTAATCTGCATTGTATTGGATAAATTTATGTTTGGTAGAAATCTCTGCTGTTGGCCAGATGGTTAAAATCTCTTTTTTATAACTCTCTAAACTTTTATCATACGCTGTTTTATAAGCTTCAAACTCTTTTTCAAATGTTGATTTATAGGTATCAAAGGCTTGATTTTGTCGCTTTAAATAGTCTTGAAAATTGTTCGCGTGAAGAAAAATGGCAGAGATAAAAAGTATAAAAAAAAGATTTTTTTTCATAAGTAGCCTTTGTATAATAGGCAAAAATGCCTATTATTCTTTGTTGAGTTTTTCTAACTCTTGTGCGAGTTCATCTTGAGCTTTTGCGGCTAAGAATTTTTGGTATAACGCTTTATCATTTTTAAATGATGTTTTAATCGCTTCTTCTGTTGTTGCAATGACCGAATTGGTATCAATAGCCATTAAGACATAAAGGTTACCATTTCGGCTGATCCACGTATCTTTTACCACCGTGTTATTGAGTGTTTGAGAAGCAATTTGTTTCGATACGGTTTCACTTGAACGATCAAATGTTGCATCGGTACCACTTCCTGTGGCTGCTTTAAATGATTTAAACATATTGTCAACATTAATGCTGATTTGTCGCGCTAAATTGTCTCTGGCATTTGCCATGGCTTCAGCTCGCTGGAAGCTTTTGTCGTCGGCTGCATTTTTGGGTGCGCTTCCTACTTCAGCTACAAATCCTGTAACTTCGGGAACCATGACCCATTTGGGTGCGCCTTGAAATTCTGGATCTACATAGGTCATATCGACTTGAATGGATTCTTCTTTTGTTGAACATCCTGTAAATAAAACAGAAACGGCAAAAAGTGCAGAAGCTGTTGAGAGTAAAACTTTTTTCATAAAAACTCCTCGTTGTCTAAATGTCACACATTATATGACAACTTAAATTAATTTAATATTAGATGTTATTTGTCGCTAAATTCTTTAATTAACTCTTTGGCTTTGTCTAACGCCACTTGACTGCTTTGTTTATCAAAAGTCAGAGCTACTGCCATTCTTCTTCCTACATGACTTTGTGGTTTTCCAAAAACTCTTACAAATGAGTTTTGTGTAAACGCAGCACTTTTAATATCAATAATGGGATTAAATGTATCTTCTTTTGCTTTATACGCGGCACTTGCACCACATCCATAATCCACATAATCCAAAGGCAATCCTAATACAGCTCGTACGTGTAAAGCAAATTCACTTTGACTTTGTGTAATCATCGTCACCATTCCTGTATCATGTGGTCGTGGGCTTACTTCACTGAAATAAACATCGTCTCCTTTGACAAATAATTCAACCCCAAAAATTCCTCGTCCACCTAAACCATCGGTAACTTTTTTAGCAATCTCTTGTGATTTTGCTTTAGCAATTTCGCTCATATCCATAGGTTGCCAAGAGAAGATATAATCCCCGTCTTTTTGAATGTGCCCAATAGGTTCACAAAATACAGTTTGTGTTTCGTGTCTGGCTGTTAACATTGTGATTTCATAATCAAATGTGATAAACTCTTCCACGATAAGTTCACTGGCATCTCCTCTGGCTTCTTTTGCCATTTCCCAAGACTTTTGTAAGTCATCGGCCGTTCTTGCGACACTTTGTCCATGCCCTGAACTGCTCATGACAGGTTTGATAACACAAGGAAAACCAATTTTTGAAGCCGCAACTTGTAAGGCTTCAAATGTTGTAACAAATTCATATTTACTTGTAGGAAGTCCTAATTCTACAGCAGCGAACTCTCGAATATTTTTTCTGTTCATTGTTTTATTTACAGCATCGGCATTTGGAATAACATGAAATCCTTCATTTTGTGCATCAAACAGGGCTTGAATATTAATCGCTTCTACTTCAGGTAAAATATACGTAGGATTTTCTCTTCTTATTACATCGAGTAATTCGTTTTTATTTTTCATATTAATTGTATATGATTTATTGGCAACAAGTTGTGCAGGAGCATTGTTGTAACTGTCCACCGCAACGGTTTCGATTCCCAATCGTTGAGCTTCTATGACAACTTCTTTTCCTAATTCACCGCTTCCTAAAAGCATAATTTTGATTGAGTCAGATTTTAATGGGGCACTAAATTCCATGATTTTCCTTTTGGTTTAATTTATTATAGGATTGTTGTAAAAATATGTTTAACTGAGCCTTTAAATAAAAGGGTCTCTTGATGTTTACTTAAGGTGAGTTCTTCGTTGCTTTTGGGATACACATATGCTGTGTCATCAACAAGACCCAATAAATTGGCTCTTAAAAAACACGCTGCCATACCTGTTCCACACGCCAACGTTTCATCCTCAACGCCACGTTCATACGTTCTTACATAAATTTTTTTATCTTCTATTTTAGCAAAATTTACATTGGCATTGTATTTTAAACGTAAATTTCGAGCCAATTCTTTATTGTATACATTCAAGTCATCAACTATTGCAACCAAGTGAGGAACACCTGTATCACATAAAAACCACGTGAAACTCTCTTCTTCAAAGCTTTCGTTGATAATTTTTGGTGGGGTTAATTGGGTTTGTACAACGTCATTTTCAACGTTACATTCAATTGTCCCTGCGCCTGTTAAAAACGTCATCTGTTTTGAGGCTAATCCATGAGTGTACGCATAATGGGCACATGCTCGTGTTCCATTACCGCACATAGAGGCAACACTTCCATCGCTGTTGTAAAATAGCCATTTAAAATCATAGCTTTCATGCGGAACTAAAACAATCAATCCATCTGCTCCAATGCCTTGAGTTCTGTTGCATAATTCAATGGCAAGGGAGGAATAATCTTTTTCTATAAAGGTGTGGAAAATGACAAAATCATTGCCACTGGCACTGTATTTAGCGTAAGTCATAATAGTTTTTCCTTTAGGTTTTCAACCTCGTTTTGTAAGTTTTTTAAGCTACTTGAATTATCAATGATAAATGTGGCTAACTCTTTTTTCTTCTCAATATCCATTTGATTGGAAATCTTTAAAAGGGCTTCTTCTTCACTGATATTGTCTCGCTTCATGAGTCGTTCTATTTGCAAAGATTTTGGGGTATAAACGACAACACTTCTTTCAATGGGGTAGTGCATTTTCTCAAAAAACAGAGGAATATCGATGAAATAAGGCTTGGCTTGTGCTTCAAAAATCGCAGCCTCTTTTTCAATCTCTTCTTTGATTAAAGGATGAATAAATGCTTCAAGTTTAAGTTTGGCTTCTTCGTTTGAAAAAATGATTTTCCCTAACTCTTTACGTAAAACTTTTCCTTCTTGAACATAGTGTTCACCAAACATCGAAGCAATGACTTTATGGTGTTCATCTAAAAGTTTATGAGCAATTTTATCGGCATCTATGGTGAGAAATCCGTGAAGTCTCAAGAGGCTGCAAACGGTGCTTTTGCCCGTTGCAATTCCTCCTGTTAAAGCAATTGCGTGTGTAAATGTTCTATTTTTCATACGCAATTGTACAATAAATCAATCAATTAAATTCTTAAATTATCGTTTTGCAATTCCAGTGAGTTTTCTGTGGATATACGATGGAAATACAAATGAAGCATGGTGTACTTCTGTGCTGTAATAATTCACATCATCTAAAAGGTCAGACACTTGTAAAACAATATCCGCTGTTGGGTGATATTTTTTAGAAGCTAAAATCGCGGTTGTATGGTTGAATTTATAAGGCATTGCAATCCAAAATTGGCTTCCTACTAAAGTCAAATCTGCTTTTAACTTGGCTTCATCGCTGTTAAAACTTTCACTTACAAAGGCTAAAATACCATCGTCTTTTAAAACTTTTTGAATATTGGCCAATAACAATTCATCTAAATTTCCCGAAGCTAAAATAATTACATCAATATTTTTTTCATTTTTTGAAGTGATAATCGAAGTATCACCATATTCTACGGTTACTTTGTGTTTTGCAACCTCTTTTTTAAACTCTTCATCAACGCTTCCCACAACTAAAATATTTTCGGGTTCTTTATGCGTACACAAAGGAATGTGCGTCATCATTTCATTAAAAGCAAAATGTTTATTTTCTATGCTTGACATGGTTAAAGTCCTTATCTTTTATTAAATTTTCGTTATAATACCCAAAAAATTTTAAAGTATATAAAAATATTCGGTTAGCACAAAATTTTATACGTAATTTTAAAGTCAAGATGAATATTTGCAACAAAAAAGGGATGAAATGGCGACAGTAAGCTATAAAGATGCAGGGGTAGATATTGATGCAGGAAATTCGTTTGTAGAAAACATCAAACCGCTTGTAAAATCTACTATGATACCAGGTGTTTTGGGAGGAATTGGTTCATTTGCTGGGGCATTTGAACTTCCAAAAGGGTACAAAGAACCTGTGATTTTATCAGGAACAGACGGTGTGGGTACCAAGCTTAAATTGGCAATTGATTCACAAAAATTTGATACAGTTGGGATTGATTTGGTTGCTATGTGTACCAATGATTTATTGTGTAATTTTGGAGAGCCTCTTTTCTTCTTAGACTATTATGCCACCGCAAAACTGAATGTGGAAGAAGCAACACAAGTTGTAGCTGGGATTGCCCAGGGGTGTATTCGAAGTGAGTGTGCCTTAGTGGGTGGTGAAACGGCTGAAATGCCAGGAATGTACAAAGAAGGTGATTTCGACTTAGCAGGATTTTGTGTAGGAATTGCAGAAAAATCAGAGTTAAACCGAGTGGAAAGAATTGCTGCGGGTGATACTTTGATTGCGTTACCAAGTTCAGGTGTTCACTCAAATGGTTTTTCACTGGTTAGAAAACTCTTAATTGAAAAATTGGGAATGAAATTTGAAGACGATTTTCACGGAAGAAAATTAATCGATGTTTTACTTGAACCCACACGAATTTATGTCAAAGAGTTCAAAGCCAACAAAGATAAAATCAATGCATTAGCCCATATTACAGGAGGAGGAATTACTGAAAACTTACCTCGAGTTTTACCGGATAATTTAAAAGCCGTAATTACTCGAGATGCGATTCGAGTTCTTCCCATTTTTGAATTTATGAGCAAACATGTTGAACAAGATGAGATGTTCCGAACATTCAATATGGGTGTAGGAATGATTTTAGTGGTTAATCCAAAAGATGTCGATGCCGTGCTTGCCAATACCGATGGCTACATCATTGGACAAATCGAAACTGGCGCTAAAGGCGTTGAGTATATTTAAAAAATAGTAACAAGTGATAAGTAACGAGTAACAAGACAATCTCTCGTCACTTCTCACCACTCTCAATTTTCCTTTTAAACTTTTCATAATCAACATTTCGATAAAATATCCCGTTTTACTAAAGACTAATGAAATAAGGATATTGTATGCTATTAACGCCAGGTCCAACTCCAGTACCTGAATTTGTAAGAAAGGCGATGGCTGATGTTACGATTCATCACAGAACTGAAGAGTTTGAAGCAATCTTTAAAAATACCAGAGAATTATTATTAGAAACTTTTAATATGCCAGAAGTGGTTATGTTAGCTTCTAGCGGTACAGGAGCCATGGAAGCTTGTGTAACGAATTTAACGCATAAAAAAGCATTGACCATTAACTCAGGAAAATTTGGTGAGAGATTTGGAAAAATATGTGCAGCGTTTAAAATTGATTACACAGAAATTAAAAATGAATGGAATACACCTGTTAGTGTAGAAGCGGTTGTTGATGCCGTGAAAAATGATGAGAGCATCGATGCGATTTTTATTCAAATTTGTGAAAGTGCAGGAGGGTTAAGACATCCTGTTGAACAAATTGCTGCAGAAGTTAAAAAAATTAATAAAAATATTACCATCGTTGCAGATGGAATCACTGCTATTGGGGTAGAAAAAATTGATACGACCCATTTGGATGCAGTAATTACAGGAAGTCAAAAAGCGTTGATGTTACCTCCTGGTTTAGCGATGATTGGTTTATCAAATGATGCCGTTGCAAAAATTGAATCACACGCTAAGGGATATTATTTTAATTTAGCCACAGAAATTAAAAAACAACGAACCAACACTACAGCTTGGACAGCGGCAACGACGTTGATTATTGGTTTAGGGGCCATTTTAGAAAAAATCAAAGAAGATGGTTTTGATAACTTGTATGCCAAAACAGCATTACGGGCAAAAGCAACGCAAGAGGCTTTAAAAGCCATTGGAATGGAGATTTACCCTAAAACTCCTGCGAAGGCAATGACAACAATTTATACAGAACAATCAAGTGCAATAAGAAAAATTTTGAAGAATAAATTTAATGTCAACATAGCAGGTGGTCAAGACCACTTAGCGGGTAAAATTTTCAGAATCAATCACATGGGATTGGTGGAAGATTTTGAAGCTTCATGGGCAGTCAATGCCATTGAGTTAGCTTTAGATGAGTTAGGTGTTCGAGCATTTGACGGAACAGCAAACAAAATATTTGCACAAACTATGTTCAAAGGAGAGTAATGATTTTTGAACACGAAATTCCAAAAGGAAGTCGGCTATATTTTGGAAAAACGGCAAAAAAGAAAAGAAACCTAGAGAACAAAGTCAGCGAGATTTTATACAGCAATGGCTTTGAAGAGGTGATTACACCTAACTTTTCTTATTCGCAACATCAAAGTATTGAAAATGATAGAAAACTCATTACTTTTTTTGATGAACAAAATGAACAAGTTGCCCTTAGAGCCGACTCAACTTTGGATGTCGTGCGAATCATTACAAAACGATTGGGTCGAACAACAAGCCATAAAAAATGGTTTTATATTCAACCTGTGTTTACGTATCCTTCCTCTGAAGATTATCAAATCGGATGTGAATGGATTAACCACAACAATATTGGGGATATTATTAATTTAACGGCAACCGTGTTAAATAGACTTACTATTGCGCCAATTATGCAAATCAGTAATATCAATATTCCAAAGTTGGTATGCAACGAATTAAACCTTGATATTGAACTGTTTAAAAACGGTGAGATTGCAACACTGTTTGATTTAAATATTGCTTGGCTTAACGCCTTAATCAAGGTTAAAAGCAGTCAAAATTTGCAAGAAGCCATTGCCATTGCACCCATTTCAATCAAAAGTGAATTGGAAAAACTATTGGATGTGGTTTCAAATATTGAGTATGAGAATATTGTGATTGCACCTTTGTATTATGGTTGCATGAAATATTATGATGACATTTATTACAGAGTAATTGAGAAGAATTTAACGCTTTGTAATGGGGGAAGTTATAAAAGTGAAGGAATGAACTCGTTAGGGTTTGCCTTATATACGGATAATTTATTAAAAGTTTTAGAGGATTAAAATGAAAGCAGATGTAATTGTAGGAATTCAGTGGGGCGATGAGGGCAAAGGAAAAATCGTAGATATGCTTGCCCAAAAGTATGATGTGGTATGCAGAAGTCAAGGTGGACACAATGCGGGTCATACCATTTGGGTTGATGGGGTAAGATATGCCTTACACTTAGTGCCATCGGGAATTTTAAATCCAAAAGCGGTTAATATCATTGGAAATGGGGTTGTTTTATCACCTGAATCTATCATCAAAGAGATGAGCCAATTTGAAAACCTTGAAGGACGATTGTACATTTCAGACAAAGCTCACTTAAACTTGCCTTATCATGCCTTAATTGATCAAGCCAAAGAGAGACTTAAAGGCGATAAAGCCATTGGTACAACAGGAAAAGGAATTGGGCCTTCGTATTCAGATAAAATCAATCGAGTAGGATTTAGAGTAGGTGAGTTGGTTAACCCAAGTAACTTATGCGATAAAATCATTGAGTACTTTGAACAAAACAGAGCAATTTTTGATGTATTAGCCATTGAAACACCCAACAAAGAAGCGCTTTTAGAAGAGTTGTCAGCATACAGTGAAAAATTAACACCATTTATTACCAATACGACAAATATGGTGTGGAAAGCCTTAGATGAGAATAAAAAGATTCTTTTAGAAGGTGCGCAAGGAACCATGCTTGATATCGACCATGGAACATACCCTTATGTAACCTCTTCTAGTACAGTAAGTGCAGGAGCATGTACAGGATTAGGGATCAACCCAAAAGACATTGGAATTGTAACAGGAATTACAAAAGCGTATTGTACACGAGTAGGTAATGGACCATTTCCAAGTGAAGATTTTGGTGTTGATGGGGATACCATGGCGAGCGTTGGAAAAGAGTTTGGTACAACTACAGGAAGAAAAAGACGATGTGGTTGGTTTGATGCGGTTGCAGTGAAACATGCTTCAAGACTCAACGGTTGTGACCAATTGGCTTTGATGAAACTGGACGTTTTGGATGGCTTTAAAACCATTAAAGTGTGCGTAGCATATGAAGTCAATGGAGAAATCATCAACTATGTTCCAACACATTTAGAAGAAGCTAAAGCTGTCTATAAAGAGATTGCTGGGTGGGAGAGTGTTGTGGGTATTCGAGAGTTCGAGCAACTGCCACAAAATGCGAAAGAGTATATCAAAACCATAGAAGAAGTAACAGGTGTGAAAGTGGGAATTATTTCAACCTCTCCAGAGAGAGCCGATACTATAATAAGAGGATAAACAAATGAAAATGAAATTGCATCATACACCCTATATTTCAAGAAGAA
Organism: Epsilonproteobacteria bacterium UBA4036; assembly: GCA_002382325.1. Classification (GTDB taxonomy): domain Bacteria; phylum Campylobacterota; class Campylobacteria; order Campylobacterales; family Arcobacteraceae; genus Marinarcus. Next base: position 299,490 of record DGAG01000011.1, read on the forward strand.
TTTCAAGAGACTTGGTCAATTGTCCATTTGTTGAAATTAGAAAAACCAAAGAGAGTATTGCCAAAGAGGTAGAGCGAATTTTAGATGAAGACATCGAAAGAGAATTGGATTTAGACGAAAAAGTTGATGAAATGCTTCGAAGTCAAGAAGAGAGTATAGAGTTTTATAATGCCGATTATCGACAACTTTTTTGGATGGCAAAAAAACGAATGGCAAATGAAGCGGGTGTGATTTTAAACAATGAAGACAGATTTTCAGATATTGCACACAAAATTTTAGACTATTTATGGGAAGAAGATTTTATTCATTACACCGTTTCAGATAATCAAGTCAAAAACGTCATATTTGCTTCTATTGATGAATTTATTAAAGGATTTGAAGAAGCAGATGAAACCGTATTTAAAAAGATTAAAAATTATAAACGAAAATTAATACCCGGAACAGAAGAGTACGATTTGGTCTATCAAAGACTGTATGAAGAAGAACTAATTAAAAGAGGATTGATGTAATATGCAAAAGGTATGGATATATTTAGAAAATGGAACATTTCTGGAAGCGAATTCATTTGGTGCAACAGGAACAAGTGTTGGAGAAATCGTATTTAATACTTCATTAACTGGATATCAAGAAATTATTACTGATCCGAGTTATGCAGGACAATTTATCACATTTACTATGCCAGAAATTGGAAACGTGGGTGTCAACAAAGACGATATGGAAAGTACCAAAGCTCATTGCAAAGGGGTATTGGTTCGAAACTATCATCATGAATACTCAAATTTTAGAGCGCAAGGTGATTTAGATGCTTTATTAAAAGAGTATGGTGTTTTAGGAATTTGTGATATTGATACACGATACTTAACCAAAATGTTAAGAGATGAAGGTTCTATGATGATGATTGCATCAACTGAAATTTCATCAAAAGAAGAATTGGCAAAAACACTTTCACAAAGCCCAAGAATTGAAGAGATTAACTACATTGAACAAGTCTCAACCAAAGAGGCCTATATTCATAAATCAGGAGCTTGGAATCATATAAAAATGCAATATAACAAAGCCGTAATGAGCGATAAAAAAGTAGTGGTATTGGATTTTGGGGTCAAAAGAAATATTTTAAATGAGTTAGTAGAATCAGGGCTTGAAGTTGAAGTCATCCCCTCAAATTTTAAAGCAGATGATTTAATTGCACGTTTTGAAGCAGGAGAGATTGGTGGTATTTTTCTATCCAATGGACCAGGTGATCCTTTAACACTGAAAAATGAGAAAGCTCAAGTGCAAAAACTCATTGACAAAAATATCCCCATGTTTGGAATTTGTTTAGGTCACCAAATGCTTTCAATTGCACATGGGCACGACACCTATAAACTCAAATTTGGTCAACACGGTGGTAACCATCCAGTAGCCAATCCTGTAACTAAAATAGTAGAAATTACAGCACAAAATCACAACTATAATGTTCCAGACAGTATCAAAGATATTGCAGAAGTTACGCATATAAATTTATTTGATAATACGATTGAAGGGGTAAAATATCATAATAAACCCGTCTTTTCTGTGCAACATCACCCAGAAGCCAGTCCAGGGCCGCATGAAAGTAAATATATCTTCAAAGAGTTTGCTAAGATAGTAAAATAATTTACTAAAACAGCTATTTATATTCATCTTCGTTGTTCGAAGATGAATTGTAGCTCAGTCACTTACTTTAGTAAGCTCCTTCACTAAAATTCCCTTCTGCCTTGAATCTAAACATAACTAGCTATTTTCAAAATCAAGTAAGCTTTATTTGACAAATATTTTGTAAAATATATTATGATAAGTATATAATCAAGATAAAGATAATGTAATAATTGAGAAATAAAATATTTTATTATGATAAACAAGGTTATACCTTGTATATAAAACTCTTTTAATTCTATGTCTAATTGATTCATATTTATAAATATTTAACTTAAATAGTTATCAAAAAATAAATATATATAGTTCTTTAAAACGTTGTACGTAAAATCTATATTATCAAAAAAATGAAAATTTAAATAATTTGCTTTAAATACGAAGTCAATAATAATCGGTATAATTAGAATAACTAAAACAAATGTATTAAAGTCAAAATCTGGGTCTTTTAGAAGTTCATTAAACTTAATTATGGATAGCAAAAGCAATAAACTGCCAAAGAAAAAACTACCAATAATATTATTACCAAATGTTGAGATTATTAATATACCACCTATTGGAAATAAAAAAATTAAAACTATAAGTTTATAGATATATAAAGATATACTATTAAAAAATCTCATGATGTTCCTTTGTGACTACATTTTAGTAATATAAATTTATTTTACTTGTTTCGCTATGAAAGTAAAATAAATATACGTAGATAGCTAATTAAAATCGAGACAGAGAGTGAAAATTAGGAAGGAGTTTAGTCAGTCTAAATGACTGACTAATTTTTATATTATTGAAAAATAAATAAGACCCTGATAAGTGGCACTAGCAGCAACACCTGCAGCAATTCCTGCAACCAAATCATCGCCCATAACGCCCCAACCACCCTCTACATTTTTGTCAATTCGTCCAATAATGGAAGGCTTCCAAATATCGAAAAGTCGGAAGTAGATAAAGGCTAAGGGGGCTAAGTAGATCATATTCTCATTGGTGATATTACAAATACTTAATGCCAACCACATTCCTGCAAGTTCATCAATGACGATTTCTTTACCATCGTGTGCGCCGACCTCTTTTTCATAGATATTGATTTGTTTAACGGCAATAACGGTGATTAAAATAGAGAGCATAAAAAGATTTGAGTCAGAAATATATTGTAATAAGCCCAAGCCTAAAATAAGTGCCAATAAGCTTCCTACTGTTCCCGGAGCTATGGGGCTATTGCCTGTATAAAAAACAGTTAAAAATAGTTTTCGCAAAGTGTGTTCCTTATTTTTTCTTTTCGATATTAAGTTTTTTTCGTTTTTCCCACAATGATTTTCTTGAAATTCCTAATTTTTTGGAAAGTTCCGTGTCGGGATATTTATTTTGAAATGAGACTACCATAAGTTTAACATAGTCGTTAATGGTCATAATATTATCATTGATAACCACGACATCGTTTTTCTTCAATTCTCCTTTATGGTAAGGGAAATCGTTTTCATTTTCCAATGAACAAATAATACATTTTTTATCTTCAATTAATGTATTGACAATATCTTTAGAGGTTTTTTTAAGGGTATGATAATCGGTTAAGTAGAGTAACTCTTTGGTACTGTTTTGTATCTCTTTTTGCCAATTGTCTTTTGATAAGGAGATAAATTTAATCGTAGTATTTAATTTAAATGCAAAGTCAAAGGCAATTTTATCCACACACATCTGAGAGTTTGTTTCGACAAGTAACGGCAGCTCAAAAAAGAGATTCGTTTTGGGCATATCCAAATCTCTAAAAATAAATTCCAAATAGCTTTTCATGGTGCTCAGTTCTCGTTTAAGTTGTCGACAATCTCGAAAGTGATAAATTTTTCGTAAGAGTTCATCCATAATAAATGGCTTAATAATATAATCTTTTGCCCCACTTTTAATGGGGTCAGTTACTGTTTCATCGCTGATATATGAAACCAACAAAATGAAAATAGAGTCTGAAAAGCGTTTGATGATTTCCGCACTGTTAATACCTGGCATGGAAGTAGAAAGCAATACAATATCAAAGTTGTTATCCGCTGTTGGAATGGCATCCGCTGTTTCAACATAGACACAGGAATGTCCATCATCAAGGAGTCGTGAGACCACTTTTTGTGCCAAATAAACGTCAGTTTCAATAATTAATATGTTCATAATGCTTTCCAGTTATAATAATTTAATGCAGCAATACTTTGTACGGCTACCCCTTCTTTTCGTCCAATAAAGCCCAGTTTTTCAGCCGTGGTAGCTTTAATATTTACAAAAGGTTTTTCAATGTGTAACAAAGAAGCCAGTGAGGCTTTGATGTGTTGCTTATAGGGATTGATTTTGGGTTGTTGAGCAATAATGGTGACATCAATATTAACAATTTCATAGCCCACATGGGCAATAAACTCAACAATAGTACTCAACAACTTTTTTGAGTCAATGTTTTTATACGCTTCATTGGTATCAGGGAAAAACTCTCCAATATCACCTGCTCCGCAAGCCCCTAGCAACGCATCAATAACCGAATGAATCAATACATCACCGTCGCTATGAGCTTTAAACCCATAAGGCACATCGATTTGTACACCACCTAAAACCATAGGTTTTCCCTCTTCAAACGGATGGATATCAAACCCTGTGCCAGTAAAGTGAGTTAACGCAGGTGGCTTTAAACAACGCATCTCTTTTAAATCGGTTTCAAAAGTGAGTTTTTTTGATTCATTGCTGCCTTGTACGTATACAACAGTTCCTCCCAAAGCTTTAATGGCTGAACTGTCATCTGTGTATTCAAGAGGCGTATTTAAGGCATCTTTGAGGACAGAAGTCAATGAAAGCTGAGGGGTTTGTATCAGTTTTACGGTTTCACGATTGATGGTTTGTGTTTCATACACCACGGTATCACTCACATTTAAGTAAGGAACAATGCAATCGGCATTCCCTTTTTGAGCAATTAAATTTTCAATAACCGTTTGTGGAACACACGTTCGAGCAACATCACTTATCATGACATACGGAGTAGTAACGTGTTTAAGTGCATTTTGCATGGAGTGTTGGCGAGTTTTGCCTCCAGCGACATAAAGAAAAGAGTCTTCAAAGTTTTGCATATAGTTAAGCTCTTCTACAGCAGATACGACAATAATATTTGCAAAAGAGTAATACGAAGATAATCTTTTTGTTACAAATAGCCACAAAGGGGTGTGTTCTGTTCTTAACCATTGTTTTTTGGGTTTCAGTCCAAACCGAGAAGAACTCCCAGCACACAGCATTACCAGTGTAATGTCACTCAATATCACTCCTTTGTGTAAAAAAGTTACATAGTTTAATAAAAATAAGCTTAATCTTTACTCTGTATAAAAGTTAATTTGTTTATTTTAGGTTTAAATAATACAAAATGAAACCCATAAAGATAATAAACACAATTTAGTTTTAATAATTAAGGTTTTCTAATTTTAATTCGCTATAATTTTTGAAAAATTAGATTAGGATTTATGTATGAGAGATTGGCTAGATAATCATAAAAATGATGAAGTTAGAACGCAAATGTATTATGCCAAAAAAGGCATTATAACACCTGATATGGAATATGTAGCAAAAATTGAAAAATTAGATGTTGAGTTAGTAAGAAGTGAAATTGCTCGAGGACGATTGATTATTCCCGCAAATGTAAACCATAGAAATTTAGTGCCAATGGCAATTGGTATTGCTTCAATGTGTAAGATTAATGCCAACATTGGATCATCGGCATTGGCAAGTGATATTAACGGCGAAATTGAAAAAGTTGATGTATGTTTAAAATACGGTGCAGATACGATTATGGATTTAAGTACGGGTGGTGACCTTGATGCCATTCGAGAAGCGGTAATTTCTCACTCAAGTGTACCCGTAGGAACAGTGCCTATTTATCAAATCATTCATGATTGTGGAAACGATATCAATAATTTAACGATTGAAGCGATGCTTAAAACACTTGAAAAACAAGCGCAACAAGGGGTAAGTTACTTTACGATACACGCAGGATTTTTACTGCAATTTATGCCTCATGTCGCAAAACGAAAAATGGGAATCGTTTCACGTGGAGGTTCTTTGATGGCTTCTTGGATGATGCATTATCACAAAGAAAATCCATTTTACGAAGCGTACGATGATATCTTAGATATTTGTAGAAAATACGATGTTTCTTTATCGTTAGGAGATTCTTTACGACCCGGTTGTTTAGCGGATGCTTCAGATGAAGCCCAATTAAGTGAGTTAAAAATCTTAGGAGAATTAACATTACGAGCATGGGAAAAAGATGTTCAAGTGATGATTGAAGGACCAGGTCACGTACCTTTAAATCAAGTTGAAAGAAATATGAAAATTGAGCGAGAATATTGCCATGAAGCACCGTTTTATATTTTAGGACCATTGACAACAGATATTGCTGCGGGATATGACCATATCAGTTCGGCAATTGGGGCAGCTGTGGGTGGTTGGCATGGAGCTTCGATGTTATGTTATGTAACACCCAAAGAGCACTTAGGATTACCCAATGCAAAAGATGTTCGAGAAGGAATTATTGCGTATAAAATTGCAGCGCACTCAGCAGATATTGCCAGAGGAAGAAAAGATGCACGAGTACGAGACGATGAAATGTCAGATGCCAGATACGGATTTGACTGGAACCGACAATTTGAATTGTGCTTAGACCCTGATAGAGCAAGAGAATATCACGATGAAACACTTCCTCAAGATGTATTTAAAGAAGCCGAGTTTTGTTCGATGTGTGGACCCAAATTTTGTTCATACAAAATCACTCAACAAATCGTTGAAGCCCACCCTGTTACAATGGGAAGCAAATAGTTAAAAGCCTTGCATACGCAAGGCTTTTTTTATTATAATACTTCTTTGGTAAAAGAAAATTTACTGATTTTAAAAACTTTTTAATTTAAATGTTTAAATTAAGACAAAAATTATCCTATTTAAATTATAATACGAAAAATTTATAAAAAGGAAGAAATATGGCAACAGTTTCTGATATTAAAAATGAACTTCAATCGGTAGTATATCCGGGATTCCAAAAATCAATTATGGATTTTGGTTTTGTAAAAGAAGTTGAAATCGTTGACGCACAAAGTTGTGCTATTCATTTAGAAATTACTTCAAGTGCGGCAGATGTTGAAAACAAATTAAAAGCAGATATTACAGCATGTTTAGGAAAACTAGGGTTTACCAATATTGCTGTTGCAATAAAAAAACCTGAAGCACCCAAACAACAAAGCAATTCAATGAGCGGTAAAAATGTTGCTCCTCAAATTAAAAACTTTGTAATGGTCAGTTCAGGAAAAGGTGGAGTAGGAAAATCAACTACGACAGTAAACTTAGCCGTTGCAGCTGCAATGCAAGGAAAACGAGTAGGGATTTTAGATGCCGATATTTATGGTCCAAATATTCCACGTATGATGGGTTTACAAGGACTTGAAGTTGAAGTGGTTGGAAATAAAGCCAAACCATTTAAAGCGTATGGGGTAGATGTAATGTCTATGGGTTCACTGATGGATGAAGGTCAAGCTCTGATTTGGAGAGGGGCTATGATTATGAAAGCCATTGAACAACTCTTACGTGATATTTTATGGGAAGAATTGGATATTTTATTTATCGATATGCCTCCAGGAACGGGGGATGCTCAATTAACTTTAGCCCAAAGTGTTCCTGTAACAGCGGGAGTTAACGTAACAACACCACAACACGTTGCCTTAGATGATTCAAGAAGAAGCTTAGATATGTTCAAGAAACTTCATATCCCCATTGCTGGAATTGTTGAAAATATGAGTGGATTTATTTGTCCAAATTGCCAAACTGAGTCAGATATTTTTGGACAAGGAACCTGTGAAGAATTAGCAAAAACATATGGAACACAAGTTTTAGCCAACATCCCAATTGAGCCAGGTATTCGAGTAGGTGGAGATGAAGGTAAACCAATCGTGTATCACTATCCGCAAAGCCAATCAGGAAAACGATATATGAGAGCAGCAGAAAACTTAATTGCTCAAATTGACAATGTTAATGCCAATGGAGGAGCAAGTAATGCTGAGATCCAACCTACAACACCTCCAGGTGTAAGTGCTTGTTCAACAGCAGGTGCATCTAAACCACAACACAATCACGAGCACAAAAGCGGTGGATGTGGTTGCAATTAATAAGTTGTGATTATATAAATCATAAACTAATTGCCAATACGATATAATTCCTAAAAATTTTTTAGGAATTATATGTACAACAATATTGAAACTTCATTGGCTCATCTTCAAGAGTTTTCTACTATTAAAGATCCGTATGCACCTTCTCATTTTCCTATTTATAACACTGGAACCTTTGATTTAAAAAAACAAAATGGCGATAAAATCTATGATTACACCCGAAGTGATAATCCCACACGAGAGGTTTTAGAAAACTTTTTTACCCATGCAGAAAATGCTGCAGGATGTGTATGTACTCACACGGGTATTGCAGCGGTTGCTTTATTATTTGAAACTGTTTTAAAAGCCAATTCACATATTTTAGTTGAAGCCGATTGTTATGGCGGAACCTTTCGTTTATTAAAAATATTCAAAGACAAATACAATATTACTGTTCATTTTGCTAACTTTTTAGAACATGAAACCTTAGAAAATATTTTGAAAAATAATCCCATCGATTTAGTATTATGCGAATCACCTACGAATCCAGGATTAAAAATAATTGATTTAAAAGTGGTTTCAAGATTATGTAAACAATACCATGCTTTGTTTGCAGTAGATAATTCCTTGGCGACATTTATTTCTCAAAAACCATTGGATTTAGGAGCAGATTTTTCTTTGTTTTCTACGACGAAGTATATCAGTGGACATGGAAGTGTAGTTGCAGGTGCTATTGTGGCAAAAACTCAAGAGTTAGCCAAAGAGTTGCACTATTATGCCAATGCCCATGGAAGAAGCCAAAATCCGATGGATGTCTTTTTAATCAGTTTAGGTCTACCTACATTAAAAATACGAATGGAAGAGCATTTAAAAATTGCCTTAGAGATTATCGATTTTTTAGAGCAACAAAGTTATATTGAGTCAATCAACTTTCCAGCCTTACTAAATCATCCTCAGTATGCTTTAGCAAAAGAGCAAATGAAGTATATCCCTGCTGTGTTTACCGTTGATTTTAAAAGCGTAGAGTTGGCAGAAAAATTTATTGAAAACACCAAAATATTTGGTGAGAAGTGTTCATTTGGAAGTCCCGATTCTCGAGTTGAAATTCCTGCTAAAATTTCGCATGCCAGTTTCTCTAAAGAGGAGTTAGCTGCCATTGGTATCAGTGACAGTACGGTTCGTTTTTCCATTGGTTTGGAAAATGTAGAAGATTTAATTGAAGATATTAAACAAGCACTAAAATAGATGTCAACAACCGTTTTTAAGCCAATAGCGTGTGGGGAGACACTTCCTGTAAATAATGTTCATGCCGTTTCAGTTTCCATGCCAACACTGCAAGATGTCATTGACTATGAAGAACAAACTTCTCAAATCAAAGAAAAAATCAAAAGCGGTTACCCTAGATTTATATTGCACCCCTATTTAAAACTTATGGCTGAGTTTTTAAAGAAAAAATATGAAGTGCCAAGTTGTTATGAAGTGGTACTGTTAAGTTCTAAAAAAGCGGTTAAAATAGTGAGTGAAAAATATTTTATTCACAATCCGTTTAAAATTGATGAGCCTTTTGGTGTCATCTTAGTTTTAAACGAGACCTCTCAATTGCAAAAAGTATTGACGTTTATTCAGCATGTGGGCTGTAACCTCTCTTCACGATTTGCTCAAAGATATCTATATAAACACAAGCTTATCTCACAACTTCAACAAGAAGAGTATGAAAGTGTAACCACTGCATACGATACAGTGGTAAGTACGTTAGGCGACGCGTATGAACAACCCAAAGAAAACATCTGTTTAGCTCCTTCAGGGATGAATGCAATTTATGGAGTTTTAAAAGGTTTAAAAGCCATACAAGCGTGTCATGGGCGTACGATTTTGGTACAGTTTGGTTGGTTGTATTTGGATACGATGAATATTGTACAACATCACTTTAAAAACTCAAAAATCTTTTACAATATTAATGATTTGGATGCACTTGAAAACTACTTAATACAAAACGGTTTTGAAATTTCAGCCATTATTACTGAAGTGCCTACTAATCCTTTGGTTCAAATGGTAGATTTAAAACGATTAAGTGCATTGTGCAGACACTATCATATTCCTTTGGTCGTGGATTCGACTTTGGCAACACCATACAATTTAGACTTAAAACCCTATGCTGATATTTTTGTGGAATCATTAACCAAATTTGCCTGTGGCAATGCTGATGTACTTATGGGAGCGATGATTTTAAATGAAAACTCAAAACTATCACATATGAATCAAGAGTTTTTTAAACATTGTGATAAACCCGACATCGAAGATTTGCAACGATTGGCGTATGAAATAAGAGGGTATGAAAGCCGTATGAATCAAATTAATGCCAACACCAAAGAACTCATACATTATTTGCAAAACAAACCCTACATCAAACGAATTTATGCACCAACTTTAGGAAAAACTCATCAATATTATGAAGAGTTAATGAAAAATGAAAATGCCTATGGAGGGCTTATCTCTTTGGAGTTTACCTTGCCTTTTGCTTTGGTGTATGATACATTGAATTTTGCAAAAGGTCCCAGCTTGGGTACAGAGTTTACTCTGCTTATGCCGTATGTCTATTTGGCTCATTATGATATGATAAAATCAAAGCAAGGAGCAGCTTTTTTGAAAGAGCATCAACTGCCGATTGATTTATTGCGTGTGTCTGTGGGATGTGAAGATATACAAGCCATTAAAAAAGAGTTTGATAAACTCGAACAGATCAAGGAGTAAAGTATGGATATGCAAAAGATTCAAACCGTTATTCAAACATTTTCCAAAGAGCGTGACTGGGATAAACACCACAACCCTAAAAATCTTGCCATGGCATTAAGTGTTGAGACAGCTGAACTTGTTGAGATATTTCAGTGGCTTGATTTTGAACAATCCAAGCATCTAACAGGAGATAAAAAAGAGCATTTAAAAGAAGAAATCGCAGATATTGCTGTTTATTTACTTCGAATTTGTATGGCATATAACATTGATTTAGAAGAAGCCATTTTGGAGAAAATGAAAAAGAATGAAAAAAAATACCCTCTTTTTGACAGCAAGGGTGAAAAAATAGTATATAATAAAAAGTAATACTTAACCTCAAGGAGTCACTCATGTATTTAGACAAAATAGCTCTGTTTGTATTTGTAGGACTTATTCTTTTTATGGCAGCCAGTTTTATTGTCAAACATTTTGTCCGTAACAAAACCAAATCCTAATCTTAAAAAATAGCAATTTTCAGATTGTTTAATCTTTTTAAAAAGGTTATAGTTATAAAAAAAATGGAGAAAAACCAATGAACTTTATAACCTCTGCAACCTTGCAACAAGCCGATAAAGAAGTC